>CAVUTN010000019.1:0-56685 GCA_963744515.1 uncultured Actinomycetes bacterium | reverse complement strand
CAGCGCTCGGAGGCGGGAGCGCTCGGCGCCGCATCGTGCGAACCCTGCGCGCCGGCGGTCGCGGGCTCCCGCCGACCGGCGGCGGCCTCGAACCCATAGACCGCGTACGCCCGTCGGATCACCGTCTGCGCAACGTTGCGGACGTGGACGCCGCCCGGCGTGACCCCCTTCTCCGTCCGCGGTGCGCGTGCCCGTGGATGCACCAGGTCGGCGCCCGACCGGTCGACGGCCTCGGCCAGCAGGTAGCTCCCGAGGAACGGGAAGATCTCCGGCCGCTCGCCGCGGAGGTGTCCTCGCACGGGGGCGTAGTGCGGAGCGCGATGCGCACATCGGTGTCGAGCGCCGCCAGCGCCGCCTCCAGCGCCTCGGCGCGTTCCGTCGTGTGGCGGATGAATGCCTTCATCTCCGGCTCGCCGAACTCGGCGCCGCTCGCGCCGGCGAACCCGCCGCCGAACCCCTTGACGCCGGCGACCCCGAGCGACCCGCTCGACGTCGTCGATCCGGACCGCGTCGCCCTCGAGGACGGCGACGCCGACCCGCGGAGCAGCTCGGCGACCTCCTCGGCACGGTCGGAGTGGTGGTCGTGGTTCCCGAGCACGGCGACCACCGGGACGACAGGCCGATCAACTCGGCGCGAGCGCCTCGGCCTCCTCCGGCTCACCCGACTTGGTGAGGTCGCCGGCGATCAGCAACACGTCGGCCTTGTCCGGGACCCGGCTCAGCTGTTCGCGCAGGGCGCCGGCCGAGTCCGGCCCGACGTGCAGGTCGCCGACGGCAGCGACGCGGATCACGGGACGGTCTCCATCCCCTCGGCATCGGGGAACCGGACCACGGTCGTCCGGTTCTCGACCTCGAGGTCCGGGCAGCACTCGCGCACCACCTCGGTGACCGATCGACGGCGTTCCTCGCTCGGGACGTGGCCGTGGACGACCACCCGCTTCCCCCTCACGACCGTGACGCCGAACTCGGCCGAGTCCACCCGTGGGTCTCGAGCCAGCGCCTCCTGCACGTGCGCCGCGACGTACTCGGATTCATCGGTGCTCATGCCGGCCTCCCCGTCCTGATCGCCTCGTGGAGCGTCGCGATCGGTTCCGACGGCACGACGATGTCCAGCGAGGTCGCGAACAGCAACAGGCTCAACAGCCTGCGGCGCGCCGTGCTGACGCGCCCGCTCGACCAGGTAGTCCCAGTCCAGCTCGGTATGCGCGATGATCGAGACCGCGTCGTACCAGTACCGCGACGTGTCCTCGCTCATCGCGCAGGCCTTCATCACGACCAGGTCCTCGGGGGGCGCGATCGGAACCACGCGGCCGCGGAACGGCATGACCTTCGCTCGCTCGAGCATCTCGTCGCCGAGCAGGATGTCCCGGCTCGAGCGGAAGATCACGTCGACGAGGACCCCGTGCTTGATCGCCTTGGACAGCCAGCGCTCGGCGACCTCCCTCGTCTCGAACCCTCGTTCCCCAGGACGTCCAGCACCTTGCGTGCCATCTCGGGGCGGACGAAGACATCGATGTCGCGCGTCCCCTGGTCGCGCCCGTAAACGGCCGACCCGATGCCACCGATCAGCAGGAACGGGACCTGGGCTTCGTTGAGCGCATCGAGCGCCTCGTCGAGGACGCGCAGGAACAGATCACCGTTGTCGGCCTCGGTGACTTCGCTCGCGGTCTCGGGCAGGCGCATCCAGATCCCTCCATCCCCTTCGGGGGCTCTTTGTTCCCGATGTGTCTGCCCGCAAACGGTGGTCACGCAGCGGTCAGCTGACGCGAACCGTCCTCGAGCAGCTCGAGGACCGCTGCCTCGACGGCGTCACGGAACGCCGGGTCGGCGAGGTCGCCGTCGACGGCCGTCCGCGAGCCGGGCGGTGATCGTGGCGCCCTCCTCGTACCGGTCCAGCAGCCGCGGGTCGATGTAGGAGGCGCGCGCGACCGCGGGCGTGTTGCCGAGCTCGGCCGCGACCTCCTTGATCGCCGCCGTGATCCGGCGCCGGCGGGCTGCCGGCGCGGCGGGCACCTCGCCGCCGGCGGCCAGCGCCATCGCGGCGACCACCGTCCCGTGCCAGGTCCGGAAGTCCTTCGCCGAGAAGCCGTCGCCGGCGAGCTCCTTCACGTACGCGTTGACGTCCTCTGAACGCACGTCGCGCCAGCCCGAACCGTTGCGGTACGCGAGCAGCTCGGGATTCTCGTCGCGGCGGCGCTTCAGCGTCCGGACGATGGGGGCGATCTCGGCGTCCGCGACCTTCTGGATCCGGCGCTGACCGCTCTTGGCGCGATAGTCGAACCGGACGACGTCGCCCGACGTGCGGACGTGGTCCCGCCGGACCGTCGCGAGCCCGAACGATCCGTTGTCCCGCGTGTAGGACTCGGAACCCACGCGGAACAGGGCGAGGTCGAGCAACCGCACGGCCACCGCGAGCGCCTTCTCGCGCGGCAGGTTCCGGCGCTCGAGATCGGCCGTCACGCGCTCGCGCACCTCGGGCAACCGGTGCGCGAAGGCCAGCATCCGGTCGAACTTCTCGGCGTCCCGCCGCGCGCGCCAGCCCTCGTGGTACAGGTACTGCCGGCGGCCGGCGGCGTCGGTCCCCGACGCCTGCAGGTGTCCCAGTGGGTCCGGGCAGATCCACACGTCCGCCCACGCCGGCGGGATCGCGAGCGCGCGGATGCGTCGGATCGTCTCGTCGTCGTCGATCGGTTCGCCGTTCGGCCCGGAGTACGAGAAGCCGCGACCACGGCGTTGCCGCCGGATCCCCGGACCATCGCTCGACACCCGTCGCAACCGCGTCATCGCGCTCAAGGTCTTGCCCGAGGGACCCGCGGCCAAACCACGGAACGAGGCGTGGAGCTCGCTCTAGGGGTACCTCCTCTCAGGACGACGAACGACGAGCGAGCGAGGAGGAGGAGCGCCGTGGACGCACTCACGCTGTTAAGAAGGACCACGACGAGGTCAAGAAGATGCTGAAGGACCTCGACGCCACGCCCGAACGGGCGATCAAGATCCGACAGGATCTCTTCGGACGGCTGAAGTTCTCCCTGACGGTGCACGAGCAGATGAAGGATGCCGTCCTGTACCCCGCCTCAAGGAGCACGCGGAGACCAAGGAGATCGTGCTCGAGGCCTACGAGGAGATGACGTTGTCGACACCATCCTCGGGGAGCTCGAGCAGACCCCGGTCGACGACGAGACCTGGAAGGCCAAGCTGACCGTGATGCGCGAGAACCTCCTGCACCACATCGAGGAAGAGGAAGAGGAGATGTTCGGGCAGGTTCGCGACCTGTTCGACAAGGCGATGCTCGACTCCCTCGGCGAGCAGATGAGTACCATCAAGTCCCAGGCACGGGCGGCCTGAGCCGGGCGTTGCGGATCCCACGGGGCGGGTATCCACCGCACCGTGGACCCGAAGGAGGCCGTGATGTTCATCGGACAGGTCGAGGAGACCGGCGTCATCGAACCCGTGGTGTTCCCCCGCGTGGTGCCCGCGGACGAACCTCATGGTCCCCGCGACCGAGCCCGACGAACCGGTCCTGGAACCCGCGGCAGCCATGTGATGCTCCGGCCCGAGCCCGTCCCCGACGGCATCGTCCCGCTCGTCGGCTACCGGGAATGGTCGATCCGAACGCAGAGCGACGGCCTGCCCCCTCGACTGCTCTCGCTGTTCCACCCGACGACGTGGCCCCACGACCGGCCCTTCTCGGCCGTGTGCCTGCGCCCGATCACCTGGCCCGACCGGTCCACGCCGCCCATCCACGACGGCGTACCGCACGAGTCGTGCCAGTGCGGCATCTACGCGTTCCGACGGCCGGAGTTCGAGAGCCTGAACGGCGCCGGGGGTCCCAAGGTCCGCGGGATCGTGTTCGGGTGGGGGCGCTACATCCTCGGGACGCTGGGGTGGCGCGCGCAGTTCGCGCAGCTGGTCGCGCTCCTCGAGACCGGCGACAAACCAGAACTCGTCGGCGCGCTCGCCGAGCGGTACCGCGTCGAGCTGGTCCCGCACCTTGATCGGATGTGGTTCCTCGTCGGCCGACCGGCGACGTGAGCGCCGGGGCCTGGCCCCGGCGCTCCGTCGCGAGCTGCTGCTAGTCCCGATCCTTGAGGTTGTCCACGGCGTCGGTCGCCGCCTCCTTCGCCTTGGCGGCGGCGTCCTTCGTCTCGCCCAACGCCTGCTTCGCCTTGCCCTTCGTCTGGTCCTCCTTGCCTTCGCGTTCGAGCTCCTCGTTGTCGGTCACGTCGCCGAACGCTTCCTTCACGTTGCCCTTGGCCTCGTCGAACCGGCCTTCCCTGCGATCGTCCTTGCCGTCCATCGGAACCTCCTCCGCGATCGTCGCGAACGGATCCGGTCGGATCCATCCCCGTGTGTGTTCCCTGCGCAGGTTCGGGCAAACGGCGCGCGGGTCAGCCGCGACCGTCCCCGTCGCGGAGCTTGCGCGTGACCGGGATCGCGAACCAGACCCAGACGAGGAAGGCGAACGTCACGAGCCCGATCAGCGACGGCCGTGCCCAGCCCGAACAGCAGATCGGCCGTGAGGACCACGGCCATCGTCACGGAGAGCGTCAGGAAGCCGATCCCCACGATGGCGAACCGGTTGGACGTCTGGAGCATCCGCTCCTTGTCGCCTTCCCGGAACCGGATCCGGTGGTAGGCGGTGGGCGCCATGAACAGGCCGGTCGCGATCGTGGTCGCCGACGAACGTCGCGAAATAGAAGGCCCGCTGGCTCCCGGTGAGGTCCTGGAACCGGTCGCTGAACGGCACGGTGAGCAGGAACGCGAACAGCACCTGCACGCCGGGCAACGCGACCCGGAGCTCGTTCAGGAGCTCGATCAGCTCTCGGTTCAGACGCTCCTCGGGTGCTTCCTCATCGTCACGGGCGCCGTCGCCGGAGGGTGCCACGGGGCCCGAACGAGGGTCGCTCACGGGGACGAGGTACCGCTCGACGGCGCGCGCGAAACGTCGCCGACCAGCCCCGGCGGTTTGTCCTCGTCGCGGTGCGGGTACACCGGTCCCGAAGCCGCATGGTGCGGCCTCGGGAGGTGGAGATCATGTCCCACCCGAGCTACGAGTATCACGAACACGATCCAGAGCCGGGTTCAGGGCTGACGGGGTACGCCGCGATCAAGTACACGGCGATCGTGATCATCGTCCTCGCCATCCTGGCCTTCCTGGCCTGGTACATCATCCCGGCGTTCGACTAGCAGCATCTTCACCTGACGCGACGCGTCCCGCTACGTTCCGTCGAGATCCGCTCCGTGAGGTTCCGTCTCGCGGAGCGGATCTCCGTCTTCGAGCACCGCGCCCCGCAGGAACGACAGGGTCTGGGAGAGGATCCTGCTCACGTGCATCTGCGAGACGCCGACCTCCTTGGCGATCTCGGACTGGGTGAGCCCGCGGAAGAAGCGCAGGTACAGCACCCGCGCTCCCGCTCGGGCAGCTCCTTCACGGCGGGCGCCACCGACGCCCACCCCTCGAGGATCTCGAGCGACGGGTCGTCGCCGCCGAGCACGTCGATCGGTGCCGCGCCCTCCTCGCCCACGGGCGAATCGAGCGACGTCGTCGAGTAGGCCTGCACCGCCTCCATCGCGTCGAGGATCTCCTCGGGCGAGGCCTCGCACCGCGCCGCGATCTCCTCGACCGTCGGCGAGCGTCCGAGCTCCTGGGAGAGTTCGGGCAGGACGGCGTTCACGCGCAGCCCGACCTCCTGCAGACGCCGCGGCACGCGGATCGCCCACCCCTTGTCGCGGAAGTGGCGCTTGAGCTCGCCGATGATCGTGACGGCGGCGTACGTCGAGAACTGGACGTCCCGCTGCACGTCGAAGCGGTCGATCGCGTTCAGCAGTCCGACGCTCGCCACCTGCACGAGGTCTTCCAAGGGCTCGCCTCGCCGGTCGAACCGGCGCGCGAGGTACTCGGCCAGCGGCAGGAACATGCGGACCAGCTGCTCCCGCGCCCCGGCGTCGTCGGGCAGGCGCTGGAAGAGCTCGGTCTCGACCTCACGGTCGGTGGAACCGATCGGGCGCTCGACGGAGCTCATGTCGTCCGCGAGGGCTCGAGCGTCCGCTTGGTCACGCGGATCGACGGGCCTCCCCCCGTCCGTGTCCACGGAGAGGGTGTCGACGAGCGCCGACAGGATCCTCCACGGGAGGCTCTGCTCCATGTCGGGTGGCGGCCACGGCCCGTCGGCGACATCGATCGAGACCTCGGCCTCCAGGCGATCGTCCAGGGGACGCAGCCGAAGGGTCATCGCGGAGGCCGACCGCCCGCGGGCGAGCAACCACGCGCACGCCTCGTCGACGGCGAGCCGCAGGTCCTCGATCCCGTCGAACGGGATCGGCAGCCGGGCGGCCACGGACGCCGTCACGGCACGCAGGACGTGGACGTAGCCCGGCCTCCGGTGGGACGGACACGGTGATGACCTCGTTCGTCGGGCTCGCCATCGCGCTCCCTATACTAGGGAAGCTCCGGACGACTCCGGCCGGACGTGGATCGGTCGTTGCCGAGCAGTCACACGACCGAGAGAAGGCAACGCATGGATGTGATCGTCGGGACTCGCACCGAGGGGCCCTGGACCGTCGTCGAGGTCGCCGGCGAGCTCGACCTCCACACCTCGCCCCCGCTCCGCGAGCACCTGCTCGAGCTGATCCAGGGAGGCGTCGACCATCTGGCCCTGGACCTCACCAAGGTCGACTTCATGGACTCGAGCAGCCTGGGGTCGCTGGTGACGTGTCTCAAGCGCATCCGAGAGCGAGACGGCAAGCTCGTGCTCGTGGGCGTCGGCGGGACGCCGATGAAGGTGCTCACGCTCACGGGGCTCGACCGCGTGTTCGACATCGTCGGCTCGACGTCCGAGCTCCCGGCGGGCTGACGGCCAAGGACCTGCGCCGATGGCACGCCTGTCGATCCGCATCCCTCCCGGCACCGCGCACGTCGCCTCGGTCCGCGCGTTCGTCGGGGCCGTCGGTCGCAGCAGCGGATGCTCGGAGGAGGCCGTCGACGACCTCCGCCTCGTCGCGACCGAGGCGTGCGCTCAGGCGATCGAGGAGGACGCGCCGCCCGACGGGATCGAGGTCCGCTCGCTGCTCGAGGACGGCCGGCTGCTCCTGGAGATCGAGCCGTGCGGCAGGTTCGACCGGGCACCCGAGGGGCTCGACGGGGTCTCCGAACGCTCGCCGCGACGGGCGCTGATCGAGGGGTTGTTCCCCGACGCCGAGTTCGACGATCGGGTCCTGCGCGTCGCCGTGCCGATCACCCCGGACTGAGAGCGACAAACCTTTGGCGTCGAGGCCGTCCTCGGCGGGCATAGGACGCCTCCGCCGGGGAGGCCACCCGCAACGACCGGACGAACGCAGGGGAGTCAACGAGCGTGCCAGCGGAGGACAGGGATGACCGACCCCGCAGTCCCGCTCGAGCAGCGGATGCTCGACGCCGAGCGCCGCGCGCGCGAGATCGCCGAGAACGCGCAGGCGGAGGCCGAGGCCGCACGGGAGGAGGCGGTCCGCGCTCGCGAGGAAGCCGAACGCGCCCACCGGCTCGAGACCCAGGCGCGCGAGCGGCTCCAGGTCCTCGTCGAGGCCGGCGTGGCGATGGCGGCGTCGCTCGAGGTGCGTTCGGTGCTGGCGGCGGCGACCGCGGCGGCCGCACGCCGGGTCTGCGACTACAGCGTGGCCTTCGCGGTCGACCGGGAGGGCCGGGTGGAGGCGGCCGTCGGCGCGCACCGCGACCCGGCGCGGTTCGGGATGGTCGAGCGGATGGCCAACGCGCACCTGCCCGACCCCGACGACCCCGACAGCATCGTCGCGAACGTCCTGAAGACCGGCGAGGCGGCGCTGATCCCGGATCGTCCCACTCGAGCAGATGGAGCGGATGATGGCGCCCGGCGAGCAGCTCGAGCTCGCTCGTTCCCTCGGGCTCGCGTCGGTGATCGCGGTCCCGCTCGCGGCACGAGGGCGGACGCTCGGCGTCCTCGTGCTCGTGCGCGACGATCCGTCGACGCCGTTCGTCGAGGAGGACCAGTCGCTCGCGGGGATGCTCGCGGCCCGCGCCGGCCTCGCGGTCGACAACGCGCGGCTGTACGCCGAACGCGAGTACGTCGCCGAGACGCTGCGGCGGAGCCTCCTGCCCCCGGAGCTGCCGGGCATCGAGGGTCTGGAGATCGGCGCGCGCTACCTCCCCGCCGCCGAGGGGACGCAGATCGGCGGCGACTTCTACGACGTCTTCGAGGCCGCGCCCGACCGTTGGATCGCCGTGATGGGCGACGTGGTCGGCAAGGGGGCGGAGGCGGCGGCCATGATGGGCCTGGCCCGGTACACGATCAGGACCGCCGCGATGAGCGAGGGACGCCCCAGCGCGATCCTCGAGACCCTCAACCAGGCGATCCTCAAGCAGACCGACGACCAGCGCTTCTGCACGGCCTGCGCCGTGCGCCTTCGACCCTCCGGTGACGAGGCGCGCGCGACCGTCTCCAGCGGAGGTCATCCGCTGCCCCTGGTCCTGCGGGCGGACGGCTCCATCGAGGTCGTGGGGAGCCCCGGCACGATCGTCGGGGTGTTCGACGACCCGGTGCTGGTCGACCGCGCCGTCGACCTCCACCTCGGCGACTCGCTCGTCCTGTACACGGACGGGGTGACCGACGAACGCCGGGATGCGGACGAGTTCGGCGAGACGCGCCTGCACGACGCCCTGACCGAGCTCGCGGGTGCCGGAGCCCAACGGATCGCCGACGGCGTGGTGGACGCGGTGGTCGCGTTCCGGACCGGGCAGCCGAAGGACGACATCGCGATCCTCGCGATCAAGGTGGTCGGATGACGGCGTTCGGCGAGCGGCCGGATCCTCCCGAACCTCACCGGTGTTTGGCGGCCCGAACGGCCGGGTACCCAGATGGAGTCCGCGACCGAGCGGCCTCCGGGCCGGCGGTCCAAGTGAGATTGACGGTGCGGTCCGGCGCGCTCCCCTCCCCCTGCTCGCCGGACCGCACGTCAACCTCGAGGTGATGGCGATGACCGACACGCTCGCACCGACGCCCGTGAAGTGGCTGTACTGCTTCGCGTGCGAGGAACCGTTCGAGCTCGCGGGGTCCGACGCATCGTGCGGGTGCGGACGCTCGTCCGCCCGCCTGGACGGTGGCATCGTCGAGATCCAGGGCCCGACGCGCGCGCTCGCGCCGGTCGAGACGGTCATCCGGCTCGACGGCGGCGAGTGGGCGCCGCTCCCGGAGGACGTCTTCATCCGACGGGTGCTGCACCGGGCCGCCTGACGCGGTCCCGGCGGGGCCCCGAAGGCCCGCCGCCTCAGCCCTCGGCGGGTGGCGGCGGTGGTGGTGGTGCGGCCGGCGGCATCGGCGGTGCGGGCGCCGCAGGGGCATCGGTCGGCGCTCCCGGCGGCGGCGCCGCGACGTCGGGCGTGGCTGCGGTACCCGCCTCGCCGAACCCCGCCGTCCCCGCGTCGCCGCCCTTACGGCGACGGCTCCGGATCAGCAGGAAGATCACGATCAGCACGACGAGTACGACCCCGGCGATGATGAGGATCAGGGGCAGCATCGAATCGCTGCCGCCCACCACGTCGGCGGCCTCGCCGTTGTCCACGGCGCTTCCCGTCGCGTTGATCTCCAACCGCTCGCCGAACGTCGGCACGTAGGTCACGGTGTTGCCGTCGATCTGACCCCCCGGGGCCTGGACGACCGCGCCGGGGAACGTGATCGCGATCCTGATGTCGGCGCTCTCGAAGAACTGCGCGCCGCTGCCGCCGAACGGCCCCGTGGCGCCCGAGAGACCGGAGGACAGGTCGAGGACGCCGGTCACGACGAACGTGTCCCCCTGACGAGCGATGTTCAGCGTGTCGCCCGCGCCGGTCACGCCGGAGATCCCCGTCGCGCCCGTGCCACCCACGAAGCCGCCCGAGTTGAACTCCGCGATCGGCACCTCCTCGAAGATGAACTGCTGCCCGGCGAACTCGCCGTCGTCGAACGGCTCGACCGTGACCCCGGGGGCGTCGCTCGGGAACGGGGCGTCGCTGCCGAGCAGGTCCTCGACGTTCTGCCCGGTCAGCTCGAGGAGCTCCTTCTGGACGCCGAACTCGACCGTGCCGCTCACCGTGTCGTTGGAGTTGATCCCGAGATTCATGTTCAGCTTGATGCACCCCGTCATCAGGAAGACCAGCGCGACGAACGCGCCGATCCGCCCGGCGGTGCGGGCACGTCGAGACATCCTGGAACCCCCTGTCGTCGGCATCCCGGGGAGACTACCCCGAGGCGCCGGCCGGGGCGAGCGGGAGCTTCATGAGGACAGCGCCTCCACGACGTACTCCTCGAGGAAGGAGAGGTAGCGGTACAGCTCGAAGGCGCCTTCGGTCTCTGGATCGCCGGCGAAGTCCGCGGGTGTCGCTTCCTCGGTGACGGCGAGCCGCACCCCGAGCACCAGCCGGACATCGTTCAGCGCGGCGAGCCACGCGATCAGCTCGTCCTCGGTCAGATGATCCGATCGCAGGGTCCGCTCCATCGTGTCGATCGCCGCGAGCCGCTGTTCGAGCAGGTCGTCGTGCACGATCTCGCGGAACTCGGTGGACGCCTCCTCGTCGTCGGTGAAGGCGTTCGGGTACAGCCGCTGCAGCACCGGGTCCTTGGCGTCACCGTCGACGAGCAGCGCGCGCAGCATGTCCGGGAGGGTCGCGAGGACCTCGCGCTCGCGCGCCGGGATCCGCACGTCGAACCCGCCACGACGCGACCGCTTGATCGGGGCTCCGGGCACGCTCAACGGTCCTTCTGCATCGTGGCCCACAGCCCGTGCGCGTGCAGACGCGACACGTCGAACTCGCATCGCTCGCGCGGACCGGAGGAGACCACCGCTCGACCCTTCTGGTGCACGTCGAGCATCAGCTTGGTGGCCTTGTCGCGCGGGTAGCCGAACAGCTTCTGGAACACGTACACGACGTAGGACATCAGGTTGATCGGATCGTTCCAGACGATCACGATCCACGGGATGTCCGGAGCGACGTCCTCGTCGCCGACCGGCCGTTCGGTCTCGACCGGTGCCGTCTGCGCCATGCCCGTCAGGGTACGCGCACCCATCGCACAAGGTCCTCGGTGAGACACCGGCCGCGCGGAGCGTCCAGCAACGGCCGAGGCCCGGCTCCGAAGACGCGTGGGGGAGAGCCGGGCCTCGACGCCACCCGCGCCGAGAGGCGGGGGCGTCCTAGGTCGCCGTCACGACGACCTCGTTCGACCACGGCGATTCGCCGTTCGCGTTCAGGGCCGTGACGACGTAGTAGTACGTCGTCCCCGCGACCACGTGGACGTCGTCCGCGCTGAAGGCGAACGGACCCTTGTTCAGCAGGAACACCTCCTCGCCGCTCTCGAGGCTCCGGTACACCCTGTACCCGGTGATCGGCGAGCCCCCGTCCGCGGGCACGCTCCACTCGAGGTAGTTGAGGCCGGGCGCGGGCGACTCCGACAGGTAGATCGTCGGCGCGGCGGGCCGTCCCTCGACGGGCGGAGGTGGCGGCGACGGAGGCGGCGACGGTTCCGGAGGCGGTTCGGGCGGCGGTGACGGCTCCGGAGAGGGCTCCGGGATCGGTTCGGGCAGCGGCGGGTCCCCCGGCGTCACCAGGAACCCGGCGTCGTGGTGCGCCTTCTTGTGCGAGGCGTCGCCCGCGAAGGCCACCCGGACCGTGTGCTGCCCCTCGACGGTCATCGGGTAGGCGAGGAACGCCTGACCCTGGCCGTCGGTGATCATCGGGCCGATCGCGACCCCGTCCACCGACACCGTGAGCACGGCGCCGGCGAACGGCTTCGTGGACGGACCGCTCCCGGTCGTGACGACCACGGTGCCCGTCACGTTCGTCCAGGCCTGCACCTGGGCGGCGTCCAGCGTGAATCTGATCTTGGTGACCGGCTCCGACGTGGCCGCCGCCGGCGCCGAGATCAGCGCCAGACCGGCGATCACCCCCACCGCTGCGGCTAGCGCTCTGCGCACCATGCGGTGGCCCCTTCCGAGTGTTCGAGTCTCCCGAAAGGAATCGGCATCCATGGGTCCGAAACTTGAAGGCGGAGCCGGTTTTCGCGTTGCGAGCCAAGGGCGGGAGGTCGGACGCCTCGGGCGCTCGAGCTCGCGTGGGCACGAACCTGGCGGTTCGATCGAGTCTGCCATCATGGGCGCGCATGTCCGAGGCCTACCGTTCCCCCCTCGCTCCCGACGCGAACGAGGGTCTCGTCGTGCTCGTGACCGGCGGCGGGACGGGCCTGGGACGAGCGATCGCGCGCGAGTACGCCCGCACCGGCGCCCGCGTGGCGATCGCCGGCCGTAGGGCCGAACCCCTCGAGGACGTCACGTCCGAGCTCACGTCGGCCGGCGCCGAGATCCTCTCGGTGCCGGGGACCGACGTGCGCGAGCCCGACCAGGTCGTCACGCTCGTCGACGCAGTCCTCGATCGGTTCGGCCGGATCGACGTGCTCGTCAACAACGCGGGCGGCCAGTTCGTCTCGACGCCGGAGGCCATCTCGGCCAAGGGCTGGCGCGCGGTGCACCGGCTCAACGTCGATGCGGCGTGGGACCTGACCCGCACCGTCGCGGAGCGTTCGATGATCCCGGGTGGCGGCGGGCTCGTCGTGTTCATCGGGTTCAGCCCTCGCCGCGGCATCCCGCTGATGGTGCATGCCTCCGCCGCGCGGGCGGCGCTGGAGAACCTGGCGGGCGGGCTCGCGATCGAGTGGAGCCGCCACCGGATCCGCGCCGTGTGCGTCGCCACGGGCGCGATCGACACCGATGCGTTCCGCGCGTACGGCGACGACTTCGTCGACGAGGCGACGCGCACGGCGCCCCTCGGTCGCATCGCGTCGCCCGAAGAGGTGGCGAGCGTGATCGCGTTCCTGTCCACGTCCGGCGGCGCCTACATCACCGGCACCACGATCGTCGTCGACGGCGGCAACGACGCCTGGGGTCTCGGCTTCCCGCCGCCGCAACCCGCTCAGTCGTAGACGATCACCGAGCGCGCCTCGTCGCCGGTCTCGAACCGTGCGAGCGCGTCGTGGATGCCGTCCAGCGGGATCGTCCGCGCGATCATCGGTCCGAGCCGGAGCTCGCCGAACGCCAGCAGGTGCGCGAGCAGCGGCAGGTCGCGCGGCGGCACGACGCTGCCGTACCACGAACCCACGACCGTGAGCTCCTTCGTCGTGGTGCGGAGCGCGTCGAGCGGCGCGCGTACGCCGGGCGCGGCCATCCCGACCAGGACGGTCGTCCCGCCCGGCGCGACGGCGCTCATCGCCTGCTCGATCGTCTCGGTGCGGCCGAGACACTCGATCGCGTGGTCGAACCCCTCCGGGATCCGGTCCCGCCCGGCGAGCACCGTCTCGGTCGCGCCGAGCTCCTTCGCGAGCTCGAGCTTCGAGGGCACGACGTCCACCGCGACGATCGGCGAGGCGCCGGCGATCCGCGCCCCCTGGATCGCCGAGAGCCCGACGCCGCCGCACCCGATCACGAGCACCGAATCGCCGGGGCGCACCTTCGCGGTGTTGAGCACCGCGCCGACGCCGGTCATGACCGCGCAGCCCAAGAGCGCGACCTGCTCGAGCGGCAGCGACGCGTCCACGGGGAACACGGTGTTCGCCGGCACGACCGAGCGCTCGGCGAACGAGGACGGCACGTTGTGGTGGATCCGCGTCCCCCCCTGCGAGAACCGCGTGGTCCCGTCGGCGAGGAAGCCATGATCGAACACGCCCAACCGTTCGCACACGACCGGGCGTCCCCCGGTGCACCGGCGGCACGAGCCGCAGTACGGCAGCCACGAGCAGACGACGTGGTCGCCGGCCTTCACGCCGGTGACGCCCTCCCCCACCTCCTCGACCACGGCCGAGCCCTCGTGGCCGAGCACGATCGGCATCGCGTGCCGGTGGACGCCGTGGACCGAGTGGTAGTCCGAACGGCAGACGCCCGACGCCGCCATCCGGATCGCGACCTCACCCGGCTGGGGCGGATCGAGGTCGAGCTCCTCGATGCGGAGGTCGTCCACGTCCCAGAGCACGGCCGCGCGCATGGGCGGAGTATCGCGCACGCCGGGGCCGGTGGCCCCGGGACTCAGTTCGAGGCTTCGACCCTCGCCTTGAGGTTGCCGAGCGACGTGCGTCCGTCCTTCATGATCGCGGGCTTCGCGAGGAAGCCGACGAGCTTGTTGCCGTCGCCGTCGGTCGTGCGCTCGAGCTTGGTGCCCCCGTCCTCGGGCGACAGGACGAAGGTGTGCGTGTAGTGCACGTCCTTGCCGCCCCCACCCTGCTTGCGCTGGCTGATGGCGAACGCGAAGCGGCTCGGGCGGTCGAACGCCACGATCTCGATGTCGGCGGTCTGCGCCTTGCCGGCGAACACCTGCTCGGAGCGGTACTTCGAGCCGAGCGCCGGCGGCCCGCCGGACACGGAGGACATGCTCAGCTTCGCCTTCGGGTTCGCCCACTCGGGGTGGTGTTCGACGTCGGCCAGCGTGTCGAACACCTTCTCCGGCGGCGCGTCGATGTGCAGGGTCCAGTGGTAGGCCATCGGGGTCTCCCTTCGGCGTTGCGGGCCGGAACGGTCGGTATTTCAGCATGGACTTACGTAAGCGTCAACTGAAGGTCCCAACGGGGCATGCTGGTGCGATGGTCGCCGACGAGAGAGCAGCCACGCCGACGGTCACGGTCCTCGGACAGGCATCGGTCCGCGTTCGCCCGGACCGAGCGCAGATCCAGCTCGAGGTCTTCAAGGTGGAGCGTCACTCCGAGGATGCGCATCGGGACGTCGCCGGTTCGGAGCCAGCGTCTGGATGCGTTGCTCGATGAGCTCGGCGTGCCGAAGGAGCAGCGGACGACGGCCGGGGTGTCGGTAGCCCCCGAGCAGTCGTGGTCCGGGAGCCGCTGGGAGCGCAAGGGCTGGCGGGCCGCGAACCGGATCGTGGTACGGCTCGACGACGCTTCGGTCGCCGGGAAGCTGATCGCCGACGCGGTGGACCGGGCGGAAGCCACGATCGACGGGCCGTACTGGGTGGTGACGCCGGCGAACCCGGCGCGCATGGACGCGTGCAGCGAGGCAGCGCTTCAGGCCCGAGGCAAGGCAGAGGCGTACGCTGCCGCCGTGAGGCTCAGGCTGGGACGGGTGATCGAGATCCGCGAGCCCGGCACCGGTCACCCCGACCGTGCGGCGGGGCAGACGTTCCCCGCCCCGGCGCTCGCGATGGCCGCACGTGGGAGCGACGAGCCGGCGCCGCCACACATCGGCGTCGACCCCGGCGAGGTCGAGGTGTTCGGCTCCGTCGAGGTCACGTTCACGCTCGAAGCCTGAGCGTCGTCGCCCCCGTTTGCCATGCTGGCGCCGTGGCTCGGCGCTTCGTGCTCCACCTCGATCTGGACGAGTTCATCGCGGCCGTCGAACGGCTCCGGCACCCCGAGCTCGAGGGCAAGCCGATCGTCGTCGGCGGCGACGGGGACCCGAGCAAGCGCGGCGTCGTCTCGACCGCGAGCTACGAGGCGCGCGCGTTCGGGATCCGCAGCGCGATGCCGCTCCGAACCGCGTACAAGCGCAACCCGGAGGCGATCTTCCTCCCGGTCGACGCGGACGCCTACCTCGCCGCCAGCCGCGAGGTCATGGACACGCTCCGAACGTTCGACGCCGAGGTCGAGGTGGCGGGGTGGGACGAGGCCTTCCTGGCCGTCACGACCGACGACCCCGAGGCGTTCGCGCGCGCGATCCAGCGGCGGGTGCTCGAACGCACCCTCCTGTGGTGCACGATCGGGATCGGCGACAACCGGCTCCAGGCCAAGCTCGCGAGCGGGTTCGGCAAGCCGCGCGGGGTGTTCGTGCTGACCTCGGACCGGTGGGACGAGTCGATGTTCGGGCTCCCCACCACGGAGCTGTGGGGCATCGGCAGCAAGACCGCGGCCAAGCTCGCCGAGCTCGGGATCCGCACCGTCGGCCAGCTCGCCACCGCCGACGAGACGGCCCTCGCCGAGCGCTTCGGGCCCTCGACCGGTCCGTGGCTCGCGAGCCTCGGACGCGGCGAGGGCTCGGCGAGCGTGCACCCCGAGGGGTGGACGGCCAAGGGTCGCAGCCGCGAGCACACGTTCCAGCGCGACCTCACCGACCCGGACGAGGTCGCACAGGAGGTCGCCAGGACCGCGCGCGAGGTGGCGAGCGACCTCCGCCGGGACGAGCGGCTGGCCGCCCGCGTCGTGGTCAAGGTGCGGTTCGCGCCGTTCTTCACCAGCACCCACGGCGTCACGCTGGCCGAACCGACCGCGGACGCCGACGCGATGGCCGAGGCGGCCGCCCGCGCACTCGAACGGTTCGACCTGGACCGCCCCGTGCGTCTGGTCGGGGTCCGAGCGGAGATGACGCCTCCGGTGGTACAAGACGGCGCATGAGCGTCCAGTACCACCTGAAGCTCGCGCCCGGCGACGTCGCGCCGTACGTGCTGCTGCCGGGCGATCCGGGCAGGGTCCCGCTCGTCGCGAGCCTGTGGGACGAGTCGCACGAGGTCGCGAGCAACCGCGAGTACGTCACGTTCACCGGCACCTACCGGGGTGTCCCGATCTCGTGCACCTCGACCGGGATCGGGTGTCCCTCCACGGCGATCGCGATGGAGGAGCTCGCGCGGGTCGGGGCGACGACGTTCGTGCGGATCGGGACGTGCGGGACGTTCCAGGACCGGGTCCACAACGGCGACATCGCGATCTTCGACTCGGCCGCGCGCTACGACGGCGCGTCCCGGCTCTACGCGCCGCTCGAGTTCCCGGCCGTGGCCAGCCACGAGATCGTGGACGCCTCGATCGCCGCCGGCGAGGCGCTCGGCTACCCGTTCCACGTCGGCACGACGCGAACGGCCGACAGCTTCTACGCGATGCATCCGCGGCCGGGGTCGTCGTGGGGCGACTACTGGCAGTCGTCATGGCGCGAGCACTTCGAGGACCTCAAGCGGATGAACGTGATCGCCGCCGAGATGGAGGCGAGCGTGATCTTCGTGCTGGCCCGGGTCTGGGGCCTGCGCGCCGGCGGGGTCGCGGTCGTGCTGGACAACGTGCTGAAGGTCTCGGGCGAGTCGGGCGAGTTCGACCCGCAGGACCAGTTCGAGCACGGCGGTGACGAGATCGAGCGGCTCGCCCGCATGGGCTCGGAGATCGTTCGGATCGTCGCCGAGCGCGACGCGGCCCGAGACCCCGCCACGTGAGCCTGCAGTACCACGTCAAGCTCGCGCCGGGCGACGTCGCCCCGTACGTGCTGCTGCCCGGCGACCCGGGACGGGTGCCGGTCGTCGCCTCCTACTGGGACGAGGCCCGCGAGGTCAACCGCAACCGCGAGTACGTGACCTACACCGGGACGTACCGCGGGGCGCCGATCTCGTGCACCTCGACCGGGATCGGCGCGCCGTCGACCGCGATCGCGCTCGAGGAGCTCGCGCGGGTGGGCGCGACGACGTTCGTGCGGATCGGGACGTGCGGATCGCTCCAGGCGCGCGCCCGGGTGGGCGACCTGGCGATCTTCGACTCGGCGGCGCGGTACGACGGCGCGTCCCGCCTGTATGCGCCGCTCGAGTTCCCGGCCGTCGCCGACCACGGCGTGGTGACCGCGGCGATCGAGGCGGCACGTGGCCTGGGCGTGACGCACCACGTGGGGACCACGTTCTCGACCGACGTCTTCTACACGCCGCAGGAAGGTGTCGCGTTCGGCGGCTACCACCAGTCGTGGGCGCGCGAGACCTACGAGGACGCACGGCGCCAGAACGCCCTCGCCGCCGAGATGGAGTCCGGCGTCGTGATGGTGCTCGCGCGGATCTGGGGGCTGCGGGGCGGCGCGATGGCGGTCGTGTCCGACGACGTGTTCGAGATGGTGGACGAGGCGGGGTCGTTCGACGCCGAGACCACGTTCGACGTCGGTGCGGCGCAGATGGAACGGCTTGCCCGCGTGGGGAGCGAGACGGTCAGGATCCTCGCCGAACGAGACGAGGCGCGCGCGAACGACCCGGGCGCCGGCGCCTAGCCGAGGGGCTCGCGCCCCATCCGCACCCGGTAGTCCTCGTTGAACGAGTAGAGGAACCGGTCCTGCCGCGGGTAGACCCCGGTCGTGAACGAGCGCGAGCCCACGCCCGTCTGCGCACGCTCGCACACCTCCCAGTCCTGCTTGGAGATCAGGTCCCACAGCTCGACCACCGGCTCGGGCTTGAAGTGGTCGAGGTCGGCGATCACCTCCGGCGGGAACAGGTACTCGGAGACGACCGTGGTGTGCGAGGGACCCCTCGGGTAGCCGAGGTAGTACATGACGCAGTCCGGGTGCAGGTTGAGCATCAGGTTCGGGAACTGGTACGAGCCGTAGTAGCGGTTCAGGTCCTCGGGCGGCAGGCCGGGCAGCGGGGGCAGCTCGGATCGCCCCTCGATCGAGAACGAGGTCGCGCCCTCGACCATCGCGTTGGCGCCGTCGCGCATCTCGTCATCCCAGACCTCGCCGAACCGGAACAGCGGCACGACCTTGACGAGCTCCGGGTGGACCGTCGGGCAGTGCAGGCATTCGTTGTAGTTCTCGACGATGATCTTCCAGTTGGCTTCGACCTCGTAGACGAGCCGAACGCCGATCCGAAGGTCCTGCATCGCGAACCGCTCGAACGCGGTCATCGTCTCGGTCCCCTGCGTGAGCGACTCCATCAGCGGTCGCGGCCGGTCGGCGAGGTTCACGAACACGAAGCCCGCGTACTCGTCGACGCCGATCGGATGCAAGGGGTACGAGGACCGCTCGAACAGCTCGTTCTCCTGCACGTTCGGGGTGCCGATGAGCCGGCCGTCCAGGTCGTAGGTCCACGCGTGGTACGGGCAGGTGAACGCCTTGCGCCGGTTCCCGCGTTCGTCATCGTCCAGGAACTTCGTCCCGCGGTGCGAGCACACGTTGTAGAAGCCGTTCAGCCGGCCCTCGGCGTTGCGGACCACGAACACCGACTCCCCCGCCACGTCCCGCACGACGAAGTCGCCCTTGGCCGCAACCTCCTCGGAGCGCCCGAACGCGACCCAGTCCCCCCACCAGATCCGTTCGCGCTCCTCGTCCCAGACCTCGAAGCTCGTGTGGTCGCGCCCGGTCAGGGTCGGGCGGGGACGCCATGCCTGTTCGGCGGGCTGGAGCCAGAAGTCGGTGGTGCGCTCCACGCTCGGACCCTTCCTCTCCACGGATCACCACGGCCAGCACCACGGCTGGAACGCCAAGAGGATACGTCGCAGCGCGATGCGGGTGGAAGGAGCGGCTCTCCCGTCAGCTGCCGCTGACCGGGATGACGATCGTCGCCCGGTCGAACAGGCCGGCGACCGCGAGGCCGAACGCGGTGGCCGCCAGGATGATCGCGAGCGCGATCAGCAGCAGCGTGAGGCCGTACTCGGTCGCGATCGAGCCGTCGTCGGGTCGGAACGTGACGACGGATCGCGCGAACAGCCGTCTGATCGTGTCCATGGTGCACCGAGGGTAGGCGCTTCCGCCGCCCGGCACATCGGTCGTTCGGGGGCCTGCCGCGGGACCGACGGTCTACCGACCTTCGTACTAGGCTCACCGCGTGGAACGGACCCCCCAGCAGCACAACCTGGTCCTGATCCTGGCGAGGAGCTTCGCCGCCCAGCTCGCGACGGCCGTGTTCCTCCTCGATCCCGAGGGCACGATCATCTACTACAACGAGGCCGCCGAGCGGTTGACGGGCCGTCCCTTCATCGAGGGGGCGGGCTCCACCGCCGACGAGTGGCTCTCCCGCACCCAGCCGCGGGACGAGGAGGGCGTGGAGATCGGTGTCCAGGACCTGCCGCTCGGCACCACGATGCTGAAGCAGCAGCCGGCGCACGGCATCGTGACCTTCCGGACGGCCGACGGTGAGGATCGCCGGGTCGAGACCGCCTCGTTCCCCCTGTTCGCGCACACGGAGGACTTCGTCGGCAGCTTCTCGGTGGTCTGGCCCATCGAAGAAGACCGCCCGTGAAGGGCAGGATCTGGGGGAGCCGCGGGTCGATCGCATCGCCGGGCGAGGACACGAAGCGCTACGGCGGCAACACCTCGTGCATCGAGCTCCGGCCGCCAGGCTGCGACGTCGTGATCCTGGACGCGGGCACCGGCATCCGAGAGCTCGGCGTCCGGCTCGTCCGCGAGGGCGCACAACGCATGTTCCTCCTGCTGACCCACCTGCACGTCGACCATCTCGAGGGCCTCGGCATGTTCGAGCCGATCTGGCGCAAGGAGACCGAGCTGCACATCTGGGGTCCGTCGTCGCCCGTCGCCTCGCTCGAGCAGCGGATCGCGACGTACTTCTCGCCGCCGCTGTTCCCGGTGCACCTGTCCGAGGTACCGGCCACGATCGAGTACCACGACGCCTCCGAGTCCGAGTGGCAGATCGACGGGGCGCGGTTCTCCTCGAACGCGATCATCCATCCCGGCCCGACGGTGGGCTACCGGATCGAGTCCAAGGGCAGGGTCCTGGCGTACCTCACCGATCACGAACCGGCCCTGGGCGCCGACCTCGCGACCGACCCTCCCGACTGGATCTCGGGGTTCGCCCTCGCCCACCGCGCGGACATGCTGATCCACGACTGCCAGTACACGCCGCAGGAGTACGAGAACCGGCTCGGGTTCGGCCATTCGACCACCGAACACGTCGCGCGGTTCGCCGAGAAGGCGGAGGTCGACCGGCTGGTGCTGTTCCATCACGACCCGATGCACCCGGACGACCAGCTCGACGCGATGCGCGACGACGTGGTCGCGCGCTGGGGGGTGGACGCCGATCGATGCACCTCCGCGGCGGAGGGCGCGGAGATCGTCGTCTGAACGCAGGGAACCACCTCCGTTCCACTGACCGGCCTACAGCGGTTCCATCAGATCGGCCGTAGCTCGTTCGGGCGCAACGCTTCAGCCCGTTTCGATGCCCCGCTGGATGGGAAGATGTCCTCCGACCTGTCGTGGAAGGGAGGAAGTCATGAGGAGACTTCCCGCCGTCGTGGCGGCCTCGTTCGTGATCCTGGGGACGATCTGGTTCGCGCCGGCCGTGGCCCAGCCCAACTGCACGCGGACCGGCGACGATCGCGCGAACGACATACGCGCGACGAACGGTCCCGATGTGCTCTGCGCCCGCGGAGGAGACGACCGCGTCTCCGGCCGACTCGGCGACGACGTCTTGCTCGGTGAGGGAGGCAGGGATCTGCTCATGGGCGGCGGCGGAGGCGACGACCTGAGGGGTGGCGCACAGGGAGACACCCTGGTCGGCGGCCCCGGCAGGGACTCGCTGAGCGGCGGTGTGGGCTCCGACCTGCTCGATGGCACCGGTCAAGGGGTGGACCTCCTGAAGGGCGGCGGAGGTCGGGACGTCTGCTACGCCGACCCCGAGGACACCGTGCGAAGCTGCGAGCGCCGCGTCTAGCGCGGACGAACCGGAGGGGAAGGGAACACTCGCGCCGGTCTCGTACCCTGTGCGGTCGCATGCCCACTCGGAGACCGGCAGCCGTGGTCCTGTTCGTCCTGTTCTCGCTCGTCATGTCCTCGTGCACGGGCGCGAACGAGACGCCGTCGCCGCCGTCGGGTGCATCGTCGTCGGCGGGCGTCCCCGCTCCGCCACACCGGACCTGAGGATGCGGCTCGTCCGGGCGTCCGGGAAGACCGAGGGCGGCACCCTGCGACCGGCGGACATCGCCGAACCCGCCGAGGCGATCCGCCGCGACCTCGAGGACCTCTACGAGACCGCGTTCCTCGCGCCGACCCTGGATCGACCGGCGTTGTTCTCCCACTTCTCCGGCGAGGCACGTCAGGAGGCCGAACGCGACCTGGCGCGCCTCACGATCGGGCCGGTCCGCGGCGAGCTCGACGAGGTGGTCCCCCGGCGCGCGACCGTCAGCCTCACGTTCCTCGGCGATGTCAACGGGAACCCGCTCGCGGCCTTCGCCGACACCGAGTTCGAGGCGTCGGCGGTCTCCGGAGACCTGCACGCGCCGATCACGAACCACGGTGACTTCGTGCTCCGGAGGTCGAACGGCGCCTGGCGCATCGTCTCCTACGACGTCCGGGGCCGGACCCCGCGGGCCGAGCAGCTCCAGCCCCAGGTCGCGCGGGCGGCGTTCGCACCCGGGCTGCCCTCGAACGGCCCCCTGTTCGTCCTGGTGATCGGGAGCGACGCGCGGCCCGGCCGCTCGGCCCTGAACGCCCGCGCCGACTCGATCCACATCGTCGGCGTCAACCCGGCTCGGGGACGCGTCTCGGTCCTCGGGATCCCTCGGGACTCGTGGGTGTCGATCCCCGGCTCGGGGACGAACAAGATCAACGCCGCCCTGGTGCAAGGGGGCCCCGAGCTGCTCGTCCGAACGGTGGAGCAGGTGTCGGGCATCCACATCGACGCGTACGTCCTCACCGCGTTCGTCGGGTTCGAACGGTTGGTCGACGCCGTCGGCGGCCTCGACGTCAACATCCCCTATCCCATCGACGACTCGGCGGCGGAGGCGCACTTCCAAGCGGGACCCGAGCACCTGAACCGGAGCGAGGCCCTCGCGTTCGCTCGGGCGCGTCACGACGTCCCCGCCGGCGACTTCAGCCGGTCGTTCAACCAGGGCCGGCTGATGATCGCGGCCCTAGCCACGCTCCGGCAGCAGGTGGCGAACGGCCGGCTCGCCGCGCTCCTGCCCTGGGTGCTCGCCGGGGGCCGGTCGCTCCACACCGACCTGTCCCTCGCGCAGATCTTCGAGCTCCTGCTCGCCGCCCCGGCGTTCGAGCCCAGCCGAGCGCGCAACGAGGTCGCGAGCGGGAGCGGGACCACGATCGGCGGGCTGAGCGCGGTCGTACTCGGCGAACGCGCCCGGGCGCTCTTCCGCGACCTGCAGGGGGACGCCGTCCTCGGGGGCTGAGCCGGCCGGGTTCGCAGGATCGGAGGCCACCGCCTATCCTGCGACCGTGATCGAGGCGTTCGCGTCGCCCGCGGCCCTGCGAGGCGGCGACCATGGGTACGCGTTCACGCGCACGGACGACGACCTGGCCTGGCTCGCCCGCGCGTTCGTGGAGCACGCCGAGCTGGCCGGCGCCCGAGCCCTGTACCTGGCCGCGAGCCCCGCCGACGACGTCGTCCGCCTGGGCCTGCCACAACCCCGGCACCCCGGTGGGCTGATCGTGGTCGATGCCGCCCCCGTCCTTGCCCCCGGCGACACCTTCAAGCCCGAGATGTACGTCCGCGCGCTCGAGGCGGCGGTGGACGCGGCGCTGCGCGACGGGTTCGCCGGCGCCCACCTGTTCGTCGAGGGTGCGTGGAGCCTGGGCCTGATCCGGGACGCCCAGGTCTGGTGGGAGCTCGAGGAGATGGCGCATGAACTCGGCGTGCTGCACCGAGGGGACACGGTCCTGCTGTGCCAGTTCGGCCAGGACCGGTTCGCGCCCGAGGCGCTCGAACTCGCCGAACGCACCCACCCGCTCTCGGTGGCCGCGAGCTCGATCGGGTTCACGGCGTCGGCGCCGCTGCGCGTCGAACGGCGCGAGGGCGTGCTCTACCTCTCGGGCGAGCTCGACCGGGGAACCGCGAGCCTGCTGGCGACGGCGTGCCGCGGGAGCGTCGGCACCGTGACGATCGATCTCGCCGAGGCGACCTTCTTCGACGCCGGCGCGCACCGCGCCGTGACCAGGATCGCGAAGAGCTGCAAGCGCGTCCGGCTCCGCAACGCCCCACCGATCGTCCAGCGCGTCGTGTTCGCGCTGGCGGACGAGGCCGGCCTCGAGATCGAGGTCGAGGAGGACGCCCTCTCGATGAGGGTCGGGTAGCGAGCGGGTCGCCGCTCGGGCCCGGCCCGCGGAATAGCCGTCGCACCCGGGAGGTTCGAGGGAGGGACATGCCTGCCATCACCGTCGAAGACCCGACCACCCTGGACCGCGTCCCGCCCGTGGCCGCGGACGCGCGCTTCCGCCGCGTCCGAGGCGTGAGCGCCGCACCCGAGCGGTCTCGAGGGCGAGGGGTTCCCGGTCCGGCGGGCGTTCGCCGGCGTCGACCTCGCCGACCTGGATCCGTTCGTCCACATGGATCAGATGGGCGAGGTCGAGTACGCGCCCGGCGAGCCGAAGGGCACGCCGTGGCACCCGCATCGCGGGTTCGAGACCGTCACGTACATCATCGACGGGATCTTCGAGCACCAGGATTCGAACGGCGGGGGCGGGACGATCACCAACGGCGACACCCAGTGGATGACCGCCGGCGCCGGCATCCTGCACATCGAACGGCCGCCGGAGCACCTGGTGGTCTCGGGCGGGCTGTTCCACGGGATCCAGCTCTGGGTCAACCTGCCCAAGGCCGAGAAGTGGGCGCCGCCGCGCTACCAGGACCTCCGCGCGACGGAGGTCGTCGCTGCTCTCGTCGCCGGACGCGGGCGCGCTCGTGCGCGTGATCGCCGGCGAGGTGGCCGGTCACGCCGGGCCGGGGCAGACCTACACGCCGATGACGATGCTGCACGTCACGCTCGCGCCGGGCGCCGCGCTCGAGCTCCCGTGGCGCGACGGACTTCAACGCGCTCGCCTACGTGCTCGCCGGGGCGGGTTCGGTCGGGACCGAGAAGGTGGCGGTCGCGACCGGACAGCTGGCGGCGTTCGGACCGGGCGACGCGATCCGACTCGAGGCCTCGAAGGGCCAGGAGTCGCGCTCGCCCGAGCTCGAGGTCCTCGTGCTCGGCGGGCGTCCGATCAAGGAGCCGGTCGCCTGGTACGGGCCGTTCGTGATGAACACGAAGGACGAGCTCGTGCAGGCGTTCGAGGACTACCAGGCCGGCAAGCTGGGCACGATCCCGGCCGCGCACCACACGCCCGACCACATCGTCGAGTCCGGCACCGACGAGTAGCGCCCGCAGCCCCGAACCTCGACTCGCATCCCCGCGCCGTGAGCGCTAGCGTCCGGTCTCCGAAGAGCGAAGGAGGGGCGCGATGTCGACATCCGTTCGGAGGACCGTTGCCGTCATCTCGGGACTGGTCCTGTTCGTCGCCGGGGCGGCCACCTCGGCCGCGTTGCGCCAGCAGGCCTCGAGCGGGGAGCGCGCGCCGGAGCAGCTGCCGGCGTTCGAACGCGTGGTGTTCCTCAGCCACGTGAACGACCCCGCCACGACGCCGCTGTTCCCGGGTGACCCGGCGTTCTCGATCCGCACGGTCTTCTCGGTGCCCGACGACGGGTTCTACCTCGAGCTCGTGCGTGAGGGCACCCACACCGGGACCCACTACAGCGCGCCGTGTCACTTCCACGAGGGCGCGCTCTGCATGGACGACCTCTCCCCCTCCGATCTGGTGCTGCCCGCCGTGGTGGTCGACGTTCGTGACGAGGTCGCGCGACGACCCCGACCACATCGTCCGGGTCGCCGACCTGCGGGCGTGGGAGGACGAGTTCGGCCAGATGCCGGCGGGCGCGGCCGTGCTGCTGCTCACGGGATGCTCGGACTTCTGGGCGCGGGGCGATCGCGACGGCGAGCCCAACTACTTCAACTGCGGGTCCGGGATGTCCGGCGTGCACCAGCCGGGCTTCTCGCGCAACGCCGTCCATTGGCTGATCCGGACGGGCGTGCTCGCGAAGACCGGGGCGCTCGGGACGGACACGTTCGGCCCCGACCCGTCGTCCGACGCCGCGTTCCTGCCGACGTGGCTCACGCTGCGCAAGCACCGGCTGACGATCGAGAACCTGACGAACCTCGACGCGCTCCCACCGGCCGGCGCGTACCTCGTCCTCGGGAGCCCGCGCAACGAGAACGGTTCGGGGGCGCCGGGGACGGTGTTCGGCCTGATCCCGTAGCGGAGACCGTCGCGAGCGATCGTCCGCTCAGGCGAACCGCACGGCGCGGATCGACGGGAGGCCGGTGGCCGCGCGCGTCCACCGTTCGCCGGCGTCGTCCGAGACGTAGACCTCGCCGTCGCCCGTGCCGAACGCGACCTCGCGACCACGAGCGTCGAGCCAGCCCGAGTCGATGTTGCGGTCGAACCACTCCGGCAGCCCGACGGTGCAGCGCTCGAACGCGGACCCCGGTTCGAGCACGGTGCGGTAGATCGCGGCCCGGCCGCCGCGCGGGCCGTCCGAGACGGTGAGCAGGACGTGCTCGCCGGCCACCGCGACGGCCCGGGCGTACGTCGCGTGCAGGCCCTCGCGTTCGATGCGCCAGCTCGCTCCCCCGTCCGCGCTCACCGCGAGCCCGACGGCGCCCGCGGCGAGCACCACGTCGGGTTCGGACGGGTGCGCGACGACCTGGTGGATGTCCGCGTCGATGTCGATCGTCGGCTCCCAGCTCGCCCCGGCGTCGACGGCACGAGGGATGCCGCCGACGTGGACGTTCGCGTGGAGCCGCCCGGCGAGATCTTGCGCGATCGAACGCACCGCCGGCGGCCCGCCCCACGGCGTGAACCAGGTCTCCCGGCCCTGGATGGCTTCGAACGCCTCGACCGGGTCGAGCCCGCCGTCGTCGCCGAGCCGGAGCAGGTGGGCCTCCTCCGTGCCGACGAACACGCCCTGCGAGGTCGCCGCCACGCAGACGAGCTCGAGATCGCTCCGAGCGACCTCGACCCAGGCTCCCTCCGGATCCCGCCGGGCGATCGCGTGCCGTTCGGCCACCGCCCAGGCCTCGCCGTCGCGGACGTCCAGCGCGGAGACCTCCCGGGTCCCGAAGCTCGCGTCGGGCCGCGGCTCGCCGCCGGCGAGGCCGAACAGGCCCTGGCTCGTGCCGATCAGCAGCGGGGACGGCGTGCGGGGATCGCTCATGGTCGCCCCACGACGATACCCGGGGTCGCGCGAAGGGCCGGCGCTACGGGGCGTCGCGGTGGCGGTGGTCCGTCTCGCGGGCGATGCGCGCCGCGCGGCCGGCGATCTTCTGCACGATCGTGAAGCGCTGACCCTCGGAGACCAGCTGGTCGACCTCGGGGTTCTCGTGGTCGGTGGCGATCGCGAACCGCGTCGGATAGCCGCGGACGTCCTCGTACTCGAGCCGCGTCAGGGTGATCCGCGAGCGGCAGGCCGGGTCACTGCATTCGCACACGAAGACCTCCTCGATCTCGTGCTCGAGCGCCACCGCCCCGCGCGTCTCGGCGATCCACTCGTTCCGGTCGCGCGAACGCGATTCGTTGCGAACCTCTTGTTCCCGCCAGTCGCTCACGATCACCATCCCGCGATCAGGAGGACGCCAGGTCGAGGATCTTGCGGATGCCGTTGTCGATCCGGAGCCTGCCACCCCAGCCGGTGACGCGTTGTTCGCACGCGATCACGCCGAGCCACCCGGCCCCGTCGATCGACTCGAGCGGGTCGATGTCCAGGGTCACGTCCCCTGGCCCGGCCCGGGTCACCGCCGCCAGGAGCGTCGGGACCGCCGCGGCGTCGAGCCAGCCGTTGAGCGTCAGATGTTGGGCGCCGTTCGACTCCTCGATCGAACACCGAGAAGCTCTCGGAAGGAACCCGCATCGCGACTCCCTTCGTGGAGGAGCGATCCTCCGGTGAGGGAGCGTGCTCTGGGCTCCGATGGCGCGCCGCCCGGCGGCGGCTCACGGCCGGGATCTGGGGCCGAGCCCTCACCGTACGCGCAACCGGTGACGAGACACAAGGGGCGTCCGGGCACGGCCCCGCGTTGGCACGCACGGGGCGGGCTGCGTTAGGCTCGAAGGGTTGGAGGGACTGCCATGAAGGACGAAGGAGGCCCCGACCGGCTCCGGATCCTCGTCGCAGACGGGCAGGGGCACCGCCTCGACGAGGTCCTGCGCAGCGTGACCGAGCTCGGTCACGAGGTCGTCGGGCAGACCGCGCTCGGCGAGGTCGCGGCGGCGACCGCGTCCGTGCGTCCGGACGCCGCGATCGTGATCGTCGGCGAGGGCACGGAGCGCGCGCTCGACCTCATCGGGCGGATCGTGACCGAGGCCGCGTGCCCGGTGATCGCGATCCTCGACGTCGAGGACGAGGCGTTCATCCGCGATGCGGCCAAGCGCGGGATCTTCGCCTACATCACCCTCGGTCGCGACGCGTCGGCGCTCCAGAGCTCGCTCGACGTCGTGCTGTCCCGGTTCGCGGAGTACCAGGGGCTCGAGGGCGCGTTCGCCCGCAGGGCGATCACCGAGCGTGCGAAGGGGATCCTGATGGAGCGGCACTCGATCGACGAGAAGCGCGCGTTCGAGTTGCTGCGCGACGAGGCCCGGCGATCGAACCGCAAGATCATCGAGGTCGCCGAGGCCGTCACGATGAGCGTCAACCTCCTGCCCCGTTCGCAGATCGACTGACCGGCCGTTCCGCACGACGAGCCGTACCCTTGGTCCAGGACGAAGGAGGCGGCGTGCCCGACCCGGACAGACTACAACACCGGGATCATCGAGGAGTTCCGCGCGAACCGAGGCAAGGTCGGCGGCTACTTCGACGGTGCGACCCTGCTGATCCTGCATACCAAGGGGATCAAGAGCGGCCAACCTCGCGTGAAACCCCTCGTGTACCTGCCCGACGGCGAGAGGTTCGTGGTGTTCGGCACCAAGGGCGGCGCGCCGACCGATCCGTTCTGGGTCCGCAACGTGCTCGCGGACCCCGAAGCCGACGGTCGAGCTCGGCGACCGTACGGTACCCGTGCGCGCGGTCGACATCACCGGCCCCGACGCCGACGAGCTCTACGCGCGCCAGGTGGAGCGCCGGCCCGGGTTCGCCGAGTACAAGACGATGACCTCCCGCTGGATCCCCGTGATCGCGCTCGAACCCCGAACCTGACCCGTCGCGGTCAAGCTTCGCCCTCGTCCGGCCGAAACATCCCAGGTGAGCTCCACGGACAGACCTCCAGGACGGGGACCGAGAGCTCTGCGGCACCGCGGCGCGCAGGCCCGTCCTCGCGAGGTACCGAGAGATCCTCGCCGCACACCTCGTCCTGAGCCTCGCCGACCTGCGGCTCCGCAAGCGCGTGCAGGAACGCGCTCGTCGCTCGCCGTCCGCGACCTGGTGAGGACCATCGCGGAGCAGGCGCTCGGACGCACGACCGACGCCCGACGCCTGGCGCAAGGACGCGCGCGGCGAACGGTTCACCGGCTGGCTCTTGCCGGCTCCCCGAGGGGTGGCACGTGGTCAACGACGTCCCGATCGGACAGCTCGGCGGCGAACATCGATCACGTCGTGGTCGGGCCCGGCGGGGTCTTCACCGTCAACACGAAGAACCGTTCGGGGAAGGTGTGGCTCGCGCCCCGGACCCTGCTCGTCAACGGCAGCAAGACCGACTACCTCCCCAAGGCCGCCCATGAGGCGGCGCGTGCGTCCGACCTCGTGGGCGCGGCGCTCGGACGGACCGTCCCGATCCGAGCGGTCCTCGCGATCGTGGCCGACGACTGGGCGATCAAGGGCCAGCCCTCGGACGTCTACGTCGGCAGCCCCCGCAGCGTCAAGCGCTGGCTCCTCGAGCAGGCGACGACCCTCACGCCGCGCGAGGTGACCGAGGTCGCGGCCGTCTGCGCCGAGCCCTCGACCTGGACGGGCTAGGCGCCCGACCAGTCGATCGCGACCACGCGTACGGGCTCGGCGAGCCCCTTCAGCGAGACCTCGCGCTCCTGCCCGAGCGGGAACGGGATCGCCGCAGCCGACACGGTCGACACCGTCGCGAGGATCTCGCCGCCCTCGGCGATCGCGCCCACGCGCGCGGCCTCGTGCACGCCGAGGCCCGCGTAGTCGTCCGCGATCGCCGTCGCCTCGGCCGCATGCAGCCCGATCCGCACCTGGGGCGCGAACCCGTGCTTGCGGCGGTGATCGGTGAGCCGCCGCTGGATCGCGACCGCGCAGCTCGCCGCGGCCGCCGCGTCGCCGAACGACGCGAAGAACCCGTCCCCGGTCGTGTGGACGACCTCACCCTGGTGCGAGCCGATCTGCGTTCGGAGCGTCTCGTCGTGCCAGCGCAGGATGCCCTCCCATGCCTCGTCGCCGATCGTGCGGACCAGGTCGGTCGAACCCACGATGTCCGTGAACATGAACGTCCGCACGACCCGTCGTCCCACGTCGCCCGCGTCGCCGGCGCGGATCATCTCCTCGCATCGCTCGGCGTCCCGGACCGCCCCGAGGCCCTCGAACGCGGCCTTGGCCGACCCGAGCTCGAGGACGGCGGACGCCTCGTCGGCCCCCGCGCGGTACGCGACCGCCAGCCAGCGGCGCGCCTGGGCGGCCTCGAACGGCGCGTCGGCCTCGGTCCAGCCGCGGACGGCCTTGCGGAGCTCGGCGATCGCGGCAGCGGCGTCCTCCTCGTACGTGAGCGTCGCGCCGAGCGCCTGGTGGGCGGCCGCGTGCAGCATCGGCGCGCCGACCGCCTCCGCGGTGCGGCCGAGCTCCTCCGCCGCCTCGCGCGCCTCGGTCACGTCGTAGGCGGCCAGCGCGATCTCGACCCGCGCCGGCAGCAGGCGTGCCCGGTCGAACGGATCCCCCGCGTCCGCGAGCGCGGTGCCGATCGACGAGCGTGCCGCGTCGACCTGGCCGCGCGCGAGATGCAGCAACGCGATCCCCGGCTGCGGCTCGTTCCCGAGCCGGTGGGCCTGCGCGAACGCCTCCTCGGCGCCGTCGAGATCGCCACGGCGCAGACGCACCTCGCCCACCTCGTTCGCGCCCGCCCCCGCCTGCGGGAGCCGCCCGAACGCCTCGAGCTCGGTCCGCGCCTTGCCGGCCTCGTCCTCGGCCGCGTCGTACGAACCGCGGAGGCGCAGGATCTCGGCCCGTTGCACGCGGCAGACACCGGGGAAGGCGGTGATCGACTCGCGCTCGCACCATCGCGCGGCCGCCTCGGTCCACTCCGACGCCCGCCGGTAGTCGGCGACGCTCCGACAGACGCCGATCGTGATGCAGTAGATGTTCCCCGCGACGTAGGGCGTGAGCTCGCCACCCGACCGCGGACAGGGTCGCCTCGTCGACGAGCGACAGACCCTGCTCGAGCTGCGTGTGCATCACCAGGATCATCCCCTCCAACGCGCGACCGAACGCCTCGATGTCCCGGTCCCCCAGCCGCTCGCCGATCGCCTGGGCCGCGACCGCGTGCCGCTCCGCCTCCTCGAACTCGCCCCGCTCGAACGACGACCGGACCATGCAGAACTCGAGCCACCCTCGTTCGCTGCACTCCGGCTCGTCCGCCAGCAGCCGGGTGGCGCGCTGCAGCCACCCGTTCGAGACCGCCGAATCCTGACGGTCGGCGTGCTCCATCGCGAGCCGGATCGCGACGCGGGCGGCCCCGCGGCCCATGCCCTCCGCGGAGAACGATGCGAACGCCCGCTCGAACGCGTCCATGCTCTCGATGGGGTGCGCGCTCCACCAGGCGGCCTCGGCCAGCCGCTCGAGGTCCTCGCTGCTGAGGTCCTGTTCGTCGAGGGAGACGAACGCCTCGTACGCCTGCTGCCACGCGTGCGCCTCGAGCGCGTGCCGGGCACGTTCCAGGGTGTCGGTCTGGGTCAACGCGGGGTCCTCACGCCGGGATGATGGCACGCGGCCGATCGCACCAACGACCCGTGCCCTACACTGCCGGACGTCGTTCGGGCGCGAAGGAGGCAGCCGGTGGGCGACCGACCGCGCCGGCACGACGAGATCAAGGGTGCGACCGTCCTGCTGACCGGGTGGTCGCAGGGACGCGAGCGCGAGGTGGCCGACGCGCTCGGCTCGATCTCGACGCAGCCGGTGGACCTGGACGACGTGAAGCTCCCGTTCGTCGCGCTCACGAAGGTCACCCTCGAGAAGGCCGAGGCCGCTCGGGACCTGCTGGTCGAGGCGGGCGGTTCGGTCGATCTGCAGGATGCGTGGGTCACCCGCGACGCGCCACGACCGGTCGCGGCGCGACCGACGTGCCCGTTCTGCGGTTCGACGAAGACCCAGCCCTACACCCACGCCGGGCCCGCCGCCCGAACGTCCATGAAGTGCACGACGTGCGGCCAGCGGTTCCGCGTCTCGAGCCGCTAGCGCCGCCTCAGTCCTCTTCGCTGCGCCGGAGCCGCTTGGTCCGCGCGCGCCGCTTCTTGTCGGCCAGCCGGCGTTCGACGGCGCCACGGGTGGGTCTGGTGGGGCGCCGGCGCGGCGGCGGCGGCGCGAGGGCCGCGGCCAGGGTCTTCGCCATGCGTTCGAGCGCGGCCTCGCGGTTGCGGAGCTGCGAGCGATGCTCGGAGGCCTTGACCGTCAGGACGCCGTCGACGAGCCGGCGCGAGAGGCGTTCGAGCACCCGGGCCCGCTGGACCGGGCCGAGCGCGGTCGTCCTCGCGACGTCCAGGCTGAGCTCGACGCGCGAGTCGGCCGTGTTGACCGACTGCCCGCCCGGCCCCGACGAACGGCTGAACCGCCACGCGAGCTCGCGTTCGGGGATCACGACGGATCGGGTCACGCGCAACGGACCGGTCATCGGGATCCTTCATACACTCCGCGCGTGAAGATCGGCGTGATCGTGCCCGCGGCCGCGAGCGATGTCGGCGGCGGCCGGCCCTCGTGGCCGGCGATCGCGTCGTTCGCGCGGGCGGCCGAGGCGCACGGGCTCGATTCGGTCTGGATGTTCGACCACTTCTTCCACAAGCCCTCGAGCGGTCCGATCGACGGCCAGCTCGAGGCGTGGACGATCGTGAGCGCCCTGGCGGCCGCGACCGAACGCGTCGAGATCGGCACGCTCGTCCTGTGCTCGAGCTTCCGAGACCCCTCGCTGGTAGCCAAGATGGCGGCGACCGCGGACGAGGTGAGCGGCGGGCGCCTGATCCTCGGCCTCGGGGCGGGGTGGCACGACGCCGAGTACGACGCGTTCGGGTTCCCGAGGGACCACCGCGTCGAACGGTTCGAGGAGGCGCTCCGGATCGTCCGCCCGTTGCTTCGAGGCGAGACCGTGACGTTCGAGGGCGACTACGTCACGACGAGGGACGCGGTGCTCGAACCCCCGCCGTCGCGCGACATCCCGATCCTGGTGGCCGCGTTCGGCCCGCGGATGCTGCGGCTGACCGCCCGCTACGCCGACTCGTGGAACACGGCGTGGTTCGGGGCGCCGGACGAACGTCTGCGCGAGCGTATGGGGGCGCTCGACGCGGCGCTCGCGGCCGAGGGCCGGGACCCCGCGACGCTCGAACGCACCGTCGGGATCGAGGTCCGAGACCCGTCGCTGCCCGCCGGCGGAGGAGGAGGGCGACGATCGGGCGTTCGACGGCTCGGTCGACGAGCTGGCCGAGGCGTTGGCCGCGTACGACGAGCTCGGCATCGGCCACCTGATCGTCGTCCTGCAGCCGATGACCGAGGCGTCGCTCGAACGGCTGGCGCTAGCCCTCGCTCGGCGCTGAGGCCGGCGTCCGCGGCGCGGCGCGCTCGGCGGCGGTGCGGCGCCACAGCAAGGCGAGGCTCACGAGCGTGCCGAGCCAGCCCGAGCGCCGCGGCCACGAGGAAGACGTTCGCATAGCCGTCGGGTGAGTCGTTCACGTCGTTCGCGACCTGCGTCCCGATCGCGAGCACGATGACCCCGATCCCCGCCCCGACGACCAGCGCGAGACCCGCGGCGAGGCGCTCGCCCGCCGGCAGCACGATCCCGAGCATCCCCGCGGCGACGGCACCGATCCCGACGAACCCGAGCGCCAGCAGCATCTTCGTTTCGGCGTCCATGACGCGATGGTGGTCGAGTCGGGGTGGTGCGGGCAAGGGCTGCAACGGAAACGCAACGGAACCAGGTCCGGTTCGTCGCAGGGCGGGCGGTCGCCGCGGGCGTCTAGCCGCCGCAGGCGCAGGCGCCGCCGCAGGCACAGCCGCCCATCGCGTGGGGGCGCTCGCCCGTCGGACGCGGTGCCGGCGATGAACGAGAACTGCCGACGCACGCGGTCGCTGCCGCACGAGGGCAGCGCGAGCGCGGTGTCGACCGAGGCGGTCATCGGGCGGCGGTGCTCGAACCGATGCTCGCACGCCATGCAGAGGTAGTCGTAGGCAGCCATCGTGGCAGCAGGATACCCCGAGCGACGGACGCGTCGGTGGCTAGGCATAGGGTTCTGTCGTGGAGGGGGTCGAACTTCCCGAGAAGGTCGATATCGATTTCCGTATCGGGCCCGTCGCGCAGATCCCACCCCAGCCCTCACCGCTCGGGGCCGGCTTCCTCATCCTCGTCGTGCGCGAGCTGACCGGCCAGTCTCAGCGAACCCTCGCGAGAGCGATCGGCACGTCACAGCCGAGCCTCGCGACCATCGAGACGGGGAACCGCACCCCGACGATCCGAACGCTGGTGCGCGTCGCAGACGCCGGCGGCTTCGAGCTCGTGATCGGACTCCGTCGGCCGAACGCGACCACACCCGACCCGAGCATCCTGCACGCGCAAGACTTCGACCTGGTCGGGGTGCTCAAGCCGAACCCGCAGGACGGTCTCGCCGACTTCGTGGTGCTCCGTGAGCCGAGCCCGTTCGAAGGCCCCGCTTGATGAGCGGCTAGACCGACTCGCGAGCCGCGCGCTTCTCCTCGTAGTGCGAGGCCATCGCGTCGAGCATCGCCAGGTAGTTCGTGATGCCGTCGCGGGCCTGCTCGGCCTCGTCGGTCAGCCCCGTCACCTTGTCGATCTTCCAGTGCGTGAACAGGACCGGCAGGACGACCTCGTCATGGTGGATCCGCAGGTCGTAGATCCCCGCCTTCGCGATCTCGATCGCCTTCTGCTTGAACTCGGGGATGTCGAGCCCGGGCATCGCGAACCCCGTCACCTGACGGTTGATCGCGAGCATCATCTCGGACGGCGCGATCTCGAGCGCCGCCCTGCCGAGGTCGCGGTAGAAGACGTAGTGCAGGTTCTCGTCGGTCGCGATCCGCGCGGTGAGCTTCTCGATGAGCGGGTCCTGCGTGAACGTTCCGGTGTTGCGGTGCGCGATCCGCGTGGCGAGCTCCTGCAGCGTCGTGTAGACGACGCCGTCGAGCGGGTCGAGCGCGCGCTGGCCTCCGTTGCCGTCCGGGTAGTAGCCGCGCGAGACCTGGTCCATGCGTCCTCGTTCGAGCATCACGGGGTCGAGGCCGCGGGTGACGGTCAGGTAGTCGCGGAGCACGATCGCGTGCCGCCCCTCCTCCGCCGTCCACCGCCGGACCCACTCGCCCCAGACGCCGCCCCGGCCGAAGATCTCCCACAGCGCGAGGTGGTAGTAGGGCAGGTTGTCCTCGGTGAGCAGGTTCACCTCGAGCGCCGTCCGGGAGACGATCCCGAGCGCGCTGTCGGTCTCCTCCCAGGGCTCATCGACGTAGTTCCGGCCGACCTCGTACGGGACGTACTCGTGGGGGAACCATTCGGTGGCGGCGGATAGGTGGCGTTCGAGGCCCCGGAGCATCGTGGGCTCGAGGAGCGCGAGCATCTCGGCGGGCGGGGTCGTGCGTTCGGTCGTCTGCACTCATGCCTCCAGCGTTGAAGCCTTCAGCCGAGTGGTTGGGGCTGAACGCGCGCGGCCGACGGGTTGGGGCCGCGGACCCGCCCACGGGTCGTGGGCGCGAACGCAGTATACCCGGTGCCTGGGCCGCACCAGGAATGCGGGGGCGTTCCTCGTTGTTGAAACGACGCCTGCCGACCCACCGAACCCCACGAGGAGCCATGGCCACCTGCACGATCTGCGGCGACGAGCTGCACCCCGAACGAGCCGAGAAGTACGACTACTGCACCCAGCGTTCCTGCGTGGAGCGCGGGGCGAAGGCGGTCCGGATCGCCTCGGTCGGCGTGAACAAGGCCGCCGACCAGTTCGTGGTGCTCGACGAGCGGACCGAACGGGAGATGGCGAAGGGCCGCTTCAAGAAGGAGCCGGAGGCCACGGGCACGCCCCGGCGCCGTCCGCGAACCCCGCCTGCCCACACCCCGGCCGCGGTCCCCGAGGTGGTCCCCACCTCTTCCGTCCGGCCGTCGCGTCCTCGCTGGAGCCCGGCCCAGGAACGGCTCGCGCTCACGTACCGAGCCATGGGGATGACGCCGGAGCAGATCGGAAGAAGCTCGGCGTGAGCCCGTACCTCGTGACGCAGATCCTCCTGAAGGCCTCGGCGCAGGGCAGGCGCTGACGAGGTTCGCGAGGCCCCGGCCGAGCGAACCCCGCGACCGGGAACCGAACCGAGCCGGGGCGCGTAGAACGACCCGATGGGTCTGGTTGGTCGCTCGCTTGCGTGCCTGTTCGTCCTCCTGGCCGCCGCGTGCACCGGCGACGCCTCCACGCCGCCGACGACGACCGCCGCGGTGCCGTCGTTCGGGCCGGCCGGCGAGGCGCTCATCGCCTTCCACTCCGACCCGGCCGGGAGCGACGACACCTACGTGATGGCGCAGGACGGCCGCGAGGTCACGCCCGTCACCCAGGGCTTGGAGACGATCGCGCAGCCGTTCTGGTCGCCGGACGGGACCCGGCTGGTCGTCGCGTGCTGCGCCTCGGGCCCCGGGACGCTGTTCCTGCTCGACGGCCCCGGTGCCGAACCCATCGAGCTCGCGCCCGGCGTCGACGAGGCGTCCTGGCCGGCGTGGTCACCCGACGGTTCGCGGATCGCGTTCGAGTCGGTCTCGACCCGCAGCCTCTTCGTGGTGGACGTCGCCGGCGCCACGCCGTCCGCGCCGGTCGAGCTCCTGCCCGGCGCCGGCGCGTCGTGGTCGCCGGACGGCTCGCGCATCGCGTACTTCGCGGAGGTGGACGGCAACACCGACATCTACTCGGCGTCGAGCGACGGCTCGGACGTCGACGCGGCTGACCGACGACCCGGCGCCGGAGTACTCGCCGAGCTGGTCGCCCGACGGCGAGCGGATCGCGTTCGTCTCCGAGCGCGACGGCGACCAGGACATCGTCGTGATGGACGCCGACGGCGGCGACCAGGTCGACGTGAGCGACGACCCCGTCGCGGACGAGGCGCACGTCTGGTCGCCGGACGGGCGCTCGATCGCGTTCGTCGCGTACCTGCACGGCGCCGACCCGTTCACGATCGGGCAGGGCGACGCCGAGATCTTCGTGGTGCGCGCGGACGGGAGCCACAAGGTGGACGTGAGCCGGAACCACGCGTGGGACGGCGACCCCGCCTGGTCGCCCGACGGCCGCTGGATCGCGTTCGCGCGCCGGACCGATCACGCGGAGATCTACGTCATGCGCGCGGACGGGACCGAGCAGCGACGCCTGCGCGGCGTCGCGGGCCTCGCGAACGACTGCTGCCCCGCGTGGCGCCCCGGCTAGGACTCAGCCGGCGGCCTCGAGGACCTCGACCACCTGCGGCGCGGCGAGGTAGACCTCCGCTCGCTCCGGCGCGAGCGACGCCGCCACGTCGCGGATGATCGTCGCCGCCTCCTGGAGCGGTGCTTCGGGATCGGCGCCCATCCGAGCTCATCGCGAGCGCGCGCGACAGCGCGGCGCGCGCCTGCCAGCGGAACAGCGGCGAACCGAGCTCGTCGGCGATCTCGACCGCGGTCCCGAGCTCGGAGGCCGCGGCGTCCCCGAGCCCCTGCGCCGTGAGCGCCCGGCCGAGCAGCGTCTGCGCGATCGCCTCGTACTTGCGCCGGTGGACGGCGCGAGCGGCGTCGATCGCGCGCCGAGCCCAGGTCACGGCGTCGTCGTGGTTGCCCGCCTCGAGCTCCCACTCGGCGCGGTACGCCGCGAGCCGGCCGGTGATCAGCCAGTGCTCCCACGCCGACACCGCGAGCGCGTCGTCCCACGCCGCCGGCCACTCCCGCTCGACGAGCCCGAGCTGGCCGGCGAGCAGGTGGCCGCCGATCAGGTCGGCGCGCGCGTTCATCCACGGCATGTTGAAGTCGGACGGCCCGAGCCGCGACACGACGGTCTCGCTGCGCTCGAGCGCCTCCTCCACCGCGTAGATCTCGCGCAGCGCGGTCGTCGAGTAGTTGAGGACGACGTTGTCCGGACGGCCGAGCCGGCGCGCGATCGCGATCGCCTCGTCGGCCGTCGCGAGCGCCTCCTCGTACCGGCCCATCGCGGCGAGGATCAGCCCGGTCATCCCCGCGCCGCGCAGGACGAACTCGGCGCTGTGCGGCTCGAGGCCGCCGGTCGCCTTGGTGAGGCCGGAGAGCTCGAGCGCGCGACCGTAGCCGCCGATCCAGTAGTAGGCGTCGGTGTGCAGGTGGTAGTGCTCGGCGAGCTCCGAGATCCGCGTCCCCGAGACCCAGACCTCGAGCGCACGATCGCCGTGCGCCAGCGCCCGCTCGAGGTCGCCCTCGTCCCCGCGCATCCCGTAGCCCTGCGACAGCAGGGCGAGCGCCGGCCCCTCGAGCTCGGCCGGGCCGCGCTCGGTCACGAGCTCCACCGCTCGCGTGCCGATCTCGATCGTCTCGTCCGTCCGCTCGGTCCACAGCGTCGAGTGCCCGCGCGCGAGCAGCGCCTCGATCTCGTCCCGGCCGTCGAGCTCGGGCAGCAGCTCGGCCAGCTCCCGGTCCGCCCGCGCGTAGTCCTCGAGCTGTTCGAGCGCCAGCGCTCGCTCGAACCGGATCCGGCGTCGGTCCTCGTCCGCCTCCGCGAGCTCGAGCGCGCGCGTGAACAGGTCGTACGTCTCCTCGATCGCGAGCGCGTCCCGCGCGCGAGCCGCCGCCGCGAGCAGGTAGCCGATCGCGCGTTCGGGTTCGCCGGCCTCGCGCCAGTGGTGCGCGAGGAGCCACGCCAGCTCCGAGCTCCCGCTGGTCGCACCCTCGATGAAGCGCGCGGTGGCGGCGTGGAGCTCGCGGCGCCGGGCGCGCGGGAGCGTCCCGTACGCGGTGTCGCGGATCAGGATGTGCTTGAACGCGTACTCGGTGTCGCCCTCGACCCGGCTCTCGGCGCGTCGGTGCACGAGGCCGCGCGCCTCGAGCGCCTCGAGCGCCTCGTCGATGTCCTCCACCTCGCCGAGCCCCTCGACCACGTTGCGCCAGAACGTCACGCCGATCACCGACGCGTTCAGGAGCGCCGTGCGCGCGACGGGCGACAGCGCGTCGACGCGCGCGGCGATCGCGGCGCGGACGGTCGCGGGGAGCGCGTCCGCGTTCGGGTCGTCCTCGAGCGCGGCGACCAGCTCCTCGATGAACAGCGGGTTGCCGCCGGCGGTCGCGACCACGCGTTCGACGGCGCCGGCGTCCGGCGCGGGGAGCAGCGCGCCGACGATCTCGGCGGTCTCGCCCGGTGTGAGCGCCTCGAGCGGCAGCGTCGTGTGGCCGATCATGCCGGCGCCCCAGTTCGGCCGGCGTTCGAGGAACTCGGGCCGCGCGAGCGCGAGGAACACGACGCGGTGGTCCCGCGACGTGCGTGACGAGGTAGTCGATCAGCTCGAGCAGCGCGTCGTCCGCCCAGTGCAGGTCCTCGAACACGAGCAGGAGCGGTTCGCGTTCGGACAGGTGCTCGAGCAGCTGCCGGACCGCGAACAGCAGGTGGATCGGCTCGTCCGGCGGCTCGTCGAGCCCGAGACCGAGCAGCAGCGACAGGTACCGCGTCGGCCTCCGCGACGTCGGGTTCGGGGAACACCGACCCGACCAGCGTCGCGAGCTTGCCGCGCGCCTCCGCCACGGGTTCGGCCTCGAAGATCCCCGCGGCGGTCCGCACCATCTCGGCCGCGGCGCGGTACGGGCTCTGCTCCTCGTAGGGCAGGCTCCGGCCCGAGAGCTCGCGACCGCCCTTGGACCGGACGTCCTCGGCGACCTCGTGCGCGAGCCGCGACTTCCCGATCCCCGCCGGCCCGAGCACCGTCACGAGGTGCGGGTGCCCGGAGGCGACGGCCCGGTCCCACACCGACGCGACGAGGGACAGCTCGAGGTCGCGGCCGACCAGCGGCGTCGCGGACGTCGGGCGCTCGCCGGCGTGCTCGAGGGCCTCGCCGACCAGCCACGCGGCGACCGGCTCGCGCTTGCCCTTCGCCTCGACGGGCGCGCATCGCCTCGAACGCGGAACGCGTGACGCGTCAGGCCGTAGCTCTGCGCGTCGACGATCACGTGGCCGGGCGGCGCCGCGGTCTGCAGCCGCGCCGCGGTGTTCACGACGTCGCCCGTCGCGAGCGTGTCCTCGGGCGCCGCGTCGACCGCGACGATCGCCTCGCCGGTCGTGATGCCCGCGCGGACGTGGAGCGCGATGCCCGGGTGCCGCTCGTTCAGCTCGCGGATCCCGTCCAGGATCGAGAGCGAGGCGCGCACCGCACGTTCGGCGTCGTCGCTCCGCGCGAGCGGCGCGCCGAACACCGCCATCACCGCGTCGCCGATGTACTTCTCGAGCGTCCCGCCGTAGCTGCTCGATCCTCGCGCGGACCTCGTCGTAGTAGAGCTGGTTGCGGTCGCGGACGTCCTCGGGATCCGCGCCGTCGGCGAGCGCGGTCGAACCCACCATGTCGACGAACAGGATCGAGACGAGCTTGCGCTCCTCGCGCGGCGCGACGGTCCCGAGCTCGTTCCCGCACGAGGCGCAGAAGCGGGCTCCCTCGGGGGCGACCGTCCCGCACCGCGAGCAGACCATGCCGCATCCTAGTGACGCAGCGTCGTGCGGGCCAGGGGCTGCGGCAGGCCGCGGACGGCGCTAGCGCCGGCCGAAATGCCGGACGCGCGAGACCAGCTCGTCCGAGGGCCGCCCCTCGTACACGGCCTCCCACCCGACGAGGTCGGGACGCGCGCCGAACAGCACGATCACGGTGCCGTCGCGCTCGGGCCCGGGCTTGAGGCCGCCCTCGACCCGCCACCCGTGGGCGCCGCCGCGGACCAGCGCGGCCGACGGCGCCGACCAACCCGTCCCGGCCGCGTTCGCGCAGGCGGGCGGCCTCGCGCCGGCACGCGCGCGTACGAACGCGGCCCGCCGGTCATCGTCGCGCGCGGGAGCTCGGGTTCGGCGGTCGGGAGGTCGCCGACGTCCACGGCCCACAGCGAGCGGCGGATCTCGGCCACGTCGCGCGGGTCGGTGATCTCCTCGTGGCGCAGGAGCTCGGCCCACGCTCCCTCGGGGCGGTCGGCGAACGTGTGGACCGGGCCCTCGCCCTCCGAGTTCCAACGGCCCGCGGGCTGGCCCGTCGTCTCCCACAGGAACGGGAAGCGCGGGTCGGTGTGCCGGAAGACGATCACGTCGCGGGCGAGGCCGTGAGCGAGCGCGCGAGCGCCAGGACGCGTTCGGCGTCGGCGCCGTCGGGGTCCCAGGCGCCGGTCAACAGGTCGTCGGGCGCGCGGCCGCGGAGCGCGGTTCGCGAACGTTCGAACCAGCGGCGCACCCCGACCTCCGAGTACGCGCCGCGGAGCTCGGCCACGATCCGCGCGAGCAGGTGCAGGCGCGCGGCCACGACGTCGGGCGTCGGGCGTTCGTCCTTGGCGTACCGGCGCAGGCTCGCGACCGAGACCCCGAGGAGCTCGGCCAGGCGTTCGGCCCCGAACAGCTCGGACATCGCCGGCCACTCGAACGCCGGCATCGGCGAGCCTTCCAGCGCGAGCCCCAGCTCGCGGAGCGCGGCCGCGACGTGGCCCGGGGGCTTCGGCGGGCGCCGGAGCGAGGCGGCCGCGGACTCCCCGATCCCGACCTCGGCCGCGCGGGTGGCGACCGCCCGGAGGACCTCGAGCGTGAGCTCGTCGACGTCGTCGGGCAGCAGACCCATCGCCTCCATCGACTTGAGCACGTCGATGGCCGCGTCCGTGGTCTCGGGATCGTCCAGCGGAGGCTCGATGGAGCGGATCTGGAGCCTGCTCATGCTCCATATCCTATCCGTCTGCGCTCCGGCCGTCACGGTCGCCATGCCGGCGACGCTACCGGCCGGCGCCGACGTGGTTGGCCGACCCTGGGGCCGGGCCGATCCCCGGCGGCAGCCGATCTCGATTTCGGTATCGGGCGCCTCCGCGAACTCCGCTGGGGTCCGCCGTTCGGCGCGACCCATCCGAGGTGCAGGGATACTCGTCCGCGTGAGCCCCTCGAAGGCGGAGCTCGAGGCCGCGCGCGGCAGGACGATCCCCGACGTCCTCGGTCCGGACCTGGATGTTGTGTTCGTCGGGATCAACCCCGGGCTGTGGTCGGGAGCCGTCGGGCACCATTTCGCGCGGCCGGGCAACCGGTTCTGGAAGGCGCTTCACGGCTCCGGGTTCACCGACCGGCTCCTGTCCCCGCTCGAGGACGCTTCGCTGCTCGGACGGAACCTCGGCCTGACGAACCTCGTCGCCCGAACGACCGCGACCGCCGACGAGCTCTCCGCCGACGAGATCCGCCTCGGCGCGCAGGAGCTCGAGGCGCGGCTCGAGCCGCTCCATCCGGGGTTCGTCGCCGCGCTCGGGATCGGGGCGTACCGGACGGGGTTCGGCAGACCACGACGCGACCCTCGGGCCGCAAGGGGACGATCTCGCTGGTGCTCAGCTCTGGGTCCTCCCGAACCCGAGTGGCCTGAACGCGCACTACCAGCTGGACGAGCTCACCGAGCGCTTCCGAGCGCTCCGAGACGCGGTCGCCGACTGACCGCTGGATCGGGTCTCTCGGCCGGCCTACCCTCGCCGTCACCTTCGATCTCGTCACGCACCGCGGCGAGCACCTCGACCTCGATCAGGTCCTTCGGCTCGTCCGGCGGCACGCTTCATCCGGATCAGGTCGTCGATCGAGGCGACGAGCACGGTGATCCCGTCGATGTCGAACGGCTCCGCTCGCTGCACCAAATCGTCGAATCCCTCCACACCCGCAGGCGTGGCCAGGACGTCGAAGTCTCCCGCCCGTGTCTCGAACGTGAAGTGATCCCCGGCCGCAAGGGTCTTGGCGTCGAGGAGGAACGGGACGTCCTCGTCGACGCCGCGGAGCGTCGCCCCGAGCTCCTCGAGAGCTGCCGCGAGCCGTTCCAGGTTCTCCGGCGTGCGCTCGTAACAGATGTCCGTGTCGCGCGTGACCGTCGGGGAACCGAGCAGGCGCGCGGCGATACCCCCGATCACGACGAAGCGCACGCTGTGACGGTCCAGCGTCCGGAGCGCCAACTCCGGATCGAACGTCGTCGCTCGTCATCGGCGGGTCACCTTCGCGAGGAGCCGATCGAGATTGCGCCGCGTCTGCGGCGGCGAGCCGGAGACGCTCCCCCGGCGACCGGGCGAGGAGACCTCTGATCTGGGTCCGATCGATGCCGGCGCCCGGTCGAGGGATGCTCGTGAGCTTCACCCCGCAGGCAGCGAGCAGTCGGTCGAGGGTGTCGACCCGAGGGACCACGGCGTGCGACTCGATCCGAGCGATCGTCGGTTGCGGCATGTTCACCCGGCGCGCGAGCGCTCGCTGGGAAAGACCCCGCCTGCCGTCGTGCCTCCCGAAGGGTCTGGCCGGCATCCATCATCGAGATGATAGCATACACGCTATCGCTCTCGATCAGTAGGAGTCGCCCGGCCTCCGCGGCACCTCGTACAAGGGCCTGGGCCGCCGCCGACCCCGGTAGAAGAGCCAGGCCACGAGCGCTCCGAACGCGAACCCGCCGACGTGCGCCCAGTACGCGACCCCGCCGCCGCTCACCTCGCTCGCGAGCTGGCCCACGCCGCTGAACAGCTGGAGCACGAACCAGATCGCCAGGATCACGCCGGCGGGGACCTCGATCACCGTGATGAAGAAGAAGATGATCAGCGTCGTCACGCGGGCGTGCGGGAACAGCACGATGTACGCGCCGAGGACCCCGCCGATCGCGCCGGACGCGCCGAGGCTCGGGATCGTCGAGTTCGGCGCGATCGCGAGCTGCAACGCCGACGCCGCGAGCCCGCCGAGCACGTAGAAGAGCGGGTAGACGACGTACCCGAGACGGTCCTCGACGTTGTTCCCGAAGATCCAGAGGAAGAGCATGTTGCCGGCGAGGTGGAACCATCCGCCGTGCAGGAACATCGCGACGAAGATCGCGAGCCACCAGCTCTTGTTCGGGCACTCCTGCTGCTGGAGCGCCTGCACCTCGACGCCGGCGCCGGGTCCGAGGTCCGCGTCGATCGCCGCGCTGCGCCTCGAGCCCACCCTGCGCGAGGTTCTCCTGGTGCGAGACCTCCCACGGGATCTCGGCGTGGCAGAAGTAGAACGCCTGCTGCTCCTGCTCGGTCCCGAACGACGGCTGCCACAACAGGAACACCGCGACGTTCGCGGCGATCAGCGCGAGCGTGACGACGGGGACGCGCTGCGTCGGGTTCGCGTCCCGGATCGGGATCACGGGTGCACCACGGCGTGCTGCTCCGGCCGGAGCCGAGCCATGCGCGGAGCCTAGCAGTGGCGGCCGGGATGGCCGCCTACCGCATGTAGAACTCCCACTGCACGTTGTCGGGATCGCGGAACGCGACGTAGTCCTTGTCGAGCACCCCGTCGTGCTCGACGCCGGCCGTCTCGACACCCTCGGCGCGCAGGCGCTCGACCAGCTCGTCGAGCGTCGACCGATCGTCGATACCGAACGCGAGGTGGTCGATGCCGATCTTGCGCTCGTCGAACCGTTCGTCGTCCGGCGTCCCCTCGAGCGGCGGCTCGAGGATCACGAACGTCTCGCCCGCCTGCGTCGCCAGGAGCGTCCCCTCGGACGGCGAACCCCGCCAGATGCCGGTCATCTCGCTGCCGACCGGGAGCTCGAGGAACGAGAGACCGAGGACCCGCTCGTAGAACGCTCGCGAACGATCGGGATCTTGGACCCGGATCGCCACGTGGTGCAGGCTGCTCACCGTCATCGCTCCACCCCTTCCGAGGACGGTCCGCCGTTCGACGCGGACACGAGCGCTTCGCGGATCGAACGATCATGGATCCCTTCGACGACCTGCGCAAACCCGCGTTCGGCCTCGGCGGCGTGCTCGGTCGCCCGCTTCTCGTCACCCGCCGCGCGGTAGGCCTCGGGCCACGGCCCGCTGCGCCCGCCACACCGTCGGCAGACCGGCGCGGAGCGCCTCCTCGAGGGCGTGCTCGGCCGCCACGACGGCGACCGCCGGGGTACCCCGGCGGAGCGCCGCCTCCGAGAGCACGAGCGAGCCGTCCACGACGCCGTCGCTCCACCCGCACGCCCGACACGCGACGACGATCGGCGACACGAGCTCCTCGGCGAGCTCGGGCTCGCCGAGCGCGAGCCGCACGCGCGCCACGCCGACGTACGCGTCGTACCCGGCGACCCAGGCCCGCGGCGGCCGAACGCGGATCCGGTCGAGGATGGCCGCGGCTCGGTCGGCGAGGGTGACCGCTCGGGCGCGCTCGCCGAGCCGCTCCGCGGCCCACGCCCCCGTCCCCAGGCATCGCACGAGATGGAGACCGGCGTCCGACCGTTCGGCGGCCTCGGCGCCCTCCTCCAGCAGCCCGGCCGCCTCGCCGAACGCGCCGAGCTCCACCAGCGTCGAGCCGAGCCACGCCGCCGCCCACCCGGTCCACTCGCCGTGTCCCAGCTCGCGGGCGAGGTCGAACGCCCGCCGGCCGACCGCGAGCGCCTCGTCGTAGTCGCCGCGGGCGCGATGCGCGCGGCCGAGGGTCGTGAGGTACATCGGTTCGTTGCCGATGTCGCCGATCCTCCGGTTGATCGCCAGCGACTCCTCCATCCCGGCGAACGCGCGATCCAGCCGCATCCGCGCGAGGTCGGCGTACGCGACCTCCTCCAGGGCGAACTGCAGCATCCACAGGTCGTCGTTCCGGCGGTGGATCAGGGCGAGCCGCGCGGCCAGGCGTTCCAGCGTCTCGAAGTCGCCGGTCTGCAGGGCGACCTGCTTCAACGCATCCATCGCCATCGCCTCCGGCGTGCTCGTCGTGGAGGGCCTCGCTCGACCGGAGCGCCCGCTCCCCGAACGCGAGCGCCGCCTCGAAGTCCAACCGGTTCGCGTGGACGATCGAGAGCCGGCTGAGCGCGCTCACCTCGCCCTCGGCGTCCCCGAGCGCCGTCGCGGCCTCGAGCGCCGCCTCCAGGTGCGTGACCGCCACCCGGTAGTCGGCCGCCCCGGCGAGCACGAAGCCCAGATCGTCGTGCGCGCGCATCGCGATCTCGGGTGCCACCTCCGGCTCGGCGAGCACCCGCTCCAGATCGTCCTCGCGCGCCCGCGACGTCGCCCGTCCTCGCGCGGATCCGCGCGCGCGCCGAGGAGCCGTTCGGCGACGTCAGGGTCGGCCGCCGTCTTCCCGAGCTCGGCCGAGAGCTCGATCGACGCCGTGAGGTGCGCGACGGCCTCGTCGCCCGCGTGCAGGCGTTCGGCCCGTTCGGCGGCGAGGTCGTGCCATCGTCGCGCCGCCACCAGGTCGCCGGCGCCTCGGTGATGGTGCGCGAGGAGACCGAGGTACTCGTCGATCCGCTCCGGCCACAGCTCCTCGATCGCCGCGGCGGCGGTCGCGTGGAGCTCTCGCCGCCGGCGCTTCAGCAGCGACCCGTACGCGACCTCCTGGATCAGCGCGTGCGAGAACCACACCTCGTCGGGCTGACCATCGCGTTCGAACAGGCCGACGCGCACCAGCTCGTCCGTCTCGGCGCGGGGATCGGATCCGACCAGACGCTGGAGCAGGGGCAGGTCGACCGCGCGACCGAGCACCGACGCGGCGGTGAGCACGTCGCGCGGTCGCGCCGGGAGCGCGTCGAGCCGAGCCAGGATCACCTTCTCGATCGTCGTCGGCAGCTCGACGCTCGCGCCGTCGGTCGCGACCCATGTGGTCCCGTCGCGGACGAGGACGCCGGATCCGACGAGCGAGCGGATCAGCTCCGACAGGATAGAAGGGATTGCCGCCGGCGGTCTCGACGACGCGTCCGAGCAGCTCCCCGGGGATCTCGCCGCCCTCGAGCAGCGAGACGACGAGCTCGTCGACCCGATCGTCCGCGAGGGGCTCGAGGTGGATCACCTCGGCGCGTTCGGCGGCGGCGCCGGTCAGGGCGACGTCCGCTCCGCGGTCGCCCCGAGTCGTCAGGACGAACAGGAGCGAAGAGTCCCGGCCCTCTGGCAGGAGCTGCCGCAGCGCCGAGAGCGTCGACGCGTCGGCCCAGTGGAGATCCTCGATCGCGATCACGAACGGACCGCGTTCGACGAGCGCCAGGACGAGCCGGCGGAGCGCGTCGAGCACCCGCAGCTGCAGGGTCTCCGGCGACTGCTGGCGGATCTCGCCGTCGACCGTGCCGAGCATCGCCTGGAGGTACGGCACGGCGTCGTCGAGATCACCGGGGAGCAGCGTCCGCACCCGCTCGGTCATCAGCCGGCGTCGGGACCGGCTGACCCTGCGGGAGCTCCAGCGCGTCCAGGACCAGGTCCCGGAGCGGGAGGTACGGTGTGGACCCGCCGAACGACACGCAGCGACCCTCGAGCCACGTGACCGCCGGGCCCGAGACGTGTTCGCGCAGCTCCTCGACCAGCCGGCTCTTGCCGATGCCGGGGTCTCCGAGGACGACGAGGATCCCACCCTCGCCGGCGAGCGCGCGTTCGGCGGTCGTCGCGGCGCGTTCGAACTCGAGCTCGCGGCCGACCATCGGGGTCGGAGCCGACGCGGACGGCGCATCGCGCCGCTCGCCGATCACCTCGAACGCCGAGACCGGCTCGGCCTTGCCCTTCAGCTCGAGCCGCTGCTCCTCGCCCCACGCGAACAGGTCACCGGCGGCGCGACGCGTCACGTCACCGACGAGGACGCATCCCGGCGACGCGTGCGACTGCAGGCGAGCGGCGGTGTTCAGCGCGTCGCCGGTCGCGCCGTACTCGACCCGGCCTCCCCCGCCGATCGGCCCGAGCACCACCAGCCCGGTCTCGATGCCGACCCGGATCGTCGAGCGGCGAGTCTCCCGTCATCGGTCCGCCTCGACGATGCGGAGCGCGGCGCGGATCGCGCGCTCGGCGTCGTCCTCGTGCGTCACCGGCGCGCCGAACAGCGCGAGGATCCCGTCGCCGGCGAGATCCTTGACCGTGCCGCCGAACGCCTCGACGGCATCCACCATCCGCCGAACCGCGCCGCCGAGCACCTCGCGGGCGTCCTCGGGGTCCAACCGCTCCGTGAGCTGCGTGGAACCGACGACGTCCGCGAACAGGGCGGTCACGACCTTGCGCTCCTCGCGCATCTCGCCGCTCACCGCCCGATTCTGCTCGTCCTCCCCGGCCGTGGGAACCCTCGAGCGGCGGGTCTACCTCCGATGGGACCCGGTTTGCTCGGAGACAGCGTGGGCGTCTAGGGTTCGACCCCACGTTGCATCAGACCTGAGGGAGGGCGGGAACGATGGCACGACACCGCATCATGCGTACCGGGGCGCTCGCGATGACGGCGAGCCTCGCGATGGGGATCATGGCCGCCACGCCGGCATCGGCCGCGCCGAAGTGCTTCGGCAAGGCCGCGACGATCGTGGGCACGTCGGGGCGGGACCGGATCCAGGGAACGAACGGCCGGGACGTGATCGTGGGGCTCGGCGGGAACGACACGCTGCGCGGCCGCGACGGCAACGATCTCGTGTGCGGGGGCGGAGGGCACGACCTCCTGGTCGGCAACGACGGTCGCGACCAGCTCGACGGTGGCGGCGGCGCCGACGGCATCCAGCCGGGTGCCGGCAACGATCGGATCCGCGGCGGCAGCACGACCTTCGACGACGTTCGCTACCCGGATGCCACCGGGTCCATCGACGGCAGCCTCGTCGACCGGGCAGGTCACGGGCAGCATGGGCACGGACACGATCGAGAGCGGCATCGAGCAGATCGTCGGCGGCAACTTCGACGACGTGCTCGAAGGCAACGACGGGAACAACGCCCTCATCGGCCTGGCCGGGAACGACACGATCAGCGGGCTCGCCGGGTTCGACGGGCTCGTGGGAGGCGCGGGCGACGACGCCCTGGACGGCGGTGACGACGACGACTTCGCCGAGAACTACTTCGTCGACGCGTTCATGTCCCCCGACATCCTGGCCGGTCCGGTGACCGTGAACTTCAACACGGGCACCTCGACCGGCAACGGCAACGACACCCTCGCGGGCATCGAGGGCGCGTCGGGCAGCATGGGTGACGACGTGATGACCGGCGACGCCGGGAACAACGAGTTCACCGGGCTCTTCGAGGGGAACGACCAGGCCGACGGCGGCCCGGGCGACGACGTCATCGACGGCGGCGAGGGAGCCGACGACATGGACGGCGGACCGGGGGTCGACCTCCTCGGGTTCCTCCACAGTCCGGCGGGGATCACCGTGGACCTCGGCGCCTCGACCGACTCCGAGGGCGACACGATCTCCAACTTCGAGAACGTGTGGGGGACCTTCTTCGACGACTCGATCACCGGCAACGACGGCCCCAACGAGCTCGTCGGGTTCGGTGGTGCGGACGCGCTGTTCGGCCTCGGCGGGGACGACTTCGTTCCTGGGTCTCGGCGGTCCCGACACGGCCGACGGCGGGCTCGGCACGGATCAGTGCGATGCCGAGACCGAGACCGCCTGCGAGTCGGACCCGGCCGCGGCGAGTCGGCTGGCGTCTCACTCCAGCGTGTACGCCTGGAAGGGATCGATCCGCTAGCGCTCGACCCATCCGCCCGCTTCGGGCGGTGAGACGAGAACCTCCGAGAGACCGGGCCGACAGGCTCGGTCTCCCGGCGTAGCGGCCGGTGCGCGACCGAGTTGGTGTCCTGACCGGCAGAACCCTGACGCCGGCCCCTCCTGGAGACCCCGATACCGATGTCCGTTCGGGGCCAGCGGCGATCCCCGTCACCGGCTCGTCCCCACGCCCCTAGCCTGGAACCCATGACCCCCTGCCCGGTCTGCGGCGAACCGCTCCCCGAGGGCGCGAGCTTCTGCCCCAACTGCGGCTCGCCCGTCGGGACCCCGCTCGGCACCGAGGAGCGCAAGGTCGTCACGGTGCTGTTCGCCGACCTGGTCGACTCCACCGGCCTCGCCCAGCGCCTCGACCCCGAACGCGCGCGCGAGATCCTCGGCCTGTTCTTCGAGGCCGCGTCCGAGGAGCTCCTCGCGCTCCGCGGCCGCGCCGAGAAGTTCATCGGCGACGCGGTCATGGCCGTGTTCGGCCTGCCGACCGTGCACGAGGACGACGCGCTCCGCGCCGTCCGGGCCGGTCTCGCGATCCGCGGCCGGACCCGGCGCCTCTCCCAGGCCCTCGGCCTCGCCACGCCCCTCGACGTCCACGTCGGCGTCGAGTCGGGCGAGGCCGCCACCGGTCTCGGGCCCGCCGGACAGCTCCTCGTGACCGGCCCCGTCGTGAACGCCGCCGCCCGGCTCCAGGCCGCCGCCGGACCCGGCGAGGTGCTCGCCGGCGAGACCACCGTCGCGCTCACCGCGAACGCGGTCTCCTACGGCGACCGGCGCGAGGCCACCGCGAAGGGCTTCGACGGCGACACGATCGCCGGCTTCCCGGTCGAGGGGCTCACGCCGCGGAGCGCGACGACGCACGATCCCGTTCGTCGGGCGTTCGAGCGAGCTCGCGATCCTGCGCGAGAGCCTGCACCGCGCGACCGACACCGGCCACCCGGTGCTCGTCAGCGTCCTCGGCGAGTCCGGCATCGGGAAGTCGCGCCTGGCCGACGAGCTCGTCGCCGGCATCGACGACGACGATCCCCGTGCTCACCGGCCGCGCGCGTCCGTTCACCGACACGGCCACGTTCGCGCCGGCCGCGTCGATCGTGGCCGAGCTCGCGGGCCTCGAGGAGGACGACCCGCCCGAGAAGACCCGGCGCCGGCTGCACGACCTGGCCGACCGCGTCGTCGCCGACCCCGCCGACGCCAAGCAGCTCAAGGAGCGGCTCGCGCTCCTGTTCGGGATGGCCGAGCGCCCGTCGCACGCGTCGTTCGTGCAGGACGTGCAGGGCGGGTTCGTCGCGCTCGTCGACGGTCTCGCGCGAGAGCAGGCCGTGGTCCTCGTGTTCGAGGACGCGCACGAGCTCCGGCCGCAGATGCTCGAGCTGATCGAGCGCCTCGGCTCGCCCGCGAGACAGGGCCACCGCAAGGCGCTCGTGATCGCGCTCGCGCGCACGAGCCTGCTCGACGACCGGCCCGGCGTGGGGCACGACGACCGAGAACGCGGTCCGGCTCCGGCTCGAGCCGCTGAGCGACGACGAGTCGGTCGTCCTCGCGCGACAGGCCTCGGGCCGGCGCATCGACGACGACGAGGCCGCCGAGATCGCCCAGCGCGCCGGCGGCAACCCCTTCTTCATCATCGAGACGACCGGCATGCTGCTCCCCGACGGCGACCGCGAGGCCGCGCCGCGCGCGAGCCTCCCGCCCACCGTGCAGGCGGTCGTCGCGGCCCGCCTCGACCCCCTCGACCCCCGCCTGCGCGAGCTCACCCGCCGCGCGTCGGCGTTCTTCGTCTCGTTCGACCTGACCGAGCTCCGGACGATCGACCCCGAGGCCACCCCGGACGAGATCCGGCAGCTCGAGGAGGCCGAGATCCTCGTGCCCGAGGACGACACGCACCCGGCGGCGCGCTGGCGCGTCCGCCACGCGACGCTGAAGGAGGTCGCGTACGCGAGCCTGCCCAAGCGCGAGCGCGTCCGGCTGCACCAGCTGATCGCCGACCGGCTGTTCGGGGACAGCCACCCGGCGTGGGCGGCCGACCACCTCGAGCTCGCGGCGGTCGCCTCGCTCGACCTCGACCGCGACGACCGAACGGTGGCCGAGCGCGCCGCCGAGGCGCTCCTCGACTCGGGCGACCGCGCGCGGCGCCGGATGGAGAGCCGGACGGCGATCGACCGCTACGAGCGGGCGCTCGCGCTCGCGGGTCCCGAGGACACGTGGGGCGTGCGCGAGGCGCGCGCGCTCGCCGGCATCGGCGAGGCCCGGTACTGGCTCGGCGAGTACCCGGCGGCCCGGGACGTGCTCGACCGGGCGGTGGAGCTCGGCCGCAAGGTCGACGACCCGTTCACGCTCTCGCTCGCGCTGCGGTTCCTCGGCGACATCGCGATCAACGTCGACGCCGACGTCGACAAGGCCGAGGTGCTGCTCGACGAGTCGCTCGCCGCGGCGGAGCGCTACGACGAGCCGTGGGCGATCGTCCGCACGCTGCTGTTCGCCGGCTGGGTGCCGTGGACGCGCGGCGACCACGAGGCGGCCGAGAAGATCTGGCGCCGCGCGCTCGAGGTCGCCGACCCCGAGGACGGCTGGGCACGCGTGCGGGCGCTCAACTCGCTCTCGATCAACCGGACCGGCGATCCGAGCGCGATCGAGCCCCGACTCCGACGAGGCCCTGCGGGAGGCGCTCGAGCTGAGCGACGAGGCGTTCGCGCTCGCCGAGGAGATCGGCGACCAGTTCAGCATCGCGATGACCACGGTGCAGCGGGGCCGGATCCTGGACGACCAGGGCAGGTTCGAGGAGTCGCTCCCGTGCTTCGACCGCGCGATCGCCATGTTCGAGGACCTGGGCGCGCGGTGGGAGCTCGGCGACGCGACCGCCGAGCGCGGGATCGCCAAGCGCGAGCTCGGCCGCCTGGACGAGGCCGAGGAGGACCTCCGCAAGGCGATCCGCATCTCCGAGGAGCTCGGCGAACGCCAGCTCGCGAGCTGGACCTGGCGCGCCCTCGCCCAGGTCTCGGAGCGGCGGGGCGACAAGGCGGAGGCCGAGCAGCGGCTGCGGCGTTCGCGAGAGGCGGAGGCGCGCAGGGCCGAGGTAGGCCGGACGATGCGCGTAGACCCCATGGCCGACTCAACCGCGGGGATCGACCGCGGGTACGTTCCAGCGTCTTATGCGTGACCCCGACGACGACCAGGACGACGACGAGCCCGTCGAGGACGAGTACGACCCGTTCGCCGACCGCAAGGTCGACCCTCCTCCCGAGGAGGGAGAAGAGGGGGACGACCGTGTCCACGAGGGCACACGATGGCTGATCTCCCTCCCCTGCCCCGCATCCTCCGGCTGGGTCCGCCGGGCGGGACGTCCGCGCCCTGCAGCGGGCCCTGCAGGCGGCGGGCGTGCGTTCCGAACCGCCGACCCCGAAGCCGACCACGTTCGACGATGCGACCGATGACGAGGTGCGAGCGTTCCAGAAGCGAGCACCATCTCTTCGTCGACGGCGAGGTCGGCGAGGACACGTACGGCGCGCTCGCATCGTTCTACGACGCTCGCGGCGTAAGCTCCTGAACAGCGTCAAGGACGCCTCCCCGGACACGATCCGGCGCAAGATCGCGAAGGCCGCGCACTGCGGGTACGTCAATCGAGACGAGGTCGCCTACACGCAGGTGGCGGGCGCGAGGATGGAGGGGATCACGGAGCAGCGTCGCCCCCGGACTTCCCGCGCTCGGCGGATTGCTCGTCGTTCGCGATCTGGTGCTACTGGGCGGCCGGCGCCCCGGACCCGAACGGCACGGAGTACCACGGCGGCTGGTCCGGATCCCTGCTGCGAAGGGCAAGGAGGTCAAGATCGACGAGGCCGCAGATGGGAGACATCGCGTTCTACGGCCCGAGCCGTTCGGACATCGGCCACGTGACCGTCTACGTCGGCAACGGGAAATGCGTGAGCCACGGCCAGGAGAGCGGTCCGATGCTCTACCCGCTGGATTACGACCGGGGCAGCTCGGGCGGCCTGCAGCTGGTCAGGACCTACCTGACGTAGCCACGGCAGAACACGATCGGGAGAGAACATGGGGACCGAAGCGGCGCCGTGGGCGAGCAGCTTCCAGATCGAGGGCGATCCCTCGGGTCACATCGTGCTCAAGCAGATGGACGGGAACGAGTTCGAGCTCGCCTCGGGGATCATCTTCCTCGGTGAGGAGACGGGGCTCGAGGGGAAGCTCAGCCCCGACAAGATCGACGCGATCCGGTGGGTCGATCCCGAACGGCTCCCCCGGACCGACCTCGCCTCGGTGCCGCTGCCGCTGAGGTGGCTGGTCTCGAACTACGGCGTTCACACGCCGGCCGCACTGATCCACGACTGGATGATCGACAAGGAACCGGTCCCCGACCGCCCCCTCCCGCAGTTCGCCGACCGCTATTTCCGATTCATGCTGCGGGACCTCGGGGTGCGTTGGATCCGTCGCTGGATGATGTGGTCGGCCGTCGCCCTCAGGACACGCTGGACGAAGAGCCGGATGTACAAGGTCCTGCTGGTGGTCTGGATGCTCTCGGCGATCGCCGGGATCGTCGCGTTCGTCGCGGGCATCGTCGTCGGACGGCCCGAACTCGTGATCGCCGCGACCCTCGGTCCTCTCGTGTTCAGCCTGCTCTGGGGCCGGCAGTACGGGGCGGGTCTCGTCGCCGCCTACAACGCACCCTGGATCCTTCCGCCCACCATCCTCGGCGCAATCGGGTACGCGATCTACACCGCACTCGAGTGGGTGGTGAGCAGGCTCTCCGGCGGCAAGTCGGGCGAGGAGCAGTACGGGTATCGGGACTTCTGAGCTCGTTCCTCGACGAGCCTTCCGAAGCCGTCCATAGCAGCCGAAGGCCGGGCGGCATACCATCACGGCAGGCTCGAGGACGCAAGGACGGAGGCGACGGATGGCGTACATCTCCCGCGGGTTCCACGGCAAACGCGCGAAGGAGCGTGAGGACGCGCGGCTCCCGCCCGGCCAGTACCTCGTCGATGGCTTCCCGGTCCTCTCGGCGGGTCCGACGCCGCACACGCCGCTCGACGAGTGGACGTTCTCCATCGACGACGAGGCGGCGACGCTCAAGACGTGGAGCTGGGAGCAGTTCCGCGCCCTCCCCAGCGAGGAGATCCGGGTCGACATCAGCTGCGTCACGAAGTGGACGAAGCTGGACACCACCTGGGAGGGCGTCGCGATCGACACGCTCCTGGAAGGCGTCGAGCACCACGCGACCCACCTGATGGCGTTCTCCGACGGCGACTACACGACGAACCTGCCGCTCGAGGACGTCCTCGACGGCAAGGCGTGGGTCGCGTTCGCCTACGACGGTCAGCCGCTCGAGGCCGAACACGGGGGACCCGCCCGGCTCCTCGTTCCCCACCTGTACTTCTGGAAGAGCGCGAAATGGGTTCGCGGGTTCCGGTTGATGGATCACGACGAGCCCGGCTTCTGGGAGTCGTACGGCTATCACATCTACGGAGACCCATGGCGCGAGCAGCGGTACTCGGGCGACTGAACTGGACGCTGGGCGAGGTCGTCGAGCTGATCGACGAGACGCCTCGGGTTCGGAGCATCGTGCTGGACGTCCCCGACTGGCCGGGTTTCCGGGCGGGCCAGCACGTCGACGTTCGCCTCACCGCCGAGGACGGCTACCAGGCCCAGCGCAGCTACTCGATCGCGTCGGCTCCCGAGGACGAGCGCCTGACGATCACGGTGGAGGGCCTGCCGGATGGTGAGGTCTCCGAGTACCTCGTCGGCGAGCTGCGCCGAGGCGACATGCTCGAGCTCCGAGGTCCGATCGGCGGGTACTTCGTGTGGGAGGCCGTCTCGGGCGGGCCGCTCCTGCTCGTGTCCGGAGGCTCCGGCATCGTCCCGTTGATGTCCATGCTCCGACACCGCGAGGCGGCGGACGCCACGACCGCGACCAAACTCGTCTCCTCGTCTCGATCGTGGGACGACGTCATCTACCGGGACGAGCTGGAACGGCTCGCCGCCGCCCCGAACGGTCCCGAGGTGATCCACACCCTGACGCGCTCCCAGCCGCCGGGATGGACGGGCTACGCTCGCCGGGTCGACGGTGCGATGCTCGCCGAGGTGGCGTGGGCGGCCTCCAGCATGCCGATGACGTTCGTGTGCGGACCGACCTCGTTCGTCGAGTCGGTGGCGGCAGCGCTGGTGCTCCTCGGGTACCCGGCGACGAGCGTGAAGACCGAGCGGTTCGGACCGACGGGAGGATAGGTGGAGGGCGAGGAGCTCAGGCTCGACGGCAACGCGATCGCGGGCACGCTGGGCGAGGTGTTCGTCGACGAGATGACGTCGGCTCGGATCGCGTGCAAGGGATGCGGCAACGTGGAGTCCGTCGGGGCGGAGCACGCGTACGTGCAGGCCCCCGGCATCGTGTTGCGATGCACCCACTGCGACTCGGCCCTGCTGGTGATGACCCGGACCGGGGGACGGATGCGCGTCTGGTTCCCCCGTTCGGACTGGCTCGAGATGGGTGAGCCGGGGAACGCCTGAGTCGAACTCGGCGAAGCGCATCGATCGAACTCTCGTCCGCCACCACAACGACCCACGAGGCTCCGTGTCAGGGCTCCTCGCAGCCCGACGCCGTTGTGGTCGCCGTCGAAGTTGTGCTGATCGGGTGGCAGGACCGCGAACTTCCGTTCGTCCACGTCGGAGCAGTCCAGGTCGGGGGCGGCGGCGGGACGCAGGCATCCGGATCGGCCGGATCGCACGCGCCCTCGTGGACGCACCGGCCCCATACCCCTCGCCCTGCCGAGCGAGCCTCGCGCTGCGCGGCTCGGAACCGGTCGACGTACCGGACGTTCGGCGGGTAGGTCGTGACGAACGCATAGCCCTGGCGCACCAGGGTCTCGTTGAACAGCTCGTCCCCGAGCCACACGTACGCGAGCGTGCGGCCGTACGGATCGATCCGCTCGACGTCGAACTGCAACCGCACGCGCTCGCCCTCCAAGCGCTCCGTCGTGTACGAGGACGCCTCGAGCGCGAAGCACTGGACCGGCTCGCCCGGCGCGACCGACTCGGGGGTGTCGATGCCGATCAGGCGAACGGTGACCGTTCGGCCCCGGAAGTCGACCTCCACGGTGTCGCCGTCGACGACGCGGTGACCTCGGCGTTCGATCCGCGCTGCGGGCCGCTCATCGTGGTCGGGCCCGCCGAGGTCGTGATCGTCGGGTCGGGCGTCGCCGGGCTCGCCGGGTTCCCGGTGCTGCAGGACCCGATGAGGAAGACGGCCACGACGGTCGCGCCCGACACGAACGCTCTTCGCCTCATCACGCCAGATCCCAGCGGCGCACACCGGGGAGCCGCAGGAACTCCAGCCCGGGTCCGACGGGGACGGAGAGATCCAACCAACACACGGAGAAGCCGGGCCTCCGCGAGTACGCGTTGCCGGCCGTGCACTCGCGCTTCGGTTCGGCCGGCGA
>CAVUTN010000018.1:0-181065 GCA_963744515.1 uncultured Actinomycetes bacterium | reverse complement strand
ATGAAGATGCAGTCGGGCATAGTGTCGGAAGACGACCCGGAGTCGCCGACCCGTTCCGACGCGGGGATCTCGACCGACGCCAGGATGGGATTGCTCGCGTCGATCCAGGCCACAGCAATATCCGGAACCAGCTGCGCAGAAGCTGGAGCGGCTCCTGGACGTGCTCTCCCCTTCCGATCACGAGCGTTCGCAGCTTCAGGATCCGCTCGTGCGTTGGCGAGCCACACGCGCTCTGACCAGCATCCGCGTCGAAAGTTCCAAGACCAGGGCGATCACCAGGGTGATGGCCACCCACTGACGCGAAACCTAAACATTCGACCAGAACGAGAGCAGGAAATCAAGGCCACGTCCCCATGCCAGCCGCAGCGGCGGTCCTGCGAACTCCTAGCCCCGACAGATGTTGCGTCGCATAAAGCCCGAGTGCTGGAAGACGCATGGCCACAAGGCGCGGACGACGACGACCTGGAGCGGGATCCAAGGCGGGTATGAGAGCGACCTCGACGCGTGGGCAACGAGCAGGGGAAACGCCCAGCAGAGGATGTCGAGGGGGATGAGCAACGATCCGACGAGACGATAGAGCGCCGGAGAGCGCTGGTTCCGAAGAGCGGCCGTTCCTCAGGACCCGCCGCGTCCGTTTCCGATGACGCTCGAGAGATCCACCGCGCCCTGATCGTCGAGGCCGGGGACGACGACAGACCCTCGTCGGTCAGTTCACTCTCTCGCTGGCGAAAGGCCATCTGTCGTTCCCTCGTTGTCACCTACCAGAACTTCTCGCCGAACACGCTCCGGGGACACGACGGTCGGCCCAGCGGTACGCCCCTGGCCCCGTGATGGTGGTCGTGACCGATCGGTCCCAACGCCGCCGCTTACAGAACGGCCATCAAGGGGGAAGGTTGCCTCGATCACCCACCTCCGCGAACGACGATCCGGGGCGCCCCAGGACGAGTCCCTCCCCTGCGCCCTTGGTGGACCCCGGGCGGCTAGGGTACAGGCCCGGGACTTGTTCGCAAACCGGACTGCGGACGGCGGAGGCAGAACCTGAGGGACACGGCTACCATGGGCCAGGAGGTTTCGGGGTCGGACCCACGCGGGAGGATGTTCGGGATGCGAGTCGTCGTCATCGGGACCGGTCACGTCGGGTTGCTCACTGCGCAACCTTATCGACGATCGGTCACGACGTGGTCGGCCTCGACGCCGACAAAGAACATCGACCGGCTTCGACACGGCATCTCCCTCTTCGAGCCCGGGCTCTCGGAGCTGATCCAGCAGGGACCTCCGCGGGGCCTCCGCTTCATGGTCGGCCCGGAGGGTGCCGTGCCTGGTGCGGAGGTTCTGTTCATCTGCGTCGGCACACCGGCCAGAGCCTCCGGTGAGGCGAACGTCGTCGCCTCGAGCGCTCGGCTCGGGCGATCGCCCACATTGACGGGCCCGATCGTCGTGGTCGAGAAGTCGACGGTACCGGCAGGAACGGCCCAGCGGCTGGCAGGTGCTCAAGCTCGAACGCCCAGACCTGGCAGACGGCATCGAGGTCGTCTCCAACCCCGAGTTCCTTTGGGAGGGGCAGGGGTCGATGACTCCTTGCGGCCGGAACGGATCCTGGTGGGCGGCGATGGCCGGCAAGGGGTTTCGAGACGATGCGCCGCTGTACCGGCCCCATCACGACGGCGCGCGGCTCATCCAGAACAACATCCAGACGGCCGAGCTCGCGAAGACGCCTGCAACGCCTTCCTGCGATGAAGATCTCGTACGCGAACGTGTCGCGCGCCTGTCCATGCGCGCGGGGGCCGACGTGACGGCCATCGCCGAGGTGAGGACGGATCCGCGGATCGGACGAGCCTTCCTGGATCGGGACTGGGTTGGGGCGGCTACCGCTTCCCCAAGGATCTCCAGGCCTTCAGCGGCTGTCGGCCAGCCTCGGCTACGACTTCAGGCTCCTGCGAGGTCCAGCGCATCAACGACGAGGCGATCGGCGCGGCGCTCGACAAGGTTAAGGACGCGCTGTGGAACCTCGAGGACAAGCGCATCGCGTTGCTGGGCCTGTCGTTCAAGCCCCGAGACCGACGACGTGCGTCTGTCGCCGGCGCTGGCTCTGGCCGGCAGGCTGCTGGACGGAGGACGCCAGCGTGGTGGGCTACGACCCCGAGGCGGGGGCCGACGCGGAATCCGAGCTCCCGGAGCTCGAGGTGGCATCGAGCGTGTACGACGCGCTCGACGGGGCTGTACTGCATGGTGGTCTGTACCGAATGGGACGAGTTCCGGTCGCTGGACCTGGATCGAGCGAAGGGGGTCCTTGGCTCATCCGATCGTCGTGGACGGACGGAACATCTTCGATCCCGCCGAGATGGAGATCCAAGGGGGTTCGTGTACTACGGCACGGGACGAGCCGCCAACGGTGGGCTGCCCTGACCTTGACCCATGCGGTCGTCCACACGGGGGCGCCGGCTTCCTCGGCTCGCACCTCTGCGAACGGCTTCTCCACGAAGGATGGCGAGGTCGCTGCTTCGACTCGCTCCTGACGGGCCAGGCGGAGAACCTATCGACGCGATGGCCGAGATCCGCTTCGGTTCGATCCCATGACGGACCCTACATCACCGATCGAGGAGGATGTCAACCCCGACCTCCATCTCGCCTCCCCGGCATCGCCGGTGACTACTCTCGCGCCCCATCCACACGCTCGAGGTCGGCGCGATTGGGTCCCTCGACGCGCTCCGCCTCGCGAAGCCCAAGGGTGCGGGCTTCCTCTCGCATCCACGTCGGAGGTCTACGGTGACCCTCAGGTCCATCCACAGCCGGAGAGTACTGGGGCAATGTGAACCCGTTGGTCCGCGAGGCGTCTACGACGAGGCGAAGCGGTTCGCCGAGGCCATGACGATGGCCTTCCACGGACCCGTGGTGTGCCGGTGCGGATCATCGAGGATCTTCAACACCTACGGTCCGGGTTGCGACGGGACGACGGCCGTGCCGTCCCGACGTTCATCGACCAGGCGCTCCAGGTGGCCGCTCACCGTCCATGGGGACGGCTCCCAGACCCGATCGCTCTGCTACTGCGACCTGATCGACGGCCTCTGGCGTGTCCTCCCCTCCGACGTGGTGGCGATCCCCGTCAACCTCGGCAACCCGGAGGAAACGAAAGTCCTGGACCTCGCGCGATCGATCGTGCTCCTCGTCGGGGGCGTCTCCGACGTGGTCTTCACGGAGCGCCCCGTCGACGATCCCGAGGTTCGTTGCCCGGACATCTCTCGAGCGAGCTCGATGCTCGGCTGGACGCCGGCGATCCCGCTGGCGGACGGAGTATGGCTCGCACGATCGAGTGGGCCAGGCATGGGTGGCCGGCGTAACGTCGGCGACCTGGCCGCGAGCGCGGATCGTTCGAGGGCGTTCCGGGATTAGGGAGGCTGATCGGATCTCCGGGCCGTCAGGGCGGGAAGAAGGGCCTCAGAGGAACCGGGTCACGTCGCGCCACAGCCTGACGGGGAGCGGCGGCGCGAACTCGACCGTGAGATCCAGGCGCGAGCCGGGCACGCCCTCGTACACGGCCGCCCCCTGGACGACACGGAGCGGAGGGGCGCTACGCGGAGACGATCCGCATCCCCTCCCGGAGGCTCGATCCGCAGATGGAGCGTCGTGGGCCGGACCGTGACCTGATTCGCGAACGTCATGCGGTAGACGCCCCCGGAACTGTTGCCCTCCCAGGCGCTTGGATCGGCCCAGGAGAACTCGAACGTGTGGTCCTGCCCGCTCCGGATCGGGACGTACCGCTGCTCGTATCGCACGCCGAGGTCGGTCTTGGAACCCACCGTTCGCAGGGGTCCATCGCCCTCCCGCCGTTCTACGGGCACGCAATCCGTGCCGCAGTACGCGTTGACCAGGGCCACGCTCTCACCCGCCCGAAGGTGTTCGAGGACGGATCCCCCCTTCTCGGAGCCGGCCGGTCCGATCACGTACCCCGGCTGACCCGACTTCGGCGCGTCGTTGCGGAGCGTCACGTCGAGGTCGGCGACCCCGAACCCGTCGTTCTGAAGATCGATCGAATAGCGGAGATCTCGTTCCTGATAGAAGTCCACCTTCGAGCCGGCGGCGCTATTCACCACGACGGCGACCAGCCCCTCGTCCGACCCGGTGGGAACCAGGGCCCCGGCGACCGGCGTCCCCCCGGAGACCCTCCTGCATCGAGGGGTCGGTAGAGAACATCAGGATGTGTCGGTCGGTCGCCGCATTGAGGACTGCTCGAGTCGAAGTGGTCGGCCGAGGGCTGGGTGACGAAGCGCTCGAATGCGGCCCGGGCCACGTCGCCGAGGATCCTCTTCCGCTGTCGCCGGGTCCGTGAACACGCGAACGCCTCGTTGGTCGTGAACGGCACCACGTATCGGCATCGATCTGGATGTCGTACCGGGGATGTCCATCGGTCCGGTGGACTGGAGGAGGGCAGCCGCCGGGAACGGGTCGGCGAGGATCACACCGTCGAGTCGATCGTCCGTTGCGTGCTCGTAGGAGCCGATGATCGCTTGGCCGACCGTGGGGAAGTCGGGCATCACGTTGATCGAACTCCAGAACCGACTGTCGTCCCGGAACTGGTCGTAGTTCCTCGCGGAATCCGTGGTTCGGGGGGGGGACTCCTCCACCCCGGGCGCGTGAGGACGTGGATCGGGTGGAAGGGGGAGAAACGGAACCGGCCGTCGTCGATCGTCAAGATCGAATAGGCGCAGATCAGACCTCGGTGCCGCGGAGCTCCGCCGGGTTCTGGGCGCCGAAGAAGTACCGCTGACGTCCATCCGCACCGAGGAACCCCGGCAGCCCCTGCACGAGCATGACGTGTCGAATGGATACTTCGTTCAGCTCGCCCAGTTGCGTCTGGGCGTCGGCGGGCCGGGGCGACGGGCCCGAGAGCAGGGAGTCGGGGCCTCGTCCGGCGCCTCACGCGCGGGTCATCAGGGTGTCTCGCTTCCCCCGCGGCCGGGAGGTGGGGGGAAAAGATCCAGTGGGACCCCCCCGTCCGGGGTGCCAGGCCGGACGGGCCGCCGCCGGGATGTCGGTCGAGGCGTGGTCAGGACGAGGACCGCGTCGTCGCGCCGACGGCGGGCCCGCGACGGCTTCGACCGCATCGGTCGTGCGGCCGGCGACCGGGAGCCACGGCGACCCGGAGGATTGGGCCATCGTTCGGCCCGCGGCCCGGGCGAAGGACTCCGCGCGTCGCGAGAAATTCGGCCGCGGCGTCGGCGTCGCCGGCGAGGAGCTGGCTCCTTCCATGCTCGGCGGCGGATCGTCCACGGACCAGGTCGCCCTGGATGTGGCGCAGGGATGCGACGAGCGAAAGCCCGAGCACCGCCACGATGACGACGACCAGGAGGAGGCCGCCGAGGACGGCTCGAAGGTGTCGCTTGCGTCTGGTCTCGTCTGTGGTTCTGGGGTCACATCAGAGGAGTCCGGGGACGACTCGATGTTGTGGGTGTCGCTGCGCATCGTTCCTTCCGATCGTCGCCGGCCTCGCATGCTACCCGCCGCGTCGCTTCACCCACCTCGACGACCTCGCGGATGTGTCCACCTCGGTCCGAGATCGCGGTGGTCGAAGAGCCGGTCATACGGGCGGGCGCTCGGTCCCGTCTTCGCGAGCCCGGCGAGCTCGATCAGCGCGAACCCGGCGTTCACGCCCGCGAGCGCCCACCAGGGCCACGACGGCGCCCCCTCGGGGACGCCGACGAGCGCGTTGAGCACCAGTACCGCCGTGCTGGCCAACGCGAGGATGACGAACGCCCACGACCACCACCAGAGCTCCTCGACCCGGTGGGAGACCAGCACCATCAAGCCGGCGAGCGCGATCGCCATGACGCCGGAGACACGGAGCCACGCCTCTTCGCCGAGCGGCGGCTGGTCGAACACCGTCTCGACCACCCACCGGGGCGCGATCACGAGGGCCAGTCCGAACGCCGCCCACAGCGCCGCCTGCCACACGAAGCCCGCCGCAGGAGGTTCACGGCGGCGCATCCTCGCAGGTCGGAGGGCCGATGGCACCGGCCGTTGGTAGCATGTGCGCGGGAGCCCCGCCGGGGCTCCCGTTCCGTGACCAGGACGGGGACGCGCTCATGACCGACACGCCCCGGGTCGCGGTCATCGGGCTGGACTGCGGCACGCCCCAGCTCCTGTTCCGCGACTTCGAAGCCGAGACGCCGAACATCCACGCGCTGATGCAGCGCGGGATGTGGGGCGACCTGGCGAGCATCACGCCGCCGATCACCGTGCCCGCCTGGGCGTGCGCGATGACCGGCAAGACGCCCGGCCAGCTCGGCATCTACGGGTTCCGGAACCGCAAGGACACCAGCTACGACGGGCTGTCGATCGCGACCGCGGACGCCGATCAAGGAGCCCGCGGTCTGGGACGCGCTCGGGGCCAAGGGCCTTCGATCGCTCCTGATCGGTGTTCCACCATCGTTCCCGCCCCCGAAGGCGTTCCCCGGATGGCGGGTCGGGTGCTTCCTCACGCCGCCCTCCGCCAAGTCCTGGGCCTTCCCGGCCGAGCTCGAGACCGAGATCGTCGGCGAGCTCGGCGAGGGCAACGACTACATCTTCGACATCCCGGACTTCCGTCGGGCCGGCTACGACGTCGTGCTCGACCAGGTCTTCAAGATGACCGAGCGCCGCTTCCAGGTCGGGCGCAAGCTGGCGGTCGAGAAGCCGTGGGACTTCTTCATGCTGTGCGAGATCGCGCCGGATCGCCTCCACCACGTGTTCTGGCAGCACTGGGATCCCACGGCATCCGCTGTACGAGGCCGGGAACAAGTACGAGACGGCGTTCCAGGACTACTACCGGTTCCTGGACGTCGAGGTCGGCAAGCTCCTCGAGGTCCTGCCGGACGACGCGATCACGATCGTGATGAGCGACCACGGCGCCCGGCCGATGATGGGCGGCTTCTGCTTCAACGACTGGCTCGCTCCGGGAGGGGTACCTCGCCGCTCGCGGCGCAGCCCTCGCACGTCATGCCGATCAAGGACGCCGCGATCGACTGGGGCCAAACCGTCGCCTGGGGCGACGGCGGCTACTACGGCCGGTTGTTCCTGAACGTGAAGGGACGAGAGCCCGAGGGTATCGTCGAACCCTCCCGCTACGAGGAGGTCCGGGACGAGCTGATCGCGAGGCTCGAGGCCGCGCCCGGGCCCGACGGGACGCCGCTCGGCACGAAGGTGCTCAAGCCGCAGGACGTGTATCCGGAGGTCCGCGGCGTGGCGCCGGACCTGATCGTGTACTTCGGCGACCTCGCGTGGCGTTCGGTCGGCTCGGTGGGCAACCGGAGCATCTACACGTACGAGAACGACACCGGGCCCGGACGGCGCGAACCACGACCGCAACGGGCGTCTGGGCGATGGCCGGCCTCCCCGGACAGGCCACCGGCGAGGTCGCCGGCCTCAACCTGGTCGACGTCGGTCCGTCCATCCTGTCGCTCTACGGCATCGAGGCGCCCGAGGGCGCCGTCGGAAGGAGCTTCCTGTGACGCATCACCCAGAGCAGAAGGGTTCACCGTCTGGTTCACCGGCCTGTCCGGTGCCGGCAAGTCCACGATCGCCGAGATGCTGTACCACGAGTTCCAGGCGCGGCGGACTGAAGACCGAGATCCTCGACGGCGACGTGGTTCGCCAGAACCTGTCCAAGGGTCTCGGGTTCTCCAAGGAGGACCGCGACACGAACATCCTGCGGATCGGGTTCGTCGCCGAGCTCCTCACGCGCAACGGCGTCGCGACGATCTGCTGCCCGATCTCGCCCTACAAGGAGACCCGCGACCAGGTGCGGGCGACGATCGGCGAGTTCGTCGAGGTCTACGTCCACGCCACGCTCGACGAGCTCGCGCAGAACCGCGACCCCAAGGGCCTGTACAAGAAGGCGCTCGCCGGCGAGATCAAGGGGTTCACCGGCGTCGACGACCCCTACGAGGTCCCCGAGCACCCCGAGCTCGTGCTCGACACGATGGTGGAGTCGCCCGAGGAGTCATTGCGGCGAACGCTCGCCCGACTCGTGGAGACTCGGGTACCTCGAGGACGACACGGTTCTGGTCGAGGGGGAGCGCCTGCATTCGGGGCTCACGGACCTGCGCGTCCACGACACGGGCCACGTCGTCAACGAGAACTGACGACGCGGGCCCAGGCGGGGCCCTGGGCCACGGCGGGCCACGTGCGAGATTGGGTCAGCGTCAGGTGAACGCTGGTCATCCCTGCGAGTGTGGTCGTCTCCGCGACCAGGCGCAAGCGTTGCATCTCGCTAGTCGGTGCTCGACGGTGCGGCCCGTTCGGATGGCCCGGCGTAGACGCCGAGCCCGGGTCGGGTAGCTCCGGCGGGGGTCCGTCCGTTGCCTCACCCACCGAGATGATCTCGCTGACCGTCGCCGGCATCTGCGGCGGGGGTTCGGGCGACTCGGCGAGTTCGGACAGGCGCGCCGCCAGTGCATCGAGTGCATCGTTCGCCGGGGCAAGCGCTTGTCGGAGACGCTCGGAAAGGGCCGACGCCTCCTTCCGCACCTCTGGATCGAATCCGGGATCGCCTCGGCGAGGGGCGCCATCCGGGCGCGCCACGCGGCGAGTCGGTCGATGTCCTGGCGCAGGGCGTCGTGGACCTGCTCCGTCTCTCCGAGCTGCTTCTCGGCGTTCTTCCGTGCACCATCGGTGAGCCGTGAGAGGGCGCGCTCGGCGGCGTGGAGGACATCGGTGAGCTCCTCGGTCGTCGAGGTGGAACCGGAGCGTTCGACGGCCCGGAATCGCTCGGCCGCATCCTCCAGCTTCAACTCGAGGTCGCGGTTCCGCGCCTGGAGGTCCGACGATCTCGACCCGGCGCTGGTCGAGTTCGACGCCGAGCGCTGCGACCTGCTCCGTCGCCTCCTTCGCCTCGGTCGTCGACCTTGATGACCGACATCTCTCGATCGTTCACGACGGCCGTCACGCTCTTGCGCGAGTAGCCGAAGAGGCCTCGCTTCAATGACTCTCCACGGGCGCCTCCCTCTTCGTCCTGGCTGCTTCGGCTCGATTCTCCGGGGTCCCATGCCGGTCGGTCACTACGCCGGGTGGCCTACCGCGCTTGCGGGTCGTGCCCGCGTGATAGCTTCCCTGCATGCAGGTGTCGATGCGCCCACCCTCCCCGGGGTGGGCGTTTCGCGTATCGCGTGGGCTCGGAGCGACCTAGGGAGACGAGATGGAGATCGAGATCGGCAAGGGGAAGATGGGCCGGCGGGCGTACGGGTTCGACGAGGTGGCGATCGTCCCGTCCCGGCGGACGCGGGACCCCGACGACGTCGACATCTCCTGGCAGATCGACGCCTACACGTTCGGGCTGCCGATGATGGCCTCGGCGATGGACGCGGGGGTCTCGCCGGCGACCGCGATCCGGATCGGACAGCTCGGCGGTCTCGCGTGCCTGAACCTCGAGGGCCTGTGGACGCGCTACGAGGATCCCGAGCCGATCTACGAGGAGATCGCCACCCTGTCCGACGAGAAGGCAACCGGGCGCATGCAGGAGCTCTACCGCGAGCCGCTCAAGGACGAGCTGATCGAGCAGCGCATCCGCGAGATCAAGGAGGGCGGGGTGGTCTCGTGCGCCTCGCTCACGCCGCAGCGCGTCGAACGGTACGCCGAGGCGGTGATCGGCGCCGGGCTCGACGTCCTCGTGATCCAGGGCACCGTGGTCTCGGCCGAGCACGTCTCGACCCACAGCCAGCCGCTCAACCTCAAGGAGTTCATCGCGACCTACGACCTGCCGGTGATCGTGGGCGGCTGCGCCTCGTACACGACGGCGCTCCACCTGATGCGCACGGGCGCGGTCGGCGTCCTCGTCGGCGTCGGACCGGGGAACGCCTGCACGACGCGGGGGGTGCTCGGCGTCGGCGTCCCGCAGGCGACCGCGATCGCCGACGCGGCGGCCGCCCGGATGGAGCATCTCCGCGAGACCGGCCGCTACTGCCACGTGATCGCCGACGGCGGCATGCGGACCGGCGGCGACATCGCGAAGGCGATCGCCTGCGGGGCGGACGCGGTCATGATCGGGTCGCCGCTCACGCGCGCGTACGAGGCGCCGGGCCGCGGCTACCACTGGGGGATGGCGACGTTCCACCCGACGCTCCCGCGCGGCGCTCGCGTCAAGACCCAGCAGGTCGCGAGCCTGGAGGAGATCCTCACCGGACCGGCCCACGAGAACGACGGGACGTTCAACCTGTTCGGCGCGCTCGCCACCTCGATGGCCACCACGGGCTACGCGACGATCCGCGAGTTCCAGAAGGCCGAGCTCGTGGTCGCGCCCTCGATCAAGAGCGAGGGCAAGACGTACCAGACCGCCCAGCGCGTCGGGATGGGTCACTAGCGACGTGGCCTCGCCCGGGCGCCCGGTCCTGGTCGTCGATCTCGGGGCGCAGTACGCGCAGCTGATCGCGCGCAGGATCCGCGAGTGCCACGTCTACTCGGAGATCGTCGCGCACGACCTCACCGCCTCCGAGCTCGCCGCGCGCGCGCCCGCGGGCATCGTGCTCTCGGGGGGCCCCGCGTCGGTCTACGAGGCGGGGGCGCCGGCCCTGGATCCCGGCGTGTTCGAGCTCGGCGTCCCGGTGCTCGGGATCTGCTACGGGCACCAGCTGATGGCGCAGGCGCTCGGCGGCGAGGTCGAGGCGACGGGGCAGCGCGAGTACGGCCGTACCGAGCTCCACGTGACCGAGCCGGGGGTCCTGCTCGAGGACCTCGCCGCCGACGAGCAGGTGTGGATGAGCCACGGCGACGCCGTCACGCGGGCGCCCGCGGGGTTCCGCGTCACGTCTCGGACCGACGCGATCCCGATCGCCTCGATGGAGGATCCCGAACGGTCGCTGTTCGCGGTGCAGTTCCACCCCGAGGTCGCGCACACGCCGAAGGGGACCGCCGTGATGAAGCGGTTCCTGTACGACGGGTGCGGCCTGCTCCCGGACTGGACCCCGGCCAACGTGATCGAACGCGCGGTCGCCGCGATCCGAGCCCAGGTCGGACGAGGCCGAGGTGCTCTGCGCGCTCTCCGGCGGTGTGGACTCGGCCGTGGCGGCGCTGCTCGTGCACAAGGCGATCGGCGAACAGCTGACGTGCGTGTTCGTCGACACCGGATTGTTGCGCGAGGGCGAGCCCGAGCAGGTCGAGGAGACGTTCGGGCGGCACTTCCGGGTCCCGCTCGTCCACGTGAAGGCGGAGGACCGGTTCCTCGGCCGGCTCGACGGCGTCACCGACCCCGAGGACAAGCGCCGGCGGATCGGCGAGGAGTTCATCCGCGTGTTCGAGGAGGTCGCGCGCGAGCACCGGGGCGCGGGCTTCCTCGTGCAGGGGACGCTGTACCCCGACGTGATCGAGAGCGGTTCGGACACGGCGGCCAGGATCAAGAGCCACCACAACGTCGGCGGGCTCCCGGCGGACATGGACCTCGAGCTCGTCGAACCCCTCCGCGACCTGTTCAAGGACGAGGTCCGAACCGTGGGGGCCGAGCTCGGCCTCCCCGAGGAGATCGTCCAGCGCCAGCCGTTCCCGGGACCCGGGCTCGCGGTTCGGATCGTGGGCGAGGTCGACCGGGAGAACCTGACGATCGTCCGGGCCGCCGATCACGTGGTGCGCGAGGAGATCCGGCGCGCCGGTCTGGACCGCGAGACGTGGCAGGCGTTCTGCGTGCTGCTGGCGGAGGTCCGCAGCGTCGGGGTGATGGGGGACGGGCGCTCGTACGAGCACCCGGTCGTGCTCCGCGCGGTGACGAGCGAGGACGCGATGACGGCGGACTGGGCCCGCCTCCCGCACGAGGTGCTCGACCGGATCGCGAGCCGGATCGTCCGCGAGGTCCCCGGCGTGAACCGCGTCGTCTACGACGTCACGAGCAAGCCGCCCGGCACGATCGAGTGGGAATAGGCTCGAACATGGTTTCGCGCTGGCAACGGTTCGGATCGCTGGGTCTGGCGTTCGCGGCGGGGGTGCTCACCACCGTCGTGGTCGTCGCGGTGGCCCGTTCGGAGCCCGAGCCCGGCCCGTCCGGCGAGGCCGCGTCCGGCGCGACGTCGTCGGCGAGCCCCGCGGTCTCGGGAGCGTCCGCGTCGCCGACGAAGCTGCTCAAGATCGGCGGCCTGCCGGGCAAGGAACCTGACCGGACGGTCGACCCCCTGCTGATGCCGTACCCGTACCGGTCGCCGACGCTGCCGCCCTCGACGAGGACGGTGCTCGACGGCACCTACCTGCGCGTGCTGACCCTGCGCGACGTGGGCGGAGCCCGCATCGGCCTGCCGTTCCGATGCCTGCGGTGTCCTCCGTTCCGGATCGACGCCGGGGTGAGCACGATCATGTTCTGGCACGGGGCGTGGTTCCTGCATCACCAGATGTCGGATTTCAAGACGCAGGGGAGCTTCGTCGTGGACGGCGACCGCGTGACGCTGTTCAACGACCCGAACTGCCCGCAGGGCGAGGGCGTCTATCGGTTCGAGCAGACCGCGCACGGTCTCCGGTTCGAGACGATCCGCGACGAGTGTCCGTGGAGCGGCGAACGCGCCGACGACCTCACGCGCGTGCAGTGGACGGACGTCCACGTCTGCGTCCGGTGGATCAAGAACCTCTGGCCGGGCGCGGTCGCCTGCTGAGCGGCCGCGCGGATCCGCTGCGGTTCAGTCGACCCGGTCCGCGATGATCACGAGCCGGGTCGACGCCGAGAAGCGCGGGTTGCAGGTCGTCAGGACGAGGCTCGGATCCGCCGTCTGACGCAGGACCGAGTCTCCCGAGGGCAGGATCCCCGACGGCGGCGTGACGACCGAACGCGTCACCCGGTAGTCGAAGATCCCGTACTCCGTCGCGAGGACGATCCGGTCGCCCGGCCGGAGCTCGTTGAGGGACCAGAACGGCGCCAGGTACGTCGTCCGGTGCCCCGCGATGCCCACCCGCCCGGTGTCCTGCCACGGGTACGCCGTGTCGGTGTAGTGGCCCGGGCCCTTCTTCAGGGACTCGGTGTCGGTGCCCTTCGACCACCACGTAGTCCACGTCGATCTTGGGGATGCGGATGATCGCCACCGCGTCTCCCGGGACGTTGACCACCCGGTCCGGCGCGTCGGCGGGGGTGAGGCTCGCGACGTTGCGTTCGAACCCGGGGCGGAGGTCGTCCTGCGCCCGCTGCGTCGCGAACCCGGTTCCCCACAGGTTCCACCAGAGGTACCCGGCCAGGACGAGCGCGGCCGCGATGAAGACCAGCCCGGTGATCCGCAGGATCCGGCCGCTGCGGCTCCGCCGGCGACGTGCCTGCGGCCGAGCGGGTACGGCGCCGCCCTCGAGGATCTCGGTTTCGGCCATCGATTCAGTGTCGCAGGTTCGGTCGGGTTCCTTGAGCACCGGCGCAGCCTCGGGATCGCCTCGCCTCGTTCGGCCCGGGGACCGTCCGAGGCCCCCCTACAATCAGTGCCGTGGCCGTGCGTTCGCCCCTCGTCGATGCCCTGAACCCGGTGCAGGCCGAGGCCGTGCTGCACACCGAGGGCCCGGTGCTGATCGTGGCGGGCGCCGGGTCGGGCAAGACCCGGGCCCTCACGCACCGGATCGCGTACCTGATCCGGGAGCACGGCGTGAGCCCGTTCGCGATCCTCGCGATCACGTTCACGAACAAGGCGGCGCGCGAGATGGCGGCGCGGGTGGAGGGGCTCCTCGGGCAGCGCATCGCGAAGGGCATGTGGATCCTCACGTTCCATTCGGCGTGCGCGCGGATCCTGCGGCGCGAGCACGACCACCTCGGCCTGCCCGGCAGCTTCACGATCTACGACGAGGGGGACACCGAACGCCTGCTCACGAGCGTCCTGAAGGACCTGAACCTGGACCTCAAGCGGTACCCGCCTCGGGCGATGTCCGCGGCGATCGGCAAGGCGAAGGACAACGTCCTGTCGGCCGCCGAGTTCGCGCAGATGGCGGGCAACTTCTACGAGCAGACGATCGCGAACGTGTACGTGGAGTACGAGAAGCGCAAGCTCGCCGCCGGGGCGCTCGACTTCGACGACCTGATCACCGAGACCGTCCGGCTGTTCCGCGACCACCCCGCGGTCCTCGAGCACTACCAGGAGTGGTTCCGCTACATCCTGGTCGACGAGTACCAGGACACGAACCGCGCGCAGTACCAGCTGGTCAACCTGCTCGCGGAGAAGTACCGGAACGTCTGCGTCGTGGGCGACGCGGACCAGGGCGTCTACTCGTGGCGCGGGGCCACGATCCAGAACCTCCTGGACTTCGAGCGCGACTACCCCGACGCCGAGGTCTTCCTGATGGAGCAGAACTACCGCTCCACCTCGAACATCCTGGCGATCGCGAACGCCCTGATCGAGCACAACGTGCAGCGCAAGCCCAAGTCCCTGTGGACCGAGACGACCGAGGGCGAGCTCGCGGTCCGCTTCCGCGCCGACGACGAGCACGAGGAGGCGCTGTTCGTCGCGGAGGAGACCCACCGGCTCGTCGAGGACGAGGCGCACCGGTACTCGGACGTCGCGGTCTTCTACCGGACGAACGCCCAGAGCCGCGTGCTCGAGGACATCTTCATGCGCGCGGGCATCCCGTACCGCGTCGTCGGCGGCGTGCGGTTCTACCAGCGCAAGGAGGTCAAGGACGTCCTCGCGTACCTGCGGCTGCTGCTGAACCCGCAGGACGTGGTCAGCGCTCGACGGGTCGTGAACACGCCCAAGCGCGGCATCGGCGACGCGACCGTGGCGGCGCTCGAGGGGTTCGCGGCGCTCGAGCAGATCCCGTTCCTGGAGGCGACCCGGCGGGCCGACGAGCTCCCCGAGCTCGCCGCGCGGGCCAAGGGCGCGATCGCCGGGTTCGTCGGCGTGATGCAGCGGCTCCAGGAGGCGTACGACTCCGGCGCGGGGCCGCAGCGGATGGTCGAGGCCGCCGCCACCGAGTCCGGCTACCTCCTCGAGCTCGAGGCCGAACGCACCGTCGAGGCCGAGGGGCGGATCGAGAACCTCCGCGAGATCGGCGGCGTGGCGGCCGAGTTCGAGCAGCGCTCGCCCGACGGGACGCTCGCCGAGTTCCTCGAGCAGGTCTCGCTCGTCTCCGAGCAGGACGAGTACGACGAGGAGGCGGGGAGCGTCACGCTCATGACGCTCCACAACGCGAAGGGGCTCGAGTTCCCCGTGGTCTTCATCATCGGCCTGGAGGACGGCGTGTTCCCGCACTACCGCTCGATGGGCGATCCGGCGCAGCTGGAGGAGGAGCGCCGGCTGATGTACGTCGGGGTGACCCGCGCCCGCGAGCGCCTCTACCTGACGTTCGCGTGGAGCCGGACGCTGTTCGGCTCGACGTCGTACAGCCCGCCCTCGAGGTTCCTCGGCGAGATCCCGAGCGAGCTCGTGAAGGCGCTCGAGGAGGGCGATCTCGTCGTGGCGGAGGACACGCCCGTCTCGCCGATCCGCGCCGCGGTCGAGGGCCGGCGCGAGATCCCGCAGATCTCGGCGGGCGACACCGTGCAGCACGACAAGTGGGGCGAGGGCGTCGTGCTCACCGTGAGCGGCACGGGCACGGACGCGGAGGCGACCGTCCGGTTCGAGGACGCCGGGGAGAAGCGGCTGCTGGTCGCGTACGCCCCGCTTGCGGAAGGTCGGCTGACCTAGCCGGGCGGGGGGAGTCGGCGCAGGCCGCGGTCCTCGTCCCACGTGAGCGCCTCCGCCCGGTCGCCGAAGCGCACGAAGCCGGCCGAACGCACGTCGATCGAGAAGCAGTGGTACTCGGGCTCGTCGGGAGCCCAGTCGATCCGTCGGCGGATCGCCTCGCGGAACGCGGCGCGGAGCTCGGGGTCCCGTTCGTCCACCGCACGGCCGTAGATCTTCACGTCGCCGTCGGTGCCGTCCTTGTTGGTCGTGACGCTGTGGACGACGATCCGTGGATCCCGCAGCAGGTCGAGCGCCTTCCTCGACCGCCACATCATCGAGACGAACAGACGCCCCTCGCCGAAGTCGCATTCGTTGGGCGTCACGCGCGGCGAGCCGTCGCGGCGGATCGTGCCGAGCATGACCAGTTGATCGCGTTCGAACCGCGCGCGCGCCAGCTCGCCGATCTCGGGGCATGCCCGCTCGAACGCGTCCCACCGCATGTGGGCATCGTATCGACGGCGTGTCAGCGCGACAGGCGGTCGAGCACGTTGCGCGTGATCCGTTCGACCACGGGGTCGCGCAGACCCAGCACCCAGTCGGTGACGCCGACGTTCACGACCGTGCCGCCCCCGGGGCGTTCGAACGCCGCCATCACCGCGTGGCCGTCCCCGAGCTCCGCGAGGTGCTCCGGGCTCGTGTCGCCGAAGACGGCGTTCGAGCACTGCTCGAGGTCGCCGGGCTCGTGCGCGTATCGCGTCGGCTGTTCGTGCTGGGCCCACAGGTGCGCGGGCGCGGTCGCGAGGATCTCGAGGCCCTCGGGCGCGCCGTCGACGCCGGTCGGTACCGGGAGGCCGTCGGGCCCGGTCTCGAACGCGCACCCGTCGCACTCGTACGCGACGATCGCGTCCGCGCCGCCGAACTCCCCGTCCGCGACCAACCCGGTCCCCTCGAACGCCCAGTGCTCGGGCCGGTGCACCGTGTAGGCCCCCGAGCTCTCCGCCGCGCCGAGCCCGTACCTCGAGTACCCGCCCCGCGTGAACGTGAGGCCGATCGTCGAGGTCTCGGGGCGGCCGATCCGGCGGTCGGACCAGCAGCCCGTCAGGAACCGTTCGTCCGCCGTGCCCAGGACCGGGTCCTCGTCCGCTCGGTACTTGTAGCCGGTCATCCCGCGGTGCCCGGGGTCGAACCTCACCTGCCAGAACGACGTGTTCCCCGACAGGATCGCCGCGTTGCCGCCTCGCTCGACGAACGCGTCGAACGCGTCGCGCATGCCCCACGACCAGTACTCGTCGTGGCCGACGCCGAGGACGAGCCGCGGGCCCTCGAGGATCTCGGGGTGCTCCTCGAGGTCCTGCGAGATCGCGACGTCGACGCGGTAGCCGTTGGCCTCGGCCCAGCGCGTGAAGGTCCGTTCGTAGGTGAACCATCCCGCCCCGCCGCACCACTCCGAGAGGCCGAGCGGGCGCGCCCAGCGGCGGAACCCCGTCGCCTCCCGATCGGGTTCGGGCTGCATCATCCGGCCGATCGGCTCGGGCTTGACGAGGAAGCCCTTCGCGAGCGGGCGTTCGAACGAGACGCGCGTGCCGCCGGTGTACAGCGACGGACCGCCCCAGTCGTTGTACGCGTGCCAGGTCGTCGTCGAGAGCACGAGGAGGATCGGCGCCGGGTCGGACGGGTCGGGTCGAACGACGAGGAACGCGTCGGCGCGTTCGTCGCCGGCGGTCACGGTGACGGCGTGGTACCCCGACCGCCATGCGCCGACGGGGATCTCGAGCGCGGGCGGCCAGCCGCAGCCGTTCGAGGAGGCGTCGTCGGGCGTGTCGTGCGATCGGCCGGCGATGCCCTCGGCGCTCCAGACGGGTTCGGACCCGGCGCCCTCACGCACGACCGCGACGTCGAAGCTCGGGGCATCGGTGGAGACGAACAGCTCGACCGGCTCGCCGCGACCGACCGAGGGCGGCCAGCAGTACGCCTCGAGCGTCACCTCGCGAGCACGAGGTAGCCGGCGATCACGATCAGGGCGCCCGCGACGATCGGGGCGATCACCCAGGCCAGGCCGAGCCGGCCCCGATAGGGACCGAGCGTCCCGATCTTCGTCGTCGGCTTGAGACCCGGGGGCCGGAACCGGAACCGCTTCCTCGCCATGACGCGTCTGCAAGTATCTCAGCCGACGCGGACGCGCTCGGGCTCGGTCGCTCAGTCGCGTCTCGGGCGCCGCGCGCGAGCGTCGTCGCGCCCACCCGGTGAGGCGCGAGCAAGAGGGTCAGCAAGGACGGTACGAACACGAGCGACCCGCTCTGCGTTTCGCCGCCCGGGGCTGGCGGCGTCGTGGTCTCGGTCGGCGGCGGCGTCGTGGTCTCGGTCGGCGGCGGCGTCGTGGTCTCGGTCGGCGGCGGCGTCGTGGTCTCGGTCGGCGGCGGCGTCGTGGTCTCGGTCGGCGGCGGCGTCGTGGTCTCGGTCGGCGGCGGTCGTCGTCGGTGGCTCGGTCGGCGGCGGCGTCGTGGTCTCGGTCGGCGGCGGCGTCGTGGTCTCGGTCGGCGGTCGGCGTCGTGGTCTCGGTCGGCGGCGGCGTCGTGGTCTCGGTCGGCGGCGGTCGTGGTCGGTGGCTCGGGCGGCGGCGGTCCTCGGCGGGTGCGGGGGCCTCCGACGGCTCCGGGCTCGGATCGGGTGAAGGCTGGGGGCGCGGTGAAGGCTCGGGCGAGGGCGAGGTGACGGCAGCGGAGCGACGTCGCTGTCGTCGATGATCTCCCCGAAGAGCGCCACGAGCAGCGCCTGTGTCGCCAGGGGGAGGGACGACCAGAGCAAGACCAACCGCGCCCGGAGCTCCTCGTCGAACGGCGCGAGATCGACGCCTGCTGCCTCGGCGGCGGCACGTTCGTCGATCAGCGCCGAGGCGATCTCCGCGATCTGCGCGGTGGTCGCAGTCGGGAGCGCCGACTCGAGCTCGTCGAGCGAGTGCCACGCGGCCTGCAGATGCGCGCTCGCCTCGACGGTCGGCGACGGCGTCGTCACGTTGCGGGCGACCACGAAGGCGAGCGCGATGATCGACGCAACGGCCACCCCTGGACCCGGTCGGCCCATCGACCGCCCCGATCGCGCACCGGCTGGAGCGACGGCGGAGGCCGCCACCACCGCGACCGCATCCACGGATGCGTCCTTCGCCGGAGACGGGCCCGCCACTGCGGCGCCGAGCTCCGTGAGGCCCGGACCGTCCTCGACCACGGTGTCGACCAACAGGATCAGCTCCGCCGGAAGGGCCGCCCGGCTCGCTGCGAGCAGGACGATGCTCGTCCGCGAGGAGATGCGGCGGATCTGGGCGAGCACCGTCGGATCGTGATCGAGCGCCAGTTTCTCGTGCAGGACGACGATGTCCGGCCTCAGCTGCTGGACCTGGAGGAGGACGTCCGCCATCGTCGCCGCCTCTCCGACGACGAAGAGCCCCCGCTCTTCGAGCAGGAAACGCGCTAGCCCGCGCTCAAGCGGCCGACGGTCAGCGACGATCGCTGATCGTCGCGATGGATGTCTGGCCATGACTCGTCTCCAGCCGGATGATGGGCTACCCTCGTCCTTATATAGCGCATCGGAGGGCGCCGAAAGCGTAGCCGAGCCCCTCCGAGCCCGGTGTCGCCCGAATGCCGGGTCTCTGGTAGGGCTGCCCAGGCACGACGCCACTCACGCCCTTCGCGCGGGCGGGGCGTCCAAGGGTCTTCCTCGCTCGAGGACCCTGTACAGCTGCCACCGGTCGGGCACGCCCTTCAGTTCGTGCTCTCCTCGATCCTCGAACGCCAGCCCCGAGCCCGCGACGAGGTCCTTCACCGTCCGTGAGACGAGGACCTCCGACGGTTCGGCGTTCGACGCGACGCGAGCGCCGATCGAGACCGTCAGGCCGGCGCATCTTGCCGTCGATCACCTCGCACTCGCCGGTGTGCACGCCCACGCGGATCTCGATGCCGAGCTCGCCCGACGCGTTCGACCACCTCGAGCGCGCACGAGATCGCTCGCGCCGGGCCGTCGAACGTCGCGTAGAACCCGTCGCCCGCCGTATCGTTCTCCACGCCCCGCCAGCGGCCGAGCGCTCCGCGCACGATCGCGTGGTGGCGTTCGACGAGTTCGCGCCAGCTCCGGTCACCGAGCGTGGCCTGCCTCTCGGTCGAACCCACGATGTCGGTGAACAGGACCGTGGACAGGATCCGGTCCGTCTGCTCGTGGCGCTGGAGCCTGCCGACGAACGCCTTCACGGCGCCCATCGTCGCCTCGTGCGTCTCGTCGTCGACCCATGTGTACTCGCCGCGCATCGTCGGGAGCTCCTGGAGCTCGGCACCGGCGACGTGCCGGGCGAAGAACCCCGCGGGCCCCCGCTGGTCCGATGAGAACAGCACGAGCGTCGGCACGCGGATCGACGGCAACACGTGCTCGACGTCCGCGTCCATGGTCATCCGATGGAAGGCCATCGCCGCCCCCGGGCTCAGGCTCCGTCGCATGTGGGTGACGAACCAGTCGAGGAACGCCTCGTCGCCCGCCATCGGTGGGCTCTGGGCCCGCAACAGGTCGGCGAAGTACTCACGCGTACCCCACCCCTCGCGCACCTCCCGGAGCGTCTCGCGCCACGCCGCGTCCGAGGGCGCCCACGGGTACTCGGCGGTGCGCCGACCCTTGACCGAAGGGTTCAGCGTGACCAGCGCCACGGTCCGTTCGGGATACGTGGCGGCGAACAGCGTCGTCGTCCTGCTCCCCTCCATCCCGCTCCACAGGACGGCCTCCTCCGACCCCACCGCGTCCATGACGGCGCGGACGTCGTCCATCCGGGTCTCGAGCGTCGGCAGGTCCGCGACGCGATCCGACAGGCCGCGTCCCTCGCTTGTCGAGAGCAGCAGGAGCCGGCCGTTCTCGGCCAGCCCGAGGACGTGGCGCGCGAGCAGGGGCTGCTCCCACGTCGAGAGCAGGTCGCCGGTGATGCCGCGGACGAAGACGAGATCGACGGGGCCTTCGCCGACGACCTGGTAGGCGATGCTGATGTCGCCGCTCCGCGCGTAGCGGACGTCGGAGATCTCGGTCACGCTCCTATCGTCCGTTGCGGAGCCCGACGTGGCAAGCCGCGCCCGCAGGGGCGTCGGTAGACTGGCCCGCATGCCCGGCAAGCACCGGATCATCGTCGCGAAACCCGGCCTGGACGGTCACGACCGCGGGGTCAAGGTGATCGCTCGCAGCCTCCGGGACGCCGGTTTCGAGGTCATCTACACGGGTCTGCACCAGACGCCCGAGCAGATCGCCGAGACCACGATCCAGGAGGACGCCGACGCGGTCGGGCTGTCCTGTCACTCGGGTGCGCACATGACGCTGTTCCCCAGGGTCGTCACGCTCCTGCGCGACAAGGGGGCGGGCGACGTGGTCGTGTTCGGCGGCGGGATCATCCCCAAGGACGACATCCCCAAGCTCGAGGAGGCCGGCATCGAGAAGATCTTCACGCCGGGCGCCTCGACGGGCGAGATCGTCGACTGGCTGAACGAGCGCCTCTCCGACCATCAGGCCTCCTGAGTGGATCTCTACGAGCACCAGGGCAAGGACCTGTTCGAGCGCGCCGGCATCCCGCTGCCCGAACGCGCCGTCGCGACCACGCCGGAGGAAGCGGCCGAGGCCGCCGAACGGCTCGGGGGCCACGTCGCGGTGAAGGTCCAGGTCCAGATGGGCGGTCGTGGCAAGGGCGGCGGCGTCGTGCTCGTGCACTCGCCCGAGGAGGCGGCGCGCGAGGCGGCGCGGATGCTCGAGCAGGGGTTCGGCGGCGCCCCCGTGACCCGCGTGCTGGTCGAGCGTCTCGTCGACATCGTCGCGCAGTACTACGCGGCGATCTCCCTCGATCGGGGTGCCGGCACCTACCTCGCGATGGTGTCGAACGACGGAGGCATCGAGATCGAGGAGGTGGCCCGGACCAAGCCCGACGCGATCCGGCGGTTGCACGTCGACGCCGTCCGGGGTCTCCGCCCGTACCAGGCTCGCCGGCTGACGGGCCACCTGCCGGAGGAAGCTCGTGCGGGGGCCGCGGAGCTCCTCGCGAAGGCCTACGAGGTGTTGGCCGACGTCGACGCCACGCTCGTCGAGATCAACCCGTTCGTCCTGCTGACCGACGGAACCGTGATGGCGCTCGACGCGAAGGTCACCGTCGACGACAACGCGCTGTTCCGGCAGCCGGAGGTGGCGGCGCTGAGGGACTCGTTCCCGATCGACCCGATCGAGAAGCGGGCCAGGGACGCGGGGCTGCAGTACGTGAAGCTCGACGGCGAGGTCGGCATCATCGGCAACGGCGCGGGGCTCGTGATGTCCACGCTCGACATGGTGGAACGGGCGGGCGCCGAGGCGGAGGCGGCCAACTTCCTCGACGTGGGCGGCGGGGCGAGCGCCGAGGTCATGGCCACCTCGCTCGAGGTGATCCTCTCGGACCCGAGCGTGAAGAGCGTCCTCGTCAACATCTTCGGCGGGATCACGCGGTGCGACCTCGTCGCGCGGGGCATCCTCGAGGCGCTCGAACGCGTGACGCCGCGGGTGCCGATCGTCGTCCGGCTCGACGGCACCAACGCCGAGGAGGGGCGGCGGATCCTCGCCGAGGCGAACCACCCGATGATCGTCCCGGCCGCCACGATGCTCGAGGCCGCCGAGCGCGCCGCCGAGCTCGCGCGCGAGGGGGCCGCGTAGCGATGGCGATCCTCGTCGACGGAGGCACGAAGGTCGTGGTCGCGGGGATCACGGGTTCGGAGGGAACGTTCCACTCGCTGCGGAACCGCGCCTACGGGACCGATGTCGTGGCGGGCGTCACGCCGGGCAAGGGCGGGCAGGACGTCGAGGGGATCCCGGTGTTCGACACCGTGGAGGATGCGGTCGAGGCCACCGGTGCGAACACGTCCCTGATCTTCGTGCCCGCCCGCTTCGCCGCCGAGGCGATCTACGAGGCGGCGGACGCCGGGCTCGGCCTGGTCGTGTGCATCACCGAGGGCATCCCCGTCCGCGACATGGCGCAGGTCGGCGCGTACCTACGCGAGACCGAGACCGCGCTCGTCGGGCCGAACTGTCCCGGCGTGATCTCGCCGGGTCGCGCGAACGTCGGGATCATCCCGGGCGAGATCTGCGCCCCGGGGCGGGTGGGGCTCGTCAGCCGAAGCGGGACCCTCACGTACCAGATCGTGCACGAGCTCACGCAGCGCGGGATCGGCCAGTCCACGTGCGTGGGGATGGGCGGCGACCCGGTGCACGGCCTCGGGTTCATCGGCTCGCTCGAACGTTTCGAGGCCGACGACGAGACCGACCTCGTCGTGATGATCGGCGAGATCGGGGGCGACGACGAGGAGCGAGCCGCGACGTTCATCGCGGAGCGCATGAGCAAGCCGGTCGTGTCCTACATCGCCGGCTTCACGGCGCCGCCGGGCAAGCGGATGGGCCACGCCGGCGCGATCATCACGGGTTCGAGCGGCACCGCGGCGGCCAAGGCCGAGGCGCTCGAGGCCGCCGGGGTCCGGGTCGGACGAACGCCGACCGAGGTCGCCGAGCTCGTCCGCGCCGCCCTGTCGTGACGCCACCGGGTGGGCGCCCGGCGGTCCCGGACGGGGACCCCGGATGGGGATCGTCGATCCTGCGGGGGTTCCTGATCTTCCTGCTGATCGCAGCGATCGGCATCGTCGCCGCCGTCACGACGTTCGCGCTCGCGGTCCCGAACGTGTCGTTCGTAGGCGCGCTCCGGGTCGGGGCGCTCTACCTGGGTCCGTTCCACCACGTGGCGTTGGTGTTCGAGGGCGATCTCGCCGTCGACGCGTCGAGGTTGCCCGGCGCGAACCTTCCCGCCGGTGGTTCGGCGACCGTCGAGCTCGGCGTGGCGCTGCTCGCGGTGACGGCGCTCGCCCTGTGGCTGCTGTTCAGGGCCGGGCGTGCCTCGGCGTTCGGCCGACGGGCGAGCGTTCGAGGGCTGACGGGCGCACGGGTCGCGTTCGGCTACGCGCCGCCCGTGGTGCTCGTCGCGCTCCTCGTGCGGTTCGACGAGCCGGTCGAGCTCGGATCGTTCGTGAGCGGTGGGGTTCGCGTCTCGTTGTCCCTGTGGCAAGCGCTCGTGTTCCCGTTGCTCCTCGCGGCGCTCGCGGGGGCGTCGGGCGGCGTGTGGTCGTGGGCCTCGTCGGGGCGCGAACGCCCATCGGCGGCGCGTGCCCGAGCCGTGCTCGGCGGCGGGTGGCGGATGTTCGTGTTCGCGATCGCGCTCTCGTACGTCGGGCTGTTCGTTGCCGGCATCGTGCAACCGGACGAAGCCGTCGCCTTTGCGACGCCGTCGACGGCTCGATACTTCGGCACCGTGTTCGAACGGCCCGGGCCGGGGGCGGCGATCCTCGCCCATCACCTCGCGCTCTCGCCGAACGAGGCGATCTGGACCCTGGTGCCCGCCGAGGGCGGGTGCGACGTGGTCCGGGGGAGCGAACGCTCGGACGTCCTGTGCTACGGGCGGTTCCCCTCGTTCGTGGCGTCGAGCGGCGAGGTGGCGTTCGGGAACGCGCCGGCGGGCTACCTGGCGTTCCTGCTCGTCCCGGCGATCGCCACGATCGCGGGTGGCCGATGGGCGGGGTCCGCATCGGGGCGTTCGGCTGCGGGCTCGGTGATGGTGGGCGCCGCGGCGGGGGTGGTCTTCGCCCTCGTCATGCTCGCAGCGTGCGTGCTGTCCTCGATCACGCTGTCGTACGGGACGACGACCGCCGGGTCCGTCGTTCGTGGTGGCCACCTGTGGATCGGTCCCGAGCCGGTCACCGGGACGCTGTTCGCCCTCGCCTGGGGTGTTGCCGGCGGCGCGCTCGGGGCCGCGACGGCGGGGTTCAGGGGGTGGACGGCGGGGCGGACACGATCAGGATGATCACGACCGCGCTGATCGCGATCCCCGTGATGAGCATCGATCGGGCGACCTTGGGATCGGCGTCCTTGTTCACGAGCCAGGCGATCAGGCCACCCACCCAGCCCATGAGGATCGGGAGGAGCCACCACGCACCGCTCACCCGGCGCTTGGGCGCGGCCGGCGCAGCCCAGGCTCCCTGCTGCGGGGGCGCCGAGAAGGCGGTCGACGGGGCCCCGATGCCGACCTCCGCGCTCTGGGGCTCCGACGCGGAGAACGACAGCCAGGCCGACCGCCACCCGTCGTCGGTCCTGGGGTACCGCGAGACCGGAGTCTGACCGCCCTGGCGGTCCCAGATCCCGAAGAAGTCGCGCCCGTACCCCAGGAGGTACCTCGAGCCCGAATGCGTGAACTGCAACGCCTCGTCGCCGGCGGACGGAGCCGGTTCCGACGGGGGAGCGGGCAGACCTTCGTTCAGCATGCTCCCGCAGAAGCGACACTTGATCGCTTCGTCCCGGATCTCCTCGGCGCAGAACGGGCATCGCTTCACGGTGTCACCGCATCGTACGTCGATGCGAGGCCGACGAGATCGAGGCCCCAGATCGAAAGCCGGCAACGCGGAAGGCCCGGCGTGATCGCCGGGCCTTCCGTCACGTTCGGTCGGAGCTCAGTGCATCAAGCCGGTGGGCCGCCGGGCATCGGAGGGGGAGCGGTGCCGCCGGTGCTGCTCCCGCCCATGCCACCGCCCGAGGCCTGGTGTTCCTGCCAACGCATCCACCCGCCGTACCCGATGACCAGAGCGAGGATGAGCCCGATCCAGGCGAACAGGTAGATCGATTCGCTGTCCACCAGGATCTTGAGGATCGTGAAGAGCACGATCGCGGCCGCGAGGCCCGCGCTGACCAGCGCACGAGGCGCCTTGATGTCGACGTTCGCGAGGCTCATGCCTTCCCATGCGACGAGCGCGATCGCGAGCAGGAGGTTCAGGACCCCGATGCCCGATGCACCGCTGGCCGAGGCGCACCCGCTCGCCCCAGGGATCTCGATCCCCAGGTCGATGCAGACGCGCTGCCACGGTAGGAACACATCGATGATGTACAGGATGCCGGCTCCCAACAGGATCTTGTGGGCCGTGGACATCTTCGACATGTCGAATCCACCAGATTGCGACATGCATGCTCCTTTCTGGGCTCCCCGCGCCGCTCGCGGCTCCCCGAGCCGCGCCTATCGAACACCGAGCCTGGTGCCGAGTCAAATGTCTCCGCCACTTGTCTCTCGAGCGGTCTTGGCGGCCAGGATCGAGGTCCCGCACGCGACGGCGCCGGCCGCGACCGCGAACCACGGTCCGAGCCATGGACGCGAGAACGCTGGTGGGAACAGCACCGAGAGCAACGACGCGACCACCACCAGCGCCCCCAGTCCGGCGATCGCCACGTCCCACGCGGGGTCTCGCAGGCGGGACAGCAGCCGCGCGCTGGTGAGTGCGAGCCCGGCGATCGCCGCGAGGACCGCCACGAGCGACCAGTGACCGCTCCGCGTCCAGGCGCCGAACGCGTCCGAACCGGGACCGAACCGGCTCCACGGCAGCGCGCTCGTGAGGACGGCCAGGCCGAAGGCGACGAGCGCGAACGTCCTGACCCCGCGGTCCGGGCTCGGTCTCGTCGGGTCCGTCGTCTCGGCGGCGTCGGGGCCGAGGACGTCCGCGAGGCACTCGGTCCCGAAGTTCTCCCCCCGAACCGGCGTCGAGCAGGCGAGGCACATCGGGCGTCCGCAGCCGTCGCACCTCGCGACCGCCGGGCTCCCCGGGTGGCGGTCACATCGGTCGAGCACCTTCGACGAGCGTTCGTCCGGTGGCACGACCGAAGGGTACCGTCACACCCGTCGCGGTTGACGGGTCCGCCCCGCCTCCCTAGCGTGCGCGACGTGACCGCTCGGGTGGCCGTCCTCGCCTCGGGAGCGGGGACGAACCTGCAGGCGCTCCTCGACGACCCGATCGTCGGCCCGTGGGTGGTCCTCGCGATCAGCGATCGGGGTGATGCGAACGCGCTCGAGCGTGCGCGGTCCCGGTCCGTCGAGGCGGTGCACGTCGACCCGGCGAACTCCGCGGATCGGGCCGCGTTCGACCACGCGCTCGTCGAGATCCTGCGCGAGCGAGCGATCGACCTGGTCGTGCTCGCGGGCTACATGCGGATCGTCGGGCCCGAGCTCGTGGGGGCGTTCCGCGACCGGATCCTGAACGTGCATCCGGCCCTGCTCCCGGCGTTCCCCGGGACCCGCGCGGTCGCCGACGCGCTCGCGTGGGGCGTCAAGCTGACCGGGGTGACCGTGCACCTGGTCGACGAGGAGGTCGACCACGGCCCGGTCGTGTTCCAGGAGGCGGTCGAGGTCCGTCCGGACGACGACCGGGACGCGCTCGAGGAGCGCATCCACGAGGTGGAGCACCGGCTGCTGCCCGCCGCCGTCCGCGCGCTCGGCGAGGGTCGGGTGGTGGTCGAGGGCCGCACGGTTCGCGTCCTGCAGGAGGCGCCGCGATGACCGACGTCCGTCCGGTCCGGCGAGCGCTCGTCGCCGTCTTCGATAAGGACGGGGTCGTCGAGCTCGCGCGCGAGCTCTCGGCGCTCGGCGTGGAGCTCGTCTCCTCCGGCGGGACCGCGGCGACGATCGCGGCGGCCGGGATCGACGTGACGCCGGTGGAGACGGTCACCGGGTTCCCCGAGATGCTCGACGGCCGCGTGAAGACGCTGCACCCGAGGATCCACGCGGGCATCCTGGCCGACCGTCGCAAGCCCGAGCACGAGACCCAGCTCGCCGACCAGGGGATCGAGCCGTTCGATCTGGTGGTCGTGAACCTGTATCCGTTCCGCGAGACGGTGGCGAGCGGCGCCGCCGAGGACGACGTGATCGAGAAGATCGACATCGGCGGCCCGGCGATGGTCCGCGCGGCCGCGAAGAACTTCGCCTCGGTCGTCGTCGTCGTCAGCCCGTCGCGCTACGCCGAGGTCCTCGAGGCCATCGGGGCCGAGGGCGGTCTCTCGCTCGAGCTGCGGCGCGAGCTGGCCGCCGAGGCGTTCGCGCACACGGCGGCGTACGACGCCGCGGTCGCGGGCTGGTTCGCCTCGGACGACGCCGCGATGCCGGCGTTCGTCGGGACTCGCGTTCGAGAAGGTGGCGGATCTCCGGTACGGCGAGAACCCGCACCAGCGTGGAGCGCTGTACCGGGGGGCGGGCGGGCCCGGCGTGCTGGGCGGCGCGGAGGTGCTCGTCGAGGGCAAGGAGATGTCGTTCAACAACTGGCTGGACGTCGACGCCGCGCTCACGCTCGCGGCCGACCTCGAACGCCTCGGGCCGGCGGCGGTGATCGTGAAACACAACAACCCCTGCGGCGCGGCCGTCCAGGGTTCGCTCGCGGCGTCGTATGCGGCCGCGTTCGAGTCCGACACGGTGAGCGCGTTCGGGGGGATCGTGGCGTTCGGACGCGAGGCGGACGAGGACGCGGCACGGGCGATGGCCGACGTGTTCACCGAGGTCGTGGTCGCGCCGTCGTTCACCGACGGCGCGCTCGGGGCGTTCGCGGAACGCAAGGGGCTGCGCGTGGTCCGAGCCCCGCTGCCCGAACCCGGCGGCCTCGACGTGCGCGTGCTGCACGGGGGCGCGCTCGTCCAGGACGCGGACGCGGCACCCGAGAGCGGGGCCGAGCTCGAGGTCGTGTCGACGCGGCAGCCCACCGAGGACGAATGGCGCGACCTGCGGTTCGCGTGGATCGTCTCGATGCGCGTGAAGTCGAACGCGATCGTGTTCGCGCGGGACCTCGCGACGGTCGGGGTCGGGGCCGGGCAGATGTCGCGCGTGGACGCCTCGGTGCTCGCGGTGCGCAAGGCGGGGGACCGGGCGAAGGCCTCGGTGATGGCGAGCGACGCGTTCTTCCCGTTCCCCGACGCGGTCGAGGTCGCGGCGGACGCCGGGGTGACGGCCGTGATCCACCCCGGGGGTTCGATCCGCGACGAGGAGGTGCTCGCGGTGGCTGAGGCTCGTGGGATGGCCGTCGTCGTGACCGGGCGGCGACACTTCCGGCACTGAGCGGATGGACGACGACCCCCGCGACATCGTCGAGTCCGGCTACGACCACGATCGCCGAGCGGTACGCCGACGCGATCCGCGCGGGTCGCGGCCCCGAGACGTACTTCCGGACCTTCCTGACCGGCGTGCTCGAGCTCATCCCCGAAGGAGGTGTGGTCCTCGACCTCGGATGCGGAGCCGGCCTCATCGCCGCGGAGCTCACCGCGCCGAGCTCGGGTCGTGGCCGTGGACATCTCGGCCGCCCAGCTCGCGCTCGCGCGCCGGAACGCGCCCGGGGCGAGGCTGGTGCGGGCGGACATGGTGGACCTCGCGTTCGCACCCGGATCCTTCGATGCGGTCGTGGCGTTCTGGACGCTCATCCACGTGCCGCGCGTCGCCCACGCACCGTTGCTCGCGAGGATCCGCAGCTGGATCCGACCGGGCGGCGTGTTCGCGGGCACGCTCGGGCGCGGTGACAACCCCGCCGACCTCGTTCCGGACTTCTACGGTGCGCTCGATGTACTGGAGCCATTTCGACGCCGAGACGAACCGGACCTTGTTGCGCGAGGCCGGCTTCGACCTGATCCAGGCCGACGAGATCGAGGACGAGGGCGAGATCCCCCTGTGGGTGATCGCGACGGCGTGACCGTCGGTCTCGCGGGCCGACCGTTCCTCCCGGCTACCCGCCCGGCCCGTCGGTAGGATTCGCCCGTGACCGCAACGATCATCGACGGCAGGGCGATCGCCGCGCAGATCAAGGCGCAGGTGGCCGAACGCGCGATGGCGCTCGTCGACCGCGGGATCCAGCCCGGGCTCGCGGCCGTGCTCGTGGGCGCCGACGAGGCGTCGCGGATCTACGTCGGGGCCAAGCACAAGGCGTGCTCCGAGGTCGGGATGCGTTCGGAGCAGGTGGACCTGCCCGGGTTCATCACCGAGGGCGAGCTCCTCGCGACGATCCGGCGGCTGAACCGCGACCCCGAGATCCACGGGATCATCGTCCAGCTCCCGCTGCCGAGGCACATCAGCGAGCTCGCGGTGCAGACCACGATCGATCCGCGCAAGGACGTCGACGGCCTGCACCCGCTCAACGTCGGGCTCATGGTGCGCGGCGAGCCGTCGTTCCCGCCCGCGACCCCCTACGGGATCGTCGAGCTGCTGCTCCGCTCCGGCGTCGAGCTCGAGGGCGCCGAGATCGTGGTGGCGGGCTACGGCGACCTCGTCGGGGCGCCGCTGTCGATCCTGCTCGCGCAGGACTGGATCCGCGGCAACGCGACGGTGACGGTGTGTCACATCAAGACGCGCGACCTCGCGGAGCACACTCGACGCGCCGACATCCTGGTCGCGGCGACCGGACGACCGCAGCTCGTCACCGCCGACATGATCAAGCCGGGCGCGGTCGTCGTCGACGTGGGCGTGCACCGGACCGAGCACGGGCTCGTCGGCGACGTGGCGTTCGACGAGGTCAAGGAGGTCGCGGGGATGATCACGCCGGTCCCCGGCGGCGTCGGCCCGATGACGACCGCGATGCTCCTGCTCAACACGGTCTCCGCAGCCGAGAAGCTCTCCGAGCAGCGTTGAGCGAACCGGGGAGCCGGCTCGAGGCGCTCGTGCGCTCGCGCCGCTTCGGCGTCACCTCCGAGGTGGTCCCCCCCAGGTCGAGCGACCCCGAACCGGTCGAGCGCCAGGCGCGCGAGCTCGTCGGCTACGCGGACGCCGTGAACGTCACGGACAACCCGACGGCGAGCGCGCACATGTCGCCGGTGGCCGGCGCGGCGATCGTCGCGCAGGACCGGCATCGAACCCACCCTGCAGCTCACGGTCCGCGACCGGAACCGGCTGGCGATCGCGGCCGACCTGCTCGGCGCCTGGGCGCTCGGCGCCCGGAACCTGCTGTGTCTCACCGGCGACCCCTTGTCGGTGGGGGACGAGCCCGACGCCGCCGCGGTGAACGACATCGGGTTGCTCGAGCTGATCGCGCTCGCCGCGAGGCTCCGCGAGGAGTCGCGGCTCCCCTCGGGCGCCGAGATCGAGCCGTGCGCCCCGCTACTTCGTCGGCGTGGCCGACAGCCCGCTGGTCGAGCGCTACGACCCGGCCCGTCTCGAGGTCAAGCTGGACGCGGGCGCCGGGTTCGTCATGACCCAGATCGCCTACGACCTGGACCGGCTCGCCGAGTGGGCCGAGATCGTCCGCCCGCGCGGTGTGTTCGAACGGGTGGCCGTGTTCGTCGGCGTCGCGCCGCTTCGGAGCGCGAAGCAGGCCCGGTACATGAACGAGCATCTGCCCGGCGTCCACGTCCCGGACGGCCTGCTCCGGGCGCTCGAGGACGCCGGGCCCGAGGCCGAAGCGCTCGGGACCGCCCAGTGCGTCGAGATCGTCTCCGGGCTGCAGGCGATGCAGGGCATCTCGGGCGTGCACGTGATGGGGCTGGGGCGCGAGGAGGTCGTTCGGCACGTGATCGAGGGGGCCGGGTTGCTCCCACGACCCGCTCTCCCTGCAGCGTAGACTCGCCGAGCAACCCTACGCGAGGAGGAACGATGGCGGAGACCGTGACGATCCAGGGACAGAGTTACCTGAAACGCAACCCGCTCGGGGTACTGGGGCTCACGATCATCACGCTCGGGATCTACGGCCTGTACTGGTACTACAAGGCGAACGAGGAGATCCTGCGCTACACCGGCGACCAGACGATCAGCCCGTCCCGCTCGCTCCTGGCCGTGATCCCCGGCTTCCTCCTGATCGTCCCGCCGTTCATCGCCTACTACAACACCTCGAACCACATCGTCCAGATGCAGGAGCAGCGGGGGATCCAGTCGCAGATCTCGCCGGCGCTCGTCGTGATCCTCGCGCTCGTGATCTGGTTCGGGATGGCGGCCTACGTGCAGGAGCACCTGAACCGCGTGTGGGATTCCGCCGCGGCGGGCGGCGCTCAGTCCGTGCACCGCCTCCGCCGCCCTCCGATCCCGCCTGACCTGGGCGAGCTGCCGGCGTCGAGCTCGGCTCAGCGGTCGTCGATCGGGACCCACGACTGGTCGCGGGGTCCGATGTACTCCGAACCGGGTCGGATCACGCGGTTGTCCGCGTACTGTTCGCGAACGTGAGCCGTCCAGCCGGCCATCCGCGCGAGCGCGAAGATCGGCGTCATGAGATCGGTCGGGATGCCGAGCGTGTGGTACACGCTCGCGGCGTAGAAGTCGACGTTGGGGAACAGGCCCTTCTGCTCGGCCACGGTGCGTTCGATCGCCTCGGAGATCTCGTACCAGGACGTGTCGCCGTGGCGCTCGCCGGTCTCCTTCGACAGGCGCTTGAGCACGACCGCCCGAGGATCCATCGTCTTGTAGACGGCGTGACCGAACCCCATCACCTTCTGGTGGCGCTCGAGCTTGTCTCGCACGTACGCCTCGGCGCGGTCCGGCGAGCCGACCTCCTCGAGCATCTTCATCGACTCCTCGTTGGCGCCGCCGTGCAGCGGCCCCTTGAGCGCGGCGATCGCCGCGGTGATCGCCGAGAACATGTCGGCGAGCGTCGAGGCCACGATCCGCGCCGTGAACGTCGAGGCGTTCATCGTGTGGTCGGCGTACAGCACGAACGTCGTGTCGATCACCTCGGCGTCCTCCTGGGACGGCTCGAGGCCGAGCAGCATGTGGAGGAAGTTCGCGGCGTGGGGGAGCTTCGGGTTCGGCGGCACGATCTCCTGACCCGTCCGCAACCGGTGGTACATCGCGAGCAGGGTCGGGGTCTTGGCGATCAGGCGCAGCGCCTTGCGATGGTCGGCCTCCACCGAGTCGTCCCACCCGTCCGGGTCGTAGGCCGAGGCGGCCGACACGCTCGTGCGGAGCATCGACATCGGGGAGGTCTGCTGCGCGAGCGTGGGCATCAGGTCCTGGAGGAACTTCGAGACCTCACGCTCCTCGACCATGAAGTCGTGGAGCGTGTCGAGCTCGGCCTGGTTCGGCAGGCGGAGCTCGTGGAGCAGGTGCACGACCTCCTCGTAGGAGGTGCGTCCGGCCAGGTCGTGGATGTCGTAGCCCACGTACCACAGCCGGCCCGCCTGCCCGTCGATGTCGGACAGCCGGGTCTGGGCTGCCACGATCTCGCGAAGGCCTCGGTCGGTCACCGCACGCTCCGTCGGTTCGGCCCAAGAGTCGCATGGTCGCTCCGCCCATCATCCCATCACAATCCCCGGCGTGACCGTGTATCGGATCGCGCTGATCCCCGGCGACGGGGCGGGCCCCGAGCTCGTCGACGCCGCCCGCCTGGCGATCGAGGCCACCGGCGTCGAGATCGAGTGGGACCTCCAGCCCGCGGGGCTCTCGGTGATCGAGGCCGAGGGCACGCCCCTTCCCGCCCGGGTGATCGAGTCGATCCGGACCTACGGCGTCGCGCTGAAGGGGCCGCTCGGCACCCCGGCCGGGTTCCGGAGCGTGAACGTCGGGCTGCGGGTCGCGCTCGGGCTCTACGCGGCCGTGCGTCCGTGCACGCTGTACCCGGGGGTGCGCTCGCGCTACGAACGCGCGGATGTCGTGGTCATCCGCGAGCTCACGGAGGGCTCGTACACGGGGATCGAGTTCGAGCAGGGGGCGCCGCAGACCGCGGAGCTGATGGCGTTCATCGAACGCACGACCGGCAAGCGCATCCGGGAGGACTCCGGGCTGTCGATCAAGGCGATCAGCGAGACCGCGAGCCGCAGGATCGCGCGGTTCGCGTTCGAGTACGCGAGGGCGAACGGGCGCCGGAAGGTCACCGCGGGTCACAAGGCCAACATCATGAAGTTCTCCGACGGGCTGTTCCTCGAGACCGCCCGCGAGGTGGCGCGGGAGTACCCGGACGTGGCGTTCGAGGACCGGATCATCGACAACCTGGCGATGCAGCTCGTCCAGCGTCCCGAGGACCACGACGTGCTGGTCCTGCCGAACCTGTACGGCGACATCCTCTCGGACCTGTGCGCGGGGATCATCGGCGGGCTCGGCGTGGCGCCCGGGGTGAACCTCGGGGACGGTTGTGCGGTCTTCGAGGCGACCCACGGCACCGCCTCGCGCTACCGGGGTCTGAACCGCGCCAACCCGATGGCGCTGATGCTCTGCGGCGCGATGCTGCTGCGCCACATCGGCGAGACCGACGCGGGGGACCGGCTCGAGGCGGCGGTCGCGGCCGTCATCGCCGAGGGCCGGACCGTCACCTACGACCTGCGGCCGACGCGGGACGACCCGAACGCCGCGACCACGACCCAGGTCCGGGACGCGGTCATCGAGAAGCTGGTCTCACGATGACCGTCGCCGGCGCGTTGGGAAGGCTGAGGGCCCGAGGTAGGTTCGGACGAGCGAGGGGCTGCCGGGGGGCGGCCGGAGGGACGGGAAGAGGACCGACATGAGCAGACGGCCACTGATCGAGACCGCCCAGGGGACCAGGCGGGAGGCGTTCGGGCCGCAGGAGTGGGGGCTCCTGGTCGCGATCGCGGCGATGTGGGGCTCGTCCTTCCTGTTCATCGAGATCGGCCTGGAGCATCTCGGGCCGGGGGTGGTCGCGTTCGGGCGGGTGGCCGTCGGGCGCGCTCACGCTCTCGCTGCTGCGCGGGTCCCATCGGCCGGTCGAACGGGGCGACCTGCCCCGGGTGGCGCTGCTCGGGGTCGTCTGGATGGCCGCGCCGCTCCTGCTGTTCCCGATCGGGCAGCAGTGGATCGACTCCTCGCTCGCCGGGATGCTCAACGGCGCGGTCCCGATCTTCGCGGCGGTCATCGCCGCGATCCTGCTGCGGCGGGCTGCCGGCCAGCCGGCAACTGTTCGGGATCGCCGTCGGGTTCCTCGGCGTCGTCGGCGTGCTCTGGCCGGCGACGCGGGACGCGGACGCGACGGCGCTCGGCGCCTCGCTCGTCCTGATCGCGGTCCTGTGCTACGGGATCGCCGTCAACATCGCCGTCCCGCTCCAGCAGCGGTACGGGGCGCTCCCGGTCCTCCTGCGGGCGCAGATGGTGGCGCTCGTCCTGCTCGCGCCGGCCGCGCTCGTCTCGCTGCCGGACTCGGAGTTCGCGTGGTCGAGCACCCTCGCGGTGGTCGCGCTCGGGTTCTTCGGGACGGGATGGGCGTTCGTGGCCATGACCACGCTGGTCGGCCGCGTCGGCGCGACCCGCGGGTCCGTCGCGATCTACTTCCTGCCCGTGGTGGCGATCGTGCTCGGTGTGGTGTTCGAGGACGAGACGATCGCGGCGATCTCGCTCGTCGGGACCGGTCTCGTGCTCGCGGGCGCCTACCTCACGAGCCGCCGCGAGTAGCGCCCGGCCGCCGACGGCCGCGGTTCGCGCGGATAGGATGTCGCCGCCTCGAACCGAAGGAGCGCCACGGATGCGTGTCACCGTCGTCGGAAGCGGGTTCGTCGGACAGACCACCGCGATGCGGCTGGTCGAACGCGGACTGGCCGAGGTCGTCCTGATCGACATCGTGGAGGGTCTGCCGCAGGGGCTCGCGCTCGACATGCGCCAGTCGGCCCCGGTCGTCGGGTTCGAGCCGAACATCGTCGGCACGAACGACTACGCAGACACCGCCGGTTCCGACGTCGTCGTGATCACCGCGGGGTTCCCACGCCAGCCCGGGATGAGCCGGATGGACCTGCTCGGCAAGAACGCCGGGATCGTCCGCGAGCGTGGTCGAGCGCTTCGTCCCCGGGTCGCCGAACGCGATCATCATCGTCGTGACCAACCCGCTCGACGAGATGACCTTCCTCGCGGCCGACGTCTCGGGCTTCCCGAGGGAACGGGTGATGGGGATGGCGGGCGTGCTCGATTCGGCGCGCCTGCGCGCCTTCATCGCCGAGGAGCTCGGCGTCTCGCCGCTGGTGGTCGAGGCGATGACGCTCGGTTCCCACGGGGAGGCGATGGTGCCGCTGCCCCGCCACGCGACCGTCGACGGGAAGCCGCTCGCCGAGCTCGTCGACGACGCGACGCTCGAGCGCCTGTATGCCCGGACGCGCGACGCCGGCGCCGAGATCGTGGGGCTGCTGAAGAAGGGGAGCGCGTACTACGCCCCGTCGGCCTCGGCCACGCGGATGGTCGAGGCGATCGCCGGTCGCGTCGACGAGCCGCTGCCGGTCTGCGCGTGGTGCACGGGCCAGTACGGCATCGACGGGGTCTATGTCGGCGTGCCGGTGAAGCTCTCGGGCGCCGGCGTGGCCGAGATCGTCGAGCTCGACCTGAACGACGATGAGCTGGCCGCGCTCCGTGCCGCCGCCGAGGGCATCCGCGCCAAGTGCGCGGATCTCGCGACGCTCTAGCCGGGATCGCGTCTCGACCGGGACGGTCGCGTGCGCGCCGTCGCGACGCACCCACACGAGACCGAGGACGCCTCCCGCGACGAGCAGGACGCCGCCGGCCACGGTGATCCACAGCCCCGCCGAGATCTCGACGCGGAGGTCCTGCGCGAGCAGATCGGACAGGCGTTCGCGCACCACTTCCTCCGGGAGCCCGAGCTGCACCGAGAGCGTCTTCGCGAGCCGGTCCACGCCCTTCGACGCCGCCGAAGCGGTCCTTCGCGCGGGCCGCGTCGGCGACCGGCAGGGCGACGCAGAGCGCCCCGAGGACGATCAGGGCGATCGCGAGCCCGCGCCGCGTCCCGCGCGAGCCCGAGATCCGCATCGCGAGCAACACCAGGAGCGCGCCCACGGCCGCGAAGAGCACGACCTTGCCCTCCCACACGTCGATCCCGTGCACCGAGACGTCCGCCGCGTGTTCGACGTCGGCCGTGAACCCGATCGTCGCCCACTCGCGCGTGGCGCCCACGCCGGCCGCGATCGCCCCGAGCGCGACGCACGTCGGTGCCGGCGAGCCGGAGGCCGGTGGGGCGAGCCGTGGAGGTGATGCCCGAGGCCATCGCGGCATCCTCTCACCTGCACCGGACGCCCGGAAGCACCGCGGTTAGCATGGCTTCGCCATGGCCGAACCACGCGAGATCGATGCGGCGGAGATCACTCGGGTCGTCCGGGATCTCTGCATCGAGATCAACTACAAGGTCCCCGAGGAGATGGTGCGGCTGGTCAGGCGCGCCCGGGAGCTCGAGGAGTCGCCGCTCGGACGGCAGGTGCTCGACCTGCTGATCCGCAACCAGGAGCTGGCCGCCGAGGGCGAGTACCCCTACTGCCAGGACACGGGCTACACGGTGATCTTCCTCGACCTCGGCCAGGACGTGCACGTCACCGGCGTCGATCTGTATGACGCGGTCAACGAGGGCGTTCGGCAGGGGTACGGCGACGGGTACCTGCGCGGTTCGATCGTTCGCGATCCGCTGTTCGACCGCCGGAACACCGGCGACAACACGCCCGCGTTCATCCACACGCGGGTCGTCCCGGGGGACCAGATCCGGATCCAGGTCGACGCCAAGGGGGCCGGCTCGGAGAACATGGGCAAGCACGCGATGCTCAAGCCCGCCGACGGGCTCGAGGGCGCCAAGGAGTTCGTCCTGCAGGCCGTGGCCGAGTCCGGCCCGAACGCCTGCCCGCCGGGGATCATCGGCGTGGGGATCGGCGGGAACTTCGAGATGTCGGCCGTGATCGCCAAGCGGGCGCTGATGCGCAAGGTCGGGCAGCCGAACCCCGACCCGCAGATCGCCGAGCTCGAGGCCGAGCTGTACGAGAAGTGCAACGCGCTGGGCCTGGGGCCCGAGGCGCTCGGCGGCACGCAGACGGTGCTCGCCGTCCACGTCGAGACGATGCCGACGCACATCGCGTCGCTGCCCGTCGCCGTCAACATCGAGTGCCACGCGCATCGGCACGGGCTCGAGGGTGATCTGAGGTGGCCGTCGAGGTCCTGGACGACGGGCGCAAGCGGATCGAGGCGCCGCTGTCGGACGAGGACGTCCGCGAGCTGAAGATCGGCGACGTCGTGCTGGTGCGCGGGACCGTCTACGCGGCGCGCGACGCGGCGCACAAGCGGATGGTCGAGATGCTCGACCGGGGCGAGGAGCTCCCCTTCGACATCGCCGGCCAGATCGTCTACTACGTCGGGCCCACGCCGGAGCGACCCGGGCACGTGACGGGTTCGGCGGGTCCGACGACGGCGAGCCGGATGGACAGCGTGGACGCCCCGGCTGCTCGAGCTCGGGCTGAAGGGGATCATGGGCAAGGGCGGCCGCGGCCCGGCGATCCGCGAGGAGCTGAAGGAGCACACCGCGGTCTACATGGCCGCCCTCGGCGGCGGGGGAGCCCTCGCGGCGCTCACCGTGCGTTCGCAGGAGATCATCGCGTTCGAGGACCTCGCGACCGAGGCGATCCGCCGGATGGAGCTCGACGACTTCCCGGTGTGGGTGGTCAACGACTGCGAGGGCCGCGACTTCTACGCCGAGACCGTCAAGCCGTGGCGCAAGAACGAGCTGCTCCCCGAGTCGCTCCACGTGTCCACGGACGAGTGGGCCGGCAAGAACGGCGGAGGCTGATGCGCCGGTTCCTCGGCCGAAGGCGAAGCGCCACGTGCGGAACTTCTTCACCAACTGGCGCGAGTACGACGCCCCGGTGTTCACGAAGCTCCGCCTCGACGATCCGCAACCGGTTCCACGCCACGTTCTCGCGCGCGCAGTGCTGCGGGCACGACGGCGAACCCGGCTGTTGACAACTGCCACCTGGGGAGCCCGGTCCGGGCTCCGAGTCGCACCCGCACCACCACTGAGCCGCTACCCGTAGCGCGCGCCGGCATGGTCGGCGACGCCGGCCGTTCGGGGCTTGAGGCCGACGATCACGTTCGCGACGCCGCCGGCCACCAGGCCGAGCCCGAACCCGCCGAGCACGTCCAGCGGGGCGTGCGCCCCCAGGTAGAGGCGCGCGAACGCCACCAGCCCGACCACGACCCACGGGAGCGCCCGCCAGGCGCCACGCAGGTACGGCGTGAGGACCCACGCGAGCCCCGTCACCAGGATCGACGTGGCCGGAGACGAACGCGGCCCCGGCCGTCGGGGTGTCGCCGCGGACGATCGCGTCCGCGATCGTCTTGCCCGGGCGGGAGCGTTCGACGAGCTGCCAGACGATGCGCTCGAACACGAGCTTCTCGACCGTGACCAGCAGGCAGGCGATCGCGAGCCGCCATCGGCGGAACGCGGCGGCTCCGACGGCGACGATCGGTCCGACCGCGAGGACGCCCAGCCACTGCACCCGCTGCATGACCGGCGAGAGGCCCTCGGGCAGCTCGTTGATCGCGTGGAACACCGCGAGCTCGACGGCCCCGACCGTCCCGCTCGACGCGACGAGCGCGCACGGCACGAACAGCGCGAGGCCGGCCAGCGCGACGATGACGTCGGTCGCGCCGCCGGACGACCTCGCCGCTCATACGGCGAGCTCCGCGACGATCGCGGCGGCGACCTCGTCGGTCGACGAGCTCCCGCCGAGGTCGGGTGTGCGCACGTCGCCGCGTTCGAGCACCCGGTCGACCGCGCGCTCGACGGCCTCGGCCGCCGCCGGCTCCTGCAGGTGGCGCAGCAGCATCGCGCCCGACAGGATCATCGCGAGCGGGTTCGCGACGCCCTTGCCGGCGATGTCGGGGGCGCTGCCGTGGACGGGCTCGAACACCGCGTACTCCCATCCGAGGTTCGCGCCGGCCGCCAGGCCCGAGCCCGCCGACCAGCCCGGCGCACAGGTCCGAGATGATGTCGCCGTACAGGTTCGGCAGCAGCAGGACGTCGAACTCGGCGGGCTCGCGCACCAGCCGCATCGAGAGCTGGTCGATCTCCATCTCCTCGAACCACACCTCGGGATGCCCTTCGGCCTCGATCTGTCCGATCGACAGGAACAGCCCGTCGGAGAACCGCATGATGTTCGCCTTGTGGCCGAGCGTCACCTTCCGCCGGCCGTGAGCGCGGACGTACTCGAGCGCGAACCGGACGATCCGTCGCGCGCCGGTCACCGAGATCGGCTTGACCGTGAACCCGGAGTCCTCGCGCAGCTCCCGCCCGGAGAGCCGGCGCAGCTCCTCCCGGAGCTCGAGCGCCTCGGGGGTCCCCTCCTCGAACTCGATCCCCTGGTAGAGGTCCTCGGTGTTCTCGCGGATCACGACGAGGTCGACGTCGGGGTGGCGCGTCGGCAGCCCGGCGAGCGAACGCGAGGGTCGGACCGCCGCGAACAGGTCGAGCGTCTGCCGGAGCTCGACGTTCACGCTGCGGAACCCCGAGCCGACCGGCGTCGTGATCGGGCCCTTGATCGCCACGCGCGAGACGCGGATCCGGTCCAGGACGCGTTCGGGGAGCGTGGTGCCCTCGCGCGCCAGGACCTCGGCTCCCGCCTCCTCGACGACCCATTCGATCGCGACGCCCGTCGCGTCGAGCACGCGCCGGGTCGCCTCGGAGACCTCGGGTCCGATGCCGTCGCCGGGGATGAGGGTCACCAGGTGCGCCACGGCCGAACCCTACCGGGCGTCCGACGTGGAGGCGGTTGAGCCTGGTAGGCGCCGGCGACTCAGAAGCGGTCGAACAGGATCGAGCGCTTCACGTCCTGGATCGCCTTGGTGACCTCGATGCCGCGAGGGCACGCGTCCGTGCAGTTGAACGTCGTCCGGCAGCGGAACACGCCGGTCTTCTCGGACAGGATCTCCAGGCGCTCCTTGGCGCCCTCGTCCCGTGAGTCGTAGATGAACCGGTGCGCGTTCACGATCGCCGCGGGACCGACGTACTCCTCGTCACCCCAGAAGATCGGGCACGAGGTCGTGCAGGCGGCGCACAGGATGCACTTGGTCGTGTCGTCGAACCGGTGACGCTCCTCGGGCGACTGGAGGCGTTCGGTGTCGGGTTCGCCCGAGTCGTTGATCAGGAAGGGGAGCACCGAGCGGTAGCCGGCGAAGAACGGCTCCATGTCGACGATCAGGTCCTTCAGGACGGGGAGGCCGCGGATCGGCTCGACCGTGACCTTCGGCGCGACGTCGCGGACGATCACCTTGCACGCGAGCGCGTTCTTGCCGTCGATCATCATCGCGTCCGAGCCGCAGATGCCGTGCGCGCACGAGCGTCGGAGCGCCAGCGTCCCGTCGTGGTACCACTTGACCTGGTGCAGCGCGTCGAGCAGCCGGTCGTCGGGGTCGGCCTGGATCTCGAACTCGTCCCACCACGATTCCTCGCCGCGGACCTCGGGGTTGTAGCGGCGGATCTTGAGCGTGAGCGTGACCTTGTGGGCCGCGCCGGCGGCGCGCAGGTCCGAACCCTCGAGGATCTCGCCGAGCCCGTCCGAGGCGGTCGCGGCCATCAGTACTTCCGTTCCATGGGTACGTAGGGTCCCAGTTTCACGGGCTTGTGCTCGAGCCGGATCGACCCGTCGTCGTCCCGGTACGCCAGCGAGTGCTTGAGCCAGTTGGCGTCGTCGCGCAGTGGATGGTCCTCGCGGTAGTGGCCGCCCCGGCTCTCGTCGCGGGCGAGCGCCGCCGCCACGAGCGCGTCGGCGCACTCGAGCAGGAACCCGAGCTCGACGACCTCCATCAGCTCGGTGTTGAACATCTTGCCGGTGTCCTGCACGTACACGTGGTCGAACCGTTCGCGCAGGCTCCCCAGGATCTCCTGCATCGTCCGAAGGCTCTCCTCGGTCCGGACCACGAACGCCAGGTCCTGCATCGAGTCCTGGAGCTCGCCCCGGATGTCCGCGGCGTTCGCGCCCTCGGGGCGGTTCAGCAGGCCGTCGACCATCTCGCGGACCATCGCCCTCGGGGCGTTCGGGGAGCTCGGGCAGGTCGGCCTCCTCGCAGAACCCGGCCGCGTGCACGCCGCCGCGGCGTCCGAACACCACGATGTCGAGCAGCGAGTTCGTCCCCAGGCGGTTCGCGCCGTGGACCGAGACGCACGCGCATTCTCCGGCCGCGTACAGTCCCGGGACCGGCGTCTCGTCCTCGCCCGACGACGACCTGCCCGTCGACGTTGGTCGGGATGCCGCCCATCGCGTAGTGCGCGGTCGGCTGGATCGGGACGAGCTCGGTGGTCGGCTCGACGCCGAGGTAGACGCGCGCGAACTCGGTCACGTCGGGCAGCTTCTCCTCGATCACGTCGCGCGGCAGGTGGCGGACGTCGAGCCACACCGCGTCGCGCGTTCGGGCCGTCGCCGCGACCCTCCTTGATCTCCTGGAAGATCGCGCGGCTCACCATGTCGCGCGGGGCGAGGTCCTTGACGGTCGGCGCGTAGCGCTCCATGAAGCGCTCGCCCTCGCTGTTCAGCAGGATGCCGCCCTCGCCGCGGACCGCCTCGGACAGCAGGATGCCCATCTTGTAGACGCCGGTCGGGTGGAACTGGAAGAACTCCATGTCCTCGAGCGGCAGCCCGCGACGGAACAGCACCGCGGGGCCGTCGCCGGTCAGCGTGTGCGCGTTGGAGGAGACCTTGAACATCCGGCCGTACCCCCCGGTGGCGTACAGGACGGCCTTGGAGCGGAACACGTGGAGCTCGCCCGTCGCGAGCTCGTACGCCACGACGCCGGCGCATGCGCCGTCGACCATCAGCTGGTCCAGCACGTAGAACTCGTTGAAGAACCGAACGTTCCGCTTGACGCACTGCTGGTACAGCGTCTGCAGGATCATGTGGCCCGTCCGGTCGGCCGCGAAGCACGCGCGCCGGACCGGCGCCTCGCCGTGGTTGCGCGTGTGCCCGCCGAACCGCCGCTGGTCGATCTTGCCCTCGGGCGTGCGGTTGAACGGCAACCCCCAGTGCTCGAGCTGGTAGATCGCGTCGATGGCCTCCTCGCACATCAGCTGCGCCGCGGGCTGATCGACGAGGTAGTCCCCGCCCTTGACCGTGTCGAACGCGTGCCACTCGGGCGAGTCCTCCTCGACGTTCGCGAGCGCCGCGCAGACGCCGCCCTGCGCGGTCCCGGTGTGCGAGCGCGTGGGGTACAGCTTCGAGATCACGGCGGTCTTCACGCGGTCCGAGGTCTCGATCGCCGCCCGGAGCCCCGCGCCCCCGGCGCCGACGATCACCGCGTCGTACGTGTGGAAGGTGGTCATCCGCTCAGACCGTTCCCGGCCACTGGCTCGCGTCGAACGTGAACACGACGACCGTGCCGAGGACGAACAGCGCGAACCCGATCACGAAGAAGGCCATGTCGACCGCGAACCGGACGGCCGGCCACCGGACGTAGTCCTGCACGATGATGCGCAGCCCGTTGATCCCGTGGATCAGCGCGAGGACCAGGAGCGCCCAGTCCCAGGTCCGCCAGAACGGGCTCTGCCACCGCGCGGCGACGAAGCCGAAGTTCACGCGCTCCACCCCGCCGTCGAGCACGTGCATGATCAGGACGTGCCCGACCGCGAGCACGAGCAGCACGCAGCCCGCTGATCCGCATGAACAGCCACGACCACAGCTCGAAGCCGCCGACGGGCCGCTCGCGCCCTCGGGCGCCGCGGGACCGGTCGCGCGGGGACGGCGTCGGGCGTTCGGGCGCCTCGACGGCCATCAGAAGACCCCGGCGGACTCGAGGATCGCGTTGCCCATGATGATCGTGATCGGGATCATGCTGAGCACGAAGATGATCGTGGAGGCGAGCGCGATCCCCTTCATGTGGCGGGCGCTCGACGGCCAGAAGTCGAAGATCATGATCTTCACGCCGTTGATCGCGTGGTACAGCACCGCGGCGACCAGCCCGAGCTCGAGCAGCTGGACCACCCAGTTGTGGTACACGCCGACCACGCGGTTGTAGGCCTCGGGACCCCAGCCGACGACGGCGGTGTCCACCACGTGCGCGAACAGGAACAGGATCACGGCGACGCCGGTGATGCGGTGCAGCAGCCAGGACCACTGTCCCGGACTGCCCTTGTACAGGGTCCCGACGTCGGACTTCCGCTTCGCCATCCAGCCCTCGAACACCTAGCCTCGACGCGCCTCCGGCGAACGCCTGCCCCGGAGCCGCGCGGAGTCTACGCGACGCGAAGGGCGACGAACACGCCGTCGCGGGTCGGCACGATCGTCGAGACGAATCGCTCGTCGTCCGCGATCAGGCGGTTGTGCTCGAGGATCGCGTTCGTGGTCGTCGCATCGCGCCCGTGATCGCCCTCGGGGTCGGCGACCGCGCCCGACCACAGCACGTTGTCGCAGAGGTAGAGCCCGCCCACGCGGATCCGTTCGCGCGCCGCCCGCCAGGCATCGGGGTACCCCTCCTTGTCGATGTCGTCGTAGACGACGTCGAACTCGCCCTCGACGGCTCCGAGGTTCTCCACCGCGTCGCCGACGTGCCAGCGGATCGGCTCCGCCAGGCCGGCGCGGGAGAGGTAGTCGAGCGCCTTGTGCTCGTTGGCCGGGTCGCCGTCCGTCGCGTGGACCTCGCCGCCGGGCCCCACCGCCCGCGAGAACCAGTAGGCCGAGTACCCGAACCCCGAGCCGAGCTCGAACACCCGCCTCGCGCCGATCGAGCGCGCGAGCAGCTCGACCGTGACACCCACCAGACGCCCGATGATCGGGAAGCCGCGCTCCTTGCCCTCCGCCTCCATCTCGAGCAGGACCGGCTCGTCGTAGCGGGTGAGCAGCGAGCGCATGTAGTCCTCGATGCGCGGGTCGACGATGTCCACGGTCCCGATGCTACCGGCTACCCTTGGTTCGGGATGAGCGACGCCGAACCGCGGTCGACCGACTCCGGGATCGACCTCGAGCCGGTCTACGAGCCGGACGATCTCGGCGGCTTCGACCCCGAACGGGACCTGGGTCTGCCCGGCGAGCCGCCCTTCACCCGTGGCGTGTACCCCTCGATGTACGTCGGGCGCCTGTGGACGATGCGGCAGTACGCGGGGATGGCGACCGCCGACGAGACCAACGCAACGGTTCCGGTACCTGCTCGAGCACGGGCAGACGGGGCTCTCGGTCGCGTTCGACCTGCCGACGCAGATGGGCCTGGACTCGGACCACCCCCGCGCCGAGGGCGAGGTGGGCAAGACCGGCGTGGCGATCGACTCGATCGAGGACATGGGCCGGCTGCTGGACGCGATCCCGCTCGACGCGGTCTCGACGTCGATGACGATCAACGCGACCGCGCCGATCCTGCTCCTGCTGTACGAGCTCGTGGCCGAGGAACGGGGGATCGACGCCTCCGCGCTGAACGGGACCGTGCAGAACGACCTCCTGAAGGAGTACGCGGCCCGCGGCACCTACATCTACCCGCCGAAGCCCTCGATGCGCCTGATCACCGATCTGTTCGCGTACTGCGGCCGGACCATCCCGCGCTGGAACACGATCTCGGTCAGCGGCTACCACATGCGAGAGGCCGGGGCGACCGCGGTGCAGGAGGTGGCGTTCACGCTCGCGGACGGGATCGCGTACGTCCAGGCGGCGATCGACGCCGGGCTCGAGGTCGACGCGTTCGCGCCGCGGGTCTCGTTCTTCTTCGCGTGCCACATGAACTTCTTCGAGGAGATCGCGAAGTTCCGGGCCGCCCGGCGGATGTGGGGCAAGGTCATGGCCGAGCGGTTCGGGGCGAAGGACCCGAGGAGCCTGATGCTGCGGTTCCACACGCAGACGGGCGGCGCGACGCTCACCGCCCAGCAGCCGCAGAACAACATCGTGCGGACCGCGCTCGAGGCGCTCGCGGCGGTGCTCGGCGGGACGCAGTCGCTGCACACGAACTCGTTCGACGAGGCCCTCGCGCTGCCCACCGAGCAGGCCGCGAAGATCGCGCTTCGGACGCAGCAGGTGATCGGGCACGAGACGGGGGTGACGCACACCGTCGACCCCGTGGGCGGCTCCTACTACGTCGAGTCGCTCACGAACGAGGTCGAGGCGCGCGCCTGGGACTACCTCGAGCGGATCGATCGGATGGGAGGCGCGGTCGAGGCGATCGAGGCCGGTTTCTACCAGGACGAGATCGCCGAGGCCGCGTACCGGATCCAGCAGGGGATCGAGTCGGGCGAGCGCGTGATCGTCGGGGTCAACGGGTTCGAGGACCGCGACGAGCAACCGGTGCAGATCCAGACGATCGGCCAGGAGGAGGTCGCGAGGCAGATCGAGCGGCTCCGGGCGCTCCGGGCCTCGCGCGACCAAGGAGCGGTGGACCGGGCGCTCGCCGAGATCGAGGCGGCCGCCCGCGGGACCGCCAACCTGCTGCCGCCGATGAAGGTCGCCCTGCGTGCGCGCGCCACCCTCGGCGAGGTCTCCGACGTCCTCCGCGGCGTGTTCGGCGAGTACCACCCCCGCTAGGCGATCCGTCGCTCACGCGGCGAGCTCGACGATCGCGTGCACGATCGCCGCGACGCCGGCGACGCCGAGGACGAGCGCGAGCCAACGCAGGCGCGGGCTGCGCGCCGTCGCGACGGCGGCGACCAGGCACCCGAGCCCGACGAGGAGCTCGGTGACGTAGGTCAGGGTCTGGCCCATCGCGGTGCAGGGTAGGCTCTGCCGCCATGGACATCTCGATCATCGGCGGGACCGGCGACGAGGGGTTCGGCCTGACGCTGCGTCTGGCCAGGGCCGGACACCACGTCACGATCGGGTCGCGGTCGCAGGACAAGGGTGCCGCCTCGGCGGACAAGGCCCGCGAGCTCGTCGGCGGCGACGCGAACGTCGACGGGACGACCAACGAGGCGGCCGCCGACGCCGGGGTCGTCATCGTGACGGTGCCGTTCGAGGGCCAGGCCGAGACCTACCGTTCGATCAAGGGGGCGATCAAGCCCGGCACGATCGTCGTCGACTGCACGAGCCCGCTCGCGACCGCCGTGGGCGGCCGAGCCTGGCACGTCGTGCGGCCGTGGCACGGTTCGGCGGCCGAGCAGGCCAAGGCGATCCTGGATCCCGGCGTTCGGATGGTGGGGGCGTTCCACACGATCTCGGGCGAGGCGCTGCAGGATCTCGAGCACGAGATGGAGAGCGACGTGCTGGTCTGTGGCACCGACAAGGAGGCCAAGGCGGTCGTCGGCGGCCTGATCGAGGACATCCCGAGCCTGCGCTGGGTCGACGCCGGCGATCTCACCCAGGCCCGGATCGCCGAGACGCTGACCGCGCTCCTGATCTCGATCAACCGGACGTACAAGATCCACGACGCCGGCGTTCGGATCACGGGGCGCGATGCGTGGGGCCTTCCCGGGGCTAGCGCGCAGGTCGGTCCGCAACGCTCGCCTACGCCATCGTGTCGGCGAGCACCCACCCGAACCCGACCGCCCACACCGTGACGCACACCGGCGCGGTCACCTTGACGAGCTTCGGCCGGATCGACACCACGAACGCGACCGCGAGAGCCACGACGACGATCGCCTTCTTGAGGAGCAGCCAGCTCGTCGGGTCCGAGACCGACGGGGGGTGGAGGCACAGGACCAGGACGTCGTCGAACCGTCCGCGGTCGCACGTGTAGGCCGGGATCCGCCCCGCGATGAAGATGCCCCCGAGCGCGACCAGGGCGCCGAGCGCCCAGACGTACCGGGAGCTCCCCTCGGGGTCCACGGGCCGGCGACGGATCCGCATGAGGATGCCGACCGCCCCGGCGGTCGCCGCGACGGAGCCGATCGTGAGGATCATCGCGCCGGCCGAACGCTCGACGCACGGTCCCGCGACCTCGCCGCAGACGCGCCAGATGTCGTCCCACGACGCGACGATCATCGCGGCGGCCGACACCAGCAGCGTCGTCGCGAAGATCCGGCCCGCCAGCTTCCCTTCCGGGCTGATCTCGGCGAGGACCGCGTCCACCCCCGGGTCCCGCCGAGGGTTCACGGCAGGATCAGTCGAGCTCGACGAGCGGGTCCCCGGGCTGGACGTTCTGTCCGGCCTGCGCCGGGATCTCGGTGACGACGCCCGCGCGCGGGGCAGGGATCGCGTTCTCCATCTTCATCGCCTCGAGGATGCAGACGACGTCGCCCGCCTGGATCTCCTGGCCCGGCTCGACGAGCACCCGCAGGATCGTGCCCTGCATCGGCGCCGCGATCACGCTGTGGACGTGGTCGCCGCCGTGCGCCGAGTGACGCGACGGGACCTTCGGGGCGGTGTCGCGACGCTGGTCGAAGATGCGGACCGGCACCCGTCGCCCGTCGAACTCGAGCAGGAGCTCGGCCGGGACCGGCTGCCGCGTGTCGGACGGCGGCGGCGCGGGCGTGCCGCCCTCGGGGAGCTCGGCGTCGCGGAGCGCCTTCTCGAGCCACGTCGTGGAGTGCGTCGACTTGTGGAACGCGCGGGTGCCGAGGATCCACCGGTGGAGGGGGATCGTCGTCGGGACCCCCTCGACCTGGTACTCGGCGAGCGCGCGGTCCATCCGCGCGATCGCGCGGCCGCGGTTCTCGGCCGAGACGATGACCTTGGCGAACATCGAGTCGTAGTCGGCGGGGATCTCGCGACCCGCCCGGACGCCCGAGTCCACCCGGACGAACGGACCCGACGGCTCCCGGTACGCGGTGATGCGCCCCGGTCCGGGCAGGAAGTTGCGCGCGGGGTCCTCGGCGTTGATCCGGCACTGGATCGCGTGGCCCGTCGGCGCGGACGTCGGACAGGTCGAGCTTCTCGCCGAGCGCGACGCGGATCTGGAGCCCGACCAGGTCGAGGCCGGTCACCATCTCGGTCACGGTGTGCTCGACCTGCAGCCGCGTGTTCATCTCGAGGAAGTAGAAGCTGCCGTCCTCGTCGACGATGCACTCGACGGTGCCGGCGTTCACGTAGCCGGCCTCCTTCGCGAGCGCCATCGCGGCCTCGCCGATCCGCGAGCGCAGGTCGGCGTCGACCACCGGCGACGGCGTCTCCTCGATCAGCTTCTGGTGGCGGCGCTGGACCGAGCAGTCGCGTTCGCCGAGGAAGAACACGTTGCCCCGGGTATCGGCGAACACCTGCGCCTCGACGTGGTGCGCGCGGTCGATGTACCGCTCGAGGAACACCTCGGGGCGGCCGAAGTACGCCTGCGCCTCGCGGGTCGCGCGCGCGAGCGCGCTCTCGAGCTCCTCGGGCTTGCGCACCACCTGCATGCCCTTGCCCCCGCCGCCGAACGCGGCCTTGACCATGAGGGGGAACCCGATGCGTTCGGCCTCCGCCGGCGCCCGGTCGAGGGTGACCGGCTCGGGCGTGCCCGGCACGATGGGGACGCCGACGCGGTCGGCGGCGCGCCGGGCGGCGGACTTGTCGCCCATCATCTCGATCGCCTCGGCGGGCGGACCGATGAACGTGAAGCCCGAGTCCGCGACCGCGCTCGCGAAGTGTGCGCGCTCGGACAGGAACCCGTAGCCGGGGTGGATCATCGTGGCCTTCGCGCGCGAGGCGGCCTCCAAGATCGCGCCGATCGACAGGTAGGAGTCGGCGGCGAGCGCCGGGCCGATCCGGTGGGCCTGGTCGGCCATCTCGACGTGCAGGGCGTCGCGATCGGCGTCGCTGTAGACGGCGATCGAGGTGTAGCCGAGCTCTCGGACCGTGCGGATGATGCGGACCGCGATCTCGCCGCGGTTCGCGATCAGGATCCGAGGTTTCGCCACGCGCTCCGCTCCGTCATGCTTGCTCGATCGGACCTTCGGTCTCCCGAGGGTCCGCGGAACCCGGTACCCACCGAACAATCGGGTACCCCCGAACGGGAGTCAATCGTCCGTGCTCTCCGAAGACGCCCTGGTCCGAGCGCTCGAACGTGTCGGTCTGCGTGCCCCCGTGCGGTTCGAGGAGGTTACTGCCTCGACCCAGGCGACGGCCCTCGAGCTGGCGGCCGCAGGCACGCCCGAGTGGACCCTCGTCGCCACGGCGCACCAGACCGAAGGGCGGGGGCGCCTGGGGCGCACGTGGCTCGACGAACCCGGCCGTGCGCTGATGTTCTCGCTGGTGTTGCGGCCCGAGCTCGACCCGGACTCGGGAGGCCTGATCACGCTGCTCGCGGGCACCGCGATGGCGCGGGCCTGCTTCGAGCTCGCCGACCAGCGCGCCGCCTGCAAGTGGCCGAACGACCTGCTGATCGCCGGTCGCAAGGCCGGCGGGATCCTGGCCGAGTCGCGCGTCGACGGGGGCCGGTTCGACCACGTCGTGATCGGCGTCGGCGTCAACCTCGGCGCCGCGCCACCCGACATCCCCGGGGCCGGGGCGGTCGAGGCCGAGGACGACGAGCTGCTCGAGGCGTTCCTGTCCGCCTTCGTCCGCGGGTACGAACCCGCGCACCCCGCGTTCGCCGGCAGCGTGATCGCGGCGTACCGGGACGTGTGCGCGACGCTCGGCACCCGTGTCCGAGCCGCGACGGCGGGGGGAGCGGTCGTCGAGGGCGAGGCCGTGGACGTGGACGAACGCGGCGGCTTGGTCGTCCGAACGCCGGCCGGGGACGAGGTCGTGCGGTTCGGGGCGGTCGAGCACCTGGAGTAGGATTCGCCCATGCCGTTCCCCCGCAAGCTCCTGATCGAGAACGAGGAGCTCGTCCTCGAGCTGCGTCCGCACTGGATCGCCCTGGTGATGCCCGCGATCGTCACGATCCTCGTGATCGTCGGGTGGTCCCTGGCGGTCGCCAACGGCCCCGACAGCGGCACCGGGCACGACGCCGTGTTCTGGGGCGCGACGGCCCTCGCGATCTTCGTCCTGATCTGGTTCCCGGTGCGCAAGTTCATCGCCTGGGCGACGTCGTACTTCGTCGTGACCTCGGACCGGGTGATCCATCGCGAGGGCTGGATCGCGAAACGCTCGATGGAGATCCCGCTCGAGGCGATCAACGACGTCCGCTTCCACCAACGCGTGATCGAACGCCTGATCGGCGCCGGCGACCTGATCATCAGCTCGGCGAGCGAGTTCGGGCGCGAGGTCTTCGGCGACATCCGCAACCCCGAGCACGTCCAGAAGACGATCTACCAACAGGGGGAGCTCAACCAGGACCGGATGTACCGAGGGGCCGAGCGCGGCTCGGCCTCCGCGGCGCCGGCCCCGCCCCCGTCGGGCGTGAGCGCGCCGGCGATGCCGCCGGCCTCGGCGTCCACGACCGGTGAGCTCGAACGCCTGGCGGAGCTGCGGAACAAGGGCGTGCTCACGGAGGACGAGTTCCAGGCCCAGAAGAAAAGGATCCTGGAGGGGTAAACTCCAGGGCCCGGTACCCACAGGCGAGAAGCAGATGGACATCCTTGATCGATCGGTAGCCCGAACCCCACCGGCGACGAAGATCGAGATCGTCGGGTACGCGCTGGTGGCCGTCGGCTACGTCGTGATGACCCTCGGGATCCTCGAGATCGGCGGCCTGTTCAACGTCGTGCTCGGTCTGGCCGCGGCCTGGGCGGGCTGCGTCCTGATGTTCCTCGGCGAGGAGCGGCGCGAGTTCGACGAGGAGGCCGAGTTCCGCAAGGAGCTCGAGGACCTCTGACACGGCCTCCGCTCGCTCGACGGCGAGCGGGGTTCGCGGCCCGGATGGGACAATCGCGTTCGTGGAGCCGAGGGTCGCCGTCGTCGGCGTGGGGCACGCGGGGTTCGCGCCCGTCACCGCCGGGCTCTCCTACAAGGAGCTGATGTTCGAGGCGGCGCAGCGCGCCTACCACGACGCCGGCGTGGATCCCCGGACCGAGATCGACTCGTTCGTCTGCTGCTCGGAGGACTTCCTCGAGGGCACGTCGATCTTCGACGAGTACGTGCCGGACCAGCTCGGCGCGATGCAGCGGCCGGTGCAGACCGTGGCGGCGGACGGGCTGTTCGGCGTGGCGACGGGGATGATGCTGATCCGTTCGGGCCTCGCGTCGATCGTGGCGGTCGAGGCGCACAGCAAGGTCTCGGACGTGCGAACGCTCGGCGCGATCGAGGCGTTCGCGCTCGACCCGGTGCTGAACCGCCCGCTGCGGTTCCCGACGCTGGCGGTCGCGGGGCTCGACATGAACGCGTTCCTCGAACGCACGCGGCCTGTCCGAGGAGCACTGCTCGATGGTCGCGGCCAAGAACCGCTCGAACGCGCTCGACAACCCGCGTGCGGCGTACCCGGCCGACCTCGCCGCCGAGGACGTGGACGGCTCGAGCCCGGTCGCGTGGCCGCTCAAGACGCTCGAGGTGGCCGAACGCGCCGACGGCTGCGTCGTGGTCGTCCTCGCCGCCGAGGACCGCGCCCGAGCGCTCACCGAGGGACCCGTGTGGTTGCTCGGCGCCGGCTGGTCCTCGGGCAGCCCCTCGCTCGAGAGCCGGACCTGGGGCGAGACCGAGCCGGTGACCAGGGCCGCCGAGTCCGCGTACCGCCAGGCCGAGATCGCCGACCCGCAGGAGGAGATCGACCTCGCCGAGGTGGACGACACCTTCGCGTACAAGGAGCTGCTGCACCTGGAGGCGCTCGGGCTCGGCGAGGCGTCCGAGCTCGCGCAGCTGCTCGAGGAGGGCGAGCTCGAACCCGGCGGCGACCTGCCGGTCAACGTCTCGGGCGGCTCGCTCGGGCAGGGGAACCTGTTCGAGGCGAACGGGCTCGTCCGCCTGCTCGAGTGCGTCGAGCAGCTCCGCGCCGAGGCCGGCGAACGCCAGGTCGACGAGGCGTACGTCGCGGTCGCGCAGTCCGCGCGCAGCGCGCCGTCGACCTCGGCCGCCGTGGTCGTGCTCGCGAACGACGAGGGGGCCGGCGGATGAAGCTCGACGGCGTCGACCACGTGTGGTTCTGGGTCTCGGACATGGACCGGGCGGTCGGGTTCTACCGCGACGGGCTCGGTCTGGACGTGAAGAGCCGCCACGGCGACGAGTGGGCCGAGCTCGACGCCGGTTCGATCCGCATCGGGCTCCACGGCGCCCGCGGCGGGACCACGCAGCACGGCGGCACGGCCGTGTTCCGCGTCGACGACCTCGACCTCGCGAAGACCGCGCTCGAGCAGCGCGGGGTCGCGTTCGAGGAGCACCTGGGCGAGGTCCCGGGGATCGCGCGGTACGCGTCGTTCGCGGACCCCGACGGGAACTCGATGCAGCTGATCGAGTACGTGACCGACGACGCGTTCCCCGGGGGGATCATCTGATGGCGCGGCGGGTCGCGGTCGTCGGCGCGGGGATGACGAAGTTCGTCCGCCGCGCGCAGGAGACCGGCAAGGAGCTCGCGTGGGAGGCCTCGCGCGAGGCGCTCGCGTCGTGCGAGCTCCCGCTCGACCGGATCGACGCGGTGTGTCTGACGAGCGCGCCCGACGCGTTCGACGGCGTGCACATGAAGGGGGAGTACCTGTCCGACGGCGCGGGCGCGTTCGGGCGGCCGTACATGCGCACGTACGTCGGCGGCGGCAGCGGCGTGTTCACGGCGATCCAGGCGTACTACACGGTCGCGAGCGGGATGGCCGACGTCGTGCTCGCGGTGGCCGAGGAGAAGATGTCCTCGACGCAGCCGCACCCGCAGGGCGCGTTCCTCACGATCTTCGACAACATCCTCGAACGCCCCCTCGGGCCGAACCTGCTCTGGATCTTCGCGCTCGAGATGAACCGCTACATGACCGTGCACGGCATCGACAAGCGCGACATCGCCGCGGTCGCCGTGAAGAACAAGCGGAACGCGGCCGACCACCCGGCGGCGCTGCTCGGGCAGGCCGACATCACGATCGAGGACGTGCTCGCCTCCGAGACGCTCGCGTGGCCGGTGCAGCGCCTCGACGTCTCGCCGATCAGCGACGGCGCGGTCGCGATCGTCGTCGCGAGCGAGGAGGCCGCCAAGCAGATCACGAGCGACCCGGTGTGGATCCAGGGCGTCGGGTGGAACCTCGACACCGCGTACTGGACCAACCGCGACCTCGTGTTCCCCGAGTACGTCGCGAACGCCGCCCGCATGGCCTACGGGATGGCCGGCGTGACCGAGCCGCGCAAGCAGATCCACGTCGCCGAGCCCTACGACCCGTTCGACTACAAGGAGCTGCACCACCTCGAGGGGCTGCTGCTGTTCGACAAGGGCAAGGCGCCCGAGGCGGCCCGCGACGGCGTGCTCGACCGCAAGGGCGACCTGCCCTCGTGCCCGAGCGGCGGCCTGCTCGGCGTCGGCAACCCGATCGCGGCGGCCGGCCTGATGAAGATCGCCGAGCTCTTCTGGCAGCTCCGCGGCGAGGCCGGCGCCCGCCAGGTCCCCGGCACGCCCGAACGCGGCGTCGCGCAGGCCTGGGGCGACCTGATGCAGGTCGGCACGGTCGTCGTGATGGGTCGCGAGGGCGGCCCGCCGACCACGGCGACCCAGCTCGAGACCCCTCCGGCCGCGACGCCGGCGCAGTCGCTCTCGGACGCCGAGTTCCGTTCGGCGACCGGCGCGGTCGAGGACGAGATCGGCGCGCGGTACGCGTGGGACGCGGGCGTCGCGATCGGCCGGTTCCTCGACGGTCTCCGCGACGGCAAGATCCTCGGCCGCGAGTGCCGTGTGTGCCATCGGGTGCTCGTGCCACCTCGGATGTTCTGTGAGCGCGATTTCCGCGGAACCGACGCCTGGGTGCAGGTCGAGAACACCGGCGTCGTGCAGACGTTCTCGATCTGCAACGTGCGCTGGGACATGCAGCCCCTCGAGGAGCCCGAGCTCCCCGCGGTGATCTCGATCGACGGCTCGGACGGCGGGTTCCTCCACACGCTCGGCGAGGTGAAGCCCGACGACGTGAAGATCGGCATGGCGGTCGAGGCCGTCTGGAAGCCGGTCGGCGAGCGCGTCGGCTCGATCCTCGACATCGCGTACTTCCGGCCGAGGACGGATGCCTGATGCTCGAGAAGATCGCGCGTCCCGAGGAGATCCGGCGGTGGGACGGCGACATGCCCGTCCGCCACCGCTACACGCCGGGCGTGGCCGGCGACGCGTTCTTCACGGCGCTGAAGGATCGGGGCGTGCTGCTGGGTTCGAGGTGCGAGCACTGCTCGTACACGTACGTGCCGGCGCGGCTGTTCTGCGAGCGGTGCTTCGCCGAGCTCTCGGCCGACACCGAGGTCGGTCCCGGCGGCGAGCTCGTGTCGTTCACGATCGTGTTCGTCGGGATCGAGGGCGAGCCGCTCGAGCGCCCCGAAACCATCGGAGCCGTGCGGCTCGACGGTGCGGATGCGGTGCTGATCCATCGGGTGCTCGAACCGGGTGAGGAGCCGCTCGAGATCGGCGAACGCGTCGAGGTCGTCGTCAAGCCCGAAACCCAACGAACCGGCTCGATCCTCGACATCGAGGGGTTCCGCGAGGCTCGACTCGAGTGACGTGACGAACCCTGCGAGCGAAGTCGCGTGCTTGGACGCCTGGTCCTGTAGAGGAGCTCCTTGGTCAACGGGAAGCCATTGCGGGCGCACTCGCGCGACGCAGTGATTCGAACCTCAAGCTTCTAGTCGTGGGTCGACCGCGTTGCTCGTGACCGAGCGCATGGAGGGGCGGCGTCGTCGTCTACGATCGCGAAGGTCGAGACGCTCGAGGACGTCATGCGTCCTTGGCAAGTGACGGAGCTCGCCGTCGGATTCGTGGCCAGATTCCCAACTCTGACAACCCGCGATCGGTATCTCAGATTGCGCACGATCGCCAAGGAGCGTTCTCCGGTACGACATAGCCGATCTCGATCGGACGCCCCACCGAGGTATTCGGGGGCTGTCTCGTACGCACCCGTATGCTCTCCCTGTGGCGACCCTGACGTGTGAACGGTGCGGGCTTCCTCTGCCCGACGAGGCCCGCTTCTGCCCGAACTGCGGCTATCCGGTGGGCGCCCCGCCGCCGGAGGAGCGCAAGTTCGTCACGGTGATCTTCGTCGACCTGGTGGGGTCGACCCAGATCTCGAGCCAGATCGATCCCGAGCGCTACCGCGAGGTCCTCACCCGCTACTACCGGATGGTCGCCGAGGAGCTCGAGTCGCTCCGCGGCCGCGCCTACAACTTCGCCGGGGACGCGGTCGTCGGGGTCTTCGGCCTCCAGCACACGCACGACGACGACGCGCTCCGCGCGGTGCGCGCCGGTCTCGGTTTGGTCGACCGGATCGGTCGCCTGGGCGAGGAGATCGGGCTCCCGGTGCCCGCTCCGGATCCGCGTCGGCATCCACACGGGTCCGGTCGCGATCGGCAACGAGGCGTCCGAACAGGGCCTGCTCTACGGCGCCACGGTGAACATGGCCGCGCGGCTGCAGCAGGCCGCCGACCCGGGGACCGTGCTCGTCTCGGAGACGAGCTACCTCCTCTCGCTGTCGCAGGTCCAGTACGGGCCGATGCGCGAGGTCGAGGCGAAGGGGTTCGAGGACGAGGCGCGGGCGTGGCCGGTCGCCGCCCTGCAGCCGGGCTCGGGCCGCCGGACGATCCCGTTCGTCGACCGCAAGCGCGAGCTCCGACTGCTGCAGGACGCGTTCGACGGCGCGCGGGAGACGCGGCGCGGGCACCTGGTGACGCTGTTCGGCGAGCCGGGGATCGGCAAGAGCCGGGTGGTCGAGGAGTTCATCGCGGGTCTGCCCGACGAGGCGAAGGTGCTGATCGGCCGCGCGAGCCCGTTCGAGGAGGACGTGACGTTCGGCCCGCTGGCGCAGATCCTCCTGCACGAGATGGGGGAGGCGGCGCACGCGCCGCCCGAGGCGCTCCGCGCGAGGCTCGAGGAGATCGTCGTGGAGTGCACCCCGCCCGACGAGGCGAAGCAGATCGTCGAGCGTCTGTGCATCGCGCTCGGGATCGCCGGCGAGGCGAGGGACGAGAAGCGCTACGCCGTCGCCGAGATCCGCTCGGGCCTGCTCGCGCTCCTGCGAGGGTTCTCCGGCCGCGGCCCGGTCGTCCTGGTGCTCGAGGACCTGCAGGCGGCCCAGGTGCCGATGCTCGAGCTCGTCGAGGAGCTCGTCCGCGAGGCGGAGGACATCCCGCTTGCTCGTCGTATGCGCCGCCCGCTACACGTTGCTCGACGACAACCCCGGCTGGGGCGGTGGGCGCGGCAACTCGGTGAACCTCTACATGGAGACGCTCTCGCTCGACGACTCGACGCAGCTCGCGCGGGAGGCGGGTGAGGGCCTGGACGAGGCCACCGCGCAACGGATCGCACGGCACGCCGGCGGGAACCCGTTCTTCATCATCGAGACGACCGGGATGCTGCTGCACGAGGGCAAGGGGCTCTCGGCCGACACCGGCCCGCTGCCGCCGGCGCTGCTGCCGCCGACCGTGCAGGCCGTGATCGCGGCGCGGATCGACCACCTCTCGCCGCAGGGCCGGGACCTGATCCGCAAGGCCTCGGTGTTCGCGCGGTCCTCGTTCACGCTCGACGAGCTCGACCTGGTCGCCGAGCCGAACCCCGAGGCGCTCGGCCAGCTCGAGGAGGAGGAGCTGCTCGAGCACGACGGCGACCGGCCCGACGTCTGGCGCTTCAGCCACGGCATGGTCCGCGACGTCGCGTACGAGAGCCTCCCCAAGCGCGAACGCCAGCGCCTGCACCTGCTCGTCGCCGACGGTCTGTCGGGCAGCCCGGAGAACGCGGCCCGACGCCCGCGCGCGATCGCGTTCCACCTCGAGCAGGCGGCCCTCGCCGCGCTCGATCTCAACCCGCGCGACCGAACGCTGGCCGAACGCGCGGTCGACGCGCTGGCCCACGCCGGCGACATCGCCCGCGAGGGCCCGAACCTGAAGGCGGCCGAGGAGGACTACCGCCGCGCGCTCGAGCTCGCCGGTCCCGAACGCGGGTGGGGCTTGCGCGAGGCGAGGATCCTCGCGAGCCTCGGCGAGATCCGGTACTGGCTCGGCGAGTTCGAGCCGGCGGTCCCGGTGCTCGAACGCGCGCTGAAGCTCGGCGACGGCGACCTCGGGGTCCGCGCGCAGGCCTCGCGGTTCCTCGGCGACATCGAGCTGTCGATCCTGGGCGACGCCAAGCGCGCGGCCGAGCTGCTCGACGACGCGCTCGACGCGGCGCGCGGGCTCGGGGATCCGTGGACGCTCGCGCGGACGCTGCTCGTCGCGGCGTGGGCGCCCTACTTCCGGCAGGACATCGGGACGGCGCGGGCGATGTTCCAGGAAGCGCTCGACACCGCGCGCGCGAACCCCGAGGGCGACCGCTGGTCCGAGGCCCGGTCGCTCGTCGGCCTCTCCACGCTCGAGAGCGACGAGGGTGGCGAGGAGGCGTCGCTCCGGCTCGCGGCCGAGGCGCTCGTCGTCGCCGAGACGAGCGGGGACCGTTTCTCGCTCGCGGTGGCGCACGAGGCCGTCGGCGGCACGCTGCGCCACATGATGCGGCTCGAGGATGCCGAGGCGCACATGGATCGCTCGGTCGACGGGTTCCGCGAGCTCGGCGCGCGCTGGGAGCTCGCGAGCGCGCTCACCTCACGCGGCATCGCGCGACGGCTCGCCGGCCGGGCCGAGGACGCCGTCAAGGACCTGCGCGAGGCGTATCGCCTGTGCCGCGAGCTGAACGAGCGGAGCATCATCACGTGGACGGCGAGCGCGCTCGCCCGGGCGCTCGTCAACGCGGGCGACCCGGGTTCGGCCCGCCGCGTCCTGGACGAGGTCGAGTCGCGTCGCGAACGTCCACACCGCCGCGGGCGAAGACTGGCTCGACTACGCCGACGTCGAGGTCCTGCTGGCCGAGGGCGAGCGCGACGCGGCGCTCGAGCGTGCGCTGGTGATCCTGCGCTACGAGCGCGACGAGGGCTCGGACAAGGACGTCGCGACGCGGGTGTGGTGGATCTCCCAGGTCTTCGGCGTCGAGGCCGCCGGGGGCGAGGAGGAGGTCGAGCGCGCCCGGGAGCTGCTCGAACGCACCCAGATGCTCCAGGCCTTCCGCGAGCCGGAGCTGGTCTCGGATCGTTCGATGATTTCGGAGGCCTGACCGCTAGGCTTCGGGGCGGTGGACTTCGATCTCACGCCCGAGCAGGACGAGCTGCGGACCGCGGTGCGCGCGTTCGCCGAGGAGGTCGTGGCGCCCGCCGCGGCCGAGGCCGACGAGCGCGAGGAGTTCCCCACCGAGATCGTCAAGCGCGCCGCCGAGCTCGGGCTGTTCGGGATCCCGTTCCCCGAGGAGGTCGGCGGGCAGGGGGGCGACCTGCTCTCGTTCTGTCTGTGCCTGGAGGAGATCGGGCGCTACGACTCGTCGCTCGCGATCACGCTCGAGGCGGCGGTGGGGCTGGCCGCGAACCCGATGTTCCGGTTCGGCACCGAGGAGCAGCGGGAGCGGTGGCTCGTCCCGATGGCGCGGGGCGAGGCGATCGGCGCGTTCGCCCTCACCGAACCGGGCGGCGGCTCGGACGCGCGCGCGATCCGCACGACGGCGAAGCTCGACGGCGACGGCTGGGTGATCGACGGCTCGAAGGCCTTCATCACCAACTCGGGGACGCCGCTGACGTCGGTGATCATCGTGGCGGCGCTCGACGAGGGGGCGGACGACGGTGACGTTTCGACGATCGTCGTGCCGGTCGGGACGCCTGGGCTGACGGTAGGGCCGAGCTACCGCAAGGTCGGCTGGCGCGCGAGCGACACCCACGAGGTCTCGTTCGACGGGTGTCGCGTGCCGGCGGACCACCTGCTCGGCGAACGCGGACGCGGGTACGCGCAGTTCCTCGAAACCCTCGCCGACGGTCGCGTCGCGATCGCCGCGCTGTCGGTGGGGCTCGCCCGCGGATGCCTCGAGGAGAGCGTCCGGTACGCGAACGAGCGGGAGGCGTTCGGGCAGGCGATCGGCGCGTTCCAGGCGCTGCAGTTCAAGATCGCCGACATGCGGGTGGGGGTCGAGACGGCCCGCCTCGCGTACCAGCGGGCGGCGTGGCTCCGCGATCGCGGGCGCCCGTTCGCGACCGAGGCGTCGATCGCCAAGCTGTTCGCGAGCGAGGTCGCGGTCTCGAGCGCGCGGGAGGCCGTACAGGTCCACGGCGGCTATGGGTTCGTCGAGGACTTCCCGGTGGCGCGCTTCTACCGCGACGCCAAGGTGCTCGAGATCGGCGAGGGCACCAGCGAGATCCAGCGGGTGCTGATCGCACGGGCGCTCGGCCTGCCCGGGACGGAGCTGTAGGCGGGTCCCAGGCACGGATCGTGCCCGCGTCTCAAGCGTGCGGAGAAGGCCGCCGAGGATGGTTGCAACGAGGGGTTCGAGCGAGCACGGTTGACACCCCGCTCGGCCGTCCGATAGGAAGGGCCTCCCCAATGGCCGAAAACCACTCAGGTTCGCCCGTCGTGTTCCGCCGCGCCCTCGCGGTGGTGGCGGCGCTGGCGCTCCTGACGTCGGCCGCGCAGGTCGCGCTCGCCGAGCCGACCACCAAGCAGAAGCTCGAGGACGCCAAGGCGGAGTTCGAGCAGCTCAAGGGCGAGATCGAGTCGCAGCAGCGGGTCGTCAGCGCGCTCCTGCTCGAGGCCCAGCGCATCGCCGAACGCAAGGAGGTGGCGTACGGGGAGTGGCAGCAGATCACGGCCAACCTCCAGGACACGCGCGCGGCGCTGACCGCCGCGCAGGTGCAGTACCAGGGGCTGCGGGGCGATCTGGAGCAGCGCGCCCGCGACGCCTACATCTCGGGCCCCGCCTCCGGTCTCGAGTTCCTGCTCGGCGCCAGCTCGATCGCCGACCTCTCCGCCCGGATGGAGTACGTGAACGCGCTCAGCCAGGAGGACGCCGACCTCGCGACCGAGGTGCAGAACGTCCGCAACACCCTGGCGGCGCGCAAGGACGAGCAGCAGCTGCTCCAGGAGCGGAAGGCGCGGGCGCTCCAGAAGGTCCAGGAGGCGGAAGCGGCCCTCGACGCGAAGCTGGCCGAGCAGCAGGTCGCGCTCGACGAGCTGAACTCGAAGATGGCCCGGGCCGAGGAGCTGGTCAAGAAGCTCGAGAAGCAGTACCAACAGGAGCTCGCCGCGCTCACCGGTCTGGACTTCCACGCCGGCACGATCCTGAAGATCTGCCCGGTCGGTCAGCCCCATGCCGTCTACGACGGGTTCGGGGCGCCACGGTACGGGGGCGGCTACCACCCCCACGCCGGCAACGACATCATCGCCCCGCAGGGGACGCCGATCTACGCGACCTTCGACGGGTACGCGCAGGCCGGCTACAACACCCTCGGCGGCAACTCGGTCAACGTCTACGGGGACCTCGGGTACACGTACAACGCGCACCTGATGCAGCCGGGTCTCACCGGTCACGTCTCGGCCGGCGACGTGATCGGGTACGTGGGCGCGACCGGCGACACCTCCACGCCGCACGACCACTTCGAGTGGCACCCGAACGTGATCCCGTCGAACTGGCCGGAGAGCCCGTACGGCTACAGCGTGATCGGCGACGCGGTCAACCCGTTCCCGCTCCTGTCCCAGGTCTGCTAGCGCCGACGCCGTTCGTCGCCGTATCGCGACGCGGTTCGCGGGCCGCTCCGCAGTAGCACCGCCGCGACGACCGCGAGGACGATCAGCCCCGCCACGATCGCGATCGTGGCGACGGACGACCCGCCGCCGGAGGTGCCGGGCCCGGCGGTCGGCGAGGCTGGCTGTCCCGCAACCGAGATGTAGCCGAGCTCGCGGATGTCCGCGCCCGCCTGCTGGATGCTCGGCAGGTCGTCCGTCTCGAGCGCCCTCCAGCGCTCGGCCGACTTCGACCAGATGATCGAGTGGCTGCCGTGGTCGTTCGCGAGCAGCGGGTAGACCAGGACCACGGTCGCGAGGCTCGCGAGCTTGGCCACATCGCCCGAGGGCCGATAGATCGCGTCGAGCAGGTAGACGTTGCCGACGACGTTGAGCGGGTCGTCGGGGTGAGCGATCGCTCCCGCGAGGGGTTCGACCGTCACCTCGACCGCGCGCTGGCCCTCGGCGCTCGCGAACGACCCCGCGGGCAGGATCACCGTGACCTGCGCGTCATCGGTGGTGAACACCGCGGTCTTGCTCCCGTCGTTGCCGAGATCCACCGGGAAGATGCCGGGTGTGGGCTTCTGGTTGGTCGCCGCGAGCTCGGGGGGCGGCTGGACCCATCGGTACGCGGTCGGCGGCGCGAGCCCATCCAGGAGCGGGCGCCTCGCGAGCGGGCTGAGGTGTCCGGACCACAGCGCCGTCACCGCGTAGACCACGGCGATCGCGAGACCGGCGCCGAACGCGCGGGACCGGACCGTCACGGCAGCGGGTCGAGCCGCTCGATCGGGCTGGTCGCGTAGCGCGGCGGCCAGACCACGGCGTACTCGCCGGGCGCCTGCCACTGCCACACCACGCTGCTGGCGAGGACGTTCGCGCCCGCCGTCACGGTGCCGGGCTCGCCGAACCGCAGCCCGCTGCCGTTGGGCAGCGAGCCCTGCGGCAGGTCGACGGCGTTCGCGGCGGCGGCGATCGCCGCCGGCGTCGGCTCGGCGGCGGTGGAAAGCACGTCGTGGAGCAACGCCCACGCGCCCGAGAACCCGGCGAGCGCCGCCGCGGTCATCGTGCCGCCGAAGCGCTGCGGTGTACGCGGCCTGGGCGCGTTCGAGCAGGGCCCGGCCGTCGGGGGTGAGGCCCTCGACGTTCAGCGCGCCGGATGCCGGCTTGTCCGAGGCGAACAGCCCGACCGCGTCCTCGCCGAGCGTCGAGCCGAACTGCGGCATGCAGTAGCTCGAGGACGTCCCGATCCCCACGAGGACGTCGAGGCCCTGCCGCACCATCTCGCGCCGCATCACGATCGCGTCGTGCAGGTAGGCCGAGACGAACACGACGTCGGGCCGGCTTCCGCCCAGGTCGCGGACGAACGCGTGCATGTTCACGTCCCGCGGGTCGTACCCGAACCTCCCGACGACGTCGAAGCCGCGCGTCGCGAGCTCGTCGAGCGCGCCCTGCGCCACCGCGCGCCCGTACGCGTCGTCGACGAACGTGACGGCGTACCGGAGCTTCGACGGATCGACGTCGAGCACCGGCGCGTACTCGTCGGCGACGAACGAGATCGCGTTGCGCCCCAGGATCGCGCCCGACGGGGCGACGCGGAACACCAGCTCGCCGGCGCCGCGCCCGGTCATCTCGCCCACCGCGCCGGTCTCCCAGAACAGCATGTCCCGGCGCGCGGACGCCTCGGCGGCCGGCTCCGAGATCGTGCTCCCGTAGCTCCCGAAGACCAGCCGCACGCCGTCGTCGTGGAGCTGCGCGATCGCGCTCGGCGCCGCGTCGGCGCCCGGGGTGTCGACCGGGACGAGCTCGACCGGGCGGCCGCCCACGCCGCCGTCGGCGTTCACGAGCTGGACCGCGAGCCGAACGCCGTCGAACTCGTCGACGCCGCCTGGACCCTGGGCGCCCGAGAGCGGATACACCGCGCCGATCCGGATCGGTTCGGGCGAGGAGGACGTGCACGAGGCGCCGGCGAGCATCGCCAGCGCCACCACGAGACCCGCGCCGCGCCTCATCGGAGCACCACCAGGGCGTTCGCGAACGCGTGGGTGGCGGCCGGGACCGTCCACGTCCCCGAGGCCCACCGCTGCCACCCGAAGAGCAACCCGGCCCCCACGTCGACGGGGAGCGCGGCCAGCCCGTACGCGGGCACGTGGACGAGCCCGAACAGGAGCGCCGAGCCCACGATCGCCACGGCCGCCCCGAACCGTTCGAGCCGGCCGTACGCCAGGCGCCGGAACAGGGCCTCCTCGGCCACGGCCGCCAGCACCGAGAGCGGGAGGGCGGCCGCGCTCCACGGGAGCGGGACCGGGGACCCCGAGACGCTCGCCGCCACGGCGACGGCCCCGAGCCCCAGCAGCAGCGTGAGGCCCGGCGACATCCGGGCCCGGTCGCGCTCCAAGGGGACCGCGAGCGAGGCCAGCCCGATCGTGAGGTACGACGCCGCGAACAACGCGGTCCGCGTGCCCGGGGCCGCGTCGACGAACGGCCGCAGGACGAGCACCGCGACGCCGACGAGGACGACGATCGCCGCCGCCCCCTGCTGGCCGGCGCCGAGCCCCGGGCCTTCGACGCGGGCGCTCACGGCTTCACCTCGAACGCGACGACCGAGACCACGCGCGGGTCGAACGGTGCGTGATCGCTCGCGACGAACTCGACCATGATCCGGTGTTCGCCCGGTGGGACGTCGGGGATCGTCTGTTCGAGGCCCTCGGTCATCGAGATCAGCGTGTCGTCCAAGATCACGTGCAGGTGTCCCTCGTCCGGAACGATGTCGGTCGTGGTGGCGGCGACGAGCTTCGCGCCCTGGAGCTTCACGCGCAGGTCGACGTTCGAGCCGTGGACGACCTGCCCGACCTTCGGGGCCACGATCGTGAGCGTCGCCGTGCTGCTCGGGCGGTCGCCGGTGGACGCGGTCTCCCCGGTCGCCCCCGTCGCTCCGCCGCCGTCCGAGCCCCCGCAGGCGGCGAACGACGAGGGCCAACGTCATCGCGATCGCGATCGTCCGGTGCTTCGGCACGCGTACTCCCTTCGCGCTCGGCTCATCCCCGGAACGTCTGCTGGAACGAGGCCACCAGCTCGGTGCCGTCCTTGGCATGCGCCGTGATGTCGAACGACCAGGTCCCCGGCGTCAGTTCGATGTTCGCGGCCAAGTGGCCCGGGCCCGAGGCGCAGCATCTCGGGTACGAACGGTTCCGCATCCGGCGGATGGATCGTGAGCGTGACGCCGTGGAGGGGGAGCTCCTTCCCGTCCGCGTCGAACGCGGTCACGTGCACCTGGTTGGTCCGGCCGGGCTCGCCGGGGTCGACGTAGGACTGGATCTGCACGCCGCCCGCGAACATGATCGTGTACAGGTCCGGCTGGCCGGGCACGCGCGAGACGTCGATGTGCTGGTCGGGCGGTTTCGGGATGACCTCGAGCGGGACCTCGACGGAACTGCCCGCCCCCTCCACCAGCACCGTAACCGTCCAGGTCCCCACCTGTGCGAGCGGGGTGCCGGACGCCTCCCACGCGTCGTGGTGATCCCGCTCGAGCTCGAGGGTCGAGGTCACGTCCGGCTGCCCCGCGAGCTCGAACGTGAGCGAGACGCGCCGAGCCTCGACCGGCTCGCCGGTGTCGTAGTCGGTGACGTCCGCGACGAACGTGTTCGGCCCGACCGTGCCGGGCGTGATCCGGAGCTGGACGCGTGTCGTCGTGGCGAAGTCGGACCCGGTCACGACGAGCGGCCCGGGCGCCTGCGGCGCCTCGGCGTTCGGTTGCGGCGGGAAACCGGCGAGCAGGGCGGTCGCGGCGAACACGCAGACCGCGAGCGCGAGCTCGCCGCCGGCGGTGCGGAGGATCGGGCGCGGGCCACCCTCCTCGAGCCGGGCGACGTTGCGGTACCGGTTCACCGCGCCGAGCGCGATGAGCACCGCGACGATCGCGAGCTTCACGACGAGCGTGGTGCTGTAGTCGCTCTCGAACGGGTGCAGCAACCACCCCCACCCGAGCTCGTTCGTCGAACGCAGCACGCCGGAGACGACCACGACCACGAGCCCGACCCCCGCCAACCGTGAGTAGCGGCGTACCTGCGCCGGCTCGAGCTCGCCGCACGAGCCCGACGACCAGCCACACGAGCCCTCCGATCCAGGCGCCGACCCCGAGGAGTGCAGCCATTGGGTCGCGACGGGCATCGCCGAGCCGGCCGCGTGGCCGCCCGTGGCCCGCGCGAGCATCGCGCCGGCCGCCGTGACGGCGAGCGCGATCAGGGTGGCGCGTCCTGGCCTGATCACCGCGGCGAGCACCGCCACCCCGGTGATCCCGACGGCGACCGCGAGCACCACGAACTTCCCGCCCGCCTCCGACGAGAGCAACGTCCCGAGCGGGACCCCGACCGTCGAGCGTTCGGCCAGGGTCATCGCGACGACGCCGAGCGCCGCCAGCGCCCACGCGGCAGCGAGGAGCCACGGCCGGGCGTTCGCCTTCGGACCGAACGCCAGCAGCCCCGTCGCGGCCGCGCCGAACAGCACGACGAGCCCCACGTAGAGCATCCACCGGCCCGCGATCGCCCCCGCGGTCGGGCTCGGCGTCCCGGTCCCGGTCTGCTCGACGGGCGTCACGTCGCCGGGGGAGACGCCCACGCCGAACGAGAACGCCCCGGCCGTCACGTGGCCGTCGGTGGCGGAGACCGTGCGCCAGGTGACCGTGTAGACGCCGTCGGGGACCGGATCCAGTCGGACGCGCACCTCGCGGTTCGAACCGGGGGCCCGTTCGGGCGGCCCGGTCGGCATCGGGCTCCCGAAGCGTTCACCACACCCACGATCGTCAGCTCGAGGTCGGGGGGCTCGGTGAATCGCAGCGACGACCTGGCTCGGCGGCCTCTCGAGCAGCTCCCCGTTCGCCGGGATCGCTCGACTCGAGCGCGGCGTGAGCGCTCGCGGGAGCGGCGGCGGCCGCGAGCGCCACGGATGCGAACGCCACGGCCGCGACGACGAGCGCGACGCGTCTCACGCACCCTCCTTCACGAACACCACGCTCGCCATGACGCGCGGGGAGAACGGTGCATGGTCGGCGGCCACGAACTCGGCCAGCAACCGGTGCGGTCCCGGGGCGAGGTCGCCGATCGGGACCTCCTGGTCCTTCCCATAGGTCATCGAGACGATCGCGCCGTCGACGAACACGTGGATGTGCCCGGTGGTCGGCGTGAGGGTCGTGGTCGAGCTCGGCACGATGCGCCCGCCCTCCAGGTCCAGGCGGACCTCCATCGTCGAGCCGGTCTCCATCTCGCCGGGCGTGGGTGCGGCGAACGCGATCGTGGCCGCGGAGGTGGGCCGGATCGCCGCGGGTGGCGGCCACACGCGCGCGGGCACCACGATGGACGCGACGAGGATCACCGGGGCGACGGCGACGAGTCCGATCGCGCCCCACCGCGGGAGCGAGCCGAACCCGCGGCCGCGCAGCCGACTGAGGCCGATCCAACCCGTCACGAAGCCCAGGCCGACCAGGCCCGTCGAGACGAACTCGGGCGCGCCGCCCGCGTGGGCGAGCATCGGACTCAGGCAGGTCCCTTCCTCGATCGCCTCGACGCCACCAGCGCGACGATCGGCGACGATCAACCCGAGGGCGCCGACGAGGAGCCCGATGAGACCCAGCGTCTTCGCCATCGACGCGTCGTCGGCGGTGGTCTGCGCGTCGGCCTGGACGTCGCCGATCGCGCTCGCGAGTCGCGGCTCCACCCGATCGATCCGCTCGGCGAGCTCACCGGTCGACGGCTGCTGGACCGGGAACTCGACGGACTGGGGGTTCTCCACATCGGCGAACGTGGTCGGCCCGGACGTGAAGGTCTCGTCGACGTCCTCGCCGTCGATCGTGCCGGTGAAGTGGAACGAGTACTGCCCGGGCGCCGTGGGGATCAGCCACGCGCGATAGTCGCCGGGCGTCCCGAACTCGCCCTCCTCGAAGAACGGTTCCAGGGTGAACGTCTGCGTCTGGTCCCCGAACGTGACCTCGACGTCCAACGTGTCGCCGAGATCCACGACCGGCTCCCCGTCGTGCACGAGGAGGATCTGGACGCTGTTCACCTCGCCGGCATACGCGGGTTCGGTACCCCAGCCGACCACCATCTCCAGGTCACCGAGGTTGCGGCCCTCGTGCGCGGACGCCGGTGCCGCGGACAGCACGATGAGCGCTCCGACGAGGGCGGCGGCCGACAAGGGCCGTTTGGATCGTTCCCACATGATGAACCTCCACGTTCCGGCACGGCATGCGAGCCGTGCGCGCGGATGTGCTGGACGAGGGGGAGGTCAGAAGGAGGGTGGTGCTCGAACGCTGTCCGCCGTCGCGAACAGCGGGACGTGCGGGCGCCGGGCGGTGACGGGCAGGGCGAACGTCACGCGGACGCGGGGGAGCCGGGTGCGGGTCGCGATCACGGCCGCGAGCCGTGTGGCCGTCCGGGCGAACAGCCACAGGATCCCCGCAGCGACGATCGCGACGACGACCTGCACGGCGACCCCGGTGATCAGGATGTGGTCGTGGGCGAGACCGCCGAGCGGAGCGTGGGACACGAGTCGCTCCAGCACCTCCTGGGCGGCGAACGCGCACGTCTGTACCGCGATGAGGACCGCCGCGAGCCGCCCGAACCGCTCGGTCCGCGTCGCCCGTGTGGGCGAACGCGCGGACCACGACCGCGGCCATCCCGGCGACGAGCAGCATCAGGCCGCCTGATCGAGCGCGGGGAGGTACGCGTGGCCCGTGCGTTGCAGGGCGAACGCGCGCTGATGGGGGTCGGGGATCGCGATCACGTAGGCGAGCGCGTGCCCGAGCACCAGCCCGGCCGCGGCCGTGCCGAAGATCGGGAAGCCTCGGAGCCTGGGTCCTTCACGCACGCCGAACGATCACCCCTCGGTGCGACTCGGCTGGATTGTACGCTGACGCCCAGACAGAGCAGCGGGACATGCAACGGGCAACGCAAGGGGACAACGCGGCGGGGGTCGATGCGCGCAGAGGACGTTCGGACGGTCGGGGTCATCGGGTGCGGCCTGATGGGTTCGGGGATCGCCGAGGTCGTGGCTCGGGCGGGGCAGCACGCCGTCGTGCTCGAGACGAGCGACGAGCTCGTCGAGCGCGGCCGGCAGCGCATCGAGACCTCGACGCTCCGCGCCGTGGAACGGGGCAGGCTCGACGCCGAGGAGCGTGCGGAGGCGCTCGGGCGCGTCTCCCTGACCACGGACGTCCAGGACCTGGCCGACGTGGACCTCGTGATCGAGGCCGCGACCGAGGACCACGACACCAAGGTCGGGATGTTCCGCCGCCTCGACGAGGTCACCAAGCCCGAGGTGATCCTGGCGAGCAACACCTCCTCGATCCCGATCGCCGATCTGGGCGCGGCGACGTCGCGCCCGGACAAGGTGCTCGGGATGCACTTCTTCAACCCGGTCCCCGTGATGGGGCTGATCGAGCTCGTCCGGGCGATCTCGACCTCGGACGACACGATGGCGTTCGGGCGCGCCTACGGGGTGGTGCTCGGCAAGACGACCGTCGAGTCGCGCGATCGGGCCGGCTTCATCGTGAACGCGCTCCTGATCCCGTACCTGAACGGCGCGATCCGGATGCTCGAGGACGGGTTCGCGACGCGCGAGGACATCGACACGGCGGTGCACCTCGGTCTGAACCACCCGATGGGGCCGCTCCGGCTGATCGACCTGATCGGGCTCGATACGCACCTGTTCATCGCGAACGTGCTGTTCGAGGAGTTCAAGGAGCCGACCTTCGCGCCGCCGCCGCTGCTTCGTCGGATGGTCACGGCCGGGCGTCTGGGCCGAAAGGTCGGCCGCGGTTTCTACGACTACGAGGGCTGACCGCCCTCACTTCGCGTCGAGGGCCCGTTCGTACACCTCGAGGGTCATCCTCGCGGTCTCGTCCCACGAGAAGCGTTCGGCCTGCCGGCGCCCCGCCTCGGCCAGGCGTTCGGCGAGGGCGACGTCGCCGACCAGCGACGCGATCGCGGCGGCGATCTCGCGCACCGAACGCGGGTTCACGCCGAGCGCCGCGTCGCCCGTGACCTCGGGGAGCGAGGACGTGGCCGAGGCCACGACGGGGACCCCGCGGCTCATCGCTTCGAGCACCGGGAGGCCGAACCCCTCGTACACCGACGGGTACACGAACGCCTCCGCCGCCCGGTAGACGGCGTCGAGCTCGCCGGGCGCGAGCGCGCCGGTCATCACGATCTCGCCCGGACCCTCGAGCGCGAGCTCGCGCATCAGGCTCTCGTGGTGCCAGCCGAGCGGACCGGCCAGCACCAGCGCGTGCGGCACGCCCGTCGCGGCCACGCGCCGGTACGCGCGGACCAGCCGCACCAGGTTCTTCCTCGGTTCGATCGTGCCGACGAACAGCACGTACGGCGGGCGGACCTTGAGACGCGACAGGGTCTCGCCCACGTCGACGTCGCTCGGCGGCAACGCGGCGGCCTCGGGGACCACGTGGAGCTTGCGCGGGTCGACCTTCGTCCGCGACAGGACGTCCTCGGCGGTGGTGCGCGACGGCGTCACGATCGCGTCCGCGCGCCGGACGGCCGCGCGCAGCCCGAGCCGGTACATCGCTCGCCATGCCCTCGGGAACAGGCCGGGGTAGCGGTCGAACGCCAGGTCGTGCACGGTGACGACGAGGCGCTGGCCCTCGGCCGCCGGTGGGACGGCGGACGCGCTCATCGCGTGCACGAGATCGGCCGAGCGGATCGACGCCGGGAGCGAGGGTCTCCCGGTCAGGTTCCACCGCGGGTACAGGCTCCGGATCGAGCCGTCGAGCTCCTCCTCGGCGAACCCGTCCATCCACGGCTCCGAGGGCCGAGGCGTCTCGAACCTCGCGTGGAAGAGCGAGAGCTCGAGCGACGGCTCGCGCCCGGCGAGCGCCGGCACGAGGTTCCGGATGTAGGTGCCGACGCCGCCCGGGACCGAGAAGAACAGGTGGTCGACGTGCGCGGCCACCCTCATCGCGAGGCCTCCACGCACGAACAGCCGTCCGGGCCGACCGTGGCCCCGTGCTCCGTGTGCGGCTCGATGTCCAGGCGGTCGCCCGCTCCCGAGCTCCACGTCGCCCTCGTCCAGGTGGAACGTGATCGAACCGTCGAGGCAGAACAGGACCTTGTGGAACCCGTGGGCGTGCCGGCCGTAGCGTGTCGCCGGGTCCGTTGCCCCACGACCTCGGGTGCCGAGCATCCCTCGGCCCGGAACGCCACCAGGGCGGCGTCGCGTCCGCGGACGGCGGACGCGGTCTTCGACGCGGTCATCTACCCCGCGTCGCCCCGGCCCGCCTGCGGCGGGACGCCCTTGCGGGCGAACGGCACGTCCCGGAAGCGCCGCCACGGCGTATCCGCGTGGTGCCGGGCCTGCAGCGCGCCGAACCCCGTCGCGTCGATCCGCCCCGCGAGGACCCACGGGTGGGGGTGCGGGCTCTCCTGCGCGAAGTAGCGCTCGAGCGCGCGGATGATCGCGCGCTCCTCGTCGGGCATCAGGTCGTCGGGGAGCTCGAACCGGCGGTCGTCGCTCACAGCGGGATGTTCCCGTGCTTGCGAGCCGGGATCGTCTCGCGCTTGGTCGAGAGCATCCGGAGCGCCTTGATCAGGCGAGGCCGGGTCTCGGCCGGCTCGATCACGTCGTCGATGAACCCGCGTTCGGCCGCGATGTAGGGCGTCGCGAACTTCGCCTGGTACTGCTGGATCAGCTCGGCGCGAGCGGCGATCGGGTCCTCCGCCTTCTCGATCTGCTTGCGGAACACGACGTTCACCGCGCCCTCCGGCCCCATCACGGCGATCTCCGCCGTCGGCCACGCGAACGACACGTCCGCGCGCAGGTGCTTCGAGTTCATCACGAGGTACGCGCCCCCGTACGCCTTGCGCGTGATCACGGTGAGCCTCGGCACCGTCGCCTCCGTGAACGCGTAGAGCAGCTTGGCGCCGTGGCGGATGATCCCCTGGTACTCCTGGTCGGTGCCCGGCAGGAACCCCGGCACGTCGACGAACGTGACGAGCGGGATGTTGAACGCGTCGCACGTCCGCACGAACCGCGCGGCCTTCTCGGAGGCGTCGATGTCGAGCGTCCCGGCGAGCACCTTGGGCTGGTTGGCGACGATCCCGACGGCCCGCCCGTCCAGCCGCGCGAAGCCCGACCACGACGTTCATCGCCCAGAACGGGAAGACCTCGAAGAAGTCGCCGTCGTCCACGATGCGGCGGATCACCTCGTGCATGTCGTACGGCTCGCGCGCCGAGTCCGGGATCACGTGCGTCAGACCCTCGTCGTGACGATCGGGGTCGTCCACCGGCGCGAACGCCGGCGCGTCCTCCAGGTTGTTCGACGGGAGGTACGACAGGAGGTGCCGCACCATCGCGAGGCACTCCTCCTCGTCCTGGCTCACGAACGACGCAACCCCCGAACGGCTCGCGTGCGTCATCGCGCCGCCGAGCTCCTCGAACGTGACCTCCTCGCCGGTCACGGCCTTGATCACGTCGGGACCGGTGATGAACATGTGCGAGGTCTCGCGGACCATGAAGGTGAAGTCGGTGATCGCGGGGGAGTAGACGGCGCCGCCGGCGCACGGGCCCATGATCACGCTGATCTGCGGGATCACGCCCGAGGCGCGCACGTTGCGTTCGAACACGTAGCCGTAGCCCGCCAGGCTCGCGGCGCCCTCCTGGATCCGGGCGCCGCCCGAGTCGTTGATCTGGATGAACGGCGCACCGGTCGACATCGCCAGGTCCTGCACCTTGCAGATCTTCTGCGCATGGATCTCGCCCAGCGAGCCGCCGAACACCGTGAAGTCCTGCGACGCGACGAACACCTTGCGGCCGTCCACCGTGCCGTAGCCGGTGATGACGCCGTCGCCGGCGGGGCGGTTGCGTTCGATCCCGAAGTCGTGGGAGCGGTGCACGGCGAAGGGGTCGGTCTCCTGGAACGAGTCCCGGTCCACGAGGAGCTCGACGCGCTCGCGCGCCGTGAGCTTGCCCTTCTCGTGCTGCTTGCGGACGGCGTCCTTGCGGGAGCCGTCGAGCAGGGCGGCGCGACGCTTGCGGAGCTCTTCGATGCGGTCCTCGACCGTGCGTACCGAAGGCTGGGGAAGATCCTCGGTCTTGGCCATGATCTCCGGAGTCTAGCGGAGCGACCCTCGGGCCCGAGATCCGTGCTCGAAGCAGTCCCCGGCACCCCTCCACGGCCCCCACCCGTCGGCGTTGACCATGCGGATCGTGACGATGGTGTTCGAGCGGCCGGACAGCGCGCTCTCGTTCAGGTTCCAGCGGGGGTGCGTCCAGGCGTCGAAGCGGTCAGGCCAGGCGTCGGCCATGTGCTGGAACAGGCCGACGTAGTCGCCGTCGGCGGACGTCGTCTGCGGGTTCAGGTCGCTCTCGGCGTCGGCGACGCAGATCGCGCGTTCGGCGCCGCCGCGGACCTCCCAACGGTCGGTCGCGCACTCGATCAGCCGTTGCATCTTGCTCCGGATCGTCTCGTCGGCCTTCCGCGTGAGGTCGCACGGGCCGGTCGCGTCGCCGGCGAACGCGAGGGTGGGCGGGACCAGGAGGGTCGCGGGGAACAGGAGGGTCGCGGCGACGGCGGGGACGAGGATCCGCAGGAGGGTGCGATGGGGGCTGCGCACGACGACGGACCCTAGCAGTCGGCGCTCGACCGGTGGGTTGCTCGGAGGCGAAGCCCCCGATGTCCGAGCGAACGGAGCCGGCTAGACGTCCACGCGGCCGCCGCTGCGCCAGTAGCGGCCGTGGTCGCGGTCGAGGAACCCCTCGTCGACGAGGTGGCGGCGGAGCGCGGCGTGGTCGGTGGAGAAGCGTCCGACGATCGCGTTCACGGTCTTCTCGTCGTAGTCGACGCCCGGCTCGAACTCGAGCGCGATCCGTTCCAGGACGATCCGTCGCTTCGACTCCTTGGCGGGGACCTCGGTCAGACGGCCGTCGCGGAAGAACGCGCGCAGCACGGCCTCCTCGTCCTCGCTCGCCGCGCCGAGGGCGAGCCCGGCATCCCGAGGCGGCCCGACCTGCTCCGCGGCCCACCGCAGCGTCTCGGGGTCCAGCCGGTACGTCCGCCGGTCGTCCTGGAGCCGGACGATGCCCGCGGCGACCAGCCGGTTCAGGTGTCTGCGCACGCGCGACAGCGGCAGGTCGAGCGCATCCGCGAGCGCGGCCGCCGCGTCGCTCGAACGCGCGAGGTGGCCGGCGATCGCGAGACGCTCGGGGTCCGCCAGGGCGCGCAGGATGTCGTCGGGCGTCTCGGCCATGTCGGTGGCTACTCCTACCATCCGCCGCATGCAGGCGACCGTCGAGCTCACCCCCGCCCAGCGCCGGACGCTGGAGGGGCTGATCGGCACGGACGCAGCGGCCGGTGTTCGCGGTCGATGCGGTGCTCCGGGTCCGGGACCGGATCGAGGAGGCGGCACGCGCGTTCGAACCGCCGGAGCCGCTGTGGCTCGGCAAGTCCAACCTGAGCGACCTCCACCGATGCCCGGGGTTGTTCGACGCCGTTCGCGCCGGTGAGCGCGCGCCGTTCACGTTCTCGGCCCGGACGGCGGCGGGCCGGCTCGCGCACAAGGCGATCGAGCTCGAGGTGGCGGGGCGCGAGGAGCGCGACCCCCACGACCTCGTCGAGCAGGCGGCCGAGCGTCTGACCGAGGACGGCGCGTTCTCCGCGTACTGGGGTGGGCTCGACGCCCTCCACCGCGACGAGGACCTGATGGATGCGGCCAAGACGCTCGAGCTGTTCCGCTCGACGATGCCGCCGCTCCGGCGGATGCGGCGCGAGCTCGCGCCGTCGACCGAGTGGCACGTGCGCGTCGAGCTCCTCGGCGGCACGGTCGTGCTGTCGGGGCAGCTCGACCTGGTCCTGGGTTCGGGACGGGCGGACGGGGCGGCGCGCGCCACGCGGCTCGCGATCGACCTGAAGACGGGACGGGCCTGGCCCGAGCACGCCGAGGACATGCGCTTCTACGCGCTCCTGCTCGGGCTGCGGTTCGGGATCCCGCCGTACCGCGTCGCGACGCTGTACCTGGAGTCGGGCGAGTGGCAGGCCGAGGACGTCGACGAACGCGTCCTGGACCGCGCCGCGGACCGCGTGATCGAGGCGATCCGCGCCGCCGCCGCCTCCGCGGCCGGACGGCCGGGGGCGCTCACGCCCGGGCCGTACTGCACCTGGTGCCCACGCTCGCTCACGTGTCCGTCGAGCGCGACGCGCGAGACCGCCTGAGCGACCGCCCCGGACCCGGCCGGCGTTGCCGCGTCCGCCGAGGCTCGCCTATCGTCGGCCGAACCCGCGACCGCGAACGGAGCGAGCATGGCCAAGGATGTGTACGACGTCGGCGAGATCCCGCCGGTGGGCGAGGTCCCGCCGCGCATGCACGCCCAGCTCGTCCGGCCCGAACGCTACGGCGATCCGAAGGACGCGATCCGCGACGAGGTGATCGACGTCCCGTCGATCGGTCCCGACGAGGCGCTCGTGATGGTCATGGCGGCGGGCGTGAACTTCAACAACGTGTGGGCCGCGCGCGGCGTGCCGGTCGACGTCACCAAGACCCAGGCGCGGTGGGGCGAGCCGACCGAGTTCCACATCGTGGGCTCGGACGCGGCCGGCGTCGTGTACGCGGTCGGCGAACGCGTGACGAACGTCCGCGTGGGCGACCGGGTCGTCGTCCACGCCGGCCAGTGGGACCTCGAGGACCCGTGGGTGAGCGCCGGCAAGGATCCCGGGCTCGCGCCGACGTTCCGCGTGTGGGGCTACGACACGTGCTGGGGTTCGTTCGCGCAGTTCACCAAGGTGCAGGCGCATCAGTGCCTGCCCAAGGCCGAACGCCTCACCTGGGAGGAGGCCGCGGCACCCACGCTCACCGGCGCGACCGCCTACCGCATGCTCCACGGCTGGCCGCCGAACACCGTCAGGGAGGGCGACGTCGTGCTCGTGTGGGGCGCCTCGGGCGGGCTCGGGTCGCTCGCGGTCCAGCTCGTGGCGCTCGCCGGCGCGAGGGCCGTCGCGGTCGTGTCGTCGGCCGACAAGGGCGCGTTCGCCGTGGAGCAGGGCGCGATCGGGTTCATCGACCGGACGGCGTTCGATCACTGGGGCGTCCCCCCGGCGTGGGACGCGCCCGAGTGGAAGACCTGGTTCGAGGGCGCGAAGGGGTTCGGGAAGGCGATCTGGGACGTCGTCGGCGATCGCACGAACCCGACCATCGTGTTCGAGCACCCGGGGCAGGACACGATCCCGACCTCGATCTTCGTGTGCGAGCGCGGCGGCATGGTCGTGATCTGCGCCGGGACCACCGGCTACGACACGATGGTGGACGTCCGGTACCTGTGGTACCCGCAGAAGCGGTACCAGGGGTCGCACCTGTTCAACGACGAGCAGGCGGCCGCGTTCAACGACCTCGTCCGCGACGGCCGTGTCACGACGACGCTCGGGCACGCGTACGACTACGAGGAGTCGGGGCTCGCGCACCGGCTGATGGAGCAGGGCGCCCTGCCCGAGGGCAACGTCGCGGTGCTGATCAACGCGCCCGAACGCGGCCTGACCGACCTCCCCTGATCGCTCGGCCCTAGGTCGCTCGGCCCGAGGGCTCCTGCACGAGCTCGACCAGCACGCCGCCCATGCTCTTAGGGTGCACGAACGCGATCGTGGTGCCCCGCGAACCCGCTCGAGGCGTCTCGTCGATCAGCGTCACCCCCTCGGCCCGCAGGCGTTCGAGCGCCTCGGTCACGTTCGCGACGCGGTACCCGAGGTGATGCACGCCGGGCCCGCGCTTGTCGAGGAACCGTCCCACCGGCGTGTCGGGTCCCAGCGCCCCGAGCAGCTGCACGTACGACTCGCCGACCGCGAACAGCACCTCCTCGACCCCCTGGTCGGCCATCCGTTCGCGGTGCACGGGCTCGAGGCCGAACGTGCGCCGGTACCGCTCGACCTCCTCGTCCAGATCCGTGACGGCGATCCCGACGTGGTCGATCTGCGTCAGCATCACGAGCTCCGTCGCGTGCGCCGCCGGCCCTCGGTGAGCGGCGGCTGGAGCCGTTCCATCAGCTCGTGCGCCTGCTTCACGTGGTAGGCGGGCAACGTGAGGGCTCGGGTCACGGCGGCGACGGCCTGGGCGCGCAGGTCGTCCTCGGCCTTGGCGCCGTCGCCGCGGGACGGATGCAGCGCGTAGAACTCGGTGATCTCGAGGAACTGCTGGAGCGAGGGCGTGAGGCCGCCGCGCTCGTAGGCGTAGATCGTCTGGCGCGCGGCCGGGAACCCGCCGGCACCTGCCGCGTCCTGGACCGCCCGGTACCCGGCGGCCCGCCGGAGGCTCCTGAGCATCGCGCCGATCGCCCGCGCGTCCTCCCTGGTCACGGGCTGGAGCTTCTTCCTGGCCATCGCCACGCACGATAGCGGCTGATCGGTCTGCGGGCAGAACCGGCTCGTGCACGGTGCGTAGGCCGCCTCTCCGGCGCCCTTCCTCTAGGCCGAAGGTCTGATGCGCCGTTCGGGCGTCGTACATAGGATGGGTTCGCCGCCGAACGACACACGAGGGGTGGACGTGAAGCAGACGAGCCGATCGACCGCATCCGTACTCCACGGCTCCGACGCCGTGGCTCAGGGCCGGGCCGACGTCAACAAGGTCCGCGAGAAGACGCGTCGAGCGGCGTCTGACGCGGCTCATCGTCGTGCTCGCGCTCGTCGACTTCTACCTCTGGTACCGCTACCTCACCGACAACCCGTTCAAGTTGCCGACGCTGGGTCCTGAGGCGATCATCTTCGCCCCGGTCGCGCTGATCATGGTCATGATCGTGCTGATGATGGCGATGCCGCTGTTCAGCGGCCGGTCCCCGCATCAGATCGTCCGGCCGGAGGAGATCGAGGTCGGGCTCGACGAGGTGCGCGGGCTCGACAACCAGGTCGACGAGGTGGGGCGCACGCTCGACGTGTTCCTCGGGTACGCGACGTTCCGCGACCAGCTGGGCGGCAACCCGCGGCGCGGGATGCTGTTCGAGGGTCCTCCGGGGACCGGCAAGACCTACCTCGCCAAGGCGATGGCCAAGCAGGCGGGGGTCCCGTTCCTGTTCAGCGCCGCGCCGGCGTTCCAGTCGATGTGGTTCGGGATGACGAACGCGAAGATCCGCTCGTTCTTCCGGCGACTCCGCAAGCTCGCTCGGAAGGAAGGCGGCGCGATCGGGTTCATCGAGGAGATCGACGCGATCGGCGGTGAGCGCGGTGGCATGAACGCCAGCCCGGACGGGACCGGGCTCGGCCGCGTGGCCTCGTCCTTCATGGGCCCCGGCGGCTCGGGCATGGTGAACGAGCTGCTGATCCAGATGCAGTCGTTCGACCAGCCGCCGTTCGGCGCCCGGTTCAAGGCGCGGATGATCGAGTGGGTGAACGGGTTCCGCAAGCCGGAGAAGCGGATCGCCGCGACGAAGCCGACCTACAGCAACATCCTGCTGATCGCGGCGACGAACCGCGCCGACAACCTCGACCCCGCGCTCCTGCGGCCGGGTCGGTTCGACCGCCGGCTGTACTTCGACCTCCCGTCGAAGTCGGGCCGCCGTGAGCTGATCGACTTCTTCCTCGACCGCAAGACCCACCACCAGCAGCTGGACGACGACCACGCGCGCGAGGACCTGGCGCACGAGACGTTCGGCTACACCCCGGTGATGATCGAGCACCTGCTGGACGAGGCCCTGCTGATGGCGCTCCGCGGCGGCAGGACCTCGATGAACGTGCAGGACATCCACGAGGCCAAGCTGACCGAGGAGCTCGGCTTCAAGCAGCCCGTCACGTACACCGAGACCGACCGCGTCTCGGTCGCCACCCACGAGGCGGGGCACGCCACGGTCGCGTACTTCCTCGGCAAGGGCCGGCGGCTCGAGGTGCTCTCGATCATCAAGCGGCGGCTGTCGCTCGGGCTGCTCGCGCACGGCGACGAGGAGGAGCGGTTCACGCGCACCCGCACCGAGATCGAGTCGGGCGTGGCGATCGCGCTCGGAGGGCTGGTCGCCGAGGAGGTCTTCTTCGGCGAGAGCGGGACGGGTCCCGCCTCCGACCTGCAGTACGGCGACGACGCTCGCCGCGCAGATGGTGGGGTCGTTCGGGATGGCGGGCTCGCTCGTGTCGTTCGACGCGATCGCCGAGGGCCCGATCGGGTCCAAGAACCTGGTGGGCAAGGTCCTGGCCGACTCGCAGGGCAAGGCCCGCGTCGAGGAGATCCTCACCGAGCAGAAGGAGCGGGTCACCAAGCTGCTCGAGGAGAACCGCGACGTGGTGGTCGGGCTCCGGGACTCGCTGATCGCGCGCGACGAGCTCGTGGGCGACGAGATCATGCAGCAGATCGAGCTCGTGCTCGATTCGCGGAACCCTGCCGCGAGGTAGGTCGGGGCGCGGTCCGCGCTGCTCGTCTTCGCCTACGCGCTCGGGTCCGTGCTCGCGGAACACCGATGGGCTTCGGCTTCGCTCGACGACGCGCTGACCGCGCCCCTCCCACCCCGGCGCGACGCGCCCCGCTCTCGCGGTAGGGTCGGGGGATGACGACTCTCTTCAGATGTGTTGCGGGCGATGTTCGAGCATCATCTTTGGGCTACGGAGGTGTTGATCGAGCATCTCGACGTGCTGCCTGCCGAACAGCTCGATGCGTCGGTGCCGGGGACGTATGGGTCGATGATCGACACGCTGACCCACATGGTCGACGCGGATTCGCGGTACCTCCTGCGGTTGCGGGATCCTTCGCCGCCGCTGGCCGAGGATCGGGTCGGGGTCTCGCTCGCGCAGCTCCGCTCGGAGATGCCGGAGCATCGGGAGCGATGGGACCGGGCGCTGGACGACCTGGAGGCGGGGAGGTTGCACGCGTCGATCCTCGGGCGTGAGGACTACCCGGACACGGATCCGGCGGAGTCGATGTTGCTGATCCAGGCGATCCATCACGGGAACGACCATCGGACGCAGATCTGCTCGACGCTCGGCGCGCTCGAGCTCCCGCTGCCCGAGATCGACGGCTGGGACTTCTGGGCCGAACGGCATCGATCGTAGGTCGATGGATCCCGGGGACGAGCTCGTCGACGTCGTCGACGAGGAGAACGAGGTCGTCGGCGTGGTCCCGCGCAGGACGCTCCGGACCGAGAACCTCCTGCACCGGTGCACGTACGTGGTCGTCCTGAACGCCGCCGGCGAGCTCTACGTCCATCGGCGGACGGAGACGAAGGACGTCTACCCGGGGTTCTACGACGTGGTCGCCGGCGGGGTGAACGCGGCGGGGGAGTCGTTCGACGAGTGCGCCCGACGGGAGCTCGAGGAGGAGCTCGGCGTCGCGGCCGAGCCGACCTTCCGGTTCCTGCACCGGTACGACGGGCCGAGCGGCCGGGTCTGGGGCGGCGCCTACGACGTGGTCTGGGACGGCCCGATCGTGTGGCAGCCGAGCGAGGTCGTGTGGGGGGCGTTCGTGCCGTTCGACGAGGTCGACGCGATGATCGCGCGCGAACCGTTCTGTCCCGACGGGCTCGAGGTCTTCGAGCGGTGGCGCGAGGGTAGACTCGTTCCATGAGCCGTTCGGTCATCGTTTCGGGTGCTCGAACGCCGATCGGGAAGTTCCGAGGCGCCTTCGCCGGGTTGTCGGCGGTCGACCTCGGCGCGGTCGCGATCCGCGAGGCGCTCGCGCGTTCGGGCGTCGCGCCCGACCAGGTCGACTACGTCGTGATGGGACAGGTGCATCCGCGCGGGCACCGGGCAGATCACCGCGCGGCAGGCCGCGATCGCCGCCGGGATCCCCAAGGAGGTCCCGGCGCTGAACGTGGACAAGGTGTGCCTGTCCGGGACCACCGCGATCGCGCTCGCCGATCAGATGATCCGCGCGGGCGAGGTCGACGTCGTGGTCGCCGGCGGGATGGAGTCGATGACCCAGGCGCCCTACGTCCTGCCGAGCGCGCGGGAGGGTTCGCGCCTCGGTCACGCCGAGATGGTCGACACGATGATCCACGACGGCCTCTGGTCGACGTTCACGCGGCAGCACATGGGGGAGTCCTCCGACGCGGTGAACGCCGAGCTCGGCATCGGCCGGGAGGAGCAGGACGCCTGGGCCGCGCGCTCGCACCAGCGCGCGGACGCCGCGTGGGCGTCGGGCGCGCTCGCCGAGGAGGTCGTGCCGGTCGAGGTCCCGCAGCGCACGGGTGCCCCCGTCGTGGTCGAACGCGACGAGGGGATCCGCGCCGACTCGACGCCCGAGTCGCTCGCCGCGCTGAAGCCCGCGTTCGCCGAGGGCGGGACGATCACGGCGGGCAACGCGTCGCAGATCAGCGACGGCGCCGCCGCGGTCGTGGTGACCAGCCCGGAGAAGGCCGAGCAGCTCGGCCTGGAGCCGCTCGCCGAGATCGTGGCGCACGGGATGTCCGCCGAGCGCTTCCCGTACCTGCACACGGTGCCGGCGATCGCGCTCCAGAACGCGCTGAAGAAGGCCGACCTCGACGTCCACGACCTCGGCCTGCTCGAGGTCAACGAGGCGTTCGCGGCCGTCTCGCTGCACGTGACGCGGATCCTCGGGTTCGACGAGGAGCTCGTGAACGTCAACGGCGGCGCGGTCGCGCTCGGACATCCGGTCGGCGCGAGCGGCGCGCGCCTGGTCCTCACGCTCGCGCACGAGCTGCGGCGCCGCGGCGTCGACCTCGGCGGCGTGGCGATCTGCGGCGGCGGCGGCCAGGGCGACGCGTTGGTGATCCGGCGCCGCTGACATGAGCGACCTCGAGCGCTTCGAGTTGCCCGAGGAGCTCGAGGAGTTCCGTACGCTCGTCCGTCAGATCGCCGACGAACGCATCGCGCCTCGTGCGGCCGAGATCGACGAGACCGACGAGTGGCCCGAGGACGTCTACAAGCTCCTCGTCGAGCACGACCTCATGGGGGTCGGCTATCCCGAGGAGCACGGCGGCTCGGGCGGCGGCTCGCTCGCGTTCGGCGTGTTCATCGAGGAGCTGTCGCGCGTGTCGGCGGGCGTCTCGCTCACCCCGCTCGTGTCCAAGCTCGGCGTGATCCCGCTCGTGGTCGCCGGCGACGACGAGAAGGCCAAGCGGATGACCGAGGGCATCGCCCGCGGCGACCTGCTGATGTCCTACGCGCTCACGGAGGCCGGCGCGGGCTCGGACCCGGCCGCGATGACGACGCGGTACGTGCGCGACGGCGATGACTGGGTGCTCGACGGCACGAAGCGGTTCATCACCGGGGCCGGCGTCTCGCACGCGTACGTCGTCTTCGCGACGAAGGACCCGTCGATGCGGTCGAAGGGCGTCTCGGCGTTCCTGGTGATGAAGGACGACCCCGGCGTCGAGTTCGGGCGCAAGGAGGACAAGATGGGCATCCGCGGGTCGCCCACCCGCGAGGTGATCCTGACCGGCGCGAGGATCCCGGCCGACCGGCTGATCGGGGACGAGGGGGCCGGGTTCGGGTACGCGATGGCGACCCTGGACTACTCGCGCCCCGCGATCGCGGCGCAGGCGCTCGGCATCGCGCAGGGGGCGCTCGACGTCGCGAGCCGCTACGCGACCGAACGGCAGCAGTTCGGCAAGCCCGTCGCCGAGTTCCAGGGCGTCTCGTTCATGCTCGCGGACATGGCGATGCGGCTCGAGGCGGCGCGGCTGCTCGTCTACAAGGCGCTCGCGCTGTGCGATGCGGGCGATCGCCGGATGACGTACTTCTCCAGCGTCGCGAAGTGCTTCGCCTCGGACGCGGCGATGTCGATCACGACCGACGCCGTGCAGGTCCTCGGCGGCTACGGCTACATGCGCGAGTACCCGGTCGAGCGGTTCATGCGCGACGCGAAGATCACCCAGATCTACGAGGGCACGAACCAGATCCAGCGCGTCGTGATCGCCCGGGAGCTCCTGAAGGCGCTCGGACTGAGCCGACCCGGCTAGATCGCGAGCTCGTCCGACAGGTCGTCGAAGCTCGAGAGCTCGCGGAGCTGCTCGGTCACCGACTTCCTCTCGACCGCCTGGCCGACCGCGGTGGCGTCGACGACGATCTTGTCGTGCTCGTCCTCGAAGTCGTGGGCGGTGGCGTCCTCGTCCGATCCCCTCGCGTGCGGCTCCTGTGACGCGCTCGGGAGGAACACCCGGAACGAGGCGCCACCGCCCGATCGCGCTTCGACCCAGGCCTTGCCTCCGTGCAGCTCGGCCAGCCTCGACAGCAGCGCGAGACCCGTGGCACCCTTCGGCCGCTTCTGACCCGGCCCGCTGCCGTCGGGCGAACCCGCGGCGGCTCCCTCGACGCGCATGCCGGCGGGGATCTCGGAGCAGGTGTCGTCGACCGCGATCACGGCGCCGCTGGGGTCCGAGGAGACCTGGACCCACACCGGGCTGCCGGCCGCGCTCCGACGGCTCGCGTTCGTGAGCAGGATCTCGACCATCTGCTCGGTCAGGGCGGGGTCGGTCTCGACCGCGGCGTGCTCGGCGTGGACGCGCACGTCCAGCTCCGAGATGTCCGGCGTCTCCTCGACCACGCGCCGGACGATCGCCTTCAGGTCGACCCGCCGCTTGCTGGGGACGAACGATCCGTTCGCGATCCCGTCGAGCTCGATCAGCTGCACGACGAGCCGCTCCAGGCGGCGAGCGCTCGCGCCGAGCTGCTTGATCATCGTCGCGCCGTTGGACGACGACGGGTCGGCGTGCTTCATCGCGAGCGTGAGGCCCATGATCGAGGTCAGCGGGCGGCGGAGCTCGGTCGCGCACCGCCTCGCGGAGCTCCTCGCGCTGATCGTCGACGATCACGGTGAGCTGCCGCGGTCCCCTCGCGACCGGCTCGGCTCCGGGGCCGTCGTCCAGCCGCGCCTCGAGCGCGAAGGTCCGCTCGAGCGCCTGCTGGAGGCGCTCCTCGGCCGCGACGGCCCGCTGTTCGGCCTCGGCGGCCTCCGAACGCGCGAGCGCCAGCATCTCGCCGAGGTCGGCGCGCTGGGCCTCGACGTCGGCGAGCGCCTGCTCGGCCTCGCGACGCTGCGTGTCCACGTCCTTGGCGAGCTCCTCGGCCGCGCGCAGCAGCCCGGCGACCTGCTCCAGACCCTCGGTCGCCTGCGAGACCTGGAAGCCCGCGGCCGACACGCGGCTCACGAGACCCGCCTCGTCGGCGGCGCGCTCGGCGGACGCGAGCGTCTCGGGGTCGAACGGCTCGGGGTCCGGGTCGTCGGGCTCGAAGCGATCCCGTGTCGAGCGGCTCGGCCTCGAAGGTCTCGTCGGCGAGCGTCTCCGTGCCGAGGGTCTCGTCCCCGAGGCCCCCCGATCCGGGGTCGCTCGAGCCGAAGCCGTCGAGGTCGAAGGCGGCCATGCGCTCGAGGATGTCGGACATCGGATCGATCACCGCACCTTTCTGCCGGTTCCGCCGCCACCCCGGATGATCACCGGGTGCTCGAGCGGGCCATCCGTTCCGTCGTCGATACCGTCGTGTCGATGTCCCGGAGGGCCTCCGAGAGCTTCGTCATGTGGAACTGATCGGCCGCGTAGTCGAGATCGGCCTCCATGCGGGCCATCTCGTTCGCCATCTCCTCCGCGCGGCTCTCGGCCGCCTCCAGCTTGGCCTGGAGGGCCTCGATCCCGTCGGCCCGGCTCTCGGCTCCCGCGAGCTTGCGTCGCAGCTCCTCGACGAGGTCCGCGCTGGTCTGCACCGACGCGAGACGCCCCTGCGCCTCCTCGAGCTCCTGCTGCTTGAGCGCGAGCCGCTGGCGTTGCGCCTTCGCGTCGAGCTCCGCGGCGTTCAGTCGTTCGGTGGTGTCGCTCAGCCGCTCACGCAGGGCGGCGGATTCCGAGTCGCTCGTGTGCGTGGTGCTCTCGGCCGCGACCAGCCGGCGCTCGAGCTCGGCGGTGCGAGCGAGCGACTCCTTCAGCTGCTTCTGGATCCCGCGGAGGTTGCCCTCGGCGGCGTCGGCCCGATCCTCGGCGGCGCGTCGCGATCGTTCGAGCTCGAGGTCGCGGCGCCGGCACAGCCGGCGTGGAGCGGACATCGCGCGGTCGGCTCCGCGGCGCACCGCCGGCGGGGAAGACCTGCACGGGCATCTCCGACGGCCGTCCGTGGTTCGGCACGGGGCTCGAACGGCTCGACAGGGCGAACAGCGTGATCGCGCCGATCAGGAGCACCGTGCAGCCGAGCGCGATCAGGTACCACGTCGTCACGGGCGACACGACGGGGCCGACCTCTTGGGACAGCTCGGCCACGACGACCGTGCCGCCGGGCGAGAGCCAGATCGGCACGAGCGTCTGGAGCACGTCGCCGCGGACCTGCGTCTGGGCCTCGCCGCTCGCGACCGCGAACGTGAGGTCGCGCAGGTACGACGGGCGCGTCCCCACGATCTCGGGGATCGTCGGCGTACAGGATGCGGCCGAGCGAGGAGTAGATCCGGATGTCGTCGATCGGTCCGACCGACGTGATCTGGGAGTCGATGCCGGCGCCGAGCTCGAGGGCGCGCTCGCCCACCACGGGCGCGAGCAGGTCGCGGGGTTCGAGGAGCGTCGCGAGCTCGGTCTGTGCGGCCAGGCGGGCATCCGTGGATGCCTCCTGGATCGCCTGGGACTTGGCGCGCATCGACAGGAACAGGGATCCGGACACGGCGAACAGCAGGATGACGATGAGCCATCCCCAGAGCGGGCGCCGCTGCCGCCTGGTCAAGGAGCCGAACATCCCGTCCTCTCGCTTCGAGGGCTTCCTGCGCGTCAGGGGTCGTATCGGCAGGTCAGCGCGCCCGTTGGAGTCCCCCGAAGGGGGGATTAGTCCGGAATGACTACCTCGGTCCCGCGGCGGGGGAGCCGAACGGGGAACGGGCCTCCCTCGGAGCGTCCGAGGACCGCGGTACCCTGCGTGGCGTGACGGCGGCGCAGGCACGAGGGGGAACGGCGCGCGTGCTCAGCCTCGACCTCGTCGAGCGCGACCGCCTGGACGAGGCGGCCTCCTTCGTGGTCGAGCTCCTGGAGCGGCCCGCCTCCGAGATCCGGGTGCTCGAGGGCCAGATGGGGCTGGACGAGGCGCTCGTCGTGGCCGGGCACCCCGACGCGTTCGAGCTCGAGCCCGTGGCGCCGGTCGAGCCCGGCACGGTCTGGGCGGTCGACGGGGGTTCGTGCACCGTGGCGGACGGGCGGTCGTTCCAGGTGGCGGCGTTCCGGGCCGCCCGGGTCCGGTTCGAGGACGGACAGACCGTCGACGTCGAGCGGCCGCAGCTGGACGTTCGGGCCGTCGCCCCCGAGGAGATGGCGCGGCTGGCCCGCGCCACGCTCACCGAGCTCTGCGGCTCCGAACCCGAGCGCCTGCCCGAGCTGCCGCGCCCGGTCGACGCGCTCCGCGAGTGGGCCGAGTGGGGAGCGGTGGGGCGAACGGTCCGCGAGGCGTCGCTCGGGCGACCTGGTCCTGGTGGACGGCTCGTTGCACGGCGGACCGCTCGTGCCGCAGCAGATCGTGCACCGCGTGCACGAGGAGGCCGTGGCGCGCGGGGTCTCGCTCGCCGGCGTGGTCAAGGCCTCGACGCTGTACTGGGGTCGGAACGCGCCGCTCGTCACGCTGCTGAAGCGCCGCGGCGACCGCGAGGTCGGGCCGTCGCGCTGGGCGGCGCGGATCTCGACGGATCCGGTGTTCGGCCGGCTGTACGTCGGCGACATCTTCGTCGCGCATCTCGCCCCGACCGCGACGCACGCGTTCCGGGTCGACGTCGCGCGCGGGCCCGCCCCCGCGCTCGAGGTGCTCGGCCGGCTGGCCGGGCTCGCGGACGATCCGGCGTTCGTCGGCTACCCCTACCCGCTCGCGCGGGCGCACCAGGCCGCCCGCGTGACGGGCTACGACGTGGTCGACGTCCGCCGAGCGTTCCGCGAGGCGCTCTCGCGCCGCGGGATGGCCGAGGGCGACGTCGAGCTCCTGTTCCAGGACTTCCACGAGGTGCTGAACCGATGAGCGAACGCGAACGCGCCGGCGGCGCTCCCCGGGCGACCGCGTACAAGGGCCGGATCTTCGGCAAGAACGTCCTCGAGTCGACGTTCCGGTCGTTCTACGGCACCGACCTGTTCCTGGGCGAGCTGCTCGCGGCCGAGGATCCCGAACGCGGCCGGCGGTTCCTGTTCCGCGTGATCCAGGTGACCTACGGCTCGGACTCGTCGGACCCCTCCTGGTCCGAACGCACCGCGGGCTCCTACATGTCGGGCGACGTCGCCGGGACCGAGTACACGCTGCGCGACCCCGAGCAGCGCCTCTACAAGGTCGCGACCTGTCAGCCGCTCGGGTACATCGACGCGGCCGGTGCGTTCCGCAAGCCGAAGTCGCTCCCGGCGCAGTTCGCGCGGGTGACGGCGCCCACCGCCGAGGACTTCGACTTCCTGCGCGAACGCATGGGCGACGTCCGCGTCGGCCTGCTGCGCTCCGGCGAGGACACGATCGACCTGGAGATCGGCGTCCAGGGCGACACGCTCACCTCGCACGTCGGCGTCTTCGCCACCACCGGCATGGGCAAGTCGAACCTGATGAAGGTGCTCGCGGGTCAGATCCTCGCGTCGCAGGGCCGGTACGCCTGTCTGCTGTTCGACCCGCACGGCGAGTACCTCGAGGGCGGGAGCGGCACGCGCAAGGGGCTGCGCGCCCACCCGTGGGCGTCCGACCGGCTGAAGGTGTACGCGACGCGCGCGGCGGGCGCCGGCGCCACCTCGCTCCGGCTCTCGCTCGCCGAGCTCACCCAGGGCGACCTGCAGACCGCCTACGAGTGGAGCCACGCGCAGGAGGACGCGATCTACCGGCTGATCCGGTTCTTCCACGAGGAGTGGATCGTCCGGGTGGGCGAGGAGCAGGACGTCGCGTCGCTCGCCGAGGATCTCGGCGTCGCGACCAGCACGATGCAGGTGATCCAGCGGCGGGCCCAGCGGATCCTCGACATGCCGTGCATCTCGCGCGACCCGTCACAGCCGTCGCTGTCGAAGCGGATCGTCGACGAGCTGATGGACGGGTTCAGCGTGCTCGTCGACACCAGCGGGCTCTCGTCGATGGAGGAGATCCTGGTCGCATCGGTCATCACGCGGACGGTGCTCGACGCGTACGCGAACCTGTACCTGGAGGACCGGGACCGGTTCGCCGCGCTGCCGCCCACGCTGGTGGCGCTCGAGGAGGCGCAGCGCGTGCTCTCGCGCGTCGCGCGGTCCGACGAGAACGTGTTCCCGCGGCTCGCGCGGGAGGGACGCAAGTTCAAGGTCGGGCTGTGCGCCGTCTCGCAGCAGCCGAAGCTGATCGACGACGAGCTGCTGTCGCAGTTCAACACGTTCTTCATCCTCGGCCTGGCCGACGAGAAGGACCGCAACATCCTGCGCGGCAGCTCCAAGCAGGACATCTCCGACCTCGGCCCCGAGATCCAGACGCTGATGCCGGGCGAGGCGATCGTGACCAACCTGGAGGCGCCGTTCGCGCTGCCCGCGCAGATCTACCTGTACGAGGACTACCTGAAGTCGGTCGCGGGGCCCTCGCCGCTGCCGCCCCGGCCCTCGGACGCGTCGAAGGGGTTCGCCGAGTAGATGGCGCGGCTCGTCGCGCTCGGGGACGCGCACCTCGGGCGGTCGCATCTCGCGCACCTGCGGGACGACCAGGGCCGCAACGTGCGCGAGGAGGACTTCCTCCGTCGTTCGCGTGGGCGGTCGACGAGACGATCCGCCTCGAGCCGGACGGGTTCCTGTGGCTCGGCGACATCTTCGACCACGCCCGGCCCTCCTACCGGACGTTCGCGCAGGTCCTGGCCGGGCTGCAGCGGCTCGCCGACGCCGGGCTGCGCGGCGTCGCGATCAGCGGCAACCACGACACCCCGCGGATCCGGGGGACCGGGTCGCCCTACGACGCGCTCGAACGCGTCTTCCCGGGCGTCGCGTTCGCGTGGCGGATGGAGGCGATCCGCGCCGAGCTCGCCGGGGTCGTCGTCCACGCGGTCCCGCAGACGCTCGCGGTGGACGACCTCCGCGAACAGCTGAAGGTCGCCGCGGGCGCCGTTCGGGCGGACTCGACGAACCTGCTGATCGCGCACGTCGCGCTCACGTCGCTGCCCTCGCGCGCGTACCGCGACATCAACGAGCTCGAGGTCGAGGAGTCGGCGTTCGATCGCGCGTTCGACCTCGTGGTCCTCGGGCACTACCACGCCGTGCAGAAGATCTCGAAGCGCACCTGGTACGCGGGCTCGACCGACACGTTCTCGTTCGCCGACTCGCCCGAGACCACCAAGGGCCTGGTCGTGATCGACACGGACTCGGGCGCGGTCGAGCACGTCGAGAACCCGCACGAGCGGCCGCTCGCGACGGTCTCGGTCGCGGCCGCGAGCCTGTCGGCGGGCGAGCTCGTCGACGCCGTGGAGCGCGCCGCGAAGGGGACGCCCGAGGGCGCCGTCGTCCGCGTCTTCCTGAACGAGGTCGACCCCGCGTCCTACCGGCAGGTCGGGACCGAGCAGTTCCAGGAGGCGGTGCCCGGCGCGCTCTGGGTCCAGGTCGAGCCCGAGCTCGGCGCCGACGCGATGGCCGTGCAGGGCGGTCCGACGATCGGCTCGATCGAGCAGGAGTGGGTCTCCTACGTCGAGCTCCAGGACCTGGCCGGGCTCGAACGCGAGCGCGTCGTCACGCTCGGCGCGCGGTTCCTCGACGACGCCCGGGGCGAGAGCGCATGAGGGTCCTCGAGCTCTCCCTGCGCAACTACCGCATCTTCGAGGAGGTCGACCTCGAGCTCCCCGCGCGCGTGATCGGGATCTTCGGCGTGAACGGGGCCGGCAAGTCCACGCTGATGGAGAGCATCGCGTTCGCCTGCTACGGCGTCGACGCCGCGCGCACCAAGAAGCAGGAGATCCGGACCCACGGGGTCCTGACCGACTGCGAGGTCCGGCTGGTGTTCGAGCACGCGGGGCAGCCCTACGAGGTCCGGCGCACGATCAGCGGCAAGGGCCACACGCCCGGGGCCGAGCTGTTCGGCGGGGGCATGACCCTCGCGACCGGGACCACCGAGGTCGACGCCGAGATCCGCCGCCTCCTCCACATGGACCTGCAGGTGTTCCGCGCCTCGGTCTACGCCGAGCAGAAGCAGCTCGACGCGTTCTCCGACGTGACGCCGGGCCGGCGCAAGGAGATGGCGCTCCGCCTCCTCGGGATCCGGCCGGTCGAGGACGCGCGGAACGCGTCGCGGCGCGAGGCGAGGGCGACGAGGGAGAGCGCGGACCAGCTCACCGGCGCCGTGCCCGACGTCGCCGCGCTCGAGGCCGACCTGAAGGCCGCCAAGGACGTGGTGACGGAGGCCAGGCGTCTGGCGAAGGCCGCGGCCGCCGAGCTCAAGGAGGCGATCGCCGTCGAGAAGGCCGCGAAGAAGGCGTTCGCCGGGTCCGATGCCGTCCGCCAGCGGATCGAGAAGCTGACGGTCGAGCTCCGCGCCAAGACCGAACAGCGCGACCACGCCGGCGTGCCAGCACGACGCCCTGGTCGAACGCGTCGAGCGGATGACGGTCGCGGTCGCCGACCTGCCGGCGATCGAGGAGGAGCTCGAGGGCCTGGCGGGGATCGACGAGCGGTTGCGGCTCGGCACCACCCTCGTCGAACGGACGGCGGAGCTCGCCGAGACGCAGGCGCGCCTCGACGCCGTCCCCGAGATCGATCGCGCGGCCGTGCTCTCGGCGCTCGAGACCGCGGCCGCGGCGGTCGAACGCGTTCGCGCCGGCGCGGCCGGCGCCGACGCCGAGCACGCGCACCGGTCGACGCTCCTGGATCAGGCGATCGAGCGGCTCGACCGAGCGGCGGAGGCCGACCCCTCCGAGCCCTGCCCCACCTGTGGCCGTCCGCTCGGCGACGACTTCGCGTCGTACGTGAAGCACTGCAAGGCGGAGGTCGCCGCCGCGAAGAAGGCCGCGACGGCCGCCGCGGCGGCGGTCAAGAAGGCGCTCGCCGAACGCGCGCGGGCGGAGAAGGACCAGGCCGCCGCGGCGGAGGCGGGGGAGCGCGTGCGCGCCGAGGACGCGCACCGGTCGGAGCTCGCCGATCGCATCGGGGCGCTCTCGGCCGAGGTGGCGACGCTGGCGGAGCCGTTCGGCGGCGCCGCCCCCGATCTCGACGACCTGCGGACGAGCGCCGAACGCGCGCGCGCGCTCGGGACCCGCGCCGCGGAGCTCGGCACCGAGCGCCAGCACCTCGCGCAGGCCGAACGCGACCTCGATGCGGCTCGGCAGCGGATCGAGCTCCTCGACGGCGAGCTGGCGAAGCTCGCCGCGGAGGCCGAGGGGCTCGCGTTCGACGACGCGGCCCACGCGCGGCTCCACGACGAGCTGGAGGATGCGGTCGGCGTCGCTCGAGGACGCGCGGGCGACCGAACGCGAGGTGAGCGACGCCCTCAAGGACGCCGAGAAGACGGAGGCCGGGCTCGTCGCCGCCCTGCGTCAGGCCAAGGAGACGCAGGCGAGGGTCGACGAGCTGCGTTCGGACGCGCGCTACGTCGAGCGGGTGGCGCTGCTGCTCGAGGGGTTCCGCAACCATCTCGTCGCGCGCATCGGACCCGAGCTCTCGCGCGAGGCGGAGGCCCTGTTCCGCGAGCTGACGAACCACGAGTACGACGACCTCAAGGTCGACGAGGAGAAGCTCACGATCCAGATCGCCGACGGGGACTCGTACTTCGCGATCGATCGCTTCTCCGGTTCGGAGACCGACCTCGCGAACCTCGCGCTCCGGGTCGCGATCTCGACCCAACTGTCACGGCTGTCGGGCGCCGACGTCGGGATGATGGTGCTGGACGAGGTGCTCGCCTCGCTGGACGAGGAGCGCAAGGACCTGATGGTGCAGGCGCTCGGACGGCTCTCCTCGCGGTTCCACCAGCTGTTCGTGGTCACCCACGCCGAGCAGATCAAGGATCAGTTCCCCGCGACGATCTCCGTGCAGAAGGTCGGACGCCGGCGGAGCACCGCGGTCCTGGTGTAGCGCCCCGTTCCGCTAGCCGAGGGCGGCGGCGGTCTCGGACTCGGCCTCGTCCGTCGCGCCGGCCGTTCGAGCGTTCGGCAGGAACGCCCGGACCACGCCGCTCCCATCGGGGAGGCGATCGGCCTTGGTCCAGCCGCCGTGCAGCTTGGCCAGGAACGCGGCGGCCGCGGACCCGTCGCCCTTGGGCGGCGTGCCGCCTTCGACGGAGATCAGCACGCCATCGGGCGCGCGTTCGAGCACGAGCCCGATGCGGTCGCCGGTCTCGGTGCGCGCGACCGCCGACGTGAGCAGATCGTCGATCAGGCGCTCGACGCGGGCGCGGTCGACCATGACCGTCGCGGTCTCGACCGCGACGTCGAGGTCGCGGTCCTCGGCGAAGGGGAACTCGCGCACCACGCGGCGGACGAGCGTGTCGATCTCGGTGCTGCGACGCTCGAGCACCGGTTCGCCGCGCGTGAGCCGGTCCGCGTCGAAGATGTCGCCGATCGCGTGCTCCATCCGCTTGGCCTGCGTCATCAGCTGGTGGAGCAGCCGCTCGTCGTCCTTGCTCACCTGGTGGGTGGACAACGTTCGCGCGAGCCCGAAGATCGCGGAGAGCGAACGCTTCGCGTCGACCGACAACGCGTCCGCGACCTCGGTCGCGGCGCTGGGGCTCATCGACGGGGCCTCCGGCTCGACGGGTCCGTCGTCGTCGCCTCGCTCGGCGGTCTCCTGGAGGCGCGCGAGCGATCCCTGGGCCTCGAGCAGGCGCGCCCGGGCATCGGCGGCCTCGGCCTCGGTCTTGGCGGCCAGCGACGTCACCTGCTCCTCGAGCTCCTCGTTGCGCCGCTCGAGTGCACCTCGCCGACGTCGACCGCCTCCTCGAGCTCGTGCCGCAGGTTCGCGAGCTCCTCCTGCACGGAGGCGACCTCGGATGCGTCGGTGTCGTCGGCGCGGACGGCGTCGAGCTCGGCGGTGACGGCCGTCAGCTTGGCCATCAGGTCCTCGGCCTCGGCCCGGGCGGCTCCGAGCTCGGGGTCCTCGTCGTGGTTCGCGGCGGCGACCTCCGCGGCCTCCGCTCGTTCCGTCATCTCGTCGGCGCGAACCTCGGCGCGCTCGGCGCGTGCCGCGAGCTCGGTGACGAGCCCCTCCGCGCGCTCGGCGCGCTCCGCGAGCTCCATCATCCGCGCGTCCTCTTCCTCGATCCGTCCGGACAGCTCCGTCGCCCTGGCCTCGGCGGCCTCGGCGCGAGCCTCGGCCCGGCCGACCTCCGCCGCGAGCTCGGCGCCCTTCGCGTCCCTCGCCTCGACCTCCGCCTCGAGCTCCGATGCCTGAGCCTTCGCCCGTTCGACCTCGGCCTCGAGCTCGGATGCCCTGGCCTCGGCCCGCTCCACGCCGGCGGCGAGCTCGGCCGCATGGGCCGCGGCCTCGTCCGCCCGGCTCTGCTGCTCGCCGGCGAGGCTCGACGCCTGCGACACGCCGCTCTCGAGCGCCTCCTTGTCCGAATGCAGCTTGGCGATCTCGGCCTCGAGCGCCTCGGCCTTCCCGGTGGCGGCTTGCAGCGACGTCCGAACCGCGACGAGCTCGTTGCGCGCCTCGGCGAACTGCGCATCGCGATCCTTCAGGTCGTTCTTCGCCGCCTCGATGGCATCCTTCGCGTCCTCGAGCGCGGGGGTCAGGTCGGGCCGGAACTCCAGCTCGGTGATCCGCTGCGAGAGCTCGAACACCCTCGCCTCCGCGTGGGCCGCGCGTTCCACGTGTTCGTCCATCCGCTTGGTGAGCGCCGTCGCCTCGGCCCATGCGGCCTCGGTCTCCTCGTGCGCCACCGAGAGGTCGGCCGAGACGGCGTCGAACGACGACCGCGCCTCGGTGGCCTCGGCGAGGGCACGGCGCTCGTTCGACCGGGCGGTCTCGAGCTCGAGCCGCGCCGAACCGAGCGCGGCCTTGGACGCCGAGAGCTCCTTGCGGGCCTCGTCGAGCGCCCCGGCGGTCGCCTCCTGCTGGGTCCTGATCGAGTCGAGCGTCCCCTGGGCCGTTTCGAGCTCGGCCCGTGTCCCGGTGTGCTCGGTCCGTGCCGCCGTCAGCTCCTCCCGCACGCCGGCGAGCTCGGCCCGGACGACCTCGAGCTCGGCGCGGGTCGATCCGAGCTCGGCGCCGGCCGATCCGTGCTCCTGCCGGGCGGCCTCGAGCGCCGCCTGCGTCTGCCCGAGCTCGTCGCGTGTCGCGCCGTGCTCCGCGCGAGCGGCGTCGAGCTCGGATCGGACGCCGTCGAGCTGCGAGCGCAGACCCTCCAGATCGGCACCGGTGGCCGCGTGGTCGGTCTGGCTGGCCTCGAGCTGCGCGGCGATGGCGGCGAGCTCCGAACGCGTGTGCTCGAGCTCCGTCTTGACGGTCTCCAGCTCGGCCAGCGTCGCGTCGCGCGCACCCGACGAGGACGTGGCCTCGGCGAGCGCGGCGTCCCGCTCGGCCCGAACCGCGTCGAGCTCCGCGCGCGCGCCCTCGATCTCGGCGTCGCCGAGCTCCTGCTGCCCGCGGGCGACCTCGAGCTCGCCGCGGACCTGTTCCATCGCCGAACGTGTCGAGTCGAGGTCGTCGCGCGCGACCACGAGCTGTCCCTGGAAGGCCTCCACCTTCTGGAGCGCGGCGGCGAGCTCGTTGCGGGTCTCCTCGAGCTCGGTGTGGGTCTGCTGGAGCGCGGCCGTGTGATCGGGCTGGTCCTCGAGCTCGCGGAGGTCGGCGCTCAGATCGAGCACCTTCGCCTCGGCGTGGGCGGCTCGCGCCGCCGACTCCTCGTACCGGTCGCCGAGCTCGGTCATCTCCCGGCTGATGATGTCGAGGTTCGCCTTGGCCGCGTCAAGCTCGCCCTTCAGGTGGTCCTCGGCGCCCTGGAGCGCGTCGCGTTCGGCCGCGATCGCGTCGCGCTCGTCGGCGACGGCGTCGCGTTCCGCGTGCAGCTCGCCGCGCACGTTCTCGAACGACGCGACCTCGGCCCGGAGCCGGCGGAGTTCGGCGGACAGCTGCGTCGGTGAACCGCTCGGGCCCGCGGCCGCCTCGTCCGCCCGTGCCGTTGCCTCGTCCGCCCGTGCCGCTGCCTCGTCGGCGCGGGCCTGCGCTTCGCGGGCCGCCTCCTCCGCGTGCTCGGCGCGGGTGTCGGCGTCGGCGAGCCGGGTCTCGGCCTCGGTGGCCCGGGTCTCGGCATGCGCGAGCTCGCCGCGGACCTGTTCGGTCTCGGCCTCGAGCCGCGCGAGGTTCGCTTCGGTCTCGGACGCGCTCGTGCGGACGAGCTCGAGCTCGGCCTCGGTCGTCCGTCCGGATTCGAGCTGTTGCTGCGCCCGGTCGTGGTCCCGCTTGATCGCCGCGAGCTCCGATCGTGCCGACTCGAGCTCGGCCTCGATCAGCCGGGCGGCCTCCTCGCGGACGGTGGCTCCGGCGCCTAGCTCCGCCTCGGCGCGCGCCGCCTGTTCCTCGGCGGCGTGAACCCTCGCGTCCACCTCACCGATCGAGCTCTCCTTGGCCGCGAGCGCCTGCTTGGTCTGCGCGAGCTCGCCGGCGACGCGTTCGAGCTCGCCCTTCAGCGTCGCTCCCGTCCGCCTGTGACTGCTCGAGCGCCTTCTCCATCGTTCTCTGGGCCTGCAGCAGGTTCTTGCGCTCCCGTCGCAGGTCGTCCCCGCCCGAGAACCCGGTGGAGCCGTAGCTCGGGGCGCTCGAGGTGCGGACGGCGGCCACCAGCGCGAGGAACGCGAGCAGCCCGGCGGCGATCGAGGCGTAGATCCACGGCCGCCCGGCGGACGACGCCTCGTCGGGACGGATGACCTCCGCCACCACCGGCGTCCCGTCCCCCTCGCCCACCGCGACGGCGACGAAGGTGTGGACCGAGCCGTCGCTGGTCTCGGTCTGGGTCCCGTTCGAGAGCACGCGCGAGATCTGGCTGCGCAGGCGACGGTCCTGGGTGCCGATCAGGGTCGGGTCGGCCGCGAAGACGACGACCCCATCGGCGTCCCAGATCGTGACCGACTCGCTGGGGTCGAGCAGCCGCCGTTCGACGAACGAGGAGATCGTCTCGGCGCGGGTGTCGCCCATCGGGCCGTCGACGTCCTCGGTGGTGAGCCGGGAGGCGACGGCCTCGGCGGCGTGCTCGGCCGACCGTCGCGTCTCGCGCGACAGCCGGTCGTCCACCTTGCCCGCCTGGAGGAACGCGAAAGCGGCCGCACCTGCCAGCGCAAGTGCGAGCACCGCGAACGCAACTTTCCGCGCCCCAACGGGAACGCTCACGCTCAGACCCTGCCCTTCCCTAGGCCGATCGCCGGGATCGCTCCCTGTATCGGCCGGTCCGAGGGTCTACGTAAGCCCTTCGCCGCACGAGTTCGGCGCCTGGCCACGCTCGGTGGTCGGGCGACCGGGCGACGGGGGACGGAGCCCCGTCAGGCGGGGTCGTTCGGGACGACCTCCGACGAGATCTCGTCCCAGGAGGTGCCGTTCCACCGCAGGACGGACCCGCGGAACGCGCTCGGACAGCAGTGCGGGTCGTCGGGGCGGAAGACGGCCTCGCGGATCCGGAGGTCGCCCGACGAGATCGCGATCTGCGTGTCGCACGCTTCCCGGCGGAAGATCTCGCTCGCGTCGCCCACGGCGGAGGCGATGACGCGGTACGTCCCGCAGGCGCCGCTGCCGCCGACGTCCTCGAAGCTCAGGACGTCGGGGATCGCGTCACCGGTCAGGTCGCCGGTGTCGACGCGGATCCCGAACACGCCCTGGCGCGCCGGATCCGTGAAGGCGTAGACCGCGCGCCAGGTCCCGTCCTCGGAACGCTGCCACACGATGAGACCGTTCCGTCGGTCGGGCGGGATGCCGTCCGCCCAGGTGAGGACGATCTGCTCGAACGGATCCTCGATGGCCGAGCGGTTCTCGGAGCTCGCTCCCGGGGGCACGAGCGGGCCGAGGTCGCCCGACGCGATCACCGCGAGGTCGGCGTCGTCGTCCACGATCGCCGGCATCCCTTCCGGGAGCCGGACGTCGGGATCCACGACGGGGCTCGGGCTCGGGGTCGGCGTCGTCGTCGGGTCGTCGGCGTGCCGGACGGCGTGGTCACCGTGGTCGTCGGAGCGGTCGTCCCGGACGGTGCAGCGGCGGGCTCGTCCGAGCCCGAACAGGCCGCACCCGCCAGGGTGAGGACCACGACGAGGGGAAGGAGGCGGCGCACGCGGGCATGCTACCGGCGCCCCGCCGCCTAGAATCCGCACGTGCACGATCTCGAACCCCGACGGGTGGCATCGAGCCAGGTGACGCTCGTCCAGCTGATGGAGATCACCGACGCCAACATCGCCGGGATCGTCCACGGCGGCGTCATCATGAAGCTCGTCGACACCGCGGCGGGGCTCGCCGCGTACAAGCACGCCGGCGGCATGTGCGTCACGGTCTCGATGGACGAGATGTCGTTCCTCGCCCCGAGCCACGTCGGGGACACCGTCACGGTGGAAGCCTCCGTGAACGACGTCGGGAGGACCTCGCTCGAGATCGGCGTCCGCGTCGAATCCGAGGAGCTCGAGACGGGCACCAGGACCCACACCTCCAGCGCGTACCTCGTGTTCGTCGCGCTCGACGACGAGGGCCGGCCGAGACCGGTCCCGCCGCTGATCGCCGAGACCGAGGAGGAGCAGCGCCGTCAGCGCGAGGCGAAGATCCGGCGCGAGACGCGGACCGCGCACCGTGAGGCGATCGAGGAGCTCCGTCGGGGTGTCTGAGAGCATGGAGGCGTGAGCGACCCGTTCGCTGCCCGGGCCCGACTGGAGACCGGCGACGGTCCGGTCGAGCTGTACCGGCTCGCGGCGGTCGCGGAACTCGAACGGCTCCCGCACACCGTCAAGATCCTGCTCGAGAACCTCCTGCGTCGTGCCGGCACCCGCGACGTCTCCGAGGACGACGTCCGGGCGCTCGCGTCCTGGCCGCAGGGTTCCGCGACGGCCGACCTGGCCTTCATGCCGTCCCGGGTCCTGATGCAGGACTTCACGGGGGTGCCCGCGGTCGTCGATCTGGCCGCGATGCGCTCGGCGATGGCGCGCGCCGGCGGCGACCCCTCCAGGGTCTCGCCGCTGGTGGACGTGGACCTGATCATCGACCACTCGGTGCAGGTCGACCTGTTCCGCTCCCCGACGGCGTACGAGGCGAACATCGAGTGGGAGTACCGGCGCAACGGCGAGCGCTACGCGTTGCTGCGGTGGGCGCAGCAGGCGTTCGACGGTGTCCGCGTGGTGCCGCCCGGTGCGGGGATCTGCCACCAGGTGAACCTCGAGCACCTCGGCAAGGTGGTCACGGTGCAGGACGGCGTCGCGCTCCCCGACACGCTGGTGGGGACCGACTCCCACACGACGATGGTGAACGGGCTCGGCGTGCTCGGGTGGGGCGTGGGCGGGATCGAGGCCGAGGCCGCGATGCTCGGCCAGCCGATGTTCCTGCCGACGCCGCTGGTCGTCGGGCGTTCGGGTTCGCGGCGCGCTCCCGCCCGGGACGACGGCGACCGACCTGGTCCTGACGCTCACCCAGATGCTCCGCGAGCACGGGGTGGTCGGACGGTTCGTGGAGTTCTTCGGCGACGGCTGCTCGACGCTCGAGCTCGCGGACCGCGCGACGCTCTCGAACATGTGTCCCGAGTACGGCGCCACGTCCGCGTACTGGCCGGTCGACGGCGAGACCCTGCACTACCTGAAGCTCACCGGTCGGGGCGACCGGGTCGAGCTCGTCGAGCGCTACACGAAGGAGCAGGGGCTGTTCCGCCGCGACGGCGACCCCGAACCGACCTTCACCGAGATCGTCGAGCTCGACCTCGCCGCGATCGAACCCTCGGTCGCCGGGCCGAAGCGGCCGCAGGACCGCGTCTCGCTCTCGCGCGTGTGGGGGTCGTTCGTCGAGGCGTTCCGCGACCGGCTCGAACCCGACCCCGACGCGACCGAGGTCGGCAGGCTCCTCGAGGAGGGCGGGAACCCGGAGGTGTCGGTCGATGTCGACGAGACCGTGGAGCCGGGTTCGGAGGAGCCGGTGGCGCTCAACCACGGCGCCGTCCGCCACGGCTCGGTCGTGATCGCCGCGATCACGAGCTGCACGAACACCTCGAACCCCGCCGTGATGCTCGCGGCCGGCCTGCTCGCGAAGAAGGCCGTCGAGGCGGGCCTGGACACCAAGCCGTGGGTCAAGACGTCGCTCGCCCCGGGTTCGCGCGTCGTGACCGAGTACCTCGACGCGGCCGGGCTCACGCCGTACCTCGACAAGCTCGGCTTCTCGCTCGTGGGGTTCGGCTGCACGACGTGCATCGGGAACTCCGGCCCGCTGCCGCAGGAGGTGGCGGATGCCGTGACCCAGCACGACCTCGCCGTGGTCGCGGTGCTCTCGGGCAACCGCAACTTCGAGGGCAGGATCCATCCGTTGGTCCGGGCGAGCTACCTCGCATCCCCGCCGCTCGTGGTCGCGTACGCGCTCGCCGGCCATGTCGAGGTGGACCTGTCGAGCGAACCCCTGGGGACGTCGGCGGACGGGACGCCGGTATCCCTGAAGGACCTGTGGCCCTCGCCCGAGGAGGTCCGCGAGGCGATCGCGGCCTCGGTCTCACCCGAACAGTTCGAGCGCGAGTACGGCCGGATCTTCGACGGCGACGATCGGTGGCGCGCCCTCCCGACGCCCGAGGGTCCGGTGTACGCGTGGGATCCGAACTCGACGTACGTGCAGGAGCCGCCGTTCTTCGAGGACCTCGGACCCACGCCGGCCGAACCCTCCGACCTCGCCGGCGCGCGCTGCCTCGTCAAGGTCGGGGACTCGATCACGACCGATCACATCTCGCCGGCGGGCTCGATCAAGCCGGACTCGCCCGCCGGGCGGTACCTGCTCGACCACGGCGTCGAGCAGCGCGACTTCAACTCGTACGGCGCGCGCCGGGGCAACCACGAGGTGATGATGCGCGGCACGTTCGCGAACGTCCGCCTGCGCAACGACCTCGCCCCGGACCGCGAGGGCCCGTGGACCACCCACCTGCCCGACGGCGAGCTGATGACGATCTTCGATGCGGCGATGCGGTACCAGCAGGAAGGCGTCCCGCTCGTCGTGCTGGCGGGCAAGGAGTACGGCAGCGGCTCCTCGCGCGACTGGGCGGCCAAGGGCCCCGCGCTCCTCGGCGTCCGCGCCGTGATCGCGGAGAGCTTCGAGCGGATCCACCGCAGCAACCTCGTCGGGCTCGGCATCCTCCCGTTGCAGTACGCGCCGGGGGAGTCGGCCGCCACCCTGGGCCTCGACGGGACCGAGACCTTCGACGTCTCGGGGGTCGCGGGTGGGATCGAACCGGGTCAGCGCGTCCGGGTCATCGCGCGCCGGCCGGGGGGCGAGGACGTCGCGTTCGAGGCCGTGCTGCGGATCGACGGCGCCGCCGAGGTGGACTACTACCGGCACGGCGGCATCCTGCAGATGGTGCTCCGGGGGATGCTCGCCGGCGCGTGAACCCGTCGCCGGGCGATAGCATCGCCATCGTGATGCGGCGCAGCGCCATCCGGCCCGTTCGATCTCGGAGCGTCGCCCCGTGACCGAGGGGACCACGGAGCTCGACCGGATCCTGGTCGGCACCGACGGGTCGGCTCGCGCGGAGGAGGCGGCTCGACAAGGCGCCCGGATCGCCGCGGCGCTGGGCGCCGCGCTCGACATCGTCTACGTCGTCGAGACCGATCGGCCGCACGATACCGAGGTCGAGCCCGAGGCCGAGGCCGCGCTGGAGCGGGCCGCCGTCCACGCGAAGGGGTTCGGGACCGTGGCCGACCTGAGGATCCTCGCCGGCGACCCGGAGCAGGCGCTCGTGAGCGATGCGCGCGACCACGACGCCGACCTCGTGTGCCTCGGACCCGACGGCGGTCTGCTCGGCGGGGCGATCCGCGTGGGCCGGGTCGCGAAGCACGTGCTCGGCCACGCGCCGTGTTCCGTGATGCTCGCCCGCGCGGCCGGCGCCACGCTTCCCGTCGAAGATCACCTGCGGCGTGGACGGCTCGGAGTCCTCGGTCACGACGGCGTCCCTGGCCGCCGGGATCGCGGCCGCCACCGGTGCCGAGCTCCACCTGCTGCACGTCGTCCCCGTCTTCCGGGGCCGCGACACCGAATGGACGCTCGATGAGGGGGAGGCGAGTCCCCCCGAGCTCGAGCCGGCCGTCCGAGCCGCGACGGAGCGCGGGGTCCCGACCATCCGGGACATGGCGATGGGACGACCGGAGCATGCCCTCGTCGCCGCGGCCGAGCGCGACGGCAGCGACCTGTTGGTCGTCGGTCACCGAGACGCGGGCGGGGTCGGCCGGGTGCTGCTCGGCAGCGTGAGCGAGCACTGCGCGGAACACGCTCCGTGCTCGGTGCTCGTCGCGCGGCCCTGAGACGTCGGTTTCCGCCGCCCGAACCCGGTCAGGCGGTCGCGACCTGCGCGGCCCACCTCGGGGGCGTCGTCGGGGCGTCCGAACACGTGGACGGCTCGACCGTCACCGCCAGCACCTCGGAGCCGGTCACCTCGTTGTCGGCGAACCCGAACACCGAGCCGTCGTCGCCGGGTCGCACGCAGATCGCGGCCGCCGGGGTGTCGCCCTCGATCACCCAGAGCTCGTACACCTTGTCGTCGGGGAGCGGCTCGAGCCCCGAGCCCTGCAGGTAGATCCCGGGCTCGCCCGGCGTGAACGCCGCCGTGACGGTCCCGGTGAGGCTCGGATCCTGCGGCTCGAGCGCGAGCACCGTCGCCTGCGCGGGCACCTCGCCACCGCCGAACACGGCCGCCCCGAGCACCGCGCCGCCGACGAACAGCACCAGCGCCGCCGCCACGGCCACGAGCGGACGCCACCGGCCTCCGCCGCGGCCCGGCCGCGACGCGGGCGCCTCGCCCAGCGCGCGCCCGATCGTCTCCTCGGCGAACCCCGGACGGAGGGCGACCGGGTCCAGGGCGAACGCCAGCCGGCCCGCGACCTCGCCGTACTCGGTCTCGAGACGGCGGCACTCCTCGCAGTCGGGGCCGTGCGACGCCATCAGGCGTTCGAGCTCGGCCTGCTCCTGCGGGTCGAGACCGCCGATGCGACCGGATCGCGATCAGCTCCTCGATCCGCTCGTGGTCGCGCATCATCGCGGCAGCCCCCCGATCGCGGTGCGCAGCCGCTTCATCCCGAGCAGGGTCCGCGACTTCACGGTCCCGAGCGGCAGGCCGAGCTTGTCCGAGATCTTCGACTGCGAGAGCCCGTCGAAGTACATGAGCTCGATCACCTGGCGCTGCTCGTCGGGCAGACCCGCGAGCGCGGCGCGGACGGCCCGGCGTTCCTCGGGGAGCCCGAGCTCGTCCACGACGTCGTCGGCGGGGTCGGGCTGGATCACCGGGTCCGAGAGCTGGGACTCCTCGCTCCGCCGGCGCTGGGACTCCTCGCGGCGCACGGCGTCGACGGCGCGGTGATGGACCATGCCCATCAACCACGAGCGGACGGACCCGCGCTGCGGGTCGTACCCGCCCGGGTTCTTCCACACCGCCAAGAACGCCTCCTGCACGATCTCCTCCGCGAGGAACGGTTGTCGAACGACACGGCGCGCGAGCGACATCGCGCTCGGCGAGTAGCGCCCGAAGAGCCCTCGGAACGCTTCCCCGTCCCCGCGACGGATCCGCTGGACGAGCTCCCGGTCTCGGGCTTCGGCGAGGTCGTCCGTCACGGACACCTCCCGCGACGCGCGGGCACCGAGCGCCTCGAGGACCGAAGAGGGAGCCGCCGTTCCGTGCCGTCCGTTCCTCGTCGGGCATTCGCAGCACGGTCGTGCTCGGATCGTCGCGCCCGGTCGGGCCGGGACGTTCTCATGTGCCGGGCGGCTCCGAGGCACCCGGCGAGGGACGCCGCATGCGGCGGTCGGCCTCGGCGATCAGCTCCGCGAGCGGGACCGGATGCTCGGGGTCGTAGGACGCGGCGCCGATCGAGACGGAGGGCCCGGCCTCGTGCCCGGTGCTCGCGTTGTGGGTGGCCACGGCCTCGATGATCCGCTCCAGCACGATCGGCTCCGAACCCGGGACCGCGCCCGCCAGCAGCACGCAGAAGGCCTCGGAGCCCACCCGCGCCACGACGTCGGAGACCCGGACGGCCGAGCTGACCACCGTGGCGGCGTCGGCGACCGCCGCCTCGCCCGGGGCGCCGCCGCCCTCGTCCACGCGGAGGAACACGATCAGGACGGGGTCCTTGGAGCGGTCGGCCAGCCGGAAGTGGTGGTTCGCGAGCAGGTCGAACCCACGGGCGTTGAGCAGCCCGGTGAGCTCGTCGAACGCCTGGAACCGGCGGAGGCCCGCCTCGACCTTGCGCAGGGTGGCCGCGTACCGCACGGCCCGGGCGACCAGGTCGGTCGCGGCGTCCGGCGGGACGACGTCGCTCGCGCCGGCCTCGAACGCGTCCATCGGCTCGGCCCCGGCGTCGCCGACGACGATGACGGGCACATCGGGCGCCCGTTCCCGCAGGGAGACGACCACGTCGGTGCCGCTCGCGTCGGGGAGCTCGAGCGCGGTGACCACCACGTCGATCCCGCCGTCGGCCAGGGTGGCGAGCGCGCCGAGCAGGTCGTCGGCGTGTTCGAGCGTGCACCCCTCGAGCGCGCCGGGGTCGACCCCGACGGCGAGGACGGACAGCTTCGGGTCGCGTGGAACGCTCATCGGCAGGTGAAGCCTATCCCGACCGCGTCCGCGCTCGTCGTCGCGTCGCGCACGTCCGCGCTCAGCCGAGCGCGGACCGGATCGACGCCAGCGAGGAGGGGTTCTCCAGGCTCGACAGGTCACCCGGATCGTCGCCGACGACCGTCGCGCGGATCGCCCGGCGCAGGATCTTGGCCGAACGCGTCCGCGGGAGCTCGGGGACGACGACCACCCGCGAGGGCCGGAACGCCTTGCCCGAGGTGCTCGGCCACCAGCGCCGAGAGCTCGTCCGCCAGGCCGTCCGGCACCTCGCCGTTCGCGACCACGAAGCACCAGATCGCCTCGCCCTTGACCTCGTCGGGGACGCCGACGACCGCGGACTCGGTCACGGAGGGGTGCAGCGTCAGGATGCTCTCGACCTCGGCCGGGCCCAGGCGCTTGCCCGCGACGTTCATCGTGTCGTCGCTGCGCCCGTGGAGGAACCACTGGCCCTGCTCGTCGACGCTCGCCCAGTCGCCGTGGCACCAGACGCCGGGGAACCGGCGCCAGTAGGCGTCCAGGTAGCGTTCGGGATCGCCGCGGAGCCCGCGGGTCATGCTCGGCCAGGGCGTGCGGCACACGAGCTCGCCGACCTCGCCGGCATCCGCCACCGTCCCGTCCGGCCGGAACACCGCCACGTCCATCCCGAGCGCCGGGCCCCGCAGCGAGCAGGGTTCGAGCGGGCTGATCGGGTGGGGGGACAGGAAGCACGCGCCGACCTCGGTCCCGCCCGACAGGTTGATGATCGGCAGCCGCCCCTTGCCGACCTCCTCGGAGAACCACCGGTACGGCTCGGGGTTCCACGGCTCGCCCGTCGAGGCGAGGATCCGCAGCGACGACAGGTCGTGGGAGCGCACCGGCTCCTCGCCCGACGGGATCAGCGCGCGCACCAGCGTGGGGGAGACCCCGAGGTGCGTGATGCCGTGCCGTTCCACCATCGACCAGAGCCGGTCGGGTCCGGGGTGGTTCGGCGCGCCGTCGTACAGGAACACCGTCGCGCCGAGCGCCGTCGCGCCGACGATCTCCCACGGCCCCATGATCCAGCCGAGGTCGGCGAACCAGAACAGGAGATCGCCCGGTCCGGACGTCGGTCTGGTAGGCGACCTCCTCGGCGATCTTGACGAGGAACCCGCCGTGGACGTGGACGGCGCCCTTCGGCGTGCCGGTGGTCCCGCTCGTGTAGGCGATGAACAGCGGGTGTTCGGGATCCAGGTGGGCGGTCTCGAACCGCTCCGCGCTCGACGCGAGGAGCTCGTCCCACCGGTGGTCGCGTTCCTGGTTCCACGGCGCGTCCGTTCGGCCCAGGCGATCCACGACGATCACGTGGCGGACCGATCCGACCGCATCCACCGCCTCGTCCGCGGTCTCCTTCATCGGGACGACCTTGCCGCGCCGCGGGAAGCCATCGGCCGTGATCAGCACGGTCGCCTCCGCGTCCTCGAGCCGCTTCGCGACCGCGTCGGCGCCGAACCCCGAGAACAGCGGCAGCCACACCGCGCCGAGCTTCGAACACGCCATCACCGCCACCACCGCCTCCGGCGTCGGCGGCAGGAAGATCCCGACCGCGTCGAGCGACCGCACGCCGAGCCCGGCGAGACCGTTCGCGAGCCGGTCCGAGGCCTCGCGCAGCTCGCGGTACGAGACGCGCCGCGTGGTGCCCTCCTCGCCCTCCCACGCGATCGCGGTGGCGTCGGGGGTGCGTTCGGCCCATCGGTCGACGCAGTTGTGCGCGAGGTTCACCGACCCGCCGCCGAACCACGTCGCCCACTCGACCCCGCGGGAGGTGTCGAGGATCGAGGTGTACGGCTCGTAGAACTCGAGGCCGAGGTCGCGGATCGCGGCGTCCCAGAACCACTCGACGTCCGAGGTCGAGCGCTCGATCAGCTCCTCCTCGGTGGCGATGCCGTGGGCGCGCATCAGCCGCGTGACGTTCGCCCGCTCCACGACCTCGGGCGAGGGTCTCCACACGATCGTCACGGCCTGCCCCGCTTCCTTTCCGGGCCTACGGGTACGCTCTGCTGCACGGGAACGGCGCCGTTCCCGAACCCAGCCTATGACCCCGGACGACATGAAGAGCCCCACGACGCCGACCGACGACGCCCGCGGCCCGAAGCCGTCCGGCGCGCATCCGCACGTCCGGCGGGTGTTCCTGGCCGCGACCGCGACGGTCTCCGCGTTCGTGGTGGTGGTCGCCGCGATCGTCATGGGCGGCTACTTCTGGGCGAACGCGTCGATCTCGAGGATCCCGGACCAGCCGCCCTCGGCATCGGGGTCCACCGGCCCGCAGGACATCGCCGGCATGTGCGACGAGCGCGCCTGCAACTACCTGCTGCTCGGCAGCGACTCCCGCAAGGGCCTGACGCCCGAGGAGATCATCGCGTTCGGCGACGACGCGCACATCGGCGGCGAGAACCGTTCGGACACGATCATCCTGGTCCACACGCGGCCCGACCGGAAGGAGGTCGTCTTCCTCTCGTTCCCGCGCGACCTGTGGGTCGACATCCCGGGGTCGGGGGAGGGCAAGATCAACTCCGCGTTCGAGGGCGGCGTGAACGGCGGCGGAGCGCAGCGCGTGGCCCGGACGATCCGGAGCATCAGCGGGATGCAGATCCACCACGTCCTGTACGTCAACCTGCTCGGGTTCCAGCGGGTCGTCGACGCGCTGGGCGGCGTCGACATGTGCGTGCCGTACCCGATGAAGGACGAGCTGACGCTGCTCGACATCCCGGCCGGGCTGCCAGCACTTCGACGGTCGGACGGCGCTCGCGTACGTCCGGACCCGGCACCAGCCGTGCGACACCGTGCCGGACTTCGCGCGGATCAGCCGGCAGCAGCAGTTCCTGCGCGCGGTGATCGCGAAGGTCCTGCAGCCGGGCGAGCTCCTCAAGCTGCAGGACCTGATCCCCGAGCTGCTCGGCAACCTCGTCGTGGATCAGGGGCTCAACCCCGCCGAGCTCGTCTACCTCGCGGGGCTCCTCGAGAACGTCGGGACGGACAACGCGGACTTCCGAGCGCTCCCGACCGTGCCCGAGGGGATCTACGACTCGAACGGCACCTACGTCTCGATCGTCCGGGCGATCCAGCCCGAGGCCGACGAGCTGATGCGCAGGATCCGCGAGGGCAAGCCGCTCGGCGATCTGGGTCACGAGCTGTCGCAGACGCCGCCGTCGCCCGCCAACATCGTGGTCTCGGTCGTGGACCGCGACGGGAGCTCGGTCGCGACGGACGTGTTCGACATCCTGACCGAGGGCGGGTTCAACACCGCGCCGGGCATCGTCGACCTCACCCAGATCCAGCCGCCGACCAAGGGCGCGATGATCCTGTACCGCCCCGACGCCGAGGACGAGGCCAAGGTCGTCGGCACGTACTTCGGCAACCTGACGCTCGTCCCGGCGCCGGCCGGAACGCTCCCCAAGGGCCAGGACGTCGCGGTCGTGGTGAGCGGCAGTTACCAGATCCCGCCGCCGAACACCGACGAGCCCGTGGACTGCCCGAACTAGCCGTTCGGCGACGTCGGCCGGCGGAGCGCCTCGTCCAGAGCCCCGAACGCCACGTCGGGCACGTACCGCCGGCGGACGAGCTCCCGGCCGTTGCGGCTGAGCATCTCCCAGGTCGCGTCCTCCTGGATCACGAATTCGAGCGCGGCGACCATCGAGTCGCGATCGTCGGCGATCAGCAGGTGCTCGCCCGAGGACACGTCGAGCCCCGCGGCGCCGTCGGGGCCGGTGACGACCGGCAGGCCGCGCGCGAGCGCGTTCAGCACCTTCACCTTGGTGCCCGAGCCGCCGACGCCGACGTCGACGAAGCACCGGGCCCGCCGGTACAGGGCCTCGTCGTCGTCGACCGGTCCCGCGAACTCGGCGCCGCGGCTCTGGTGGACCTGCCGCACGAGCCGCTCGGGCGCCCCCGCCCCCGCGACCACGAGGCGGGCGTCGGGCACGCGTTCGAGCAGGGCGGGGAGGTCGTCGTCGAGGAAGCGCGAGAGCCCCTCGGCGTTCGGCGGCCACGAGAGCGTGGCGAGGAACAGCAGCACGGGTTCGGGCGGCGGGGTGAGCTCGGGGCGTTCGAGGAGCGCGGGGTCGGCGACGTTCGGGAGCAGGTCGATCCGGGGACCGCTCGTGACGAGCGCGGCGAGCGTGGCGCGGTCGCGTTCGGAGACCGCGAACACGACGTCGAAGCGCGAGAGCAGGCCCGCCTCGTACCGCCGAACCCGACGGGCCTCCAGCCGAACCAACGGCCTGCGGAACCGGTTGGTCTCGAGCTCGGCGTGCCGGCGCCACATCACGTGCTCCGCGTTGTGCTCGTGGAGCAGACGGATGCCCCGGTACCCGTCGGGGAGGTACTGCGCCATCAGCCAGCTGTCCACGAAGACCGCGTCGTGCCCGCCGGTCTCGAGGAGCTGGGCGACGCGCTCGGCCATCGCCGCGCTCCGGTTGCGTTCGATGCTGAGCGGCACGCCACCGGCGTAGCTCGACACGAGGTGACGGACCGACCGTCCCCGCTCCAGCGGGATCGAGATCGCGCCGCCCTCGCGCACCCACGGCTCCTCGTCGTGACCGCGGAAGCACACGACCTCGAGGTCGTGGCGGGCCTCCAGGTACGAGAGCACCGCGGCCGACTTGATCGTCCCGCCGCTGCGCGGCTCGGCGAGCTGGCGCGGCGTGAGGAACAGGACCCGCACTCAGCCGGCCCGATCGAACAGCGCGAGGACCGGGAACACGACCGTCGCGCGCAGGATCCGGGGCAGCCGCCGCGGTTCGAGCGCCAGCCGCCACAACCACTCGAGCCCGAGGGTTCGGAACGCGCGAGGGGCGCGGCGCTTGGAACCCGCCCACATGTCGAACGCGCCGCCCACGCCGATCATGATGCGGACCGACGGGAACGCGTCGGCGTGGCGCTCGATCCAGCGCTCCTGCTTCGGCGCGCCGAGCCCGACCAGGACGATCGTGGGCGCCGCCGAACGGATCGCCTCGACGATCTCGTCCTCACGGTCGGCGGGGCGGGCGAGACCGTCCTCGCCGATCGTGGCGCCGGCGCCGGCGGTCACGACCTTGAGCCCGGGGAGCGCGCGCCATCGCGCGGCCGCGCGTTCGGCGACCTCGGGGGTGCCGCCGACGAACGCCACGGTCTCGCCGCGCTCGGCGGCCAGCCGCAGCAGCAGCGCGGCGATCTCGACCCCCGGCCACCGCCGGACCGAACGGCCGTTCCGCAGCGTCTGCACGATCGCGACGCCCGTCCCGTCGGGGAGCGCGAGGTCGGCCGAACGCAGGACGTCCGCGTAGCCGGCGTCCTCGCGGGCGTGGAGGAGGATCTCGGGGTTCGGCGTGAAGATCCGGAACGCGCGGTCGCCGTCGAGGAACCCCGTCGCGACGCCGCGGAGCTGCTCGACCGACGCGAGCTCGTCCAGCCGGACGCCGAAGATGACCGAGCTCACGAGGACCCCACGTCCTCGGTCCGCGTGAACCACGAGTACAGCCGTTCGGCGCGGCGTCGGAGGTTCGGCGGCGCCTCGGCGTCGTAGCGCTCCTGCAGCTCCGTCTTCAGGCCCTCGCGCACCGGCGAGGGCCGGGGGATCGACGCGTTCGAGGCGGTCGCCGTCGCCGCGCCGGGCGCGCCAGTCCTCGTCGATCTCGCGCATGCAGCGCGCGACGTTCTCCTCGGTCGGCTCGAACTCCGCGTACGTCGTCCCGAACCGCGCGTTCAGCCGCCGCGTGATCGCGCCGAGCTCGCCGCCGGTCACCTCGTCGAACGTCCCGACCACCAGGTCGCCGCGATGGGCAACGAGCGGCTCGTAGAACGCGCAGAACCCCCGGAGCAGGTCCGCGTAGGTCCGGGCAGGGTGGCGGATCCGGCTGCTCACCACGGCGCCCTCCGGCTCGCGGATCAGCACCAGCGCCGGGCACGCCCAGCCGGATCGCCGCGATCACGTGCCCCGACGCGTGCGTGTGGTGCGCGATGCGCAGCGCTCTCGGGCTCCTGCGCGAGACGGAACGCCGCGATCGCGAACGACGACGCGCAGCGCGGGTAGGACTCGACGAGGAGGTCAGTCCGCGAGTCGACCAGCTCGCCTTCGCCGCGCAACCGAGCCAGCGGCAGGGCGAGCGAGGGGTACGGAGCGAGTCGCGTCATGACCGAATACTTGATCCGGTCCACGCCCGGATGCTACCGCTCGGGCGTTGGGGCCGGACCGTCGTGCGCCGGGTGGGGGCCACCGCGACCCGCGATACTGCCCGCGTGCGGATCGCGATCGACGCTCGTCCCGCCTCCGATGCCGAACCCACCGGCGTGGGCCACTACACCCGGCGGATGCTCGAGCACCTGCCGGCGGCGATGCCCTCGGACGAGCTCGTGGCCTGGCACCCGCGGGTGGGCGGCTCCGACCTCCCGCGCTCGCCGAACCTGACCGAGGCCGTGTCGCGGATCCCCGCCGTCCTCGAACCCGTGTGGCGCCGCCTCGAGGTCCCGAGGCTCGAGGGCCAGGTGCGCTTCGACGCGCTCCTCGCGACGAACTTCCTCCCGCCGCCGACCCGCAGCGACGGCGTGGTGCTCGTCGTGCACGACCTGGCGTTCGAGGTGATGCCCGAGGCGGGTCCCGGGTTCGGCGAGCGGTGGCGGCGCCGGTTCGACGGCTGGCTGCGGCGGAGCGCCGCGGTGATCGTGCCCTCGTCGAGCGCGAAGGCCGACCTGCTCGAACGCCACCGGCTCGACGAGGGCCACGTGCACGTGATCCCGCACGGGGCGGACCCGTTCGAGGCGCCGGCACCCGACGAGGTCGAACGCGTCCGCGGGCGGTTCGGGATCGGGGGGCCGTTCGCGCTGTTCGTCGGCGGGATCGAGCCGCGCAAGAACCTCGCCGCGCTGGTCGAGGCGTTCGCGCGTGGGGGCGACGCCGAGCACTGGCTCGTGATCGCCGGTGGCCGGACGTACTGGGCCCCGCAGGGCACCGAGTCGCTCACGGCGCAGGTCGCGGCGCTCCCCGAGGGCGTTCGGCGGCGCGTGGTGCTGACCGGCTACGTCTCCGACGACGAGAAGCGCGCGCTGCTGGCCGGCGCGACGGTGCTCGCGTACCCGTCGCGGTACGAGGGGTTCGGGTTCCCGGTGCTCGAGGGGTTCGCGGCCGGGGTGCCGGTGCTGACCTCGTCCGTCGCCTCGCTGCCCGAGGTCGCCGGGGACGCCGCGCTCCTGGTCGACCCGAACGACGCGGACGCGATCGGCGAGGGTCTCGTTCGGCTCTTCGGGGACGCCGCCCTGCGCGAACGCCTCGTCGCCGCCGGACGCGAGCGGCTCGCGAACTTCTCGTGGGAGCGGGCGGCGGACGCGACCGCCGAGGTGCTCCGCGGGGCCGCGGGCCGTTCGGGCGGCGCTCGATAGACTCCCGGCATCCATGAGGACCCCCCTGCATCGCGCGCGCGTTGGCATGGGTCGCCGTCATCCTGGGCCTGGCGCTGATCGCCGCCGCCTGCAGCACGAGCGAGGCCGAGCCGAGGGCGACGACCTCGCCCGTCCCGTCCCCGAGCCCGAGCGTGAGCTCGTACGGGGAGCCCCGACGCGTTCGACGCGACCGCGCTGGAGACCACGACGCCGATCAAGCACGTGGTCTTCCTGATCAAGGAGAACCGGTCGTTCGATCACCTCTTCGGCACGTTCCCCAAGGCGAACGGCGTCTCGACCGGGATGGCGTTCGGGCAGCCCCGGACGCTCACGCGCGGGACCGACGGCCGGCTCCCCGGCGACCTGCCGCACTGCTACACGCTGCGCGCTCGCCGCGTGGGACCAGGGCGAGATGGACGGGTTCCTGCAGGGCGACCACGCGCCGTGGGCGTACACCCAGCTCCACAAGGACCAGCTGCCGAACTACTGGCACTGGGCGCGGCAGAACGTCCTGTTCGACAACTTCTTCGCGAGCGCGCAGGGCCCCTCGTTCCCGAACCACCTGTTCTCGATCGCCGCGACCTCGGGCGGCGCGCACGACAACCCACGCAGGACGCCGGAGCTCACGCACGGCTCGAACACGTTCGGGTGCGACGCGCCGCCGCTGCAGACCGTCGACGTCTACGACAGCGAGGGCCGGCTGCGGAAGGTGCCCCCGTGCTTCGACTTCCTGACCGAGGGCGACCTGCTGAACCGCGCCCGGATCCCCTGGGCCTACTACGCGGCGAGCGAGGACCAGAAGGGCTACATCTGGTCGGCGTACTCGGCGATCCGCCGCTACCGGATGCACGAGGACCGGTGGCAGAAGCACATGTTCCCGGTCGACGAGGTCGTCCAGGACATCCGCGAGGGCCTGCTGCCGCCGGTCACGTGGATCACGCCGCGGTTCGAGCTGTCCGAGCACCCCGAGTACAACTTCTGCCACGGCGAGAACTGGTCGACGAAGGTGATCGACGCGATCATGCGCTCGCCGATGTGGGACTCGACCGCGATCTTCCTCACGTGGGACGACTACGGCGGCTTCTACGACCACGTGCCGCCGCCGCAGGTCGACGATTTCGGGTTCGGGATCCGCGTCCCGATGATGGTGCTCAGCCCGTATTCGAAGCAGGGCAAGGTGAGCGGCGAGCTCGGCGAGTTCTCGAGCGTCCTGCGGTTCATCGAGGACAACTGGGGCCTGACGCAGCTCACCAAGCGCGACAAGCAGGCCACGCCGATGCTCTCGGCGTTCGATTTCGAGCAGGAGCCGCGGGCGGCGGACCCGCTCCCGCTCCGCGACGACTGCCTGGGCCCGATCTGGGCGCCGAACGACTAGAGGAGTCGTGACACCTCCGCCGATACCTCAGACGGTCCTCGAGACGCTTGGCCTTGCGCGCCTTCCAGATCTGTTCGGCCGGGTAGCGCTTCGCCCACTCGGGGGGTGCGATGTCCTCGTGGATCGTCGTGGCGCCCTCGGGCAGCTGGATCTCGATGAGGTCCTCGATCTCGAAGCCGTTCGAGCGCAGCAGCCGGATCATCTCGCCGTGGGGCAGGCGGAACTCGACCCCGTCGACCTTCCCGTCCTTGTCGTGCCACTCGGTCCGGTGCATCCCGAAGAAGTCGCGGTGGAGTTGGAAGTCGGCCGGAGCCTCGTCGTCGTCCTTCGGGTAGCAGAGCAAGAGCAGCGGGTGGCCCCCGAGGAAGATCAGCCACCCGCCCGGCCGGAGCATCCGAGCCGCCTCCGGGATCCAGCGGTACGGGTCGCACCAGATCGCGGCGCCGTACTCGGAGAAGGCGAGATCGAAGCGCTCGTCGCGGAAGGGAGCGCGTTCGGCGTCGGCGTGCACGAGCGGGAACCGCAGGTCGAACTCCTCCTGGAACACCTTGGCCGTCGCGAGCTGCCGGGTCGAGTTGTCGAGCCCGACCGGCCGAGCCCCGCGACGCGCGAGCCAGGCCGACCAGTAGGCCGTGCCGCATCCGAGCTCGACCACGTCGAGCCCGTCGACGTCGGGGAGCACGCGGAGGTCGGATTCGGGCACGCTCCAGGCGCCCCAGGTGATCTCGTCGGACGCCCATGCCTTGTCGACCGGGCTCGACCCAGTTGTCCGCGTCGGCGTCCCAGCCCTCGCGGTTCACGAGCACGTGGTTCTCGGTCACGCGCGAACCATACTGGTCGGAGCCACGCGGAAGGAGGCCGATCGTGATCGCACGCGTGTGGACCGGACGGACGAAGGCGGAGGACTACGACTCCTACCTCGCGTATCTCGAGGAGAGTGGGGTCGCGGCACTCCAAGCCACTGCCGGCAACCGAGGGGTGATGGTGCTCCGCCGTCTCCACGGCTTCGAGGCCGAGTTCAGCGTCATGTCCTTCTGGGACTCGCTCGACGACGTGAAGGCGTTCGCCGGCGAGGACGTGGATGCGGCCCGGTACTTCCCCGACGACGAACGCTTCCTGCTCGACTTCCCCCCGAGGCTGAAGCATTTCGAGGTCGCCCGGGAGCGTAGTTCTTTCGCCGGCACTGACCGCAGGACTTGCACCTGTGCTCCGGCGTTGGACATGCTCCGATGCCAGGACGGATCACTGGGGTGCGACCTGGGATGAGACCGCTCTACATCGAAGACCTCCTGTGGAAACCACGGGAGACAGGAAGACGCCCTCTTGGGAAGGGCATCCGAACTTCTGGGTCGCAACGGACGCTGAAGACGGGACTCACCTAAGGCAGACAGCTGGAATCAATCCCGTCGCGATACCTCGAGGTCAGCGGCGCCGCCCGGCAGTGGCGATCTTCGTGACGCCTCCTGGCCAAGGGCACCGGCTCCCATGGCTGGATGAAGTCGATCTCGACACCGGCTTCGTGCGCTATTTCGGGGACAACAAGCCGGACCTTGGGGTGCAGGCTGAGTCGGCGCCGGGGAACAAGGTTCTCTTGGACGAGATGAACCGAGGAGCTGCCGGTGATCGCTGCTCGTCGCGCGCGCCGCCCCTCTTCTCTTCTTCATGAATCTCGGCAACGCGGGTGGGGGCGTCCTCACTCAGTTCCTCGGGTTCGGCCTCATCTCCACCGCTCATCGAGTCACCCAACTCCACAAGGGTCGCTCCTTTACCAACTACGCGTTCGATTGCGTCCTCATGCGAGGGGAGGAAGACGAACAGGGACGCGAGATGCTCGACATGTCTTGGATTGATGCGCGCCGAGACTCAAAGGGAACGGACGCGGATGACAGCCGCAATGGCTCCTCCGTCGTGGCGCAAGTGGGTGACGTAGGGGCTTCATCGCTCAGCAACGCTGATGTCCGCCGCGTTGTACTTCGTGGCGACGTTCAAACCTACGACGAGCAGGTTCCCGCGCAGGACAGCAGGCTTGGCCGGGTCCTCGAAATGGTGTACCGCCGGTACGACGGCAACTACAAGCACGGATTTCAGGCTCTTGCCGCTCTTGCGACGGAACTGGTGATCGCAGGTCCAGGTTTGAACTATCACGGAGGATGGGTGACTCCCGTCGGACCTGATGGGGGAGTCGATTTTGTCCAACGTCTAGATCTCGGCCGAGGCTTCTCATCGACCAAACTGGTGGTGCTCGGTCAGGCGAAGTGTCGAAAGCCGTGGCCCCGAGCCACAAACGGAGTCAGCGCTGAGGAACTCGCGCGTGTGGTCGCACGACTCCGCCGGGGATGGGTCGGCTCATATGTCACGACGTCATTCTTCACGGAGGTCGCTCAGCGCGAGATGGTTGCTGACGAGTATCCGATTGTCTTGATTCCGGGTCGTAGGGTGGCTCAGGCCGCGGAAGAACTTCGTGACACTCTCGGAATCGGGACTGTAGATGGGTTCCTTGACTGGGTCGACGGTGCATATCAACGGATGCTCGGTGCATCACGAGCTCGTCCCTCGGATATCGTTCGCGAGTCACCCCAGGCGATGGCCAGTCCACATGAATCCGGGGTCGTCGACGACGATGCAAGTGCAACGTAGGCTCGGCGCCGTCATTCGTCGTCGGGATTAGTGGACGGACTGTCCATTGACCTTGTATCACTTCCGAGAGTGTGAAGTAGCTCACAATAAGTTCCGCCTGGGATCGCTCTCCTTGCCAGGGATGCCGACCTGAAGGGAGAACGAATCCATGAATCCCTGCTGGGTACTCATCGTCACTCGCGGGTTGAGTGTCTGGTTGCCTCCCGAGGTCTATCTGCAGCGCAGTCTCGCGGAGCGAGAGTCCAAACGATGGCGGGCGACTCTCCGATTGCCAACAGCTCCGCCGAGGCTCTCGGAGAGAGCTCGCTACCTCCACCTAGTGGCGACTGAGTTCCCGGATTCTTGGCGCGCATGCCCCGTTTGGATCGGAATGTCATGGAGCCTGAAGACTTACCACAATTTCGATCCGAGCTCATGGCCGCGGATGAGAAGGAGGCAGCTGTTTGGCTGCGACGCCGAACGCCCAAGGGTCTTTCGGTCCGGCCTGGGATGCAGATGGAGTTTGATCGCCGTGGTGTGCGAACCAGTGTTGGTGTTTTTCGTGTGAAGCGAGTGATGGGCTTCTAGACGGCGGACTGGTCGAGACCGGCCCGGTGCTACCCTCACCCCCGATGACCAGCGAGAACGACGCTCGGAGCGCGCTCGAACGCGAGATCTATTGGGCCGAGGACGCCTCGGCTCGATCGCGGATGGACACCTCTGAGGTTCGGGACCTGCTCCACGACTTCGCGATGCTCATGCGGGCCGACGAGAAGCAGGCCGTTCCCCGCGGCGAGCCCGAGCTCGGGTCGGGTTCCCGGATGCGGCGGAAGACCAAGGTCCTCCAGTTCCGGCTGCTCCGGCCGATGCGCCGGCGGAACGACCGGTTGCTCGCCGAGTTCGGCGAGTTGACCGCCGCGCTCGCCGACCGTGTCGTCGCTCTCGAGACCGAAGTGAAGGAGCTCCAGGCCAAGCTCGGGGACGCCGAGTGAGGATCGCGGTCGTCCACCCCCAGACGCCGTTCGTGCGGGGGGGTGCCGAGACGCACACCGAGTCGGTCGTCGCGCGCGCTGCGCGAGGCCGGGCACGAGGCCGAGGAGGTCCTGGTCGCCGGCAAGTGGTACCCGGCGACCGAGATCGTGCACCAGATGGCCGTGTGGCGCGCGCTCGACCTGTCCGAATCCAACGGGCTGCCGATCGACATGGTCATCGCGCTCAAGTTCCCCGCGTACCTCGTCCGGCACGAACGCAAGGTCGTGTGGCTGATCCACCAGCACCGGACCGCGTACGAGCTGTGGGACCACCCGGAGTTCGGGGATCTCGGGAAGCAGATCGAGGGCCCGCAGGTGCGCGACATGGTGCAGCAGAGCGACCGGATCGCGCTCGGCGAGGCCAAGCGCATCTTCACGAACTCGAAGAACGTGCAGGACCGGCTGTGGAGCTCGCTCCGCCTGTCGAGCGACGCCCTGTACCACCCCTCGCCGATCGTCGAGGCGCTCCTGCCGCTCGAGCCCGGACCGTACGGCGACGCGTCGTGTTCCCGAGCCGGCTCGAGGGCCTCAAGCGGCAGGCGCTCGTCGTCGAGGCGATGCGGCACGTGAAGACCGGCGTTCGGCTGGTCCTCGTCGGCAACGGTCCGGACGAGGACGCGCTGCGCGAGCAGATCGAGAAGCGCGGGCTCCGAACAAGGTCGAGCTCGCCGGCGGGTCTCGGACGAGCGGCTCCACGAGCTCTACCTGGGGGCGCTCGGCGTGTACTACGGCCCGTTCGACGAGGACTACGGGTACGTGACGCTCGAGGGGTTCGCGGCGCGCCGGCCGGTCGTGACGCTCACCGACGCCGGCGGGCCGCTGGAGTTCGTGACCGACGGCGAGACCGGCCTGGTCACCGCCCCCGAACCGCAGGCGATCGCCCACGCGTTCGACCGCCTGTTCTCGAACCGTCCGCTCGCCAAGAAGATGGGCGAGGCGGGCAACGAGAAGCTCCGCGCGACGGTGCCGGGCTGGCCCGAGGTCGTCGCCCGGCTGACGGAGTAGCCATGAACCGCTGACCACCCCGATCGTCGGCGCGGTCCGAAGGCTCTACCGCTGGGACCACAAGATGGACCCGCGGATCGCGTGGCTCTCGCCGATGCCGCCGGCCCGCAGCGGGATCGCGACCTACTCGCAGGCGGTGCTCGAGGGGCTCGAACGGATCGGCTACACGCCCGGGAAGCACAAGATCCAGCCGTACTGGCCGATCAAGCACAAGCACTGGGCCACCGTGCCGTGGCACACGATGGGCGTCTACCACCTCGGCAACAACCTGGAGTTCCACGGCGACATCTACGACCTCGCGATCCGGACGCCGGGGCTCCTGGTGATCCACGACCTGGCGCTCGACGACTTCGTGATGGGGATGGTGGCGACGGCGCAGCCGTTCGGGCACCAGGCGCATGCGCGAGGGGTTGCTGCTCGCGCCGCGCCTGCACGGGTTCGAGGAGGCCGAACGCAACGAGCCGCTCCGCGTCCCGTACATCGCGCACGCCGCTCGGAACGCCCGCGGGATCGTCGTGCACTCGCCGTTCGTCGAACGCTACCTGCGCGCGTTCGGCTGCAAGACCCCGATCTTCGTCGCCCCGCACCCGGTCGTCGAGAGCGAGCCGCGCGTCCGCAAGGCGGAGAGCGCCGCTCGCGTGATCCGAGGGTCGCTCGAGTCGATGGGGATGGGGACGCTGATCGGCGTGTTCGGCGACCAGAACGCGGCCAAGCTGATCGACGTCGTCCTCGAGGCGATGGTGCACCTGCCGCAGGACGTGCACCTCGCACTGGTCGGGCGTCGCATCCCCGGGTACGACGTCGACCCGATGGTGCGGGGGAGCGGGCTCGGCGCTCGGTGTCGATGCACACCGACGTCTCGGACGAGGACTTCCTCGCGTGGATGTGCGCCGCGGACGTCGCGGTCGACCTCCGGTTCCCGCACCGGGGCGAGGTGTCGGGTTCGCTCGCCGCGCTCGATGCAATCGGTCGTCCGACGGTGGTGAGCGCGACCGGGACGTACCTCGACCTGCCCGAGGACGTGGTCGTCCGCGTGCCGGCGGGCCGGCTCGAACCCCAGGAGCTCGCCGAGACGCTCCGAGCGCTCGTCGACGATCCCGAGCGCCGACGCCGGATCGGCGATGCGGCCCGGGCGCACTCGATGCGAGCTCGCCGGTCCGAGGCGACCGCCCACGTCTACGCCGAGGCGATGGACGCGACGATGCCGCTCCTGTGGGACCCGGCCCGGCGCGCGCTCGCCGCGCTGGGGCGGGGCGCTGGTGGATCTCGGGATCACCGAGGAGGGGCTCGCGGAGGGGTACGGGATGGCCTACGCGCGAGCGCTCGACGAGTTCCGGCCGCCGCCGCACGCGAGGCGGTCCGAACCCGACGCATTCCCATAGCCCGCGTTCCCGGTCCGCCGCAAGCCCGTTGCTAGACTCGCCACGCCGAGCCGGGACGCACGTCGCGCATCCGCACGACCGCGCTCGCCCAACGCCATGGCCGCGACCGCGCAGACCGTCGAGCGCACCTCCGAGTCGCCGCACCTCCGGGTCGGCGAACGCCTCCGCATCCTCGCCGCCCACCGCGAGATCCTCGCGAACCTCGTCCGCAAGGAGCTCAAGGTCAAGTACGCGGCCTCGGTGCTCGGGCCGTGTGGTCGCTGCTGAACCCGCTCGTCTACCTCGCGGTGTTCTCGTTCGTGGCCAAGGTCCTCGGCGCGGGGATCCCGAACTACCCCGTCTACCTGCTCTCGGGTCTGCTCGCATGGAACCTGTTCTCGGCCTCGATGGGCCCCGGCGCGCGGGCGGTCCTGGACAACGCGAACCTGGTGAAGAAGGTGGCGTTCGCGCGCGAGATCCTGCCGCTCGCCGCCGTCGGCGTCGGCCTGGTCGACTTCGTCGCTGCAGTCGGCCGGTCCTGCTGATCTACATCCTCGTCTCGGGGTACGGCCTCCACCTGCCCGAGCTCGCCCTGTGGCCGCTCGCCTTCGTCACGCTCGTGGTCCTCACGCGTGGCGCTCGTCGCTGTGGTTCTCCGCGCTGAACGTCCGCTACCGCGACGTCGGCCACCTGCTGAACATCGCGCTCCTGGTGTGGTTCTGGGCGACCCCGATCGTCTACGCCGAGCGCCAGGTGCAGCAGCTCGCCGAGAAGCAGACGTGGTTCGGCATCCCGCGGCTCGCCTTCTACCTGCTGAACCCGATGGTCGCCGATCGTGGCGGGTTCCACCGCGCGCTGTACGGCACGGTGACGCCCGAGGCACGCCCGAACCCGATCCTGTTCGACATGAGCCTCGGCTGGCTCGCCGGCGATCGTGACGATCACGCTCGTCGTCTCGCTGATCGGGCTCCGGCTCGCGTGGGGGTACTTCTTCAACCGCTCGGGCGACTTCGCGGAGGAGCTGTGAGCGAGCGCCGCGATCGAGGTCGCCGACGTCTCGAAGCTCTTCCGCGTGTTCCGCGACAAGCCGACCTCGCTCAAGCAGCGCGTGCTCTCCTCGCGCAGCACGCGCGGAGGACTTCTGGGCGCTCCGCGACATCGCGCTCGACGTGCGGGAGGGGTCCACGTTCGGCCTGATCGGGCACAACGGCTCGGGCAAGACGACGCTGCTGAAATGCGTCGCGGGGATCCTGCGGCCGACCTCGGGGACGATCCGACAGCGCGGACGCCTGGCGGCGCTGCTCGAGCTCGGCGCCGGGTTCCACCCCGAGCTCACCGGCCGCGAGAACGTCTACCTGAACGCCTCGTTCCTCGGCCTGTCGCGCAAGCAGACCGACGCCGCGTTCGACGACATCGTCGCGTTCGCCGAGCTGGAGGACGTTCATCGACAACCAGGTGAAGTTCTACTCGTCGGGCATGCTGGTCCGGCTGGGGTTCGCGGTGGCGGTGCACGTCGACCCCGACGTGCTGCTGATCGACGAGGTGCTCGCGGTCGGCGACGAGGCGTTCCAGGCCAAGTGCCTCGACCGCATCCGGGCGTTCCAGCGCGAGGGCCGGACGATCGTGCTCGTGACCCACGCGCTCGACACGGTGATCGAGATCTGCGACCGCGCCGCGATGCTCCACCACGGCGAGCTGCACGCGATCGGCATGCCGGCCGACGTCGTGCGCGAGATGCGCTACGTGCTCCTCGGCGTCACCGACCCGGGCTTCGTCGCCGGAGGAGGGCACCCGCGAGGCCGAGATCGCCGAGGTCGAGATCGTCCGCCCGAACGGCTCGAGCGAGGGCGCGATCCTGCGCGGCGACCCGCTGACGATCGTGATCGACGTCCGGCGGAACGAGCCGCTCGACGACCTGGACGTGGATTTCGCGATCCTGGACGGCGCCACGAACCACCCGGTGCTCGAGGCACGGATATCGCGCGCCGGATCTTGACCGGGCGGTTCGACAAGAAGCGGGTGCGGTTCCGGATCGAGGGCTTCCCGTACGAGCCCGGCAAGTACTGGGTGACGGTGGGGTTGTCGAACCGCTCCACCGGGCACCTGTACCACGTGCAGACGCAGCGTTACCTGTTCGAGGTCTTCGACGCTCCCCGCGTGCAGGAGCTCATCGAGGTCCCGGTCGCAGCGGAGGTCGAGGACCTGTGACCGACCCGGCGACCGATCCCGCGACGACGCAGACGAAAGGAACCCCTCCGATGCTGATCGTGCTGATCCTGTTCTCGGTGACGCTGGCCGCGATCGCGCAGCTGGCCCTGAAGCACGGCATGAACCTCGTGAACGACGAGCTCGCGCCCCAGGCTTCTCGCTGAACGGCGATTCGCTCCGCGTGGTCGTCGCCAGCCGTTCGTCTGGGGCGGGCTCTTCCTGTTCGGCCTGTCCGCGCTCGTCTGGCTCGTCGTGCTCTCGAGGGCCTCGCTCTCGTTCGCCTACCCGTTCGCCGCGCTGACGTACGTGCTGATCCTGCTGTTCGACCAGTTCGTGCTCGACGACCCCGTGCCGGGTCTTCGGTGGGCCGGCGTCGCGTTCATCGGGATGGGCATCATCCTGTCTCGCAGACCCAGCACACATGACCCGATGAAGGCCGTCGTGCTGGTGGGCGGGGAGGGCTCCCGCCTGCGCCCGATCACCGAGACGCTCCCCGAAGCCGCTCGTCCCGCTCGTCGACCGGCCGAGCCTGGACCACGTGCTCGACCACCTGGCCGGTCACGCCGTGCACGAGGTCGTGCTGTCGAGCTCGTACCTCGAGGACGCGTTCCACGCGTTCATCCAGCCGCCACGGCGACCCGTCGATCACGTGGATGACCGAGACCGAGCCGCTCGGCACGGGCGGCGCGATCGTGAACGCGCTCGAGGCGCTCGAGACGGAAGAGCCGTTCTTCGCGCTGAACGGCGACATCCTCACCGACCTCGACCTCACCGAGATGCTTGCGCGGCACCGCGATCGGGCGCCACGGCGACGATCGCCCTCACGCACGTCGATGACGCGCGCCCGTTCGGCCTCGTCCGAGACGCCGACGGGCGCGTGCTCGAGTTCCGCGAGAAGCCGGCCGACTCGTGCCGGGCGACATCAACGCGGGCACCTACCTGCTCGAACCCTCCGCGCTCGAGGGCTGGCCGCGCGGCGAGAACGTGTCGATCGAACGCCAGATCTTCCCGGCGCTGATCGCCGAAGGCCGGCCGCTCGCGGGGTTCGTCTCCGAGGCGTACTGGATGGATCTCGGGACGCCCGAGGCGTACCTGCAGGCGCAGTTCGACCTGCTCGACGAGCGGGTCGACGGTCACCGCCCGTACCCGTCGCCGTTCGTGGACGCCGGTGGTCGCATCGACGAGGGAGCGACGGTGAACGACCACGTGGTCGTCGGCCCGAACGCGACGATCGACGCCGGGGCGCAGGTGCGCGACTCCGTCCTGCACGAGCGAGCGGACGGTGGAGCCCGGCGCGGTCGTAGAGCGATCGATCCTCGGCCCGGCTCGACGCGTGATGCGGGGCGCCTCGGTGATCGATTCCGTGCTCGGCGAGGGCGCGGTCGTGGGCACCGGCGCCTCGGGCACGAAGGGCGCGTCCGACCCGGAGAACCTATCGAGCCGTAACCTTCGGTCCGCTCGGAACGTTGTGATACGGTGCGGAACCGCCCGACCATCCGCACCGAACCCTTTCGACATGCGAAGACTCCTCATCCTTATCCTGCTGGTCGCGATGGCGCTCGCCGCTACCCCGGCGAGCGCCGGACCGAGCGCGAGCCGAGTGGACCCCAGGGCGCCAAGGAATTCCGGTTGTTCGGTGCAGGGTTCGGGCACGGCCTCGGGCTGTCGCAGTGGGGCTCCTACGGCCTGGCGAAGCAGGGGTGGGGGCCGACGAAGATCCTGAAGCACTTCTACTCGGGTACGCGCGTCGCGCGCGAGAACGGCCCGCCGAGGAACCTGCGGATCGGGCTCGCCCAAGGTGAGGACTCCGTCCGGCTCGAGGCGCAGGCGGGGCGGGTCGAGATCCGGCTCGGGGATGCGCAGTCCGGGTCGACGGTCGCGACGATCCCCTCGGGCGAGACGTGGAAGATCGGTGCACTCGGCAACGAGTACCGGATCGTCGATGCGACGGGAACGGTCGTGGACCGTGTCGGCAGTCCGAACTACCCGATCTTCGACGCGTACGAGCCGTCCGACGCCCGCGTTCGCATCCCGAACGCCGGACATGCGTACAACCGCGGCTCGATCGAGTTCGACCTGTACTCGTGCTCCGGCGGCTGTGCGATGCGGCTGGTCCTCACGGTGGATCCGCAGGGCTACCTGTACGGGCTGGGCGAGGTCCCGAGCTCGTGGCCGATGTCCGCCCTCAAGACCCAGGCGATCGCGGCGAGGACGTACGCGTTCACCAAGGCCGCCGCGTCCCAGCACCGGGCGGTCTGCGACTGCGCGCTGTACGCGAGCTCGTACGACCAGGTGTACGCCGGGTGGGACAAGGAGGGCGGCGTCGACGGCGACCGTTGGGTCGCCGCCGTGAACCAGACCGAGGACCAGGTCGTGCTGAACGGCGCGAAGACGATCCAGGCCTTCTACATGTCGTCCTCGGGCGGGTACACGGAGAACAACGAGAACGTGTGGGGAGGCTCGCCGATCGACTACCTGCGCGGCGTGTGCGACCCCGGCGACTACACGTCGGCGAACCCGAACGCGGTCTGGGAGGAGACGTTCACGGCGGGCCAGGTGACCAAGAACCTCGGGCTCGGGATCGGCACCGTGGCCAACTTCGTCGACGTCGCTCGGGGTGTCTCGGGCAGGATCGTCTCGGTCACCGTCCAGGGCGCCAACGGCCAGGCCTCGATCAGCGGGGCGACGCTGCGGTCGTCGCTGGGTCTCCCGGACGACCGGCTCTGGATCAACTCGGACCGGCGCGTCACCGGCGAGATCCGGTCCAAGTACGACGGGCTCGGATGCTCGCCGGGGCTGCCCACCTCACGCCAGGTCTCGATCGCCGGTGGCGATCGGCAGAAGTTCGAGGACGGCACGATCTACCACTCGGGTTCGGCCGGTGCCCATCTCCTGCGGGGGCCGGTGCTGGACGCTTACCTGGCCGAGGGCGGCCCGGGCGGTCATCTCGGGTTCCCGACCTCCGACGTCCACAAGCTCCAGAACGGGGACCTGCGCGCGAGCTTCGAGCGCGGCGTCATCACGTGCGACGCCGACGGCTCGAGCTGCCGCGTCGGCTAGTCCCTCCGGCCGCTACTTCTGGAACAGCGGGCCGAGCAGCCCGTGCGGGGCCTCCGGCGCGACCGACGTCCCCCGGTACGCATCGATGAACGAGGTCGCCATCGTGACCGCCTGATCCGCCGTGATCGTGGCGGGACACATCCACCGCGTGTTCCACGCGAGGAGCGCGAACGCCTGGCCGTCCGGCAGCGCCGGGTAGGGCGCCATGATCACGCGGCTCTGGTCCCGGGCGAGCGTCGCCAGCCGGTCGATCGTCTCCCGCGCGAGCCCGCCGTCGGCCGTCGGGCGGTAGTAGACGATCACGTACGCGTGCTCGAGGTTGTGGACCGCCCGCGTCTCGGGGACCGGGATCCCGTAGACGTGCGGATCCGGCGGGAGCGGCGAGGCGTCGTGCGGCCCGGCCGCCGCCGGCCGGTCGGGGTAGTCGAACGACTCGCCCGGCGCGAGATGGACCCGCGATGGGTTCGCGATGACGGGCTGCTCGAGGTCGCCGCACCCCGCAGCCTGAGCCGCCGAACGCGCCTCGGCCGAGACCTCCCCGGGCCCCGGTGTCCGGAAGAACAGCAGCCAACCGAGCGCGATGAAGGCCGCGATCGCCACGAACCGCCCGACGCCCCAGGGCCGGCGCTCGGCGGGCTTGGGTGTTCGGGCGCGCGCGGACGGGGGCGAGGCCTTGGTGGCCTTGGGGCGGGATCCGGCTGGCGGCCGAGAGCCGGAGGGTCGCCGCTTGCGCTTCTTCGCCAACGCGGCGCCGCTAGGGCGAGACCGTGGAGAAGTCGAAGGTGGACGGGATCGGGTCCGGGAGCTGCGCGGGGGTCCCGTACGTGACGACGATCACGGTCCGATCGTCGAGCTGCACGTCCTGCAGGTTGTCGGTGACCTCCTCGCCGTTCACGAACACCTGGAGGCGGTTGGTCCCGCTCGTTGCAGTACGCACCCAGGCAGCTCGGGGTGAAGCGCACGCCCCAGACGCCGAAGAACTCGCCCAGCGTGAACTCGCGTGATTCCGATGACTCGATGTGCACCACGCCGGTGTCGTCGTGCGTGTGGAGGGACTGGATGGCTCCCGGCGTCCGATGATGCCGATGTTCGCTCGGGACCGGCTCCTCCTTGCCGTGGATGAAGACCTGCAGGTGGGCGTGCTCGTGCAGCGTGGTGCCCTCGGGCGGCAGACCAAGGGCGGTTGCGCGCGCGGCCGACTTCGCCGCCGTTCGCGGGCCACGGGGCCTCGGTCGTCAGCTCGCCCGGGAGGCCGCCGGGGGGCGTCGACGACGTGTCGTTCCGGTTCGGTGAAGAAGAACACGCCGGCCGCGACCGCCGATCGCGATGCCGGCGATCCACACGAGCTGGCGCCGGCGCTGGGCGCGGGCGATCTGACGTCGTACCGCCTCGCGTTCGGCGCGCGCGAGCTCCTTCTTCTCGGCCCTGGTGCGCTGAGGACCGGGCGCCGGGCGACGCGAGGCCGGGGCCGGGCGCTGCCGTGGCGGGGCCTTCGGCTCGGTGTGCTCCGTCCCCACTCAGGTCCGAACGCCCGTCCTGCGTGACGTCCTTGGGAGCCGACGGCGGTCGATCCGCGGTCCGGGTCGCCGCCCCCGTGGGGCGGTTCCTCGAACGGTTCTGGGGCTTGCGCCGCTTCTTCGCCATGGCTGCCCTTATCGTCCTCGTCCGGTCAGAAGGCCGAGCCGGCCTCGGGCGCCTTGCCCTTGTACGGCCGCTGCCCGAACGGCGGCGCCGCGTACGACGACGTGAACCCGAACGCGGCCGCGAGGTTCACGTTCGCGCACTTCTGCACCTTATGCCAGGCGACCAATGCCATCTGGGTTCCGGCCGGGAGCGTCCCCGCGAGCACCCTGGTCCGGGTAGTCGTAGGGGGCGACGATCACGCGGCCCCCGACGTCCGGGCCCTCGTAGAACGTGCGGATCCGATCGAGCTCCTTGCCGGACACATCCGGCGCGTACCAGACGATCGCCGCGCCGTGCTCGAGCGAGTGGATCACGCGGTCGATCGGCGGCGGCGTGCTGTAGACGCCGGCCCCGTACGGGATCGCGTTGTGCGGCCCCGAGGCCGGGGGCACCGAGGCGTACGTCGAGAGCGGCAACGCTGCCACGATGTGGGCACGATCCTGGCTCTTCGGCTGGTACGAGCCGACGTCCTCCACCGGACCGCAGCCGGCGGTCTCCCGTGGCCTGGTCGGACTGCTGCGAGGAGGTCCGCCGGGTTGGCCTGAGCCTCCTGCGGCCTGGTGAGGGCGAACGCGGCGACCCCCGCGACCAGGACGAGCACGAGGCCGATCGCGACCTTCGCGGTTGCGCCGGCTCCTGCGCCATCTTGCGCTGGAGCTCGACACGCTGACGCCGGGCCTCCTCCTTGCGTTCGGCCTTGGTCAGACGCTGCTTCGAAGTTGGATCGGCCATATCAGGGTTCCGCCCGGAGGCGGCCTTCAAGGATAGCGAGGAAGCGGGCGGTTTGGCCGGTCCGTCGTCCGCCGAGAACTTCGGGGTCCGGAGCCTTGCGGCGGCCCATCGGCCTTCCTATGCTTCGCCCGACTTCCCCACGGCGCTGGCCGGCGCCTCGCCGGCCGGAAGGGGGAGGCATGGCGGACACGGACACGAGCACCGCGAACGTGGTTCGCGTCGAGACGCCGCCGGGCGGCAGGCTCGACAGGTTCTTCAAGATCTCCGAGCGCGGGTCTTCCGTGCGGATCGAGATCGTTGCCGGGATCACGACCTGGCTGACGATGGCCTACATCCTGTTCGTGAACCCGGCGATCCTCGGGTTCGTCGGGATCCCCGACCTGCAGCCGCTCGGGCTGCCGTTCGCGCAGGTGCTCACCGTCACGGCGCTCGTCGCGGGGGTGATGACGATCCTGATGGGCGTCGTCGCGAACTACCCGTTCGCGCTCGCCGCCGGGCTCGGGCTCAACGCCTTCGTCGCGTTCACGCTCGTCGCGGCGAACGGGCTCTCGTTCCCGCGAGGCGATGGGCGTGATCGTCGTCGAGGGCGTCATCATCACGATCCTCGTCCTCACCGGCGTTCGGGAGGCGGTCCTGAACGCGATCCCGATGGACCTCAAGCGGGCGATCGGGATCGGCATCGGGGCGTTCATCGCGCTGATCGGGCTCGTGAACGCCGGCGTGGTCACCAACACGGGACCCACGCCGCTCGGGCTCGCCGCCGAGCTGACGACGTGGCCGATCGGCGATCTTCGTCGTCGGGCTCGCGCTCAGCGCCGCGCTGGTGGCACGCAGGGTCAAGGGGGCCTGCTGATCGGGATCTTGGTCTCGACGGTGCTGGCCATCATCGTGAACGAGGCGAAGGACCTGTCGATCTGGGGCAACGGCATCGCGGCGATCCCGGACAAGGTCGTCGACACGCCGGACTTCGGGCTCGTCGGCGCGTTCTCGTTCGACTTCTTCTCGGTGCTCGGGACCGCGACCGCGCTCGCGGTGGTGCTCGTCGGTGATGCTGTCGGACTTCTTCGACACGATGGGCACCGTGATCGGTCTCGGCGGCGAGATGAAGACTGCTCGACGCGAACGGGAGGCTCCCCGGCATCAAGCGGGTCCTGCTGGTCGACTCGGTGGCGGCCGCGGCCGGTGGCGCCGCGTCGGCCTCCTCGAACACCACGTTCATCGAGAGCGCGTCGGGGATCTCGGAAGGCGGGCGCACCGGGCTCGTCGCCGTGGTCGTGGGCGTGCTGTTCCTGCTCGCGATGTTCTTCTCTCCGATCGCGGGCGTGATCCCGGCGGAGGCGACGGCGCCGGCGCTCGTGCTCGTCGGCTACTTCATGATGGTGCTCGTCAAGGACATCTCGTGGTCGGACCCGGGGATCGGCATCCCGGCGATGCTCACGATCGTGTTGATGCCCTTCACCTACAGCATCACCAACGGCGTGGGCGCGGGGTTCCTCTCGTACGTCGTGATCGCGGTGCTGCGCGGCAAGTGGCGGGAGGTCCACCCGCTCCTGTACGTCGTGGCCGCGATCTTCGCCTGGTACTTCGTGCACGGGGTGGTCTAGGCCGAGGGGCTGCGGGCCGGGTTCACTCGGTCCGCAGGTGCTCGGAGAGGTCGAGCGGGGGCCGCGGCGACGCGGCCCCCGCCGGCATCGGGCCCACCGCCACGGTCCCGAGCGCGAACCACTCGTCCGACATCCCGAGCGCCGCGCGGCTCTCCTCCTGGCAGAACAGCGTCGACGAGATCCAGCACGACGCGAGCCCCTGCGCCGAGAGCGCGAGGAGCAGGTTCTGGATCGCGGCGCCGCCCGACAGCAGGAACATCTCCCGTTCGGCGTGCGAGCGTTCGGCGTCGGCGTAGGGGTGGGCGCCCCGGAACCGGACCCACGGGACGATCAGGACGGGCGCGGCGCCGAGCACACCGTCGCTCCTCGCGATCCGGCGCTCGATCGTGGCCTCGGGTGTCCCGTCGCCGCGGAGATCCTCGCGCCAGGCGTCCGCGATCGCGCCGAGCAGCCGCCGCTTCGCCGACGGGCTCCAGATCGCGCTGAACGACCACGGTCGCGTGTGATGCGGCGCCGGCGCCGTGCACGCGGCCCGAACCGCCTCCTCCACCGCCTCGCGCGAGACCTCGCCGTCCCCGAACGCCCGGATCGTCCGCCGCTCCGAGATCGACAGGAGCGGTGAGGTTCGGAACAGGTCCTCCTCGGGCGGCCGGACCGTCTCGGCCACCGGGACCGCCGCCGGCTCGAAGGCCACGCCCCGCACGATCGCGACCGGCACCCGCGACGCCTTGCCCATCGCGAGCCCGCTCGCGGCCGCCACCTCGTCGGCGAGCGCCACGACCGTCGCCTCGAGCTCGCGGCCGTGGTGGTCGGTGGTCCCGCGGAGGTCGACGAGCGCCGGGATGCCCGCGCAGCCGATCGCGACGTTCACGACGCCCGCGTCGCCAGGTCCTGCCGAACGTGTCCGTGATCACGACGGCGATCTCGACGCCGAGCCGTTCGCGCAGCTCGCGCCGGAGCCGCTCCGCCGAGCCGTCCGGGTCCTCCGGCAGCAGCGTGAGGAACCCCTCCTCGACGTTGGAGGCGTCCACGCCCGCGTTCGCGCACACGAACCCGTGGCGGGTCTCGGCGATCACGAGGTCGCCGCGCCGGGCGACGAGGCGCCGCGTCTCCCGCTCGACCCAGGCCTCGCGGCCGCCGTCGTCCTCGGGGACCACGCGACCCTCGGCCTTGGACACGATCTTCTGCGTCACCGCGACCACGTCGCCGTCGCGAACGCCCACCGAGCCGAGCGGTCCGGCGAGGAGCGTCGCGAGGTCGTCGCCCGGCCGGACCTCCGGGAGCCCCTCGACGGGCAGCACCTCGATGCTCATGCGGTTCGGGACGCTCCGATCACCCGAGCAGGCCGAGCGCGAACCGGGCGAGCGCCTCCGCCTTGGCGTCGTCGGTCATGATCGAGTCGGTCGCGCCGGCGCGAACGCCGGTCGCCTCGATCCGCGGGATCAACGCGCGGTCGGCGTCGTCGACCACCCAGGCCGCCAGGAGCCCGCGGTAGCACTCGGCCGCGCCGGCGGCCGTGACCTCGGCGCCGGTCGCGGGCATCAGGCGGTCCGCCATCCCCGCGAGCGGCGCGCCGGCGACGATCCCGCTCACGCCGACGACGTCCGGTCGCGCCGAGCCGCGACGGCGTCGCGGATCCCCGGCACCGCGAGGATCGGACCGAGCGAGGCGACCGGGTTCGACGGGCACAGCACGATCGCGTCCGCGGCCGCCAGCGCCTCGAGGACCCCGGGCGCGGGTCGGGACCGTTCGGCCCCCTCGTACCGGACGGCCTTGACCTCGTCGCGTCCCCCGCGCCGAACCCAGTACTCCTGGAAGTGGAGGTCGAGCTCCTCGCCGTCGGCGACCACCGAGATCCGGGTGGTCACCGGGTCGTCGCTCATCGGCAGCAGGCGCGGCGCCACGCCGAACCGCCGGGCGACGGCCGCCGTCGCCGCGCTCAGCGTCTCGCCCGCCGCCAGGAGGTTCGTCCGGAACAGGTGGGTCGCGAGGTCGAGGTCGCCGAGGTTGAACCACGCCTGCTCCGGGTCGAACGCGCGCAGCTCCTCGGTCGCGCGGAACGTCTCGTCGCGCCGGCCCCACCCGCGTTCGCGGTCGAAGACGTCGCCGAGCCAGTACGTGACCGAGTCCAGATCGGGCGACACGTGCAGCCCGTGCATCGTGATGTCGTCGCCGGTGTTCGCGATCACGGTGACGTCTTCCGGCGCAACGGCGCGGACGAGCCCACGCAGGAACTTCCCCGCGCCGATCCCGCCGGCGAGCGCCGTCACCCGCATCCAAGTCAGCGTAGTACGCTCGCGAACGGATGGCCGAGGCCACGACCGCGCACGCGCTCCGGCGCGCGCTCGCCCGCGCCGGTGCCGGCAAGGCGCTGTCGGCCGGCGAGATCGAGTCGCTGCTCGCGGCGCGCGGTCCGGACCTCCGACGGCTGATGTCGCTCGCGTCGCACCTGCGCGAGCTCGGACACGGCAGCACCGTCACGTACTCGCGCAAGGTCTTCGTCCCGCTCACGATGCTGTGTCGGGACCACTGCCACTACTGCACGTTCGCCAAGCCGCCCGCCAAGCTCGAACGGCCGTTCCTGTCGCCCGAGGAGGTCGTCGCGATCGCCGAGGCCGGCCGGCGGCTCGGGTGCAAGGAGGCGCTGTTCACGCTCGGCGACCGCCCGGAGGAGCGCTACCCGGTGGCGCGCGAGTGGCTCGCCGAACGCGGGTACCGCTCGACGCTCGAGTACGTCCGGGCCGCCGCGATCCGCGTGATCGAGGAGACGGGCCTGCTCCCGCACCTCAATCCCGGCGTCATGTCCTACGAGGAGATGGCGCGGCTGAAGCAGGTCGCGCCGTCGATGGGGATGATGCTCGAGACCTCCTCGGACCGACTGTCGCGAGCGCGGCGGGCCGCACTTCGGGTCGCCGGACAAGGTCCCCGCCGTCCGTCTCCGCGTGATCGAGGACGCCGGGCGCCTGGCGATCCCGTTCACCACCGGCATCCTCGTGGGGATCGGCGAGACCCTGGCCGAGCGCGCCGAGTCGCTCCTCGCGATCCGCGAGCTCCATCGGCGCTACCGCCACGTCCAGGAGGTCATCGTCCAGAACTTCCGGGCCAAGCCCGGGACGGCGATGCGCGACGCGCCCGAGCCGGCGGACGAGGAGTTCCTCGCCACCGTCGCGACGGCGCGGGTCGTGTTCGGACCGCGGATGCACGTCCAGGCGCCGCCGAACCTGTCCGACCCCGAGCAGCAGACCCGCCTCCTCGAGGCCGGGATCGACGACTGGGGCGGCGTCTCGCCGCTCACGCCCGACCACGTCAACCCCGAGCGCCCGTGGCCGGCGATCGAGGAGCTCGGCCGCCGGACGGCCGAACGCGGGCTCGAGCTCCGCGAGCGGCTCACGATCTACCCGGAGTTCGCGCTCCGGCCCGATCCGTTCCTCGCGGGCAAGATGCGCGCGCCGGTCGCGGCCGTGATGGGCCCGGACGGCCTGGCCGCCGACACGGTGCGCGGCGCCGATCGGGTGGCAGGACCCCGAGGTCGCCTGGAAGCCCCGGTCCATCGAGCTCACGTTCGCGAAGGTCGAGGGGGCCGGCCTGCGGGCGGACGCCGAGATCGTCTACGGGGAGACCGACGTCCCCGAACGCACCCGCGCATGGCACGCCGAACGCGTCCCCCCGCGCCGGCTCGCCGCGCGAGATCCGGTCGGGGCTCGCCAACGCCGAGGCGCGTCGGCCCCTCACCGACGAGGAGGCCCTCGCGCTGTTCCGGGCCGAGGGCGACGACCTCGAGGCGCTCTGCGCCGTCGCCGACGGGCTCCGGCGCGACGCCGTCGGCGACGACGTCACCTACGTCGTGAACCGCAACATCAACTTCACCAACGTCTGCTACGTCGGGTGCCGCTTCTGCGCGTTCGCGCAGCGCGAGATCGACCCGGAGTCCTACACGCTCACGCTCGCCGAGGTGGCCGACCGAGCGCGCGAGGCCGCCGCCTGGGGGTGCACCGAGGTGTGCATGCAGGGCGGGATCCACCCCGATCTGCCGGGGTCGTTCTACTTCGACCTGCTCGACGCGGTGAAGGCCGCGGCGCCGGATATCCACATCCACGCGTTCAGCCCGATGGAGGTGCTGAACGGCTCCACGAAGCTCGGGATCTCGTTCCGCGAGTTCCTGCAGGAGTGCCGTCACCGCGGTCTGGGGACGATCCCCGGGACCGCGGCCGAGATCTTGGACGACGACGTCCGGTGGGTGCTGACCAAGGGCAAGCTGCCGGCCGACTCGTGGGAGGAGATCGTCCGAACGGCGCACGACCTGGGGATCCGCAGCTCGTCGACGATCATGTTCGGGCACGTCGACGCGCCCCCGCACTGGGTTTTCCACATCCGCCGGCTCGCGCGGATCCAACGCGAGACGGGCGGGTTCACCGAGTTCGTGCCGCTCCCGTTCGTCCACCAGAACGCGCCGATCTACCTCGCCGGCAAGGCCCGACCCGGCCCGTCGTTCGACGACAACCGCCGGATGCATGCCGTCGCGAGGGTCCTGCTCGACGGAGTTATCCACAACGTCCAGGTCTCGTGGGTGAAGATGGGCGTGGAAGCGTGTCAGACGATGCTGAACGGCGGTGCGAACGACTTCGGTGGCACCTTGATGGAAGAAACGATCAGCCGCATGGCGGGCGCCGAGTGGGGGATCCGCATGGAGCCTTCGGAGATCCGCACCGCGATCACGTCGATCGGTCGCACGCCGGTCGAACGGTCGACCACGTACGAACCCTTGCAGCGCAACGTGAACGAGCACGGTGCGCATGCGTCGATGGCGCCGTTGGGAGCCGCGATCGGCGAACGAACGGCCTCCGACGACCGTTTCCGTCAAGGAGATTGACCGAACCGGTCAACGAGATAGACCATCGAAATACTTCGCACAACCCCTTGCACCTGTGCCCGAGCACGTATTCGATTCTCTGGGGACGCATGTGGAGATGCCTGAGAACTCGAGTTTCCCTCTTGCCAAGAGGGGAACAGATGGCCCAGAATCACACGCGTGTGATTTCGGGGAGGGAACGGGGACCACATGCATCACTACATCCCATGGCAAGAGCGGGCACGGTGTCGGCAACACGATCCGGAGGTGTTCTTCCCCGAGAAGGGGGGTTCATCGCGAGAGGCCAAGCGGATCTGTGCCGATTGTCCGGTTCGCATCGAGTGCCTCAACTACGCCCTTCGCCGCGACGAGCGGTACGGGGTGTGGGGAGGGATGAGTGAACGCGAACGGCGACGCCTGAAGCGCATGGCGTCCTGACACCGAGGGAAGGGGGTGACCGATGTCTCCCGCAAAGAAGAGATCCACCGCGAAGCGCAAGACGGCGGCTCGCAAGCCAGCGGCGAAGAAGACCGCGGCTCGCAAGACCACCCGTAGACGGAAGACCGCCGCGCGCAAGCCGGCAGCGAAGAAGACGACGCGGAGGAAGGCCACGCGGCGCAAGCCCGCAGCGAAGAAGAAGACCGCTGCGCGCAAGCCGGCGCGGAGGAAGACCACGCGTAGGAAGACCGCCGCGCGCAAGCCGGCGGCCAAGAAGACGACGCGCAGGAAGACCACACGCAGGAAGACCGCGGCCAAGAAGTCTGCCGCCAAGAAGACTGCGGCGCGTAGGCCGGCGAAGAGGCGGACCGCGAAGAAGCGGTAGCCGTCGGATCGCCGTTGGTGCTCGGAAGGGGGGCATGGCCCCCCTTCCGCGTGTTCGAACACCGGCGTGCTAGGCTGCGCGCCGCCTCCGGGCGCACTTCATGGCCACGACAACCGTCGATCGTTCTCCTGCTTCCAGCGACGTGCGCTCCCCGAGCGTGCTCGTCGTACTGGTCACGCGCGACGCCGTCGCGTGGCTGCGCGGATGCCTCGAGTCGCTCGCCGCGCAGACCCATCCACGCCTGGGCGTCGTGGCGGTCGACAACGGCTCCTCGGACGGCACGCTCGAGCTCCTGCGCCAGGCCCTGGGCGAGGCGCGGGTGGTGGCCCTGGGGGAGAACCGGGGCATCGCGGGGGCGCTGACCGCCGCCACCGAGCTCCCTCCCGCGCAGGCCGCCGACTACCTCTTACTGGTGCACGACGACGCGGCGCTCGCGCCCGATGCCGTCGAACGCCTCCTGGAGGCCGCCGAGGGCATCCACGGCGTCGAACGGGTGGGCGTCGTCGGCCCCAAGATCGTCGACTGGGACGAGCCGAGGGTGCTCCGGGAGGTGGGGCGCTCGACCGACCGGTTCGGCCACCCCTACACCCCCCTGCAGGACGGCGAGCTGGACCAGGGGCAGTACGACCGGGTGCTCGAGGTCCTGTTCGTGTCCTCCGCCGTCATGCTCGTCTCGCGCGAGGCGTGGCAGCGGACGGGGCCGTTCGACGAGCGTTTCGCCGGGCACCACGACGATCTGGACTTCTGCTGGCGGGCGCGCCTGGCCGGCTTCCGGGTGCTCATGACGCCCGCTCGCGACCGCCCGTCACCGGGACGCGACCGCCCGCGGCGAGCGGCCCCAGGAGCAGCCCTCCAGGAGCACCCGCTACTACGCCGAGCGCGCCGCGCTCGCCTCGATGCTCAAGGACTACGGCGTCCTCACCCTGCTGTGGCTGCTGCCCGTCTACGTGCTGCTCGGCGTGGCTCGGATGCTCTACCTGGCCCTGTCGAGGCGGTTCGAGGACGCCTTCGACCTCCTGGCGGCCTGGGGGTGGAACCTCCTGCACCTGCCGGGGACGCTCCGCCGCCGGATCCGGGCCCAATCCGTCCGCTCGGTCGCCGACCGCAAGATCCGTCCGTTCATGGCGTCCACGTTCCGCCTCCCGAGGTGGTTCGAGCGCGCGGAGGAGTTCCTGGACGAGGGTCTGGAGGAGTTCGACGACGAGGAGCTCGGGCGCCCGCTCCCGCGGCGCGCGGCCTCGGTGGCGGCGGGCCATCCGGTGCTGCTCGGGTCGATCCTGGCGGTCGGGCTCGGGGCGCTCGCGGTGCGGCAGTTCGTCGGCCCCGAGGTGCTCTCGGGTGGGGCGCTCGCCGCGTTCCCGGCCGACCTCGGCGACTTCTTCCGCGAGTTCGGCTCCGGCGTCCGAACCACGGTGCTCGGCGGCGTCCAGCCGGGCAGTCCCGCGCTCGCGGGTCTCGGGGCCGGGTCGTGGGTGGCGTTCGGGAGCACGGCGCTCGCCCAGAAGATCCTGCTCGGCGCGATGCCCGCCCTCGCCGGGATCGCGATGTACCGGGCGATGGCTCGCCAGACCGGCTCGCCGGCCTCGGCCGTGGTCGCCGCGGCCGCGTACGTGCTCTCCGCGACGATGCTCTGGTCCTTCTCCGAGGGCCGGCTCTCGCTGCTGGTCGTGCTCGCGATCCTCCCGCTCGTGTGGGACCGGATCGACGCGGCGTTCGCTCGACGAGCCCCCGAACATCCGTTCCGCTTCGGCGTCGGCCTGGGCGTCGCGTTGTCGATCGGCGCGGCGTTCGCGCCGGCCATCGTTCTTCCCGTCGCGCTGTTCGCCCTCGTGAACCTGGTGGCCGGGCGCCGGCGGGATCGGGGTTCGGCGCTGGTCGCGCTCGCCGCGCTCGCCGCAGCAGCGCTGGCGTTCCCGGTCGTGATCGCGGCGTTCGGCGACCCCGCGTCAGCGCTCACCTCCGAGATCGGGACGACGGATCCGTGGTCCCTGCTCCGGCTCGCGCCGGGGACGGGGCCGGGCACCTGGGCCGTCGCGGCGTTCCTGCCGATCGCGGCGATCGTGTGCTTCGCCGGCGCGGGGGACCCGCAGCGCGGCCGCGCGTGGCGAGCGCTGGTCGTGGCGGTCTCGGGGACGCTCCTGGCGTGGGCGTCGGTGGCCGGGCAGCTGCCGGTGGCGCTCACCAACGCGCCGGCGTGGATCGCGGCGGCCGCCGTCGCCGAGAGCGCGCTCCTCGCGTACGGGCTCTCGACGTTCGGCAAGGGGCTGGAGCGGCAGGCGTTCGGCGCCCGGCAGCTCGGGGTGGCGGTCCTGGCGATCGTGCTGTTCGTCGGCATCGCCGCGCAGGCGCTCCAGGTCACGTTCGCCGAGTGGGCGGTGCGGCCCGGCGGCTTGCCGCCCGCCTGGCCGGTGATCGCCTCGACCGCGCAGGGACCGTTCCGCATCCTGTGGCTCGGCGAGCCGGACGGCGACCGGTTCCCCGCGCCCGGCGGCGACCCGATCTCGCTGGCCGAGGCCGGCGACCGGACCGTGCGGTTCGGGCTCACGGACCGCGACGGCGTGTCCGCCCTCGACGAGGGCCGCGCGCGGTCGGGCACCGGCTACGACGAGCTGCACGCGGTCCTCGAGCGGCTCCTCGCCGGCGGCACCCGGCACGCCGGCGCGTTGCTCGGACCGTTCGGGGTCCGGTTCGTGATCGCCGGGGAGGGCGATCTCCCGCCGGGCGTCGCCGAACGCCTGAACGAGCAGCTCGATCTCGACCGGCTCCCGGCGGGCGGGCTGACGATCTTCCGCAACGCGGCCGTCCTGCCGACGGCGTTCGTCTCGGCCAACGCGCCGGTGCCCGATCGCGCCGACCCGGCCGCCGTCGAGGCGGCGCCCGTCGTGATCGCGAGCCCGCTGGACGGCGGCGGCGAGAGCTACGCGGGGACCGCGGATGCCCCGGGCACCGTCGTGGTCGCCCAGCAGTTCGACGCCGGCTGGCGGGTCGAGAACGGCGGCGAGGTGCTCGCGCCCTTCGCCGGCTACGGCTGGGCGATCGCGGCGCCCGTGCAGGCCGGAGGCGTCAGCGTCCACTTCACCGATCAGTGGCTCCGAACGGTCGAGCTCTACCTGCTCGCGCTCCTGTGGATCGTCGCCCTGTGGGTGACGCGGAAGCCGGGGTCCGCGTGAGGAAGCTGCAGCCCCTCGTCGCGCTCCTCGTCCCGGTGGCGCTCATCGCCGGCGCCGCGTACGCGGACCGCAGACGACACGCCTCGGACGTTCGATGCGGCGACCGAGATGCGTGCGACGTCCGGCGCGTGGTTCTGCCCGCACGGCGGCGGACCGGAGGGCTGGGAGGTCCAGCTGCAGGTCGCGAACCCGGGGGAGCGGAGCGCCACGGTCCGGGTCCTCACCCTGAACGGCGACAAGGCCGGCGAGCCGGAGTCGTTCGAGGTGCCGGCCGGAGGCTTCGTGCGGATCCCGGTCGAGTCGCGGGGCCGCGAACGCTCGTCGATGGTCGAATGGTTCGGCCAGTGGGTGGCCGTCGGGTGGCTCGCGCACGCCGGCGGGGGCGAGGGCGGCGTTGCGGCCGAGCCGTGCGCCCCGGCGGCGGGGGGTCGATGGTTCCTCCCCGACGGGGCGACCGACGTGAAGGGCGACCACGACTACGTCGTCGTGATGAACCCGTTCGCTCGCGAGGCCGTCTTCTCGATCACCCTGCTGTCCGAACGCAGGGAGCCCGTGCAACAGGGTTCGCTCACCGACGTCGCCCTGCGACCCTTCCGCAGCGTCGCGTTCGACGTGGGCGACGTCGTGCTGGGCGAACCCACCGTCTCGGCGCTCGTCGACGTCTCGGTCGGACGGGTGGCCGCCGCGACGCTCGGCGTCTCGGGCACGGGAGGGATCAGGTCCGCGCTCGGGTACCTGGGGCCGCCCCCGGGCACGCTCACCTTCCCCGGCGGCGCGGACGCCGGTCAGACCCGCCTGGTCGTGATGAGCGCCGGCGACCCCAACGACGGGGAACGGGTCTCGCTCGAGGGCGACCTCCTGGTCGAGGACGGACCGCCCCAGGTCTTCGCGGGTCTCGCGGACGCGAGCATGCCCCCCTCCTCCGCTCGGACCTTCCCGACCACGACCACGGGGGCGACCTCCGTGCGGTTCACGGCTTCGGGGGAGGACGTCGCCGCGGTCCGGCGGACGTTCGGCGTGGTCTCGGACCAGGCAGCCGTTACCGGGGCTGCGCCGGCGTCCTCGTGGATCGTGCTCCCGGCCGTGGCCGGCGAGCCCTCGAACCCCGGCCTCGTGCTGACGAACCCCGGCACCGAGCCCGCGGTCGTCACGCTCAGCTTCCTGTCGCCGGGGCCGGCCGACCCGATCGTGCTGACCGTGCCGCCGGGAGCCACCGTGGAGGCGCCCGAGGCGTTCCTGCGGGTCGCGCCCGAGGTCGGGGTGTGGGCCACGGCCACCTCGGGAACCTTCATCCCGGCGGCCGCGTCCTACTCGCTCGGTCACGAGGGGTTCGCGACCTACGCGGTCGCGCTGGGGATCGCGGTCCCGGAGGGCGTTCTGTAGGGCAACGGGCTCCGGGGATGGACGCTCGGCGCGACGGATAGGATGATGTGTCTCGCGGCAACCGCCGCGGGGATCGCAGCGACGAGGGAACGAGGTCGGGGACGGTGGCACGCGCGAAGCATCGACGGGGCGGGCGATGGGTGATCGCCGCGGTGACGCTCGGCGTGCTGGCGGTCGTGACGGCCGGGACGGCGTTCGCCGCCTACCGCTATGACGCATCGACCTCCGACCGGATCCTCCCGGGCGTGTCGGTCGGCGGTGTCGACGTCGGCGGGATGAGGCGCGACGAGGCGGTCCGCACCCTCCGCGAGCTCGCCGAGCAGACGCTGTACAGCGAGCTGGTCGTCGAGGCCGCGGGCCACAGCTGGAACGTCACGCCGGCCTCGCTCGGGATGACGGCCGACGTCGAGGGCGCGGTCGCGAGGGCGCTCGCCGTCGCGGACGACCTGTCGTTCACGTCGCGCGTCTATCACCGCCTGCGGAACGTCCCGGTCGACGCGTCGCTCGACCTGCCGTACCGCGAGCGCCGAGGTGACGTGAAGGCGTTCGTGCAGCAGGCGTTCGACGAGGTGGCGCAGCCCGCGGTCGACGCGCGGTTCGCGCTCGTCGACGGCGAGCTCGTGACGAACCGGTCGCACACCGGCCAGGAGCTGGCGATCGGGGCGGCGACCGATCGGATCGTCGAGGCCCTCGGGCAGCGCACCAGCGCGGTCGAGGTCCCGGTCCGGCCGGTCGAGCCCTCGGTCACGACGGCCGCGCTCGGGCAGTCGATCGTCGTGGACCTGTCCGAGAACCATCTGTACCTCTACGACGGGCTCAAGGTCGTGGCCGACTATCCGGTGGCGACCGCCGCCGCCGGCTACTCGACCCCCGTCGGGACGTGGGAGGTCGTGGACAAGCGCGAGAACCCCACCTGGTACAACCCGGCGCAGGACACCTGGGGCGCCGACCTGCCGCCGGTGATCGGCCCGGGCCCGGGCAACCCGCTGGGCACCCGCGCGATCTACCTCAACGCCCCGGGGATCCGCATCCACGGGACGTACAGCTCGTCGTCGATCGGCACGTACGCCTCGCACGGCTGCATCCGGATGTACATCTCGGATTCGGAGGCGCTGTACGCGCAGGTGGACATGGGCGCGCGCGTCATCATCAAGCCGTAACCGCTGCGGTTCCTGTCACTCTTTCGCTCCGATCGCCGCGATCGCCTCTTGCGCGAACGCTCCCGCCGGGATACGTTGGTCGAGTACTCCGTGGAGACCAAAGGGGCGACCCGGCGGCCACCGCGGAGTACATCTCTTTTCCCGGACCGCCTTCGAACGAGGGTGGGGCCTCCCGGGATCCCCGGCCGTCGCTCGGTCCAACCTCCGCGCCGTTGCTTGAAATCACATCCCGGTGATCTAGCATTCCGGTCGTGCGGACCTGTACGAGGATCGGCTGCTCGGCGCCCGCGTCGACGACGGCGGTGGTCCGGTACGAGGCGCGCGAGATCGAGCTGAGGCCGCTCCTGGACGAGCCCGACCCCCACTTCGTCGAGCTCTGCTCGGACCACGCGGCCCGGCTCACGCCGCCGCGTGGGTGGACGATCGCCGGCGACACGGTCCGGCTGTCCGTCTCGGCCTGAGCCCGCCAGGCCGGCACGCCTTCGCCGTTCGGCGTAGCCCGGCGTCCCCCGGACGACGGGTCGGGTCATCCTCCGGAGGATGCGGCGGTGCCCGAGGTGACCCCCGGAGTTTGAGCGGGCCGGGCTATGGGCTCCGGAGCCCGCCGCGGCCGAAGATATCTGCATGGACGACAAGCACGAGGGCTCCTGCCCGGTCTGCCACCAGGGCGACCTGATCACGATCTCGATGAACGTGAGCGCCAACGACCTGTCCTTCACCACCTGCCACATGTGCGAGGCCAAGTGGTGGTACCGGGACGGGGAGAGCGTTCCGCTGCGCTCGGTCATCGGCTCGGTCCTGCAGCCCCGGACCTGACGCCAGCGGGGTTCAGTACGATGCGGTGACCGTGTCGCCGCATCGAGATCTCGGACGCCTCTTCAAGGCGTACGACGTCCGCGGCGTCGTCCCCGACGAGCTCGACGAGGATCTCGCGCGCGCGATCGGGGCCGCGTTCGCCGAGTGGTCCGGGGTCGAGGCCGTCGCGATCGGCAGGGACTGCCGCCTCTCGTCCCCGTCGCTCGCCGCCGCGCTGAGCGAGGGCATCACGTCACAGGGGACGGACGTGATCGACATCGGGCTCGCCTCCACCGATCTCCTGTACTTCGCGTCCGGCTCGCGTGACGTCGCGGGCATCATGCTCACGGCGAGCCACAACCCCCCCGACTACAACGGGATGAAGTTCTGCCTGCCCGGCGCGAAACCGGTCGGGCAGGACACCGGCCTGGCCGAGATCCGCGACCTCGCCGAACGGCACGCGTCCGTTCCGCGTGCGGGCAAGGGGACGGTGCGACGGGAGGAGCTGCTCGACGCCTACGTCGAGCACGTGCTCTCGTTCGTCGACGTCTCGGCGATGCGACCGCTGACGGTGGTCGCCGACACCGCGAACGGCATGGGTGGTCTCGTGGTCCCGCCGGTGTTCGAGCGCCTGCCGATGACGCTCGTCCACCTGTTCCCCGACCTGGACGGAACGTTCCCGAACCACCCCGCCGACCCGATCGATCCGGAGAACCAGCGCGACCTCAAGCGCGAGGTGCTCGAACGCCACGCGGACATCGGGTTGGCGTTCGACGGCGACGCCGATCGCGTGTTCCTGGTCGACGAACACGCCGAGGGGGTGAGCGGCTCCGAGGTCACCGCGCTGGTCGCGACCGCGATGCTCGAGCGGTACCCGGGCGCGAAGATCGTCTACAACCTGATCTGCTCGTGGGCGGTGCCCGAGGTGATCCGGGAGCAGGGCGGCGTGCCGATCCGAACGCGGGTCGGCCACTCCTTCATCAAACAGGTGATGGCCGAGACCGGGGCCGTCTTCGGCGGCGAGCACTCGGGTCACTACTACTTCCGCGAGAACTACCGAGCGGACTCGGGTCTGATCGCGGCCGTCCTGGTGCTCGAACGGCTCTCGCGCTCCTCCGAGCCGCTGTCCGCGGTGCTGACGCCGTTCCGCCGGTACCACGCGTCGGGCGAGATCAATACCCGCGTGGAGGACCCGTTGGCCAAGATCGAGGACATCGCTGACGGCGTACCCGGACGGGCGCCAGGACCGCACCGATGGGCTGACGGTAGAGTTCGAGGACTGGTGGTTCAACGTTCGGCCCAGCAACACCGAACCGCTCCTGCGGCTGAACGCGGAGGCCAAGACCAAGGAGCGGTTGGAGGAGAAGACCTCCGAGCTCCTGGAGCTGATCCGACGCGAAGGAGGACCGACGTGACACTCGACGCCGAGCTGCTCGAGATCCTGGTGTGCCCCAACGATCGGGGCGAGCTCGACTACCAGCAGGACCCCGAGATCCTCGTGTGCCGGACGTGCGGGTACCGCTATCCCGTGCGCGATGGCATCCCGGTGATGCTGATCGACGAGGCCGAGAAGCCCGCGACCGGCCGGGCAGCACGCAAGCCCGCCCGCAAGCCCGCGGCCAAGAAGAAGAGCTAGGTGACCGTCCTCGACGACCCCGCGGCGCTGCGCGCCGCCGACCCGGGCGGGATGCTCGAGACCGTCACGCACCTGGCCGATCAGTGCCGCGAGGGCTACGCGCTCGGCCTCGCGGCGAGCCCGCTCCCCGAACCCGACGGGGTCACCTCGGTCGCGTTCTGCGGGATGGGGGGTTCGGCGATCGCCGGCGACGTGGTCGCCGCCCTCGCGGCGCCCCGACTCCGTCTGCCGGTCCTCACGGTTCGGGCCCCCGTGCTGCCCGAGTTCTGCGGGCCGCACACGGTGGTGGTCGCCTCGTCGTACTCGGGGGACACGGTAGAGACGCTCGCGCTGTTCGAGGAGGCCGTGGCTCGGGGCTGCCGGCTCGTCGCGATCACCTCGGGGGGACTGCTCGACCGGCGCGCGGAGGAGCTCGGGGTGGGTCGGGTGCTCGTGCCCGGTGGTCAGATGCCGCGGGCCGCGTTCGGGTACCTCTCGCTCGGCGCGCTGGGTGCGCTCGAGGCGATGGGGATCGTGCCGACGCACGCCGAGGACGTCGCGGAGTCGATCGAGGAGCTGGCCGGGCTGGTCTCGGAGGCCGGCCCGGACGTGTCGCTCGTCTCGAACCCCGCGAAGGTGCTCGCGAGCGAGCTCGGCGACCGCGTCCCGGTCGTCTGGGGTGCCGAGGGGATCGGCGCCGTCGCGGCGAACCGGTGGAAGTGTCAGCTCAACGAGAACGCCAAGGTCCCGGCGTTCGCGTCCGTGCTCCCCGAGCTCGATCACAACGAGGTCGTCGGATGGTCGGGCGACCGCGGTGAGGGGTTCGCGGTGATCGGGCTCCGCCACCCCGGCGAGCACGGGGACGTCGCCGCGCGGTTCCCGCTCTCGTTGGAGATCGCCCGGAGCTCGGGTGCCTCGGTCCACGAGGTGTCGAGCCGGGGGCGTTCGGAGCTGGCGAGGCTGCTGACGCTCGTGCAGTTCGGGGACCTGGTGTCGACCTACCTCGGCATCGCCCGAGGCGTCGACCCGTCGCCGATCGAGGCGATCGTGAACCTCAAGCGCGCACTGGCCGAGGCATGAGCGAGGTCCGAACGCTGCCCTCGCCCGGCGACGGGGTCTCGGAGCGGATCGCCGAGGCGATCCGCGAACGCTCGCCGCTCGAACCGGTGGTCGGGGTCGTGCTCGGGTCGGGGCTCTCGGACGCCGTGGAGACGGTGCGCGCCGCCGCGAGCGGCGAGCAGGTCGAGATCCCCTACGCCGAGCTCCCCGGCTTCCCGGCGACGACGGTGGTGGGTCACGCCGGGCGGTTGTGGCTCGGCACGGTCGGCGACCGTGGGCTGGCGATCTTCCAGGGGAGGATCCACTTCTACGAGGGCCACGGCATGGCGCTGGCCTCGATCACGTCGCGGGTGGCGGCCGAGCTCGGGTCCCGGGCGATGGTGCTCACGGCGGCCACGGGGTCGGTCGATCCCGACATCGAGGCCGGGACGCTGGTGGTGCTCCGCGACCACCTGAACCTGATGGGGCAGAACCCCCTCAGCGGATGGCGGTACCCGAACGGGTCGCCCGCGTTCGTCGACATCTCCCAGGTCTACGATCTCGAGCTCGCGGACCTGGCGCTCGCCTCGGCGCGTTCGGATCTCGAGGGGACCGATCGGGCCGGTCTGCGTTCGCGAGGGCGTGTACGCCGCGCTCCCCGGACCCTCGTACGAGACGCCCGCCGAGACGCGGATGCTGCGGCAGCTGGGGGCCACCGTCGTCGGGATGTCGACGGTGCCCGAGGCGGTCGCGGCTCGGGCGCTCGGGATGCGGGTGCTCGGGCTCGCGTTCGCGACGAACGCCGCGGGCGTGCAGGTGTCGCACGAAGAGGTCCTGGCCGCGTCGAAGGCCGCCGCCGGGACGATCGGCCGGGTCATCCTGGAGCTCGTGGATCGTTTCTGACATGGAGCATCCGTGGAAGGGACCAAGGAAGAGAGAGGTGGACGCATGGATTGCGATGTGAAGGATCTCGGACTCGCGCAGCAGGGACGCGAACGGATGGAGTGGGCGGCGGGAGAGATGGGCGTGCTGGCCCTGATCCGGGCCCGGTTCGAGAAGGAGCGACCGCTCGAGGGCATCCGGATCGCGGCGTGCCTGCACGTGACGACCGAGACCGCGAACCTCGTGGAGACGCTCTCGGCCGGTGGCGCGGACGTCTCGCTGTGCGCCTCGAACCCGCTCTCGACCCAGGACGACGTTGCCGCCGCCCTGTGCGAGCAGAGCGACGTCGGGGTGTACGCGATCAAGGGCGAGGACAACGAGACGTACTACCGGCACATCGAGGCGGTGCTCGACCAGCACCCGCAGATCACGATGGACGACGGCGCCGACCTCGTGTCGCTGCTGCATCGTCAGCGCGCGGATCAGGTCTCGGAGGTCTTCGGCGGGACGGAGGAGACCACGACCGGCGTGATCCGGCTCCGCGCGATGGCGGCGGACGGCGCCCTGAAGTACCCGATCGTCTCGGTGAACGACGCGAACACCAAGCACCTGTTCGACAACCGGTTCGGCACGGGGCAGTCGACCGTCGACGCGATCATGCGTTCGACCAATCTCCTGCTCGCGGGTCGCACGTTCGTCGTGGCCGGGTACGGGATGTGCGGTCGCGGCGTGGCCTCGCGGGCGCGGGGGATGGGCGCGCACGTCGTCGTCACCGAGGTGGACCCGCTGCCGGCGCTCGAGGCCGCGATGGAGGGGTTCCGGGTCATGCCGCTCCGCGAGGCCGCCCGGATCGGCGACGTGTTCGTCACCGTCACCGGCGACACGAGCGTGATCCGGCGCGAGCACCTCGAGGTCATGAAGGACGGCGCGGTCATGGCGAACGCGGGTCACTTCGACGTCGAGATCGACAAGGGCGCCCTCGCCGAGCTCGCGGGCGGCCGCGTGCGGCGGATCCGCGGGTTCGTCGACGAGTACACGATGGGCGACGGTCGTCGCCTGCATCTGCTGGGCGAGGGGCGCCTCGTGAACCTCGCCGCGGCCGAGGGACACCCCGCCGCCGTCATGGACATGTCGTTCGCGAACCAGGCCCTGTCGGTCGAGTGGATCGTCAAGGGCCGCGGGTCCCTGGACCCCGGCGTGTACCCCGTGCCGACCGAGATCGACGACGAGGTCGCGAAGCTGAAGCTCCAGGCGATGGGGGTCGAGATCGACGTCGCTCACCACCGAGCAGAAGGACTACCTGAGCTCGTGGCAGCAGGGGACCTGATCCCGGTGCCGGGGGGCGAACGCGCCGTGGGCGACCCGATCTCGGTCCGCGCGCGGTTCGAGCGCTTCCCGGCCACGGTCAAGGGCGCGTTCATCTTCCGTGGCGAGGACGCGAACCCCCACCAGGTGGTGGTCGGGAGCGCGCGCGTCGCGGCGCTCGGGCCCGGCGGATCGGGCCCGGTGCCGATGGCGCCGGTCACGCTCGACGTCGTCCCGCACCGGGACGTGTTCGTGCCGTTCGAGCTCCCGCTGTCCGAGCTCGAGCCCGGCTGGTACACGCTCGTGTGCGACGTCGACGTGGACGGCGCGCCCGCGACGTACGACGGCGGCCGGCGGTTCTCCGTCCCCTGGCCGCGGGCGACCGTTCGTCGCGGAGCGGTGAAGGTCGGTCGTGAGGTCAAGCTCGAGGATGCGACCGTCCACGTCGAGCAGGTGGACTGCTCGGGCGACTCGATCAAGGTCCACCTGCGCGTGGAGCCCACCTCCGAGATCACGCTGAAGCTGTTCGCCGACGGACGCCGCCTGCAGATCCTGGAGCTCGAGCTCGACGAGCAGACCGGACGGGGCAAGGCGACGGCCTACCCGTTGATGCGGACCGACGGGTCCCTACGCGTCGAGCTCAAGGGTCGCGGCAAGGGTTCGGAAGCCGTGGTCGACATCCCCCTCCCGTAGCGCCTCGTGTCGGTGGCGCGGGATAGCGTCCGCGCGTGCTGGCACCGTTGCTCGACGTGCTGTTCCCCAAGCGGTGCGCGGGCTGCGGCTCGGGGCCGTGGCCGTTCTGCGACGCGTGTCGATCCGAGCTCGTGGTGCTGTCGCCGCCGTGGTGCGAGCGATGCGGGGCGCCGGCGGCACGTCCGGTCGCCGCGTGCCGGGACTGCCCGCCCGACGCGATCGCGATCGCCCGCGCGCCGTTCGGGTTCGACGGGCCGATCCGTCGCTCGATCCACCGGCTGAAGTTCGGGGGATGGCGAGCCGTCGCCGACGCGCTCGGGGGCGCGATGGCCGAGGCGTGGGCCGACGTCGCGTGGACGCCCAGCGCCGTCACGTGGGTGCCGCTGTCCCGAGAGCGGCTCGCCGCGCGCGGGTACGACCAGGCCCGGGCGCTCGCTCGGGCGGTCGCGCCTCGGCTCGGCGTACCGGCCGTGCCGCTGGTCCGTCGTCTCGGCGACCCGGGCCCGCAGGCCCGCCGCGGGGCGGCCGCCCGGCGCGAGGCGATGCGCGGGGTGTTCGCGGCGGAGGGCGTCTCGGGCCGGGTCGTGCTCGTCGACGACGTGCTCACCACGGGCGCCACCGGCGGGGCGTGCGCGAGCGTGCTGCTCGAGGCCGGCGCCCAGGCCGTCGGGCTGCTCACCGCGGCCCGAGCGGGTTCCTCGGCGCGGCGGCCCCGGCCTATACTCGGCCACGGGCTCGCGTCCGGGTCTGTGGTTGCCCCGGGGAACCGATCCCCGGCAGTCGATGCCAGCCGCGGGCGAAGCGACCCACGTAAGCCGACCCTTGGTCGGTGAGCATGGCGCGGTTTAGATGTAAGTCCTGCCCCGGTGGGGGAGACCTCGCCGGGAGAGGATGCGAAGCCGTCCGATGGGCGGCGATCATCCCCGCAGGCGGATGTGGGGCCAAAGACCAGGTCAGCCGGACGCGAGCCTCTCCGCTCGGCGCGCCCGAGCGGAGAGGGGTCCGTTCCCTCCGGGGGGCGGAGCCGAGGATCGGGTGCCGACGAGCGGCCCGGGGGAGCGCATGGAGTTCGTCCTCATCGGTCGTGGGGAACGCGTGGCCCACCGCCTCCGGCAGGTCACCGAGCACAAGCTCGCCAGGCTCGAGCGGATCGAGCCCCGACTGACCCGTCTCGAGGTCGAGGTGATCGTCGAGAAGAACCCACGGCGCGGGGGGATCCACCGGGTGGAGGCGGTCGCCGCGGCGCCTCGGAAGTCCTACCGTGCCCACGCCGAGGCCAAGGACGTGGAATCCGCGCTCGACGTGGTCGCGGAGCGTCTCGAGCGCCAGATCCGGGACCACCACGAACGTCGTCTGGCTCGGCGGAACGCGGGTGCGGGTCGCGTAAAATCCGCCCAGGCGCCCGGCGAGACCGCCGAGCTCGAGGTGGAGAACCCACAGGTCAGGAGCGCGGAGTGACCGACAAGGCCGGCACCGGCTCGGAGAAGCTCCGGGTGCTCGTGTGCGACGACCATGCCCTGTTCCGCCGGGGGCTCAAGATGGTGCTCGACGAGGAGCCCGATCTCGAGCTCGTCGGGGAGGCCTCGGACGGGCTCGAGGTGGTCGTCCGTGCCCAGGAGCTCATGCCCGACGTGATCCTGATGGACGTTCGGATGCCCAAGCGCTCGGGCATCGAGGCCGCCGGCGAGATCAAGGACTCGCTGCCGCACGTCAAGATCCTCATGCTCACGATCAGCGACGACGAGGCCGACCTGTACGAGGCGATCAAGGCCGGCGCGTCCGGCTACCTGCTGAAGGAGATCCCGATCGAGGAGGTCGCGGACGCGATCCGTTCGGTCTGGGCGGGGCAGTCCCGGATCAGCCCCTCGATGGCGAGCAAGCTGCTGACCGAGTTCGCCGCGATGAGCAAGGCCTCGGACGAGAAGCCCCAGATGCCGGCGCCCAAGCTCACCGACCGCGAGATGGAGGTCCTTCGGCTGGTCGCCCAGGGGCTCAACAACCGGGACATCGCCGGCAAGCTGTTCATCTCGGAGAACACGGTGAAGAACCACATCCGCAACATCCTGGAGAAGCTCCACCTCCACTCCCGCATGGAAGCTGTGGTCTACGCCGTGCGGGAGAAGATGATCGAGATCAACTGAGCGCCGTGCCGCCGGACCGGCGGGCCTCGGCGCCGTCCTCGAACCGCTGAGGCCCCGGGCGGGACGCGCCGTGACGGAGCCCCGGTCAGGTTCGAGACCTCCGGTACCATAGGGGTTCCAACCCCTCTCCACACCGAGGCGAAGCATGGTCATCGAGAAGCTCGGCCAGATCGGCGAAGGCCGCAAGAAGAAGCAGCTCGCGCACATCGCCGAGCTGGTCAACACGTACGAGCCCGAGGTCGAGGACCTGTCCGACGCCGAGCTCGCCGGCAAGACCGCCGAGTTCCGCGAGCGGCTCGAGGCGGGGGAGACCCTCGACGACCTGCTGCCCGAGGTGTTCGCGAGCGTCCGGGAGGCCGCGAGGCGCACGATCGGGCAGCGGCACTTCGACGTCCAGGTGATGGGCGCGGTCGCGCTGCACCAGGGCAACATCGCCGAGATGAAGACCGGTGAGGGCAAGACCCTCACCTCGACGATGGCGGCCTACCTGAACTCGCTCGCCGACGGGGTGCACGTCGTCACGGTCAACGACTACCTCGCCAAGCGTGACTCGGAGTGGATGGGCCCGATCTACCGGGCGCTCGGCGTCTCGGTCGGCCTGATCCAGTCCGCGATGTCGCCGACCGAACGCCGCCCCGCCTACGCGGCCGACATCACGTACGGGACGAACAACGAGTTCGGGTTCGACTACCTGCGCGACAACATGGCGATGCGGCCCGAGGACATGGTGCAACGCGGTCACGCGTACGCGATCGTGGACGAGGTCGACTCGATCCTGATCGACGAGGCGCGGACACCGCTGATCATCAGCGGCATGGTGGCCGACAGCGCGAAGTGGTATCAGACGTTCGCGCGGCTCGCGCCCCGCCTCAAGCGCGACGACGACTACGAGGTCGACGAGGCGAAGAAGACGATCGCCGTGACCGAGGCCGGCGTCGCGAAGGTGGAGGAGGCGCTCGGCCTGGACAACCTGTACGAGCACGTGCACACGCCGCTCGTGCACCACCTCCAGAACTCGCTCCGCGCCAAGGAGCACTACCACCGCGACGTCGAGTACATCGTGACCGGCGGCGAGGTGAAGATCGTCGACGAGTTCACGGGCCGCGTGCTCGAGGGCCGGCGCTACTCCGAGGGGCTGCACCAGGCGATCGAGGCCAAGGAGGGCGTTCGGATCAAGGAGGAGAACCAGACCCTCGCGACGATCACGATCCAGAACTACTTCAAGATGTACGAGAAGCTCGCCGGGATGACCGGTACGGCCAAGACGCAGCTCGCCGAGTTCCAGTCGGTCTACGACCTGGACGTCGCCGAGGTCCCGACCAACCGCGAGATGATCCGCGACGACCAGCAGGACCTGATCTACAAGACCGAGGACGCGAAGTGGAACGCGGTCCTGGAGGACATCGCCGAGCGCCACGAACAGGGCCAGCCGATCCTCGTCGGCACGGTCTCGATCGAGAAGTCGGAGAAGCTCTCGACGCTCCTGAACCGCCGCGGGATCGAGCACCACGTCCTGAACGCGAAGAACCACGAGAAGGAGGCGATGATCGTCGCGCAGGCCGGCCGCCTCGGCGCCGTCACGGTCGCGACGAACATGGCCGGCCGAGGCGTCGACATCCTGCTGGGCGGCAACCCCGAGTACCTCGCGCGCCAGGAGATGGCGGCGCGGGAGTGGGACAACGACGCCTACCTCCTGTTCGAGCTGGAGCCCGAGGAGCGGGCCGAGTACGAGGCCGAGTACGAGCCCATCTACCGCAAGCTCAAGCAGCAGACCGACGCCGAGCACGACGAGGTCGTCGGGGTGGGCGGGCTCTACGTCCTGGGCACCGAACGCCACGAGTCGCGACGGATCGACAACCAGCTGCGCGGTCGCGCCGGGCGTCAGGGCGACCCGGGCCTCTCGCTGTTCTACCTGTCGCTCGAGGACGACCTGATGCGGATGTTCGCCTCGGACCGGATCGGCTCGATCATGGAGCGGCTGAAGTGGCCGGAGGACGAGGCCATCACGGCGAAGATGGTCACCAAGGCGGTCGAGGGCGCGCAGCGGCAGATCGAGGAGCTGAACTTCGAACGACGCAAGAACGTCCTGAAGTACGACGACGTGATGAACACCCAGCGCCAGGTGATCTACGAGGAGCGCGAGAGGCTGCTCTCGGGCGAGGACTTCAAGGACCAGGCGATCCGGATGGTCGAGGACGTGGTGGCCCGGACCGTCCAGCGCCTGGCGCCGGAGGAGGTCTTCAACGAGGAGTGGGACCACGAGCTCGTCCTGACGGGCCTCACCGAGGTCTTCCCGACGTCGATCTCGGGCGAGGACCTCGAGGAGATGATCAGCTCGGCCGAGCTCTCGGAGCGGGCGGTCGAGGACGCGCTCGAACGGTACGAGGAGAAGGAGCAGGCGCTCGGCTCGCAGACGATGCGCGAGCTCGAGCGGCTCGTCCTGCTGAACATCACGGACACCAAGTGGCGCGAGCACCTGTACGAGATGGATTACCTGCAGGAGGGGATCCACCTGCGCGCGTATGCGCAGAAGGATCCGCTCACCGAGTACCGGCGCGAGGCCTACCTGATGTTCGAGGAGCTCACCGAGTCGATCCAGGACGACTTCGTCAAGTACATCTACCGCGTGGAGCTCGTCCGACAGGACGAGCCCGGGCGCCCCCGGCCGCAGCGGGTGCAGACCCAGCACGGCGACGAGGGTCAGGGCGAGGCCGGCGGGTCGCAGGCCAAGAGCGGGAAGGTGCCGCGGAACGCGCCCTGCCCGTGCGGCAGCGGCAAGAAATACAAGAAGTGCCACGGCGCGGTCGCCTAGGCAACGTCACGAACGTCCCCGGAGCATGGACAGAGGCCGGCCCCGAGGGGCCGGCCTCTGTCGCGCCTGGAGAGGGGGGTTACCTCACCGGCACTGTCCGCAGACGCTCCCGTTCACGACGAGCGGCTGGTTCTGAACCGTGACCGGACCGTCGTCGCGCACCGGTCCCAGCCCGGTGCCGCCGGCGGCGCTCGAACGGCCGAACGCGACCGCGATCGTCACGACGACCGCGGCCACCACCATGATCGCCATGACCGCCAGGCGGGCCTTCGCCAGGTAGGTCTGTTCGATCGGGAGGCTCGCGCTCCTGGTGGCCATCTCGTCCCTCCGCGTCTCGGTCCTCCAACTGGGACGAACCGTACGGTGGGCCGGCCTCGCGTTCGGTGGTCCGCAGCACCATCGGGGCGTGACGTGCGACACACGCGCGAACGCCCCGACCTGGTCGGCCGGGGCGTTCGAGGCTCGTCCTGTCAGATGCGCTGGTGCCGGCCGTACTGCTCGAACATCCCGCCGCTGAGCTCGCTGGGCGTGTTGCCCGCGGTGCCGCTGCTCACCTCGGCCGGATCCGCGTCGGCGGCGTTGCGGGCGGCGATGATCGCCGCCATGACCGCCGGAGTGGCCGCCACGGCGAGCGACGACGAACCGGCGGTGATCCCCGCCTGGCTCGTGGCCACCCCTCCGAGGATGCCGCCGTTGATCTCGGTGGGAGTGTTCGCCGCCGTCCCGCGAACGACGGTCGGCGCGGCTCCGCCGACGACCGTCGTCGGGGTCTGGGTCCCCTGATCGCGACCGACGAAGAACGCCCCGATCCCGATCGTGAGCATGAGCAGTGACGCAACGATCGCTGCGGGCCAGATCGAGCGGCTCGCACGCGGCGCCTGGAGCGTTCCGGTCCTGGTGCTCATCTCGCCCTCCCTTTCCTTCCGTCCGCCTGGCCGTCCGCCGAACTCGAGTGATCGCGGTGACCGTACGGCGACGGTGCGCGGCGGTCGGTGTCCGACGACACCAGCGAGAGGTGTCCTCGCTCACCTGGCGCTAGGCTGCGGCCTCAGGAGGTCCGCGATGGGCGACGAACCGGGACGGCAAGACGAGATGCGGCCGATCACGGCGTTGTTCGCGGACATCGTCGGCTCGACCGGCCTGGGCGAACGCCTCGGGCCCGACGAGGTCAAGGCGCTCGTCGGCGAGTGCGTCACGCGGATGAGCCGCGCCGTCGAGGACTTCGGCGGCGTGATCCAGGCGTTCATGGGCGACGGGATCTGCGCCTACTTCGGCGTCCCGGCCGCCCACGAGGACGACCCCGAGCGCGCGGCGCGGGCGGCGCTGCGGATCATCGGGGTCGCCGCCGCCTACGCGGGCGAGGTCGAGGCGGCCTGGGGGATCGAGGGGTTCAACGTCCGCGTGGGGGTCAACAGCGGGCCCGCCGCGGTGGGGCTCGTGGGTGGCGAGGACTCGCAGACGGTCGCGCTCGGCGACACGACGAACGTCGCCGCGAGGCTGCAGGGCGCCGCCGAGCCGGGTTCGATCGCGATCGGCCCGGGGACGGCGTCGCGCCTGGACGAACGGTTCGTGCTCGAACCGCTCGGCGAGGTGACGGTGAAGGGCCGGACCGGGGCCGTGACGGCCTCCCGCCTGGTCGGCCCGCGACCCGCCACCGAGCCGCCGTCGCGCACGCCCCTGGTCGGCCGCGAGGGGGAGCTCGCTCGGCTCGGCAGCGCGGTCGCCGACCTGCGCGCCGGCCGGGGGCAGGTGGTGCTCGTGGTCGGCGACGCCGGGCTGGGCAAGACGAGGACGCTCACCGAGCTCCTGTCGCTCGCGGGCGAGGACGTCACGCGGCTCGAGGGACGCTGCGTCTCGTACGGGGCGGGCTCGCCGTACGGGCCGTTCGTCGAGCTCCTGCGCACCTGGCTCGGGGTCGAGGAGACGGACACCGAGCTCGCGGTCCGGACCAAGCTCCGCGCGCGGGCCGGCGCGCTCCTGGGGGCGGCGCAGGACCGGGCCCTGCCGTTCCTCGGCCTGATGCTCTCGATCCGCCTGGAGCAGGACGTCGAACGAGAGCTGCTCGCGCTGTCGGCCGACGAGCTGTCGGATCGGGTGCAGGACGCGTTCGTGCTGTGGGCGGAGGCGCTCGGCGCGACGAGGCCGCTCGTGTTGGCGATCGACGACCTGCACTGGGCCGACCGAACGACCCGCGACCTGGCCGAACGCCTGCTCGCCCTCACGGATCGCTCGGCCGTGATGCTCGCGACGGCGCTGCGGCCCGACCCGGGTTCGGAGGGGTGGGCCTTCCGGATGGAGGCGCAGACCCGGTTCGCGCACCGTCTCGAGGAGCTGTCGCTCGCGCCGCTGCAGGACGGGGCCGCCCGAGCGCTGATCGACGAGCTGGTCCCCGCCGGCCTGGTCGGCGAGCAGGTCAAGGACGAGGTGGTCGCCAAGGCCGAAGGCAACCCCCTGTACCTCGAGGAGCTGCTGCGCGCGCTGCTCGAGACCGGCGGCGACCGCAGGCGGACGTGGACGATCACGCCGAAGACCGCCGCCGAGCTCCCGCCGGCGCTCGAGGCGCTGCTCGTGGCCCGCATCGACCGGCTCGAACCCGGCGCGCGACGCCTCGCGCAGGTGGCCGCGGTCGTCGGACGGGAGTTCCCGGTCTCGGTCGCCGCCGCCGTGGCCGGCAGCGCGGACGGCGACATCGCCGAGCTCTTGCGCGCCGAGATCGTCCGCGAGGTCCGTCGCTTCCCCGAGCTCGAGTGCACGTTCCGGCACGGCCTGCTCCAGGAGGCCGCCCTGTCGACCCTCACGCCGACCTCGCAGCGCGAGCTGTACGGGCGCGTCGGGCCACGCGATGGAGACCTACCTCGGGGACCAGGTCGACGAACGCCTCGACCAGCTGGCGTTCTACTTCTACCGGAGCGACGAGACCGACAAGGGGCTCGGGTACCTCGAGCGGGCGGCCGAACACGCGGTCTCGGTCGAGGCGCTCGGACGAGCCGAGCAGCTGTGGGAGCGCGCGCGACGGCTCGCCGAACGCGTCGGCGACCGGGAGCGTGTCGAGCGCGTCGACGGGAAGCTCGCGTGGCTGCGGAAGCGATCCACGGGCGAGCTCCCGCTTCCACCCGACGACGGGACGCAGGGCGCCGACTAGGGCGGCGGTGGGATCGGCGGCGCCGGCGACGGCGGTGACAGGCTCCGCGTGCCGGCCGCGAACGAGATCAGGTGCGCGTACGCCGTGGCGGTCGGCGGCCGCTTCTCGGGATCCTTCGCGAGCGCCTGCAGGATCGCCCACGACAGGCCCTCCGGCGCCTCGGGGCGGTTCGCGCAGGGGTCGGGTGGCTCGGCGTTGAGGTGCGCGCTCGCGAGGTCGAACATCGACTTGTCGGCGAACGGCGCTCGGCCCGCGGTGCATTCGTACGCGAGGCAGCCCAGCGCGTAGATGTCCGAGGCGCCGGTCGCCTCCGATCCCCGGAGCATCTCGGGCGCGAGGTAGTCGAGCGTCCCCATGACCATCCCCGGCTTGGTGAGCACCGTGTACGCCCGGCCCTTCGCGAGCCCGAAGTCCGTGAGGTTCGCCGAACCCGTCTCGTCGATGATCACGTTGGACGGCTTCACGTCGCGGTGCACGATGCCGCCGGCGTGCAGCGCGTCCAACCCCGACGCGACGTGGGCCACGACGCGGACCATGTCCGGCAGCGGGAGCGGCCCGGCGCTCGCGAGGCGAGCCTCGAGGGTCTGGCCGCGGACGAACGCCACCGCGAGGTACGGGCGGCCCTCGGCCTCCCCGGCGTCCGTGATCGGCACCAGGTGCTTGTGCCGGACCTCGCCGGCCGCGCGCGCCTCGTGGACGAACCGCTGCCGGAACGTCTCGTCGGCCGAGAGCTCGGCGCGCAGCACCTTGAGCGCGACCTCGTCGCCCTCGGGTTCGCGGACGGCGCGGAAGACGACGCCCATCGCGCCTTCGCCCAGCCGCTCCTCGAGGCGGTAGGCGCCGAGCCGCGTGCCGGGTTCGAGATCCGCCACGGGCGTGAGGATAGCCCGGGTCCTCGAGCCCGGTGACCCACAGGTGCCCGCGCGTCGCTGCCGTTCGTCTCGGCCGCTACGATGACGTGACGATGAGCGAGCACACCGAGAGCCTCGAGGAGCTCGCCAAGCGCATCGCGTCGGCCAAGGAGTTCCTTTGACGTCGACGACAAGCGTTCGAAGGCGGCCGAGCTCGAGCGCGAGGCCTCGGACCCGTCGCTCTGGGACGACCCCGCCCGCGGCCAGCAGCTGACCACCTCGCTCGCTCGTCTGCGGGCCGAGATCGAACGCTACGACGGGCTCGTCCGCCATCTCGAGGACGCGCGGACGATGGACGAGCTCCTGCAGAGCGAGACCGATCCCGAGATGTCGAAGGAGCTCGCCCGCTCGGTGCGCGAGCTCGCGCGCGACGTCGAGAAGCTCGAGCTCGCGACCCTCCTCGGCGGCGAGTACGACGATCACGATGCCGTCGCCACCCTGCACGCGGGCGCCGGAGGGACCGAGTCGCAGGACTGGGCCGAGATGCTGCTGCGGATGTACCTGCGCTGGGCCGAACGCGAAGGTCTCGACGTCGAGGTCGACGAGACCCTCTTGGGCGACGAGGCCGGCATCAAGAGCGCGACCTTCATCGTCCACGGGCCGTACGCGTACGGGCTGCTGTCCGCCGAGCGCGGCGTCCACCGCCTGGTGCGGATCTCGCCGTTCGACGCGCAGAAGCGGCGGCACACGTCGTTCGCCAACCTCGACGTGATCCCGCTGCTCGAGGAGACCGGCGACGAGGACATCGAGATCGACCCCAAGGACCTGCGGATCGACGTCTACCGCTCGACCGGGTCCCGGCGGGCAGTCCGTCAACACCACGGACTCCGCGGTGCGGATCACCCACCTGCCGAGCGGGATCACGGCGGCGTGCCAGAACGAGCGCTCGCAGTTGCAGAACCGGGCCGTGGCGATGCGGATCCTCAAGGCCCGGCTTGCCGAGCGGATGCGGCAGGAGCAGCAGACCAAGCTCGAGAACCTGCGGGGCGAACGCAAGGGGATCGACTTCGGTTCGCAGATCCGCTCCTACGTCCTCGCGCCGTACCGCCTCGTGAAGGACCACCGGACCAACGTCGAGATCGGCGACGTCGACCGCGTCCTCGACGGCGACCTCGAGGAGCTGGTCGAGGCGGAGCTGCGCCGCAGGGCCGAGTCGGTCGGATGACTCGACATGCCGACGCACGACCTCCGTCGTTCGCACTAGGTCTTTGGTCCCCGTTCGCGCTGAGTGAGGCGGATATCACGTCGTTCAGGCTTGCTGCGGGGATATGAAGCCGGGAGAATCCACTCATCCGCGGGAGGGGCTGGGCGTTGTCCGAGAAGACCAAGCGTGGCCTCGAGGTCTCGATCACCGCCGTCTTCGTGCTGGCGCTGCTGCTGGTCGGTGCCGTCCTCGTCTTCTCCGGTGGAACCGCCTCCGCCAAACAGTTCGCGACGCTTCGCCTCCTGGGCGGGCAGGTTGCGGTGCAGAGAGGTAGCGGCGCATTCGAGACGGGAGAGGATGGCACGTCGCTCCGTGAAGGCGATACCGTCCGAACCGGTCCCGATGGGCGAGCATCGATCGAATACTTCGACGGGAGCCTCACCCGTCTCGACTTCGACACGTCGTTCACGCTCGTGACGCTGGAGACGTTGGGGAACGAGGCATCCTCGAAGGTGATCGAAAGCAGTCAGGCCGATGGCAACTCCTACCATCGCGTAGCGGAGCTCGTCGACGCCGAGAGCCGCTTCGAGACCGAGACCCCGACGGCGACGGCATCGGTCCAAGGCACCGAGTACGCGCTGCTGGTGAGCCAGGGATCCACCACGATCGCGGTGGTGAGCGGAGTGGTGACCGCGAGGGGAGCGACCACGTCCGTCGACGTTCCCGCGGGCAAGATGGTGGTGGTAGGAACCGGCGGCACCGTCGGGCCGATCCAGGAGATCTCCCAGGAGCTGCTCGAGAGCGATTGGTTCACCTTCAATCGGTGCGACCTCGACGACGGACCGGATTGCGTCCCGAGCGATGGCGAGGGATCCCAGGAGGAGCCGACGGAGAACGGAGAGGGCGAGTCGGGATCGCCTCCTCCGAACACCGACACGGGAACCGGCGATGACCAGGGGACGACCGACGAGGGTCCGCCACCCGGCGACGGTCCGCCACCGGGCGACGGTCCGCCACCGGGCGACGGTCCGCCACCGGGCGACGGTCCTCCACCCCCGCCGCCACACAACCAACCGCCGCGCGCAGATTTCTCCGCGTCGCCGCAGCACGGCCCCGCCCCGCTCAACGTGCAGTTCTCGGACTCGTCGAGCGACCCGGACGGCGACCCGGTCTCGCGGCATTGGAGCTTCGGCGATGGATCGGCGCAGTCCGGAGGCCAAGATCCGTCGCACACCTATGACGATCCCGGTCGGTACAAGGTGACGCTCACGGTGTCCGATCCCGGTGGCAAGGAGGACTCGAAGAGCAAGGTCATCGAGGTGGGATCGGGAGCGGCGGTCTTCGATCACATCGTGATCTCGCCATCGAACGCGACGATCCAACCTGGGGGGTCGCGGTCGTACACGGCGCAGGCGTTCGACACCGACGGTGGGTCGATGGGCAACGTCACGGCCGACACGAACTTCTCGGTCGCCCCGGACGGGTCGTGCAACGGCAACACCTGCACGGCAACGCAGCTCGGAGCGCACACGGTGACGGGGACATACTCGGGCGACAGTGACCATGCGACGCTGACGGTCGAGGCACCACCACCCCCGACGCCGACGTGTCCGACCTACGCGCTCGCGTTCCACTCGCGTCCGCCGGTGAGCCAGCAGGCCGGGCACCAGTTCAACGTGCAGATCCGGGTCGAGGTCCTCGACGGAGGATCGAGCGACGGACCGCTGAGCATCGGTCTGTCGCTGCAGGGAGGGAGCTTCAGTGGCGGCGAGACCTCAGCCACGTGGACCGGGCAAGGGATCAAGAACTTCAACCACCTCAAGATCGACCAACCGGGCAGCTACGCGATCATCGCCTCGGCGGATTGCGCGACCCCAACCGACGCCGCACCCATCACGATCACCGACGGTCCGCATGCTGCCGCGCAGACGGCGGGTGCGGCGCTCGGTCTCGTTCTGGCCCTGCCTGGGATCTCCAGGTTCCGCCGTGGGCGCTGAGCTCGGGACGAACCAGCGTCGTGTCGGGCCGTGCGTCAACCTCGGCGGCTCCGCTCGCGGCGCGGGCTACGTCTCGGTCGACCCCGTCGGAGCCGCGTCGGTGACCCTCGAAGCCTCCGCGTTTCCCGCCGGGGACACGCCCGACACCTGAGATCGGCGGCTCCGAACGATCGCGAACGCAAGCACCGCGACGAACCCGAGCCAGGCGAGCGCCGACAGTGCGAGCCCTCGGGCGATCGAGGGTTCCCGGTACGTGAGCTCGGACGTCATGGGTGCCGGGCGGGAGCGCAGACCCCCTGGAGGAACCCGTCCGTGCGCAGGACCGGTACCGTCCGTGCCGTCGAGCGTGGCCGACCAGCCATCGTCCCACGCGTTGCGGACGAGCAGGATCGACGGGGCCGAGCCGCCTCGGCTCGGATGCGAACGTCCTCGGGGCCGAGCTCGCGATAGTCGGCGGTCCCCGCGGCGCCGATCGCGCTCGGGGTCGAGCCGGGGTCGGTCTCGAGCACCGCGACCGCGGCCGGATCGAACCCCGGCTCGAGGACGGCGGCGAGCGCGGCTCGGTCGCCGTCCACCACCTTCCACGCCGGAACCACGGAGGCGCGCGGCTCGGCGTCGTCGATCTCGACGAGGCGATAGGAGCCCTCGGTCTCGACGGTGCGTCCCGAAACGCCCGGGGGCAACGGTGCCGAGATGCCCTGCGGCACGATCAGGTAGCGAGCGCCGAGGAGCCGGAGGTCGGTGAGCGTCGGCACCTGGATCGCCGCGGCGTTGTAGAAGAGCGGGAGCCTGTTCGTGGCGTGCACGTACGCCCAGTAGCCGGGGAGCTGGACGGGTGAGTAGCCGAGCGTATCCGGCACCCGGAACAGGACCGAGCGACCGATCAGCAGCGCGGGCCAGTCCGATTCCTTCCGGGTGAACAGGTAGCCCTTGTTGAAGTACGCGTCGGGCCGGATCCAGGCGAGGTAGCGCCCGTCCGACGGCCCCGACCGCTGGAGCGCTCGGGCGATCGGCCCGGGGGACGAGGTACTCGTGGACGTCGACGTCGGGCCAGCGGAGCGGCGCGGCGACCAGCGCCGCGTGGCTCCCGGTCTCCAGGCCGAGGTAGACGGTGCCGCCGTGGTACACCGACGACCAGATCGCGCCGGCGAGGAGCTCGGCGGCGAGGATCGCGCAGAGCGCGAACGGGGCCCAGCGCCGGCCGCGCGCGAACGCCCACACGACGCCGACCACGGCGATCGAGGCGACCGCGAAGATCACGAGCCGCCCGGGCCGGGCGCCCATGACCAGCGGGAAGACGAGGAACACGACGAGCCCCGCGCCGATCCAGCGCATCGCCTCCCCGAAACCCGGTCGATGGTCCAGGAACCACTGGATCCCCACCGCCCCGAGCGCCGGCACGATCAGGAACGCGAGGTAGCGCAGGCGGCTCGGGTTGTGCAGGTAGACGTCGCCGAACGGCAGCGAGAGCGCGAGCGAGCGGAACCACCCCGCACCGACGAGCACGGTGTTCGTCAACAGGTACGCCAGCACCGCCACCGCACCGAGCGCGACGACGAGGTACCGTCGCGCCGCGTCGCGCAGCGCGAACGGCACGAACAGCAGGACGGCCGCGCCCAGGTAGCCGCCGGGCGTCGAGGCGAGCGCGAGCGGCCAGGCCCCCCACATGCCGGTCGCGGGGATCGGGACGTCCTCGTCGGCGCTACGAACGCGCGACCGTCCCCACGATCGCGCCGTAGCCGTCGGACAGGCTCGAACGCGCGAGGACCGCGAAGTGCGGCACCAGGATCGCGAGGTTCGCGAGCGGCAGGAACGCGAGGAACGCGATCGACGTACCCGACGGCGGCGCCGGGATGGAGCGTCCCCGTTCGGACCTCGCGGATCGCGCGGGCGATCACGTACGCGACGACCAGGACCGTCGCCATCACCAGGCCGTGCGACAGGTGCGCGGTCGCGACCTGGCCCCACGCGAACGCCGCCAGCGCCAACCACGCGAGCCGCCGCCACCCGGTTCGGCCGAAGAACCCGGAGGCCCCCGTCAACAGGAACGGCGTCCACGCGAGCGTCCCGGCGAACGGGAGGCTGATCGCCAGGATCGAGGCGGAGACCGCCATCGCGAGCGAGAGCCCGCCGGCGGTGGCCGCGATCCGCCCGAGCCCCTCCTTCCGCAGGAACCAGAACAGCCCCAGGCCGGCGAGGATCGGGTTCAGGACGATCAGCGCCCGGAGCCCGCCGCCGCATCCGAACAGCCACGAGGAGGCCATCGTGGGCAGCGAGAGCCACCCGCTCTGCGGGTCCGCGGCGAACCAGGTCCCGGACATCTCGAACGGGTTCCACAGCGGCACGTGACCGTCGGCGATCGCCCGTCCGAGCATGCACGAGCGGGGGAGCCAGAAGGACAGGATGTCGGGATGCTGATCCGACAGGTTCGGCAGGAACGCGATGCCCCGCAACGCGATCAGCACCGACGCCACGATGAGGGCGGGCCCGGCCGCGGCGTCGAGCACCCGTCGCGCCGTCGACGGTGGGGGAGGCTCGTCGGCGCGCATCGGGTCACGCTGCGCGCGCGTCGCCGTCTCCATCGGCTCAGGCTACCGAGGCCGCTTCGTTCCTGTTCCGCAGGGGGTCTGTTAGACTCCGCGCCGGTTCGGCCCCCCGGATCAACCCAAGGACCCCACCATGATCAGTCTTCAGCACGTCACGAAGGTGTACCGCAACGGGACCACGGCGCTCGAGGACGTCACCGTCGAGGTCGAGAAGAGCGAATTCGTCTTCATCGTCGGGCAATCGGGCTCCGGCAAGAGCACGTTCATCCGTCTCCTGCTCAAGGAGGAGGAGGCCACCAAGGGCGACATCTACGTCGCCGGCAAGAACCTGGCGAAGCTCACGACCTGGAAGGTGCCGCACCTGCGGCGCAACATCGGGACGGTGTTCCAGGACTTCAAGCTCCTGCAGGACAAGACGGTGTTCGAGAACGTCGCCTTCGCGCTCGAGGTGATCGGCAAGCCCAAGCACGTGATCGACCAGCGCGTCCCCGAGATCCTCGAGCTGGTGGGGCTCGGCGACAAGCTCAACAACTTCCCCGACGAGCTCTCCGGCGGCGAGCAGCAGCGCGTCTCGATCGCGCGGGCGTGCGTCAACCGTCCGCTGGTGCTCCTGGCCGACGAGCCGACGGGCAACCTCGACCCCTCGACGTCGGTGGAGATCATGCGCCTGCTCGACAAGGTGAATCGCATCGGGACGACCGTCGTGATGGCGACCCACGACCAGGCGATCGTCGACGCGATGCGCCGCCGGGTGATCGAGCTCGACAAGGGCAAGGTCATCCGCGACCAGGCGCGCGGGGTCTACAGCTAGTGCCACGGCTCGAGTACCTGTTCCGCGAGACCACCTCGGGTCTGCGGCGGAACGGGCTGGTGGCGTTCGCCGCGATCTCGACCACCTTCATCGCGCTGTTCCTGTTCGGGCTCTCGCTGCTGATCTCGCGGCAGGTGAGCCTGATGATCGAGGCGACCACCGGCAACGTCGAGGTCGCCGTCTACCTCACCGACCCGGTGAACCCGGCCACCGTGAGCTCGCTCACCAAGACGCTCACCGACCTCCCGGTCGTCGCGAACGTCGACTACGAGGACAAGCAGGAGGCGTGCGAGCGCTTCCGAACGCTCTTCGCCGAGCAGGAGGCGCTTGGTCAACAACGTCGACTGCGACGCGCTCCCCGCGTCCCTGCGGGTCAAGATGGAGGACCCCGAGCAGTACTCGCAGGTCGCCGCGGTGCTCGAGGGACAGCCGGGGATCGACCAGATCGTCGACCAGAGCGCGTTCCTGGACCGGCTGTTCGCGGTCACCCGGGTGTTCCGGGTCGGCGTGCTGCTCGTCGCGTTCGTGATGCTGGTGTCGGCGTCGATCCTGATCGCGAACACCGTTCGGATGGGTCTGTTCGCGCGCCGCAAGGAGATCGGGATCATGAAGCTCGTGGGGGCCACCAACTGGCGGATCCGGCTCCCGTTCCTGGTCGAGGGCTTGTTCGAGAGCCTCATCGGGGCGATCGCGGCGATCCTGTTCCTGTTCGCGATCAAGGTCGCGTTCATCGAGCCGCTCAACGAGTCGGTCCAGTTCATCCCCTGGGTCGTGAACAAGGACCTGATCGCGATCATCCCGATCCTGCTGGTCGCGGGGGCCGTCGTCGCGCTGATCGCCGGCCTCGTCGGGATGCGCCGCTTCCTCGACGTCTAACCTTCCCGCATGAGCCCGAAGGGCGACGCCGAGGGGCAGAAGACCGTCGTCTCCAACCGCCGAGCGCGGCACGACTACGAGATCCTCGAGCACTACGAGACCGGGATCGTGCTCACCGGCGCCGAGGTGAAGTCGCTCCGCGGCGGCCGGGGGTCGCTCGCCGAGGCCTACGCGCGCGTCCGCGGTCACGAGATCTGGCTCGAGGGCATGCACATCCCGCCCTACGAGCAGGCGATGGACAAGGCCCGGTGGGAGCCGATCCGACCCCGCAAGCTGCTGCTCCACCGGAAGGAGATCGAGCGCCTGATCGGCAAGACGGCCGAGAAGGGGCTCGCGCTGATCCCGCTCCGCGTGTACTTCGCACACGGGCTGGCCAAGGTCGAGATCGGGCTCGCGCGGGGCAGGCGGCAGTTCGAGAAGCGCCAGGCGATCGCCGAGCGCGAGCACCGGCGGGAGATGGACCAGGAGGCGGGCCGGCGGCGCTAGGCGGTCGAAGGCCGCCCGTATACTGGTGCGACAACCACATATGGGGGTGCACTGGCTTCGACCTGGACGAAAACCGTTCAGGGGAAGCGGGCCGAGGTCCCCGGATGCCTCGCTAAAAGCCGGGACCAATACAAGCGCCGATAACGAATACGCGCTCGCTGCCTAGGTAGCTAGGTAGCCGTCCCCTCTCGGTCGCCTGCGACGGGAGGATGGGCGTCGTGAGCAGGCTCACGGCAACGGCTCCGCCCGGGGGCCGCCGCCGGACATCGAACCCGGGCTGGCCGAGAGGTCCTCCGCCGGTGGGAGCCTCGAGGCGAGATCTTCCCACCGGCTGCGCCCGGAGAAGCCCTGAAAGGTCGCCCGGGGACGGGGGTTCGATTCCCCCCACCTCCACGAGTAGCGGCAGACATTCCCCATCTAGCAGGGGAACGCGCACGGGTGCGCGCTCACCCATCATGTGCACCATGAGCTCGCATGTTGCCTGGCCGAACGTATCCTGAGCTTTGGCACCCCTCGGAGGCGAAACGCCTTCCCGCGCATCTACACTCCGGTCCTGTCTCCTGCGTCCATCGAGACCATGGAGGCGGAGCGCGAGGGGCTGAGTCGCCCAAACGGCCGACCACCGGGTCGCTCAGGCGGGGGCCGAGATCGGCCGATAGCACTGAGCATGAGGCGAAAGGGCTGGCTCGCTTATCTCCTGGTCGGCGTAGCCATGCTCGGCGCCTTTCTGTTCGTGGAAGGGGCGCGCGTTGGACCGCTCTTCAACGCCATCGCGATCTCCGCGCCGGTCGCGATCGTGGTCGCTGTCCGCCTGCATAAACCCGATCAGCGAGCGGCGTGGTACCTGATCGCTCTCGGTCAGATGCTGTTCGTCGCTGGCGACGTCATCACGTACAACTACGATCGATTCTTCGGCGGAGAGCCACCGTTCCCCTCCATCGGTGATGCCCTGTACCTCTCGGTCTATCCCTTCCTGATCGCCGGGATCCTCCTATTGATCCGCCGGAGGACCCCGGGAGGTGACCGACCGAGCCTGATCGACTCCCTGATCGTGGCGGTCGGAGTAGGTGCCCTGTCCTGGGTCTTCCTGATGGCGCCGTACGTTCGCGACGAGTCCTTGACCCTGGTCCAGAAGGTCGTGGCGATGGGTTATCCGATCATGGATCTGCTGCTGGTCTCCGCCATCGTGCGGCTGGCCGTAGGTGCTGGGCGGCGGGGCATGTCCTTCTACCTGATCTCTCGGCATCGATCCTGGTCCTGTTCGTGACGGACAGCATCTATGCGTGGATCGTCCTTCACGGCGGATATGACAACTCCACCGGACTCCTTGAGGGAGGGTGGGGCCTGTTCTACCTGCTCCTGGGGGCGGGAGCGCTCAACGTGTCCATGCGGTACCTGGAGGAACCCGGCACCCAGCGGGAGCCGCTGCACCCGCGGCGACGCCTGCTGCTGTTGGCCGCCGCCTCGTTGGTGTCACCTTCGGTGCTGGTGATCCAGGCATTCCGCGGCGTGTCTCAGCCGGAGGAGGTTGTGGTCATCGGAGCCTGCACGATCACCCTCTTCGTCCTGGTACTGATCCGGCTGAGCGGTGTGATGGTCGACATCTCAGAGTACCGACGCACCGAGCGGCAGCTTCAGGAGACGGAGAACAAGTACCGAACGCTCGTGGAGGGGATGCCAGCCGTCGTCTACATCGCCGATTTCGGCGAGGATGGAGCATGGCGATACCTCAGCCCGCAGATCGAGACGGTACTCGGGTTCTCCAGAGAGGAGTGGATGAGTGGCGCGACGGTCTGGCGTGATCAGATCGTGCCAGCTGATCGCCAGCTCGCCATGGACGCCGAGCTTTCCCTGCTCCAGGGAGAGCGAATGCGGTGCGAGTATCGGATCATCGGGGGCGACGGTCGCTTGATCTGGATCCGTGAGGAGGCGGAGCCGCTTCTCGACGAACAAGGCCAGCCGACCCAGCTGCAAGGCGTGATGTACGACATCACCGATCAGAAGCGGGCGGAGGAGCGACTGTTGACCGCGCTCGAAACCGAGAAGGAGGCGTCGGGCCGGCTGCGCGCGCTACATGAGATGCAGAACTCCTTCCTGCAGGCCGTGTCACACGACCTGCGGACGCCGCTCACAAGCATCCTTGGCGGCGCGCTCACCCTTGAGCGCGATACCGGTGAGCTGCCGCCCGAAGACGTTAAAGACCTGCTGCGACGGATCGGCGCGAACGCACGCAAGCTGCATCGGCTCCTCACCAACTTGCTGGATCTTGACCGGCTGTCCCGGGGGATCATCGAGCCCAACCGGGCGCGGGTCGATGTGGCGGAGCTCGCCGCCGGCATCCTGGAGGAGATCTCGTTGGAGAGGCATCCGGTGGAGTTGGCACCGATCGGCGGAGTCCTGGCGAACGTGGACGCAGGACACGTCGAGCGGATCATCGAGAACCTCGTGTCGAACGCAGTTCGGTACACGCCCCCAGGGACGCCGATCTGGATCTCCGTCGAGGGAAAGGCGGATGGCGTGACGATCACCGTCGAGGACGCGGGGCCAGGAATCCCGCAGGAGCTCCGCGAAACGATCTTCGAGCCCTTCCGGCAGGGGAACGAGCAGGTGGAGCACTCACCGGGCGTGGGTATCGGCCTGTCACTCGTCGCGAAGTTCGCCGAGCTGCACGGCGGTTGGGTTCGATGCGAGGAGCATCCCGGGGGTGGTTCCCGATTCCGGGTCTTCCTCCCAGGTGCCTCCGGCGATCGCGGGGGGATCGAGCCTGAAGGCAGGTCGGCCGGTCGTGGTAGCCAACTCGACCGGACGTTCGTGCCGGATCTGGATGGAACGGACGGCGCCGACGCATTGGCCGGGGCACCCGGGAGCGGCTGAACCAGTCCAGCAGGATTCGCCGGGTACTCGAGCTGAGTGTTGGTCCGGAGGGGAGAGAGGAAGAGGAGGAGGGGTAGGAGAGAGATGAGAGAGAGGGGGGGAGGAGGGTGGCGGGATGGTGGGACTTTAGGACGAAGGCCCAGTTCAGAGGGAAGGTGGGATTCCCCTACCCCCACGAACCTGCCGCGGGTGCGGCTGCTAGCGGCCGACGTCCGCGCCGTGCTCGCTTGCCCGAACCTTCACGATCTCGCCGCTGCGGAACGGCGGATCCGGGACCACGACGATCGGGAGGCTCGAGCCGTAGAGCTCGCGCGCGACGATCGCGCCGAGGGGCAGGATCGGGTCGGCCTCGCCGAGGACGATCGCGGCGGGCGCCGTGCCGGCTCGGATCGCCTCCGCCAGCACGCTCGAGGACGAGCTCGAGCCGCGTCCCGAGGGCATGAACAGGACTCGGCCGGCCACGTTCGCGCCTCGTTGCGGGTGGCGCACGTCGACGATGTCGCCGGTCCCGGGGTCGAGCCCGCCCCAGAGCGACAGCGGTTCGTCCAGGACGAGCGCCGGGCCCTCGGCCGTGCCGGCGACGAGCGTTCGCGCCTCAGCCATCGGCCCACAGCGTCTCGTCGCGGACGACCCGCCCCTCGATCGCCGACCGAACGCACTCCTCGAGCCCGCCGATCACGACCTCGACGCCGAGGTTCGTGGGCGCGTACCAGGCCCATTTCCCGGAGTCGGTCATGACGGGGCCGTCGACCTCGTCCATCACCGGCGAGATGTACGTGCAGGTGTCCGAGACGATCCGGACGTCCCTCGAGCCGAGCGCCGCGACGAGCCCCTGCCGCTCGGCCTCGGCGACCTGCTCGCGCCCGACGTTCACGTAGAGGGGGACCTTGGGCCGTCCCGATCCCAGGAGCTCGAGCAGCCGTTCGAGCTCGGCGATCGAGGCGTGCGGGGTCCCCACGCTCACCGCCCCGAGCCGCCCGTCCGCCGACGTGCCGAGGTCGTCGCGGGCGGCGCGCAGGCGTTCGGTCGTCACGACGACCTGGGGGACCTTCGCGCCGCCGGTGGCGGTCTCCAGGGTCGCGGCCTCGGGCGTGACGCCGACCGCGTGGACCATCGCCACCGAGCCCGACGATGCGGCCGCGGCGCCGAGCGCCTTCATCCGGTCCTCCGACGTGTCGGCGGGAAGGCCGACGATCGCCGGGACCGCGCTCCCGGCCTCGCGGCCGACCAGCGACCCGAGCACCGGGTAGAGCGCGTCCGACGCGAGGAGCCGTTCCGGGATCCCTTCGAGCCTCAGCACGAGCGTGGCCCGGCGCTCCTCGTCGCGGTGCAGGCCGGCGAGCGGCACGCGGCCCGTCACCGCGGCGCAGATGTCGATGAAGTCGCCGTAGCGGCTCGGTGCGGGCGCCGAGCACCGAGTTGCAGAACACGATCGCGTTCGACTCCGCCCACGCGACGTGCTGCCCGAACGCGGGCCGCTCGGGCAGCTGGTACGGCGCGCAGGTCCAGGTCGCGCGGCAGCCCATCGCGACGTACGCGTCCATCTGCCGGCGTGCGTTCGCGGCCGTCTCCGCGTCGCCCCGGTAGCGGTCGGGATGCAGCAGGTCGAGGGCGGCAACGTTCAGCGTGGTGGGCACGGTCACCTGCGCTCCACCGGCAACGAGGCGCTCGGCGAACTCGAGCCCCGCGCGTCCGTGGTACAGGCACCCGTCGACGTGCGCCGAGGCCACGTCGATCAGCCGTTCGGCGCCCGAGACGCCGGCCATCTCGACGACGATCCGCATCGCGAGCGCGGCGGCCTCGCCCCGCTCGCCCCGCAGGAAGGCCCGGTCGCTCTCCGTGAGCTCGACCGGCACGGACGGACCTAGGCCTTGGCCGCCCGTTCGAAGATCGGGAGCGCTCGCTCCGTCATCTCGTCGTTGCCCGTGACCGAGATGCGGAACCGCCCGGGCATCTCGACGACGGCCCCGGGCAGGACGTACACCTCGTCCTTGGCGAGCCGCTCGACGAACGCGACGTCGTCCGGGATCCGGGCTCGTCGGGAGCAGGTAGAACGTCCCCTCGGGGGAGTGGAGGTCGTAGCCGAACGACCGGAGCGCCTCCACGAAGCGGTCGCGGCGGCGCTGCAACGCCTTGATGTCCACGCTCATGCCTTCCAGGTCGCCCATCGCACGCTGCAGGACGTTGGTGGGCGCCGCGTGCCCCCCGTACGTGAGCTGGCCGATCTGGAGCGCCTCGCGCATCTGCGGGCGGTCCGGCATCTCGGGCGGGAGCGCGATGTACCCGACCCGCTGGCCCGGCGCGAGCAGCTGCTTGGCGTAGGTGTAGACCAGGAAGGAGTGCGCGTAGAACTCGGTCGGGCTCGTGAACGCCCGGTCGTCGAACAGGATCCGCGAGTACGCCTCGTCCGAGATCAGGTAGATCGGATGCCCGATGCGTTCGGAACCCGCCGTGAGCACGTCGGCCAGCGCGCGCAGGGTCTCGGGCGGGTAGATCTTGCCGCTCGGGTTGTTCGGCGAGTTCACGATGATCGCGGTGGTGCGCTCGGTGATCGCCGCCTCGATCGCATCCAGGTCGAGGTCCCAGGTCTCGTAGTTCACGGCGACCCGGACCGGGTTCGCCTGGCCGCCGAGGATGATCGCCTCGTAGAAGAACCACGGCGGCGTCAGGAAGATCACCTCGTCACCGGGATCGGTCACCGTTCGGATGCACAGGTTCAGGCCGGCGAACGCGCCGTCGGTCACCAGGATGTCGTCGGCCTCGTACGGCACGCCGCGTCGCTCGCGCAGGCCGGCCGCGGCCGCCTCCTGCGCGTACGGCTCGTTGAACTTGTAGGCGTACCAGTCCTTGTCCTGCGGCACGGTCCAGCGCTGCAGCGACTCGACGAACTCCGGGAGCGCCATCTCCTGCGGGTTGCCGGCGACGAAGTCGCAGACGGCGGGGTCGGCCGGGTCGCGGTGCGCGTACCGGCTCTCGTAGAAGAAGCTCCGGAGCGGCGCCTCGATCTCCAGGATGCGCTGCAGGCTCTGCGACAGACGGTGTGGCATCGCGATCCTCCGTCAGCTCGTGGATGGCCCGCCCGTGCGTGTGCGTGCGTGGCCGTGCGCCGAACCCTATCACCGGGCGTGTGAGCTACCAGGTGACGACGGGCATCCCTTCGGGGTCGGCGTCGTCGTACGCGGTCGCGCCGAACCGCGCGAGGTCCGTGCCCGCGAGCTCGCCGATGTACGAGACCGGGAGCACGGCCGCGAACGAGCGTTCCTGCAGCCGGTCCCGCTGGACCGCCGCCGGGCGGATGTACGGGCCGATGTTGTCGCCGTAGCGGTAGTCGGCCAGGAACGCCGCGACGTCCTCGGCGGTCAGGCCCGAGTCCGTGAGGGCCTTCGGGTTCAGGTACACCTCGGAGGGCGCGACCATCTGGACCAGCCCGAACACGCTGGTGCCGAACTCCGCGTTCAGGTCCTCCTCGAGCTGGATCGGGTCGATCCGCACGCCGCCGTTCGCGTCGATCTCGGGGCACTGGCCGTGGTCGGCGGTCACGATCAGCACGCTCCGCCCGTCCCCGAACCGTTCCGAGAGCAGGTCGGCGAGCCGGCCGATCTCGTCGTCGACGGCGCCGAGCACCTCGGCCTGGCGCGGGTCGTCCATGTTGTAGACGTGGCCCGCGTAGTCGGGCGCCTTGAAGTTCAGGTAGAGCAGGTCGGCGACCTCGTCCTGGCCGATCGGCTCGGAATCGAACGTCGCGCGGATCAGGTCGCCCTGGTAGTGCACCACGGGCGGGAAGCAGCACATCGCCTTCTTGCCGGTGGGGTCGTAGGGCGACGGCGCAGGTGGCTCGAACCCCGCGCTCAGCTCGTCGAGGCGTTCGAGCCCGGGGGTCGTCCGGGGCAGGCGGTAGAGCTCGGGGTGGTGGGGGTGCCACCCGCCGCCGCCGTCCTCGTCCCAGTACACGCCGACCGGCGCATCGCCCATCGGGCGCCCGCCGCGGCCGAGCATCCCGACGTGCCACACCTGGTACCCGATCTCGCCGACCCACGCCCGGTCCTCGGTCCACTCGGTCCAGCGGTCGGCCAGGGTGGGTTCGAGCAGGAAGGACGGGTCGATGTTGCCGGCCTCGCCCCACGCCTTGACCGGGCGGCCGTCCCGCCGGACGTTGTGCCCGGTGATCCCGTGCGTGCGCGGGAAGGCGCCGGTGCCGATCGTGGCGTGGGTCGACGCCGTGACCGCGGGGAACGAGCCCGAGATCGCGTTGCGGTACGTCGCGCCCTCGCGCATCAGGCGCTTGAGGTTCGGCCACGCGTCGGGCCAGCGGCGCAGGACGTTCCAACCCCCGCCGTCGATCACGAGCGTGACGACCACGCGCGGCTGCACCGGCGGCGTCACCGAGGGGATCCCGGGGAGCGCCACCCCGTCGGCCGCCCGGAACTCGTCGAACCCGATCAGCTTCGCGGTCGTCGGCGCGAGATCGGCCAGCGTGACGCGCTCGGCGTGGTCCTGGGGCTCGATGCGGCCCGGCGACCAGACGACGATCGGGACGCGCTCGCCGTACATCCAGGTGACGGCGTGGCTCGAGCGCGGGTCGTTGGGCGCGAGCGAGAGCGACTCCTGCGGGTAGTTCGAGCTCGAGTAGGGCGTGACGAGCAGCTGGAGGTCGCCGAGCCGTTCGGCGTGGTAGGAGCGGGTCACCAGCTCCAGGTACTCCGAGCCGAGGTCGGAGGACATCGCCTCGAGCGCCGGGCGAGGGTCCGGTCGCGTGAGCCGGCGGACGACGGCGCCCGCCGTGGTTCCGAGCGCGACCGCCGCGAGCCCCAGCCCGCCCATCAGGGCGAGGAAGCGCCGGCGGTCGGGATCCTCGGGGACGCGAGCCCGGATCGCGAACAGGCAGGCGCCGAGGACCAGGAGGCCGGCGAGCGTCCCGGCGATCAGGCTCCCGGTCGCCACGAGCACGAAGGCGACGACCCCGCCCGTGACGGCGAGCAGCACGAGCACACGTCGGGAACCCATGGGTGGTCGAATCATCCCAGACGGGTTCGGCCCCGTGGGCCGCGGGGTTCGTCTACGCGCGCTTGCGGGGGAGGTCGAGGAACGGCAGAGGCACGACGGTCGCCGCCACCTTGCCGCGCTCGCCCTCGACGCTCCACTCGACCGAGACCCGGGTCCCCGGCTCGGCCAAACCGGGTGGCAACGAGCCGAACCCCACCATCTTCTTGATCGTTGGGCCCCAGGTCACGCTCGTGGCGCGGCCGACCTGCCGGCCGTCCTTGTAGACGGGCACCGGGTCGCGGTGGACCAGCGCCGAGACCATCGGCGGGAGGTCGTGCCGGGCGAACATCGCCTCGATCCCGAGCCACTCCAGGTCGAGACCGACCAGGCGCCGCCCGGGTCCGCCGGCGCCGCGTTCGAGCTCGAGGGCGTGCTTGCCCACGAACGCGGGTTTCGAGAGGTCCACGAACCCGCCCAGCCCGATCTCGAACGGCGAGTAGTGCTGCTCGGGGCTGATCGCGTGCCGGGCGCTCGTGTAGTCGGCCTCGATCAGGATCAGGCCGGCCTCGACGCGCGCGACGTCGAGCGCGTGGATGCCGGCCGGGCGGATCCCGTGGGGCTCGCCGGCCTCCCACAGCGCGTCCCACACGTCCGTGGCCGATCCCGCGTCGACCCAGATCTCGTAGCCGAGGTCGCCGGTGTACCCGGTGCGCGAGACGTGGACGTCGACGCCCGCGATCTCGGCGCGGCGCTGGCCGAAGTACCGCAGGTCGGCCCAGTCCGCGCGCGTCGCGCCCTCGAGGATGTCGCGGGCGCGAGGGCCCTGCAGGGCGACGGCCGCCACCTGTTCGGAGACATCGTCGATCCGCACGTCGAGCCCGGCGGCGTTCATCGTGAACCACCGGTAGCAGGGATCCGCCGCGGTCCAGAAGAACTCCTGGTCGTCCCGGCGCGCGACGGTCCCGTCGTCGACGACCTTGCCGTCCTCGTTGCACCAGGGCGTGTAGATCACGCGGTCGACGGCGAGCTTCGAGGCGTCGCGCGTCACGACCCGGTCGACGAGCCGCGCGGCGTCGGGCCCGGTGATCTCGTACTTGTAGAGCGGGGTCACGTCGATCAGCGCGGCCTGCTCGCGGATCGCGTTGTACTCGATGTCGTGGAAGTCGGCGTACACCGCGGCCGCGAAGTAGCCCGACCACTCGCCCCAGGCCATCGTGGAGTTCAGCGCCGAGGTGCGCGGGTGGAACGCCGTGCCGACGCTCAACGGAGCCTCCTGCGAGTGATCCATGACCGGCCCGTAGCCTAGCGGCGCCGCTCGCACGGGCGCTGACCATCAGTCAAGGGGCGGTTGGTCCGCCGCGCACCCCGCCCCTACGATGGCGCCCGTGGCGAACCGGTACGACGCGGTCATCATCGGGGGCGGGCACAACGGCCTGACGGCCGCCGCGTACCTGGCCCGGGCCGGCCGCAAGGTCCTGGTGCTCGAACGCCGGCACGTGCTCGGCGGCGCGGCGGTCACCGAGGAGGTCTTCCCGGGGTTCCGCTTCAGCGAGTTCTCCTACGTGGTCTCGCTGCTCCGCCCCGAGATCATCCGCGAGCTCGAGCTCCCCAAGCACGGTCTCGAGATCCTGCCGCTCGACGGCACGATCACGCCGCTCGACGACGACTACCTGTGGCGCGTGAACGATCACGGCAAGACGATCCGCGAGCTCCGCCGCTGGTCCAAGAGCGACGCCGAGGCCTACGAGGAGTACGGCCTGCTGATGGCGGACATGGCGAGGTTCATCAAGCCGATCCTGTCGGTCGTCCCGCCCGACCCCGGCGCGTTCAACCCGTTCGACTGGATGCCGGTCGTCGGCCTCGCCAAGACCTTCCGAGACCTGCCCGAGCGCCTCCAGTCCACGTTCGTCCAGCTGATGACGATGAGCGCGACCGAGTTCCTCCAGCAGTGGTTCGAGACCGACCCGCTGATCGCGACGATGTCGGCGTCGGGGATCATCGGGACGTTCCAGGGGGTCCGGTCGCCCGGGACCGCGTACGTGCTGCTCCATCACTACATGGGCGAGATCGACGGCGCCTTCCGGGCGTGGGGGATCCCGCGGGGCGGCACCGGCGCGATCTCGGAGTCGATCGCGTCCGCGGCGCGAGCGGCGGGCGTCGAGATCCGCACCGAGGCGCCGGTGGCGCGGATCGACGTTCGGAACGGCCGCGCCAGGGGCGTCGTCCTCGAGTCGGGCGAGGAGATCTCCGCCGGCACGGTGCTCTCGAGCGTGGACTCGCACGTCACGTTCCTCGGCCTGGTCGAGCCCGCGCACCTCGACCCGTCGTTCCTGGAGGAGGTCAAGCGGTACAAGTTCCGCGGCTCGAGCGGCAAGGTGAACCTCGCGCTCGACGCGCTGCCCGAGCTCGCGTGCAAGCCCGGGGAGGGGCGAGTGGCTCCGCGGCGCGATCAGCTTCTCGCCCGGCGTCGACTACATGGAGCGCGCGTACGACGACGCGAAGTACGGCCGGTTCTCGAGCCGCCCCTACATCGACTGCATCATCCCCACGCTCGTCGATCCGTCGATGGCGCCGCCCGGCAAGCACGTGATGTCGTGCTTCGTGCAGTACGCGCCGTACCACCTCTCGGACGGCCGGACGTGGGACGACGCCGAGCGCGACGCGTTCGGCGAGACCGTGATCTCGACGCTCGAGGAGCGGTTCCCGAACATCCGCAACCTGATCCTGCACCAGCAGGTGCTGACGCCGCTCGACATCGAACGGATCACCGGCCTGACCGAGGGGAACATCTTCCAGGGCGAGCTCTCGCTCGAGCAGCTGTTCTTCAACCGGCCCGTCCCGGGCTGGGCCCGCTACCGGACGCCGATCAAGGACCTGTGGATGTGCGGCTCGGCCACGCATCCCGGCGGCGGGATCATGGGCGCGCCCGGCCGGATCGCCGCGCTCGAGCTCCTCGGCGGGAAGGCCGGGCGCTCGGCGGGCAAGGTCGCCTGATGGCGAAGCGGTTCGACGCGATCGTCGTCGGCGCGGGCCACAACGGCCTCACCACTGCCGCCTACCTCGCGAAGGCCGGCCGGTCGGTCCTGGTCCTGGAGACGCGCGACCGCGTCGGCGGCATCCTCGACACCGTCGAGCTCGCCCCCGGCGTCCGCGGACCGGGCATCGTCCACACGGTCGGGCGGCTCCGGAGGTCGGTGATCTACGACCTGGGGCTCGTCAAGCAGGGGCTCGTGACGGTGGAGCCCGAGGTCCGCGTGTTCGCGCCCCAGCCGGAGGGTCCGCCGCTGACGCTGTGGGCGGACGCGGCGCGCACGGCCGCCGAGCTGCGCGAGCGCTCCGCGGCGGACGCCGAGGCCTACCCCGCGTTCGACCAGAAGGTGCGGTCGCTCGCCTCGTTCCTGTCGTACCTGCACGCGATCACCCCGCCGGACGTGAAGGACCCGTCGCTCGCCGACGCGCTGAACGGCGTGAAGCTCGGGAACGCGTTCCGCCGGCTCGGGAAGAAGCCGGGCCGGGAGGCGACGCGCGCGCTGCCGATGGCGATCGCCGACTACGTGGCGGAGACGTTCGAGAGCGACGCGGTGCGGGGGGCGATCGCGTCTCGGGCCGTCCAGTACACGGCGATGGGTCCGTGGTCGGCCGGCACGACGGCGGTGCTGCTCGCCGACTCGGCCGGGAACGACGGCGGGGCGCCCGGGCAGTCGACGATCGCCCGCGGCGGCCCGGGCGCGCTCGCCGAGGCGCTCGCGGACGCGGCCCGCGGGTTCGGCGCCGAGATCCGCACGGCGTCCGAGGTCGTCGAGATCCCGGTCGAGCGCCACCGCGCGACCGGCGTGGTGCTCGCCGACGGCTCCGAGATCGCCGCGCGCGCCGTGATCACCGCGATCGACCCGAAGCGCACGCTCACGACGCTCCTGGATCCGGTCGAGATCGGTCCGCACCTGCGCTGGCGCGCGACGAACATCCGGACCCCCGGGTCGGTCTCGAAGGTCGACCTCGCGCTCTCGGGCCTGCCGTCGTTCGACGGTGCCGAACCCGAGCGCCTCGCCGGGCGGATCGTGATCGCGCCGTCGATCGACCACCTCGAGCGGGCGTTCGACGCCTCGAAGTACGGCGGGATCGGCGACGAGCCGTACCTGGAGGCGACGATCCCGACGCTGTCGGACCCGACGCTCGCGCCCGAGGGGACGCACGTGATGAGCGTGGTCGCGCAGTGGACGCCGTTCGAGCTGCGCGAGACCGACTGGGCGGCCGAGCGCGACCGCCTCGGTGACCTCGTGGTCAAGGCGCTCGAACGCTACGCGCCGGGCCTCTCGGACCTCGTGACCGCGCGCCGGGTGACGACGCCCGGTCGACCTCGAGACCGACTACGGGCTGAGCGGCGGACACGTCTACCACGGCGAGCCCGGCCTCGATCAGTTCTTCGTCTGGCGGCCGCTGCTCGGGCACGCGCGGTACCGGCTCGGCGCTCCCGGGGCTCTACCTGTGCGGTTCCGGGGCGCACCCCGGAGGCGGCGTGACGGGCGCGCCCGGGCGCGAACGCCGCCCGCGAGATCCTCGGCGACCTGAAGAAGCGCTCCTCCGCGCGTAGCTCACGCCGTTCGGAACGTGAACTCCATCGCGTCGCAGACGCGCTCGTAGCCGATCTCGACGTAGATCCGGTTCGAGGTCGGGTTCGCGAGGTCCGTGTAGAGGAAGCACGCGCGATGGCCCTGCTCGAGCAGCCAGGCGCTGAGATCGGCGACGAGCGTCGTCGCGTAGCCGCGCTTGCGATGCTCGGGCGGCGTGTAGACGGGTCCGATCCGGATCCCGGTCGGCGTGGGGCCGCTGAAGCCGGCGAGCGACACGGGCTCGCCGTCGTGCTCCCAGAACCAGAAGCCGCGCGCCCTCGGTCCCGAAGCGGCTGTCGAGGTTGCGCTCCATCCGCTCGAAGACCTCCTCGGGATCGGGAAGGGCCTCGGCGGCGAACGCGCGCAGCCAGCCGAGGAGCGAGCGGTCGCGATCGGCGGTGTCGGCCGCGCGTGGCGTCGCCCGGGCGCCCTCGCGACGTCGCGGACGGCCGTCAGGCCGTACACGCCTTGCGAGAGGATCCGCTCGGCCGTCCGGCCGCTCGCGCGCCGCGAGGCGTTCGGCGGCCGGCTCGACGAACGGCACGTTGCCCACGATGCCGGGGACCTCGGGATCGTCCGCCAGGACCGCCTCGAGCAGTGGATCCGAGCGCAGCGTCCGAGGATGGGTCGCCGAGCACCAGGTTGAACGGCTCGGTCCGGACCGCCGCCGCCACCGGCTCGCTCCCCGTCGCGAACGACCCAGAAGTGGACGACGTCGTAGGCGTCCGGACTGCGCGATCATGGTCCCGGCGATGCCGAGCGGCAGCTGGTTGCGGGCCTCGTCGCGTTCGAGCAGCGGGCCGGCGAGACGCAGGAACGCCGGAGCGTCGTCGGGGCGGAGGACCTCCATCGCACGATGCTAGCGGGCGGTCAGTCCGACCACAGGCCGGCGAGCAGCGCGTCGACCCCGTTCGCGCCCGCCGTCGTCGGCGCGCCCGAACGCTCGTCGGTCGCGTCCGACGTAGGTCGTCTCGAGCGAGAACCGGCTCCGGACCTCCTCGGGCAGGAACCGCGTCAGCTGCGCGTACCAGTGCCGGTCCTCGTACCCGCGGTTCGAGCGGTGGTAGCGGAGCGGGAACAGCACGTGGAGCTCGTCGCGCGCCCGCGTCAGGGCGACGTACAGCAGGCGGCGCTCCTCCTCGAGCTGCTCGGGATCGCCGGTCGACATGTCCGAGGGGATCATGCCGTCCGCCGCGTGGATCACGTGCACGACGTCCCACTCGCCCCCCTTGGCCGAGTGGATCGTCGACAGGATCACGTAGTCCTCGTCCAGGTGGGGCGGTCCCGCGAGGTCGGAGGTCGAGACAGGCGGGTCGAGCGTGAGCTCGGTGACGAACCGAGCCCGGCTCTCGAACCCGGTCGCGAGCTGCTCGAGCTGCTCGAGATCGCGCAGGCGTGGCTCGGGCTGGTCGTAGCGGCGGCGCAGGAGCGGCTCGAGGAACCGCCGGACCCGCTCGACCTGCGCGGCCGGCGGGGCGCCCTCGACGGCCAGGTCCCCGAACGCCTCCCGCAGGCCCTCGAGCTCCGAGCGCGCCGGCGCCGGGACCGCGATCGCCTGCTCGAGGAACCGCGTCATCGGGTCGCCCGGCGCAGAGACGCCGATCGCGGCCATCACGCGTCGCGCGCCGGCCGGCCCCACGTGGTCGAGCAGCTGGAGCACGCGGAACCACGACACCTCGTCGCGCGGGTTGTCCGCGATCCGGAGGACCGCGAGCGCGTCCTTGACGTGCGCCGACTCGAGGAACTTCAGCCCGCCGTACTTCACGAACGGGATGTTGCGCCGCGTCAGCTCGACCTCGAGCACGTCGCTGTGGTGACCGGCTCGGAACAGCACGGCCTGTTCGTGGAGCGACGTGCCGCGCTCGCGGTGCTCCAGGATCGAGCGGCACACCGCGTCGGCCTGGTCGCGTTCGTCGATGCAGGTGAGCAGCGAGGGGAGCGGGCCGCCCATGCGTTCGGTCCACAGGGTCTTCTCGTGGCGCTGCGGGCTGAGCGCGATCACCGCGTTCGTGGCCTCCAGGATCGGTCGCGTCGAGCGGTAGTTGCGCTCGAGCTTGACGACGGTCGTGCCCGGGAAGCGCGTCGGGGAACTCGAGGATGTTGGCGACGGTGGCGCTGCGGAACGCGTAGATCGCCTGCGCGTCGTCGCCCACGACCATCAGGCCGTCGCCGGTGGGGCGCAGCGACGCGAGGATGTCGGCCTGGAGCGGGTTGGTGTCCTGGTACTCGTCGACCAGGATGTGGTCGAACAGCTCCGAGATCGCGGGGCCCGCGGCGGGGTGGCGGCAGAGCGCGTCCCAGAACAGGAGCAGGTCGTCGTAGTCGAGCGCGCTCTGCGCGCGCTTGCGCTCGGTGTAGCGCTCGAAGATCGTGCGGATCGGCTCGCCCTCCTCCGCGCACCACGGGTACTCGCGTTCGAGCACGTCGGCGAGCTTGGTGCGGCTGTTCACGGTGCGCGAGTAGATGTCGGCGAGCGTGTCCTTGCGCGGGAACCGCCGCTCGCCCTGGCCGAACCCCAGCTCGCCCCGGATCAGGTCCATCAGGTCGGCCGTGTCGGTCCGGTCCAGGACCGTGAAGCCGGGGGACAGACCGAGCGCGCCGCCGTGGAGCCGGAGCAGCCGGTTGGCGGTCGCGTGGAAGGTGCCGCCCCAGACCCGGCCGAGCGCGCGGTCGCCGGTCAGCTGCTCGGCGCGCGAGAGCATCTCGCGCGCGGCGCGGCGCGTGAACGTGAGCAGCAGGATCCGCTCGGGCGGGACGCCCGCGATCGACGAGGTGGGCGACCCGGCAGGCGAGCGTCCACGTCTTGCCCGAGCCGGCCCCCGCGACCACCAGCAGCGGCCCGCCGAGGTGCTCGACGGCCGCTCGCTGCTCGGGGTTGAGGCGCTCCATCGCGTCGAACATGCGTTCGAGCAGGATAGGGTCGAGGTGGGACGCGGGCAAGGACCCTGCGCGGGTGGGCGGGCGGTGGTTGCCGGGACGCGCCGGTACCATCGCTGGCATGTGCAGAAGCATCAAACGGCTCCGCGAGGGCGACGTGCCGGCCACCGAGACCGAGATCCGGGAGGCGGCGCTCCAGTACGTGCGCAAGGTGAGCGGCTACCGGGCTCCGTCGAGGCGGAACGAGGAGGCGTTCAACGGCGCCGTCGACGAGGTGGCGGAGGTCTCCCGGCGGCTGCTCGAGGCCGTCACCCGCTCCGCGTAGACCCAACGGCTGTCCCCGCCCGCGTTCCGTAGCATGGGCTCGATGCCGTATCCCCTCGAACCCGGCCCGGAGCAGATGCGCACGATGGGCGAGGCCGCGCTCGGCTACCTGGTCGAGTTCGTCCAGTCCCAGGACGAGGCGGCGGCGATGGACGTCGAGGGCGCGATCGACGCCGCCCGTTCGGTCCGCGGGCGCCCGCCGGACGGACCCGGGAGCTTCGACCAGCTCATGGACACCGTGGACCTGATCGCGGCGAACTCGTACAACACGACGGGTCCGGGCTTCCTCCCGTTCATCCCGGGGGGCGGGTTGTACGCGTCGGCGCTCGGCGACTTCCTCGCGACCGGGATCAACCGGTTCGTGAACATGTGGGGCCAGGCGCCGGTCGGCGCCCAGATCGAGAACAACGTGATCCGTTGGCTCTGTGACCTGTTCGGGTACGGCGAACAGGCCCGCGGGATCCTCACCTCCGGCGGCTCGATGGCGAACCTGTCCGCGCTGGTCGCGGCCCGCAAGGCCAGGCTTCCCGAGGACTTCCTCTCGGGCACCCTCTACGTCTCCGAGCAGGTCCACGCGTCCAACGCGAAGGCGGCCGCGATCGCCGGGTTCCCGAGCGCGAACGTCCGCTCGGTCGCCTGCACCCCCGAGCTCCGGATGGACGTCGACGCGCTGCGCCGGATGCTCGTCGCCGACCGCGCCGCCGGGCGGACGCCGTTCTTCGTGATCGCGTCGGCAGGAACCACCAACACGGGTGCGATCGACCCGATCGCCGAGATCGCCGACGTCGCGGCGGAGCACGACCTGTGGCTGCACGTCGACGCGGCGTACGGCGGCTTCTTCCAGCTCACCGAACGCGGGCACGCCGCGTTCGCCGGGATCGATCGCGCGGACTCGATCACGCTGGACCCGCACAAGGGGATGTTCCTGCCGTACGGGACGGGTTCGCTCGTCGTGCGCGACGGCGCTCGCCTGCGCGAGGCGCACTTCGTCGGCGCCGCCTACCTCCAGGACTTCCCGCCAGAGGACGAGCTCCCGAACTTCACCGAGTACTCCCCCGAGCTGTCGCGCGACTTCCGCGGCCTGCGCGTGTGGTTCCCGCTGGTGCTCCACGGCGTGGACGCCTTCCGCGAGGCGCTGGACGAGAAGCTCGACCTCGCCCGGTACCTGTACGAGGAGCTCTCGGCGATCCCCGAGCTCGAGCTGCCGTGGGAGCCCGAGCTCACCGTGGTGCCGTTCCGCCTGCGCGACGGGTCCGCCGAGGCGGACCGCCGCCTGCTCGACCTCATCAACGCGTCCAAGCGCGTCGTGCTCTCGAGCACGGTCGTCGAGGATCGGTTCACGATCCGTGCCTGCATCCTGTCCCACCGGACCCATCGGGACCGGATCGAGGAATGCGCGCAGATCGTCCGTCGGGCCGTCGCCGACGTCACGGGGCGTTGAGGTCGGTGCCCTCGGCTCCCGAGGCCTGATCGTGCCCGAGCTCCCCGAGGTGCAGGCGCTCGCCGAACGGCTGACCGAGGCCGTCGGTGGCTCCGCGTTCGTGGCCGCCGACCTGCTGCAGTTCTCCTCGCTCAAGACCGTGACCCCGCGCGCGACCGAGCTCGTCGGCCGGACGCTCGAACGCGTCGGCCGCCGTGGGAAGTACCTGGTCTGGGAGCTCGGCGGGCCCCGCGTCCTCGTGCACCTGTCGCAGGGCGGGCGCGTCGACGTCGAGGACCCGCCGAAGTCGACGAAGCCACGGGGCTCGGTCGTGCGGTTCCGGTTCGAGGAGCGTCCATCGGTGCTGGTGAAGGAGTTCGGGCACGAGCGCAAGGCCGGGTGGTGGGTGCTGGCCGAGGGCGACGAGGGCCCGCTCGCGAAGCTCGGCCCCGAGCCCGACTCGCCCGAGTTCGAGCACCTGGTGCTCGAGGGTGAGGACGGCCGGCGCGTCCACACGATCCTTCGAGACCAGCGGACGGTCGCGGGCATCGGCCGCGGGTACTCGGACGACATCCTGCACCGCGCGAAGCTCTCGCCGTACGCCTCGCTCGCCTCGCTCGAGCCCGATCAGCGGAAGGCGCTTCTCGCGGCCGTCACGAGCATCCTCGACGAGGCGCTCGTCTATGAACGGCGCCGCACGGGTGGGCTCCAGACCAAGATCGGCGATCACTTCACGGTCCACGGCCGCTACGGACAGCCGTGTCCGGTCTGCGGGAGCGACCTGCGCCGCGTCTCCTACGAGTCGCACGAGGTCACCTACTGCCCGACGTGCCAGACCGGTGGGAAGGTCCTGGCCGACCGGCGCCTCTCGCGGCTGATCAAGTAGAGCGCTTCCGTCTAATGGTTCTTCAGCAGAAAATCCGTTTCCCCATTTGCATTCAGCTAATGGATACATGAGCCTAACCCCATGAGTTCAGCTCTGGCCCTCTCGCTGGCGAACGCCCCGCTGGGCTCGGCCGGCGATCTCAGCGCCTGGCTGGAGGGGGAGGACGCCCTCGAACCCGAGGAGCGCGCCGAGGTCTCGCTCAGGCTGGCCGAGTTCGTGTCCCTTCGGGCCTCGCTCCGCGAGCTGCTCGACGCCTCGATCGGCGGCGGTCCCTTCCCCGCCGCCGCCGTCGAGCGCGTCAACGACGCGAGCGCCCGGGTCCCGCGGGTCCTTCGCCTGGCACCCGAAGGGTCGGCCGACGTACCGCTGTCGGCGAGCCCGACCCCGCTCCTGCTCGCCCGGATCGCGTGGTCGGCGATCGAGCTCCTCGGAGACTCGAACCGGTTCCCTCCGCGCCGCTGCGGCGCGTGCGGCACGTACTTCGAGGCGACGCGATCGGACCGCGTTTGGTGTTCGAACGCCTGCGGGAACCGAACCCGGGTCGCCCGCCACCATGCCCGCCTCCGGACGCCCGCGTAACCTTCCCGCCGTGATCACGTGTCCGAACTGCGGCGAGGCGATCACGGCCGAGGTGGACGCGCTCCTCGAAGGCGTCCCCGCTCAGTGATCGCGATCTTCGGCGGCCTGGTCGCGGCCGCCATGTGGGCGGCGTCGGCGTTGTGCATCAGCCGGTCCACGAAGATGATCCCTCCCGTCGCGGTGTTGGGATGGGTGCTGCTGATCGGCTCGGTGATCTCGGCGCCGTTCGCGCTCGCCCAGGGCGTGCCTTCCGGCCTGGGGCGGGAGCAGGTCGGACTGCTCGTCCTCACCGCGATCGGCAACACCACGGGCCTCCTGCTCGTCTACAGCTCGCTCCGCCATGGCAAGGTGGGGGTCGTCGCGCCGATCACCTCGGCACAGGGAGCCGCGGCGGCCGTCTTCGCGGTGATCGCCGGCGAGGAGATCGCGACCGGTGCCGGCATCGCGCTCGCGGCGATCGTCCTCGGGGTCGTCCTGTCGAGCATGTCTCGGACGCGGGACGACGGCTCCGGACCGGCGAGAAGGGCTGGCGGTGGCGTTGGCCATCGGGGCGGCCCTGTTCTTCGGGCTCGGTCTGTTCGCGATGGGCAAGCTGTCCGAGGACATCCCGATCGCCTGGATCATCTTCCCGTCGAGAACGATCGCCGTGATCCTCGTGACGGTCCCGCTCGCCGCGACCGGGCGGTTGCGGATGACGCGCGAAGCCGCGCCGTTGGTGCTCGCGTCGGGTCTGCTCGAGGTGGCCGGACTGGTGGCCTTCACGATCGGCGCGCGGCACGGGATCGCCGTCGCGGCGGTGCTCGGATCGCAGTTCGCGGCGATCGCTGCGATCGCGGCGTTCGTGCTGTTCCGAGAGCGGCTGGCCCGGATCCAGATCGTCGGGGTCGCGGTGATCGCCGTGGGGGTCGCGGTCCTGACCGCCCTGCAGGCGTAGGCGTCGCGGCCGCGCGGGGTGCTAGCCTCGCCGCCGTGCCGGACCCCTTCGCCGACCATCCCGAACCCGAGCTCGTCGACCTGCGCGACGAGGCCGTCTCGCGTCCCGCGCTCGAACGCCTCGGCAAGGCGATCTGGGACGAGGCGCTCCGCTACCTGTACGAGGACGCGATGGCGCGGCCGCTCCGAACGATGCCGTACCCGGAGATGCGCCGGACCTTCTACGGCCCGTCGGGCGAGCCCGGCGCCCGCCCCGGAGACGGCGGCCAAGGCCGAGGAGGTGCTCGCCGAGTTCCGCGATCGCGTCGCGCCGTACGTGTTCAACACGCAGCACCCCGGCTCGTACAGCTACTTCACGCCGCCGCCGCTCACGATGTCGATCGCGGGCGAGGTCCTCGGCCAGTGGGTGAACCAGGGCGTCGACGTCTGGGTCGCCGGCCCCGTCGGCGCGCTCGTCGAGGAGGAGGTCACGGCGTGGCTGCGGGCGCTGATCGGGTTCGGCGAGGGCTCGTGGGCGGTGCTCACGTCCGGCGGCGTGATGGCGAACATCATGGCGCTCACGGTCGCGAGGGACATCCACCTCGCGGGGCTCCTCGGCCTCGACGACCCGCCGCGCGCGGGCGCGCTCGAGGGCGCGCGCGTGTACGCGAGCGACCAGGCGCATTTCTCGATCGCCCGCGCGCTCGACGTGCTCGGCTTCCCACCCGAGACGCTCCGCATCGTGCCCTCGGACGACCGGTTCCGGCTCCACGCCGCACCGGTCGCCGACGCGGTCGCCGAGGACCGCGCCGCCGGGCTCGTGCCGTTCGCGATCGCGGCGGTCGCCGGCTCGACGAACACCGGCAGCGTCGACCTCACCGGCGAGCTCGCCGTTCTCGCCGAACGCGAACG
>CAVUTN010000017.1:0-43893 GCA_963744515.1 uncultured Actinomycetes bacterium | reverse complement strand
GCGTGATGAACGCCACCTCGCCCGGCCTCACCATCCCCAGGCACGCGCGTGCGAGCTCCTCGAGCGCGGCCGGGTCGTGCAGGCGCGCGATCTCGGCGCGCAGGTCGGCGTTCTCGGACTCGAGCTCCGTCGCCCGGCGCTCGATGTCCGCGATGGCGGAGCGTTGGTCGAGGTAGCGGCCGATCGGCACGATCGCCATCACGGCCAGGATCGCGACCGCGACCAGCAGCGCGGCCGCGCGGCCCGTGAGCCGGGGCCGGTCGCGTTCGAGCCGCGGGCGCGGCGCCGGCCGGCTCCGCGTCGTCGTCGCGCTCACGTTCGGCTCCCTCCGGCGGCGAGACTCACGTCGCGCTCCGCCGGATCGCCGCGCCGCCCGGGTACCGGGCCTGCTCGCCGAGCTCCTCCTCGATCCGCAGCAGCCGGTTGTACTTGGCGGTGCGTTCGCCGCGCGTGGGCGCGCCGGTCTTGATCTGACCGGCGTTGGTCGCCACGGCGATGTCGGCGATCGTCGTGTCCTCGGTCTCGCCCGAACGATGGCTCACGACCTGGCCGTATCCGCTGCGGACCGCGAGCTCGATCGTGTCGAGCGTCTCGGTCAGCGTGCCGATCTGGTTCGGCTTGACCAGGATCGCGGTGGCCACGCGCTCGCGGATCCCGCGCGCGAGCCGGTCGGGGTTCGTCACGAAGATGTCGTCGCCCACGAGCTGGCATCGGGCGCCCACCTCGGCCGTCAGGTCCGCCCACCCCTGCCAGTCGTCCTGCGCGAGGCCGTCCTCGATCGACACGATCGGGAACGCATCGAGCAGACCGCTCCAGAACCGGATCATGTCGTCGGAGCTCCGCTCGGCACCCTCGAGGTGGTACGCGCCGTCGCGGTAGACCTCGGAGCACGCCGGGTCCATCGCGAGCGCCACCTCGTCGCCCGGCTCGAGCCCCGCGGCGCCGATCGCCGCGACCAGCAGCTCGAGCGCCTCGGCCGCCGTCCCGAGCTCGGGCGCGAACCCACCCTCGTCGCCGACGCCGGTGGAGAGCCCCTTCGAACGCAGGTCGGCCTTGAGCGCCTGGTAGATCTCGGAACACCAGCGGACGGCCTCGGAGAACGACGCGGCGCCGACCGGCGCGAGCATGAACTCCTGCAGCTCGAGCTCGTTGTCGGCGTGCGCGCCGCCGTTGATCACGTTCATGAGCGGCAGCGGGAGCACGTGCGCGTTCGGCCCGCCGAGCGCGCGGTACAGCGGGAGACCGAGCGAGTCCGCCGCCGCGTGAGCGATCGCGAGCGAGACGCCGAGGACCGCGTTCGCGCCGAGGTTCGACTTGTCGGCGGTGCCGTCGAGCTCGAGGAGCGTGCGGTCGAGCTCGCGCTGGTCGTACGCGTCGATCCCGTCGAGGGCCGGCGCGATCACCTCGTTCACGTTCGTCACGGCCCGGAGCACGCCCTTGCCCCCGAACCGCTTGGGGTCCCCGTCGCGGAGCTCGACCGCCTCGTGCTCGCCGGTCGAGGCGCCGCTCGGCACGATGGCGCGGCCGAACGCGCCGTCGACCAGCACCGCGTCGACCTCGACGGTGGGGTTCCCGCGCGAATCGAGCACCTCGCGGGCCAGGACGGCTTCGATCAGGGACATGGGGGTCCATATCCTACGGCCGGGTACCGGTGCTACCGGTGATTTGGCGGGTCCGTTACGGTGGCTCCTCGATGGACGAACCCGAGCCCGAACGCTGCTGCTTCGACGACTGGGTCGACAGTTGGACGTCGAAGGCGACGAGGAGGCCGACCGCCGCCAAGGTGACCGCCTCGCTGCTCGACGCGATCACGGAAGCGGGGGTCACCGACCGCACGGTGCTCGACGTCGGGTGCGGCATCGGCGACCTGGCGATCGAGGTGGTCACGCGCGGCGGTGCCAGCGGAACCGGGTACGACCTCTCCGCGAAGGCGATCGAGGAGGCTCGGAAGCTGGCGGTGTCGCGGGGGGTCGGCGACCGGATGCGGTTCGAGGTCGGCGACGGCGCCAAGCTCGACCTCCCGGCCGCGGACATCGTGGTGATCAACCGCGTCGTGTGCTGCTACCCCGACACCGAGCACCTGCTCGAGCACACGCTGGTCGCGGCGGGGAGCGTGTTCGCGATGACGGCGCCCGCCTCGAGCGGGGTGACCGGCGTGGTCAACCGGCTGTGGAGCACGTTCGAGAACATCGGCTACCGGTTGCGGCGCTCCGAAGTACGGCGGGTTCCGTGTCTTCATCCACGACCTCGATCGCATCGACGAGCGGATCCGAGCGGCGGGGTTCCGACGGGTCAAGCACGAGCAGCGTCGCGTCGTGTGGGACCTCGCCGTCTACACGCGCTGACGCGTCACGAACGCGCGCTGCGGAACAGCGCGCGGATCTCGTCCTCCGGCAGGTCGTCGAGCTTGAGGCCGCGCTCCTCGAGCAGCTCGTTGAACCGCTCGTAGCGCTCGGCGAACCCGCGGATCGTCCGGCGGAGCGCGCTCTCGGGGTCGACGCCGAGCTTGCGCGCGACCGCGACCGTCGCGAACAGCACGTCGCCGATCTCCTCCTCGGCGTTGTCGGCGTCCGTGTGCGACTCGAGCTCGCCGACCTCCTCCTTGAGCGCCTCGATCGCCGAACCGGCCGAACGCCACTCGAACCCCCACCCGGCGGCCCGGCGCTGCACCTTCGACGCCCGCGCGAGCGCGGGCAGGGTCGCAGGGATGTCGTCCTCGAGCGGCTTCTCGCCCTTCTCCTCCGCCTTGATCCGCTCCCAGTTCACGAGCACCTCGTCGGCGCCCGCGACCTCGACGTCGCCGAACACGTGCGGGTGACGGCGGATCAGCTTCTCGACGATCCCCTGCGCGACGTCGTCGACGTCCCACGCTCCCTCGTCGGCGGCGAGCTGCGCGTGGAACGCGACCTGCAGCAGGACGTCGCCGAGCTCCTCGCGCAGCCGTTCGCGGTCGTCGGCGTCGATCGCGTCGAGGACCTCGTGCGTCTCCTCGAGCAGGTGGCGGGCGAGCGACGCGTGGGTCTGCTCCCGGTCCCACGGACACCCGTCGGGCGCCCGCAGGCGCGCCATCACGCGCACCAGATCCAACAGGCGAGCGCCGTCCTGCGACGAGGGCACCGGCCCGGTCGGGACGTGGGACAGGAGGTCGTCGCGCTCGGTCACGAGCCGGCGTTCGAGCCCGTGGATCCGGTGGAGCCGGTGGAACCCGAACCGCCCGCCGGCTCCTGGGCGGTGCTCCGGATCGGCAGCACCTGACCGGTGTCCTGATCGAAGCGCCCGAACCGCGGGTTCACGTCGACGCTGGTCGTCCCGAGCTGCTCGGTGAACCACTCGTCGAACACCGACATGGCCTGGTTCGCCTCGAGCTGGGCACGGACGTCCTCGAACGGCGCGACGTCGCGCCGCACGAGACGGATCACGTGCTAGCCGAACTGCGTCTCGACCGGCCCCGAGATCTCGCCCGGCTGCAGGGCCAGGGTGGCCGCGACGAAGTCCGGGTCGAACTGCGTCTGGAACTGGGCCAGGGAGGTCGCCCCGAGGCTGCCGCCCTGCTCGGCCGAACCCGGATCGATCGACTCGCGCTTGGCCGTCTGGGCGAACGTCGCGGGCGTGACCTCGGCGGCGATCCGTTCGGCGTCCGCCTCGTCGGCCACCAGGATGTGCTCCACCTCCAGGGTGGTGAACTGCGCCAGGTTCGCCTGGTAGTCGTCGCGGAGCGCCGCCTCGTCCAACCGGTCCTCCACCACGGCCTCCTGGACCTCGTTCACCAGGAGCAGCCGTCCGGCGAACGCCTCGACCTGCGCGCGGGTGACGCCGGCGTCGGTCAGCTGCGCCGTGAGCGCGTCGGCGCCGCCGAGACCGTCCTCGAGCTGGGTGATGGCGTCCGTGACGGCGGCGGGGTCGACCTTCACGTCGTTCTCGCTCGCGTAGGTCTTCGCGAGCTCCTCGCGGATGTCGTTCGCGAGCGCGAACCGCGCGCACGCCGACTCCTGGGTCTCGTTCCCGACCGGCGTGCCGCACGGGGCGCCCGACAGCGCCGTCAGGAAACCGAACAGCGCGACGTCCGCGTTGAGCTCGATCGATCGAGATCTCGCCGGTCTCCCCCACGGTGGCCGCCGACGACGGATCGTTCGCGCAGGCGGCGAACAGCACCACGACGCACAGGGTCGCGAGCACGCGGAGGAGACCGGGGAACGGGGATCACGGGTTCACTGTAGCAACGGACTCGCGTTCGCCCATGGCTCGCACCAGGCCGCGCTCCACCAGCGCCGGGAGCTCCGAGCCGGGGACGCGACCGGGGTCGAGGTTCAGGGTCGCGGTCGTGCGGAGGTACCGAGCCCCGGGGACGCGCTCGGCCAGATCGTGCTCGAGCGCCTCGGGGAGCTCGAGCGGCTTGATCCGGACCTGCTGCCGGTACGTCGACACCTCGGCCACGCCGAGCCGCGCGCACGTGATCCGCAGCGACGCGACGGCGAACAGCGTCTCGACCTCCGGCGGCAGCTGACCGTAGCGGTCGACGGTTTCGGTGCGGGTGCGTTCGAGCAGCCCGTGGTCGCCGGCCGAGGAGATCCGCCGGTACAGGTCGAGCCGGAGCGCCTCCTGTTCGAGCCACCCCGGCGGGATGAACGCCCGCACCGGCAGGTCGATCCGGATCTCCTTCTCCTCCGGGAGCGGCTCGCCCTTCATCTCGGCCACCGACTCCTGGAGCAGCCGCGCGTACGTGTCGAACCCGACCGCCGCGATGTGGCCGTGCTGTTCGGCGCCCAGGACGTTGCCGGCGCCGCGGATCTCCAGGTCGCGGAGCGCGATCTGGAACCCGCTGCCGAGCGCCTGGTGCCGCGCGATCGTCGTGAGCCGCTCGTGCGCCTCCTCGGTCAGCTCGCGCTGCGGCGGGAAGAAGAAGTACGCGAACGCCCGCTCGTGGCTGCGCCCGACGCGCCCGCGCAGCTGGTACATCTGCGACAGCCCGAGCAGGTTCGCGGCGTCGACGACGAGCGTGTTCGCGTTCGGGACGTCCAGGCCGGACTCGATGATCACGGTCGACATCAGGATGTCGGCCTCGCGGTCCCAGAACCGGATCATGCGCCGCTCGAGCATGTCCTCGTCCATCTGCCCGTGCGCGACGACGATCCGCGCGTCGGGGACCTGCTCCTGCAACCACGCGGCCTGACGTTCGATCGTCGCGACGCGGTTGTGGACCCAGAAGACCTGACCCTCGCGCAACAGCTCGCGCCGAACGGCGCCGAGGGCGAGACCCTCGTCGTACTGGCCGACGTAGGTGAGGACCGGCTGGCGGTCCTCCGGCGGCGTGTCGACGGTCGACATGTCGCGGATGCCGGCCAGCGCCATCTCGAGCGTCCGCGGGATCGGCGTCGCCGACATCGTGAGGACGTCGACCTGCGCGCGCAGCTTCTTCAGGCGTTCCTTGTGCGCCACGCCGAACCGCTGCTCCTCGTCGACGACCACGAGCCCCAGGTCCTTGAACCCGATGTCGGCCGAGAGCAGGCGGTGCGTCCCGATCACGACGTCGATCGCGCCGCGGCGCAGGTCCTCGACGACCCGTTCCTGCTCCGCCTTCGAGACGAAGCGCGAGAGCATCGCGACCTTGACCGGGAACGGCGCGTACCGCTCGCCGAACGTGTTCCGGTGCTGCTCGGCGAGCAGCGTCGTCGGCACGAGCACCGCCACCTGCTTGCCCTCCATCACCACCTTGAACGCGGCCCGCACCGCGATCTCGGTCTTGCCGAACCCGACGTCGCCGCAGATCAACCGGTCCATCGGGCGCGGCCGCAGCAGGTCCGCCTTGACCTCCTCGATCGCCGTGACCTGGTCCCCCGTCTCCTCGTGCGGGAACGCGTCCTCGAGCTCCATCTGCCACGGCGTGTCGGGACCGTACGGCGGGCGTTCGATCGACATCCGCACCGAGTACAGCCGCACGAGCTCGCCGGCCATGTCCTTGACGGCGCGCTTCGACGCGGCCGGTGGTCCGCGCCCAGTCGCTCGTCCCCAGACGGGACAGCCGCGGCGTCTCGCCGCCGACGTACTTCGCGACCATCCCCACCTGATCGGTCGGGACCGAGAGCCGGTCGCCCGAGGCGTACTCGAGCACCATGTAGTCGCGTTCGGAGCCGGCGATCTCGCGGCGTTGCACGCCGACGTAGCGCGCGACGCCGTGCACGCGGTGCACCGCGAAGTCGCCGACCTCCAGCTCCTCCGCGATCGCGTCGCTGCGACGCGACGTGAACCGCGGGGCGTCGCGCGTGTGGCGGCGCGAACCGAACAGGTCCTCCTCGGTCGCGACGGCGAGCTTGCCCGCGGGGAAGACGAAGCCGGCCTGGAGCTCGGCCTCGATCGACTCGGCCTCGGGCAGCGCGACGAACTCGCGGACGCGTTCGAGCGACCCGTGGCCCCGCGCCGTCAGCAGCACGCGGTACCCGCGCTCGGCGAGCTCCGAGGCTCGGCGGGCGAGCTCGGCGGGGTTGCCCTGCGCCGACCCCCATCCCTCCAGGCCGGTGTCGATGCCCTCGGTGAACCCGCTGAGCTCGCAGCTGAACGCGGCCCCTCGAGCGCCTCGTCGAGATCGTGGATCGCTCGAGGACCGGGCCAGTTCGGAGGCCTCGGCCAGCGCCTCGGCGTCGTCGAACGCCCGGCGCGCGCGGTCGAACGTCCGACGGGCCTCCGAGACCACGACCCACGAGCCCTCCGGCAGCAGCTCGGCGGGGACCGGCATCCGGTCGAACAGCAGCGGCGCGAGCGACTCGAACCCCTCGGCGTGCAGGCCCTCCGCGAGCCGCTCGAGCCCGTCGCGGAACCGGTCGAGGTGGCGGGGTGCGCGCGCCCGTGCGCGTTCGGCCAGCGCGTCGTCGGGGACGAGCTCGCGCACCGGCGAGACCTCGACGCGGGCGAGCGGCCCGGTCGACAGCTGCGACGACGGCACGAACTCGCGGAGCGACTCGATCTCGTCGCCCCAGTACTCGAGCCGCACCGGGCGCCGCGCGGTCCCCGGGAACACGTCCAGCACGCCGCCGCGGACCGCGAACTCGCCGCGGTGCTCGACCACGTCCGTGCGCGCGTACCCGAGCGCGACCAGCCGCTCCGCCAGGTCGTCCGGCGCGAGCTCGATCCCCTTGACGAGCTCGACCGGCGGGATCTCGCCGAGGGTGGGGACGAGCCCCTGCATCGCGGCGAGCGCGGGAGCGACCAGGACGAACGCGCCCTTGGCGGCCCGGAGCCGGCGCACCGCCTCGGCCCTGCGCGCCGAGACCTCCGGCGAGGGGCTGATCCCCTCGTAGGGCAGCGCCTCCCACGACGGCAGGAGCGCGGCCCCGTCCTCCCCGAGCCACGCCTGCGCCCCGCGCGCGAGCCGTTCGGCCTCGCGCGGGCCGGGGGCGACGAGCAGGACCGGCGCGCCGAGCGAGCGGGCGAGCGCCGCGACCAGGGCGTCCTCCCCCGCATCCGCGCGAGCGACGAGCGGGCGGGCGCGCTCGAGCAGGAGGCGTTCGAACGCCTCCGAGCCGATCAGTGCGTCGAGCGCCTGCTCCAGGCTCACCGGACCTCCTCCTAGTCATCCACACCGGACAGCACGAACAGGCCTCGTTCGGCGAACGAGGCCTTGCCACGCGATCGTCTTCGAGCGCCTCGCTACGGTTCGCGCGGCGCGGAACGATTGTATCGGTCCTGCGTCGCGAGCAGGCCGTCGCCGATCAGCGAGAGGACGGCATCCGCGCCGTCGTCGACCAGGATCGCCACGTCGGGCTCCTCGCGCTTGGCGAACGTGTCGAGCACCCAGTCCGCCGCCTGCTTGCGCCCGGTCGGGCGGCCGACGCCGAGCCGGACCCGGAAGAAGTCGGGCGTTCGGAGCGCCTGCTGCAGCGAACGCAGACCGTTGTGACCCGCCGTCGAGCCGCCGACCTTCACCCGGAGCGCGCCGAAGGGCAGGTCGATCTCGTCGTGCACCGCGATCACGTGGTCGGGCTCGGCGTCGTGCTTGCGCGCGAGCGAGGCGATCGCCGGACCGCTCTCGTTCATGAACGCGCGGGACTTGGCGAGCAGGACGCGTTCGGTTCCGACGCGGATCTCCGCGACGTCGGCGCCGACGAACCGGGCCTTGCGGAACCGTTCGCCCTCGCGCGCGGCGAGCTCGTCGACGACGCGGTAGCCGAGGTTGTGACGGGTCTTCGCGTAGGGCTCGCCGGGGTTGCCGAGCCCCGCGACGAGCCAGGTCATGGCGGCGAGGGCGTCTAGCCCTCGGACCGCTCGTCGGAGCCTTCGGCCCCTTCGCCGCCGCGCCTCGCCCTCCGCGCCCTCCGCGCCTTCGCCCTCGGCGGCCTCGAGCGCCTCCGCTGCGGCGAGCGCCTCCTCCTCCTCGATCTCGACGGCCATCTGCGGCTGCTGCACCGCGACGACGGACTCCTCGGGGTTGGTCAGGATCGTCGCGCCCTTGGGCGCCACGAGGTCGCTGACCCGCAGCGACATCCCGATCTCGAGGTCGCTGATGTCGGCGTCGATCGCCTCGGGCACGTCGTCGGGCAGCGACTCGACCTCGAGCTCCCACAGGTGGTGTTCGACCACGCCGCCCGCCTTCACGCCGACGGACTCGCCGACGATGCGGACCGGGATCGACAGGTGGAGCTTCTCGTCACGGCGAACGGCGAGGAAGTCGACGTGGATGAACCGACCGTGGATGTGATCGCGCTGGACGTCGCGCGGGATGATCAGGTGCTCGGTCCCGTCGACGACCAGATCGACGAGGACGTTGGTGCCGGCGCCCGTATGGAGGACGTGATACAGGTCCCTGCTGTCCACCGACAACGCGGTCGACTCCATCCCGTGCCCGTACAGCACCCCGGGTACGCGGCCGGCGGCCCGCAGCTTGCGGGCGACGCCCTTGCCGGTGCCTTCCCTGGGCTCGGCGACGAGCTTGACTTCGGCCATATCCGGGGTCCTTCGGCGTGTCGGGATTCGGGGCGCTCATGGTACCAACACGCTGCCGCTATGAGATCGCGGGCTCGCGCGTCTGAAGGGTGATGAGCCAGGACACCGGTATCGTCCGCACGGTCGTGGAGGATCGGACCGACCTCGAGGACCTCTACGTGAGGCACCTGCCAGGCGCCGTCCGTGTCGCGGCCCTCATCACGGGCGACGCCGACCTGGCCGAAGACATCGCGCACGACGCCTTCCTGCGCTCGGTGGGCCGCTTCCGGCATCTCCGGCAGCCCGAGGCGTTCGAGGCGTACCTGCGCCGTGCGGTCGTGAACGCCTGCACGTCGCACTTCCGCCGACGCAAGGTCGAGGCCGCATACCTGCGCGGTGCGGCTCGAGGCGCGGCGCCGGCCGAAGAGCCGGATCACGGCCGTCGCGACGAGCTCCGGCTCGCGCTCTCGGCCCTGCCGGCGCGGCAGCGAGCCGCGGTCGTGCTCCGCTACTACGCCGACCTGTCCGAACAGCAAGCGGGCGAGGCGCTCGGGTGCTCCGCGGCCGCCGTGCGCTCGATGGTCGCCCGCGCGATGGAGACCCTTCGCGAACGCATCCCGAGGAGTGAGGACACGTGAACGATCTCGAACGCGACCTGCGCGAGGTGTTCCACGACGACGCCCGGCGCGTGCCGACGCCCGACCTCGGCGCCAGAGGACTGCGCCGGTCGGCGCGCCGCCGACAGGCGGTGTTCGTGGGCCTGGTGGGGCTCGCGGGCGCCGCCGTCGTCGCAGGCATCGTCGCCGGCGCGACGAGCCTGCTGTCCCTCCAGAGCGGCCCGGAGCCGACCGTCCAGGGGCCGACGACGACCGGCACCCTCAACGGGATCACGATCACCTATCCGCGGGCTGGCACCTGATCGACCCCGACAAGGCCGGCCTCAACGGGTCCCCGACGATGGGCGAGTCACCCCTCCCCCGCATCGTCCTCGCGCTGGCGCCCATGGAGGCTCCCGAGACCTTCGGGTGCCCCGGCAGGGCGGGCAGGGCGATGCCGCTCCCCTGCTCATGACCGTCCAGGAGGAGCCGCTCGCGCTCAGTGGCCCGGCGAGCCAGGCCTGGCCGGTCGAGCTCGGGCCGCATGAACGTCGACGCGTCCGAATCGACCTGCTACCCGGGATGGGAGTTCCTGCGCGCCGGATGGACGGCGTCGGGTCGGACCTTCGAGGCTCGGGTCGGTCTCGCTTCGGAAGCGAGCGATGACGAGCGCGATGCGTTGTTCACCGCGTTCGCGTCGATGACCTTCGAGCCGCGGCGGGGGCTACCACCTCCTTCACCCTCACGCTCGGGCACCGCAGGTGGCGATCGACTGGACGTTGATCGCGACCCGCGAGGACGTCGGCCTGACACTCACGCTGGACGCCGGTGGGGCGGGGAGCGGCTTCGGCGGATCCGTCCGGTCGCCGCAGGAGCTTCGACCCAGGGGCAGCCGCTGGGGCAAGGGTCGGACCGCGAGATCGTCGCGTCGGCTTCGGCGCCGGCCGGAGTGATCGCGGGTCGAAGCCACCGCCGCTGACGGCTCGATCGTCTCCGCGGACGTCCTGGACATGCCCGACGAGATCGACCCCGATCTCGATGCGTTCGCGCTCGTGCTCCCTCCGGGACCCGCCGACCTCCGCGGCTACGACGCGTCCGGTGAGGTGGTCATCGAGGGGACCCTCCGCCGTGGCGGAGGGCTGATCACGACGGAGGCTTCGCTCGCGGACGGCCGCCACTTCGGGTACGTCCGGTCGGTCGACACCGACAGGCGGACGATCGAATTCGACCTCGCGTACTTCCTGTCCGGCGAGGAGGCCGACCAGGCGTACCAGGAGGCCACCGGCGACACCGGCCACGTGCCGAACGACCACTTCGTCGTCAACGACAACCCGTTGCTCCGAACGCTCCCGCTCGCACCCGACGTGCGGTTGCGACTGCTCGACTGGAACCATTGCTGCGAGACCTTCTTCGACGGCGACCTGGCGCTCTTCGCACAGGCGATCGAGCAGCAGGCGGACGTGACCGACGGCGACGTGGTCTACCGCGGGCAGAGCCAATGGTGGGTCACCGTCGAGGACGGCCTGGTGACCGAGATCGAGGAGCAGTACTCGCCGTAACGACGGCTACTGGTTCTCGCCGTGGAAGATCTCGGAGACGCTGCTCTCCTCGAACACGGCCCGGAGCGCGTCGGCGATCAGCGGGGCGATCGACAGCACCTTCAGCTTGCCGAACCGCTTCTCCTCCGGGATCGGCATCGTGTTCGTGACGACGACCTCGGAGATCGGCGCCTCCTCGAGGTTCTGCACCGCCTTGCCCGAGAGCACGGGGTGGGTCGCGGCCGCGTAGATCGGGCCGGCGCCCTGCTGGGCGAGCGCGACCGCGCCCTTGGCGACCGTGCCCGCGGTGTCGATCATGTCGTCGACGAGGATGCACGGGCGGCCCTTGACCTCGCCGACCACCGCCATCTCCTCGATCTTGTGCGCCTCCTTGCGCGACCGCCGCTTGTACAGGAACGCCAGGTCCGCGTGCAGGTACTCGCGGAGGCGCTCGGCGGTCTTGATCCGGCCGGCGTCCGGCGAGACGATCACGAGGTCGTCCCCGTGCAGCCCGAGATCGTTCTGCAGGTACCCCGAGAGCACCGGCAGCGCCGTCAGGTGGTCGAACGGGAAGTCGAAGTACCCCTGGATCTGGCCCGCGTGCAGGTCGACCGACACGACCCGGTCCGAACCCGCGGCGGTCAGCAGGTCGGCCAGGAGCTTGGCGCTGATCGGCTCGCGCGCGAGCACCTTCTTGTCCTGACGCGCGTAGCCGTAGTACGGGACCACCGCGGTGATCCGCTTCGCCGACGCCCGCTTCATCGCGTCGATCAGGATCAGCTGCTCCATGATCGACTCGTTGACCGGGTCGGCGTGCGTCTGGATCACGAACACGTCGGCGCCGCGCACCGATTCCTCCGGGCGCACGTAGATCTCGCCCGAGCCGAACCGACGGATCACGCAGGGCGCGATCGGGATCCCGAGATGTTCGGCGATCTCCTCGGACAGTGCGGGATGCGTCGTGCCCCCGAACAGCATCATCCGCTTCTTGGTGACGATCTCCACCTCAGTGCGCCCCCTTGCGCTTGCCCCGCGCCGGTCCGCCGCCTCGGCGTCACGCCGCTTGCGGTAGCCCTTGACCACCCGTTGCTCCGAACGCTCCAACGCGAGCGCACCCGCGGGGACGTCCGTCGTGATCACCGATCCCGCGCCCGTCACCGCCCCCTTGCCGAGCTTCACCGGCGCCACGAGCATCGTATCCGAACCCACCCGCGCATCGTCCCCGATCTGCGTCCGATGCTTCGCGTACCCGTCGTAGTTGACCGTGACGGTCCCGGCCCCGACGTTGGCCCGCCGGCCGACCTTCGCGTCCCCGACGTAGGTCAGGTGCGGCACCTTGCCGCCCTCGCCGACCTCGGACGCCTTGATCTCGACGAACGAGCCGACCTTCGTGTCCGGCCCGAGCCTGGTCCCCGGACGCACGTGCGCGTACGGGCCGACCTGCGCCCGAGCCCCGATCCGCGCGGAGCTCACGACCGAGAACTGGACGAGCGCGCCGTCGGCCACCGAGGTGTCCACGATCCGCGTCGCCGGTCCGATCTCGCAGCCCTTCGCCGATCCGGGTCTCGCCCGACAGGAACGTCATCGGGCGGATCACGGTGTCGCGGCCGATCCGGACGCCCTCGTCGATGTAGGTCGTCTCGGGGTCCTCGAGGGTCACGCCGTTCGCGAGATGCCGCGCGTTGATCCGTTCGCGGAGGACGCGTGTGGTCCTGGCCAGGTCGGCGCGCGAGTTGATCCCCATCGCCCCGCCGGTGTCGACCAGCAGGACCGACACGCGTTCGCCCTTCTCGATCAGGATCGGGAAGACGTCGTTCAGGTAGTACTCGCCCTGCGTGTTCTCGCGGCCCACGAGCGGGAGCGCGCGGAACAGGTCCTCGCGACGGAAGACGATCCAGTTGGTCCCCACCTCGCGGATCGAGCGCATCGACGCCGGCGCGTCGGTCCCCTCGACGATCGAGACGAGCCGGTCGCCGTCGCGGACGATGCGGGAGTAGCTGCCGGGACGCTCCACCTCGGTGGTGATCATCGTGGCGGCGGCCTTGGTCCGCCGGTGGACACGGATCAGCGTGCGAACGTCCTCGGGGGCGACGGGGTCGAAGTCCCCGTTCGCGATCAGCACCTCGGACGCGCGACCGATCGCCTTCTCGGCCGCGAGGACCGCGTGACCGGTCCCGAGCGCCTCCCCCTGCTCCACGAACACGGGCTCGGGGAGACCCCCCACGAGCGGACGGCCTCGCGGACCTCGTCGGCGCCGTGGTGCACGACGATCACGATCTTCGAGGGGCGTGCGGCGCGGACGTCCTGGAGCACCCACCACAGGGCCGGCCGGCCGCAGATCGGATGCAGCACCTTGGGCACGGCCGACTTCAGGCGCTTGCCCTTGCCTGCGGCGAGCACCACCGCAACGAGCGAGTTCGTCGGGGGCACGGGTTCCTCTCGGTGGGCGGACACCCTTTGTACCGGCGCGCGGCGCCGGCTGGCAATACGGCGTTCGGCTGTTCAGGCGAGCACTTCGGCCACGTCCGGGCGCGCGCGGAACCCGTCGGCGAGATCACCCGTCGCGTTGGCCGCGAGCTGCCCGACCGTCGCGCGCGCCTGCTCGCGGAAGCGCTCGGCCTCGGCCGGCTCGCCGAGCTCAACCGCAGCGCGCCAGGCGACCCGAGCGGCGCGCCAGAGCAGACGGTGATCGCCGAACGCGGCCGCCATCTCGAGTGCGGTCCTCGCGTCGCGGGACGCCTCGGCGTGACGGCCGCGGTGCGAGACGGAGAGGGCGCGAGCGTACACACCCCACATCCCCCAGTAGGTGCTGCTCGGCAGCACGTCGCGTTCGGTCCGGCTGGCGATCTCGGCGAGCGCGTCGGCGTCGCCCGCCCACTCCCGGATCAGGACCTCGATACGGTTCATCCAGGCTCGGTGCAGGAAGACGTCGGCGACGTCGCGCGCTTGGGTCAGATGCAGCTCCGCCTCGCCGGCCTTCCCCTCGACCAGCAGGGTCCACGCGCGGTACGCCAGGGTCGGGGCTCGCATGAACGTCCCGCCCAGCGCATCGGAGAGTTCGAGCGCGTCCATGGCCGGCTCGTGCATGCGCTCGAACGCCCACGCCTCCGCGGCCACGCTGTTCTGGATGTTCGCGCCGATGATCACGCCGCGGACCACACCGAGATCCCGGAGCATCGCGGTGCCGCGGACGCCGTCGGCGAGCGCCGCGTCCAGACGCCCAGCCGACAGGTACAGCTCCGCCCGGTCGAACAGCCCGAACCCCTCCTCCCGGACGTTGCCGATCTCGTGCGACGTCTCGATCGAGGCGTCCGCCTGCGCCATCGCCTCCTCGGGCCGGCCGACGAAGCCGAGCAGCCACGCGACCATATAGCCGTTGTGCGCCACCATCGATCGCTGGCCGAGCTCGCGGAACTGCGCGTCGGCGAGCAGGCCGTGTTCGAGACCGTCCTCGAGCGGCCCGACGAAGAAGTACGTCTCGCACAGTCCGTGGTGCGCGAGCGCCTGCCCCTCCACGTCCCCGCCCCGCAGGGCGGTCGACAGCGCCTGACCGTGCATGTCCAGGGCGTCGCCGAACTCACCCCGGCCGAACCGCATCGTCCCTGCGGTGTACAGGAGGCGGGCCTCCACGTCACCGAGACCGACCGCGCGAGCCCGTTCGAGGGCCTCGGGCAGGAGCGCGCCTCCCTCGTCGTAGCGATCGAGGAGCCACAGCGTGTGGGCCATCGCCGCGAGGGCCCGCGCCTCGCCCTCGGCGTCCCCGGCCGCACGGCATCGACGAGCGCGCCCTCGTAGTCGCTGATCGCGTCGTCGAACCTCCCGAGCTGCTCCTTCGCCAGCCCTCTGGCCAATCCGACCTGCGATCGCAGGCGGGTCCGACGGCCCGGCGTCCATCGCCCGGTCGAACCACGCGATGGCTTCCTCGGCGGCGAACACGCGGAGAAGGCGCTGCCCGGCGATCAACGCGTACCGCCCCGATCGCTCGCGATCGCCGGCGAGCGAGAAGTGGTGCGCCAAGATCTCGGCGAACTCCTCCGCCCGTCCCGCCGTCCCCTCCTCCAACCACGCGCCGACGATGCCGTGGCCGTCGCCCTCCGCGCCTTCGGGATGCTCCCGTACGCGACATCACGGGTAAGGACGTGGTTGAACAGGAACTCGCGTTCGAGCGCGATCGTCGACGTGTCGCGTTCGACGACCAGACCTTTGGCGGCCAATCCCTCGATCGAGAGCTCGACGCTCGCCGACGTCAGGCGGCGACCGCGCCCGGCCAGAAGCTCCGCCCGATCACGGAAGCGTCCTGGATCGCGCGCTTCTCCTCGGCGCCAGCAGGTCGATGCGCGATGCGATGACACCCTGCACGGTGTCGAGCAGCCGCGAGGGCAGCTCCCGGACGAGCTCCCAGCGGCCGTCGCGGCGTGCGATCGTCGAGTCCTCGATCATCATCCGGAGCAGCTCGGCCGCGAAGAAAGGGTTGCCCTCGGACCGACCGAGGATCTGCTCGACCACCTCGGCGGGCGCCGACCGCCCAGGAGGTGCTCGATCAGCTGCGAGCCGTCGCCGGGCGAGAGCGCGGACAGGGAGATCGTCGTCGCGTTCGAGAGCCCGCCCCCCCACTGCGCCCGCCGCTCGAACAGGTCCGGGCGCGCCATGCACATCACGAGGATCGGGCCGCTCGCGCGCGCGACGACGGACTCGAGCAGCTCGAGCAGGCTCGGGTCCGCCCAGTGCACGTCGTCGATCAGCGCGACGAGCGGCTCTCCCTCCGCGAGCGACTCGAGGTAGCGCTGCCACGACCGCGCGATCAGCCGCTGCGCGCCTCGCGTTCGGCACCCGCGAGCGGATCGGAGGCGAGCTCGACGCCGATCGAGGACAGGAGGACGCTCGCGACGCCCATCCCCTCCTCGCCGGGGAACCTCGGGTCGAGAGCCTCGCGGGCCTTCGCGATCGTCTCCACAGCAGGGTCGCTGTCCAGGATCCCCGCGTCGGCCCGCAGGATCTCGCCAGGGGCCAATACGTCAGCCCGTCGCCGTACGGCAGACATCGCCCGCGGACGACGTGCGCCCCCTCGTCCTCGAACGCCCGTGCCGCCTCGTCGCAGAGCCGGCTCTTGCCGATGCCCGGCGGTCCGACGATCGTGATCAGGTTCGGGTTCGACTGGGCCACGGTCCGCCGGAACTGCAGCCGCAGAGTCCATCTCGGGGTCGCGACCCACGAACGGTGCCGTCGCGCGCTCGCGGCCCTCCTCCGTTCCCGCCGTCTCGCGGTCGACCTCGTAGACCCGCAAGGGCCGGTCGATCCCCTTCACCGACACCTCACCCAGATCGGCGAACGCGAACACCTCGCGCGCGTCCCGGTAGGTGCGTTCGCCGACGACGACGCGACCCGGTCGGCGAGCGACTGGAGTCGTGCCGCGATGTTCACGGCCTCGCCGGTCACGATCCCCTCCTCGATCGAGTGGGCGAGCACCTCGCCGGTGTTGATCCCGATCCGCATCGCGAGGTCGCTGCCGGCGCGCTCGGCCACCTCGGTGTTGAGCTCCGCGAGGCGGCGCTGCATCGCGAGGCCGCATCGGATCGCGCGTTCGGGATCGTCCTCGTGGGCGACCGGCGCCCCGAACGCGCGACGACGGCGTCACCGATGAACTTCTCGACGGTGCCGCCGTACCGACCGATCTCGTCCGCCATCGCGTCGAAGAACGGCCGCAGGACCGAACGCAGATCCTCGGGATCCAGCCGTGACGACATCTCGGTGGACGCGGTGAGGTCGGCGAACAGCATCGTGACGACCTTGCGCTCCTCCAGGTTCGCTGCCCGCTGGGAGGATGCTCCTGGACCGGCACGAGCGCGGTCCCGCAGGAACCGCAGAAGCGGTTCGCGAGCGGGTTGGCCGTGCCGCACGAAGGACACATCCGCTCCAGCGCCTCGCCGCACGACCCGCAGAACCGGGCGGTCTCGGGGTTCGAGGTGCCGCAGAAGGGGCAGGCGATCTCGGCCACGCGTCGGATCCTTCCGGCAGGGTGGTTCCGGGTGCCAGGCAGTTCCGGGGGCACGTGTTCCGGGGGGAGGAATCGAACCTCCATTGCAGGCACCAAAGGCCCGCGTCTTGCCGTTAGACGACCCCGGACCGGCTCCCGATTATGCCGTGTCCGGCGGCGGGCCCACGACGGGTTCCGCCCCCTCGAACCCATCGGCCAGCGTTCGGGCGTGCGCCTGGTCGCGCGCGAGGCCGATCACGGACGAGCCGCTCCCGCTCATCACGGCGCCGAGCGCGCCCGCCTCGAGCAGACGCCGCTTCGCCTCGCCGATCTCGGGGTGGCGGGCGGCGACGGGCGTCTCGAGGTCGTTGAACAGGAGGGGTCCCAGCGCCTCGGCATCCCCCGCGGTCGCGGCGGCGAGCAGGTGGTCGGGGTCCGGGCCGGTACCGGCCCCGTCCTCGTCCCACCAGCGGTAGGCCTCGGGCGATCGGACGCCGAACCCGAACCGCACCAGCACCCAGTGGAACGGCGGGACCTCGGCGGGCGCCAGCCGCTCGCCGCGCCCGGCCATCAGGACGGGCTCGCCCGACAGCATCGCGGGCACGTCCGACCCGATCCGCTCGCCGATCTCCTCCAGGGTGGCGGCGTCCACGTCGCAGCCCCAGAGCTCGTTCAGCGCGAGCAGCGTGGCGGCCGCGTCGGCGCTCCCGCCCCCGAGGCCTCCCGCGACCGGGATCCGCTTCTCGATCTCCACCAGGGCGCCGCCGGCGTCGGGACAGGCATCGGCGAGCGCGAGCGCGGCGACCAGCGCGAGGTTGAGCCCGCCCGCCGAGAACGCGGGGGCGCCCGCGACCTCGACCCGGAGCTCCTCGGCCGGCCGGACCACGATCCGGTCGGCGAGCGAGATCGGGACGACCAGGCTCTCGATCTCGTGGTAGCCGTCCTCCCGCGTCGAGAGCACCCGCAGGAACACGTTGATCTTGGCGTTCGCGTCGCGCCGGATCGCCCCGCGCGGTCACGGCGTCCAGCCCCGCTCGAGCATCGCCTCCGCGATCCGCGCGAACTCGTCCAGGCCGAGCCGCTCGGCGCGGACGCCCGGGTCCAGGTCGATCGATCGGAGGATCTCGGCCGCGTCCGCCGCGTCGCGGCCGAGCCGGCGGAGCGCGTTCGCCATCGTCTTGCGTCGCTCGGCGAACCCCTCGTCGACCACCGCGAACAGCGCCGCCGGATCCACGACGACCGTCGGCGGCCGGGGGTCGAGCCGGACCAGCACCGAGTCGACCTTCGGGCGCGGCCAGAACACGTCGGCCGGCACCCGGCGGAGCACCCGGGCGTCCGCCCGGTACGCGACCCGAACGCTCACCGCGCCGTACGCCTCCTCACCCGGACCCGCCACGAGCCGGTCCCCCACCTCCCGCTGCACCATCACGACGTACCGGTCGATCGGCGCGGTCTCCAACTGGTCGAGCAGCAGCGGGACCGAGACGTTGTACGGGAGGTTCGAGACCATCGACCAGCGTTCGGTGCCGAGCGCGGTCGCCCAGTCGGTCCGCATCGCGTCGGAGACGTCGATCCGCACGTTCGGGTAGGAGCCGACGACCTCGCCGAGGGCTCTGGACAACCCGCGGTCCACCTCGATCGCGAGGACCTCGGCCCCGGTCTCGGCGAGCGGGACCGTCAGGGACCCGAGCCCGGCGCCCACCTCCACGACGCGGTCCCCGTCGCGGATCCCGGCGTCCGCCACGATCGCGCGGGCGAGGTTGGGGTCGGCGAGGAAGTGCTGGCCCCGGATCTTGGTCGGCCGGATCCCGTGGCGCGCCGCGAGGTCCTTCAGCTCGGAGCGGCCGAGGCCGTCCGAACGCTCACCAGCTGAGGTGGACCTGACAGACGCCTTGGGAGAGCGGGGCGATCCGGGCGAACGCCTCGTCGGAGAGGTCGATGATCCGTCCGCCGAAGGGTCCCCGATCGTTGATCACCACCTGAACGGTCTCGCCGTTCGCGAGGTTCGTGACGGTGACCACCGTACCGAACGGGAGCCACGGGTGGGCCGCGGTGAGCCCGCCGCCCGGAGCGAACGAGTACCAGCTGGCCTCGCCGCTCTGGGAGCCGTGCGAGCCGTTCTCGCGACCGACCACGCGCCGGGCCGCGATCGCCTCCTGCAGGACGGTCCGCGAGAGCACCTGGGTGGCGACGGCCCTCCCGTTCACGAACTTGACCCGGGTCCGCTCCACCATGACCCCGTCGACGCCCGCGCGGTCCATCCGGACCGCGCCGGGGCTCATCGTGTCCGAGTACCGCGTGTACGTGGTGTACGGGATCGGGACGCGGACGTCGCGGGTCCGGATCGAGATCGCGTCGTAGCGGACGCGCATGCCTTCTTTGATGGGGGTCCTGGGTGACGGAAGGACGCGGTCGTCGCGGTCGGATGTGATCCCCATGGCCGAGAGGAGCTCGCGAACGGTACCGGCGTTGGTGATGACGTCGTGGTCCTTCCCCTTCACCACGACGTTCGCCGATACCACCTGCGACCACCCGGCCGGATCTCCCGCGGAGAACCAGTCCTCGCCTGACCGCGCCGCGAGCATCAGATGCGGCGCGGTCGCTCCCTCCATCACCCAGACCCCCACATCGTCGGGCCCGGGAGCCGTGATGCCGTCGAGCCAACCCCGCTCCACGAAGACGGTCATCCCGTCCGCGAGCGACGTCGGCGCCGGCGGCGTCACCAGATCGCCGTACCCAACGAGGATCCCTTGCGCGTCGAGGAGCTCCCCGACGCTCGCGCTCATCGTTCGAACGGCCTCGGGTCGCCCCTGGTCCACCACGAGCGTCACGGTCTTCTGGATCGCGACGTACGTGAGGCCTCCCACGAGCAGCACGCTCGCGAGGAGCGCGTTCCCCATCGCCTTGCGTGCCCGCAACCGGCGGACCCGCGTCGGACGAACCGGCATCCTTCCTCCTATTTGGAAGAAGGCTCCGGGGGGAAGCGGCCGAGGCCGGACCGAAGCCTTTCAACGACGTGCGAGGAGGAACCTATCAAACCCTCAACTCTTACTGCAAACTTCAATCTCGGCCGGTTCCGAGGGCCTACTGAAGCCTCGGGAAGGCCGTTCTGGCGTTCTCGGCGGTGATTTCCCTCACGATTTCCACAGGTTCGTCCCGCGCGAGCGCGATCGCCTCGATCACGTCGACGACGTTCGACGGCGCGTTGTCGCGACCGCGCAGCCGCTGTGGCGCGAGGAACGGGCTGTCGGTCTCGACGAGGACCCGGTCGAGCGACACCGCCGCGGCCGCCTCGCGCAGATGCTCGTTCTTCGGGTACGTGACGTTCCCGGCGAACGAGAGGAACCAGCCGCGCTCCGCGCACCCCGCCGCGATCTCGGCATCGCCGCTGAAGCAGTGGAGGACCACGCGTTCGGCGGAACCCTCATCGAGCACTCGAAGGATCTCGGGCCAGGCGTCGCGAACGTGGATCACGAGTGGAAGGTCGTACGCCTTCGCGAGACGTACCTGCGCGCGGAGCGCGCGCTCCTGGTCCGGCCGGGGCGAGCGCATGCGGAAGAAGTCCAGACCGCACTCGCCGACCGCGACCACGAGCGGGTTCGCGAGCAGCTGCTCGATCTCGGCCTCGGCCGCGGCGTCGAAGGCGCTCGCGTCGTGGGGGTGCATGCCGGCGGTCGCGGCGACGCCGGGGAACGACGTGGCGAGCTCGACCGAGCGACGGCTCGACCCCGGGTCGATACCGACGCAGACGAGGGTGTCCACCCCGGCCTTCCGAGCGTCCTCGACCGCCTCGGCGGGGTCGCCGTCGAGCAGGAACAGGTGGCAGTGGGTGTCGACGGCACCGCTCTGCATCGGCGGTTCAGGGTTCGGGTCGTTCACGCGGCGGACACCTTAGCGGCCGCGACCGATCCTCGACCCCGGCTCGAAGATCTCGAGCGGCCGGGTCCGCGCGTCGGCGTCCGCTCTCGATCGGAAGTTCAGGAGGTGAGTCGCACGTGAAACGTGATGGCGGGAACCCTCACTCAGGAGTCGAGCCGAGGGAACAGCGCGTCGCCCTTCGCGGTCTTGGTCCCCGGCGGCAGACCGCCCCAGGCGGCCGCCTGCGGCAGCCGCTGCGCGTCGAGCGGCTCCTCGATCCCGAGCTGCCCCCACAGCCGCGCCGCGGCCCCGGGCATGATCGGGCGGATCAGGATCGCGAGGATCCGGAGCGTCTCGGCCGACGCGTACAGGATGCCGGCGAGCTCGTCCCGGCGAGCCTCGTCCTTGGCGAGGGTCCACGGCTGGCGCTCGACCAGGTAGCCGTTGGCTCGGCCGACGATCTCCCACACGGCCGCCAGCGCCTGGGTGAGCGCGAGCTCGGCCATGTGGTCGTCGTACCGGCGGACGACGTCCGCGGTCAGCGCGGGGAGGTCGTCCTCGACACCCTCGGCCGCAGGTTCGGGCACCACCCCGTCGAACGAGGTCCCGAGCATCGCGAGGATCCGGCTCACGAGGTTCCCGAGACCGTTCGCGAGGTCGGCGTTGTGCCGCTCGACCATCGACTCCCAGGAGAAGCTCCCGTCCTGGCCGAACTGGATCTCGCGCAGGAAGAAGTAGCGATAGGAGTCCACGCCGAAGTGGTCCGTGAGCTCGAACGGATGGATGCCCGTCGCGTTGGTCTTCGACATCTTCTGACCGCCGACGGTGAGGAAGCCGTGCGCCCACACCTGCTCGGGCGGCTCGACGCCGCCCGCCATGAGCATCGCCGGCCAGTAGACGGCGTGGAACCGCAGGATGTCCTTGCCGATCAGGTGGTCGTTCGCCGGCCAGACCCGGGCGAACCGAGCCTCGTCCGTCCCGTACCCGGCCGCGGTGATGTAGTTGGTCAGCGCGTCGAACCAGACGTAGCACACGTGGTTCGGGTCCCACGGGAGCGGGATCCCCCAGCGGAAGGTCGTCCGGCTGATCGAGAAGTCCTGGAGCCCGCCCCGGATCAGCGACAGGACCTCGTTGCGCCGGGTCTCGGGCTGCACCGCCTCGGGGTGCCGCTCGTAGTGCTCGAGCAGCCGCTCCGCGTACGCCGACAGGCGGAAGAAGTAGTTCTCCTCCACCATGCGTTCGACCGGCGCCCGTGGATGGGGCACATCCCGTCGACGAGCTCGTCCTCGGTGTAGTAGGCCTCGCAGGACACGCAGTACAGGCCCTCGTAGGTCCCGAGGTAGATGTCGTCCCGGCCGTTCTCGTGGACGGCGGTCAGCAGCCGCTGGACGGCCTTCTCGTGGCGGGGTTCGGTCGTGCGGATGTAGTCGTCGTAGGCGATGTCGAGCCTGGCCCAGACGTCCTTCCACCGCGGCGCCATCTCGTCCACCCAGGTCTGCGGGTCGACCCCGGCGGCCTCGGCCGCGCGCTGGAGCTTGAGGCCGTGCTCGTCGGTCCCGGTGAGGTGGAGGACCTCCTCACCCCGGAGCCGGTGGTACCGGGCGACGAAGTCGGCCGCCACCGAGGTGTACGCGTGACCGATGTGCGGGACGTCGTTGGGGTAGTAGATCGGCGTCGTGATGTAGAAGACGTCCTTGCCCATGGTCGAGCCATGGTAGCCGAGGCCCTCGAACGACTCGCCCTCCGGCGCGCCCTCCGCGTCGACCAGGGCGCCGTAGATCTCGTTCGCCGACCCGCCGCCGCGTCGGGCGACCGCCGCCGCCGCCTCGCGCTTGCGCATCCCGTCCGCGACGAGGCGCCGCGCCTCCTCCACCATCTCGTCCAGGTCCGGCGCGACCGCCTCCGCCCCCTCGATCACGACCACGAGCTCGCCGCGCGGCTCGGAGTCGAGCAGGGAGGCCAGCACCTCGGAGATGCGGCCCCGGACGACCTCCTCGTGGAGCTTCGTGAGCTCTCGAGCCACGGCGGCGCGGCGATCGCCGAGCTCGACCAGGACGTCGCGCAGGAGCGTGATCACGCGCAGCGGGGACTCGAACAGGACCACGGTCCGTGGATCGTGCGCGAGCGCTCGCAGTCGTTCGCGGCGCTCGCTCGGGCGACGAGGCAGGAAGCCCTCGAACACCCAGCGGTCGGTCGGCAGTCCCGAGACCACGAGCGCCGCGGTGACCGCCGACGGGCCCGGGACCACGCTGATCTCGACCCCCGCATCGACCGCCGCCCGCAGGAGGCGGAACCCGGGGTCCGAGACCGCCGGCATGCCGGCGTCGGAGACGAGCGCCACCCGTTCGCCCTCGCGCAGGCGATCCAGCAGCTCGTCGATGCGTTGCCGCTCGTTGCCCTCGAACAGCGAGAGCATGCGCACCTTCACGCCGAGGTGCGCGAGCAGCCGCCCCGTCCGCCGCGTGTCCTCGGCCGCGACGAGATCGACGGAGCCGAGCGTCTCGCGCGCGCGCTCGGACAGGTCGCCGAGGTTGCCGATCGGCGTGCCCACGACGTAGAGGTGGCCGGCCATGTCTCGATGGTCCCACGCGATCCGCGAGGCGGAACCGCCGAAGGGCCTAACCCGCCGGCGGGCGCGGCTACAGTGCCGAACGTGACGCCGTCGACGTGGCGGACACAAGGACTACTCGTCGACGCCGCTCCCCCGCAAGCTCGGGATCCGCGAGGGCTCGCGCGTGCTGGTCGTGGGCGCGCCGAGCGGCTTCTCCCTCGGTCCGGTCCCGAGCGGCACGTCGTTCGCCCGCAGCGCGAGGGGGCCGCTCGACGTGGTGCTGCTGTTCACGAGGTCGCTGGCCGACCTGCGGCGCCGCTTCCCCTCGGCCGTTCGGGCGCTGGATCCGGCGGGCCGGCTCTGGGTGGCCTGGCCCAAGAAGGCGGCCGCGATCGACACGGACCTGTCCTTCGCGATCGTCCAACGCACCGGGCTGGACGCCGGCCTGGTCGACAACAAGTCGGCCTCGATCGACGAGGTCTACCAGGGGCTCCAGTTCGTGGTTCGGCTGAAGGACCGTCCCGACCGCCGGCCTCAGAACCGGCCCGAACGATAGGCCGAACGCACGACCCGAACACCCCTCCTGAACGGCATCCCTGCCGTACCATCGGTCGGATGTCCACGCTCACCCGGCCCGCGCCGCCGTTCGTGGAGCGCCCCCCGACCCCGTCGCTGCGCATGCACGCCTGGGTCAAGCGGTTCAACCGGCCGGTCGTCGCGGTCCTGGCCGTCGGGCTGATCGCGGGCTACCTCCGGTTCGTGCACCTGGCGTACCCGGAGCACCGCGTGTTCGACGAGTACTACTACACGAAGTCCGCGTGCATCCTGCTCGGCTACTCGAACCAGCGGTGCGACATCAACAGCGCGGACGAACGGTTCTGGCGCGACAACGAATGGGACACGGGCGCGTGGGTGCACCCGCCGCTCGGCAAGTGGATGATCGCGTTCGGCGAGCTGGCGTTCGGGACCGAATCGATGGGGTGGCGCGCCGGCGCTGCGGTGACGGGGACCGCGACCGTGATGCTGCTCGCCGTCATCATCCAGTTGTTGTGGGCAAGCCCGCTGTGGACGTTCACGGGCGGCCTGCTGTTAGCCACGGAGGGGCTGAACCTCGTCCAATCGCGGACGGGGACGCTCGACATCTTCGTCGCGTTCTGGGTCGTGCTGGTCTTCGTCTTCCTCTTACTCGACCGACGGTGGATCGAACGACGGACGCCGCCGCCGGCCATCGCGACGCCCCCGCCGGGCGACGGCGAGGCCGCCGCCAAGCCGAAGCGGCGGTTGCCGGCGCCGTTGTGGCGTCCGTACCGGTTCGCCGCGGGCGCGGCCGGCGGCGCGGCGATGGCCACCAAGTGGTCGGGGCTGACCGCGTTCGTCACGGCGATCGCCCTGGGGTTCATGTGGGAAGTGATGCGGCGCAAGCGGTTCGGCGTGTCGAAACCGATCGTGAAGACGATCACGACCGAGGGGTTCGGGTTCGTCCTCGCGCTGCTCGTCACGCCGTGCATCGTGTACTTCGCGACCTACATCCCCTGGTTCCTGCACTTCGGGTGGGACCTCCAGCGGTGGGCCGAGATGCAGGGCAAGGCCGCCCGGTTCCACGCCGACCTGAAGGCGGTGAACGATCAGGGGCAGCCCTGGCACGCGTACTTCGCCCCGGCCTGGAAGTGGATCGTCCTGGCCCGGCCGACGTACTACTACGGGGCGTTCGCCTCCGACGGCGTGCGCCAGGTGATCTACGCGCAGGGCAACCCGGCGATCTTCTGGGGCGCCCTCCTCGCGATCCCGTACGTCGCGTACGCCTGGTGGCACAAGCACGATTGGAGGGCGGGGTTCATCGCGATCGCGATCGCGGGCCTGTACCTGCCGTGGTTCCTGGTCTCGCGCCCGCAGTTCTTCTTCTACGCCACGCCGCTCACGCCGTTCTTCGTCCTCGCCGTCGTCTACGCGCTCCGCGACCTGTCCGAGCTGCACGTCGCCGGTTCCCGTTCGCGTCCGTTCCTGCCGTTCGTCGTGGGGTTCGTCGCCGCGTCGGTGATCCTGTTCATCTGGTTCTGGCCGATCCTGACCGCGGCCCCGGTCACCGACGCCGCCTTCAAGCTCCGTTACTGGTTCACCTCCTGGGCCTAACACGGCCGCACGTAGCGATCGGGACGCACCGTCCGCCCGGGCGCTAGCATCCTCCGCCATGGCTCGCACCGAGGACGTCTGGATCGGGATGCGCGACGGCGTCCGCCTGGCCGCCACCCTGTACCTGCCGCCGGAGGACGACCCCGAGCGTCCCGAGCCTCGCGCCGCGCTGCTCGAGGCGCTCCCCTACCGCAAGGACGACCTCACCGCGCACTACCGGCCCGAGTACCACCGGTTCGCGGACGAGTTCGGGTACGTGGTGTGCCGGCTCGACATCCGCGGGACGGGCTCCTCCGAGGGGATCGCGACCGGCGAGTACACGGCCGAAGAGCTCGAGGACCTGACCGAGGTGATCGCGTGGCTCGCCGACCGACCGTGGTCCAACGGCAACGTCGGCATGTACGGGACGTCGTGGTCGGGGTTCAACTCGCTGCAGGTCGCGATGCTCCGCCCCCCGGCGCTGAAGGCGATCTGCTCGATCTTCGCCTCCGACGACCGGTACGCGGACGACGTCCACTACTACGGCGGCGCGCTCAAACAGCTCGACCTGGCCGACTGGCCGACCTACATGGACGCGATCAACGTCCTGCCGCCGGTCCCGCGGGTGGCCGGCGAGGGCTGGCGCGACGCGTGGGAACGCCGGGTCGCCGACGTACGAGCCGTGGCTGTTCGGCTGGCTCGAACACCAGCGGTACGACGCGTTCTGGAAGCACGGGTCGCTGCGCGAGGACTACGGCGCGATCGAGGCGGCGACGATGCTCGTGACCGGCTGGGCCGACGGCTACACGAACATCGCCCTGCGCGGCATGGCGAACCTCACCTGCCCGAAACGCCTCCTCGCCGGCCCCTGGTCGCACGCCGACGTCGAGACGTCGCGCCCCGGCCCCAACATCGACCTCGACCGCGAGATGGCGCGCTGGTGGGACCGATGGCTGAAGGGCGAGGACAACGGCGTCGACCGCGAGCCGCCGATCGTCGCGTTCGTGCGGCGTCCGGTGACCCCGGCCGCCGATCTCGAGGCCTACCCGGGCACGTGGCGGTTCGAGGAGGGGTGGCCGCTCGACCGCGTTCGCGAACGCGGGTTCGCGCTCGCCGAGGCCGAGGCGGCCAGGCCGGCGACGGCCCCGACCGGCTCGAGGTCCGCGGCGACGTCGGCTGGACCGCGTGGCTGAGCTGCGCCGGGCTGCCGCCGTGGGGGCAGGCGGTCGACCAGCGGCCGGACGAGGCGTTCTCGCTCGTCTACGACTGGCCGCTCGAGGACGAGCTCGAGATCCTCGGCGCCCCCGTCCTGCGGGCGCGGGTGGCCTCCTCCGCTCCCGTGGCGTACCTGTCCGCCCGGCTCTGCGACGTCCACCCCGACGGGACCTCGCAGCTGGTCACGCGTGGTCTGCTCAACCTCACGCATCGCGACTCGAGGCAGGAGCCGTCGCCGCTCGAGCCGGGACGCGCGTACGACGTGTCGTTCGAGCTGGACGTCACGTCGTGGGTGTTCGAGCCGGGCCACCGCGTGCGCCTGGACCTCGCGGGGACCGACTGGCCGAACTGCTGGCCGCCGCCGGCCCCCCTCACGCTCACGATCGAGCGCGAGGGCTCGGAGATCGTCCTGCCGATCGTCGACGGCCCCCCGCCGATCGCCGAGCGCCCCGACCTCCCCGCGTCCCGCCGACCGCAGCGGTGGGACACCGACGACGTGACGTGGAGGATCGAACGGGACCTCATCGGGAACGAGACCCGCGCGGTCGTCGGGTACGACAACCGGAGCGAGGCCGACGAGGTGGCACCCGCGATCGCCGAACGCGTCGGCGGCGTGGTGGGTGTCTCGATCGACGATCCCGGACGCGCGTGGGTCTCGGCGACCGCGCGCTACGAGCTCACGTGGCCCGGGACGGTCGTCGCCACGGAGGTGCGCAGCCGCATCGAGAGCGACGCCGAGGGCTACCGCGTGCACCTGGAGATCGACGCCGAGGAGGACGGCCGGGTGCGGTGGTCGCGTCGCTTCGACCGGCGCTTCGCCCGCGACCTCCAGTGATCAGGGCCGATTCGACCCGCATGCGGAGCGCGAGCGAGCATCGCGTCCCGCGCGACGGGCCGTGCACCGCGTGGTACGGCCGACCGTCGCGGACGCCGGCCAGACCCGGCGCCGCGCATCAACGTGACCGAGCCGGCGCGGGCCTCCCAGCGTTCGAGCAGGTCGCCCTCGCGCGACGACCGCACCTCGAACCGCGCCGAGCCCCCGACGGTGAAGACCGCGACGAGCCGCCGGTACCAGCGGCCGTCCAGATGCGACGTGACGCCGACCGACCCCGACCGGTAGACGGCGACCCCCGCCTCGTTGGGGCGCCAGGTCCGCAGGCCACGGATCTGGCCGCCGTCCGAGCGGACGCGCGACGTGAACGAGCCCGCGAGCTCGGTCAGGACCGGGAAGCCCTCGAACGGCGCCTCGAGGTCGTAGCCGTCGATCTCCATCCGGACGCCGGCCGCCCCGAACGAACCCGCCATCCTGCGCAGCGGGCCGCCCTCGACCTCGCGACGGAGGTCGCGCAGGAAGGCCTCGCCCACCAGCCCCTCGACGTGCGCGAACCCTCGCGCCGCGACCTGCCGCAGCGCCGGAGACAGCGAGCGCCGGGCGAGCGGCGCGCTCATCCGAACCCGGGCAGGTGCTTGCGGAACAGGATGAACCCGATGCCGGCCGCGGTGTCGAGCAGGAAGTGCGCGATCACGATCGGCCACGCGCGCTTGGTCCGCGTGAACACGAACCCGAACAGCAGGCCCATCGCCACGTTGCCGAGGAACCCGCCCCACCCCTGGTAGAGGTGGTAGCTCCCGCGCAGCAACGCGCTCGCGCCGACGGCCGCGATCTCGGTCAGGCCGAGCTGCCGCAGCCGCGTGATGAGGTAGGCGACGACCACGACCTCTTCGAGCAGGGCCGCCTCGGCCGCGTTCAGCAGGAGCACCGGCACCGTCCACCAGTGCCCGAGCGGCGGCACCGGCACGACGAACCGGTTGACGCCGAGCGCGACGGCCCCGAGGTACAGCCCGATCCCCGCCGCCCCCACGACCAGGAACAGGAGCACCCCGCGCCCGATGTCCTGCCGGGGACGGTCCCATCGCATGCCGATCCCCTCGAGCCCCTCGCCGCTGCGACGGACGAGGTAGACCACCAGCCAGACCGGCGCGAGCGAGAACAGCGTGTTGAAGAGCTGTCGCGCGAGCGCCGTGCTCTGCGACACCGAGGCCACGGTCACGCCGCGCAGCGGCGCCTCGAGGAGGCTGAGGATCGCGAAGACCGCGCTCGCGAGCAGCGAGAGCGACAGGACGATCAGGGTCTCCTCGGCGAGCAGCCGCCGCGGCAGGGGGACGGGTTCCGAACGCCCGGGTGGCGGGCCGGCGGTCGGACGCTCGGGTCGAGACATCCGGCAAGCCTACGGCCGCCGCGTACGATGCGCGACGATGGGGTTCAGCTTCGAGCAGGTGAACGCGACCGACTACGACGACCTGCGCCCGAACTACGCCCCCGGGTCCGTTCGGTGGGTCGCCGAACGCGCCCGCCTCGACCCCGGATCGCTCGTGGTCGACCTCGCGGCCGGGACCGGACAGCTCTCCCGGCGATTCGCCTCGCTCGGCGTGCGGGTGGTCGCCGTCGAACCCGCCGACAACATGCGCACGGTCCTCGCGACGAACCTGCCCGAGGTGCGCGCCGTCCTCGGGACCGCGGAGGGCATCCCGCGTCGGCGACGGCGAGGCCGACGCCGTCGTCGTCGGCAACGCGTTCCACCACTTCGACGCCGAGGCCGCGTTCGCCGAGATCCGGCGCGTGCTCCGTCCCGGGGGCGCGCTCGCGTTGTTCTGGGCGCGGACGGATGAGAACGCCGACGCGCTGCGGCTCGGCATCCGCGAGATCGACGAGGTCGTCGAACGCGAACGCGCGTCCTCACCGATCGTGGAGGCCTACCTCTCGTGGTTCGAGCCACCCGAACGCCTCGACGGGTTCACGACGCTCGAACGGCGTTCGTTCCCGACCACGCGGACGATGGCCTCGGCACGGCTGGCGGATCTGTACGCGACGTCGAGCGACATCGCCTCGCTGCCCGAACCGCAGCGCTCGCGGCTCCTCGCTCGGATCGGCGAGCTCGCGGCCGAGCTCCCCGAGACGCTCGAGCTCGCGGAGCGGAGCGACGTGCACCTGTGGTTCCGCGACGGTTCGGGTGGTTAGTCCCAGCCGCCCTGGCACTCGGCCGGCGTCGCCGCGTTCGTCCGACCCATCGTCACGGTGTCGCCCATCTCGGCGGCGCACAGGTAGCCGCCGTTCAGCTCGACCACGGTGACGAGGACGACCGCCGTCGGCGAGACCGTCATCGACACCATGCCGGAGGCTGGGCCGCCTTCCGTGTAGACGATCGAGGGGTCGTACGCCGCGGCCGCGTCGGGACCGAACCCGTCGAACGAACCGTGCTCGGCGTAGTAGACCTGCGCCGCCCGGATCGCCTCGTTCAGCAGCGCCTGCGCCTGCACGTCGTCCGCCGCGCGGATCGGGTCGGAGACGGGGTCGCTCGCGGGACTCACGGCCGCGGGGGCGCCGGCGGGCTCGATCGCCGTTGGGCCGGGCGCCGACCGGGTCGGGCGCCGTCGGACCGGCGGACGTCGTCGGATGGGTCGCCTTGCTCTGCAGGAGCGTCAAGGGCACGACCCATACGGCCGCGACCACCAAACCCAGCAGGACGAGCAACCGCACCGACACGAAACCGCGTTCCGAACCCACGCCACCACCTCCGGACGTGGTATCGGCGCGCGGGAGAACGCCCTGAAGGAACGCGCTGCTGCGGCCTTCGTGCCTGGGAGGTCCGGGACGGCTAGAGCGAGAGCACCGGGCAGGTCAGGGTGCGCGTGACACCCTCGACGGACTGGATCGGCATCACGATCGCCTTGGCGAGCTCGTCGAGGTCGGCCGCCTCGCCGCGGGCGATGACGTCGTAGGGACCGGTCACGGGGTCGACGGACACGATGCCTTTCACGCCGCTGATCTCGCGGGTCACGTTGCTGGCCCGTCCCACCTCGGTCTGGATCAGGATGAACGCGCTGACCACATCGACCTCCTCGTCAGGGTCTCGGGGCATCGTACGTCAAGCCCCCGACGCGGCGCGAACCGCCCGAACGGCGCTCAGAGCACGGGATCGACGTCCGGCGCGGGGCGGGACAGCGCGGGCGTGGACAGCGCGATCCACGCCACCGCCCCTCCGGCGAGCGTGAGCAGCGAGGCGCCGACGTACAGCGTCGCCGGGCCGTAGCGATCGAACACGAGACCGCCGAGACCGGCGCCGATGATCGGCGCGATCCCGAACCCCATCGTCGCGGCGAGCGACTGGCCGGTCGAGTACAGGTTCGACGGGAGCATGCGGCCGATCACGACCACCATCGTCGTGAACAGCAACGCGAACCCGGCGCCCTCGAACACGGTGAGGACGGACAGGACCGTCGGGTCCTCGACCAGACCCCACAGCAGGAAGCCCGTCGCGTACACGATGCATCCGGCGACGTACACGGCGCGAAGGCCGAACCGCTTGGAGAACCGCGACGAGAGCCGCATCACGGGCACCTCGACCAGCCCGCCGAGCGCCGTCCCGATCCCCACCAGCAGCGCGCCGCCGCCGGCGCGCTCGATCTTCAGGCCGATGAAGTTCCACGCGGCGTTGAACCCGGTCCACACGAGGAGCAGCGCGAGCAGGAACATCCAGAACCTCGGGGCGGCCCGGAACACCGCCCCCACCGCGCCGAGCCGGCCGTGGCGGATCGACCGAGCCGGCCGGTCGGGTTCGATCGCGACGACCGCCCAGACGAAGATCGCGAGCGCCGCGAAGGCGACGACCGGCATCGCCCAGCGGATGCCCACCTGCTGCAGGAGCACGCCGACCAGCAGGCACGTCGTCGCGTACGCGAGGCTCTCCCAGCCGCGGATGCGTCCGTACTCCGTCATCCGGTCGTCGCCGAGGAACTCCAGCGCGATCGCGTCGACGTTCGGCGCGACGGTGGCGCTCAGACCGGCGAACACGAACGCGGTCGCCACGATCGCCGGAAAGGTCTCCGCTCCGAACAGGGCGAACGCCCCGACCGCGCCGCCGAGCGCTCCGATCTGCAGCGCGCGGCGACGGCCGAGCGAGGTGTCGGCCAGGTGACCCCAGAGCGGGCTCAGGAGCACGCGCGCGATCGCCATCACGGCGATCACGGCACCGATCTCGCCCGCGGTCAGGCCCTTGCCGTCCAGGAACAGGGACAGGAACGGGAACGAGGCCGCGATGAAGACGCCGAAGAGCACGAACAGCGTCTGCACGGCGACCGCGGGTCGGATCCGTGGAGCCCCGGCCGCCCGCATCCGAACCACGCTAGCAGGGGCCTCGAGAGGCCCTCGTCGCGAGACGGGCAGGTCAGGAAAGCTCGCGACGCAGGATGCGAACGCGGAGCTCGCTGCCCTCGCGCAACGGCTCGCGCTCGCCGGTGTCCATGAACCCGAGGTGCTCGTAGAAGGCCGCGGCGCCCGCGTTGGTCTCGGAGACGGCGAGGATCACCGAGCGCGCCTCCCACGTGCGCGCCCACCCGAGGACCTGCTCGACGAGCGACGCCCCGATCCCGCTCGAACGGCGCGCGGGCTCCACCCACATCCCGTACAGGTGGGCGTCGGGTTCGTCTCCGGTACGCGAGCCGAGCGCCGTCCCGATCCATCGGTCATCGCGTTCGGCGACGAACATCACGTTCGTCGCGCCCTCCCAGCCTTCGATCCAGTCGATCCACCCCGCCTCCCCGAGACGACGTTCCCGATCGAGCGTCGAACCGAACGCATCGGGCGCGTCGGCGAGCGCGCGCAGGCGGAGGTCCCGAACGCGTTCCCACTCGTCGCGGGTGGCGACACGGATCTCGAACGGCATACGGCATGGCACGATAGCGACATGCCCCGGATCGTCCTGCTCGAAGGCGACCTCACGACCCAGGACGTCGACGCGATCGTGAACGCCGCGAACCGGACCCTCATGGGCGGCGGCGGCGTAGACGGCGCGATCCACCGGGCCGGCGGACCCTCGATCCTCGCCGAGTGCCGAGAGATCCGCCGGACCGCGTTCCCGGGCGGGCTCCCGACCGGTCGTGCCGTGGCGACGGGCGGGGGCAACCTCGCCGCCCGATGGGTGATCCACACCGTCGGGCCCGTCTACGCGGCTTCGGACGATCCGGCGGGCGAACTGGCCTCCTGCCACACCGGAGTCGCTCCGGGTGGCCGACGAGCTCGGCGCGCGAACCGTGGCCTTCCCCGCGATCTCGACCGGGGTGTTCGGCTACCCGGTCGAGGAGGCGGCGGGCGTCGCGGTCGGGGCCGTTCGCGAGCGCCGAGACGGTGGTCGAGGAGGTCCGGTTCGTGCTGTTCGGGCGGGAGGCGTTCGAGGCGTTCGAGCGCGCGCTCGGCTGAGCCAGCGCTTCCGTCCTTCCGCACCTCACTGCTAGGATTCGCATCTGCATGAGCGACGTGACGACGGACCTGACGACCTCGAGCGGCCTCGCCGAGCGCCTGGACGACGTGCAGGTGGTCGACTGCCGCGAGCCCTACGAATGGCAGGCGGGCCGGATCGAGGGTTCGATCCACCTGCCCCTGAACACGATCCTCGCCGGCGCGACCGACCAGCTCGACGCCGAGAAGACCACGGTCGTGGTCTGCCGTTCGGGCAACCGGAGCGAGCTCGCCACCCTGATGCTTCGGGCGCGCGGGTTCGACGTGTACAACCTCGAGCACGGTCTCGAGGAGTGGGCCGACCAGGGCCGCCCGCTCACGACGCCCGACGGCGCCGTCGGGCACGTCGCCTGAGGGCCGCCACCTTCCTCCGAACCTCGCGCTAGCCTGAGCCGTTCATGGCCGACGTCGACGCCGCCCGGCGAGCGCTCGAGGACGCGCTCGGCGCGGGCGAGGTGCTCTCGGATCCGCTGGCGCTCCGCCTGTACGCGCGCGACGCCTCGATGGTCGAGGGCGGCTGCGCGCTCGTCGCCTTCCCTCGGACGCGCGACGACATCGTCGCGTGCGTCCGCGTCGCGGCCGAGCACGGCCTGCCGATCGTCCCCCGGGGTTCGGGCACCGGGCTCGTCGGAGGCTCCACGCCGATCGGCGACGCGCTGGTCGTCGTGACGACGAAGATGACCGGCATCCTCGAGATCCGGCCCGGAGGACCGGCTCGCCTGGGTCGAGCCCGGCGTCCCCAACCTCGATCTCGCGAACGCCCTGCGCCCGCACGGGTTCACGTTCGCGCCCGATCCCTCGTCGCAGCAGACCTCGTCGATCGGCGGGAACGTGAGCACGAACGCCGGCGGCCCGCATTGCCTCGCCTACGGCGTGACGTCGAACCACGTCCTCGCGCTCGACGTCGTCCTCGCCGGACGGCAGCGTCGCGCGTCTGGGTTCCGAGGCTCCCGAGACCGCGGGCTACGACCTGCGCGCGGTCATGGTCGGGAGCGAGGGGACGCTCGGGATCGTCGCGGCGGCGTGCGTCCGGCTGACCCCGCTCCCGCCCGCCGTGCGGACGATGCTGTTCGACTTCGCGACCGTCGAGGACTGCGCGGCCACCGTGAGCGGGATCATCGCGAGCGGCGTCGTCCCCGCGGCCGTCGAGATGATGGACCGCGGCATCGTGGTCGCGGCCGAGGGGTTCGCGCACGCGGGGTACCCGACCGACGCCGCCGCGATCCTGATCGTCGAGGTCGACGGGACGGCGGCGGCCGTCGAGGCGCAGGCCGACGCGGTCGAGGCGGCCGCGCGCGCGAACCGCACCCGCAGCGTCCGGGTCGCCGCCGACGAGGCCGAACGCGCGCTGATCTGGAAGGGACGCAAGAACGCGTTCGGCGCGGTGGCGACGATCGCGCCGCACTACCACCTGCACGATTGCGTCGTCCCCCGGACCAAGCTGGTGGAGGTCCTCACCGGCGTCTACGAGATCGCCGCGCGCCACGAGCTGATCGTCACGAACGTGTTCCACGCCGGCGACGGGAACCTGCACCCGCTGCTGTCGTTCGACCGGGGCGAACCAGGGACGCTCGAACGCGTCCTGCGCGCGAGCGAGGAGATCGTCCGCCTGTGCGTCGACGCGGGCGGGGCGCTCTCGGGCGAGCACGGGATCGGGCTCGAGAAGCGCGACTTCATGCCGCTCGTGTTCTCGGCCGAGGACCTGTCCGCGCAGGCGTGCGTCCGTTCGGCGTTCGACCCCGAGGGGCGGATGAACCCGCAGAAGGTGCTGCCGGACGGCGCACGGTGCGGCGACTTCGCGATGGCGCGCGGCTCGGATGCCGCGGCGGCCGCCGCGGACCTCCCGGAGGGCTCGTGGATCTGATCCACCCGTCGTCGAAGGCCGACGTCGTGGAGGCGATCCGCGACGCGAACGCGACCGAACGCCGACTGCTCGTGGTCGGCGGGCGGCGGCATCTCGACAAGGGCAACCCCGCCGAGGTCGACGCCGAGCTGTGGACCACCCAGCTCGACCGGCTGGTCGCCTACGAGCCGGCCGAGATGATCGCGGTGGTCGAGGCGGGCATGCGGGTCGGCGAGCTCGAACGGATCCTGGCCGAGGGCGGCCAGGAGTGGCCGAGCGACGCACCCGCGCGACGCGACGGTCGGCGGCGTGATCGCGAGCGGCGCGTCGAGCCCGCGGCGGCTGCGGTTCGGCCCGCTCCGCGACACGGTCCTCGAGGCCGAGATCGTCACCGGCGACGGGCGGCTCGTCCGCAGCGGGGCTCGGACCGTGAAGAACGTGACCGGGTACGACCTCCACAAGCTCGTCGCCGGTTCGCTCGGGACGCTCGGCGTGATCGTGCAGGTCGCGCTGAAGGTGCGCCCGCTCCCCCACGCGCGGCGGACGCTGCGGTTCGAGGGCGACCTCGCGCTCGCGCGCGAGCTCGTCGACGCCGTGCACGGTTCGACCTCGGTCCTGGCGACCCCGCGGGCGGTCGAGCTCCGGCTCGAGGGCTGGCCGGAGGAGGTCGAGGAGCAGACCACGATCGCCCGACGCATCGGCGCCCGCCGTCGGTCGAGGACGACGGTCCCGTTCCCGAGCGACCGGCCGTGGGAGGCCATGCCCGTCGTCGCCGAGGCCGCGGTCCCGCCCTCTCGGCTCGACGCTGCGGTCGCCGGGGACGCGTGGGGTGCGCTCGCCGGCGTCGGGCTCGCGTGGGTCGGGCTCGGTTCGCCGGACGGCGAGCTCGATCGGCTCCGAGATCGCGTCCGCGCGGTCGGTGGGATCGCGCCGGTCGTCCGCGGTCCCGGCGGGCTCGGCGACGCGGCCGTCGCCGCGCCGGACGTACAGCGCCGCCTGAAGGAGGCGTTCGATCCGAACGGGATGCTCGCGCCGGGCCGAGGCTGGGCGGGCGCCGAGGCCTAGGCGAACGCCTTGCGGAGCCGGGCCCCGGCCTCCTCGAGCGTCTCGACCTTCTTGCAGAACGCGAACCGCACGAGGTGCGACCCGAGCTCCGGCCGCGAGAAGAACGACGAGCCCGGCACCGACGGCGACGCCGACGTCCTTCGTGAGCCGGTCGGCGACCTCGACGTCGTCCCCGATCCCGAGGTGCGAGACGTCGGCCATCACGTAGTAGGCGCCGCGGGTCGGGTTCGACTCGAACCCCGTCTCCTCCAGGATCCGGAGCAGCGTGTCGCGTCGCTCGAGGTATTCGAGCGCGAGGCGCTCGTAGAACGACTCGGGCATGGCGAGCGCGACGACCCCGGCCTCCTGCAGCGGCGCCGGCGCGGCCACGGTGAGGAAGTCGTGCACCGAGCGGATCCCGCCGCTGAGCGCCTCGGGCGCGACGATCCCACCCGACCCGCCACCCGGTCACGGCGTACGTCTTCGACAGCGCGCTGATCGTGACGGTCCGGTCCTCGAGGCCGGGGATCGAGCCGGGCGGAACGTGGCGGAACCCGTCGTACGTGATGTGCTCGTAGATCTCGTCGGTGAACACGATCGCGTCCCAGCGCTGGCACAGTTCGGCGATCACCTCGAGCTCGTCGCGCGAGAACACCTTGCCGGTCGGGTTGTTCGGCGTGTTGATCACGATGCCGCGCGTGCGCTCGTTGAACGCGGCCGCGAGCTCCCCCTCGTCGAACGTCCAGTCCGGCGGCGAGAGCGTTACGGTCCGCGGCACGGCGCCCGCGAGGATCGTGTCCGGCCCGTAGTTCTCGTAGAACGGCTCGAACACGACGACCTCGTCGCCGGGGTCGAGCACGCCGAGCATCGCGGCGATCATCGCCTCGGTCGAACCGCACGTGACCGTCACGTCGCGTTCGGCCTCGACCCACGACATGCCGTAGCGCGTTCGGTAGGTGTCGGCGATCGCCGCCCGGAACGGCTCGGCGCCCCACGTGATCGGGTACTGGTTGACGTCGTCGGCGATCGCCTGACGAGCCGCCTCCTTGATCTCCTCGGGCGCGGCGAAGTCGGGGAACCCCTGTGACAGGTTGATCGCACCGTGCGCGACCGAGAGGCGCGTCATCTCGCGGATCACGGATTCGGTGAAGGAGGAGGCCTTCGCGGACGGGCGGATCTTCGACACGACGCGATGATATCGCAGACCGGGCGATCGGACATCGCGGAGCATGCCCGCATCACCGGGGTGCGACTCCGCGCGCCCCAGTGTCCGTCGTGCCCCTGTCCCGAAGTGAGAGGATGGAGACGAAGCACCCATCCATCGGGACCGTTTGCGAAGAGGCCGTGGGCAGCCCCTCGAACCGAGGAGGCACGATGACCACCCTCATGGATACGGTCCGCATCGAAACCCCGAAGAGAACGCCGGTCAGGCCGGCATCCCCGCTGGACCCTTCGTGGTACGACGGTTCCGAGATCCCATCCACTGAGCGCTCGTTCCAGGACGGATCCCGCAGCAACCAGTGGGACCGATCGGCGATGGGCGACGGGCAGCCCCTCTGGAGCGAAGCAGCATGACCACCCCCATGGATACCGTTCGCACCGCAACCGACTCACGATCCCTCGAGCGCTCGTTCGAGGTCGCATCGCGCGGCGGATACGCTCGGACCGTCGTGGGCCGGCTCGCCTACTTCGACGAGGAGGCGCAGACGTACATGGTGCTCACTCGCTCCGGGGTACTCGTCAGGGTTCCGCTGCGCGACATCACGAGTTCGCGAGGAGTTCCGCGGAGGGGCCCGATCGTCGCCGACGCCCTCTCGAAGATGTCGAGGCTTCGGGACGCGACAACCGTTTCGCGCCCATAGACCCACTTCCCCACAGAGCCTTACCCGTGACCTGCCTTCAGACGACCTCAACGGGTCAACGTGCCCTTGATCGTGTCGTTGGCTCCGCGTCGTCGCTTCCTACTGCGCAGGTGCGTCCCGAGCGTTCGGAGCTCGGGGTCTAGCATCGGTGACGTGCGCACCGAGAGCGACCAGGCGGACGGCGACGTCCCGCTCGGCGGCGAGATGCCCGACGGGGTGCGGTTCGTCGGACCGACGCCCGACCTCGGACCGCGGTGGCGGTTCCCGCTCGAGGCGCCGGCCGACGAGGACCTGGCCGCATGCGTCGCGTGCGGGCTGTGCCTGCCGCACTGCCCCACCTACCGCGTGACCGGCGAGGAGTCGGCGTCGCCTCGTGGCCGGATCACGGCGATGCGTTCGGTGGCCGAGGGCCGGTCCGAACCCGACGAGACGTTCGCGCGCTTCATGGATCTGTGTCTCGCGTGCCGAGCCTGCGAGGACGTCTGCCCCTCGCACGTACCGTTCGGACGGATGGTCGAGCGCGCGCGCGTCCAGGTGGAGCCGCTGAGGTCTCGACGGTCGAGGTTCCTCCGGTGGTTCGGGCTCGACGTCGCGCTCCCGCGGAAGAAGCTGCTGTGGCTCGCCGCGGCGGTGCAACCGCTCGCGCGCCTCGCGCTCCCGAAACGCATCCGCGCGCTCACCCCGAAACGTTCCGCGCTGTTCCGCCGCCTCCCCCGAGAGACGCCGCCCGTCGGCGAGGAGCGCGGGACCGTCGCGCTGCTGAGCGGCTGCGTGCAGGATCGATGGTTCCGCGGGGTGAACCTCGCCACGATCCGAGTGCTGGCGCGGAACGGGTGGCGCGTGGTCGTCCCCCGCGCCCAGGCGTGTTGCGGGGCCCTGGCCGCCCACAACGGCCGGCTCGACACCGCCCGCGCGCTCGCCGAACGCAACCTGCGCGCGTTCGCCGGCGTCGACGTCGTGGTCACGAACGCCGCGGGGTGCGGCGCGCACCTGCAGCAGCTCGGCGACCTGGTCCCGAGCGACGAGGCCCGCGCCTTCTCGACGAAGGTCCGCGACGTGATGGAGCTCCTCCACGACGAGGGGCTCGCGGACCGCCCGCAGGCCGTCCCGGGTTCGAGCGGGTGGCGTACCACGACGCGTGTCACGCGCTCCGCGTGCAGCACCTCCGCGACCAGCCGCGCGCGCTGCTCCGCACGATCGAGGGCCTCGAGGTGCTCGACGTGCCGGACTCGGACGTGTGCTGCGGCGCCGCGGGTCTGTACAACGTGCTCGAACCCGAGATGTCCTCCGAGCTCCGCCGCCGCAAGGCCGAGGCCGTGGCGTCGACCGGGGCCGAGATCGTGGCCAGCGCGAACACCGGCTGCACGATGCAGATCGCGGCCGGCCTCCGCGAGCTCGGATCGTCGATCCGCGTGCTCCACCCGGTCGAGATCCTCGACCGCGCGTACGCGGCCGAGCCGTCGGAGGCGGCCCCGGCCGCCCCCGGCGAGTCACCTCACGTGCCGAGCGCCTGACGCGCCTTCGCGTTGTCGCTCGTGACCAGCACCGCGCGGTTCTTGGTCGCGAGATACGCGACCTGCACGTTGACGCCGGCGTCGGCCATCGCGCGGGCCATCACACCTACGGCGCCCGGCTGGTCGATCCGATCCGAGGGGAGCTCGGAGACCAGGGGTTCGGCCTCGCCCTCGACCTTGATGCCGGCGCCTTCGAGCGCGGTGCGCGCCGCGGCGGCGTCCGCAACGAGCAGGTGGATGATGCCTCGCCCCTCGCTCGTGACGGCGCACAAGCCCTCGATGTTGATCCCGGCCTTGCCGAGCGCTTCGCCGAGATCGGCGAAGGTCCCGGGCCGGTCCTCGAGGGAGACGGTGAGGTCCTTCATTCGGCACCTCCTTCAGGGAGTCCGTCCAGCGTCGGTCTACGCCCACCCCCGCTCGCCGTCAAACCCGCGTGCTCGACCTCAGGCGCCGAGCGCCGAACGCAGCGCCGCCGGGTCGTCCGAGGAGAACACCACCCGCGAACGGGACGCCACGTAGCAGGCGGCGAGGTTCACCCCGGCGTCCGCGACCGCCTGCGCGAGCTCGGCCAGCTTGCCGGGACGGTCCTCGCTCGAGACGTCGACCACCACGGCCTCGCGCTCGCCCTCGATCGTGACGCCCGCGCCCTCGAGCGCGCTCCGAGCGGCACCGCCGTCCTCGACCAGCAGGTGGACGTGGCCGTGCCCGCCACCCCCCAGACCCGCGATGCCCTCGACGTTCACCCCGGCCGCCCCGAGCGCCTTCGCGGCCTTGGCCAGGCCACCGGGCTCGTCGGGCAGCGAGATCGATAGATCGGTCGCCATCCGGACCCTCCTTCCCCTCGCGTGGGGACCGGTCGTATCCCGGCGGGGACCGTCGCGTCAAGCCGCTAGCATCGCGCCGTGCGTGTGGCCGAGCGATGGTTCGAGCACGAGGCCGTCGACGACGGCGTCCTGCGGATCCGCGAGACGCACGTCGACCCGTTCCTGCAGGCGAACCTGTTCCTCGTCCGTGGGCGCGATCGGGACGTCCTGGTGGACACCGGGCTCGGGATCGGGTCCCTGCGCCGGGAGCTCGCCGACCTGTTCGAACGACCCGTGATCGCCGTGGCGACGCACCGGCACTTCGACCACACCGGCGGGCTCCACGAGTTCGACGAGGTCGTGGTGCACCGCGACGACGCCGCGGCGGTCGCGACCGCGGACGGGTTCGCCTCGCTCCGGATCGAGGACTACCCGCCCGAGGAGCTCTCGGGCTACGACCCGCCGGCGTCGCTGCTCACCGCGCTGCCGCAGCGAGGGCTACGAGCTCGGCTCGTACGCCGTCACGCCGGTCGCGCCGACGCGCATCGTCGACGAGGGCGACCGGATCGATCTCGGCGACCGAACGTTCACGGTCCTGCACCTCCCCGGTCACACGCCGGGCGAGATCGGCCTGTGGGAGGAGGCGACGGAGACGCTGTTCTCCGGCGACTGCGTCTACGAGAGCGGCGTCCTGCTGGACGAGCTCCCCGAGTCGAACATCCCCGACTACGTCCGGAGCATGGAGCGGTTGCGCGAGGTCCCCGTTCGGATCGTGCACGGCGGTCACGACGACTCGTTCGGCCGGCCGCGACTGCTCGAGCTGATCGACGGCTACGTTCGGGCGCGAACGTGAAGCCCGTCTTCTTCGCCACGCCCCAGGAGTTCCGCGCCTGGCTCGTCGAGCACCACGCGACGGCGACCGAGCTGTGGATCGGCCTCTACAAGAAGGGTTCGGGCCGGCCGAGCATCACCTGGCCGGAGGCCGTGGACGAGGCGCTCTGCTTCGGGTGGATCGACAGCGTTCGCCAGCGCATCGACGACGAGCGCTACATGAACCGGTTCACGCCGAGGAAGCCGACCAGCAACTGGAGCGCGGTGAACATCCGCCGGGTCGAGGAGCTCACGGAGCAGCGGCGCATGCGGGCCGCGGGCCTCAAGGCGTTCCGCGAACGCCGCGAGGACAGGACCGCGATCTACTCGTACGAGCAACGCCATCTGGCCAAGCTCGAACCCGCGCAGGAGCGGAGGTTCCGGGCGAAGAAGCGAGGCCTGGGCGTGGTTCCAGGCGCAGCCGAAGGGCTACCGGACCACGGCCGTGTACTGGGTGGCGAGCGCGAAGAAGCCGGAGACGCAGCGAACGACGCCTCGACACGCTGATCGAGGACTCGGCGAAGGTACGGCGCGTCCCGCCGCTGCGACCGAGGACGGGGAAGCCCTGAGCGACTACAGGTGCGAGCGCAGCCCCCACAGCTCCGGGAAGAACCGCTTGCTCAGCGTCGAGCGCAGGTACTCCACGCCGGACGAGCCGCCGGTGCCGGACTTGGCGCCGATCTCGCGTTCGACCATCAGCACGTGGTGGTAGCGCCACTGCGCGAACCCCTCGTCGTGATCGACGAGTCGCTCCGCCACCGCGAACAGCGGGGCGTGCTCGGGCTCGCGGGCCATCCGCAGCAGGCTCTCGCGCCGGGCGTCCTCGTCGTCCTCGGGCATCGCCAGCCCGTGGCGTTCGAGCAACGCGACGAACCCGTCCCAGACCGTCGGCTCGTCGAGCCGGCGTGACAGCCGCTCGAGCTCGTCGGGTGAGGCCGCGAGATCGCGGAGGTACCCGGGCTGCTTGAGGCCCGAGAGGAACTCCACCTCCCGGAACTGGGCCGACTGGAACCCCGATGCCGGCGTGAGCAGCGAGCGGAACTCGAGGAAGTCCTGCGGGGTCATCGTCTCGAGCACCTGGATGTGATCGATCAGGACGCGTTCGATCGCGTGGACCCGGGTCAGGTAGTGGCGCGCGCGTTCGGCGTCGTCGTCGAACAACCGGTCGCGGACCGACTCGAGCTCGAAGATCAGCTGCTTGAACCACAGCTCGTACGCCTGGTGGACGACGATGAACAGGAGCTCGTCGTGCACGGGCGGATCCGAACGCAGTCGCTGGAGCCCGATCAGCTCGGGGACGGCGAGGTACTCGCCGTAGGTGAGGAGCCCCTCCTCGGCCGGCTCGGTGAGCCGGCCCATCCGCCGAACCCGTCCCTCCGCTTCCTCGGCCGGCTCGGTCACAGGTCCATCCTAGGGGGCGAGACGCAGACTCCCGCGCATCCTCGACCCGATGTACCTTCCTCCCACGACGGAGGGAGGAAGACCATGCGGCTACGGAGCGTCAGCATCATCGTCGCCACGTTCGCGATCGTGTTCGGATCCATCTCGGCGGCTCCATCGATCGCGGCGCCGGCGCCCGGGACGGCGTACCTCGCGCTCGGCGACTCGCTCGCGGCGAGCTACCAGCCGAACGGCGACACGCACAGCGGCTACGCCGAGCAGATCTTCCAGCTCGAGCAGGCGGCCTGCCCGACCTGCGGCTCGTCAAGCTCGCGTGTCCCGGCGAGCGCACGAGCACGATCGACCGCGCCAAGCCCCGCTGCCCGTACGCGGAGGGCACGCAGCTCGCGCAGGCGATCGCGGTGCTGGGGAGCCGGGACGTCGCGTTCGTCACGCTGCAGATCGGCTCGAACGACCTGTTCCGGTGCTTCCGGTTCCGCGCGGGCGCGTTCGACCAGGCGTGCGTCGACGAGCTCCTGCCGAAGATCTCGGCCCGCCTGACGTCGATCGTCGGGACGCTCCGCGACGCCGCCGGTCCCGACGTGCCGATCGTGGGCGGCGACCTACTACGACCCGCTGCTCGCGGCGTGGACGTTCCCCGGGTTCGACCACGACGCCGTGGTGGCCATCGCGGACGTGTGGGCGCTTCAACGACACGCTCGAGCAGACGTACGCGGGGCTCGGCGTCCCGGTCGCCGACATCGAGACGGAGTTCTCCGCGGCGGACTTCGACACGATCGTGCACGTTCGTCGGTTCGGCGACGTCCCGATCAACGTCGCGCGAACGTGCCAGTGGACCTATGCCTGCTCCGCTCGGTTCGGCCACGATTTCCACCCGAACACGGTCGGGTACGCGGCGATGACGCGCGCGTGGGAGGAGGCGATCGGCGACCGCGCTCGCCGCCTAGTCGGCGAGCGCGCGGGCGAGCTCCTCGAGGCTCTCGAGGTTGTGACCCGGCAGGAACTCGTCGATCGAGGGCAGCGCCGCCGCCATGCCGCGCGCGAGCGGCTCGTAGTGCGGGCTCCCCTTGAGCGGGTTCACCCAGACGATCTTGTGGACCAGGCGCCGGAGCTTGGCCATCTGGTCGCGGAGCACGTCGGGCTCGCCGCGTTCGAGCCCGTCCGAGCAGATCACGGCGACCGAGCCGCGGATCGAGGCGCGCTGGCTCCAGCCGTCGACCAGCTCCTTGAGCGACGCCCCGATCCGCGTGCCGCCCTCCCAGTCCTCGACGAGATGACCGATCTCGCGCAGCGCCCGGTCGGGATCCTTCGTGCGGAGCGTCCGCGTGACGCGCGTCAGGCGCGTCCCGAAGCAGAACACCTCGACGCGCCGGCCCGCCGCCATCGCCGCGAACGCGAACTGCATCAGCGCGCGCGAGTACGGCGCCATCGAGCCCGAGATGTCGAGGATCAGCACGAGCGGCCGGGTGCGGCGTCCGCGTTCTCGCCACGCGCGGTGGAAGGGCTC
>CAVUTN010000016.1:0-56892 GCA_963744515.1 uncultured Actinomycetes bacterium | reverse complement strand
GCCGGACCCAGGATCCGCATCAAGCTCCGCGCGTACGACCACCGGATGCTGGACGTCGCGGCTCGCGAGATCGTCGAGCACGTGACCCGGACCGGGGCCAAGGTCGTGGGGCCCGTGCCGCTGCCGACCGAGCGGTCGATCTACACCGTGATCCGGTCGCCCCACAAGTACAAGGACAGCCGCGAGCACTTCCAGATGCTCACGCACAAGCGGCTCATCGACATCGTCGACGCCACGTCGAAGACGGTCCAGGAGCTCCAACGCCTGAACCTGTCGGCCGGCGTCGACATCGAGATCAAGTTGTAGGGACATGGCAGAGATCAAAGGCATCCTCGGGACGAAGCTGGGTATGACCCAGATCTTCGACGACACGCGCGCGATCCCGGTCACGGTCATCAAGGCCGGGCCCTGCTTCGTCGCGCAGGTCAAGACCGAGGCGAAGGACGGCTACTCGGCGGTCCAGCTCGCGTTCGGCGCTACGCGCCCGAACGGCCTGACCAAGCCCGAGCAGGGTCACTTCGACAAGCACGGCGGGCAGGCCGCCCGGCACGTCGTCGAGATCCGCACGGATGACGCCGCGTCCTACGAGCCGGGCCAGGAGCTCCGGGCCGACGTGTTCGAGGCCGGCGAGCGCGCCGACGTCGTGGGCGTCTCCAAGGGCAAGGGGTTCGCCGGCCCGATGAAGCGGCACGGGTTCAGCGGCCTGTCGAGCAGCCACGGGACCGAGCGCAAGCACCGTTCGCCGGGCGCGATCGGCGCCTGCGCGACCCCGTCGCGCGTGTTCAAGGGCATGCGGATGGCGGGCCAGATGGGCAACGAGCGCGTGACCGTGCTGAACCTCGAGGTCGTCCGCGCCGACGCCGAGCGCAACCTGCTGCTCCTGCGCGGCGCGATCCCGGGTCCCGAGGGCGGCCTGGTGATGGTCCGTTCGGCCGTCAAGGCTCCCGCCACGAAGGGCGGGCACTGATGCCGAAGGTCGACGTGGTCTCCGTCGCCGGCAAGAAGGTCGGCACCCGCGATCTCGCGCCCGAGGTGTTCGAGGCCAAGGTGAGCGTGCCCCTGATGCACCAGGTGGTGCTCGCCGGCTTCGCCTCGATCCGCCGCGGCACGCATTCGACCAAGACCCGTGGCGAGGTCTCGGGCGGCGGTCGCAAGCCCTGGCGCCAGAAGGGGACGGGCCGGGCCCGGCAGGGTTCGAACCGCTCCCCGCAGTGGACGGGCGGCGGCGTCGTGCACGGCCCCCACCCGCGCGACCACGAGATGCGCGTGAACAAGAAGATGAAGCGGGGCGCCCTGCGCTCGGCGCTCACCGACGCGCTCACGAGCGGGAAGCTCAGGGTCGTGCAGGATCTCGACGTTCGACGCTCCCAAGACCAAGACCGCGGCCGAGGTGCTCGACACGCTCGAGCTCGGGGGCAAGGTCCTGCTCGTGCTGCCGTTGCCCAGCGATTCGGGCGCGGTGGAGAAGTCGTTCCGCAACATCCGTGGCGTTCGGGTCGCCTACGCGCGGAGCCTCGGCGTCTACGAGGTGATCGCCGCGGACCACCTGGTGATCACCGAGAGCGCGCTCGACGTCGTCGAGGGCTCGCCGGCCGAGGCGCAGGCGGACGAGCCCGCCGCGAAGGAGCCCGCCGAGAAGCCGGCGGCGAGGCCTCGCCAGGCGAAGGCCTCGACGGAGCCGGAGCCGGAGGACCGAGCCGACGACCGAGGCGGGGGCTGAGGCCGAGTGAAGACGCCGCGCGACGTGATCATCCGGCCCGTGGTGAGCGAGAAGTCCTACGCGGGCCTGGAGCAGAACACCTACACGTTCCTGGTCGACCCCAGGGCGAACAAGACCGAGATCAAAGAGGCCGTCCAGGTGATCTGGAACGTCCAGGTGCTCGCGGTCAGGACGCTGAACCGCACCGGCAAGGTCAAGCGGCGCCGCTACACGCTCGGCAAGCGGGCGGACCAGAAGCGCGCGATCGTCAAGCTCGCCGAGGGCGACAGCATCGAGATCTTCGAGGCGGGGAAGTAGCGCATGGCCGTTCGCAAGTACAAGCCGACGACGCCGGGACGACGCGGCGCCAGCGTGTCCTCCTTCGAGGAGATCACGCGCGCCAAGCCCGAGCGCTCCCTCGTCGCGAAGGGCCGGAACCGAGCCGGCCGCAACGCGCAGGGCCGGATCACCACCCGGCACCAGGGCGGCGGCAACAAGCGCCGGTACCGGGTGATCGACTTCCGGCGCGACAAGGACGGCGTGCCGGCCAAGGTGGCGCACATCGAGTACGACCCCAACCGCACCGCGCGGATCGCGCTCCTGCACTACGCCGACGGCGAGAAGCGCTACATCCTGTCGCCCAACGGTCTGCGGGTCGGCGACCGGCTGGTCTCGGGGGAGGGTGCCGACGTGCGGCCGGGCAACTCGCTGCCGCTGCGGAACATCCCCGTGGGTACCACGGTGCACGCCGTGGAGCTCAAGCCCGGTGGCGGCGCCCGCATGGCGCGCTCGGCCGGGACGAGCATCCAGGTCATGGCCAAGGAGGGCAAGATGGCCACGCTCCGCCTGCCCTCCGGCGAGACCCGCCTGGTCGAGGCGACCTGCAAGGCAACGATCGGCGAGGTCGGCAACGCCGAGCACGAGCTGATCCAGCTCGGCAAGGCCGGGCGCAACCGGTGGAAGCGCAAGCGTCCGTCCGTCCGAGGTGTGGCGATGAACCCGGTCGACCACCCGCTGGGCGGCGGCGAGGGCAAGAGTTCGGGCGGCCGCCACCCCACGAGCCCGTGGGGACAGAAGGAAGGCCGGACGAGGAAGAAGAACAAGGCGTCGAACAAGTACATCGTTCGCCGTCGCGGGAAGGGGCGGGGCTAGTGCCGCGGAGCATCAAGAAGGGGCCGTTCGTCGACGAGCACCTCATGGTCAAGATCGTCGAGATGAACCGCAAGAGCGACAAGAAGGTCGTCCGGACCTGGTCGCGCCGCTCGACGATCGTGCCCGACATGGTCGGTCACACGATCGCGGTCCACGACGGCCGCAAGCACGTGCCCGTGTACATCTCGGAGTCGATGGTCGGGCACAAGCTCGGCGAGTTCGCGCCGACGCGGACGTTCCGTTCGCACGCGCGCGGTGAGCGTTCGACCACGGTGAGGTAGCCAGACATGGAGGCGAAAGCGACGGTGAAGTACGTGCGGATCTCGCCGCCGAAGGCTCGGCGGGCGGTCGATCTCGTCCGCGGCCGGCAGGTCGAGGAGGCCCGCCGGATCCTGCGCTTCTCGCCGCTCGGCGCCGCCAAGACGATCGAGAAGGCGCTGAACTCGGCCGTCGCGAACGCCGAGCAGCAGCCCGGCGTGGTCGCGCAGAACCTGGTCGTGGACCGGGCCTGGGTGGACGAGGGTCCGACGCTGAAGCGCTGGCGCCCGCGCGCCTACGGCCGCGCGACCAAGATCCTGAAGCGCACGTCGCACATCACGCTCGTGGTCCGTTCGTTGGGAGAGGATGCGTAGTGGGTCACAAGGTCAACCCGTACGGGTTCCGTCTCGGGGTCATCTACCCGTGGAAGTCCAACTGGTTCGCCGATCGGGACTACTCCGACCAGCTCCACGAGGACATCTGGATCCGCAAGCACATCCGCTCGCGCCTGTCGCGCGCCGGGATCTCGAGCATCGACATCGAGCGCAAGGGCGACCAGATCTGGATCTACATCCGCACGGCGCGGCCGGGCATCGTGATCGGCCGCAAGGGCGCCGAGGTCGACAAGATCCGCAAGGACGTCGAGCGCGTCACGAAGAAGCGCGTGGACGTGAAGGTCGAGGACATGAACTCCGCCGCCTCCGAGACGCGTCCCGAGACCGACGCCACGCTGCTCGCGCAGGGCGTGGCCGAGCAGCTCGCCGGCCGGGTGTCGTTCCGCCGCGCGATGCGCCGGGCGGTGCAGACCGCGATGCGCTCGGGCGCCCTGGGTGTCCGGGTGCAGTGTGGTGGCCGCCTGGGCGGGGCCGAGATGTCCCGCCGCGAGTGGTACCGCGAGGGCCGGGTCCCCCTGCACACGCTCCGCGCGAAGATCGATTTCGGGACGGCCGAGGGCAAGACCACGTTCGGCATCATCGGCGTGAAGGTCTGGGTCTACCACGGCGACGAGATCCCGCAGGCCGAGCAGGAGACCGAGCGTCTGCGCGCCCGCGCGCTCGCGCAGGTCTCCAGCGGCGGCGCCTCGACGGGCGCGCTCATCACCGACGAGCGCGAGGCCGCCGAGGTCGCGGAGGTCGAGCCCCTGGTGCCCGAGACGACACCCGAGTCGCTGGACGAGGTCACGGTCGAGACCACTGCCGAGACCCGACCTCCGAGCAGCGGCTCCCGAGGTCGAGCTGCGGAGGCACCTGCGGAAGCCGTTCCCGCGGAGGCCGAGAAGCCCGAGCCTGCCGCGCCCGCCGAAGGCGACACGTCCGCAACACCCGAGACCGACGGGGAGGCGCAGGCCTGATGCTCGCCCCGAAGAAGGTCAAGCACCGCAAGGTGCATCGAGGCCGTCGGCGCGGTCGCGCCAAGGGCGGGACCGAGGTGCATTTCGGTGACTTCGGCCTGGTCGCGCTCGAGGCCGCGTGGATCACGAACCGCCAGATCGAGGCGGCTCGTGTCGCGATCACGCGTCACATCCGCCGCGGCGGGAAGGTGTGGATCAACATCTTCCCCGACAAGCCCACCACCAAGAAGCCGGCCGAGACGCGGATGGGCTCGGGCAAGGGCAACCCGGAGGGCTGGGTCGCCGTCGTCAAGCCGGGTCGCGTGATGTTCGAGCTGTCCGGGGTGTCCGAGACGCTCGCGCGCGAGGCGATGTCGCGCGCCGCGCACAAGCTGCCGATCAAGAGCAAGTTCATCACGCGCGCCGGGATCGGGGGGATGGAGTGATGGCGAGCATCCAGGAGCTCCGTGACCTCGGCGACGAGGAGCTGTTCGAGCGGCTCGAGGCCGACAAGGAGGAGCTGTTCAACCTGCGGTTCCAGCTCGCGACCGGGCAGCTCGACAACCCGATGCGGATCAAGGACGTTCGGCACGAGGTCGCGCGCATCCTCACGATCGTGACCGAGCGCGGATCCCAGCAGGAGCAAGACGCGGCCCCAAGGGCTGAGTCAGGGGCCGGGTCCGAGGCGGAGGCATCATGAACGAAGGAACCGAAGAGACCGTGACGGACGAGACCACGCCCGACGCCGCGCCGGCGACGGTCGCTCCGGCGACCCCGGCGCCGAAGGCCAGCGAGCCCTCGGCTGGCGACCGCACCCGGCGCAAGATCCGGGTGGGCGTGGTCGTGTCCGACAAGATGGACAAGACCGTGCTCGTCCGGATCGACCGACGCGTGCGGCACCCGCTGTACAAGAAGACGGTCGCGCGCTCGAACAAGCTCGCCGCGCACGACGAGACGAACGACGCGCACGTCGGCGACACCGTTCGGCTGATGGAGACGCGACGGGCCTCCAAGACCAAGCGCTGGCGCGTCGTCGAGATCGTGGAGAGGGCCAAGTAAGTGATCCAGCAGGAATCGCGCTGCAAGGTGGCGGACAACACCGGGGCCAAGGAGGTCCTCGTGATCCGCGTGCTCGGCGGGAGCGGCCGCCGGTACGCGCACGTGGGCGACGTGGTGGTCGGCTCGGTCAAGGACGCGCTGCCCGGCGGCGGGGTCAAGAAGGGTGAGGTCGTGAAGGCCGTCGTCGTTCGGACCGCCAAGGAGCGGCGCCGCCCCGACGGCTCGTACATCCGGTTCGACGACAACGCGGTCGTGATCCTGACGGCCGACTCGAAGAACCCGCGCGGCACCCGGATCTTCGGACCCGTCGCGCGCGAGCTCCGCGAACGTCGTTTCATGAAGATCATCTCGCTCGCCCCGGAGGTGTTGTGACATGCCAGGCGTGAACATCCACAAGGACGACACCGTGAAGGTCATGACCGGCAAGAGCGCCGGCCACACCGGACGCGTGATCCGCGTGCTCCCGCTCGACGGGCGCGTGATGGTGGAGGGCGCGGCGATGGCCAAGAAGCACCAGCGCACCTCGGGCAAGCGCTCGGCGAGCGGTTCCCAGCTCCAGCAGGGCGGGATCATCGACACCGAGCTGTTCATCGACATCTCGAACGTGATGCTGGTGTGCAACTCCTGCGGCCAGCCGACCCGGGTCGGCTACCGGATCGAGGGCGACGGCTCGAAGTTCCGCGTCTGCAAGAAGTGCGGGGCCGACCAATGACCGATCAGCCGACGCCCCGCCTCAAGGAGCGCTACAACCAGCAGGTCCGGTCCCGGCTCCAGCAGGAGCTGGGCTTCCCCAACCCCAACCAGGTGCCGCGGCTGGACAAGGTCGTGGTGAACATGGGGGTTGGTGACGCCCTGAAGGATGGCCGTATGCTGGAGGCCGCGGTCGACGACCTCACGATCATCACCGGGCAGAAGCCGGTGATCACCAAGGCCCGGAAGTCCATCGCCGGGTTCAAGCTCCGTGAGGGCAGCCCGATCGGCGCCAAGGTCACCCTCCGGGGCGACCGGATGTGGGAGTTCATCGATCGGCTCGTCTCGATCGCGATCCCCAGGATCCGGGACTTCCGAGGGCTGAACCCGAACGCGTTCGACGGGCACGGCGATTACACGCTCGGGTTGACCGAGCAGCTGATCTTCCCGGAGATCGACTACGACAAGGTCCTGAAGATCCGGGGGATGGACATCACGGTCGTGACGACCGCGAGGAACGACGACGAAGGCAGGGCGCTGCTCGTCGCGCTCGGGTTCCCGTTCGAGGGGATCCCGATGGCGGCGGCGGCGTCCTAGGAGAGCAGACATGGCGAAGAAGGCGTTGAGGAACAAGCAGGAGGCGCAGGCCAAGTTCAAGGTGCGCGAGTACACGCGCTGCCGTCGATGCGGCCGCGCGCGAGCCGTCTACAAGCGGTTCCTGCTGTGCCGTATCTGCTTCCGCGAGCTCGCGCACGCGGGGGAGCTGCCGGGGGTGACGAAGGCGTCATGGTGAAGCTGGCCACCAACGTCAACGATCCGGTGGGCGACATGCTGACCAGGGTTCGCAACGCCAACCTCGCGTACAAGGACGACCTCTTCGTGCCGGCGTCGAAGATGAACAAGGCGCTGCTCCAGATCCTCACGACCGAGGGCTACGTGAGCGACTTCGCGGAGGAGGGCGAGGGGATCGAGCGCGTGTACCGCGTGACGCTGAAGTACGACGCCAAGCGCAAGCGCACGATCAGCGGGATCAAGCGCGTGAGCAAGCCCGGCCGTCGCGTCTACGCGGGCAAGGACGAGTTGCCCCGCGTCCTCGGCGGGCTCGGGGTCGCGATCATCTCGACCTCGCAGGGCGTGATGACGGACCGCGACGCCTCCCATAAGGGGATCGGCGGCGAGGTCCTTGCGTTCATCTGGTGAGTTCGATCGAGGGATGAAGAGGACATGAGCCGGATCGGCAAGCAACCCATCGAGATCCCGAGCGGCGTCGACGTCACGGTCGGCGAGGACGCCGTCGTTGTCGTCAAGGGCCCTCGCGGCGAGCTGACGCAGCGGGTGCACCCCGAGATGCGCCTCGTCCGCGACGAGGGCGTCCTGAGCGTCGAGCGCCCGACCGACGAAGCGTTCCACCGCAGCCTCCACGGGCTCACCCGCTCGCTGATCGCGAACATGGTCGAGGGCGTCACGAACGGCTACGAGAAGCGGCTCGCCATCGTCGGCGTCGGCTATCGCGCGACGATGAAGGGCAAGGCGCTCGAGGTGCAGGTCGGGTTCTCGCACCCGGTCACGGTGCCGGCGATCGACGGGATCGAGTTCGAGACGCCGACGCCTACCCAGATCGTGGTGCGGGGCAACGACAAGCAGCTCGTGGGCGAGGTCGCCGCCAACATCCGCAAGATCCGCAAGCCCGAGCCCTACAAGGGCAAGGGCATCCGCTACGAGAACGAGTACGTCCGCAAGAAGGCCGGCAAGGCCGCGAAGGGTGCGACCGCCTGATGGATGCCAAGACCAGACGCCGGGCTCGGGTCCGCCGCCACGTCCGCGTGCGTCGGAAGATCTCGGGGACCGCGGAGCGGCCGAGGCTGGCCGTGTACCGCTCGAACCGGCACATCTACGCGCAGCTGGTCGACGACGTCGCGGCCCGCACGCTGATCTCGGCGTCGGACCGGGACGTCAAGCCTGGGGGCGAGGGCAAGACGGCGCCGTCGAAGGCCGTCGGGGAGCTCCTTGCCGAGCGCGCGAAGGCGGCCGGGATCGAACGGGTCGTGTTCGACCGCGGTGGCAGGTTGTTCCACGGGCGCGTAGCTGCGCTCGCCGAAGGTGCGAGGGAGAAGGGGTTGCAGATCTGATGCGGCGTTACGACTCACAGGGCGAGAAGAGCATCTACGAGGAGCGGGTGATCTCGATCAACCGCGTAGCCAAGGTCGTCAAGGGTGGCCGCCGGTTCTCGTTCGCCGCGCTCGTCGTGGTGGGTGACGGCGCCGGCCGCGTCGGGCTGGGCTACGGCAAGGCCAAGGAGGTGCCCGCCGCGATCGCCAAGGGTGTCGAGGAGGCCAAGCGCAAGATGTTCGAGGTGCCGATGATGGGCACCACGATCCCGCACCAGGTGACCGGGCGAGACGGCGCCGGCATCGTGCTCCTCAAGCCCGCGGCGCCGGGGACCGGCGTGATCGCGGGTGGAGCGGTGCGCGCGCTCGTCGAGTGCGCCGGCATCAAGGACATCCTGTCCAAGTCGCTCGGCTCATCGAACGCGATCAACATCGTCAAGGCGGCCATGACCGGGCTGCAGAGCCTGCGGCGCCCCGAGGAGATCGCGCGGCTCCGTGGGCGCGAGCTCCACCAGGTGGCGCCCAAGCCGATGCTCGACGCGGTGGCGGCGGCGCAGGCGCGCATGTCGGCCACGCGCGCTGCCAAGCTCGAGGAGGTCTACGGCGACCAGGCCCAGGCCTCGCCGGACACGGGTGGTCGTCGATGACCAAGCTCAAGGTCACCCAGGTCCGCAGCGTGATCCACCGCCCGAAGGACCAGAAGCAGACCGTTCGGCGCCTCGGGCTGCACCGGATCCGCGACAGCGTGATCAAGGACGACCGTCCCGAGATCCGCGGCATGATCGCGAAGGTGCAGCACCTCGTCCGCGTCGAAGAGGTTCCGGGAGACGCGCCAAGGGACGAGCCAAGGGACGAGGGAAAGGGAGAGAAGGACGAGGGCGGTTCGAAGGCCCGGAGTCGCGAGAGGACGCCGTCGTGAAGCTGCATCACCTCAAGCCCGCCGAGGGCGCGAAGAAGGACCGCACCCGCGTGGGTCGCGGCCGCGCCGGCACGCGCGGCAAGACCGCGGGCCGCGGCACCAAGGGCTGGGGCGCGCGCCACAACCCCAAGCTCGGGTTCGAGGGCGGCCAGATGCCGCTCCAGCGCCGCGTGCCCAAGCTGAAGGGCTTCACCAACCCCAACCGCGTCGAGTACGCCGTCGTCAACGTGGGCGCGCTCGGCGAGGTGTTCGAGGGCGAGGTCGACCCGAAGGCGCTGCTCGAGCACGGCCTGGTCCGCAAGGGCCGGCCGGTCAAGATCCTCGCCCGCGGCGAGATCGACAAGGCGCTCACGGTCCGGGCGCACGCGTTCAGCGAGGCGGCCAAGGCGAAGATCGAAGGAGCCGGCGGCAGGGCCGAGGTCCTGGGCGACCAGGGGTAGGATAGGGACCCGTGCTCCGCGCCTTCGTCAACGCGTTCAAGGTTCCGGACCTCCGGAACAAGATCTTCTTCACCCTGGCCATCATCGCCGTCTACCGGCTGGGGTCGCACGTCCCCGTGCCGGTCGTGGACATCAACATCCTGACCGACGCGCTGAACGCGCAGGGGAGCACCGGGTTCCTCTCGTTCATCGACCTGTTCTCGGGCGGCGCGCTGACCCGGATGGCGATGTTCGGGCTCGGGATCATGCCGTACATCACGGCCTCGATCATCATGCAGCTCCTCACGGTCGTGATCCCCAAGCTCGAGTCGTGGCACAAGGAGGGCGAGTCCGGGACCAAGAAGATCAACCAGTGGACCCGCTACGTGACCGTCGTGCTCGCGCTGCTGCAGTCCACCGGGCTGGTGTTCCTGTTCCACTCGCGTTCGGACCAGCTCGGCGGCGTCGACATCTTCCCGGCGGGGACGTTCACCGCGGCGAACATCGCGCTGATCGTGCTGGTCATGACCGCCGGCACCGCGATGATCATGTGGATGGGCGAGCTGATCACCCAGCGGGGCATCGGCAACGGGATGTCGATCCTGATCTTCTCGAGCGTCATCTCGCGATTGCCGCAGGAGGGTCGCGCGATCCTGCTGCAGGCCGGCGAGGCGAAGTTCGTCGTGGTCCTGCTGATCGGTCTCGCGATCATCGTGGGCGTGATCTTCATCGAGCAGGGCCAGCGGCGGATCCCGGTCCAGTACGCCAAGCGCGTGGTCGGCCGGCGGATGACGACGGGCGGCAGCACGTACATCCCGCTCAAGGTCAACCAGGCCGGCGTGATCCCGATCATCTTCGCGAGCTCGGTTCTGTACTTCCCCACGCTGCTCGCGAGCGTCTACCACGCGGACTGGTTCACGAACTTCGTGAACAACTACGTCACGAACCAGCGGAGCTTCGTCTACATGATCTTCTACGGGCTCCTGGTGATCTTCTTCGCGTACTTCTACACGGCGATCGCGTTCAACCCCGTCGACACCGCGGACAACCTGCGGAAGTACGGTGGGTTCGTCCCCGGGATCCGGCCCGGACCGCCGACGGCCGAGTACCTGAGCTTCGTGCTGACCCGGATCACGCTCCCGGGGTCGATCTTCCTGGCCACGGTCGCGTTGCTGCCGACGATCGTGCTCGCCTTCTGGACGATCCAGCAGTTCCCGTTCGGGGGGACCTCGTTGCTGATCACGATCGGCGTCGCCCTCGAGACGATGAAGCAGCTCGAGTCGCAGCTGTTGATGCGGCACTACGAGGGTTTCCTGAAGTAGGCCGTCGTTGCGGATCATCCTCCTCGGACCTCCGGGCGCAGGGAAGGGCACGCAGGCCAGGAGGCTGTCCGAACGCTACGGGCTCCCGATCATCGCGACGGGTGACATCTTCCGAGACCAGATCGCGCGCGAGACGCCGCTCGGCCTGCAGGCCAAGGAGTTCTACGAGCGCGGCGAGTACGTCCCCGACGACCTCACCACGAAGATGGTGCTCGAGCGGCTCTTCCAGGCCGACGTGCGGGAGGGCTTCATCCTCGACGGCTACCCGCGCACGGTTCCGCAGGCCCAGTCGCTCGAGCGCGCGCTCGCCGAGAAGGGGCAGTCGATCTCGGCCGTGCTGAACTTCAAGATCTCCGACGCGGTCGCCGTCAAGCGCCTCATGGCCCGCCTGGTCTGTCCCAACTGCAAGCGGAGCTACAACACGGAGTTCAAGCCGCCGCGGGTCGCGGGCATCTGCGACGTGTGCGGTCACGAGCTGGTCAACCGCGCGGACGACGACGAGGAGACGATCATGCGGCGGCTCGAGGTCTACAAGCGCGAGACCAAGCCGCTCGTCCTGTACTTCTGGGAGCGAGGGCTGTTGCGGGACATCGACGCCGAGGCGCCCGAAGAGGTCGTCGCCGACCGGACGATCGAGGCGATCGCCGACCTGCTGGACACGTACGAGTGATGCCGTGATCGTCTACAAGTCACCCGACGAGATCGACAAGATGCGTCGGGCCGGCCGCATCGTCGCCGGCACGATCGACCGCGTCCTCGCCGCGGTGCGCCCGAACGTCACCACCGCGGAGCTCGACGACGTCGCCGAGACGTACATCCGCGAGCAGGGGGCGACGCCGTCGTTCAAGGGCTACGGCGCCGGACCCGGCCGGGTCCCGTTCCCGGCGTCGATCTGCACCTCGATCAACCAGGAGATCGTCCACGGGATCCCCTCGAACGAGCGCACGGTCGCCGAGGGCGACCTGCTGAAGCTCGATTTCGGCGCGATCTGGGAGGGGTTCCACGGCGACTCGGCCGTGACCGTCATCGTGGGCGAGCCGGCGTCGGCCGGAGGCCGACAAGCTCGTCCGGGTCACCGAGGAGGCGCTCGAGGCGGGGATCTCCCAGATCCGGCCGGGCGGCCGGCTCTCCGACATCGGCGCCGCCGTCGAGCAGGTCGCGCGAGGCGCCGGGTTCGAGGTGGTCCGCGAGTACGTCGGCCACGGGATCGGGCGCCACCTGCACGAGGACCCGCAGATCCCGAACTACGGCAAGCCCGGACGCGGGCCCGTGCTCAAGCCGGGCCTGGTCGTGGCGGTCGAACCGATGGTCAACGTCGGGGGCTGGGAGACGAGCCTGCTCCCCGACGGCTGGACCGTGGTCACCGAGGACGGGTCGCTGTCCGCGCACTTCGAGCACACGATCGCGGTGACCGAGGACGGGCACGAGGTGCTCGACGGCCCGCGGCTGAACGCCGTTCAAACCCGCAGGTCAGGCGCCATTTCCGCAGGTCGTGGACGGTGTTCGTGCCTGGCCCGTATACTGGCTGCCCGCCTCCATCCGGAGGCGGTTCCGTCTCGCCCGTGGGCGGGTCGGACGTGCCCGGAAACGAGGATCACCCGGAGCTTGCCGAAGAAGGACGCGATCGAGGTCGAAGGGACGGTGACCGAGCCGCTCCCGAACGCCATGTTCCGGGTGGAACTCGAGAACGGACACAACGTGTTGGCCCACATCTCGGGGAAGATGCGGATGCACTACATCCGGATCCTCCCGGGGGACCGGGTGTTGGTGGAGCTGTCGCCGTACGACCTGACGCGCGGCAGGATCGTGTACCGCTACAAGTGAGGGGTTCGGGGGCTGAAGGAGCGAGCGCGAAGGCGCGAGCGGTAGCCCCCGATGAGAAAGGGTTCGGCTATGAAGGTCCGTCCGTCGGTGAAGAAGATCTGCGATCGCTGCAAGGTGATCCGCCGGCGTGGCGTGATCCGCGTGATCTGCTCGAACCCCCGGCACAAGCAGCGGCAAGGATAGAGGAGGCACAGCGTGGCTCGGATCGCCGGCGTCGACCTTCCGCGCGACAAGCGCGTGGACATCGCGCTCCGCTACATCTACGGCATCGGATCCACCCGGGCGTACGAGATCGTCCAGGGCTCGGGGGTCGAGGGCGGCACGAAGGTGCGCGACCTCTCCGAGGACGAGGTCAGCAAGATCCGCGAGTTCATCGACCGGACCTACAAGGTCGAGGGTGACCTGCGACGCGAGGTCGCCCAGGACATCAAGCGCAAGATCGAGATCGGTTCGTACCAGGGGGTCCGGCACCGCAGGAGCCTCCCCGTGCGCGGGCAGCGCACGCACACCAACGCGCGGACCCGCAAGGGCCCCCGCAAGACCGTGGCCGGCAAGAAGAAGGCCACGAAGAAGTAGAGGGGTTCGGATGGCGAAGCCGAAGGCCAAGAAGACCAAGCGCCGCGAGAAGAAGAACGTCGTGCACGGGCAGGCGCACATCAAGTCGACGTTCAACAACACGATCGTCACGATCACCGACCTGCAGGGCAACACGATCTCGTGGGCCTCGGCCGGCAACGTGGGGTTCAAGGGCTCCCGCAAGTCCACCCCGTTCGCCGCGCAGCTCGCGGCGGAGTCCGCCGCCCGCAAGGCACAGGAGCACGGGCTGCAGAAGGTCGACGTGTTCGTGAAGGGCCCCGGCTCGGGTCGCGAGACCGCGATCCGCTCGCTGGCGGCCACCGGCCTGGAGGTCGCGGGCATCCAGGACGTCACGCCGGTGCCCCACAACGGGGTCCGGCCCAAGAAGCGCCGACGCGTCTAGCCGGCAACGGAACGGCCCGCGGAGTCGACCGCGGGTGGCCCCACGTCGTGGGGCCAAAGGCGGGGAGGAATGGATGATCCCCCGTCGGAGGAGGAGCAGGGATGTTCATCGTCGCCAGACCGCAGATCCAGGAGGAGTCCCTCACCCCGACCCGCTCGAAGTTCGTCATCGAGCCGCTCGAGCCGGGGTTCGGCTACACCGTGGGGAACTCCCTCCGCCGCACCTTGCTGTCCTCGATCCCGGGCGCAGCGATCAGCTCGATCCGGATCGAGGGCGTGCTGCACGAGTTCTCGACGATCCCCAAGGTCACCGAGGACGTCACCGACATCATCATGAACCTGAAGGAGCTCGTGGTCCGCAGTGAGGCCGACGAGGCCGTCACGATCTACCTGAAGGCCAAGGGCCCGGGTTCGGTCACGGCCGGCGACATCGCGCCGCCCGCCGGCGTCGAGATCCTCAACCCCGACCTCCACGTGGCCACGCTGGGCAAGGCCGGGTCCCTCGAGATGGAGATGACCGTCGAGCGCGGGGTCGGCTACCGGATGGCCGACAAGAACAAGAACGCCCGCGACCCGATCGGCGTGATCCCGGTGGACTCGATCTTCTCGCCGGTGCGCCGCGTGTCCTACGCGGTCGAGAACACCCGCGTCGAGCAGATGACCGACCGCGACCGGCTGATCCTGGACGTCGAGACCGACGGTTCGATCACGCCGCGCGAGGCGCTGGCCTCGGCGGGCGGGACGCTGCTCGAGCTCGTCCAGCTCTTCGGCGACCTGGCCGAGGCGCAGTCGATGCAGGTCGGGCCGGCCGAGGACGACTCGGTCCCGTCCGACTACGGCATCACGGTGGAGGAGCTCAACCTGTCGGTCCGCTCCTACAACTGCCTCAAGCGCGAGGGCATCAACACCGTCGGCGACCTGGTCGAGAAGTCCGAGGCCGAGCTGATGGACATCCGCAACTTCGGCCAGAAGTCGATCGACGAGGTCAAGGCCAAGCTCGAGGAGCTCGGCCTGGGGCTGCGGGAGGAGTAGGGATGCCCAAGCCCAAGAAGGGCCCACGCCTGGGCTCCGGCCCCGCTCACCAGCGCCTGATGCTGAACGGCATCGCCGCCCAGCTGTTCGTCCACGAGCACATCAACACGACCGAGGCCAAGGCCAAGGCCGTGCGCCCGGTGGCCGAGAAGCTGATCACGTTCGCCAAGAAGGGCGACGTGGCGGCGCGCCGCGAGGTCCTCAAGCAGATCCCGGACCGCGACATCGTCCACAAGCTGTTCAGCGAGATCGGACCGCGCTTCGCCGAGCGCAACGGCGGCTACACGCGGATCCTCAAGCTCGGGCAGCGGCAGGGCGACGGGGCGCCGATGGCTCGGATCGAGCTGGTGGGGACGGAGTAGGGGTCGCGGTGCGCGAGGCGCGCTGAGGTCGGGGGTTCCCCTCGGGCTGCGCGTCTCGCTTTGCTCGGCATGGTTCCTTCGGTGCTTCCGGCTCGCGCGACGACGCCCGAGGCGACCCCCTCCCCGCGCGCCGTTGCGGTGCGTGACCCTCGTCATACTCCAGGGCGTGATCGTTCGGCTCGGGCTTGCGTACGACGGGATCCGGCTTCCGGGGGTGGGCTCGGAACTCGGGGCAGCGGACCATCGAGGGCGTCCTGTCGGACGCCCTCGAACGCGTCCTGGGGGGTACGTCGAAGCTCTCCGTCGCGGGGCGGACCGACGCGGGGGTCCATGCTCGTGGGCAGGTCGCATCGTTCGTCGCTGACGACGACGTCGACCTGGAGCGCCTGCAGCGGTCGGTGAACGGGATGCTCGCGCCCGAGATCGTGGCGTGGAACGTGCGACGGGCGGCCGAGGGGTTCGACGCGCGGTTCTCGGCCACCGCGCGCGAGTACCGGTACCGGATCGACACGGGGCCGTGGCCGGATCCGTTCGAGGCTCGGTTCGTCTGGCATCGGCCGGGTGCGCTCGCGCTCGCCCGGATGCGCGAGGCTGCTCGGCCGTTGCTCGGGCGAGCACGACTTCGCGTCGTTCTGCCGTCGGCCGCAGTCGGGCGGGACGGTTCGGCGGCTCGAGCGGTCTGTCGATCGCGCGGGACGGCGACCGGGTCGAGATCACGGCGCGCGCGAACGCGTTCCTGCACCAGATGGTTCGGGCGCTCGTCGGGACGCTCGTCGCCGTGGGGGACGGCCGGCTCGAACCGGTGGAGGTCGCGAAGGTCCTCGCCGCGCGCGATCGCGCGCAGGACGCCGCAGATGGCGCCGGCCCACGGCCTCACGCTCGAACGGGTCGTCTACGGCCGGCGAGGGTCCGGCCGCTGATTTGACCCACGACGGCTCGGCCACGGACCATCTGCCCATGGACGTGCTCCTGCCGAGATCGCTCGACGAGGCGCTCGAGCTGGCCGCCGCGAACCCGGAGGTCGTGCCGATCGCCGGCGGGACCGACGTGATGGTCGAGCTCAACATGGACCTCGGCCGCCCCGAGACGCTGATGGACGTCTCGCGACTGCCCGAGCTCGGCGAGTGGCGGCGCGAGGACGGCCACCTGTTCCTCGGCGCCGGGGTGACCTACACGAGGATCATGCGCGAGCTGCCCGAGCACACCGCGCTCGTGCAGGCGTCGCGGTCGGTGGGGTCGCCGCAGATCCGCAACCGCGGGACCGTGGGCGGCAACCTCGGGACCGGCTCGCCGGCCGGGGACGCGCTCCCGGTGCTGGCGGCGTGGGACGCCGAGGTGATCCTCGCGCGGGCCGGCGGGTCGACGCGTTCGGTGCCGTGGCGCGAGTACCTGACCGGCGTGAAGCGGACGGCTCGCGAACCGGGCGAGCTGATCCTGGGCGCGCGGTGGAACGTGCCGCGTGGCCCCGGCTCCTTCTCGAAGATCGGGACGCGGAACGCGATGGTGATCGCGGTCGCGAACCTCTGCCTGCAGGTCGACGAGCGCACGTCGCTCGGTGCGCGTGGCCCTCGGTTCGGTCGCGCCGACCGTCGTGCGTGCCGAACCCGCCGAGACCTTTGCGGCGCAGGCGTTCGAGGACGCCGGTCTGTGGGACGACCCGCGGGCGGCGCTCGGCCCGGATGCGGCCGAACGCTTCGGCGAGCTCGTCGCGGGCGCCGCGAGCCCGATCGACGACGTCCGCGGGACCAGCGCCTACCGGCGGCACGCCGTCGGCGTGATGGCGCGGCGGGCGCTCGGATGGGCGCTCGCGGATCGGGCGGCCGCCTGATGCTCGTCCGGACCAACGTGAACGGCGAGTGGCGAGAGGCCGACGTCTGGCCGGGCTCGAGCCTGCTCTACCTGCTCCGCGAGCATCTCGGGCTCCCCGGTTCGAAGAACGCGTGCGAGCAAGGCGAGTGCGGCTCGTGCTCGGTGTGGCTGGACGGCGAGCTCGTGTGCGCGTGCCTGGTCCTCGCCGCGCAGGCGCACGATCGCGAGGTGCGCACGGTCGAGGGGCTCGCCGCCGGCGAGGCGATGCACCCGGTGCAGGAGGCGTTCGTCGAGACCGGGGCGGTGCAATGCGGGTTCTGCACGCCGGGGTTCGTCGTCGCGGTCGCCGACCTGCTCGAACAGGAACCCGAGCCGGCGGAGGCCACGGTGCGCGAGGCGCTCTCGGGCAACCTGTGCCGCTGCACGGGGTACGAGAAGATCCTCGAGGCCGTCCGGCTCGCGTCGGACCGGATGCGGATCCGGGAGGACGAGCTGTGAGCCGCCAGGTCGGCGAGCGGACGCGGGAGGGCGTCGGTGTCTCGGTGCCGCGGATCGACGGCATCCCGAAGGTCAAGGGCCAGTTCGCCTACGGCAGCGACCTGTGGGCCGACGAGATGCTGTGGGGCCACACGCTCCGCAGCCCGCACCCGAGCGCGCGGATCCGGTCGATCGGGATCGCCGAGGCCGTCGCGAGCCCCGGCGTCTACGCGGTGCTGCTCGCCGACGACGTGCCGGGCTCGAGGTTCTACGGGCTGGAGTTCAAGGACCAGCCGGTGCTCGCGCGCGGACGTGGTCCGGTACGTGGGCGAGCCCGTCGCCCTCGTCGCGGCCGAGCATCCCGAGCTCGCCCGCCGCGCCGCCGAGAAGATCGTCGTCGACTACGAGCCGTTGCCCGCCGTCGTCGACATGCGGCAGGCGCTCGAACCCGACGCCCCGCAGGTGCATCCGTTCGGCAACGTGCTGCACGAGGTGCGCGTCGAGCACGGCGACCCGAACGCGGAGGCCGAGGTCTGGGTCGAGGGCTACTACGAGACCGGGATGCAGGACCAGGCGCCGCTCGGGCCCGAGGCGGGGATGGCGGTGCCCGCCGAGGACGGCGGCATCGACCTGTTCGTCGCGACGCAGTGGCTCCACATCGACCGCAAGCAGCTCGCCCCGTGCCTCGACCTGCCCGAGGACAAGGTCCGGCTGTTCCTGGCGGGGACCGGTGGCGCGTTCGGCGCGCGCGAGGACGTCAGCATGCAGATCCACGCGTGCATGCTGGCGCTCCACACGGGCCGCCCGGTCAAGATGGCGTACGGACGCGCGGAGTCGTTCGTGGGCCACGTCCATCGGCACCCCTCCCGCATCTGGATGCGGACCGGCGCGACGCGCGGCGGCGACCTCGTCAACGTCCGCGCGCGGATCCTGATCGACGGCGGCGCGTACACGTCCTCGTCGATCGCGGTGATCTCGAACGCGACGACGTTCGCGCCCGGTCCCTACGAGATCCCGAACGCGCTGATCGAGGGCACGTGCGTCTTCACGAACAACCCGCCCGTGCGGCGCGATGCGCGGGTTCGGCGCGGTGCAGGTGTGTTTCGCGCACGAGGGGCAGATGGACAAGCTCGCCGCAGGCGCTCTCGATGGACCCGGTCGAGCTCCGGCTGCGCAACGCGGCCGCGACCGGGACGATCCTGCCCACGGGTCAGGTGATCCGAGGCGCGGCACCCGTGCGCGAGGTGATCGAACGCTGCGCGGCGATCGCGATGCCGTCCGAGGCGCCGACCGGTGCCCGAGATCCGGTCGAGCTCCCGGGCGGCGTGGCCGGCAACGTCGGGCGCGGCGAGGGTGTTCGGCGCGGCGTGGGGTTCGCGGTGGGCTACAAGAACCACGCGTACAGCGGTGGGTTCGACGACTCGTCGGAGGCGCGCGTCACGCTCTCGGCCGGACCCGAGGGACCCGTCGCCGAGGTCCATTGCGCCGCAGCCGAAGTGGGGCAAGGGGTCCACACGATCCTCGCGCAGATCGCGCGGACGGTGCTCGGGATCGAGCGCGTGATCCTGCACACCTCGGACACCCTGGTCGGCTCGGCGGGCTCGACCTCGGCCTCGCGGCAGACCGTCGTCTCGGGCGGCGCGGTCAAGGCGGCGTGCGAGGCGGTGCTCGAGGACCTGTTCGAGCGCGCCCGGCGCGACGCGAGGCTGGTCGCATCGGAGCTCGGCGTCGAGGACGGGTTCGTGACGGCGGACGGGGAGCGCGTGGCGCCCGTCGAGGAGCTGCTCGCCACCCCGATCGAGTGCACGCGCGTGTGGCGGCACGCCCCGACCCACCCGCTCGACGAACGCGGCCAGGGCGACGTCCATGTAGGGTTCCTGTTCGGTGCGCAACGCGCCGTCGTCGACGTGGACGAGGAGCTCGGCCTCGTGCGGGTCGTGCAGCTCGCGACGGCGCAGGACGTGGGGTTCGCGATCAACCCGCAGAGCGTGATCGGCCAGATCGAAGGGGGCTCGGCGCAGGGCCTCGGCCTCGCGCTGATGGAGGAGATCCAGCTGGAGGACGGCCGGATCGCGAACGCCTCGTTCACCGACTACCTGCTGCCGACCACGCTCGACATGCCGAAGGTCGAGGTCGAGCTGGTCGAGGAGCCCGAACCCGGGACGCCGTTCGGCGCCAAGGGCGTGGGCGAGCCCTCGAACGTCGTGGCGCCGGCGGCGATCGCCTCGGCGCTCCGGAACGCGCTCGGGCGCGACCTCCAACGCATCCCGGTCCGACCCGACGACCTGGTCGGCCTGCGCGAACCACCCGGCATCCCGCCCTGGCCCCCGTTCCCCGAACGCCCCTCGCGCGAGCCGTCGCCCGCCGCCGCGGGCATCCCTCGGACGGGGGAGCCGTGACCCTGGGTGGCGCGTCGCCTCCGATCCCTCGCGATCGGGGGCGCGTTCCTCGTCCTGCTCGCCGCGTGCACGTCGGACGGCGAGGAGAACGGGCCGACGACCGGCGCGACCGGTGCCACGGGGACCAGCGGATCCTCCGCGCGCGAGCCGATGCGGCTCGAGGTGCTCGTCGACAACGTCGAGTACGGCGGGGACGCGGGGACCGACGCCGTGATCGACGCGATCGATGCCGACGTCGTCGGCGTGCTCGAGTCCTACAACCGCCTCCCCGAGATCGCCGCGAACACCGGCTACCCCTACTACGACGTGAGCCTGCAGCTGCTGTCGAAGTACCCGATCCACGAACCGTCGGGCGCCGAGGGCCGGTACGCGCTGATCGAGGTCCGGCCCGGCGAGGTCGTCGCGTTCTTCAACATCCACCTGGACTACGTGAAGTACGGGCCGAAGCTCCTTCGCAACGGCCAGCCGGTCCGGGACGTGCTCGCGTCCGAGGACGAGGTGCGCACCTCGGCGCTGGACGAACCGCTCCGGCTGATGGACGGGCTGATCGCGCAGGGCTACCCGGTGATCTTCACGGGCGACCACAACGAGCCCTCGAGCCTGGATTGGACCGAGGCCACCGTCCGCCTCGCGGACCGACGTCGAGGAGGTGGTCCCGTGGCCGGTGAGCGAGGCGATCCTCGGGCTCGGCTTCCACGACACGTACCGCGAGGTGCACCCCGACCCGGTCGCGGATCCCGGGATCACGCACGAGATCGTCGACGACCGGATCGACTACGTGTACGCGGCGGGTCCGATCGAGACGCTCGATAGCCAGCTCGTCGGCGAGGAGGGCGGTCCCGGACGTCGAGATCGGGTTCCAGCCATGGACGTCGGACCACCGCGCGGTCCTGTCGACGTTCGACGTCACGCCCGTCCCGATGCCCGTCATGGTCTCGGTGAGCGAGGCGCTCCTGACCCAGGGCGATCCGCTCACGGTCGCGTACCGGTCCTCCGGGTCCGACGGCACCGTGGCGATCGTGCCGTCGGGGGGTGACCCGGGCGCGGCCGTCCTCACCGAGGACGCCTCGGGGAGCTCGGGCACGCTTCGAGGTCGACACGGCGGAGCTCGAACCGGGGGGCTATGACGCGGTCCTGTCCGGGGGCGACGGGGCCGAGCTCGCGCGCGTCGGGCTCTGGATCCGCGATCCGAACGCCGTGATCCAGGTCTCGACCGATCGCCCGAGCTACCGGGTCGGGGGAGCCGATCGTCGTGAGCTGGACCGACGGCCCGGCCAACCGCTGGGACTGGATCGGGGTCTACCGGGCGGCGAAGTCCGACCCGAAGGTCGACTCCTACCTGATCTGGAACTACGTCGGCCTGCACGCCGCCGGGGCGGTCCCGCCCTCGGTCGAGGGCTCGATGACCCTGGACGAGACCGTCATGGGCAACCCCTGGCCGCTGCCCCCGGGCAGGTACGTCGTGCACTACCTCGTGGTCGACCGATACCGCTCGATCGGCAGCGCGACCTTCGAGGTCGCCGAGGGGCGATCTTTGACGGTGGCGCGAAACCGCAGGTAGCATGGGCCGTCGGCCGCTCCGGCCGGCATCTTTCATGTGATGAAGACCTACTCGCCCAAGCCGCGTGACATCGAGCGCCGCTGGTACGTCCTCGACGCCAGCGGTGCCATCCTCGGCCGTCTCGCGACGCAGGCCGCCACGATCCTGCGGGGCAAGCACAAGCCGATCTTCGCCCCCCACGCCGACACGGGCGACCACGTGATCGTGATCAACGCCAAGGAGGTCACGCTCTCCGGCGGCAAGGAGAACAAGAAGATCGCCTACCACCACTCCGGCTACCCGGGCGGCCTGACCGAGACCGTGTACTCGCAGCTCCTGGCCAAGAAGCCCGCCTTCGCGGTCGAGAAGGCGATCAAGGGCATGCTCCCGCACAACCGGCTCGGCCGGCAGATGGCGAGCAAGCTCCGCGTGTACGCAGGCGCGGACCACCGCCACGAGGCCCAGATGCCCCAGGCGCTCGCGCTCGGCGAGTTCCCGACGTGGAGCGGCCTGCCCGAGGCGGCGACGCGGAGAAGCCGGCCCCGAAGACCCGCCCGGAGCCCAAGGCCCCCGCCGCGAAGCCCACGACGCCAAGCGCTACCGCGACGTCGCCGGCCAAGAAGACCACGGCCAAGCGCCCGACGGCGAAGACCACGGCCAAGCGCACCACCGCGAAGGCCACGACCGCCAAGCGTTCGACGGCGAAGTCGACGGCCAAGTAGGCGGCCAAGAAGACGACGGCCAAGCGCACGACGAAGAAGGAGACGTAGCGTGGTGCAGACCGCGACGGGACGACGCAAGGAGGCCATCGCCCGGGTCCGCCTGGTGCCCGGAACCGGCTCGTTCCAGCTCAACGGGCGCACGCTCGACGAGTACTTCACGACGCGCGCCCATCGCATGGTCGTCGCCGCGCCACTCCGACTGGTCGAACGCGACAAGGACCTCGACGTGATCGCGCGGATCGAGGGCGGCGGCGTCTCGGGTCAGGCGGGCGCGCTCCGGCTCGGCATCGCGCGCGCCCTGATCGAGCTCGACCCCGAGCTCCGCGCCGTCCTGAAGAAGGAGGGCTACCTCTCGCGGGACGCTCGCGAGAAGGAGCGCCGCAAGTACGGCCTCAAGAAGGCCCGCAAGGCCCCGCAGTACTCCAAGCGCTGATCCGGGCCGACGCGCCGCGGGATCGTAGCCGAGCTCAGGTGGTCTCGTCGCTCACGTCTTCGACCAGCAGCCTCGCCTGCGCCTCGAACTCGGTGGGGACGAACACGTAGGCAACGCCCATCCCGTAGGGGTCGGATCCGCCGCCCTTGAGCAACACGGGGATCCCCTCGCCCTCGAGGCGGGCCTTGACGATCTCACCCTCCATGATCGAGGGGACCGACAACACCTTGACGAGGTCGGGCATGCCCGCATTGTCGCAGGCGAGACCGTTCCGCAAGGTATTGACGTTCGTCGATGTCTTGGCTAGCTTCTGGCATCGATGAACGTCGATCTCTATCGGGAGGCCCTGCGATGCGTGAGCTGAAGCTGCTCGACGGCGCGCCCGCGGCGTGTTGCTCATCGCTGGGGGCGACCGCGATGTCCGAGCAGGACGCCGAGGCGACCGCCGCCGTCTTCAAGGCGCTCTCGGACCCCGCGCGCGTCCGGATCGTGAACCTGTTGGCGAACGCCGACGAGCCGGTGTGCGTGTGCGACCTCACCCCCGAGCTCGGCCTGTCGCAGCCGACCGTGAGCTTCCACCTGAAGAAGCTCGTGCAGGCCGGCCTGCTCGAACGCGAGCAGCGTGGGGTGTGGGCGTTCTACGCCGTGAACCGCGAGGTGCTGCCGCGCCTGGGGAAGATCTTCGAGCTGGAAGGAGCGATCGCATGAGCGAGGTTCGGGAAGAGGTCCGCGAGCACTACCGGGTGGTGGCGATCGACGTTCGGGAGGGCGGTGAGGGCTGCTGCGACACGGGATGCTGCGGCACGAAGGATCAGGTCTGGGGTGCCGAGCTCTACGAGGCTGCCGAGCGCGCCGAGCTCCCCGACGCCGCGGTCTTGGCCAGCCTCGGGTGCGGGAACCCCACCGCGGTCGCCGAGCTTCGGGAGGGCGAGACCGTGCTCGACCTGGGTTCGGGCGGTGGGATCGACGTGCTCCTGTCGGCCCGGCGCGTGGGGTCGACGGGTCGCGTGTTCGGCCTCGACATGATCGACGAGATGCTCGACCTGGCCCGGCGCAACGCCGCGGACGCGGGCGCCGAGAACGTCGAGTTCCTCAGGGGCTACATCGAGGACGTGCCGCTGCCCGACGCGAGCGTCGACGTGATCATCTCGAACTGCGTGATCAACCTGTCCGCCGACAAGCCCAAGGTGTTCGAGGAGATGCGGCGAGTGCTGCGTCCGGGCGGACGGATCGGGATCAGCGACGTCGTCGCGTCGGACGACCTGTCGCCGACGGATCGGACCGAGCGCGGCAGCCTCGTGGGGTGCATCGCCGGCGCGCTCTCGTTCGGCGAGTACCGGTCGGGTCTCGAGCACGCCGGGTTCGACGCGATCGAGATCGAGCCGACGCACGAGGTCGCCGACGGGATGGTCTCGGCGATCGTCCGTGCCCGCCGACCCGTCCGAGACGGATGACGGCGCAGCCCGGGCCGAACGAGGTCCCCGAGGTCCTGTTCGTCTGCGTGCACAACGCCGGGCGGAGCCAGATGGCGGCCGCGCTGCTCGAACATCACGCCGGCGGGCGGGTCCGGGTTCGGTCCGCAGGGACCGCGCCGTCCGACGAGATCGCTCCGAACGTGGTCGCGGCGATGGCCGAGCGCGGGATCGACGTCGCGTCGGCGCGACCCAGGGGCCTCAGCGACGACGACGTCCGTGACGCCGACGTCGTGATCACGATGGGGTGCGGGGACGCGTGCCCGGTGGTCCCGGGGACCCGCTACCTGGACTGGGACCTCCCAGACCCGGCGGGCGAACCGCTCGCCAAGATCAGGCCGATCCGCGACGACATCGAACGCCGCGTCGTGGACCTGCTCCGGGAGCTCGCGCCCGAGGACTAGCTCCGCAGGGTTTCGGGTAGCCTTCGCGCGCGATGGGGCGGCTCTTCGGCACGGATGGCGTTCGAGGCGTGTTCGGACGCGACCTCACGACCGATCTCGCGCGTTCGCTCGGGCGTGCCGCGGTCACCGTGCTGGCGCGCGACGCAGACGTGGCGCCGACGTTCGTGATCGGTCGCGACACCCGCGCGTCGGGTCCGATCCTGGAGGACGCGCTCGTGGAAGGCATCGTCAGCGGCGGGGGAAACGCGATCCGCGCCGGGGTCGTCCCCACTCCGGGCGTCGCGTTCCTCACGACCGAGCTCGAGGTCGAATCCGGCGTGGTGATCTCCGCCTCCCACAACCCGCCCGAGGACAATGGGATCAAGTTCTTCGGGTTCCGAGGGTTCAAGCTGTCGGATCGCCTCGAGGACGAGATCGAGGCGGAGATCGGCCTCGGAGACGACCGGGGTCGTCAGGCCGGGCGCGAGCTCCCCCTGCCGACCGACGGATCGAGCTACGCCGACCATGTGGTCGCGGCGGCCGAGGCTCGACTCGACGGCATGCGCATCGTCGTCGACTGCGCGAACGGCGCGGCGTCCGCGTTCGCGCCCGGGGTGCTGGAACGTCTCGGGGCCGAGGTGATCGCGATCCACGCCGCGCCGAACGGTTCGAATATCAACGTCGACTGCGGCGCGCTCTACCCCGAGGTGGTCGCGGAGGCGGTCGTCGCCCACGGCGCTCAGGCAGGGGTCGCACACGACGGCGACGCCGACCGCGCCCTGTTCGCCGATGCCGCCGGCAACGTGATCGACGGCGACCAGGTATTGGCGGCGTGCGCGATCTCGATGAAAGGGGACGGGGCGCTCACCGGCGACGCGGTCGTCGCGACCGTGATGTCGAACCTAGGGTTCCACCGGTCGATGCAGGATCATGGCATCAGCGTGATCTCGGCCCCGGTCGGCGACCGATTCGTGCTCGAGCAGATGCTCGAGCACGACGTGGCGCTCGGAGGCGAGCAGTCGGGACACGTGATCTTCCGAGACCAGGCGACCACAGGTGACGGGCTGATCACGGCCGCGAGGTTCCTGTCGCTCGCTGCTCGCCGCGGCATCCCAGTCGGTGAGCTCGCCGCCGCGATGCGTCGGTTCCCCCAGGTGCTCGTGAACGTCGAGGTCGAGCACAAGGAGCGGCTGGCCGACGCGCGCGAGGTCTGGGACGCGGTCAGGGCGAGCGAGTCCGCCCTCAACGGCACGGGCCGCGTGCTGGTCCGCGCTTCCGGCACGGAGCCGCTCGTCCGGGTGATGGTCGAAGCCGAGAGCGAGGAGCTCGCCCATACCCACGCGGACGCGGTCGCCGAACTCATCGCGTCCGTGCTCGCCTGACCGATCTGGGTACCGAACGGCCGTAGCGCCTCCCCGACGGCGGGCTGCTACGCTCGGGGACCCATGTGCGGCATCGTCGGCTACGTAGGCCCTGACCAGGCGCTTCCCGTCGTCCTCGAGGGACTCCGACGCCTCGAATACCGGGGCTACGACTCGGCGGGCGTGGCGATGATCGACGGCGGTCTCTCCGTCGTGAAGCGAGCGGGCAAGCTGTCCGAGCTCGACGCGGCGCTCGAGGTCGTGGGCGCCGTCCCGGGCTCGGTCGGGATGGGCCACACGCGCTGGGCCACCCACGGCGCGCCGACCGATCGGAACGCGCACCCGCACACGGACTGCCGGGGCAGATCGCCGTGATCCACAACGGGATCATCGAGAACTTCACCGACTGCGGTCCGGGCTCGAGAAGCGCGGCCACGTCCTCGACTCCGACACCGACACCGAGGTCGTGGCGCACCTGATCGAGGAGAAGCAGGGGTGCCTGGCGGACCGTGTGCGGGCCACCGTCCTCGAGCTCGAGGGCGCGTACGCGCTCGTCGTCCTCGCGGTGGATGAGCCCGACGTGATCGTCGGCGTCCGCGTCTCCTCGCCGCTCATCGTCGGGCTCGGCGACGGGCGAGAACATCCTCGCCTCCGACATCCCTGCGGTGCTCCAGAAGACCCGCACCGTGCTGCCGATCGACGAGAAGCAGGTGGTGGAGGTTCGGGCCGACGGCGTCCGCGTCACCGATCTCGAGGGGCACGACGTCGACGCCGAGCCGTTCGAGGTGGAGTGGGACGTGGCGCGCGCCCAGAAGGGCGGGTTCGCCGACTTCATGATGAAGGAGATCCACGAGCAGCCCACCGCCATGCGAGACACCCTCGTCGGTCGCGTGACCGAACATGGCCTGCTGGCGCTCGACGAGCTGCATATCGACACCGATGTCCTGCGCGAGGTGAACAAGGTGTTCGTGGTTGCGTGCGGCACGGCGTTCCACTCGGGTCTGGTCGCCAAGTACGCGATCGAGCACTGGACGCGGGTGCCGGTCGAGATCGACATCGCGTCGGAGTTCCGATACCGGGACCCGGTCCTCGGACCGGATACGCTCACGCTGGCCGTGTAGCCAATCGGGCGAGACGATCGACACCCTCGAGGCGGCCCGGCACGCGTCACGGCAGGGCTCGAAGGTGATCGCCGTGACGAACACGATCGGCTCGTCGCTCGCCCGCGAGGCGGACGCGGTGATGTACACGCACGCGGGTCCGGAGATCTGCGTCGCGGCGACGAAGACCTTCGCCACGCAGATGGCGGCGCTGCACCTGGTCGCGCTGTACCTGGCGCAGATCCGCGGGGCGATGTTCCCCGTCGAGATCGGCGACATCGTGAACAAGATGCGTGAGCTCCCCGGCCAGGTCCGGCGGACGCTCGCGCTGTCGGAGCAGATCCGCGGGATCGCCGAGGAGATCCGCGATGCCCGCGACGTGCTGTTCATCGGACGGCACACCGGCTATCCGGCCGCGCTCGAGGGCGCGCTGAAGCTCAAGGAGCTCTCGTACGTCCACGCCGAGGGTTACCCCGCCGGCGAGCTGAAGCACGGCCCGATCGCGCTCGTCGAGGACGGCGTCCCGGTCGTCGCGTCGCGACCGAGTGCCACGTGTACCCGAAGGTCCTGTCGAACATCCAGGAGGTCCGCGCGCGAGGCGCTCGCGTCATCGCGGTGGCGAGCGAGGGCGACGTGGAGATCCTCGAGCACGCCGACCACGTGCTGTTCGTTCCCCGGGTGCCCGAGCTGTTCGCGCCCGTCGTGGTGACGCCGCCCCTGCAGCTGCTCGCGTACCACGTCGCCAAGCTTCGCGGGTGCGACGTCGACCAGCCGCGGAACCTCGCCAAGAGCGTCACGGTCGAGTAGCCGAGCGGCTCATCATCGAGCTTAGGCCCGCTCGGAGACTACCCTAGCGTTGTGGAGATCCTCGGCCTCGGGGTCGACATCTGCGAGATCGGGCGGATGGAGCGCGCCCTCGCGCGACACCCGCGATGCGCGAGCGGGTCTTCACGGCGGAGGAGCGCGCCTACTGCGACTCCAGGGCCGTCCCGGCCGAGTCGTACGCGGGGCGCTTCGCGGCGCGCGAGGCCGTGATCAAGGCGCTCGGCGGCTACCGCGGGCGACGATGGCAGGACATCTCGGTGACCCGGGCGCCCACGGGCGCCCCCTCGATCCGCCTCGAGGGCAACGCGAAGGCCCGGGCCGACCGGCTCGGGGTCTCTCGAGGTGCTGATCACGTTCACGCACGAGAGATCGAGCGCGGTGGCGTTCGCGGTGGCGGTCTCGGGATGAGGTGGAGGCGTCGGTGAGCCGTCCTGACGCCCGTCGGAGGCAGCGGAGCTGGATCGGGCGTCCCAGCGGCGCGGGATCGCCGCGGACGCGCTGATGGAGGCCGCCGGCCGCGAGGTCGCCGACGCGGCCGTCCGGCTCATCGGCGGCGCCTACGGACGTCGCGCGGTGGTCGTCTGCGGCAGGGGCAACAACGGAGGCGACGGGCTGGTCGCTGCTCGGTACCTGGATCGCGCGGGCGTCCGCACGACCGTGGTGCTCCTGGAGGACCGGCGCTCGCCGGCGCCGGCGGCTGCCAACCTCGCGCGTCTCGTGACCCACCGACGGTGCGGAGTCCGTGCGTTCGCGGCCGCCGCTCGGTTCGCGAACTCGAGCGCGCCGACGTCGCGATCGACGCGATCTTCGGGACGGGCTTCCGCGGGACGCCCGCGGGACCCTACGCCGAGGCGATCGAGGCGCTCGCCGGCTCCTCGGTCCCGCTCGTCGCCGTCGACATCCCCTCCGGCGTGAACGGCGAGACCGGAGCGGTGGAGGGTCCCGCCGTCCGGGCCGACCTCACGGTCACGTTCGGTGCGCCGAAGCCGGGGCTCGTCCTGCTGCCCGGGGCGACGCATGCCGGCGTGGTCGAGGTCGAGCCGATCGGGTTCCCCGTGGACCTGATCCGGAGCGATCTGGTGCTCGTCGAGGCCGAGGACGTCGCGGCGATGCTGCCGCTCCGGGAGCCCGACACGCACAAGCGTTCGGCGGGCTACGCGGTCGTCGTCGGCGGCTCGAGGCTCATGACCGGGGCGGTCGCGCTCGCGGGTGCCGCCGCGTACCGGGCGGGCGCGGGCCTCGTCGCGGTGGCGGTCCCCGAGAGCATCCTGCCGGTGACGCAGGGCGCGGTCCGGGAGGCCGTGTTCGTCGCGCTCCCCGAGACGGACGCGGGGACCGCCGCGGGCGGCTCCGCTCGCCTCGACGAGGTGCTCGGTCAGGCGGGATCCCTCGCCGTCGGGCCCGGCATGACGACCGACGAGCGCACGGCGGGGTGGATCCGCGCAGCTGGTCCGTTCGAGCGAGGTGCCGGTCGTCCTGGACGCCGACGGCCTGAACGCGTTCGCCGGGCGCGCCGAAGACCTGGCCGATCGCAAGGCCGACCTGATCCTCACGCCGCACGCCGGCGAGTTCGCGCGCGTCGCGGGGGTCTCGACCGGCGACGTGGCGGCCGATCGCGTCCGTCACGTCCGGGAGCTCGCGGCGCGGACCTCGGCCGACGGTGCTCCTGAAGGGAAGCCGAACGCTGATCGCCGCGCCCGACGGAACGGTCCGGATCAACCCGACCGGCGGTCCCGTCCTCGCGACCGGCGGCACGGGCGACGTGCTGACCGGGATGATCGCCGCGCTCCTCGCGCGGGGCTGCTCGCCGCTCGACGCCGGTTCGGCGGCCGCGTTCGTGCACGGCGTCGCGGGCGGGCTCGCCGGGCAGGAGCGAGGGGTCGGGACCACCGCCTCCGACGTGCTCGAACGTGTCCCGCGGGCGATGCGGGAGGTCGTCGGCGGGTGACGCGGTACCGTCCCACGTTCGTCGAGATCGACCTCGACGCGGTCGCGGCACAACGTCCGGCTGCTCCGACCCGCCGGGGCCGAGCTGATGGCCGTCGTCAAGGCCGACGGATACGGGCACGGCGACGCAGAGTCGCGGAGGCGGCGCTCGACGCCGGCGCGTCGAGGCTCGGCGTCGCGCTCGTCGAGGAGGGGCTCGGGCTGCGCGAGCGCGGGATCGACGCGCCGATCCTGGTCCTGGCCGAGTTCCCGCCCGGCTCGGAGAAGGAGGCGCTCGAACGCCGGTCTGACCCCGACCGTGTACACGGACGAGGGCCTCGCGGGCGTGGCCGAAGCGGCTCGGGCGCTCGGGCGGCCGGTCGGCGTCCACCTGAAGGTCGACACGGGGATGCATCGCGTCGGCGTGTGGCCGCCGGAGGAAGCCCCCGCGTTCGCGCGCGCGCATCCTCGAGGCGGGGCTCGAGCTCGAGGGCCTGTGGACGCACTTCGCGGACTCGGAGCGGGACGAAGCCGGGACGCTCGAGCAGCTGGCGCGGTTCCGGGCGACCGCGGAGGCGCTCGCGGAGGCGGCGGCATCGCGCCCGGGGTCCTGCACGCCGCGAACAGCGGCGCGACGATCCGGTTCCCGCAGACCCATCTCGACCTGGTGCGCCCGGGCGCGGCCGTGTACGGGGTCGACCCGGGCGGCGGGCTCGCCGAACCGTTCGGCCTGCGGCCCGCGCTGTCCTGGCGCTCGGCGGTGACGATGGTGAAGCGCCTCCCCGCCGGCGAACGCGTCTCCTACGGCGGCAGGTACGCGCTCGAGCGGGACGCGACGATCGCGACGGTGGCGGTCGGGTACGACGACGGGTTACCCGCAGCGCAGCTCGAGGGGAAGGCCGACGTCCTGATCGGGGGCCGGCGACATCCGGTCGCCGGGACGATCACGATGGACCAGATCCTCGTGGACTGCGGGGACGCGTCCGTGGCTCCGGGCGACGAGGTCGTGCTGATCGGTGCCCAGGGCGACGAACGCATCCCGGTCGAGGAGCTCGCCGAGCGCGCCGGCACGATCGCGCGACAGATCACGACCGGGATCGGCGAACGCGTCCCGCGCGAGTACGTGAGCGAGGAGGGGCGACCGCGATGAGCCGCAAGCGCACCGCCCTGGTCACCGCCGGTATCGCCGCCGGCGCGGTCGCGGGCGGCGTGATCGGACGCACGGTGTTGAACTCGCGACGCCGGCCCGACCCGGAGGCCGACGAACACCTGTCCGAGCTGCCACCCGAGGACCTGGGACCGGTGCGATCGTTCGACGGGACCGAGCTCGCCGTCCGCGCCGCGGGCGACCCCTCCGGGCCGACGATCGTGTTCGTCCACGGGTTCAGCCTCGACATGACGACCTGGCACTACCAATGGACGGGCCTGTCCGATCGGTACCGGTGCGTGTTGTTCGACTTCCGCTCGCACGGCGGGAGCGCCCGGGCCGCCGGCGGCGACCTGTCGCCGCTCGCGTTCGGCCACGACCTCGCGGCCGTCCTTCGAGCGGTCGGGGACAAGCCGGTGCTCCTGGTCGGGCACAGCATGGGCGCGATGTCGATCCTCGCGATGGCCGAGACCCAGCCCGGAGCTGTTCGGGAACCCCGTGGCCGGCGTGGTGTTCGTCGGGGTCGGCCGCGAGCGATCTGATCCGGGGGGCGTTCGGTTCGGTGACCGAGCTCCTGCGGCCGCGGCTCGGTTCGCTCCGGCAGGCCGCGGGTCGCGTGAACCGGCTCCGGCGGTACGTGCTGTCGAGCCCGGCCGACGTGGCGCAGCTGATCGCCCGGGCGACGCAGTTCGGGCCCGACGCCTCGCCTCACCTGGTCCGGTACGTGGTCGGTCTCGCCGCGAAGGCGCCGTCCGAGGTGTGGACCGACGGGCTCGCGGGACTGATGGAGCTCGATCTCCGCCACGCGTCCAGCACATCGCCGTGCCGGCGATGGTGCTGGTGGGCGATCAGGACCGGATGACGCCGCCCTCATCGGCCGTCGCGCTCGCCGGCGAGCTCCCCAGGGGCCGTCTCGAGGTGATCCAGGGCGCCGGGCACTTCTCGATGATGGAAGCGCACGAGGAGTTCAACCGGCGGCTGGCGTCGTTCGCCGCCGAGGTGCTCCGACCGCGTCGGAGCAGGCGCAAGAGCGCATGAGCGCGCCGACGGGGTGCCGTCGTGATCACACGTGTGCCGGGGATCCGCGTGGGTCACGTGACCGACCTCACCGGGATCACGGGGTGCACGGTGGTGCTGTGCCCGCCCCGCACCACCGGCTCGGTGGACGTCAAGGGCGGCGCGCCCGGGACGCGAGAGACCGACGCCATCAGGCCCGGGACCTCCGTCGACGAGATCCACGCCGTGCTCCTCACCGGCGGGAGCGCGTTCGGCCTGGCCGCGGCGGGCGGGGTCGCGCGCTGGCTGGAGGAACGGGAGGTGGGGTTCGACGCGGGGGTGGCGCGCGTCCCGATCGTGCCGGCGGCCGTCCTGTTCGATCTCGCGATCGGCGAGTCCACGGCTCGGCCCGACGAGGCGGCGGGGTACGCGGCCTGCGAGGCGGCGGTCGACGGCGACGTCGAGGAGGGCAGCGTCGGAGCCGGCACGGGCGCGACGGTCGCCAAGCACCCCGACCCGGCCGCGTGCTGGAAGGGCGGGGTCGGCGGCGCCTCGGTCGAGGCGGGCGAGGTCGTGGTCGCGGCACTCGCCGCGGTCAACGCGCTCGGAGCCGTGGTCGAGGAGGACGGCGAACCGATCGCCGAGAACCGCAACCCGGACGCCGAGCCTCAGGGACTGGCCCGGCGCCAACACGACCCTGGTGGTCGTCGCCACGAACGCGACGCTGTCCAAGGAGCGTGCGCAGCTGCTCGCGCAGGCCGGGAACGAGGGGCTGTCGCTCGCCGTGACGCCCGCGCATACGATGTGGGACGGCGACACGGTGTTCGCGGTCGCCACCGGGCAGGTCGGCGCACCCCAGCGCGACCTCGAGGCGATGGCGATGCAGGCGGTGGCCGAGGCGATCAGGCGAGGCGTCCGCGCGGCGGGTTCGCTGGGCGGTGTCCGCCGGCGGTGAGGGGAGGCGGGATGAGGACGCTCGAGGAAGCCGCGCTCGACGCGTCGAGCTGCACGAAGTGCCGGCTCTCGCAGGGGCGGACGCAGGTGGTGTTCGGCGTCGGCGATCCGAACGCGGACCTGATGTTCATCGGGGAGGCGCCGGGCTTCCACGAGGACCAGCAGGGCGAGCCGTTCGTCGGCGCGGCGGGTCAGCTGCTGAACCAGCTCCTGAGCGAGATCCAGATCCCGCGCCAGGACGTGTACATCAACAACGTCATCCTGTGCCGGCCACCGGGCAACCGGGACCCGCTCCCGGACGAGCTCGACGCGTGCAAGCCGTGGCTCGACGAGCGGATCGCGATCATCGACCCAGCAGTCGTCGTGACGCTCGGGAACTGGGCGACCCGGTACATCCTTGGGCGGCAGGTCTCGATCAGCCGCGTGCGGGGCCAACGCTTCCCCTGGAACGGCCGAACCGTGATCCCGACGTTCCACCCGGCGGCGGTCCTGCACGGCGGCGGCCAGGCCTCGAGCCAGATGACCGCGCTCCGCGCCGACTTCCAGGAGATCCGGACGGCCCTCGCCGAACGCCCCGAGCCCGCCGAGGAACAGCTCGGCCTGTTCTGATGCACCTCGAGCTCCGCGCGGCGACAGCCGAGGACACCCGTTCGATCGGCGAGGCCATGGCCCCGCTGCTTGCGGCGGGTGATGCGATCGCGCTCGCGGGCGAGTTGGGGGCGGGCAAGACCACGTTCGCTCAGGGGCTCGTTCGCGGTCTGGGGTTCGAGGGCAACGTCGTGTCGCCGACCTTCACCCTGGTGCGCGAGTACCGCTCGGGGCGGCTGCCGGTCGTCCACGCCGACGTCTACCGCCTCGAACGCGTTCAGGACGTGATCGACCTCGAGCTCGACCAGTCGGCCGAAGACGGGGTGCTCCTGGTCGAATGGGGCGACGCCGTCGAGGCCCTCCTGCCGAGCGGCCACCTGGTGGCCGAGCTCACGACCGAGGATCTCGCCGAGGAGCGGGCGATCGTCCTGCGGACCGAAGGCCGGACGTGGCTGCCGCGCTGGGAACGGCTCGAACGCCAGCTCGAGCCGTGGAGGATCGAGAGGGCGGCGGGGGAAGCGTCGTGATCGTCCTTGGCATCGATACCTCGACAGAGCAGACGTCCGTCGCGCTCGGCACCGAACGGGAGATCCTCGGGACGGCCCGGTTCGCTGGGGTCCATCGGCACGACGACGTGGTGCCCGCGATCGAGCGTCTCCTCGAGTGGACCGGCGTCGAGCTCCCACACCTCGGGGGCGTCGCCGTCGGTCTGGGGCCCGGCCTGTACACGGGGCTCCGCGTCGGGGTCGAGACCGCCAAGGCGCTCGCGCAGGTGCTGGGGGTTCCGATCGTCGGGATCGGCTCGCTCGATGTGCTCGCGTTCGGCGTCCAGCACACGAGCCGCAGGATCGTCGCCGTGATCGATGCCCGCCGGCGGGAGGTCTTCTACGGCCTGTACCGTCCGGTCCCGGGCGGCGTGATGCGCGATGGTGACTACCGGGTGGCCTCGCCCGGCGCGCTGGCGGCCGAGCTCGAGATCGAGCGGGATGAGATGCTGCTCGTCGGCAACGGTGCCATCCTGTACCGGAAGGAGTTCGAGCAGGTGGACGCCCGCGTGGAGCTGGCCCCGGCCTCGTTCGCGCACCCGTGGGCCTCGGCGCTCGTCAGCCTGGCGGCTCCGAGGTTCATCCGCGAACAGGCCGGCAGGCCGGCGGACCTGGTACCGATGTACCTGAGGAAGACGGATGCGGAGATCACTTGGGATCAGCGAGCCAGAGGCGCCTCGGCTTGAGGTGACCCGGATGCGCCGGCGCCACCTCCGTGGCGTCATGGCGATCGAACGCCAGGTCTACCCCCGGCCGTGGAGCCCCAACCTGTTCCTCTCGGAGATGTCCGAGTCGCGGAACCGGTGCTACCTCGTCGCGCGCCTGGACCGGGAGGTCGTCGGCTACGGCGGGCTGATCTGCTACGGCGAGGAGGCCCACGTGACCAACGTCGCCGTCGATCCCGAACGCCAGCGCGAGAAGATCGGCACGCGCCTCCTGCACGACCTGGTGCTGGCCGCGTACGACATGGGCGCCGAGGCCGTGTCCCTCGAGGTCCGCGTGACCAACTGGGGGGCGCAGCGCCTGTACGCGCGGTTCGGCTTCCGCCCGGTCGGGATCCGGAAGAACTACTACCAGGAGATCGGCGAGGATGCGCTGATCATGTGGCTGGACGGGATCCGCGACGCCGAGTCCCGAACGCGTCTGCGCCGGCTGCTCGACGAGCTCCCCGACGGCCTGCGGCCCGAGGTCGCGTGACGCCTCGCCGACGAGGAACACGAAGCCCGCTCCGACAGGGTCTCGCCGTGAAGGTGCTGGGCATCGAGACGTCGTGCGACGAGACGGCGGTCGCGGTCGTCGACCGGGAGACCGTGCTCGCGAACCTCATCGCCAGCCAGGTCGACGTGCACGAGCGCTTCGGCGGCGTGGTGCCCGAGCTCGCGAGCCGCGCGCACGTCGAGGCGCTCACCCCGCTGATCGACGCCGCGCTCGAGACCGCGGGGTGCGGGTTCCGCGACCTCGACGGCGTCGCCGTGACGGTGGGCCCGGGCCTGGTCGGCGCGCTGCTGGTCGGGATGGCCGCGGCCAAGTCGATCGCGCTCGCGACGAAGGCGCCCCTGATCGGCGTGAACCACCTCGAGGGCCACATCCTCGCGAACGCCGTCGAGCACGGGCCCGAGATCACCCCCGCGGTGTGCCTGGTCGTGTCCGGCGGACACACGATGCTCGTGCACATGCCCGAGCCCCATCGCTACGAGCTCCTCGGGCAGACCGTCGACGACGCCGCGGGGGAGGCGTTCGACAAGATCGCTCGGTTCCTCGGGCTCGGCTTCCCGGGAGGGCCCGCGCTCGACCGGCTCGCGCGGGACGGCGATCCGAACGCGATCCGCTTCCCGCGCGCGATGGCCGATTCGGGCGACTTCGACTTCTCGCTGTCCGGTCTGAAGACGGCCGTGCTCCGGCACGTCAAGGCCGAGCGCGAGGCCGGACGCGACGTCGACCCCGCCGACCTCGCGGCCTCGTTCCAGGAGGCCATCGTCGACGTGCAGGTGGCGAAGACGATCGACGCCGCCCGGGACCGCCGGGTCGAGACGGTCCTGCTCGGCGGTGGCGTCGTGGCCAACTCCCGGTTGCGCGAACGGATGGAGAAGGCGGGCGCGGAGGCGGGGCTCCGCGTGCTGTTCCCGTCGATGGACCTGTGCACGGACAACGGCGCGATGATCGCGGTCGCCGGGACCTGGCGGCTGCTGCGGGGCGAACGGACGTCCCTCGGCGTGGGCGCCGACCCCTCGCTGGAGCTCGCGTGACTACCGTTCCTCGTCACGGGGGGCGCCGGGTTCATCGGTTCGCACCTGTGCGATCGCCTGCTGGCCGAGGGACACCGTGTCGTCGCGGTCGACGACCTGTCGACCGGGCGGATCGCCAACCTCAGCGAAGCGCGCGGATACGGCAACGAGTTCACCTTCTTCAACATGGACGTCCGGGCCGACGGTCTCCGGTCGCTGTTCGAGCGTCACAGCCCAGAGGTGGTGATGCATGTAGCCGCCCAGGCCGCGGTGTCGAGGTCGATGGACGACCCGGTCTTCGACGCATCCGTCAACACGATGGGATCGTTGAACGTGCTCGAGTGTTCCCGCTTGACCGGCGTCCGAAAGGTGGTCTACGCCGCATCCGGCGGGACCCTCTACGGGGAGCCGAGGAAGCTTCCGGTCAAGGAGACGGCTCGCTCCGGTTCGAGACCCGAATCGCCGTACGGCATCAGCAAGAAGGTCGTGATCGACTACCTGTCGTACTACGAGCGCTATCACGGGCTCGACTGGACCGCGCTCGCGCTCGCCAACGTGTTCGGCCCCCGCCAGGACCCCGACGGGGAGGCGGGCGTCGTCGCGATCTTCTCCTCGAAGATGCTCGTGGGAGAGGCGCCGACGATCTTCGGGGACGGCAACCAGACACGCGACTACGTCTTCGTGGACGATGTCGTGCACGCCTTCGCGCTTGCTTCCGACCGAGGCAGTGGGAGGGTCGTCAATGTCGGAACGGCCATGGAGACCTCGGTGAACGGCTTGTATCGGATGCTGTCGGACATCACCGGGTTCGAGGGAGGGCCCGGCCATGGGCCGGCTCGCCTCGGCGATCTTCGTCGCAGCTCTTTGGATATCGCCCTCGCGGCGGACGTCCTCGGGTGGAAGCCGTGGACGCACCTCGAGGACGGGCTCGCTGAGACGGTCTCGTTCATCAGGGGGTAGGCCCGGCGGTAGCACCGTGCTCGGGGCTGGGGGTTTTCCCCACTTGGTGGGCCCTCGCGGTCGAGGTCACCATTGAGCCATGGCCGCCGTCGAACCGCTCGGTTCGGCAGATCCCTTCGAGACCGCATGCAGTGGCTCGTGGTCCGCGGAACCCTTCGGGAGTCCGATCTCGCGCCGCTGCTCGAAGGCAGGCGGCGCCGACGGAGGCGGCAGCGTGACGCTCGACCTGTGCAACCTGGACGTCCTCACTCCCGGGGGGTGCTGGACGATCCGCACCCTTGCCGAGGAACTCTGGGCTCGGGGGCGTCTGCTCACGGTGGTGTTCCCGCGGGAGGTCACGTCGCCGACGTGCTCCGCTCGACCGGCACCGTCGAACATCCTCGCATCGCGTTCCAGGCATCGATCGCCGACTGAGCGGACGTCCCCGCGCTACGACTCGAGCAGACTTCCTCGCGAGCGCCGGTCCGAGTGGTCCAGGAATTCGCCGAGCTGATGGCCGCTCACGGTGGCGAGCACCTCCAGGTCTTGGATCCGAACCGTGATCACCTCGTCGTCGGAGTCACCGCGTAGGTCGCGGACCTTCTGAATGAAGTCTCCGACCACATCTGCCTCCTCGACCGGCAGCTCCGGCACCTTCGCGCGGTCGATGCTCGGATCCGGGCCCTCCGGCCATGCGCCACAGGATCTGCAGGAGGAGACGCTCGGGCCCATCCCGTAGAGCTCCGCCAGCTCGCAGAACCGCTCGAGCGAGATGCCCCGCTCCGCCCTCTCGTACCCGGCCACGGCCGTCGGTTTGAACAGTCCGTTCGATCTCGTGCCCACGTCTCGAAGCGTCATGCCTCGGGCCAGTCGAGCCCCTCGCAAGTGCGCGCCCAGTCTCGACGAGGATGTTCTTCGCGCGGAACCATCACCGACCTTGCTCGAAGTGGCTCGCTCCATCGCCGTGGGGGCGGCGCGCCATCTTGGCATCCGCCGCATGCCCAACGGAATACCCCAAGCGGCGTAGGTCCCGTACGCGATGGCGGCGATCGAAGCGAACGTTATACGACTATCGGGGGACACTCGCGGGTACTTCTGTAGGGAATTCCACGTAAGCCATTGACAGGAACACAGAGCGTGTTCCAGACTCGGTGTCTCGTTCCACCGGGGAAGAACAGGCGCAGGTCTGGTCCGCACGATGAGCACGGAGGCAGGTTCGTTTGCGCACATCCAGCCTTGCGCCGCAACGGTTTGAAGTCGTCCTTGCCGCCACGTCGTGTGCGCGCTGGATCCGGGCGGCCGCGGGAGGTGCCTCCGCCACCGTGCGGGTGGCCGTGCCCGATGCAGCTGGACGGCTCCGCGTGATCGTCAGCGAAGGTCCCGACGATGGCTCGGGCCGTCTGCGGTCGAGCAGGCGCCGGACCGCCTTCCGAACGCAACAACCCGTCAGCTTTCCGATCCAGGGGACGGTCGGTGTCTCGCTCGGGATCTTCCCGATCACGCACGATGGCGAAGCATTGGGCGTGGTCGAAGTGCTCGGATCCTCGACCGTGGTCGAGGATCGGGTCGACGTGCTCAACGCGTTGGTTGGGCAGTCGGCGCTCGTGTTGAACAGTGCGCGGATCCAGAGCCGAGACCGAACGCGCCCTCGCCGGGCATGAGCGCGCTGCTCCGGCTCGCGTCGGAGCTGGTGTGGGCCACCACCTCGACCGAGGTCCTCCGGTTCACGGTGAAGACCTGTCACGACCACCTGAACGTGCCCGTCGCGGGCCTGCTCCCGGACCGGGATGGCTGGGGATGGTTCACGGCGGCATCGGAGGGCGTGGGTGCGCGACGACGCGCCGAGCTGCGTGCTTCGCTCCAGACCACGCCCGATGGGCCAGGATCGCGACGGCTGCGGCTTCCTTCGATCCGCGCTCGGTTCCGGCAGGTCACCGGGTAGTCGCGCGGTGGAAGCCCTTCAGGTGGGTCCTGCCGTCCTCCTGCTCGGGGATGTGCCGGACGGGCACGAGCGACTTCGCGGAAGGGGTCGCCTCGCTCCTCCGGCGCCGTGTTGCCGCGCATGAGCTCGGCGGCGCCCGACGATCGCGTGATCGATCGAGTGAGCTCGGCATCGCCTGGACGGCCCACGAGCTGAGGGGCCCACTCCTGGGTGCTCGGGCGGCGCTCGAGCTGGTCGACGGAGAGCACGAGCGGCGAGGAGGGTCGTGAGCTCCTGCGCCGCACGACGGAAGAGCTCGGACAGCTCTCCGAGCTCATCGAGCCTCTCCTTCGTTTGTCGACCGGCGCCGAGATGGTGAAACGCCGGCATGCCGATCTCGTGGAGATGACTCGAGAGGCGGTTGCCTCGTCGAGCCTCGGGGGAGCTTCGGACCGCGTGCTCATCGACGCGCCGGACCGCTTGTTCGTCCGCGCCGACCCCCAACAGCTCAGGAGCGCGATCGCCAACATCGTGCGGAACGCGCTCGCGTACTCGCCGGCGGGTCGTCGGTGAACGTGCGCGTGGCCCTCGAGAACGGATCGGCGCGAGTAGTCGTTCGCGACCGGGGTGCAGGCGTCCCCGCCGACGAGCGAGATCGCATCTTCGAGCCGTTCAGCGAGAGGCCGCGCCGGCAGCGGGACCCGGATGGGTTCGGGGCTCGGGTCTGTTCATCGCACGACGGGTGCTCGAGGCCCACGGCGGCTCGATCGCCCTGCGCCCATCCAAGTCGGGGGCGAGCTTCGTGCTCGAGATGCCGGCAGAGGGGTGGCAGCTATCCGCATCCTGATCGTCGACGACCACAAGCTGTTCGCGGATGCCATCAGCCCGGCGCTGCAACGCCAGGGCATCGATGTCGTGGGTATCGCGACCAACGGCTCGGAGGCGCTGGAGGCCGTCCGTCACGATCTCCCCGACGCCGTCCTGATCGACATCGGGCTGCCCGATCGCAGCGGGCTGGTCGTCGGTTCCGAGATCCTGGAGGAATGGCCGAGCACGGTCGTCATCGCCGTGACGGCCCTCGAGGACGATCGGATGGTGCAGGGAGGCGGCCAGGGCCGGCTTCCACGGCTTCCTGACGAAGTCCACGAATCTGCCGCCAGTTCGTGAACTCGGTACGAGCCGTCCTCGAGGGTGAGGTGGTCTTCCCGAGGAGAGGGGCGGAGCGGACGGATCCTCCGCGACCCGGCAGACGACCGCTCGTCGCGGAGCAGCTCACCGCGAGAGAGCGCGAGGTGCTCGCCCTGCTCAGCCGAGGAGCGACGAGCCAGACCATCGCGGATGCGCTCGGTATCGCGCCCAACACGGTCCGTACCCACGTGCAGAACATCCTGTCGAAGCTCCAGGTCCATTCCCGCCTCGAGGCGGTGGCCTTCGCCGTGCGTCACGGGGTGGTGGACGTCGGCGGCCCTCGGTCGACGGCCGGGACGAACTGATGCGTTCGGCGTAGGTTGACTACGTCATCGGGCGGGTGAAACGCGTGGGCGAGCAGGCTACGTTGGACGTTGATCCCCGGATGCCCGGAGAGGACCCACGTGGCCGCTGATGTCGCACGAGAGGATCGACGCATCCGGATCCTCCTTGCCGATGAGCAGTCGCTGTTCCGGGAGGCCGTCAGGTCCGTTCTCGAGGCAGAGCCCGATCTGGACGTCGTCGCGGAAGCGCGAGACGGCCTCCAGGCCGTCGCGGAGGCGGAGCGCTCCCAGCCGGACGTCGTGCTCCTCGATGCGTGCACTCCCAACTGCGACGGGATCCGGGCCACGGGGCTGATCAGGGATCGGGTACCGGCGAGCCGTGTCCTGATCCTGTGCGGGGAAGAGGACGATCGCGTCCTCGTCGACGCGCTCGAGGCGGGAGCCAACGGCTTCCTCAGCAAGGGATCCCCGCTCTCCGAGCTGATCGACGCCGCGCGCGCCCTGTTCCGCGGCGAGATCCTCATCCCGCCTCGGATGATGGGTGGGCTCCTCGCCGAGGCTGATCCGGCGCAGGAGGGAGCAGGACGAAGCGCATCGCAGGTTGTCCCGGCTCACCCGTCGAGAGCAGGAAGTCCTTCGGCTCCTCGCGCGAGGCGCCGACAACGACGGGATCGCCCAAGCTCTCGTCATCAGCCCGCAGACCGCCAGGACGCATGTGCAGAACGTGCTCGGGAAGCTCGGAGTGCATTCGAGGTTGGAAGCGGCTGCCTTCGTGACGAGGAGCGGGCTCCTCGACGAGCTCCTGGAGCAGGAGCAGCAAAGCTCCGTCGGTTGATGGAGCCAGTCGTATCCGCCGGCCCGACGGCCGCCTCGGTGTGGCCGAGCATCGATCGAGATCCGGACGACAACCTCCGCGTGCTCGACGAGATGATGTGGGCGTATCGCGGCCCTCGCCTCCAAGCGCTGGGGTTCGACTTCGCGGTCCGAGCATCCGAACGGGACGGTCGGACGCTATCTCGGCGAGCTGATGCGCGCATTCGAGGTTCGCGGCGAGCCGAGACACATCTACTCGTTCATCGATCGGGAGCACTCACCGGACGCGCTGTATGAGCTGTATCGGGGTGGACGAGCAGGTGAGCACCACGAGTTCCGCCAGCACCGTACTCCGGCACCTGCTCTGGGACGTGAACCGCAACGTGATCGAGGAGACCAAGGACCTCCTCCTGTTCCATGCCTCCGCGGTCGAGCAGCGGCGGTCGCGCGGTCGTGTTCCCGGCGCCGATGGGGTCGGGGAAGACCACGCTCGTCTGCCGGGCTGCTCCAGCGAGGGCTCCGCTACGTGACGGACGAGGCGGTGGCGATCGATCCGGTCCGACCTGATGCATCCGGCCGTACCCCAAGCCGCTCGCGATCGACATCGGGTTCGTGGGATGTCCTGAGCGACCTCCGTCCGGACGTCGACGCCATCGCTCGAGCCGTTCCTCGAGGCAGGATGGTACGTGCCGCCGGGTGCGATCCGCAACGACGCCGTCGCGCCTCCGTGCGTACCCGGGTTCGTCATCGCTCCCCGATACGAACGCGGGGCGTCGACCGACCTCGTCGAGATGCGCCGTTCCGAGGCGCTGATCACGCTCGCGGAGAACTCCTTCAACATCCCGGCGTTCGGCGCTCGCAGAAGCATGGAGATCCTCGCCGGTGTCGTGCGGTCCGCTCGCTGTTATCGGCTGACGGTCGGCGACCTCGCGGACGCCTGCACGATGGTTCTCGAGCTGCTGGACCGCGCACCCAGACCGGACGGACGAGCGAGTGATCGTGAGGACGCCCCGCTCCGTCGACGCTGATCCTCGTCCCGCAGATCCCCGAGAACCGTCGCCTGGGTCGAGGTGGACGGTGAAGGCGTCCTGTACGACGAGCTCCGTCAGAAGGTTCATGTGCTCAGCCCCACCGCGACGCTCGTCTGGAGCGGGATCGACGGCCGGACCTCGCTGGAGCAGATCGCCAGGGACCTGAGCGAGTCGTTCGGTGCGGACCTCGAGGTGGTCCGCTCGGACGTCCTTGAACTCGCTCGCGACCTGTTGGAGAGGGGACTGATCACGGAGGCCAGCTCCCCACGCGATCCGAAGCCGCGCCCGAGCCGGATCCCGGCGGACCGTGCGAAGGTCGACGAGCGAGCGCCGAGGTTCCTGCAGGAGCCGCCAGGCGGCTGACTCGACACCCTCAGCCGTCTCGTGTGGACGGCCTCGGACACGTTCAAGGTCGGCGATGTGTACGTGGGCGTGCGATCGCATCCGGCTGCGCTCTCCGACCGTGTCCGCGCGACCCTCGCGGACCACGTGGTCGAGGGCATGGACGCGCCCCGCCAACTACTCCCTCCGCCTCGAGACGCCCGAACCCGGACGCAAGGGCCCTGCCCGCGCCTACGCGCTCTACCGATCGCAGTGTCTGCTGCTACGGACGCGGAAGCGCGAGCGCGTCCTCGCGCGCGCTCGTGCGCTGTCTGTCCGGCCTCGTCGATCCGCGGGACGGCCTGGTGCGCGTTCGCCAGCTGGCCGTCGTCGGAGGTTCCGGCGCGGTCATCCTGCCGCACGAGCTGCACTGGCGGCTCGAGGCGCTGGAGCCGCGGCTGGGAGCGCACGGCATGTGGCTTGCGGATCCACCCTTCATCGACATCGACGCCGCTACTGGGGAGCTGATCTTCGCTCCGCCGATGATCGACGTCGATGCCGCGGCGCTCGGCGCCGGATCGGACCGGCCGTGCCGTACGGCCGTTATCCGATCCGAGAGTGGGCGATCCTCGGCCGCGACGAGGATGAGACGGTCACGGCCACACGCGGCCCTCGCCGCCGTGATGCCCATGGTCGATGGGGACGTGAATCGTTCCGCTGCGATGGAAGCGATCCTGCACACGCTGTCGAGGACCAGAGCTGACGCGGATCCGACACGATTCGCGGGCTCGGCTGTTCGATCGGCTCGTCGCTGCCTAGGCGCTAGCTTCGCGTGCGATCTGGGGTGTCTACCGCCACCGGTGGCTGGGTGCCGCAGCCGCTGAACGACATGCAGTTGCCGCCCCCGCTGCCCTGCCACGCAGGGGTTGGACGTGGACTGGCTGCTTCCGCACTTCGCCATTCCGCTGTTGATCGAGCACCCCGCCGCGATGCCGGCTTCCGACAGGCACACGCTGGCGCTCGTGCCGCCGCTCCCGAAAAGGTGAAGTGATCGGGATCTCCGCAGGTGCCGCCGGATCTGTCACCGCACTCCGGGATGCTGAAGTCCCCTGCTTCCGCTGCCACCGGTATCGATGTCCCATTTCACCGCGCAGGTTTCGCCCGGACTGTCTGCGCACGAGTAGAAGACCACCACGTAGGACAGGTCCTTGCCCTCGTCCTTCGGCGTCCCCGAGACGCCCTGGGCGAACGCCGGGGTGCCGATGACGGTCTTCACCACGGGTGCGGTCCACGCTGCCGCGGCTCCGGCGACCGCGGCCTCGCGGAGGAACTGCCGCCGATCGAACCCGTCTCGTTCCTTCTCGGTTTCCATCCGGGCAAACTCCTCACTTCGCGCGGCTCCGGCCCGGAGAGTCACTGGCGCAACGAAATTGCTCGTCGGCTGAGGATAGCCGAGCCGCGTCTCCGCGTTCACATACGCCGTTCCGCGTAAAGGACGTACGGCAGGCGAAGGACACGTACGTACGCGATCCGGGGTACGCGAATTACGCGACGCGGTCGATGAGTGACGCAGCTCCACAGTCCATAGACTCGGGCCTTCGTGGACGAGCTACTTCGACATCGAATGCGGCGTCCATCTCCTGCCCCACAGCGAGGAGAGGTGCCGCGCAGGATCGTGCGCCGGGTGCGGCGGGATGCCCCACTCGTCGTTCTCGACCTTGCGGTCGTGTTCTCGGCGTACCTCTCCACCTTGGTCGTGCGGCTGGAAGGCGACGGTGTCCGCCATGGTATTGGCGCAACTTCTGGATCTACCTGCCCGCTCATCGCGGGCATCCACCTCGCGGCGAACCACCTGTTCGGGCTGTACGGGCAGATGTGGAGGTACGCGAGCGTGTTGGAGGCCCGGCGAGTCGTCCTGGCCGGGCTGACGGCCGGGGGTTTCATCGTCGCGGCGGTGACGCTGCCGACGAGTGAGCTCCGCCCCATCCCGCTGTCCGTCGCCATCCTCGGCTCGGTGCTCTCGCTCATCGGATTCGGAGCGGTCCGCTTCCAGAGCCGGCTGTTCGCGTTCAGGCGTCGGGAGTTCGTCGGAGATCGGGTCCGTGTCCTCGTCGATCGGTGCCGGAGATGCGGGTGCGATGATCCTCAAGGACATCCTCGAGAATCCTTCGGTCGGACTCCATGCCGTCGGAGTGGTGGACGACGACCGCAGGAAGATCGGCCGATCGCTCTACGAGGTCCGGGTGGTGGGAACCCGCGCGGACATCCCCGATGTTGGTCGAGCGGCTCGACGTCGATCAGGTCCTGCTGGCGATCCCGTCCGCCGCGTCCGACCTGATCCAGGAGGTGGCCGCCCTTTGCGAGCAGGCCGGGGTGACGCTGCGGGTCCTCCCCTCGGTCCGCGAGATCGTCGGCGGGAGGATCACCGCCCGTGACATCCGGGACCTGCGGATCGAGGACCTCCTCGGACGGCAGCAGGTCGAGACGGACCTCGAGGCGGTCGGCGCGCTCATCGCCGGGCGTCGTGTCCTGGTCACCGGGAGCCGGCGGATCGATCGGCACCGAGATCGTCCGGCAGGTGGTCGCCTTCGGGCCGGCCGAGATGATCCTCCTCGATCACGACGAGACCCATCTGCACGATGCCATCGTCGGGCTGTCGGAGGCCGTCCCCGTTCAGGCCGTTCTCGCCGACGTCCGCGATCGCGACCGCGTCTTCGACGCGTTCATCCGCTACCGGCCGGAACTCGTGTTCCATGCCGCGGCGCACAAGCACGTACCGATCCTCGAGGTGTACCCGGAGGAAGCGATCCAGACCAACGTGCTGGGGACGGCGCACGTGGTGGACGCGGCGGTCGCGACGGGCGTGCAGCGGTTCGTCCTCATCTCGACCGACAAGGCGGTTCGGCCGGCGAGCGTCATGGGGGCATCGAAGTGGTTCGCCGAGCAGATCGTCCGAAGCGGCAAGGGCGCGGCTGCGTGTTCTGCGCCGTCCGTTTCGGCAACGTCGTCGGAAGCAGGGGCAGCGTGATCCCCACCTTCCTCCAGCAGATCGAGCGCGGCGGACCGGTCACCGTGACGGATCCGAAGATGGCCAGGTTCTTCATGAGCCTCCAGGAGGCGGTCCAGCTCGTCCTGCAGGCGACCGCGTTGTCCAACGGGGGCGAGGTCCTCACGCTGGAGATGGGGATGCCCGTCAACATCCTGGATCTTGCTCGCAGGATCATCAGGCTCTCCGGGCGGGTCCCGGACAAGGACGTGAAGATCGAGGTCGTCGGCCAGCGCCCTGGCGAGAAGCTCGTCGAGGACATCGTCGACCCGGACGAAGAGCCCGTCCCCACCGCCTATCCGGGCATCGCCGTCTCCAGGCCCCCGGTGCCCGACACGCCGATGCTCCGCGCGGCCATCGCGCGAGCTCGAGGCCGCTCGTTCGCTCGGGCGATCGAGACGAGGTGGCGTGCGACGATGAAGTCCTATCGCGCGTCCGGCCCTGCAACCGCTCGGGCAAGGGGGCCGAAGGATGAGGCCGCGGGCCGTCGTCGTGGCTCACCGTGAGGCGATGGTGGGGGAGGGGATCGCCGCCGCTCTGGACCGCTATCCCGGGATCGCTTCCATCGCCGTGACGACGCTCCGCGGACGACGCGATCGGACACGCCGATCCAGGCCGACGCCGTCGCGATCGATGCTCGTCTCGTCGGGGCGGATCGGGCGGCACGACTGCTGCGACGTCGAGGAGTGCGGGTCGTGCTCTTCGGCGAGGACAAAGGCGAGGAAGGTGGTGTCCGTGTGCCTCAGCGCGCGCGCATCGCCGACCTTGCCCTCGCGCTCGTGCCCGAGATCCTTCCACCGAGTCCATCCAACGGAGCGCCTGACGGCTCGGGAGCGTGAGGTCCTTCGGCTCGTGGCCGAGGGGTTCGCCGCCAAGCAGGTCGCGCGGCATCTGGGATCAGCCCGAAGACGGTCGAACGGCACAAGACCCGCATCTACGCGAAGCTCGGGGCTCCGAACCAGGCTGCGGCGGTTCACCTCGCGTTCGCCGGCGGCGGAGGAGGGACCAGCGCATGGGCATCGACGAGTATCTGATCGCTCTCCGTCGCCACTGGCGGGTCGTGGTGGCCGCCGTCGCGCTCGCCGTGGCCGTGGCCTGGGTGACGACGACCGTCGCTCCGCCTCGGCGCCGCGACGGTCTCGTACAACGCGACGTCGGTCGTCCTGAACTCGGGTTCGCTCGCGGGCTCCGATCCCGGTTCGGTGCCCGGCGTCAGCATCCGAGCCTCGAAACCGTTGCCACGCTCGCCACCCTGGAGCCGGTCGTCCAGCGCGTGGCGGACGCGATCGGGTACGAAGGGGATCTGCAGTTGCTCGCCGCCCGCGTGCGCGTCGTCGCCGACCCGTCGTCACCCGGGATCCTGCGGATCACGGCGTCCTCGGGAGATGCGCAAGAAGCCACGCTGATCGCGAACACCTGCGCCATCCGAGCTGATCGACTACCTGCAGGCCACTCGGAAGCGAGACGGCAGAGGACAACCTGGCGTTCGTCAACGCAACAGCTGGTCCGACTCTCGAGCCGAGATCGTCGAGACCGAGCAGGCGCTGCAGACGGCTTCACCGGAGGAGGCGAACATCCTCGAGGCGAAGCGAACGGCGCTCACCAACCGCGTTGAGCGTCCTCAGCGGCCTCTATCAGCAGTACCTCGGAGAGAGCCTGGAGCCGCCCGCGTTCGAGCTCGTCGAGCAGGCAACGCCGGTTCCCGTGACCGCCCAGGGGTTGCAGCCACCGAGGTCTCGGACCGCTCGGGTGCTCATCGCCGCGATCCTCGGGCTGCTCGGTGGCTTCGCCATCGCGCTCGTCCTCCAGCGGTTCGACAAGCGGATCCGAACGGCCGAGACGGCGGAACGGGCTCTCCGCGCTCCGGTGCTGGCGGAGATCCCGCTGATCCCGAAGAACGAGCGTGGCGGCATCGTCGTGGTCGAGCACCCGCACTCGGCCGCTTCCGAAGCACTCCGCCTCCTCGGGGCAGGTCTCTTCCGGGGGCAGGCCTCGGCCGCGTTGAACGGCAGGCAGGAGGCGTGAGGGTCGGCGCGAGGAGAAGCGCTCGAAGGTCGTGCTGGTGACCAGCGCGGCTCCGGGCGAGGGCAAGACCACGCTGGTGGCCAACCTCGCCGTCGTGCTCGGTGAGACGGGCAAGAGGGTGCTCGTGCTCTCCTGCGACTTCCGGCGGCCGACGATCCACGAGCTGCTCGAGGTTCCGAACCTCCATGGCCTCGCGGACGTCCTCAGGGAGCCGACGTCGCCCCAGATCCTGAACGGCTGTGTCCTGGATACGCGGTTCGACGGCGTGAGCGTCGCGCCGAGCGGCGCGTCGTTCGATCGTCCCGGGCGAGATCCTCGGGTCCGACGCGATGCCACGCGCGCTCCGGGAGGCGCGGGCCCGCGCCGACGTCGTGCTCGTCGACACGGCGCCCATCCTCGCGGCCAGCGACGCGGCGCACCTGATCCCCGGTGCGGACGAAGTTCTCGTCGTCGCCAGGGCGGGCGTCGTCACGACCTCGTTGGCTCAACAGGACGCGAGAGGTCCTCGAGAGGCTGCAGTCTCCGCAGATCGGCGTGGTGCTGAACGGCGCCCAGGAGACCGCGCTGCCACCCGGGTACCGGGAGTACTTCCGGAGGGTCCCGGACCTGCCCGAGGAAGGAGGACGGGATGGGGGAAACCCCCCCCTACCGTGTCCCTCAGGAAGCGGATACGGTCTAACATGTCGGGGTTCCTCGCCCATCCCGCAGGTGTCGTCTGGGCGCTCCTCCGCTACACGGACTGGTGGCAGCCGGGAACGGCATCCGTGATCCAGGTCGGGGCGGCTCGCAGGAACTCCTCGTTCTCCGACGGCATCCCTTCGGGACTGCTCGCCACCCTCGACGAGCGCACGGAGCTCTGCCGGAGGATGCAGCAGGTCAGCGAGGCAGAACGGCAAGTGCTCGTTCCTCTGGTACGTGCGTCAGCTCGCGGCCGAGGACATCGCCCGGAGTTGCGGATATCGCGCCGCCAGTGCTTCCGGCGCAGGACGTCCGCGATCCGCAAGATCGTCGAGCTCGGCGAGCCCGATCGGGCCGCCTGAGATCGCTCCTCCCCTGCTTCGCTCGACAGGAAGGACCTATGAAGGACACGGCTCGTCTTCGTCGTCGCATCCTCTCCAGGGAGGCATCGATCGCCGTCCTCGGCCAGGGGTACGTCGGGCTGAACGTCGCCTGCGCGGCCGCCCAGGAGGGGTTCCCCGTCGTCGGGATCGATGTCAGCGAGGCGCGCATCCACGACCTCGATCGCCGGGCGTGCTCTCCGTTCCGGGCGTGCCGGAGGAGGACTTCCGAAACGCACTCGCGACGGAGCGCCTGACGTTCACGATGAGCTCGGACGCGATGGAAGACAGCGAGATCGTCCTGATCTGCGTACCGACGCCGCTCCGGGACCAGGCGCCGGACCTGTCCCACGTCGAGCAAGCCAGCCGAGATGTTGCTCGGCACCTGACTCGCGCCCGTCTCGTGGTCCTCGAGTCGACGACCTACCCGGGCACGACCGATCATCTCGTCCGTCCCGATCCTCGAGACGTCCGGGTTGTCGGCGGAGCGGGACTTCCTGCTCGCGTACTCGCCCGAGCGCATCGATCCCGGCAACGAGGAGTTCGGCTTCCGCACGACCCCGCGGATCGTCGGAGGGACCTCGCCGGAGGCGACCGGGGTCGCGACCGTCTTCTACGAGCAGCTCGTCGACAAGGTCGTCGCGTTGACGTCGTGTCGGGCCGCCGAGCTGGCGAAGCTCCTGGAGAACACCTTCCGGCACGTGAACATCGCCCTCGTCAACGAGATGGCGATGCTGTGCCAGGAGATGGGCATCGACGTGTGGGAGGTCATCGAGGCCGCGGCCACCAAGCCGTTCGGGTTCATGCCCTTCTCCCCGGGGCCGGGTGTCGGCGGGCATTGCATCCCGCTCGACCCGACGTACCTCGCGTGGCAGGTGCGCCGAGAGGCCGGCCATCAGTTCCGGATCCTCGAGCAGGCGGAGGACGTGAACGCGCAGATGCCCGGGTACGTGGCCATCCAGGATCGGCGACGCGTTGAACGAGGTCGGGAAGCCGGTCAAGGGGGCCAAGATCCTCGATCTTGGGCGTGACGTACAAGTCCGACGTCGGGGACCTTCGGGAGTCACCGGCGCTCAAGGTGATGACGGCCCTGCACCGGCGTGGCGCGAGCGTCAGCTTCCACGACCCGTTCGTCGACGCGGTGACCATGAACGGATCGGTGTTGCCCCGGACGGAGCTCGCCCAAGCGGCCGATCGCCACGGCCGATTGCGTGGCGCTCCTCACGCCGCACAGCATGTACGACCTCGAGTGGTTGGCCGATCATGCCCCCCTGATCTTCGACGCACGGAACGCGTTCGGGGCCCGACCGCTCCCGAACGTGATCCGCCTGTGAGCGATCCCTCGTACCGCCGATCGTCGGACGTCCTGTGGCGGAACGTCGGGCCGGAGGTGCTCCTGACCCGGCCGAGGATCGAGACGACCGAGGTGCTCTCCGAGACCGGCCGCCGAGGTGTGGCGGCTCCTCGAACGCCCGGGGACCGCGCTCGAGGTCGCCGATCGGCTGGATGGGTTCGCCGGCCGGGCCGACGAGATCGCAGGTCGGGGTGAACGCGTTGTTGATGGACCTGGTGTGGCGCGGGCACTGCACGCGTAACGATGGATGAGTTCGCCGTTCGCCGCATCGCGTCGTTCGGTCTGGACGGCACGTCGACCGACCCTCTCGATCCATCCGGACGAAGAGACTGGCCGGCGTTCCTCGGAGCGATCGTCCACCACCGTCTGAGCGGTCTCGCGGTGGCGGCCGCGGAGCACGGGGCGCCTGACGCTCGCGGCCGACCAGCGGGCCGAGCTCCTGGATCGTCATCGCGAAGCGATGCTCTGCGCGTTGGCCCTGGAGCGGAACCTCGTCGCTCTGGCTTCGGCGCTCGAGGAGGCCGGGATCGGGTTCGTCGTACTGAAAGGTCCGGCGGTCGCTCACGTCTGCTATCCGGATCCATCGTGGAGGCCGTTCGGCGATATCGATGTGCTGGTGGCGACCGACCGGTTCGGAGCCGCCTGCGAGGTCCTCGCGGGGCTCGGATACCGGCGGAGCTTCGTGGACCCCAGGCCCGGCTTCGCGGCCCGGTTCGGCAAGGGGGCGGCTCACGTCGGGCCGGACGGCCTGGAGGTGGACCTCCACCGGCTGCTCGCGGACGGCCCGTTCGGGTACTGGGTCGAACACGACACGATCCTGCGACGCGACCGCCTCTTTCGAACTCGCCGGGCGATCGTTCGCCCGGCTGGACGACTCCGCGATCGTGCTCCACGCGTGCATGCACGCGGTCCTCGGAGGGCGGAGCCCAACCCTCCTCCAGCTGCGAGACGTCGCGCAGCTCTCGCGACGGGACGGCGTCCGATGGGACCTGCTCGCAGCCTGGGGGAGACGTTGGCACCTCCAAGCCGTGTTGATCCGAGCGCTGGACCTCGTCGAGCAGCGTCTCGGCGATCACGCGCTTCCCGGACGAGGCCCGCGAGCTGCGCCGTTCGCTGCGACCCTCGATGCAGGAGGAGCGCGCGCTCCGCGCGTGCGCCCAAGAGGGCTTCCGGGGCGCGAGAGCGCTGGCTTCGCTGCGGGCCCTGCCCCGGATCCGGGACAAGGCAGCCTTCGCCGGCGCCCTGGTGTTCCCGCGCCGCGAGTTCCTGGAAGCGCGCACGGGGTCCGGGTGGATTGACCGGCTACGTCGAGCGATGGCGCGTGCCGCTCGGCTGGCTGAGTGCTCGGCTTCGGTGGTCTCACAGATAGAGACGAGAGGAGCGAGATGAACACGATCGGTGTGGTTGGGCTCGGCGTGGTCGGAGGGACCGCTGAAGCGGCATTCAGGGCCGCGGGTGTCGAGACGCGAGGGTACGACCGGTACCGGGGCATCGGGACGGCGGCCGACCTGGCGCCGTGCGCGGTCGTCTTCCTCTGCGTCCCGACGCCGAGCGGACCCGATGGAGGCCACGACCTCACCGAGGTGGCCTTCGCCGTCCGAGAGATCGAACCGCATCTCGAGCCGGGGACCGTGATCGCGATCAAGTCCACGATCCCGCCCGGGACCTGCGACGACCTCGCGGCACGGCACCCGCAGCTCGAGTTCGCGAGCGTGCCGGAGTTCCTCGTCGCCTCCCGGGCCGTCGAGTCGTTCGTGCGGCCCGACCGCATCGTGATCGGGGCGCGGTCGCCCGAGACGGCCGCGACGCTCGCGGGACTGATGAAGACGATCGCCCCGGAGGCCCCGGTCGTCGTGCTGGAGCCCAGCGGAGGCGGAGTTGGTCAAGCTCTGCTCGAACGCGATGCTCGCGGCCAAGGTCTCGATGGCCAACGAGCTCTCCGATGTGTGCGCGCGGTTCGGTGTGGAGTGGTCCGACGTGCAGGCGGTCGTGGGACTGGATCGGCGGATCGGTCCGGAACACCTCACCGTGACCGCGGAGCGCGGGTTCGGTGGCGAGTGTCTGCCGAAGGACCTCGACGGTCTCGTCGCCGCGTCACAGGCAGTCGGGTTACGAGCCGACCCTTCTGGACGAGATCGCCGCGTTCAACCGGCGGGTCCGGGAGACGGATCGATGCTCAGCCGGCTTCGGCGCTAGTCGTCTGTGCGGCGCCGATGGGTGACGCACGGCGCTGACCGCGCCACCGCAGAGCTCCGATTCCGGCGACGGTATCGGCCTCAGGTCCAGCGATCCGCGAGCTTTGGCGCGCGCGTGAACTCGTCCGCACCTTGGCCGAGCGTGAGCTGCGGGCGAGATACAAGCAGGCCGTGCTCGGCTTCGGCTGGGCCGTTATCACGCCGCTCGTCATGATGGTCGTCTTCACGCTGTTCTTCCAGCGCGTGGCTCAAGTCGACACGGGCGGGGCTCCGTATCCGCTGTTCGCCTACCTTGGACTCCTGCCCTGGACGTTCTTCTCGTCGCTCGGTGACCCACGGCGGGCAGAGCCTCGTCCAGAACATCCTCGCTCCTGAACAAGGTCTATTGCCCACGAGAAGTCTTCCCGATGGCCAACGTCGTGGTCGCTGGCGTCGACACGATGGCTGCAGCTCTTGGCGTTGGTCGTCCTGTTCATCGTGACCGAGTTCGCATGCCAAGCGCGACCACGGTGTCTGGGTTCCGCTCCTCCTACTCGGTACAGATTGTCTTCACGCTTGGCATGACCCTGTTCGTCTCGGCGGTCCTCGTCTACCTGCGGGACTCGACACATGCTTCCCATCGTTCTGCAGCTGGGATTGTTCGCCACCCCTGTCGCCTACGGCATGGATGCGATCCCGGACGACGCTTCAATCTGGTCTACTCGTCGCCATGAATCCCGTGGCGGCCGTCATCGACGGACTATCGCCGCACCGTCCTCTTGGGCCAGCCTCCAGACTGGGAGCTGCTTGCTCGCCGGCACGCATCACGTCGCTTGCTCCTGGTCCTCGGATACGTCATCGTTCAAGCGACTGGAGACGGGGTTCGCCGATGTTGCCTGAGGGGACGATCGCCGCGACCGAGTCTGGAAGCGTTTCCGAGGCGATCGTCAGCGGCCCTTCTGCGGGACGAGATCGAACGGTTCCGAGCGCGTCTTCGGGGCGATGGTCGACGCTGGGTGGCGATGGGCTCTTCGCGACGTGAACTTGTCGCCGAACCAGGCGAATCGATCGGCCTTATCGGAGCCAACGGCTCCGGGAAGTCGACGCTGCTCAAGATCCTCAACGCGCGTGATGTATCCGTATGCGGGACGGTCGAGGTCGTCGGGCGGGTCGGCGCGCTCATCGAGGTCAGGGCGGGCATCCATCCGGATCTCACGGGCAGGGAGAACGTCTTCCTCTATGGTTCGCTGCTGGGTCTGACCGTCGCGATGTCGCTGCCGCTTCGACGAGATCGTCGCATTCGCCGAGCTCGAGGGAGCCGATCGACCGGCAGGTGAAGTTCTACTCGAGCGGGATGCAGATGCGGCTCGGCTTCGCGGTGGCGGCGTTCCTCGAACCCGACGTCCTGCTCGTGGACGAGGTGCTCGCCGTCGGTGACGCCTCCTTCCAACAGAGGTGCCTCGACCGCATGCGCGTCGTGCTCGCGCAGGGAACAACGCTTGTCTTCGTTTCCACGATCTCGCCGCTGTGGAGGCGACGTGCGCCCGCGGCATCTGGCTGCACGAGGCGTCATCGAGGCGGAAGGGCCGATGCGAGAGGTCCTGTCTGCTATCGCCGGTCGATCGAGGAGAGCGCCGAGCTCATGCCTCAGGATCGACGGCCTGGTCAGGCTTCTGAAGGCCGAGGTTACAGGCCCCGATGGTGGCATGCCGCGAAGTCACGGAGCTCTCGACATCTCGCTCACCATCGAGAGCCCGAGGCCCGCAGCGCCTCCGTATGCTTAGGGGTGAGCGAGGGGCCGGCCACCCCGATCTTCCTGGTTCGTCGGGATCTGCACTCTGGCGGGGGAAAGCAAGGTCACTTGTTCGATACCCAACCTGCCTCTCCCGCGTGGCCGGTACTACGTCTGGGCGGGCGTGTTCGACATCGTTGAGTTCCTCGTTTGGCAGCCCGTTACCGTCTTCGATGTAGCGGGACCAGACCTCGACGTTCCACCCCGCGCAGTCGTACGGCTCGCGCCGGTCCACTCCGAAGCAGCATGGGGTGTCGAGACCCCTTAGGTCCTTGATGGTCTCCTCAGTGCGCGACGGTAGAACGCGACCATCCGATCAGCGACCGGATCGATCGTGAATCGTGCAAGGAAGCGCTCTCGAGCCGCCGTAGCTCGATTCTCAGCGTCGTCCGGATGCAGCAGCGCATCTACGACCGCTCGTCCAGCAGGTCGGGCTGCCCGGCGGGTACCAGCCAGGCGTTCTCCTCGCTCCCGAGCACCTCGCGCACCGGCGGAAGGTCACTCGCTACGATGGGGATAGCCAAAGCCATCGCCTCGAGAACGGCCCCGCCGAGGCCCTCCCAGCGTGACGGGAACACGAAGAGGTCTGCCGCGCACAGTAGGTCGGGAACGTCGCCTCGGGCCCCAGGAAGCGCACCGATCCCTGCAACCCGAGACTACTTACCATCGCTCGCAACCGTGGAGTTTGATTCCCGTCGCGACCTGCGACCACTAGCCGCGTGGCGGGGACGGACGACATGATCCCGGGGAGGGCATCGAGCAGCACGTCGAGCCCCTTCTGCCGTTCTTGCCGGGCAACGGCAAGAACAGAGGGGGTTTGTGCTCGCTGATGCCCAGCTCGGAACGGACTCGGCGACGGCGCTCGGCGCTCGGGAGCCGAGCTGTATGGGGTCTCGCCCCCGCGGCACGACGTCGATACGGTTTCTCGAGTGACCCTCAGCCGGGGGGCCATCACGTCGGCGACGTGCTGGCTGATGGCGTGGAACCTTCGCACGAGCGGGCAGTGGCCCCGTCCAGGAGCTGGGCTCCGCGCACCTTCCACTCGCGAAGGCTGGGATCGGTAAGCATCTCGGGCCCGTAGCAGACTTTACTAGGCTCGATACGACCGGCCGGCCTGAGCGCGGTCCGCGATCCTGCCAACGACATCGGCTTCGAACAGAGTCGTATGGACGAGATCGGGCTTGAGCCTGTGTAGACGAGCGGCTCGGTTCAGCGATCCGAGTCGCCCTCCTTCGCCCGCGAGCGAACAGGAGAATCCAGAGCCTCGTCACCGTTGCTGCAAACCGACGGTCGTGAAGGTAGGACACATGGAGCTCGATCCCTCTCGCGACGTAAGCGGGAGCTAATGCGACGAGGGACCGCTCGGCACCTCCTGGGTCGAGGCTATCGATCACGTAGAGGAGCGCGCACCTTGGATCGTCCGGGTCAGGCTGACCCCGAAGATTCGTCGACTGTCGAGCCATGTGATCCATTCTGGCGAGCGTAGAGGAACTACTGCATCGGTCGGATGGGTTGTTTCCTAAGTGGGAACCGTCCTGTGAGTCGAGGCTGCGGAGTGTTAGCCCGACTGTTTCCTTTGATACTCCAGGCCGGGTTCTTAATCGGGCGCCCGTACGTAGATCGTGACAAGAAGGGTTGTGAGGGCATAGGAGTGGTTCGGTGGACGAGATCGAGTCGCGTCACACGAGACGAAGTCGGCGGCGCCGTGGCGCCTTGATTGTTCTTGTGCATGGCGCGAGCGTCATCTCGACCTCCTCAGCCTTGAAGCCCAAGCGGCTCCATGTGATCCGCCGATCACGAACCCGGTCGCATGCGAGAACACGCAAGCCGGGGAACCCCGCCACCGAATGGGACGTGAGCGGCGGCGGCAGCACGAACATCGAGGGATTCGCGACCGACATCAGTGTCGACCAGGGGCAGACGGTCCAGTTCAAGGTCGACACGAACTCATCGAACTACCGGATCGATATCTACCGGCTCGGCTACTACGGCGGCATGGGGGCGCGGAAGTTCGCCACCGTGCAGCCCGTCGGCGCCGCTTCCGCAGAACCAGCCAAACTGCCTCACCAACGCCGGCGACCGGTCTCTTCGACTGCGGCAACTGGGCGGTCTCGGCGTCCTGGGCCGTCCCTTCCGACGCCGTCTCCGGCGTCTACCTCGGCAAGCTCGTCCGCGAGGACGGCACGGCGGGCGCGAACCACATCCCGTTCATCGTCCGCGATGACGACGGCAGCTCCGACCTGCTGTTCCAGACCTCCGACACGACCTGGCAGGCGTACAACCAGTACGGCGGGAACAGCCTCTACACGGGGAGCCCCGACGGCCGCGCGTACAAAATCAGCTACAACCGGCCCTTCGCCACGCGCTCGTGTTGCGACGAGGACTGGGTGTTCAACGCCGAGTACCCGATGATCCGTTTCCTCGAACGGAACGGCTACGACGTCAGCTACTTCACCGGCGTGGACACGGCTCGCCGGGGCGCCGAGCTCCTCGAGCACCAGGCCTTCCTTTCGGTCGGGCACGACGAGTACTGGGCGGGCGGCCAGCGAGGCAACGTCGAGGCTGCGCGCGCGGCCGGGGTGAACCTCGCCTTCTTCAGCGGCAACGAGGTCTTCTGGAAGACGCGATGGGAGCCGAGCATCGACGGATCGAGCACCCCGTTCCGGACGCTCGTCTCCTACAAGGAGACCCACGCCAACGCGAAGATCGACCCGAGCCCCGAATGGACCGGCACCTGGCGAGACCCCGATTCAGTCCGCCGGCAGACGGGGGCGTCCCGAGAACGCCCTCACAGGCACGATCTTCACCGTCAATGCTCCGGGGACGTTCGAGATCCAGGTTCCGGCAGAAGACGGGCGAATGCGTTTCTGGCGCAGACCAGCGTCGCCAACC
>CAVUTN010000015.1:0-308457 GCA_963744515.1 uncultured Actinomycetes bacterium | reverse complement strand
CCTGAGGTTCTGGGACGCGTCGTCGGGGGAGGTGCTGCTCGGCGGCGTCGACGTCCGGAGCTTCCGAACGGACGATGTCCGGGCGCTCATCGGGGTCGTGCCGCAGCAGGTCTACCTGTTCAACGGCACGATCCGCGACAACCTGCTCGTGGCCGATGGCGACGCCGACGACGCGAGGATCCTCGAGGCGTGCGGGCGCGCCGGGCTCGGCGCATTCCTCGGTTCGCTGCCGCAGGGGCTCGACACGCTCGTCGGGGACGACGGTATGAAGTTGAGCGGCGGCGAACGTCAACGAGTCGCGATCGCCCGAGCGTTCCTGAAGGACGCGCCGATCCTGATCCTCGACGAGGCGACGGCCAACCTCGACGCCGAGACCGAGGCCGAGGTCGTCGACCACCTCGGCGTGTTCGTGCGGGACAAGACGCTCGTGGTGATCTCGCACCGCCCGGCTGCCCTCGAGCTCGCCGACCGGGTGATGACCCTGGGTACCGCGAACCTGGGGCGCGCGCGAACGCGAGGGTTCTACGCTAGGTCGTTCGCAACGATGAAGGAGGCACCATCCATGGCGCGAGGCATCCTCGAACGGCTCGCGGAGGGCCCGGTCCTCGGCGACGGCGGCTACCTGCTCGAGCTCGAGAAGCGGGGCTACGTCCAGGCGGGCCCGTTCACGCCCGAGGTGGTGATCGAGCATCCCGACGCCCTGGCGCAGCTCCACCGCGAGTTCCTGCGCGCCGGCGCCGAGGTGCTGCAGACGATGACCTTCTACGCGAGCGACGACAAGCTCGCGACGGTCGGCATGGCAGGCAAGGTCGACGAGATCAACCGCACGGCGGTCAAGGTCGCGCGCGAGGTCGCCTCCGAGGGCGACGCGCTCGTCGCCGGGAACCTCTCGCTCACCTGGGCGTACCTGCCCGGCCGACGCTTCCAGCGCCGACCACGTGCGCGAGCTCTTCGATCGGCAGCTCCAGAGACCAGCCCGATGCCGGCCCGCCGGACTTCTGGATCGGCGAGACGTTCTCCTTCCTCGGCGAGGCGCTCCTGTTCGTCGAGCGCGCGAAGCCGACGGCCTGCCGGTCATGGTGACGATGTCGTTCGAGCAGCCGGTGGCGCGGTCCTACGAGGGCGACACGCCCGCGGACTGCGCCCGCAAGCTCGGCGACGCCGGCGCCGACATCGTCGGCGTGAACTGCCTGAACGGTCCGGAGCAGCAGCTCCCGATCGCGCTCGAGATGCGTTCGGCCGTCGGCGGCTCCGTCGCCGCGCAGCCGGTCGCGTACCGGACGACGCCGAGCATCCCGACTTCACCTCGACGCCGAGCTTCCCGTACGGGCTCGACCCGTTGCAGCTGTCGCGCCAGGAGATGGGCGATACGCGCGGGCGGCGAAGGAGGGCGGGATCGACTACATCGGCTCGTGCTGCGGGAGCATCCAGGCGCACGTCCGCGCGATGGGCAAGGCGTCGGGAAGACCCCGGACGCCGAACGGGAGTGGAAGAGCACCGCCGGCCGAGCGATGAGCGCGTACGAGTACTACGAGCACACCGAGACCGAGGTCTGATCGCTCGAGCCGCCGTCCCGGCGGGGTCGTGCTCGTCCGCCGCCGGCGGTCGTTGACCCGGTCGGATCCGCCGGGCCTAGCGTGAGGCCCATGCGACGCGTCCTCGCCCTGGCGGCGGTCATCGCCACCTCGATCGCGTGGATCCGTTCCGTCGCGGGCGGGGACGATCGTCTCGAACGTCGCCGACGGCATCCTGACCGTGAACGGCACGACCGAGGGGGACGACGTCACCGTTCGCTGCGAGGGCGGACAGTCACGGTGAACCACGATCATCCGACCGGCGGACCCGCCGCGTGCGCCGACCTGCGGCGGATCCTCGTGTTCGCCGGCGAGGGGCCGGATCGCGTGACCTGGGCGACGTCACGCTGACGCGTTCGACCATCTGACGGCCACGTCATTGTCGGGGCAGGCGGGGGACGACGCGCTGATCGGTTCGGAGATCGGCGACGAGCTCGTGGGCGGCGGCGGCGTCGACTCGCTGCGGGGCGGGAGGGTCCCGACCACCTGACCCCCGGACCGGGGGCGGCGAGGCGATCGGCGGCAAGGGCCGCGACACCGTCTCGGTCGCGGGCGACGGCGATTGGATGATCAACGATGCGCGAGCGCGGCTCGTGCAGGCCGACGAGGTCACGACGCTCGCCTCGATCGAGATCGCGGCCGTGACGGGCGGAGTGGGAGCCCTCAACCTGATCGGGCCGGCTCGTTCACCGGGAACCTGCGGCTCAAGGGGCGGGGCGGCGGCGACCTCTTGCAGGCGGGCGCGGCAACGACCGCATCTTCGGCGGCGAGGGGAACGACTTCGTGCAGGCGGGAGCCGGCGACGACGAGCTCGAAGGCGGTGTGGGCGACGACTCGCTCAGCGGCGAGTCGGGCAACGACGAGCTGAGCGGTGGACGAGGCGACGACACGTGCAGGGGCGGCCCCGGCGCCGACTCCTTCGTCTCCTGCTAGCGCCGGGGTCGCGGGCTACGATGCGCCGAGATGCCTCAGGACGCCGGCGACCTGCTGCCCGCCGAGCGTAAGGTCGTCGAGGAGCTCGGCCACCTGCCGCTCGACTTCCGCGCGATGGCCGCCGTTTCGAACCTGTTCCGTGCGTCCGCCGCGATCCGGCGGCACATGGAGGCCAAGATCCTGGCGGATGACCGGCTGTCGTGGACATCGTTCGTCGCGATGTGGGTGCTCTGGGTGTGGGGGGAGATGGAGTCGCGGGATCTCGCGGCCGCGGTCGGGATCAGCCGGCCGACGTCGACCGGGGTCGTGACGACGCTCGAGGGCCGAGGGTACGTCCGGCGGTCGAAGACGGCGGACGACGGCAGGCTCGTCAGGGTCACGCTCACCGACACAGGCCGCCGGAAGATCGAGGAGCTGTTCCCGCGGTTCAACGCGGAAGAGGTCGAGCTGACGACACACCTCGACGAGGGCGAACAGGAGCAGCTCGCTGCGCTCCTGCGTTCGATGCTGCGACGGGTCGGCAACGTCGGGGAGCGCTCATGACGACGAACGGTGCAGCACCCAGCGCCAGGCTCGCGCCGGAACCGCGCTGGCCGATGGCGACCGCCGTGCTCGTCGCGGTCGTGCTCCAGGTGATCACGCCGCACACCGGAAGGCTCGTGTTCTGGTGGGTGTTCCCAGTGCTGGAGCTGGCCGCTCTGGTCGCCGTGATCGTCCGCGACCCGGACGCATCGATCGGCGTACTCGCGCGGCCCGCCGAACGCCGCCCGGGAGACAGCCAACAAGTACGTCCGGCTGACGGTGCTGTTCGCCTCCGTGCTGTTCTTCGTGGCCATCGCACAGCGGTTCCGGTTGCGGGGTGACCGGATGGGTGCGAACGCGATCGCCTTGGTCTTGCTCGCCTACACCGTCTACGGGGTGGGATCGCTCCAGCGCATATGAGCGAAACGAAGGCGACGTGCCGGATCGACTACGGCGAGCCGGCGGCCACCGTGGTGCCGGGTGCGCTGCTGCGAGATGCGCCTCGTGAAGAACAGCGCGACCACGGCGATCAGCGCGAGGAGGGCGAGGGCGGCACGGAGGCCGTCCAGCCGCGCCTGCTCGTTCTCGTCGACGACGGCCTGGGTGACCTCGGGCGTGGCCCCCGCCTCTTCGAGCGCGGCCTCGAGGTCGGCGTCGGAGATGAAGGGGATCCCGCTCGCGAGCTCCACGCTCGCCTGCGAGGAGACCTCCGGCGGGACGTCGGGGTTCTGGGCGATGCCGGACAGGAACGAGGACGTCAGCGAGGTGATCAGGATCGCGCCGGCGAGCGCGGTGCCGATCGAGGCGCCGAACTGCGTGGCGGTGTTCTGGAGCCCGCCGACCTCGGGGCTCTGCTCGTCGGGAACCGCCGAGACGGTGACGGCCCCGAGCTGTGAGGCGAGGGCACCGAAGCCGAGCCCCATCAACAGCAGCGGGACGGTCACGATGCTGGCGCTCGCATCCACGTCGAGCGCGGTCATCAGGGCCACGATCCCGATCACGACCGCCGCGCAGACCGAGCTCGACCACCCGCCGGGGCGAGGCCGAGGGGAAGAACTTCGGCACGCCGGCAGCCGCCAGGAGCATCGTGATCGAGAGCGGGGTGATCTTGATGCCGGTGTCGATCGCCGAGAGCCCGAGCGCGACCGACAGGTACAACGGGATCACGAAGAAGATCCCCATCATCACCACGAACTGGAAGAAGAACATCAGGAGCCCGCTGTTCAACCGATGGTTCTTGAACAGCGAGGGCGTCACCAGAGGCTCCGCGCCCGCCGCGTCCAGGCGGCGGACGTGGCCCATGAACAGACGCAGCGTGAGCAACCCGCCGAGGATCAGCCAGACGACGGGGGACAACCCGAGGATCGAGGGTCCGTCCTCCTTCGGCCTGATCAGTCCCCACTCGGAGGAGAACAGGACGCCGAAGACGACGAGCCCCATGCCGAGTGCCCACAGCACCGAACCGAGCAGGTCGAGGTGCGGGCGCTTCTCGACCGGCGTGTCGGCCATCCTGCGGCCGAGCAGCACGATGCCCGCCCCGACGATGACCTCCCCCGCGAAGACCCACCGCCACGACGCGTACGTGGTCGCGAGCCCGCCGATCAACGGCCCCACCGCGATCGCGATCGCCCCGGCGGCCCCCACGAGGCCGTAGGCTCGCGGTCGACCTCCCGGCGGGAAGTTCCCGGCGACCAGGGCCACGATCGCGGGCATGATCAGCGCTGCGCCGATCCCCTCCAGGACCGACCATCCGAGGATCAGCACCCCGAGGTTGGGCGACAGGGCCGTCGTGAGCGAACCGCGCAGTAGATCGACGAGCCCGATCGTGAAGGCTCGCTTGCGACCGATCATCGAACCGATCTTCCCGCCGGTGACCATCAGCATCGCCATCACCAGCGTGTACAGGACGATCGCGGTCTGGATCCCGGTGACCGTGGTGTCGAGATCGTCGGCGACCGTCGCGATCGAGACGTTCATGACCGAGCTGTCGAGCGCCATCAGGAACTGGCCGGCGCACAGCGCGAGGAGCACGGCACTCGCTGCCGCCGCGACGGGCGCATCCCTCTCCTCGAGCGTCACGCGGAGCACTGTAGAGGGTCGGCGGCGGGGACGTTCACGTTTCGCGGTGGTCGCGCCGACGGAGCGTCGCGCGTCAGTGCCAGCAGCGTCCATTCCACGCCCGGCGCCCCGAACCGCTCAGTCGTCGATCTCCACCCAAACCGATCGCTCGTCGTGGTGCTCCCAGTCGGCGCCGGGCATCGCGATCGCCCAGCTCGTCCATGTCCCCATCGGCCGGGCCGGGGCGGTCCTGACCCTGGCGCGGACGACCATGTCGGGCCCGAGCTCCACGGGCGAGCGCAGCGGGGCCGTCGTCATCCCCCAATGCGTCGGTGGATCGTCGGGTCCCACCGAGAGCGACGTGCCGGGTGCCAGCTCGGCGCTGAACCAGAGTGCGAGCGCGTTGGCCGTTCCGGGGTCGCGGACCCGTAGCAGCGTCTCGGCTTCGTGGGGTGCCTCCGCCTGCTCGAGAGGGATCCTGTTTGCGTCGGTGGTCCACAACCGGCCCGGCTCTGAACGCCGGTCACCCTCGGCGAGGTGACGGAAGGTCCCGGAATAGATGATCTCGTTGAGGGTCATCTCGACCAGACCATCGAGCCTGAGGCCATAGGGGTCGTCCTGCAGGAACCCCAGCGTCTCGCCGAGATGGCGGTCATGCACCAGGCCGGTCCACGCGGTGACCGAGCCGGGGATCATGGTGCCGCCCGGCTTGAGCCAGCGGTCACGCGCGACGATGACCGGAGCCAGCATCCCTTCGTCGATACCGAACCCTCCCAGCCACTCCGAGACGATCACGTCGACACGTTCCGGGAGCTCGATGTCCACGATGTCGCCGTGGATCACGTGGACGACCTCCGCGAGCCCGTTGGCGGCGGCCAGCTCCTGCGCCAGGACGGCGACCGTCGTTCGCTCCACCGCGTAGACGCGAGCAGCTCCTGCTCTCGCCGCGAACATGCTCAGGATGCCGGTCCCCGCTCCGACGTCGAGCACGACGTCGCCGGCGCGCACCACGGAGTCGATCGCATGCCGGAAGGCGTCGGTGCGAACGCGGTCGCAGAGCATCGTCCGATGCACCTCGATCTCCGCGTACATGGGGTCCACCGGGTTCCTGATCGGGGTGCGCATGATGCGTAGTGTATGTTGTGGACGTACATCGGCTGTCGAGAGAACGTGCGACAGCCGACCGCCCGAGGGGAGGGGATCCTCATGGGAATGAGGCGACGGACCAGGCGTCGAGCGCTCGTCGCGGGAGCGGCGATCACGCACCACCATGACAAGAAGTCCGCGGAGGCTCAGCAGGCGTCTGCCGATTACCAGGAAGCGGCGCCGGCGCCGCCCGCGGAACCGGCGCAATACGCGCCCCCTCCGGTCGACCCCGCGGCGGAGATCGAACACCTCTCTCAGTTGCACGATTCGGGTGCGATCACGGACGAGGAGTTCGCGGCTGCCAAGGCCAAGGTCCTCGGGGCCTGAGCGATACGACTCGTCAGGGGACCTCGGATCGATCACATGCAAAGGAGATAGGTGGTTGCGATGGGTGGATCGCGTAAAGAGGTGTTGCTGAAGGCGCTCGAGGCCGAGGTCGGTGGAGGATCGGAGGATCTGGGCGCCCTGTTCACCGACGATGTCGTCGGCTGGTCGCCGTACGCGACCGTGTCGGGGCTGGGGGCGCTCACCGAGCTGGCCGCACTGCGCGACCTGGCGTTCTCCAACGTGGTGCTGTCGTTCCGGGGGCTCGACGAGGTGGGCAACAAGGCGTTCGCGGAATGGCTCATCGAAGCCGATCACACCGGACCGCTCGTCCTGGGTGAGGATGCGGCGCTGGAAGCGACGGGTCGGCACGTCCAACTCGCCGGCGCGACGGTCGCGGATTTCCGCGACGGGAAGATCAGGGCGTACCGGACGTACTTCGACGATATCTCGCTGATCGAGCAGATCGTCGGCGCCTGACGAGACTGGAGCGGTGGAGTTCCAGGTCGAGGACGATCCGGATCCGCTGGACATCGGATTCCTCGAAACGCAGATCCGTCGCGAAGCCTCCGCAGCCATGGGGCTCGGCGACGAAGCCGAGCTGGCGATCTTCGTGCGCGAGGCCGGCACGATCGTTGCCGGCATCAGCGGCTGGACCTGGGGTGACTGCTGCGAGCTGCAGAGCCTCTGGGTCGATCCGAGTTGGCGAGGTCGCTGGTTGGGGCCTCGGCTCCTCGCCGCTGCCGAGGCCGAGGCGGCGGCGCGCGGGTGCACGCAGACCGTCCACTTCACCTACGGTTTCCAGGCTCGACGCCTCTATGAATGGGCGGGGTACGAACTGGTGGGTCGGGTCGAGGACTTCCCGTCCGGCACGGACGTCCTCTGGTACCGCAAACGTCTGAACCCGTCTGAGGGTGAGGCCCACCCCTCCGGGACGGGATGAGCGTGAGCCAGTAGCAACAGCCGGATGGATGACGACGATCGGGCTCGGTGGTCGTGAACCCGGGACCCTCCCGGGGGGATCGAGGGCCGCCCAGGAGGCCGTCGGCGCGGCGTTGCGCTACTGGTGGATCAGCGTGCTCCGGGGCGGTCTGGCGTTGCTCCTGGGCATCGGGGCGCTGATCTCGGGGGCCTCGCAGCCAGCTCCTCGTGAACTACATCGCCCTGTACTGGCTGTTGGGCGGGCTCCTCACGACCAGATGGGCTCTCGGCGTCAGGTGGAGGGCCGGCTCACGGCTGGGACTCGCCGCCGGGCTGCTCGCGACCGCCATGGGGCTGGTCTTGATGGCGCGCCACAGGCTCGAGGACATCGTGAGCCCGGAGGCTCTCATCGGTGCCGTGGCCGTGACGACCGTGGCGACCGGATGTCTCAGGATCGTGGGCGCGTTCGAGGTCGAGGAGCGTACGGGTCATCGATGGACCATCGGCGGGATGATCCTGGGGTCGGTCGAGGTCGTCCTCGGGGTGAGCCTGTTCCTCGTCCTATTTGCGCGGATCGTCGATCCGGCTCTCCAGTCGCCGCGTCTGCTCGTGCGGGCTCACTTCCAGCCAGTACTTCAGCAAGATGATCCCTGACTCGACCATCGCCTTCTCTACGTCCGGGCACCCCTCGAGGAAGCGCTCGGTCTGCTCCTCGGTGCAGAAACCCATCACCCGCTCCACCCCGGCGCGGTTGTACCAGCTGCGATCGAAGATCACGACCTCTCCCGCCGACGGGAAGTGCCGGATGTAGCGCTGGACGTACATCTGCGACTTCTCGCGATCGGTCGGCGCGGCGAGCGCCACCACGCGGAAGACCCGTGGGCTGACGCGCTCGGTGATCCGCTTGATCGTGCCTCCCTTGCCGGCCGTGTCCCGACCCTCGAAGACGACGCAGATCTTGGCGCCTGTCGCCTTGACCCACTCCTGGAGCGCGACGAGCTCGCCGTGGAGCTTCGCCATCTCGCGCTCGTACTCCCGACGCTTCATCTTCGCCGGCTTGGCCGGCTCGGTGGCGTCACCGGCATGCTTCTTGTTCTTCGCCATCGGGGTCCACCCCTTCCTTCATCAGGACGCTTGGACGAGGGCTCGCGCCGGGTTCACGGCGCGCGACGGGTCGAGCGCGGCGTCGGCCGGCGCACGCCGACGCCGGATCCACTTCCACCCCTCGACGACGATCGGCAACAACAAGGCGAGCCCGATCACCTCGAGCCACTGCGGGCCTGTGAGCGACGTCGTCATCAGGGAGGCCTGCAGGTGCGGCAGCTCCGTGCCGAGGTACACGAGCGCAACCGTGATCGCACCGAACCCGATGGCCCGCAGGATCGGCGCGGTGAGTCCGGAGGTCGGATCGCGCCGGTTGGTCAGCGCGTTGAGGACCGTGGCCAGTCCCATCACCGCGAAGGTCATCGTCATCGAGGCGCTGGCCTGATCGGAGCTCGGCGGATCCGGCCCCGCGACCAACGGCACGAACGCGGCGACGAACAAGACGAACGCGTAGACGACCCAATGCACGATCGCCGACCGGTTCGAGATCGGCACCTTCGGATCCCGCGGATGTCGGCGCATCACGTCCGGGTCGCCGGGGTCGACGGCGATGATCACCACGCCCAGCGCCGTCGCGAAGAACAGCAGGAACAGCACCATCGACGGGGTGAGCGCCACACCCTCGTTCACGTTGAACGCGGTGGCCGCGACGAACAGCATCACGAGCCCGAGCAGCTGGGTCATCTGGAACCTCACGTACGACGTGATCTTGTCGTACACCCTCCGCCCGATCTCGACGGCCTGCACCAGCGTGCCGAAGTTGTCGTCGGTCAGCACCATGCGAGCCGCCTGCTTCGTGACCTCGCTGCCGCTGCCCATCGCGACGCCGATGTCGGCCTGCTTCAGCGCCGCCGCGTCGTTCACGGCGTCGCCGGTCATCGCGACGATCAGCCCCTGCGCCTGCATCGTGCGCGCGAGGCGGAGCTTGTCCTCGGGTGAAACGCGGCCGAACACGTGCAGCTCGGGCAGCCGGCGGGCGAGCTCGTCATCGGACAGGACCTCGAGCTCGCTGCCGCTGATCGCGCCAGACCCGAGCCCGAGCTGCTCGCCGATCGCCTGGGCGGTCACCGCGTGGTCACCGGTGATCATGCGGACGTCGATCCCGGCGCGCAGCGCCGTCTCGACCGCGCCCTTGGCCTCCGCGCGAAGCGGGTCGATGATGCCGACCATCCCCACGAAGCCGAGGCCCTGCGTGAGGGCCATCGGGTCCTCCGTCATCCGAGGCACCTCGTCTTCGGCCAAGAACCGCGCCGCGAATGCGAGCACGCGTAGACCCTTCTCGCCCATCGTCGCGTTCGCCTCGTCGAACCCCGGGCGAGCATCCGAGATCGGCACCTGTGCGCCGCTCATGGGGCCGCCGGCCTCCGTGCACCGGGCGAGCACGACGTCGGGACCGCCTTTGACGAGTTGGATCACGCGGTCGACCCCGTCGACGTGCACCGTGTGGAACGTCGCCATGAACTTGTAGTCGGAATCGAACGGGACCTCGGCGAGCCGCGGGTACCTTCGCCGGGTCTCCTCTGCATCGACGCCGAGCTTTGCCGCCAGGACGACGAGCGCCGCCTCGGTCGGATCGCCGACGACGTCGCCGTCGTCGCTCACCGTCGCGTCGCTGTCGAGGCACAGGCCGAGCGCCAGCCGTGTGAAGTCGGGTGTGGCCGTACCGGCGGCCGACGTGATGGCGCCGAGCTTCCGGTAGCCCTCACCCTCGACATGGAACCAGGCGCCGTTGGCGTAGATCGTCGAGACCATCATCTGGTTCATCGTGAGCGTGCCGGTCTTGTCCGTGTTGATCGCGCTGGTCGCCCCGAGGGTCTCGACGTCGGTCAGGTTCTTCACGACGGCCTTCGCTTCCGCCAGTTGCTTCGCGCCGAGCGACAGCAACCCGGAGACGAACGCGGGCATGCCGGTGGGGATCGCGGAGATCGCCATCGCCGTGCCGAGCAGCAGCAGTTCGTCCACGGGCGTCCCGCGCGCCCACCCGATCACGACGATGAAGGCCACGGCGGTCCACGCGATGATCCCGATCACCTTCGTCAGCGAATCGAGCTCCTGCTGCAGCGGCGATCGCGTGCGCGTGACCGAGGTCAGCATCGTGGCGATCTGCCCCATCTCGGTGCGCATGCCGGTGGCGGTGACGACGATCGCGCCCGTGCCGCGGGTGACCGACGTGTTCTGGAACAGCATGTTCGAACGGTCCCCGATGGCGACCTCGCCCGCCAGGACGCCGGGGTCCTTCGGGACGGGGGCGCTCTCCCCGGTGAGGGCCGCTTCCTGCGCCTCGAGGGTGGCCGAGCGGAGGATCCGGCCGTCCGCCGGGACGATGTCGCCGGCCTCGAGGGACACGATGTCGCCGGGCACCAGATCGGCGGCCGGCACGAGCGTGACCTCGCCGTCGCGGAGCACCTTCGCCTGGGGGATCTGGAGCTTCGACAGCGCATCCACACTCGCCCGAGCCTTGAGCTCTTGCCGGGCCCCGAGCACGACGTTCAGCGTGATGAGGAGCCCGACGATGATGCCGGTCGAGATCTCGCCGATCAGGAAGCTCACGACCGTGACGCCGATCAGCATGATGTTCATGGGGTTGCGGAGCTGGGCGAGGGCGACCGCGATGGTCGACGGCGGCTTCTCGCCCGCGATCGCGTTCGGGCCCAGGCTGGCGAGCCGCGCAGCCGCCTCGGCCGCATCCAGCCCGCTGTCGGCGTCCGACGCCTCCGCCGCGACGACGGCCTCGGAAGATCGAACGTAGGGCGCGGGATCCAGCAGCTCAGCCCTGTCCTGCGCACGCTCTGCGGTCGTCATCTGATCAGCCCCCTCGGTCGTCGGTGATGACCGGTCAGCGGCCGTCGAAGACCTCGTGATGCGCGGAGGGGCCCCGATGCGGGTCCGAGGGCCTTGCGCATCAGGCCCTTCCCGTGAGCCGTCAACCGCGTAACGATACGATGCGGGGAGATGAGCGAGGTGGGAAGGCCGTCGGCGAACAGGCGGGTCGCGGCGATCGCGGCGGTCGCCTTGGTCGCTGTGGTCACCGTCGTCACCGCCGTCACGGCGGTGTCCGATGCGGGGCGGGTCCTCGTCGAGCTGGCGCTTCTGGTCGCGGCGCTGGCAGGGCTGTGGACGGCCGCGACGCGTTCGGGTGTCGCCCGCATCGTCGGTGCGGTCGTCGCACTGGTGGCCGTGATCGCGATCGGCGTGACGATCGTCATCGACGAGGGGTTGACCGGTCTCTCCCTCGCGCTGCGGATCGTCGCCCTCGTGGTCGCGGTCGGCCTTGCCAGGTACGCGCTCGGCACGACCCTGCGCTCGCTCAAGGCGGCCGAGGTACCGGGTACGCCGGTCCCACCGGCGCAGCGGGGCGTCCTGTTCATGAACCTGAGGTCTGGCGGCGGGAAGGCGGAACGGTTCCACCTCGTGGACGAGTGCCATCGGCGCGGGATCGAGCCGCAGGTGCTCGAGCCCGGGCAGGACTGGTTGCAGAGGGTGCGTGACTCCGCCGAGAGCGGGGTCGACGTCCTCGGGATGGCTGGCGGCGACGGGTCGCAGGCGATGGTCGCGACGGTGGCGGCGGAGTTCGGACTACCGATGGTCGTCGTCCCCGCCGGTACCAGGAACCACTTGGCACTCGACCTGGGGCTCGACCGAGAAGACGTCGTTGGTGCTCTCGATGCGTACGGGGATGCGGTTGAGCGGCGTCTCGACCTCGCCGACGTGAACGGGCACGTGTTCGTGAACAACGTGTCGCTCGGGTTGTACGCCGCGATCGTCCGTTCCCCCGAATACCGTGACGCGAAGGTCGACACGACGCTGGCCACCCTCCCGAAGGTGCTGGGGCCCGACAGTCAGCCGTTCGACCTGCGTTTCACCGGGCCCGACGGCACGGAGCACCCCGGCGCACACGTGATCCAGGTCTCGAACAATCCGTACGGCCGGACCGCGTCTGCGATGGGGAGCCGTCCGCGCATGGACACACAGGAACTGGGCGTCGTGTCGCTCGTGCTGGGCCCCGAGGGCGGCGCCGCGGCGCTCATCGCGGCGATCGCGACCGGCCACCCCGAACGGTTCCCGGGCTTCGACACCTGGTCGACCCCGACCTTCGAGGTGACCTCCGACGGCCCGATCGAGATCGGGCTCGACGGCGAGACGCAGGTGATGGATCCGCCCCTGCGGTTCTCGATGCGACCCACGCAGGTGCGGGTGCGGCTCCCACGGCACGCCCCCGGCTACTCTCCTGCGGCGCGCTCACCCGGTTGGCGGCAGGGGCTCCGGGAGCTCTGGGGGGTCGCCCTCGGCCGACCCTCCCGCTCCGCCGGCTGAGGCGGCTCCGGCCTCGATCACCGCGAGCGCCCGCTCGATCGACGGGAACACGTGCGTCCGGTCGAGGGTCGTGAACAGGCCGTATCGGTGCAGCAGTTCCTGCAAGCGGGTCCGAAGCTCGACGAACGCCATGTTGACCCCCTTGTCGTTCAGCTCGGTGTCGAGGCGCTCCAGCATGTCGGCCGCCGTCACGTCGACGTCCGTGATCGCCTCGCACTGCAGCACGATCCAACGGGGCCGGTCGAGGCGAACCAGCTCGCGCACCGATTCTCGGAAGATCCCGGCGTTGGCGAAGAACAACGGCGCCTCCCATCGGAAGATCACCACGCCCTCGACGCGCTCGGCCTCGGGATAGCGACCGACGTTGTGCCATCCCCCGATCTCGGGGACACGCCCGAGCTCCTCGCCGTGGGGCCACCAGTTGCGCCGGAAGAACAGCAGGATCGAGAGCGCGACGGCGATCAGGATGCCCTGCAGGACGCCGAGCAAGATCACGGCGAGCGTGGCGATCACCGAGATCACGAGCGCCGAGCGGCGCATCCTCGCGTAGGACCTCAGCGCCCGGACGTTGAGCAGCGAGAGCGCGGCGGCGATCACCACCGCGGCGAGTGCGGGCTGCGGCAGGTTCTGCAGCAACCACGGCAGGAACAACAGCAGGATCGCGACGATCGCCGCGCCCGCGAGCCCGGTCACCTGCGACTTCGAGCCGGCCTGCTCGGCGACCGCGGTACGCGAACCGCTCGCCGAGATCGCGAACCCCTGGAAGAGACCGGCGGCCACGTTCGCCGCGCCCATACCGATCATCTCCTGGTTCGGATCGATCTCATCGCCGCGGCGAGCTGCGAAGCTCGTCGAGGTGGCGATCGTGTCGGTGAGCGATACGAGCACGATCCCGAGCGCGGCGATCAGCAGCGGCCCGAGGTCGCTGACCGAGACGTGCGGTATCGACGGTGTGGGCAGACCTTGGGGCAACGCGCCGACCGTCTTCACGCCCTTCTCGCCGAGGTCGAGCAGCGCGGTCGCCACGGTCGCGCCGACCACCGCGACGAGCACGGCCGGTACCCGGGTCGTGATCCGCGGCAGGATCAACAGGACCGCGAGCGTTGCCACGCCGATCACGAGCGCCGTCGTGTTCGTCTGGTCCAGCCCCGACACGAACGCCTTCGTCTCATCGATGAAGCCGTCCGCATCGGTCGAGAACCCGAAGAGCTTCGGCAGCTGGCCGACGATGATCGTGATCGCCAGGCCGTTCATGTACCCGACCTGCACCTCCTTGGACAGGAGATCGGCGACGAACCCCAGTTTGCCGAGGCCGAGCCCGATCTCGATGGCGCCGACGATCAGCGCCATCATCCCGGCGAGGGCGATCGCGGTGCTCGGGTCGGGCACCAGGAGAAGGGGCGCGATCGCCGCGAAGATCAGGGGCGACACGGACGAATCGGGGCCCAGCACGAGGATCCGCGACGGCCCGAGGAACGCGTAGCCCACGAGGCACGCGATCGTCGTGTAGAGGCCCGTCACCGGTGGCAGACCCGCGAGCTCGGCGTACGCCATGCCCTGCGGAACGAGGATCGCCGCGAGCACCGCCCCCGCGATCAGGTCGGGCCGCAGCCACGAAGCGCGGTAGGTGCGGAGCATGCGCACGCCCGGCATCCACCGGTCGATGGATCGGCTCCGCTGTGCAGGCTCTGCGTCCACGCGGCCTCCTCGCCGTCGAACGATAGCGACGCGTCGGGACGGTAGCATCCGCGTATGAGCGAGGCACCGCATCCGAGACCCCAGCCACCCCCGGAGGCGCGGCTCGCCGAGCGGCTCGAGGCGAAGGAGATGCCGGGGCGGTCCGCGATCGTCAACGCCCTGCACGAGCTCGCGGATCTCGACGCCGCCGCCTACCGCGCGATCGCGGAAACCCCGATGCCGACACTGGACGAGCCGTTGCGGCAGCTGTCGGACCTTGCCAACAACTCGAAGCTCTGGCTCGCGATCGCGGGCGGTCTCTTCGTCCTCGGCGGTCGTACGGGGCGCCGTGCCGCCCTCACCGGTGCCGCGGCGATCGCCATCAGCTCCGCGATCGTGAACCTGCCGATGAAGTTCGCCGGCCGCCGCCGCCGGCCCGATCGCGGCGGTATCGGCGTCCCCGAGCGTCGGTGGGTCGAGATGCCGGCGTCGACCTCGTTCCCGTCGGGGCACTCCGCTTCGGGCTTCGCGTTCGCGAGCGCGGTGGCGGGAACGCTCCCGATCGCGGCCGTGCCGCTGCGTGGCCTCGCCGCGGCCGTCGCCTACTCCCGCGTGCACACCGGCGTTCACTACCCGGGCGACGTGGTGGTCGGCTCGCTGATCGGCGTGACGATCGGCGAGGCGACGGCGCTGGTCGCGCGCGGGATCCACCGGCGCCGTCGGCGCGCGTAGCGCGCGCAACCGGGTCGGCGCGGTCTCGGACGCCTGACCGATGTACTGTCGGGCGAGCGCAAGGCTCGCACCTAGATGAGAGGAGAGGCCAGCATGCAGCACATGACGGGTCTTCGAGCCATGGTCGTTCCCTTCCTGGCGATCGTTCTCGCGCTCGGCACCGCTGCCTGCAGCGACGATGGCGACGGCGGAAGCTCCACCGGCGCGACAGCTGGGACGACGTCCGGATGCGACGAAGTGAACGCCCTCAAAGATTCGCTCACGTCACTTACGGAGGTGGATCTGGCGAGCGGCGGTACCGATGCGTTGGAGTCGGCTGCCTCCGACGTGAAGACAGACCTGGATGCGGCCCTGGCGGCTGTGGGTGACGAACTCCAGCCAGCGGTGGATGAGGTCAAGACCTCGTTCGACGGCCTGGAGACGGCGCTTCAGGGCGTAACCTCGGCGGGCGGCCTCGGCGCTGCCGCGACCGAGGTCGGCAACGCGCTCGCGAAGCTGGGCACCGCGTTGACCGACCTCACGTCGGAGATCACGCAGACCTGCTAGAGCTTGCTTGATGACGCGGATCGGTCAGATCTACTGGGGGCGAGCTGACGCTGGATAGCACACGTCGAGCGGCTGAAGGCGTCGGCTTGTCGCCGGCGAAGGACATGCGTTGGATCCCGGCGGGTGAGTTCTCGATGGGGTCCGAGGACTTCTACCCGGAGGAGGCCCCGGTGCACCGGGTCGCCGTCGACGGCTTCTGGATCGACGAGCACCAGGTCACCGTCGCCGAGTTCCGCCGGTTCGTGAAGGCCACGGGCCACGTGACCGTTGCCGAGCGGCCGCTCGACCCAGAGGACTACCCGGATGCCGATCCGGACCTGTTGATCCCCGGTTCACTGGTGTTCCACATGACGAGCGGGCCGGTGGATCTGAACGATTACCGGAACTGGTGGGCCTACGTGCCCGGAGCGAACTGGCGTCACCCCGAGGGCCCCGAGAGCTCGCTCCACGGCCGGGAACGGCACCCGGTCACGCAGGTGGCGTTCGAGGACGCGGAGGCCTACGCCGCGTGGGCGGGCAAGGAGCTCCCGACGGAGGCCGAGTGGGAGTACGCCGCCCGCGGCGGTCTCGAGGGCGCGACGTTCGTCTGGGGTGAGGAGTTCGCCCCGAAAGGCAAGATGATGGCGAACACGTGGCAGGGCGAGTTCCCGTGGCAGAACCTCCTGACCGACGGCTATGACCGGACCTCGCCGGTGAAGTCGTTCCCGCCGAACGGCTACGGCCTGTTCGACGTGGCGGGCAACGTGTGGGAGTGGACGACCGACTACTTCACGCCCCGGCATCCCGACGAGGTCGAGCACCCGTGCTGCACGCCGCACAACCCCCGTGTCACCGAACCCGACCCGCGCATCGAGGCCGCCCACCCCACCGACCGTTTCCCCCGCAAGGTGATCAAGGGCGGTTCCCACCTGTGCGCGCCGAACTACTGCCTCCGCTACCGACCCGCAGCGCGTTCCGCCGAGACCATCGAGACATCCACCGGTCACATCGGCTTCCGGTGCGTCGTTCGGAGCGCCGGAACCTGAGGCAGGGCCTGCTGTCCTGGCGGCGTCGCCTACGCTACGTCGCGCATGTAGCCAGGTGAAGAGCGCGACCGACGAATCCAAGCCAGCGTGGCCGGCGCCGGTGCGGGCGGCGGAGGGACCCCCCGGACGTCGTTCTTCAGGTTCACCGGCACACTGCGGAGCGTGACGGTCGAGGTAGCCGGTGACCTCATCCAGGACTCCGAGGCCGAGTTGCGCGCTCATATCGCAAGGCAGTAGGCGGATCGGTTCTCGATCGTTCGACGGACCGCGTCTCCGGTAGCGCTGCCGTGATCGCGTCACTCGTCCCGTTGTCCGTCATCGCCATCTGCCTTGGGGCGGTGCAGCCGGCCGTGGAACGAGAGCCGGCGTCGGACCGAAGCTTTACCGACGTCGTCGCTTTCGGGTAGGTGGCGACCTGAAGCCCTCGCCCCCTCGTACCACCTGCCGTAGCGGTTCGCTCCCCAGACGGCCGTGGCGCCGTGGAGTACCACGCTCAGCGCGACGGTCACGAAGATCGCCTGCAGGACGACCGAGCCCTCTGGGAGCGTCTCTTGGGCGACGAGCAAGCCGAACACGATCGACGCGAGACCGCGTGGACCGAACCATCCGGCGAAGATGACGGTGGGTCTGGCCAGGCCGGTCCCCAGGAGCGACATGGCGACGGGAAGCATCCGGACGACGGTGAGGCTGAGCGCCGCGTACACGATGGCTTGCCATGTCACGTCGCCGAGGAGTGGGCCGAGCAGGATCGCGCCGAACCCGAGGAACGACAGAAGGGCGAGGAGGCCACCGAGATCCTCGGCGAAGAGCGCAGCATCCGGCTCTCGATCCTTGATCGCGCGACCGAACGTCACGCCCGCCACCCAGGTGGCGATGAAACCACTGCCCTGTGCCGTGTCGGCGATCGTGAACGCGAGGAACACCAGGGCGACCGTCGCGATCTGACTCCACTCGCGACCGACCCAGCCACGGTCGCGACTCCATCCGATCGCCACGCCACCGAGCCATCCCAAGACGCCTCCAACGATCGCCGCGAGGACGAGCGACCTGGCGAACACCTCAACGAGGCCGGGAGCACCCGACTCCGAACTCTCGATGGCCGCCGCGAGAGCGAGGACGAAGAAGGGGAGCGCGAGCCCGTCATTCAGCCCGCTCTCGATGTTCAATGCCTGGCGGATCGCCGACGGCACCTTGGGGCTCGTCACGACCGCCTGGCCGAGGGCGGCATCGGTAGGCGCGAGGCAGATGGCGACGAGCGCCAGAGCCCAGACGTCGATGCCAGGGAACAGGATCAGCCCCAAGACCCAACCGATGATCATGGTCAGTGGCATCCCGATCAGCAGGAGCCTGCTCGGGAGTCGGCTCTTCGCTCGCCAGTCGCCCGCGCTGATCGCCAGCGAATCCGTGAACAGCACGAGCGCCAGCGCCACCTCGAGGAGCAGCTCGATCACATGCCGGTCGCCCCCGTGGATGACGTCGAGGGCCGAGGGACCGAGCAGCACGCCGATGACCATGAAGATCATCGCGCCCGTGACCGGCGTTGACGCCAGGCGCCTGCTGACCAGAGCGTAGGCAACGACCGACAGCGCGATGAGGATCAGCGCCATGACGCCGGGTCGTCTCCTTCAGACCGATCGGAGCCTGTTCGATGCCGTATCTGGGCTCCCCAGGAGCATGGGGAGAGCTAGACCTGGGGCGGCGGGGGAGGACTACCCGTGTCCCTTCCCATCCCCGCCGAGACCGTTCCCCGCTGCTCGTAGGTGTTCGCGTAGTGGCTCAGATCGAGGAGCACGGCGAGGACGACCCAGAGCCAGTCCCACCCCGCGACGCCCTGGGGCGGCGCGCCGACGAGCAACCAGATCAGTGTCGTGAAGGGCAAGAAGATCAATCCGAGCAGCGGGAAGATCCAGGTATCGAACACCGCGTCGAAGTAGGTGGGTCGTGCGATCCAGGCGAACACCACGATCAGGCGCGGCGCGAACGCCGACAGCAACACCAGCAGACAGCCCATGCGCTCCCCCTCAGCCGCCCTTGGCTAGGCCGGTCGCCGATCATAGCCGTGAACGGTGTCTCGATGCGAACGCTGGTGGAACGGAACACATGTCGCCCGAGCTGTCACGAACGAACTCGTAGCGAATGGAGCCCGCCGGACGAGGGGAGCGCCGTAGTACGGTTCGCCGGTGGCGGACGAGGGACGCGCCGAGGAGGAGACCACCGCCCAGGCGTCGCGTTGGGACGATCGCTACGGCGCGCTGTTCTTGCTCATCCTGCTTTCGATGCTCCTGTCGGCCGCCAACACGCCGTGGCTCAAGGTCGTCGCGGTCATGCTGCAGGGCGGCATGGTGCTGTTCGCGTTCCTGGTGTCCCGGGCTCCGCGACGCGCGTGGCGTCTGGCGACGGTCCTCGTTCCGATCGCGGTGATCCTTGGGATCGTCGGGCACGTGCTCGATTCGAGTTTCGCGAAGTCGATCACGGCCGTCGTCTACGTGTTCCTGCCGGCGGCCGCGATCGTCGTGCTCGGCCGGCGGATCGTGAAGGACCTGCCGTCCGTGAGCGGTCGAACCATCCTCGGGCTGCTCTCCGTCTACCTGCTGATCGGGATGACGTTCGCCGCCCTGTTCACAACGATCGCCGTCATCAGCGACGAGCCTTTCTTCGCGGAGACCAAGACCGCGGAGCCCGTGGACTTCACCTACTTCAGCTTCGTGACGCTCTCGACCGTCGGGTACGGGGACTTCACCGCCGCGAACCCGATGCCTCGGATGCTCTCGGCCATCGAGGGCTTGTTAGGTCAGCTGTATCTGGTCACGGTCGTTGCGGTCGCGGTGTCCAGGGTCCGCCCGAGGAGGAGGCAACCGCCCGAGGGCTAACGCTCAGGCGCCTTCCCGCGAAGTCTCGTCGCCCCGTGACCGGTCCGTGTATCGCTACTCGGAGTCAGATCGTGATGACGACCTTGCCGCGACCGTGACCCACCCCGATCTCGGCGAGCGCCGCGGGCACCTAGGGGAGGGGATACCTGGAACCGATCACCGGCTTGATCTTGTCCGCCTCGATGAGTTCCTTCAGCGCCGTGAGGTCTGCCGCCTTCGGCCGCGCGAGGAAGTTCGTCATCTTCTCTGCTGCTGTCGGGCCGCGATGAGACCATCGCGATCGGATCCCCCCACCCCTCCGCATCGCGAGCCGATGCGCGTCTCGGCCAGATGGTGTACGCATAGGTCCTTGACGGCGAGCGCCCGCACAACGGGCTCTGGCCCGACGTCCTGACCTGTGGAACCTGGAGAGCGCCCGGACCTGACGACTCGCGGGCGCGGGAGGAGGCGAACGAGACCGTGAGCGACCCGATCGGAGGCAACGGAGGCGTCGGGCAGAGCGCCTCGAACGGGACACCCGGTGCAGTCGGCTTGGGCCCGGCGCCGCCGAGCCCGAAGCGGCCGCTGGGTGCGGTGATCACCTCGGCCATCGACGGCACCCGCACCTTGGTGAAGAAGCAGGTCGAGCTAGCCAAGATCGAGATGACCGAAGCCGTGTCGGTCCGCGCCAAGGGCGCCGGCATGATGGCGGGGGCCGGCGTGATGGCCCTGTACGCGCTCGGCTTCGTGGCGGCCGCGGGAGCGGTCGCGCTCGCCCTGGTGCTCCCCGCGTGGGCCGCCAACCTGATCGTGGCGGCCGTGTTCGTCGCGATCGCGGGCGCGCTCTTCCTGATCGGCAGAAAAGCACTCAAGACCGCCCCCACCACACCGGAGCAGACGCAGGAGACACTGAAGGAGGACGCCCGATGGGCCAGGCAGCAGATAGCAAAGTGATCGAGATCGACGAGGTTCGCGCACAGCTGGAGCTCGACCTCCGGGAGCTCGAGGAGCGCCTACCCGCCCCGCTCCGCTCGATGAAGAGCGTGGTCGGCATGTTCATCGGGTCGGCGGTCCTGATGTTCCTCGTTCTGCGGCGCTTCCGGTCGAAGAAGTCGGCCGGCTCTCCCGCGGCCGAGGTCGTCGTCCGGATCGTGCGAGAGGATCGCTGAGCCATCCGGATCGCGACTCGACGTCGCGACCTGGTTCGGTCGGTCGTCGGCCCGACAATCATGCCCGCCGTTGAGGCGGGCGAACGCTCACGAGACGGTGAAGTCCGTCTGTTGCTGGGTGCCGTAGTACCGCGTGTGAACGTACTCGTGGTCGGCGAGGAGCCGTAGAGCTTTCGAGACATCCTCCTCGTCCGGGATGCGCACCCACATCGCGCAGCGATCCTCTCGGGCGTAGCCCAGATAGAGCTCCCTGCCCTCGGAGTCGTCCACGACTGAGCCGACTACCTTGTCCGCCGTGCTTCGCCGACCCGCGAACACCTCGTAGTTCGCCAGGATCTGCTTGCCCGCGTAGAGCTTGATGTCTCGGGGAGCGAACCCGTGGGTGACGAGATCCGCCTCCGCCCGTTCCCCTTCGTCGGCGTCGGCAAGGATCACGACGAGGTAGCCCTCGGGCTTGAACTTCCACGGATGGGGCGAGGCGTCGTTCGTATAGAAGTCCATCGGGAAGCTGTTCTCACCTTCGTCCATGGCAGCCTTTCCATCCGCATACGCGAGGACCGGCGTCGGGGGCGTCCTCGGTGATCGTTGCCGACCGGATCAGGGCGCGCCTCCATGATCTCGGTACCAGCCGACCGTCTCCGCGATCGCGGTGCTCAGTGGTGTGGTGGCGGTTCCGAACGTGGACCGGTACTTCGTCGTATCCAGGACGAACGGCTCTTCGAACTCGTAGGCCATCTCTGCCAGCCCTCGCATCATGGGACTGAACAGTCCCATCGCGCGTACGGCCAGCGTGGGCATGACGCGGACTCCCACGGTCCGGCCGATCTCGCTGCCGACGAGCTCGACGACCGCTCGTGTCGTCACAGTCTCCGGACCGGGCAGGTGCCACACACCGCCGATGGCTCGCTCGTCGCTACCGAGTGTGGCGAGCCCGTTCGCTACGTCGGGAGCGTAGCTGTACGTATGCAGCAGATCGAGCTTGCCCATGAAGTCGGCGCGCTTGCCGGCGAGGGCGTTCGCGAACACCCGACTGCCGAGCGCGGTCTCGGTGACGCCGACCCCGAACAGGTCGGACGCGCGGCCGATCGCGCTGCGAACCCTCCCGGCCTCCGCGGCGCCCAGCAGCTCCCGCGTCATCGCAGCCCGGGTCCGCCCCTTGACGCTCGTGGCGGCGAGCGGGTGGTCCTCCGTCATGGGCTTCCCCCCGCTCGAGCCGTAGCTGTAGATGTTCTCGAGGGTCACGAGTAGTGCCTCCGAGCGCTCCGCGGCGGCCAACACCCCCCGCTGCAACGGGGGGAACAGCTCAGGCCACTTGGTGTAGGGAGCGTTGAGACATTGGTAGATGACCGATGCACCTTTCGCTGCGTCGGCGGCGGCTTCAGGATCGGTGGCGTCAGCAGCCCGCCAGTCGACCCCTTCAGGCAATGCCTTCGGGTGGTGCAGTGACACGGCCCGTACGTCGTTCCCCGATCTGGCCAGCTGCGCGATCAGCGCGTGCCCTACCTGGCCGGTCCCGAACACGACGTGCTTGTCACTCATCGCGATCACGCACACCGTGGCGGGCGAGCAGCCACAGGACCGCACCGAGGAGCAGGGTCACCGTCGCGGCTCCGGACAGCCCGGGTACCGCCCACCGGTCATCGGGGTCCACGCCGATCGCCGTCGTCACGGTCCACCCCAGCGCCCAGAACGCCGCGGAGGCCGGGATCCACACGAGGCTGCCGTCGAGGACATCGCGGAGCAGCCACCATTGGGCGATCCCGACGAAGAGACCGGTCACCGCCCCGACGACGGCGAGGTCACCGATCGTGCTCCCGTAGCCGAAGACCGCGAACGCGAGGCCCAGGCCGGCCCCGAGACCGACTGCGGTCGCCGCGATCCACCTCGCATCGATGCCGATCCGACGAAGGACCAGCCACTGGGCCGTCCCGATCACGATGCCGGCGACGGCTCCGGCGAGGACCGCCGTCCACACCTCGTCGACCGGACCCGCGACGGCCCGCCCTGCCAGTCCGGCCAGCGGGAACGCGAGCAGGGTCAGGGCCCAGAAGTTCAGCGAGCGAACCTCGACCTGGCGGCGTGATCCCTGCTTGCCGTCCTGTCGAGAGGGCGCGCTCTCGTCGGTTGCAACTCGAACGGATTCCATGAGGTGTCCCTTCGGTCAGGTTCGCGGTGCCCGGAACGCCGAGGGTCGATCCCTGCGAGATCGAGAGCGGGGCCACTCCGCAGGTCAGACGACGTGAGGACCAGGCGAACGCACGGCCGGGCGAGTTGGCTGGCCGATCCCCGTGCGTTCTACCTCCCGCCAGGAACGAGGGTCGGAGTTGTGCCAATGCTACACCCTTGTCAACCCCGCTCCTTCGACGCCCGTGCTCCGAACGACAACCCTGCTTCCATCGGAAAGGGCCCATCTGTTGTTCCCTAACGAAATGTCAGGGTGCCGGCCGCATGGCAGGGGAGCGTGACGCACAGGGCGGGCGGTCCTCGGGCGGTTCGGGGCTCGACGGCCGCAGGTCAGATGGGTTCGGTCAGTGCTCGCGAGCCGCGGGCGGCGGCACGGAACGTGAGCGCGAGCAGCACGTACGCGGCCCCCCCGGTTATCGCGAGAACGGCGCCGATCGCGCTGAACCGCGGCTCGGGCCCTTGGCGGGCCCCCAACAGTGCCGGACCGAGCGCCCGCGTCTCGTTCGTGCCTACCAAGGCTTGGACGATCACGAACTCTCCCAGCGCCCCTGCGAAGACCACCGCCGCGGCCGCCCCGATCGCCGGCGCGAGCTGCGGCAGGAGCACACGCCAGACGACGCCGCCGGGCGGAGCGCCCAGGTCGGCTGCCATCTCATCCTGCTCGCGGTCGAGCAAGAGGAGCCGGGCCCAGACCACCAGCGTCGCCAGCGGCAGTCCCACCGTGACGAGACCGGCGAGCTGGGCCTTCGTCCCGAACCATCCGAAATCTCCGAACGGGATGCCGCGGAGCGGGAAGGCGAACAGCAGCCACATCGCGGCTCCGAGGGCGACCGGCGGGATCGCGATCGCCACGAGCATGGTCCACAGGCCCAGCCGCGGTAACCGCGATCGCCACCCCCGACATCCCATCGCGAAGGCCGTTCCGACGGGCAGGGCGATCGCGGTCGTGAGGGTCGCGAGCCAGAGACTGTGCTCGAGCGCGCTCCGCGTCGCCTGGTCGTACAGGATCGATTCCTGCGCGGCCGGATCGCCGACCCACCACCGGAGGCTGAACCCCTCCCACTGCGTGATCGAACCGCCTGCGTTGAACGAGTAGACGATCGCAAGGATGAGAGGCCCGAGCGACCACACCAGATATCCGACGGTGATCGCGGCGAGCCACGGCGCGCGCGGCCCGGTCCTCGATCGCCGCATCAGCGCCCCGATCGCGCCACGCCGCAGTCTATCCGTCGGGAAACACGGATGATCGTCAAGGGCACCGCCCATCCGTGCCCGCCACCAGGTCGCGACAGGTCGGCAGTGGGTCTCCGGACCGTGCGCTCGCCACCACGGCGCGAACCGCCGCGAGCAGCACCTTCGGGTCGTCGTTCATGACGAAATGCCCACCCGCGGCCTGGACCAACACGGCGTTGGTCCACAGGCTCGCCAGGTCGGCCTGCGTTCGATCCCAGAGCGACACCGTCAGCACGTCCTCGTATCGGCCCGCCTTGACGACCGCGAGGGGCATGTCGCCGTAGTCGCGGGCGGTAGCGCGGAGGGCGCGACGGGTCGCGTCGATATCGATCAGATCGCCACCATCTACCCAGTCGCCCTTCAGGCGCGTTCCCGTAGTAGCGGCGATACGGCCCGATCTCGTCTTCGTGCGAGGAGTCGACCAGGACGAGACCGGCTGTTTCGGCGCGATAGGTGGCCGCGAACAACCGGCCAACGAACCCGCCGTACGAATGCGCCACGACGACGTAGGGCGGGGAGATCGCCGCGCCCTCCAGCAGGTCGTGCAGCTCGCGCGCCTGGAGCAGGCTCGTGACGTGCATGCCGTTGGGGCGGTGGTCGCTCGTCCCGGTGCCTGCGCGGTCGTACGTGCACACTCGGGAGATCTCCGACAAAGACTCCATCGAGTCGAAGTACGTGCTCGTCCCGGCGGAGTCGTACCCGGCCTCGGCGACGATCGTCGGAGAACCACTCCCTTGACATGTCCAATCCAGTTCGTAGCCACTGACATCGACTCGCCCGGCCGAGGTCGGAGCCGATGACGTCGCACTGGTCGGCTCCTGTCCTTGATCGTCTGACTGGCAGGCGGACAGCACGATCGCCAGCGCGAGACCAACCTTGATGCCGATCCCTGGCCTGTGTTCTACGGATCTGCGTCCCACCGACACGGCGCGAGTGTAACGAGCCCCAGAAACCCGGCGCCAGAGCGCACCGGCGCCGACCAGACCGCTCCCTACGTGTTCTCAGCTGCGAGTTCGACACGCACCGGCATGTGCTTGATGCCGTTGATGAAGTTCGAGCGCAGGCGCTCGACCGGGCCGGTGATCTCGAGGCTCGACAGGCGCGGGACCAGCTCCTCGAACATCACCCGGACCTCCAGTCGCGCCAGGTGCGCGCCCAGGCACACGTGCGGTCCGCCGCTGCCGAACGCCATGTGCGGGTTCGGGTCACGGCCGACGTCGAAGCGTTCGGCGTCGGGGAAGACCTCCTCGTCGAAGTTGCCCGAGACGAACCAGACGACGACCTTGTCGCCCTCGCGGATCGAGGTACCCCGGAACTCGAGGTCGCGCATCGCCGTTCGACGGAAATGCATCGTCGGCGAGCCGTACCGCAGGATCTCCTCGGTCGCCGAGCGGCATGAGCCCGGGGTCCTCCCGGAGCCGCCGCCACTGATCGGGATGCTCCACCAGGGCTCGCACGCCGTGGGTGATCGAGTGGCGCGTCGTCTCGTTGCCGGCGACGATCAGCAGGCAGAAGAAGTTGTCGAACTCGCGCGTGGACAGCCGCTCGCCGTCGACCTCCGCCTGGGTGAGCTTGGTGACCAGGTCGTCCCTGGGCTCCGCCCGTCGCTCCTCGGCGAGCTCGGTGGCCGTAGGCCATGAGCTCCACCGCCGCCGGGCTGCGGAAGGGGAGCAGGCGGTACTCGCTGGTGTCCTCCTTGTCGATCACGCGCGCGCGAGTACTCGGGATCGGCCTGGGCGATCATCGCGTCGCCCAGCTCGACGCACATCGGGAGATCCTCGTCGGGGACGCCCATGATCCGCGCGAGGACGCGGATCGGGAGCTCCCGCGAGATCTCCTCGACGAAGTCGAACTCGCCCTTGGGCAGGCCTCGGTCGAGCACGAGCCGAGCCTGCTCGCGGACGAACCCCTCGTACTGGGCGACCGCGCTCCGCGTGAAGAGCTTCGTGACGAGCCGCCGCAGTCGCGAATGGTTCGGCGGATCCATGTCGATCATCGACGCCCGAGCCTCGACCTCCTCGTCGTCCTGCTCCTCGAGCGTCACCCCGTGGGCCGACGAGAACGTCTTCGTGTCGCGCAGGATCTCCTCGATGTCGCGGAACCGGGTGATCGCCCAGAAGCCCTTGCTCGGCGTCGGCTCGGGCTGCCAGTGGACCGGGTCGCGCTCGCGGAGCTCGCGGAAGGCCCAGAGCGGGACCTCCTCGACGAAGGCGTCGTGGCTCGACAGGTCGATCTCATCCAGCCGAACGCTCATCGAGGCCTCCTCGGGTGCGACGCCGGATAGTTTGGCACCGAACGACCGAGCGGGACAACGCCCGGCGGCCGGCTCAGAAGAACGGCAGGTAGTAGTCGAGCTCCCACGGGGTGACCTCGGTGGTCGACGCGTCGCCGACCGTCTTCGCGTAGCGCTCCCACTCGGCCCGCTTGAGCTTGGTGAACGTCTCGACGAACCAAGGCCCGAGCGCCGCGCAGAGCTCGTCGTCGGCCTCGAACGCCGCGAGCGCGGCCTCGAGGGTCGGCGGCACGCGCCGGTCGGTGTTCGGGGGCTCGCCGGGCGTCTGGGGTTCGGGCGGCGACATCTGGTGCTCGACCCCGAACCGCGCCGCGTGCAGCACCGCGGCGGCGACCAGGTACGGGTTCGCGGCGCCGTCGGACATCCGATGCTCGATCCGGGTGCCCTCGCCGCGGGCCGGCGGGATGCGGATGCACACGGTGCGGTCGTCGAAACCCCAGTTGGCCCAGTAGCCGTTCAGCATGTCGGGCTGGAGACGCTTGTACGCGTTCGCGTGCGGGGCCGCGATCGCGGCGATGCCCTCGTGGTGGGCGAGCATCCCCGCGATGCACTCCTTGGTCATGGGCGCGAGGCCGTCGGGCGCGTTCGGGTCGTGCAGGGCGTTCGAACCGTCCTCCCGCCGGAACGAGATGTTCAGGTGCAGCCCGCTGCCGCCGCGATCGTTGAACGGCCGACCCAGGAACGTCGCGCGCTTGCCCTGCTTGGTCGCGATCTCCTTGACCAACAGACGGAACAGGAAGCACTCGTCGGCCGCCGCGATCACTTCCTTGTAGCGGATGTTGACCTCGTAGGCGGCCGTGTCGAACTCGCTCGCCCACCCCTCGATCGGGAACCCGGACCGCTGCGCGGCTGCGACCATCGCGTCGATCGTCCCGCTCGGGTCGACCGAGGCGCCCGTGCCGTACACGCGGTGCGAGGGCAGGTCGACGGGCTGCCACCCGCCGTCCGCGCCGGGCTCGAGCAGGTAGAACTCGGACTCGAACGCGAACATCGGCTCCAGCCCCATCGCGCGCCACGGTTCGACGGCCGTGCGGAGCACCTGCCGCGGGTCGACCTCCAGCGGCTCGCCCTCCTGCTGGACGTCGGCGATGCCGACGATCGTGTCCTCCTCCCAGCCGGGGCGGAGGGTGTCGCGGTCGATGAACGCCTCGACGTCGGGCAGGCCCACGTCGAACTGCTGGCGCGAGATGTCGAGGATCTCCTTGTCGGTGGTGAGCGGGAAGACGCCGATGCAGAAGGCCGAGTGACCCGCGTCCGCGACATCGCCGAACAGGTACTTCCCGCGTTCGACGCCCAGCACGTCGGAGAACAGGAGGCGGAGCCGCTTGCCCTTGATGTCCATGCCAGCCTCCTCGATCGGGCGCTCTCCGGCCGCCGAGGATAGTCGAGCCGCCCGAGATGCCGCTCGGGTTAGGGTCCGCCGATGGGTGGGCGCCAGATGGACGAGGACTTCCGGCTCGAGACCGAGCGTCTGCGTCTGCGGCCGTACCGGCCCGAGGACCTCGACGACCTGCACGCGATGTTCTCCGACCCCGAGCACATGCGGTGGTACCCGGCGCCGTTCGATCGCGAGACCACGCGGGCGTGGCTCGAACGCCAGTTCGAGGGCTACCGCGACGCGCGGGTTCGCGCTGTGGATCGTCGAGGACCGGCGGACCGGCGCGTTCCTCGGGACCGCCGGCCCGAGCCGCCTCCTCGTCGAGGAGGTCGAGCGAGGTCGAGATCGGCTGGCACACGCGACCCGGTCGCAAGGGCGAGGGGATCGCGCCCGAGGCCGCCGCGGCCGCCCGCGACTGGGCGTTCGCGCACCTGGAGTCGACCACCTGATCGCGCTGGTGCGGCCCGAGAACCTCCCGTCGGGCGCGCGTCGCCCAGAAGCTCGGCATGCACGTCGACCGCGAGGTCGACTACAAGGGACTCCGGCACCACGTGTACCGGATCGACCGCGTCACCTGGGCTCGGGCAGACGAGGGAGGAACACGGTGACCGAGCCCTCGTCGCCGAGGTCGCGCGCGTACGCGTAGACCGCGCCCGCCCGCTCGGCGGCCGGCCCGAGACCCTCGAACAGCCCGGTCCCCGGTCGCCGACCCGCGCGCCAGACCTCGTCGTCCCACGAACCGCCACCCCGAACGGTGATCGCGACGAACTCGCCCTCGGGGATCGAACCGCCCTCGTCGTCCGGCTCCACCACGACGTTCGCGACGTTCAGCGTCAGGCCTGCGAGGTCGTTGCCTCGCCCGAGCCCGAGCGCGATCAGCTCGCCCGAGCAGCGCGAGGAACGGCTCGGACTCGGTGTCGGCCTCCCAGAGCGCGGGCGGCCGCTCGACCTTCACGGCGGTCTGGGCGCGGAGCGGCCCGTCGAGATCCATCAGCCCTTCGTCGGCGGACGGATCCCGCGGAACTCCCAGTCCCCGCCGAACGCGGTCGAGACGACCTCCTCGGACGCGCTCGGCTGCGCGCCGACGTCCTCGCGGATCGGGACCTCGCCCTCGACGATCCGGTTGCGCAGGGTGCCGAGCCCCTCGACCTCGACCTCGACGACGTCGCCGGGTTCGACCGGGCGGGAGTTCGCCGGCGTCCCCGACAGGATCACGTCGCCGGGCACGAGCGTGATCGTGCGCGCGATGTCGGCGACCAGGTAGTGCATGTCCCACATCATCTCGTCGGTCGAGCCGTCCTGCCGCACGTCGCCGTTCACGAGCGTCCGGATCCGCTTGCCGCGGAAGTCCCAGTCGTCCACCAGGCCCGGGCCCGAGCGGGCACAGCGTGTCCGAACCCTTCACGCGCAGCATCGAGCCCGCGTCGGTGTCGCGGAAGTCGTGCAGCCCGTAGTCGTTCGCGACCGTGTAGCCGGCGATGTGGTCCGCGGCGTCCTCGGGCCCGATGTGTCGCGTCTCGCGGCCGATCACGATCGCGATCTCGCCCTCGTAGTTCAGGTACCGGCACCGCGGCGGCCGAACGACCTCGCCGCCGTGCGCGTTCAGCGCGCTGACCGGCTTGTGGAAGTACGTGGGCGCCGGCGGCATCTGCGCGAGGAACTCCTTGACCCGGCTCTCGTAGTTCAGGTGCACGCAGACGATCTTGGTGGGCTCGGCGGGTGGCGAGGTGCTCGGCGCTCCCGAGCGGGATCCGGGCGCCGTCGGCGGCGACCAGCTCGTCGCCGTCGCGCTCGACGGTCGTCGGGACGCCGCCGAGCAGGATCCGTCGTGTCTCCACACGCACCTCCGGGTCGTTCGGGACCGACCGGTAGTATCTCGCCCGTGGCCGAGCTCAAGGGGTTCGTTCCGCCGCTCTCGCCCGAAGGCCGGTCCTCCGTGGTGCCCGGTCCGCCGTGGCACTACTCGGGCGACCTGCTGACGATCGAGTACCGCGCGGCTCCGGGTTCGGTCGCGCGCTGGCTGCCGGACCCCGTCGAGCCGGCCGAGGACGACCCGGACGCCGTCGCCGTGATCTTCGCCGACTGGCAGTCGTGCTCGGACTCGTTCGAGGAGCTCGTCGACCCCGTGCGCTCCCAGTACAAGGAGGCGTTCGTCGTCGTCCGGTGCCGGTACCGGGGCGAGACGTACTCGCGCTGCATCCTGATCTGGGTCGACAAGGACTTCGCGATGGTGCGGGGCTGGCACCAGGGCTACCCGAAGAAGCTCGGCTCGATCTGGATCACGCGTCCGATCCGTCACGGCAAGGCGGGTCCCCGGCTGGAGCCCGGTGGGCGGTTCGGCGCGAGCGTGAGCGTGCACGACCGGCGGGTCGTCGACGCCGGCTTCACGATCACCGGACCCGCCGAGACCAACGGGTTCGTGAACGCGCTCCCGATGCTGCACTCGCGGTTCTTCCCGAGCATCGAGGAGGGCCGGCCGCCCTCGATGGACGAGCTCGTCACGATGAAGAGCTACGACTGGGAGGGCTCGGACGTCTGGACCGGGGACGCGACGCTCTCGTTCGGCGCCTCGCCGGTCGAGGAGCTCGAGAGCCTCGCGCCCGTCGAGATGATCGCCGGGTACTGGCGCAGCGTCGGCGTGACGTGGGGCATCGGCACGAGGCTCGCCTGACCCGTTGACGCACACGCTCCGAACGATCGACCGGACGACGGCGCGCCGTCTCGCCGTCGCGGTGCAGCGCCTCTCGGGCACGCCGCCCCGCTCGAGCCCACGGGCCGTGCTCGGCGTGATCCGCTCGATCCGGTGCGTGCAGCTCGACCCGATCGCGGTCGTGGCGCGGAGCCCGCACCTGGTGCTCGGGAGCCGGGTCGCCGGGTTCGACCCCAAGCACCTGGACCGGCTGCTGTGGCGCGACCGCTCGGTCTACGAGTACTGGGCGCACGCGGCCTCCATCGTCCTCGCCGAGGACCACCCGATCCACGCCTGGTTCGATGCGGGAGTACCTGCGCGACGACGGGTCGGCGTGGAACCGCCGCCGCCGGGACTGGATGGCCGCCAACGCCAAGCTCAAGCGTTCCGTCACGACGCAGATCCGGCGCGAGGGGCCGGTGCTCGCGCGCCGGATCTCCGGTGGCATGACGGGGGAGTCGTGGCGCTCGAGCGGCTGGACGAACGAACGCAACGTGGACCGGATGCTCGGGTTCCTGTGGGCGTCGGGCGCGATCATGGTCGCCGGCCGCGAGGGCATCCAGAAGCTCTGGGACCTGACCGAACGCGTCCTGTCGCCGGACGCGCCCCGCGAACGCCTGTCCGACCTCGAGGTGACGCGGCGCGCGGTGGACCGCTCGCTCCACGGCCTGGGGGTCGGGACCGCCAAGCAGATCAAGGCGCACTTCACCGGGACCGGTACCCCGAGCTCCAGCGGGTGCTCGCCGCGTTCGAGCGCGACGGGACGGATCGAACGCGTGACCGTCGAGCACGACGGCGCGCCGATCCCCGGCCCGTGGTTCGTGCACCGGGACGACCTCCCGCTGCTCGAACGGATCGAGCGAGGCCGGTGGGAGCCGCGCACCACGATGCTGTCGCCGTTCGACAACCTGATCGCCGATCGCGCCCGGCACGGAGCTGCTGTTCGACCTCCCGTACCGGATGGAGATCTACGTCCCCAAGGCCAAGCGGATCTACGGCTACTACGCGATGCCCGTGCTCGACGGCGACCGGTTCGTCGCGCTCGTCGACCCGGCGATGGACCGCGCGAACGGGCGCTTGCTCGTGCGAGGTGTCCACGCCGCGCCCGGGACCACCCCCACCGCCGAGGTCTGGCGTTCGGTCGCCGGGGCGGTGGGGGAGCTCGCCGGATGGCTCGGCGCGACCCAGATCGAGCTCGAGGCGCCCGCGCCGGCGGCGTTCCGGAGCGCGTTGCGCTGAGCCGCTCGCCGGGCGCGAGCGGGGCGTGCGGTAGCCTCGGGCCGTGAGGCTCGTCCGCTTCCGTTTCGGCGACCGGATCGCGACCGGCGCCTCCGAGTTCGAGTCGGACACGATCCGGGTGCTGAGAGGCACGTTCTTCGAGGATCCGCTGCCGACCGGCGAGGAGGTCCCGTTCGACGACGTGCGGCTGCTCGCGCCGGTCCTGCCGTCGAAGGTCGTCTGCGTGGGGAAGAACTACGCCGCGCACGCGGCCGAGTTCGGGATGGAGGTGCCCGAGGAGCCGCTCGTGTTCCTCAAGCCCTCGACCGCGGTGATCGGTCCGCGGGACCCGATCCGCCTGCTGCCGATCAGCCGTCGGGTCGACTACGAGGGCGAGCTCGCGGTCGTGATCGGCCGCATCGCGCGCAACGTCCGGACCGAGGAGGCGTTCAAGCACATCCTCGGCTACACGTGCGCCAACGACGTCACGCTCCGCGACCTGCAGAAGACCGACGACCAGTGGGCGCGCGCGAAGGGGTTCGACGGGTCGTGCCCGCTCGGTCCCTGGATCGAGACCGACCTCGACCCCAACGACGTCCGGGTCGAGACCCGCGTGAACGGCGAGATCCGCCAGGCGGGGCAGACGCGCGACATGGTCTTCGGGGTCGCGACGCTGATCGAGTACGTCACGACGTTCATGACCCTGTTGCCCGGCGACGTGATCCTGACCGGCACGCCCGAAGGGGTGGGCCCGCTCTCGGCGGGTGACCTCGTCGAGGTCGAGGTCGACGGGGTCGGCACCCTCGCCAACCCGGTGGAGGCCGCCTCGTGACCGGTGGCACGGGACCGCACCCGTGACGGCCGGCGTTCGAACGCGGTTCGCTCCGGCGCCCTCGGGATCGATCCACGTGGGGAACGCCCGGACCGGGCTGTTCTCGTGGGCGTTCGCGCGGCACCACGGGGGCGTGTTCGTCCTGCGGATCGAGGACACCGACGCGTCCCGGGTGACCGAGGAGGCGTTCCACTCCGTGATGGACTCGCTCCGGTGGCTCGGGATCGACTGGGACGAGGGGCCCGACGTCGGCGGGCCGCACGAGCCGTACCGGCAGTCGCAGCGCCTCGGCATCTATCGCGAGATGACGGAACGGCTCCTGTCCCAGGGCGACGCGTACCCGTGCTACTGCACCGAGGAGGAGCTGGAGGAACGGCGCAAGGCCGCGCTCGCGCGTGGCGAGGCGCCCGGCTACGACGGGAAGTGCCGCGACCCGGAGGTGCGCCAGGCGTTCGAGGCCGAGGGGCGCACCGCGGCGATCCGCTTCGAGATGCCCGAGCGCGAGCAGCTGGTCCACGACCTCGTGAAGGGCGAGGTCCGGTGGCCGCCGGGTCAGCTGCGCGACTTCGTGATCGTGCGTTCGGACGGCTCGCCGGTGTTCCTGCTCGCGGTCGCGGTCGACGACATGCTGATGGAGATCACGCACGTGATCCGCGGCGACGACCTGCTCGCCAGCGCGCCCCGCAACGCCGCGGTGATCGAGGCGCTCGGGGGCACGCCCCCCGCCTACGCGCACGTGCCGCAGGTGAACGGCGCGGACGGCAAGCCGCTGTCCAAGCGTCACGGTTCGACGAGCGTCGAGGCGTTCCGCGAGCAGGGGATCCTGCCCGAGGCGCTCATGAACTACCTCGCGCTGCTCGGCTGGTCCAAGGACGCGGAGACGACGTTCCTGTCGAAGCAGGAGCTGATCGAGGCGTTCGAGCTCGAGCGGGTGTCGAAGAACCCGGCGCGGTTCGACGTCGAGAAGCTCGAGTGGATGAACAACCACTACGTCCAGTCCCTCGACGACGACGACCTCGCGTCCCGATGCCTGCACTTCCTCTCGGTCGCCGGGCTGTCGCCGGACCTCGAGCTCCTGCGCCGGGCCATGCCGCTCGTGAAGGAGCGGATGCGCAAGCTGTCGGAGTCGGTCGAGCTGCTCCGGTTCCTGTTCACCGACGACATCACCCCGGACGAGAAGGCGGCCCAGGTGATCGCGAAGGCTCCCGAGGGCTACCTGAAGGGCGTCGCCGACGGTCTGGCCGAGGCGCAGCCGTGGGAGGCCGAGGCGATCAAGGCCAGGTTCGACGAGCTCGCGACCGCCGCCGGCCTGAACCGCACGAAGGGGTTCCAGCCCGTCCGGGCCGCCGTCACCGGGTCGACGGTCTCGCCGCCGCTGCCCGAGTCGCTCGAGCTCCTCGGGCGCGAGCGCACCCTCGAGCGCCTGCGGGCGGTCGCGTGAGGCGCGCGCTCCTCCTGCTGGTCGCGGCGCTGGTGCTGGTCGCGCCCGAGTCGGCCGCGATCGCGATCGGGGTGCCCGATCCGGGCGACGTGAAGCCGCAGATCGTGTGGAAGAAGATCCCGTTCGGCGCCGCGCGCAAGCGGCAGATGGCGCGCTACTCGAGGCGCCACTACGGCGAGCGCACGTACGAGCTGACCGATCCCCGGGTCGTGGTCGAGCACTACACGGACGGGACGTCGTTCGACTCGGCGTGGAACCACTTCGCAGCCAACGGCACGCACCTGGGCGAGAAGCCCGGGGTGTGCGCGCACTTCCTCATCGACACCGACGGGACGATCTACCAGCTCGTGAACCTGCGGATCCGGTGCCGGCACGCGATCGGGATGAACTGGACCGCGATCGGGATCGAGCACGTCGGGACCAGCGCCGACGCGATCCTGGACGACCGCGACATGATGCGCGCGTCGCTACGCCTGACGGTTTGGCTGATGTCCCGGTACGGGGTCTCGTGGGGCAACGTGATCGGTCACGCCGAGACCCTCCAGAGCCCGTTCCACCACGAGCGGTACGAGGACTGGCGTTGCAGCACCCACGCCGATTTCAACCGCGGGGAGATGCGGATCTTCCGGCGGCGGCTCAAGCGCGTCGCCGAACGGCTGGACGTGCCGATCGGCGCGGGGCCGCACTGGGTCGACTCGGGCTGCTAGGCGTTCGCCAGCGCCCGCCGGAGCGCGTCCGCGGCGTCCTCGGGCGCGACCGTGTTGATCGCCATCGCCGACCCGATCTCGAACCCCGCCTGCGTGGAGATCCGCGGGATCAGCTTGAGATGCCAGTGGAAGACCTGCTCGGCGTGCCCGCCGTTCGTGGGCGCGGAGTACATCACGAGGTTGTAGTCGGGGTCGCCGCACGCACGGCGCACCGCGGTGAGGGTTCGGATCAGGATGCCCGCGAGGTCCTCGATCGCCTCGTCGGCCAGGTCGCCGAACGAGCCCTGGTGGAACACCGGCGCGATCCACGTCTCGAACGGCGTCTGCGCCGCCCAGGGCTCGAACGCGACGAACCCGCCGACCTCGTCGACCATGCGCACGCCGGCCCGCCGCTCGGCCTCGATCAGCTCGTCGTACACACAGATCCCGTGCTCGTCGAAGTACCGCGTCGCCACGTCGAGCCTGCGGAGCAACCGGGGGAGGAACACCGGCGTCGCCACGACCTGTGAGTGCGTGTGCGTGAGCGAGGTTCCCGCCAGGGTTCCGAAGTTCTTGAACACGACCACGGCGCGGACGTCGGGTCTCGCGATCAGCTCGCGGTACCGCCGTCGCCAGACCCGGACGACCCCCGCGACCTCGTCCAGGGACATCTCGTCCATCCGGCCGTCGTGCCGAGGCGTCTCGATCACGACCTCGTGGCTCCCGACCCCCGGCATCTCGCGGAACATCGGCTCGCCCGAACGGTGCGCCGGCCCGTCGCCGGAGAGCGCGGCGTACATGTTCGGGACCACGCGGACCCGCCAATCCGGCCCCGGCGGGTCCCGCAGGATCTCCGGCGGCGTCTGGTCCTCGTTGCCCGGACAGAAGGGGCAGTCGGGGTCGCGTTCGGGGAGCGTCGGGCGGGGCATCACGACGGGCTCGTGCGGCCGCTCCTCGCGACGGGTGGCGAGGATCGCCCATTGGCGGGTCGTCGGGTCCTGTCTGAGCGTCGACATCGAAGCTTGGGAGGGTAGCGAACGCGCGGTTCAGGCGCGACGGCGCTTCGGCGACAGGACGCGGCCGACGAAGGCGATCGCGATGGCGAGCCCCACCGGGAACACCACCACGGAGGCGACCAGCAGGGTGAGGACCACGCCGGTGTTCGCGGTGTCGGAGGAGAACGTCGTCCCCTTGATCGCGGCGTAGACGTTCGCGACGACGTAGAACGTGATCGGGATCAGGAACGGGAGCATCACGAACACCGCGAACGCGCCGAGGCCGATCCCCACGCCCACGAGCCGGGAGCCGAAGGGTCCCGCGGTTCTGCCGTCGGTGTCGGGTTCCACGCCGCGCATCCTAGCGCGGCCGGATCTCGACGACGCCCTCGGTGACGCGGGTCTCGTACGCGGGCACGGGCTCGGTCGCCGGTCCGCGCATCACCTTCCCCTCGGCGAGGTCGAACGTGCTGCCGTGCAACGGGCACCGCACCGTCCGGAGCGAGCCCCCGAACCGCACCGGTCCCTTGTGCAGCGGCGCCCCCTGATGCGTGCAGCGGTTGCCGATCGCGAACAGCTCGTCGCCATCGCGGACGAGGAGCACCTCGGAGCCGTGCGCGTCGACCCGCACCGGCTTCCGCTCCGGGAGGTCCTCCAGGAGCCGGATCGGGATCCAGCCTTCGTCGCTCATCGCTGCGTCCTCCCGTGGTTCCTGCGACCGGGGATGGGTCCCGAGCGCGGAGGGTCTCCCAGGAAGTACCGGGCCACACCTCGAGTGTAGACCGTGCCCCACCACGCACCGGGCAGCACGACCGGCCGACCTTGACCCGCTTCGCGGCGGGGCTTAGGTTCGTTGGCCCGAGAAGGCGTCCGGAAGCGAGGGGTAGAGCGAACGCCCCGCTCGGCGAAGACCGGGCCGACGCTTCCCCTCTCTGAAGGCACGATCCGAGGTGGGTAGCGGCATGACCACGTGGACCGCTCGCAGGTTGGCCTGGTCCGTCGGGATCGTCTCGATCGTCCTGTTGCTCGCCTCCCTCGCCCTGTTGTTCATCGATCGCGGGAGCGACCTGCCGGACAACGTCGCGACCTGGAGCGCCTCCGACGTCCTCGACATGCTGGTCAGCCTCGGCGTGCCGGTCCTCGGCATCGTGATCGTCAGCAAGCGGCCGAGGAACGCGATCGGATGGGTCTTCATCGTCGCGGGGATCGCGCTCGCGCTCACGAGCATCGGACAGACCTACGCGGTCCATGCCCTCCGAGCCGATCCCGGGACCCTGCCGGCCGGACGGGCGCTGGCCTGGATGAGCAACGTGCTCTGGCCGATCCCGATCGTCGCCCTCATCGTGCTGTTCCTCCTGTTCCCGACCGGACATCTCCCTTCTCCCCGCTGGCGTCCCGTCGTCTGGCTCGCGGGAGTCACCTATGTCGCGCTGACCCTGGCGGCATTGACCCTTGCCACGGCGGGCTGGTCGCATCCGTTCGGGAGCATCGAGGCCGCCGCGGGATCCGCCGGCGACGTCGCGCGCGTGGCGCTCCTGATCGCGGTGCTCGCGGAGATCGCCGCGCTGCTGCTCTCCGTCGCCTCGCTGGTCGTTCGCTTCCGGCGTTCCACCGGGGTCGAACGACTCCAGCTGAAGTGGTTCGTCTCGGCCGCGGCGGTCGCCGCCGTGACGTTCAGCTTGGGGTTCTTCGTCGACTCGGCCGTCGTCTCGGTGATCGCCTCGATCTCGTTGCTGTCCCTGTGGGTCGCGATCGGCATCGCCATGCTGAAGCACAACCTCTACGACATCGACGTCATCATCAACAAGACGATCACGTACGGCGCGCTCGCGGCGTTCATCACCGCGATCTACGTCGTCGTGGTGGTCGTGATCGGCGCGTTCATCGGGGTCACCGAGGGCGTCTCGCTGCTCGCGACCGCGGTCGTCGCCGTGGCGTTCCAGCCGATCCGGCGACGGGCGCAACAGATCGCGAACCGGCTGGTCTACGGGGAGCGTGCGACGCCCTACGAGGTCCTGTCCAGGTTCTCCGAGCACGTCGGCGAGACCTACTCGGGCGAGGACATCCTCGTCCGGATGGCGCGGCTCCTCGCGGAGGGGACCGGCGCCACGTCGGCCACCGTCTGGCTCCGGGTGGGCGACGAGGTCCGCCCGGCCGCGATGTGGCCGACGAACGGAGGGATGGCCACCGCGATCCCTCTCGCACGCGGGGAGCCGCCCGAGGTCGAGGGCGTCACCGCCGCGGTGCCCGTCCGCCATCAACGGGAGCTCCTCGGTCTGCTCACCGTCACGAAGCCGCCCAACGAGCCCCTGTCGTCCGTGGAGGACAAGCTCGTGGCCGACCTGGCCGCGCAGGCCGGGCTCGTGCTCGCGAACTCCAAGCTGATCGAGGATCTCCGCGCCTCACGCCAGCGGCTGGTCGCGGCACAGGACGAGGAACGACGACGCCTCGAGCGCAACCTGCACGACGGGGCGCAGCAGCAGCTCGTCGCCCTGGCCGTCAGGCTGAGGCTCGCCCGGACGACCGCGTCGAAGGACCTCGTGGAGGCGGACCGGATGCTCGAGCAGCTCGAGGGCGACGTGACCGACGCGCTCGAGAACCTCCGGGAGCTCGCGCGTGGCGTCTATCCGCCGCTCCTCGCCGACCAGGGACTGACGGCCGCGATCGACGCGCAGTCCCGACGCTCGACCGTCCCGGTGCGCGTCGAGGCGGACGGGATCGGTCGCTACCCGCAGGAGATCGAGACGGCCGTCTACTTCTGCACGCTCGAGGCCCTGCAGAACGCCGCCAAGTACGCGGAGGCCGGCCAGATCACCGTGCGTCTGGTCGAGGACGACGGCGAGCTCGTGCTCTCGGTCCGCGACGACGGCCGAGGGTTCGACCCCGCCGCCACCCCGCTCGGCGCCGGTCTCCAGAACATGGCGGATCGCCTGGCCGCGCTCGATGGCAGGCTGGTCGTCCGTTCCCGTGCCGGCGGCGGCACGACGATCGAGGGGCGCATCCCCGTCGGCCGGCACCTCGTCGGGTCGGAGCCTGCGGTCGGCGCGGCACCCTCGTAGGGGTCGGGTCATCCAGGTTCCGAGCGATCACGAACCGATGAGTCTCATCCTCGGAACGGGTCCACGTACGCGAACCCTGCGGGGACCGTCGAGAACGCGCGAGACAGGAGGCCTCCATGACCAAGTCGTGATCGACATGTCCATGTCGCTGGACGGGTTCGTCGCGGGTCCTAACGACGGTGTCGCGCACCCTTTTGGTCGTCACGGCGGTGAGCACGTCTTCGATTGGTACTTCTCGGGCGACGAGGAGTACCGAGATCCGGTGTTCCGACCCGAGCCGGGTGTCAACCGCGATGAGGTGAAGCGAATGTTCGAGGAGAGTGGCGCGTTCATCTTCGGGCGACGGACCTACGAGATCGCGGGCGGCTGGGGCGGCTGCCACCCCGTGAACGGGGTGCCGGTCTTCGTACTGACTCACGAGCCCCCGGCCGACTCCCCGCGGGGGGCGTCGGACCTCACCTTCGTCACCGACGGCATCGAGAGCGCCATCCGTCGGGCGCGAGCGGTGGCGGGCGGCAAGGACATCAAGCTCGGGGGTGCGTCGCCGGGGAAGCAAGCACTGGCCGCCCGGCTCTGCGACGAGATCCTGATCCATTCCGCCCTACCTCCTTGGGGGGCGGCGTGAGCCTCTTCGGCTCCCTCCCCGATGGGATCCGGCGCGAGAAGCTCTCGGTCAGCGACGGCCCGTTCGCGACCCACCTGCGGTACCGGGTGATCCAGGGCTCGGCCGGACCGGCTGACTAGGATGCCCGTGTGCCGAGGACCTACTCGACCGCCGAGGTCGCCGCGGAGAGCGAGCGCCCGGAGGAACGTGTCCGATGGATGACGTCGATCGGCCTGCTCTCGCCGGACGAGGACGGTCGCTTCACGTTCGGCGCCGTGCTGGCCGTCAGGATGGCGTCGGCGTTGCTCGAGACCGGTGTCCCCGTCGGTCGATCGAACGCGCGGCCGGCGAAGGGCTGCTCAGGTTCCAGCGGACCGACGAGTACCTCCCGCATCGAGCCGGGTCCGCTTTCGAGCCGGACGTTCGCCGAGTTCGTGGCACGCGGGCCCGAGGGCCGAGCTCCTGCCTGCCGTCTTCGAGGTGCTCGGGTTGGCCAAGCCCGATCTCGACGCGCCGATCCACGTCGACGAGGAGCTCCTGTTCGAGCGGTTCCTCGACGCGTGGGGCGATGGCTCCGGACGAGGATTCGCTGATCCGAGCGGCCCGGCTGATGGCGCAGGGAGCCCGGGCGGCGATGTTGGGATGGATGGTTCTTCAGGACGAACAGCTCGCGGAGCCGGCCCGTGAACGGCTGCTCCGCGGCGAGCTGGAAGAGTTCCCGGACGACGTGCGCGTCGCCTTCACCAAGGTGACTCAACTGTCGCCGGACATGTTCACGTGGCTGAGCGCTCGATACCTGGAGCACCGCAGCGTGAGCGGGATCGTCGAGGGGTTCGAGAGGTTCCTCGCCACCAAGGGGCTGGCGCCGATCCCCGAGCCGCCGAGTCCGCCCGCGATCGTCTTCGTCGACCTCACGGGGTTCACGCGCATGACGCGCGAGCGCGGCGATGCGTCGGCGGTCGCGGCGGCGACGTCGCTCCAGAGGAACGCCGATGCCGTCGCGACTCGCCACGCCGGGCGCCTCGTGAAGCTCCTCGGTGACGGGGCGATGCTGCGCCTCTCCGATGCCACGGTCGGCGTCGAAGCAGCCCTCGATCTCGTGGAGACGATGAGCGGCGAGGGTGCGTGTCACCGCATGCCGGCATCCACGCGGGACCGGTGATCGAGCGTGACCTCGACGTCTTCGGGGAGACCGTGAACCTGGCGTCCCGGATCGCGGACGCCGCGGGGCCTGGGGAGGTCCTCGCGAGCGAAGCGGTCGTTCAGGCAGCCGATCATGGAACGTTCGGGTTCGAACGGACCCGCGACTCGGCGCTCAAGGGGCTTCTGGGCCCGACCGCCCTTTTCCGCGTGTCGCGGCACGTGCCTCCGGCCTGAATCACTTCCGGGAGCGGCTGTTCCCGATCGCGGAAGTCTCAGTCGTGGCCGATGGTGGTCTTCCTCTCAGTGCGCGCCTTGACCGCGCGGATAGCCGGGCTCGTCGTCATCTCGGGACTGCCATTCGCATCTAGGGCGTCGGCCGCTCCCAGATCCGGGATGACGAAGTTCGGATCGGTCCGCGCGCGCTCCTCGAGTTGGTGCAGGTGGTTGTACACGGCCTGCCGCGAGATACCGAGCGCCTCTCCGATGTCGGAAGGAGACGCGCCGAGCTCACGAGCTTTCAAGATGCACGCGGCCTCGAGCTCCTCGAGGTACCGACGCAGCCGGCGGATCGCCTGCAACGTCTGGAGCGGAAGCTCCGACGCCTCGAGATGCCGGATCAGCCGACGGGGAACTTCACGACTCGCACCTCCTCAAGGTACGACGCGCGTGGGCGTTACGCAGACGCCGAACCGGCTGACGACTCCCCTTAAGTGTGTAGGCCATCCGTCCGAGGCCTCGATCAACGAGCATGGTGGCCCCCGGGGCAGGATGATGTCAAGCACGTTGACACATGAGAACCCCTCTATGCCATGAGAAGGAATCCCCAAATCCCTGCGTAGACGGCCAGAAATAGGTGTTTCGACCGTCCGAAGAGTTGACGCTTGGGAGAAACGCGGGCTAGGTTCATAGCCTTATCGGGTGTAGCCCGAACGGGCGACAGTCCGATCCGCACGCAAGAGTTGAGGGAGGGTATCCACAGGTGACGCACGTTCTTCAGGTCACGCACGTTCTTCACTTGAGGTGGCTCAGTCCGTTCTGTTTCGCGCCGGCAACCGCCGGCGCATTTCCTTTGTCCACGTGCCGCAGGGAGGCAAGTAGATGAGCAAGCACCATCAAGCTCGCAAGTCAACGATCGGCCGCGGATGGCGCGCGCTGTGTAGCGCCGTGCCGCTCTTCGTGATCTTCGCGACGTTGTTCATCGTTCCACCCGTCGCGATCGCGCAGGAAGTAACGGACCCTCCCGGCGACCCGATCCTGGTCATCACGTCGTCGACCAACCCATTCACGGGATACCTTGCCGAGATCCTCAAGGCCGAGGGCCTGAACGAGTTCACCCCAGGCCGACGCTTCCACCGTGACCCCAGCCATCCTCGCCCAGCACGACGTCACGATCCTGGGCGAAATGTCCCTGTCCGGTCCCCAGGTCGATGACCTCACGGACTGGGTCCAGGCCGGCGGGAACCTCATCGCCATGCATCCCGACCCCCAGCTGGCCGGCCTCCTCGGCCTTGCCACCGCTGGCGGCACCCTGGCCAACGCCTACCTGAAGGTGAACACGTCCTCCGCCCCCGGTGCGGGCCTCGTGAACCAGACCATCCAGTTCCATGGATCCGCCGACCTGTACTCCTTGTCCGGCGCGAGCGCCATCGCCACCTTGTTTTCGGACCCCACCACCGCCACCGGCAACCCCGCGGTCACCCTCCACAGCGTCGGTGCGAACGGCGGGCAGGCCGCCGCGTTCACGTACGACCTGGCCCGCTCCATCGTCTACACGCGCCAGGGCAACCCGGCGTGGGCCGGCAGGAGCGCGACGGCGACGCGCCGATCCGCCGCCGAACGACCTCTTCTTCGGTGCCAAGGCCGGCGATGCGCAGCCCGACTGGGTGAACCTGGACAAGGTCTCCATCCCCCAGGCCGACGAGCAGCAGCGCCTCCTCGCCAACTTGATCCTGCAGATGAACCCCGACCGCAAGCCGCTCCCTCGGTTCTGGTACCTCCCTCGCGATGAGAAGGCCGTCGTCCTCATGACCGGCGACGACCACGGCGGTCCGGAACGGTCGGCCGCTTCGACGGCTACCTCGCGCCAGCCCGCCGGGCTGCTCGGTCGCCGACTGGGAGTGCGTCCGCGGCCGCTCCGTACATCTACCCAGGGACGCCCATCACGGACGCCAGGCCGCCGCCTACCGCGGCCAGGGCTTCGAGATCGGCCTGCACGTCGAACACCAACGCTTCTGACTGGACGCCGGCGACACTCGACGCGTTCTTCGCACGGCCAGTTGGCGGAGCTGCGCAGCAGCTACCCGAGCCTCCCCGCCCCGGCCCGAGTCCGCACCCACGGCGTTGCGTGGAGCGACTGGGCCACGCATGCCGAAGGTCGAGCTGGAGCACGGCATCCGCTTCGACGCCAACTACTACTACTGGCCCGGCGCGTGGATGCAGAACCGGCCCGGCTTCATGACCGGCTCCGGGATGCCGATGCGCTTCGCCGACCTCGACGGCACGCTGATCGACGTCTTCCAGGCCACGACCCAGATGACCGACGAGTCGGGCCAGACCTATCCGTTCACGGTCGACACCCTGCTCGACAAGGCCCTCGGGCCCGGGGCTACTACGGCGTCTTCACCGCGAACATGCACACCGACACCGCCGCTTCGACCGGCTCCGACGCCATCGTCGCTTCGGCTCAGGCCCGGGCGTGCCGTCGTCTCCGGTCGCCAGATGCTCACCTGGCTCGACGGCCGCGACGACTCTCGTTCCAGTCGATCTCCAGGGACGGCACCACCCTGAGCTTCACGATCGACGCGGGAGACGGCTCCAACGGCCTGCGCGCGATGCTGCCGGTCTCGTCGGCGGGAAACCACCTGGCGTCGCTGACTCGGGACGGGAACCAGGTGACGTTCACGACGGAGACCATCAAGGGCATCGAGTATGCCTTGTTCCCTGCGGTCGACGGCGTGTACTCGGCGGACTACCCGCTCGACACGACGGGCCCCGTCATCTCGAACGTGATTGCCGTGGGCGCTCCAGACGGAACCGCCACCGTGACGTGGTCGACCAACGAGCCCTCGGACTCCCGCATCGAGTTCGGCACGACCCGAAGTGCTCGACCACAACGGACTGGATCCATCCCTGGTCACCTCCCACAGCCTGCAGCTTTCCGGGCTCAACCCGAGCACGACGTATCACTACCGGGTCACGTCACTCGACGAGGCAACGAACTCATCGACGCAACCGGCACCGCCGGCACCGCCGGCCAGTTTCGTCGCGCCGTCGGCCGTTTTCACCGACACCACCACGTCCGACTTCTCGGCAGGCACGATCGGTACGGACACCTACGTGTCGGAGTCGGCCAACGGTGAGGTCACCCTCCGTCCCACTGCCGGGGCGGAGTTCTCCGGACATCGGTGCCTTCCGGATGGGAAGGCGTGGAGTACGGCCCCGGGGGACCGTCGCCATCTCCGGCGGGAAGCTCACCATGCACGGCGCCAGTGGCGCCCCAGGCGTTCTTCTCTCCAGGACACTCCATGGAGTTCATCGCCACGTTCCTGCCCGGGCCAACCCCACATCGGCTTCGGCGACGACTTCCTGCAGACCCCCTTCGCCATCTTCAGCACCAGCCCACGGCGACGCCCTGAGTGCCCGGACCAACGACAGCTCCAACCCGATCGACCGCCCATCGCGGGCAATTTCATGGGTTCGCCGCGCCGCTACCGGATCGATTCGGGGGCGTCCCAGGTGGTGTTCTCCATCGACGGCCAGGTCGTCGACACCCAGAACGCGACCATCGCCCGGAACATCCGGACCGTCGCCGCCTCTGGTCGGGCCCAGGAAGTGACGGTCAACTCGATGCGGATCTCGCCGTCTCGACCTGCGGGACCTTCCTGTCTCGGGTCGTCGACGCCCGCGGCGACGCCGAGTGGCGCGCGATGTCCTGGACGGCCGGGACGCCCGCTGGGGCCTCTGTGGCCCTGAGCGTGCGCACCGGTGACGCCGCGGTGCCCGACGGATCGTGGAGCCCTTCGTCTCTGTCGCCAACCCTGGCGGCTCCATCGGAACCACTTCGCGGTTCATCCAGTACCGGGCCCAGCTGGCCACCACGGACCCCGACCGGACCCGGAGCTCCGGGACGTGACGATCGGCTACGTCGCCCGCGAGGACACGACCGCGCCCACTGTCACGAACGTCGCCCCAGCGGAAGGGGCCACGCGGCGGCTGCGGGCACCGACGTCTTCGCCATGTTCTCGGAGGGGATGAACGCCGGGACCATCGATCCCACCACGTTCACGTTGACCGCTCGGGGCCGCAAGTCCCGTGGCCGCGACCGTTTCCTACGATCGCGCCACGCGCACGGCCACCCTCGATCCATCCAGCGCGCTTGTCGCCAACGCCACGTACACCGCAAGAGTGACCATCGGCGCGAGCGACGCTGCGGGGAACGCCCTGGCCTCACCGAAGGTGTGGACCTTCACCATGCTCCGGATCGCGCCACCGACACCTCCACGTCCGACTTCTCCGCCGGCACATCGGTACGAACACCTACGTGTCGGAGTCGGCCAACGGTGAAGTCACCCTCCGTCCCACCGCCGGGGCGGAGTTCTCCGGGACGTCCCTGCCTTCCGGTTGGGAGGGCGTAGGGTACGGCCCCGGGGGGACGGTGGCCGTCTCCGGCGGGAAGGTCACCATGCACGGCGCCCGCGTCAATCCCCAGGCGTTCTTCTCTCCAGGTCGCTCCGTGGAGTTCATCGCCACGTTCCTGCCCGGGGGCGGCTCCTTCATCGGCTTCGGCAACGCCTTCCAGGAGACCCCCTTCGCCATCTTAGCTCGAGCGGGGACGCCCTGATGCCCGGACCACCGACGGCTCCAACGCGATCGACCACCCCATCGCGGGCAACTTCATGGGTCGCCGCACCGCTGCCGGATCGACTGGGGCGCCTCGCAAGTGGTGTTCTCCATCGACGGCCAGGTCGTCGACAGCCGGGACGCGACCATGGCCAAGAACATGCCCCGTCGCCGCCTCCGCGGTCGGCCAGGACGTGACCGTCGACTCGATGCGGATGTCGCCGTACTCGACCTCCGGGACGTTCCTGTCTCGGTCGTCGGCGTCGGCACTGACGCCGACTGGGAGGCGATGACCTGAACAGCAGACCCCCACCGGGACCACGGTGGACATCAGCGTGCGCACCGGTGACACCGCGGTGCCCGACGGGTCATCGAACCCCTTCGTCCCTGTGGCCTCCTCCGGCGACTCCATCGGAGCCTCTTCCCGCTTCATCCAGTACCGGCCCAGCTGTCCACTACGGACCCCGACCGGACCCGGAGCTCGGGGACGTGACGATCAAGTTCGGCCCAGCCGCCGACCACATCCCGTCGCCGACGACGACTCGGTCTCCGTGACCGAGGACATCGCCAACACGATCACCCTGGCGGGCACCGACGCCGACGGTGACACCCTCTCCTTCGCGATCGGTACCGGTCCGACCCACGGCTCGCTCGGCTCCATCGGGACGGTGGGGTGCTCCGCCGGCACGTGCAGCCCAACGTCACCTACACGCCGGATGCCAACTACCACGGGTCCGACACCTTCACCTTCACCGTGGACGACGGCTCGCCAGCCGTGCGCCGCGCCACCGTGTCGATCACGGTCAGCTCGTCAACGACGCCCCGGTGGCCGACGACGACGCCTACAGCACCGCTGAGGGTCAGGCGCTCTCGGTGGACGCTCCGGGCGTCCTCGTTGGCGACACCGATGCGGACAGCGATCGCTCAGCGCCGCCGTGGACCGACCCGGCCCACGGGACGCTTGTCCTCGCAGGCCGACGGTCCTTCACCTACACCCCGAGCGCCAGCTTCGCCGGCCCGGACAGCTTCACCTACCAGGCCTCCGACGGCCAGGGCGGCCTCGACGTGGCCACGGTCACCATCACCGTGACCGACGTGACCCATGCCCCGGTTGCCCAGGCCCAGTCGGTCTCCGTGACCGAGGACGGCTCCAAGATCATCACCCTGGCGGGCACCGACGCCGACGGTCGACGCCCTCTCCTTCGCCATCGGGACCGGTCCGACCCACGGCTGGCTCGGCTCCATCGGGAGGTGGGGTGCTCCGCCGGCACGTGCAGCGCAACGTCACCTACGCGCCGGATGCGAACTACCACCGGTACGACAGCTTCACCTTCACCGTGGACGACGGCTCCGCCACCAGTGCGGCGGCCACCGTGTCGATCACGGTCGACGCCGACAACGACGCCCCGGTTGCCGATGACGACTCGGTCTCCGTGACCGAGGACGTCGCCAACACGATCACGCTTGCGGGCACCGACGCCGACGGTGACACCCTTTCCTTCGCCATCGGGACCGGTCCGACCCACGGGTCGCTCGGCTCCCTCGGGACGGTGGGGTGCTCCGCCGGCACGTGCAGCGCCAACGTCACCTACACGCCGGATGCCAACTACCACCGGTCCGACTCGTTCACCTTCACCGTGGACGACGGCTCCGCCACCAGCGCGCCCGCGACCGTGTCGATCACGGTCAGCTCGGTCAACGACGCCCCGGTGGCCGACGACGACGCCTACAGCACCGCTGAGGGTCAGGCACTCTCGGTGGACGCTCCGGGCGTCCTCGTTGGCGACACCGATGCGGACGGCGATCAGCTCAGCGCCGCCGTGGAGACCGACCCGACCCACGGGACGCTTGTCCTGCAGGCCGACGGGTCCTTCACCTACACCCCGAGCGGGAGCTTCTCCGGCCAGGACAGCTTCACCTACCAGGCCTCGGACGGCCAGGCGGCCTCGAACGTGGCCACGGTCACCATCACCGTGACCGACGTGACCCATGCCCCGGTTGCCCAGGCCCAGTCGGTCTCCGCGACCGAGGACGGCTCCAAGATCATCACCCTGGCGGGCACCGACGCCGACGGTGACACCCTCTCCTTCGCCATCGGGACCGGTCCGACCCACGGGTCGCTCGGCTCCATCGGGACGGTGGGGTGCTCCGCCGGCACGTGCAGCGCCAACGTCACCTACACGCCGGATGCCAACTACCGCGGGTCCGACCCGCTTCACCTTCACCGTGGACGACGGCTCCGCCGGCCGGCGCGGCGGCCGCCATGTCGATCACCCGTGGCCTCGGTGAACAAGACGCCGTCCGCCACCGTTTCGCTGGACTCACACACCCCGGGAACCGAGGACATCCTCACCGCCACGGCCACCAGCAGCGACATCGACGGGGATGAGGTGAGCCTGACCTATGAGTGGAAGGTCAACGGGGCCACGGTGCAGACCAACCCGGGAAGCTCCAGCCTCGCCGACACCCTGGACCTGTCGGTCCTTGGCAACGGGGACTCGGGCGGCGCCGGTCTCGGTCGCGGTCACCCCCAAACGACAGTTCGGTGGCCGGCCCGGCCGTCTCGGACTCGGCGATCGTGGCCGCCTTCCGGGGGCGTCCAGCCCATCGCCTTCCGTTCAGCCTCTTTGGGAAGCAACCCTCGGGGGTCGGCTGTCCTGTCCATCGCTCGCCCGGCGGGGGTGCAGTTCCAGCGACCTCCTCCTGGCCACGGTGGACGTCCGCCAGACCACGGTGGCCACCCCCGCGGGGTGGACCCTCCTGGCCCAGGACACCTTCTCCGCCGTCGCGCTGACCAAGGCCACGTACTGGCGGGTGGCCACCGGCTCCGAGCCGGCGACCTACACCTTCGCCCTGGGCTCGGCCAGGGGGGCCTGGGGGGCCATCGTGGCCTACTCCGGGGTGGACCCATCCAACCCCATCGACGACTCGCAGGCCCAGCAGAACGCCAATCGGAGCAGCATCACCGCGCCCTCGGTGAGCGCCTCAGGGGCCGGCGACATGCTGGTGGTCCTGTACGGGCTGAACGTCGTCACCTCAATCGGTCAGCCAGGCCGGGATGACCGAACGGGGGGAGGTCGCCAACTCGGCCTACGCCAAGGGAACGACTACCGAGATCGCCGATGAGGGCCCCCTGGCCTCGGCCGGGGCTACCGGGGCACGGGTTGCCACCATGGCCGGACGGGTCGCTGCCAACATCGGGCGGCTGGTGGCCCTGCGTCCGGCCCCCACCGGGCCGGACACCGCCGACCCGACCATCCCCCAGGGCCTGCACACCACCGCGGTCACCGACACCTCCCGTGGACTTGGCCTTGGACAGGGCTCCGGTGACAACTCCGGGGTCATCGACCACTACACCGTGTACCGCGACGGGACCGCCGTCGGGACCTCCCCCACACCGGCGTTCACCGACGACACCGTGGGGGGGCCGAGACCACGTACCACTACCGGGTGAGCGCAACCGATGGCTCGGACAACGAGATAGGGTAAGCTCTGCCGAGCTCATCGTGATCACCTATCCGGCCCCCGTACAGAGCCCCATTTCGTTCCGTTCATCCTCGGTGGGCACCAACCCCCTGGGGTCGGCTGTCCTGTCCATGGCTCGCCCGGCGGGGGTGCAGTCAGGCGACCTCCTCCTGGCCACGGTGGACGTCCGCCAGACCACGGTGGCCACCCCAGCAGGGGTGGACCCTCCTGGCCCAGGACACCTTCTCCGCCGTCGCGCTGACCAAGGCCACGTACTGGCGGGTGGCCACCGGCTCCGAGCCGGCGACCTACACCTTCGCCCTGGGCTCGGCCAGGGGGGCCTCGGGGGCCATCGTGGCCTACTCCGGGGTGGACCCATCCAACCCCATCGACGACTCGCAGGCCCAGCAGAACGCCAACGGCACCACCATCACCGCGCCATCGGTGAGCGCATCGACCTCCGGGGGGATGCTGGTGGCCCTTTACGGGGTGACCGTCGTCACCTCCATCGGTCAGCCGGCCGGGATGACCGAGCGGGGAGAGGTCTCCAACTCGATCTTCGCCAAGGCCACCACCACGGAGGTTTCCGACCAGGCACTGGTCGCATCCGGGCTCACTGGGGCCCGCACCGCCTCCCATGGGGGGGGAGAGCCCGCCGGGCCAACATCGGACGGCTGGTGGTGCTCCGCCCTGCGCCGTAGAACACAGAAGCAAGCCGTAGAACACAGAAGCAAGAGGGGCGGCCGCCGCCCCTCCCCTGACCTCGAGCGGCCGCGGCTGAGCTGGGCCGCCGTTCCGCCTATGTCCTGCCTGGCCTGATCTGGCCCCTGACCTCTCCCGACGGGTACTTGGTCGAATGGATGTTGCAGTACGCAAGGCCCGCTTCGATCGCCGCGACCAGTTCGTCGAGCTGACCGGCGTCGATTCCCTGCGCCGCGGGGCCGATGACCGACGCCGCATTGAAGGTGCCGGTGATGGTGCCCCCCGCGGCCGGGCGCGCCTTCGTGCCGGCCAGTGAGTTCCCCAGGTTCGAGCAGAGGAACACGGAGATGCCGCCGGCCACGTCCTTCTGTCCGAAGTGGATGTGGGCCTGCGTGGCCGGAGGCCTCGAGAAGGAAGTCCTTGAGCTCGTACTCGAAGACACCGGGCGACACCTGGCGCGCCGTGAACCCGCCTTGTCCAGGCGAGGAGATCGACGGGGACCTCCTCGAAGCCCGTCAGCGTTGCGCGGGATGCTCATCACCCCCGCTGGCGCTGGTGGCGATGACGCCGATCGTGGCCATCACGGATGCGACGGCGACCAGGAGGACCCAACGCTTCCTCACGAGGCACCTCCCTCGGTCCGGGTCAGGTCACCCTGCGGCGGGAGGTCGTGCGACGCAGCCCGCCGCAACCTCCTTGCTGCCCACGTCTGTGGCGGGTGCGCAAGGGGAGCAGGTCTGGGGATCGTCGCAGTCTCTAACCCGTGCGACCCGATCAACTCGAGCGCCGTCTCCGAGCCCGCCTCGACGCCCTCGGCCTCGCTCCCCGCGCCGAACTCCTGCACGTCCTGATGCTCCCCGACTTCGAGCCGAGCTGACCGGAGTTCGGCGTTCTGGAGCTACCCCCAGGAGAGCCGGACCTTCGCGAAGCTGCTGATCGACTGCGATGGGGAGCCCGGCACTCGGGCGGTCCCTGTCGGGATGCTGCGGGAGGCCAATCGTGGGCGCTTACCCTAAGGTCCCCCGCGAAACAAGGGACTCTGTAGGTAGATTCGCCGACCTGGTCTCACGCAGTCCCGGCTGTCTAGGCGTTCCTGGCTGTGTAAGTCACAAGGAGTCACGTTCGGGAAGAGGAGCTGAGGACTGATTGGCCAGAAAGGTGTTCTTCAGCGTGACGATGTCGCTGGACGGTCATCGCGCCCGAGTCCCTCGAGGACTTGATGGGGCGAGCGGATGGATGGAACTGCAGCAGGATGGGTAAGAAGACGCGGTTCTTCCGCGAGAACCAGAAGCTCGGCAAGGGCGGCGAGGAAGGGCGCGCGACAACGACATCGTGCGGGAGACGTTCGAGCGCACGGAGGCGAGCGTCAGGGCAAGCGCATGTTCGACGCCGGCGAGCAGGCGTGGCCGGAGGGGGCGCCGTTCCACAGGCCGGTGTTCCTCGTGACGCACCAGAAGCGTGACCCCTGGGAGCGGCCGGGTGGGACCACCTTCCATTTCGTCAACGACGGCATCGAGACCGCGCTCGACCAGGCCCGCGAGGCCGCCGGCGACCGGGACGTCCGCATCGCGGGCGGCGGCGCGACGATTCGTGGAGTACGTGAACGCCGGCCTGATCGACGAGTTCACCATCGCGCTTTCACCCATATTGTTCGGCTCCGCCATCAGCCTCTTTCGAGGGCGTGGCGCGGGCCGCGTGGCCCTGGAGCCGCCTCCGCGCGGAGCCGACGCAGCGGGTGACCCACCTGACCTACGCGGTCCGGGAGCGGTAGCCAGGGAGCGGATGACGGCTGTCCGCAACCCCGGCGGTGCCTCAGCCTGCCGGGGTCAGCACTCGGCGACTTCCGTTCGTCGACCGACAAGCATCGAGCGCACGTCCCGTCAAGCCCACCGAGCCGGGAGTACGTCACCGCCTCGGTCAGGGGGATCTGCTGGACACGCGGGCCGTTCAGTCGTCGTCGTCCTCGGGTCGTTGTGCGACCCACGCGGACGGTCGTCGGCGTTGGAAGGTCGTCGTGTCCTGTTCCCCCCGGTCCGACCTGACGGGGGGAGACAGAGAGCCCTCTAGCGCTGCCCGAACCTCCCAGAGTCGGGCATTTCCGCAGGTCATCCGGGGTAGTCCCAACGGGGTTCGAACCCGTGTCTCCACCTTGAGAGGGTTCTCAGGGCCGATTCCGACACCTGCGACGATGGGGGAATTCGCCAAGTATACCTGCGCACTTTCCTACTTGACGCAACTCGTCGATTCTCGTTGCTTCGCGGTCTGTGACGGGACGAAGGCGGGACGGTTGTTGAATGTGCCGAAGTGGTGCGTAGAATCGCTCCTGGGTCTGACCCCGAGCTCGACTCGGCAGTAGGACTCACCGGGACCCGCGAAGGCGGGTCCCTCCTCTTTGGCGGGCCTTACAGTCTCGCCGAATCCCTTGCGGGATTCCGATAAGGACGCGACCTTGCAGAGAATCGGGTCAAGACAGTACAAATAGTTGCGAGCACCTTTGCGCTTCACGTAAAAAGAGGGACCCAACTTCTGCGTCAGAAAGAAGGCGTTCACGTCAGATAGTTGGATGAAGTAGGAGTGCGCGGATCACGCGGGTTCGGGTCCTCCGCAATGGTGCGGACTGGAATCTGCAAGGCCCCGCCGCCAAACATGCTGGGGACAGGGTTGAAGCGTCACCATCTTTCGTAGAAGGTCTCGAAGCCTCTTTTCGTCTGTGCGATCGACGAGGATAAGGCCGTGGTAGCGAGGGTTGTGAGGAACAGGGAAGTTCTGTGCCGAGATGGTGTTGTGGAACCGCTGGATAAGTGCCGTCCAAGCAAACTCGAAGACGTTGAAGGGTGGGGTCTTTGAGGACTTGTCTACAACGATATTGATCAAGTTGACGTCCGGTAGGGCAGCTTCGAAGTCGAGAACGTCTCTCAGGAGGCGGAGCCGCAACGACTTCTTGATTCGGGCCAAAGACTTTGGATGGTGGACGAAGTGAGAGGCGTGAATCTCCTCACGAAGTTTGAGGCCGTATTTTGCGCGCATCACCCCGGCGGAAACTGACGATGGCATCAAGGGTTGTCAACCACCGCAGCTCATGAACCACTAGGCCGCTCAGCACAAAGAAGCACGTCGGATTCCCGGCCTAGTCCCGGATTACAGCCACTATCGTCAACGTAGATGAGGTACACGTCCTGTGAATCATGCCCCTTGGGTCCGCGTGGCGTCATTCCGCTCCAATGTCACCCGCGCGGGTAGCATCCCGCCGTGGCGCGGCGCGAACGCGAGATTCGTCGAGCACGCAAGTTCACGCCATCGCCGAGCAAGCGGCGAAGGCGGAAGGTGATGCGACCCGATGAACTCGAGCGCCGGCTACGGAACGCCTCGACGCCCTCGGTCCGGCTCCCCGCGCCGAGCTGCTCCACGTCCTGATGCTCCCCGACTTCGAGCGGGCCGACCGGATCGGCGAGTTCTGGAGCTACCCGGAGAGCCGCACCTTCGCCGAGCTCCTGATCGACTGCGAGGAGGACCGGACGCTCCGGGCGGTGCTGGTCGGGATGCTGCGCGAGGCCGACCGCTCCGTCCTTCCTCCTAGTGCCCACGCACAGGGAGCCCGCCGGCACGCGGCGAGGAAGGAGGGCTCTTGAGTGAACCGGATCGCGAAGAGAGCCCCGTTCCATGACGGGGCTCTCTAGCGGTGCAATCACGGGGTATCGCGCTCAGGGCACCACGCATCCAGCCGGTGCATCCGCCGGGATAAGCAACGACCCCTCCGCTGGAGCATGGAAGAAGGTGCCGACGATGACCGTCACATCTGTGGTGGAAGGATTGTACGCCGAGTGGACGTGAACCCCAGGGTCGACGAAAGCGGTCCCTGCCGGATACTCAAGCCTCGAACAGTCTTCGGCCGGCACATAGACGAGCGACCCTGAAACGACATTAACCACCACGGGGCCGCCATGCGAGTGCCAAGGGAACGCGACTCCGGGCTGTATGGTGAACCTCGCGACTACGGTGCGCGAGGGGTCTTTGACCCTCACCAGGTCCCTTGTTCCGCCCTCCCGCTTGATCCTGATCTTGAGGTCGACGTCGTCCGTGAAGACGGCTCGGTCAGTCAGGAACTCGGTGGCGATAGGCGGCGGGGGCACCTGTGCAGCCAACGGCACCACGCCTCCCATGATGACCACCGCGGCAATTACAGCCACGGTCAGGGCAAGTACGCGCTTCCTGCCCATATTCGGCTCCCCTCCGTGAGATGTCCCTACGTTGATTGTCACTCACAGGGCGGTTGTCGTGCAACCGGTGAGCGGCGGGCGGTGCGGGAAGGCACGCACCTGCCCGCGCCTCCGGTCTGAGAGGCGAGATTGCGCAGTTCTTGCCACCCGCCCTGCGGGCGTCCTTGGGCCGGGGCGTTCTTTTGGATCGGCGCGCGCCGCGGGGATGCGCCTAGGTGGTGTTTGCGCGCGGCCTCGCGGCTCCCCCTCCCCCCGGTATAGCCTCCAGCCGTCGGCCGTAGCCTCGCTCGTCCTCGGAATCGTGGGCGCGGTCTTCGGTCTCGTTCCGCTCACCGGGTTCATCGCGCCGGATCTGCCAGAGCCGCCGCGACCTGATCTGAGGCCAAGTCCTCCTCCACCATCACCCAGACCGTTGCTCGTTAATGCTTGATATGCGGCATCCTCGCCGTCGTGTTCGGGGTCGCCGGAAGAAGGCGTTCTGGCTCAGCTGGCGCACCGTACGGCGGGATGGCGATGGCTGGACTAATCCTGGGCGTGGTTGCGATCGGGCTGGGCATCTACGGCATCGTGGTGGTGCAACAGGCCGTCGACGAAATCAACCGGAATCTCAACGACCTGTAGCGAGGACCTCGAGCAGCCTTCCTCGGCGCCGCGTCCTCCCCTCAGCTGCAGTGTCGTCGCTTCCTCTCGTCATCTCCGTTCGTTTGGTGGTGGCGGGGAGTCCCGGCCGCGAATCCGGGACTCCCCACCATGCCGGCGGGCAAAGGAGGACGAGGCCGGGTACCCACCGACGGAACGCCCGACCTCCCGTTCACGACTGGGCGGCCTTCTCCGCGGCTGTCGGCTTGCGGAACAGCCCGCGGCCGCCGACCTTCTTCGCCTGAACGACCCGCTCGTCGCGATCGTCGACGAGATCACCGGCAATCACGAACCACATCTCGCCGCCACGCGGCAGGGTGAACGACGCGTTGCGAGTTGCGATCAGGGCGTGCGGGTGGGAAGGCGTGAGCGGGCCGAGCACCTTCGGCGCCGTAGTGTCGACGGGCACGGGCTCGTCGAGGTAATCCAGCCGCGCAGCACGCGCCGCGGCGATCTCTTCATCTCCGGAACCGTCCTCAATGAACAGCTCCGGCGCGAGTCGAACGGCCTCATGGTCGCCGCGCAACCGCTGACCGTTCTTGGCGACGACCCTCTCGCCTGTGACGATTCGATGCAGACGTAGATCTTGCCCGGGTCGAGCTTGACCTTCCTCTTCGTGCCGATCATCGCGTCGTACCTCCTTCTGTCATCGGTTTCCATCTGTAATACCGTCTCGGGCGTCGATTGCCTGGCAAGGGGGATTCACCTCCTCCTTACTCTGCGCCACGCCCGGCGGATGTGTCCCTTGAACCGCAACCACCGGAGAAGACGGCGGCCGCGCCGAGTCTTTGGGGTGATATCGAGAACCTCCGCCGCGATCGGTCGAAGGACCTCAACAATCTCGGCTTCCGAGAGCACTTCCCGCTCGAGCAGAATCGGCACGAGCCGCTTCAGGAGCTCTTGAAAGTAGAACCCGGCTACGACATTGGCCGTCCGCACCCTCAGCCAGTTGAAGAGGGCTATGCCCTCTTCCGGCGAGTCCGAGAACGTGAACGCGAGCTCCAGAGCAGCCTTGTCGTCGGTCGAGTCTTCGTGGTAGCCGACTCCCGCCCAATCGCCGATGTCGAGCCCGCGGGCATGCTGGGCGGCGGCCTCTCCGGCGAGGAAGGTCATGATCCCGTAGTGCACCCGCGTCGTCGTGTCGGGATCGGTGCCCAGGATCAGCGAGTCGCGCACCTCCGGCCCCATGTCGCGAGCCGGCGTCACGTGCCCGAGCGTGTGCGCTGCCCGGTCCGGAACGATCGACGCACCCTTCATCGGGCGGCCGGTCGCCAAGAACATGATCGCGTGCGCGGCCTCGTGGACAGCGGTTTCGTGGCGGATCTCCTCCGGCGTCCAGTCGCTCATGCCGGCCTCGAAGTCAGGTGCCACGATCGGCACGCCGCGTGGTAGTAGGTGCGGCGCGAGACCGTCTTCGCGATGGGGGGTGCGCCCCCGGGGTGGCCGGTCATAGCCCTCGCCTCCGGGCGAGCTCGTCGATCACGGACACTGGCTTGAGGGACTTGGACACTGGCTTGAGGGTCTTGCCATCGCCGTCGCGTTTCGCCTCGTCGAGGAGGGTCTTCATCGCAGCGACGGAGCCCTTCTTCGCCGCCACCCAGAGCAGCCCTAGGACCTCGGCGAGATCGCCTGTCTGAGGAACCTCACCCGGATCCGGCGCGTAGCGAGAAGTCCGCCGGCTCGGCCAGCACTCCGGGCCGCAGAAGCGTTTGCCTCCGCGAAGGGAGCCGAGAAGCGGCGCCCCGCAAGCTGCGCAGGTGCGGTCAGGACTCACGATTCGTTACCGCCTTCCCGAACTGAAGTGCGCGCAAAAGCCCGGGCGCGCGCCGCCGCGAGTGACTAGGAGTCTGGGTAGACCCCCTGCTCGTCGCGTCCCCTCCCCCCTGGGCGCCGGTCACGTCAGACCGCCAGCCCAGACCGTTTCGAGCCGCTCGAGAGCGCCGAAGGCGGCGAGGCGGAGGTCAGGTGTCGTCTTACTCGCCCAGTCCTGCCAGGTGAACTCACCCGGTCCCACGCGAAGACGACGCTCGCCGTGAGCAAGCTCGACGGCCGGATAGTCCATTGCCGATGCCACGGCCAAGAGGTCGTCAGCCGCAGGCACGACCGCCCCGTCTACTACCGCTACAGGCGCTACATCCGCTACCGCGCTGGTCAGGGGCGTAGCGGACGTAGCGGCCGTAGCGGTTCCTACGGGAAGGTGCCGCGCCCAAGCATCGGCGAAGTCCTCCCGCTCGTAGCCGCGAAGGTTCTGCTCTCCGAGCCGAAGCTGCTTAGGCTTGACGCCGAACGGCTCGAGGAGGCGCCCCAGACGCCTTGCCGCTGCCAGCGGCTTGCTGGCTTCGACGGCCTGGCCCCACCACTCGGCCCATGGGCCATCGTCGCGACGAACTAGCGCCTCGAGGATCACCGTCGTTGGGAGTCTGTCCTGCCGTGCCTCCTCAAAGATCTCGCGGACATGACGTAGGGCCAGTAGCTCGAGCGCCTCCTCCGCGTAGTCGCCGGCCACCTCATGAAGCGCGACCGCCGCAGCACGAGCCCTCGACCAGGCTCCCCCAGCCAAGTCGCCGATCGCGAGGAGCGGCTCCCATCCATCCTGGGCGCGGTCGTGAAGCTCGAGGGGAAGGTCAGGCCGCGCGGCCGAGAGAGTGGCGATCGTGTCCTCGTTCGCCCACACTTCGAGCGCCTCGCGAATCGGAGCCGCCGATTCGGCGTCAGGCTCGCGGAAGCGTTGCATCGGCTCGGTCGGCAGACGCCGGCGCATCCGGATCGGCACGGAGCGGTCGGCAACGGTGTCGGGCAGACTTCCCAGCCCTGCGATCACCTTCGGCGCGAACGTGCGGAACCGCTGTGGCGAGAGGTTGGCGCCTTGACCCACGGTGCGAACCGCGTACCCGCCGCGCCGGCGAAACCCGCTGTTGATGAGCCCGTAGAGCTCCTCGGCCCGCTCACGGTTGCCGTTCAGGAGGCGGTCTGACTCATCGACTAGGACGGCCGTACCGGGGTTTGCGTCGATCGCCCGGTAGAGGGCCGCGGGTGAGACGTTCATCGTGAGGATGCACCGGCTCTCGCCGAGAAGCGCCTCGAGGACCTCTAGAAGTCGCGACTTCCCTGACCTGGGAGTCGCCGACGAAACGTGAAGATAGAGGGTCGTCGAGGCGGCCGGGAAAGCGAATACGTGCGCCACCCACAGCACGACTGCTAGCGATTGCTCATCCGTGAGGACCACGTAGCGACGAACGAAGGCACACACACGGTCGAGGAGGTCTTCGAGACCGTTGCGACCAGGGAAAGTGGTCCGAGATCCGTGACACGGGATCGCTCATGTCTCGACCGCGCGCTTCTGAACGTCACGTTGCTCAGCCTCAGCGATTCGAAGCCGAGACCAACGCGCGAGCTCCTCGTCGGTCGCGAGCCGGGACCGACAATGCGGACACTCCACGTAGCCGTGCCCCCGCATCTGGCGTTGCGCCGCCTCGTAGGACTTGGGCGGAATCCCAAGGGCCTCGTCATCCATGCCGAGGAAGGCCTTGCACTCAGCCCAGACGGACTGCTCGGCCCAGAGGCGGACGGTCGGATCGGCTTCTTCGCGCACCATGGCCATTAGGTCCATCAGAGCGAGGCAGCGATCACGGACGGGGGCCGGCGCATGTACGGCGAGCCTCGCCGCTTGGCGGAACCGCGCGACCCGCTCGAGGACGGCCTGACCGGCTTCCGGAGAATCTCCGCGCTCATATGCGCGGGTCCGCCTGTGTCTCGAGCCACCGCTCCACGTCGGAACGACGAAACCGGACGTGCTTACCCACTCGGATGCCGCGAGGTCCGGATCCTCGGTACCTCCAGCCGTAGATCGTTCCGAGAGGGACCTTCAGCTCGGCCGAGAGCTCGGTGGGGGTGAGGATCTCTCCTTGTGTTCCTTGACGTTGGTCCGTATCCTTCGGCATACGGTTATTGTGAGTGTGCATGATGTGAGGTCGTTAGAGTGAATATCGATGATCTCAGAGCGAGCGTAGAGCGCCAGCTCAAGCGGCGCCTCGATGATGAGACGTGGAACTTCGCGACGGAGCAGGAGTGGGTCGCCGCGGCCCGCGAGGAGTTCGACTCGGACGTCGAACCGGCCAAGGTGGTCGATGGTCTGACTCGGCGGATCCGGCAGCTCCTCGACTACCGATCGGCCCCGCGTCCTACAGAGAGCCGCGAACTCCCCCCAGATGGACGCGATGAGGCACTAGCTCGAGTCCTTGCGGCGCTCGCATCCCGAGACAAGTCCGTCGCTCGATTCCGTCGCGAAGTTCTACGAAGTCGACTCGTTCGGCCGCCCCGAGTCGCTGAATGGGTCCGGCGGCGCGCTCATAAGGAAGGACCGCCAACCTTCCGGCGCATCGTTCCGGTCGAGGGGGACGGAACGCCACTCCTGACTCCGTTGGGCTTCGTCGAGGAGCGGCCCGTGTATCTGGGCGTCTGGAACGAGGAGGGGCTCGCCCAAGCCGTTCCGATTCGAGAGGACGGCGTTCTCTGGCGATTGAAGAAGCTGTGCAAGTGGCTGGGCGAGGAATACAGCTTCGCGGAGCCAGACGGCGCGGCGTTCATCTTGAGCGGTCGTATGCCATCGGCCCCTCGAACGCGAGCCGGCTTTTCCCTCGCTCCTCGTCTTCCGGCCAGGTCGTTCGTGCGCATGGACGTGAACCCGAGAGTCTCGCCTCGTGAGGTGGCTGATCTGTACGCGACCATGCGCGGACGGCTTATGGCGCTCATGGACTTGGGAGTCGCTCTCGTGCGATGACCGAGCAGCATGCCGAGCTCGCGGTCTTCGCCGCCGAGCAAGACGCGCAGAACTGGGATGAGCTGCGGCTCCTCTGGAATGTGGCGCATCCCGAGAGAGAGTTCGTCGACGTCCGACGTTTCATCCGAGACGTGCGAGCGGCGTATCGCCGGGTGACCGGCGAGCCGCTCAACTGGAAAGGAAGGGAGTAGTTATGGCCCACGTTCAGCGCAAGTGTTCGAGCTGTCGCCGAAGCGTTCCACCGGGGGCGAGGGCCTGCCCCGCGTGTGGATCGCGGGACGCGAGATGGGTGGCGCGTTCGGTCGGCCCAGACCATCGGGAGCGCTCCCGTTCGTTCGCGAGGAAGGGCGACGCCGAGGCGTACCTCGCGACGCAGGAAGCGAAGAAGTCGACGGGGGAGTGGACCGACCCGGCTCTAGGCCGAGAGACGCTGACCAGGTTCTACGCCGATTGGCTCGCCAACGCGAAGGAGGCGGACGACCCTGCGGCGTCGACACGCGCGAAGTACGACGGGTCTGGCGACTTCACATCGAACCTCGGCTCGGCGGTTTCCCGTTGGCCGGGATCACGCGCGAGGACGTTCGCCGAACCGTGCAGACGGTCGCCTCCCCTTGGCAACGTCAGGAAGCCTTGAAGCTGTTGAGGATGCTTCTGTATAGAGCGCTAGACCGGGGGGCGATCGCCCGTAATCCGGCAGCGCGGATCGAGGTGCAGGAAGTGCCGCGCTCCAAGGTGCGCGTTCTGAAGCCGGATGAGCTCGAGGCGATCGTCGGCGCGATGCCGGACCGTTGGGGCGCCTTCGTGCTCCTCGGCGCCTATGCGTCGCTGCGGTGGTCTGAGCTCGTCGCCATCCGTCGCGATGACGTTGACCTCGAGGCGAGGACCGTCGAGGTGGATGAGAAGCTCGTCGAGGTTCGTGGCGAGTGGATGTGGGGGGAGCCGAAGACAGCGGAATCGGCGCGGACGATCCACCTGCCTCAGGTCGTGGTTCGTCCGCTCGCCGAGCACTTGCTCGGGTTCCCTCCGCTCCGGGACCAAGAGGACCCGCTCTTGGAGGGGCTTGTCTTCTACGGCGAGCGAGGTGGCCCCGTTCGCCGTCACTCGTTCCGCAAGGTCTGGGATCGGGCATGCCGACAGGCCGGCGTCGAAGGCGCCCGACCAGGTTGGCTCCGGCACAGCGGAGCGAGCGTCGCGTACGCCGCGTCCCGCGATCTCAAGGCAGTGGCCGAGCGGCTCGGTCACACCTCGGTCCGGATGGTCGACAGCGTGTGCGTGCGGCTCTACGAAGAGACGTCGCGGGAGCTCGCCGATGCGATCGACACGCTCGTCGAGCGCGCGTCCCGCGTACGGGACGGGACAACGACGGGACGAGAGTGAGGCGCGGAACCTGTTTCCCCTGGTAGTCCCAACGGGGTTCGAACCCGTGTCTCCACCTTGAGAGGGTGGTGTCCTAGGCCACTAGACGATGGGACCGTCGGCCGCGGGCCGGCCGGAAGTGTAGCAACCGCCCCTCGCCAGCCTGACCTCGCGACCCGCGAGTCTGGGAGCAGCCCGAGGACGCGGTGCGTGTCCCTGCCCTCGCGGGCGCCTCGATCGATCACCGAGGACTCCCACAGGACACCCGGCGTCTCGGTAGGGTGTGGGCCGTGCGCCACCGCCCGCGACGCCGCTGGTTCCTCGCTCGCCCGGCCATGCTCACGATCGCGATCGCCGCGGTCGTGGCCGGGATCGGTGTCGCTCCGCCCGAGCGGACCCCATCGCCCGCGCGGCGGCAGCGCCGGCCGGCATCGAGACGATCGAGCACATCATCATCGTCGTGCAGGAGAACCGCTCGTTCGACCACTACTTCGGGACGTACCCGGGCGCCGACGGCATCCCCAGGACCGACGGCAGGTGGGACGTCTGCCTCCCGGACCCCGTCCTCGACCGATGCGCGCGCCCGTACCACTCGACGACGTACTTCGACGCAGGCGGCGCGCACAATCACTCGGCGTCGGTGCGCGACGTCAACAAGGGCGAGATGGACGGCTTCGTCGAGACCGTGCGCCGGAGCGGCAACACGTGCAAGCGTCATCCGAACATCCGCCCCTGTCGAAAGACCAAGCGCGGTCCGGCGCGCCAACCCGACGTGATGGGGTTCCACACCCGCGCCGAGATCCCGAACTACTGGGCGTACGCGGATCAGTTCGTCCTGCAGGACCGGATGTTCGCGCCGAGCGACTCGTGGACGCTGCCCGCGCACCTGTTCCTGACCTCGGCCTGGTCGGCGGATTGCTCGGATCTCTCGGATCCGATGAGTTGCACATCCGACCTGGAGGATCCCGGCGATGGATGGAGGGCCGACAGCGGCGAGCCGGCCCCGTACGCGTGGACCGACATCACGTACCTGCTCCACGAGCACGGTGTGTCCTGGGCCTACTACGTGGGTGAGAAGACCTGCATCCGCCTCCCGTGCCCGACGGGGGAGGGTCGCCACACGACGTCCACCCAGCTCCCGATCGCGGGGTTCCGAACCGTGCAGCAGAACGGTCAGCTCGGCAACATCCGACCCCACGCCGACTACTTCGAGGCCGCGGCGGCGGGGACGCTCCCGTCGGTGTCCTGGATCGTCCCGTTCATCGGCGCGAGCGAGCATCCGCCGGGCGACATCCGGCCGGGCCAGGCCTGGGTGACCAAGATCGTCAACGCCCTGATGCGGAGCCCGCAGTGGGAGTCGAGCGTGCTCTACCTGACGTGGGACGACTGGGGCGGCTTCTACGACCACGTCCATCCGCCCGGTGTCGACCGGAACGGGTTCGGGATCCGCGTCCCCGGTTTGGCGATCAGCCCGTGGGTCAGCCCGGGACTGATCGACCACCAGACCTTGTCGTTCGACGCCTACCTGCGGTTCATCGAGGATCGTTTCCTGGGCGGGGAGCGCCTGGACCCGGCGACCCTCAGCCGGCCCGACTCGCGACCGACCGTTCGAGAGACCGTGCCGATCCTCGGCGATCTGGCGACCGAGTTCGACTTCACCCAGACGCCGATCCCGCCGCTGATCCTCGATCCACGTCCGTAGCGTTCGGCTAGTCCTCGCCCTGGTCGCGGGTGAACCCGAGCTCGCCGTCGAACTCCTGCAGCTTCTCGATGTGCATCCACGAGTGCGCGCTCGAGATCCGCACCAGGAGCTCGTGGACGTCCTCGTCCGACAGGTCGCCCGGCTCCTCCTTGATGATGAACCGGCAGCGGAAGTGGTCGCCGGTCTCGGTCATCGCCCCGGTGGGCGGGAACACCTTCGTGCCGCGGCTCGAGATCATCTTGAGCGACAGCTTCGTGTCGTGGGTGAGCTCCATCAGGGACGAACCGAGCTCGGCCGCCGAGAGGGGCGACTCGACGAAGACGTCCAAGCCGACGACGGAACGGCTCGCCGGCCGCACGTAGTCGGGCCGCGGATCGATCTTCGGCAGCTGCAGCGGCTTGACGTCGCGGATCGTCCAGGTCTCGGTGCGCTTGCCGAGGTTGCCGATGATCGCGTTCGTGTAGTCGGTGGTCGGCGTCCCGCGGTCGTAGCCCAGCACGTCGCCCGTGAGCACCCCGGACTCGAGCGTGACGAACACCGCGTGCTCGATCGCCGCCGCCTGCTCGAAGAAGCCGAGGTAGCGCAGCATCAGGACCGACGACAGGATCACCGCGGTCGGGTTGATCACGTTCTTGCCGGCGTACTTCGGCGCCGAGCCGTGCACCGCCTCGAAGATCGCCACCTCGTTGCCGACGTTGGCCGAGGGCGCGAACCCGAGCCCGCCGATCAGCGCCGACGAGAGGTCGGACAGGATGTCGCCGTTCATGTTGGTGGTCACGATCACGTCGAACTGCTCGGGCCGCTTGACGAGCTGGTGCGCGGCGTTGTCGACGATCACGTGCCAGGACTCGAGCTCGGGGTAGTCCGGCGCGACGCGTTCGAACACGCGCTTCAGCGTGCCCTCGGAGAGCTTCATGATGTTGGCCTTGGTCGCGCACGCGACCTTGGTGCGCCCCTCGCTCCGGGCGTACTCGAACGCGAACCGCGCGATCTTCTCCGAACCCTTCTCGCTGATCAGCTTGAGCGCCTGCGCGACGCCCGGCGTTTGCATGTACTCGATCCCCGCGTACAGGTCCTCGACGTTCTCCCGGACCATGACGAGGTCGATGCCCCGGCCGCTGTACGGGGTCGTCACCCCGGGCATCTCGCGCACCGGCCGGACGTTCGCGTAGGTCTCGAACAGCTTGCGCAGCGTGACGTTCGCCGACTTCTCGCCGAACCCCACCGGGGTCTCGAGCGGGCCCTTGAGCGCGACGCGCGTCCGCGAGATCGACGCGATCGTCTCGGGCGGCACGCCCGACGGCAGACCCTTCTTGAACACCTCCGCGCCGGCCTCGCACTCCTCCCAGGTGATCCGCACGCCGGCGGCCTCGATGATGCGACGCGCGGCGTCCACGCACTCGGGGCCGATCCCGTCGCCGGGGATGAGCGTGACGACGGTCGGTTCGGATGGCGTCGCGGTCACGTGAGCTCCTTGGTCGACGTGGGCGGTCATCCTAGCGCCGAGCTCTCGTCACGACCGCACGGACGATCCCATCGCGTCCGCCCGAACGAGCGACGCTTGGTACCCTCGGGCGTCCATGCGTCCGAGTCCTGCTCGCCCACAGCCGATCCTGATCGCGTTCGCGCTTGCCGCGATGCTCGCGGCCGCGTGCACCTCGGCCTCTGGTCAGACCGGCCCGACGCCGAGTGGCACGGCCGGGCCTTCCGGGTCGCCCTCGCAGGGTCCCGACCTGACGAAGCTCGAGCAGGCCAAGGAACACCTGAAGCATCTGGTGTTCATCGTCCAGGAGAACCGCTCGTTCGATCATTACTTCGGGACGTTTCCCGGCGCCGAGGGCATCCCGATGCGCAACGGCAGGCCCACGGTCTGTGTGCCGGACCCGATCGCCGGAGCATGCGTCCGGCCGTATCACACCCATGAGCAGCTGCAGGAAGGGGGCCCCCACGGCCAGCGTCACTCGGAGCTCGACGTCGATGGGGGCAAGATGGACGGGTTCGTCAGGACCGTCATCGACAGCCCGCTGTACTGCGCGGATCATCGCGACGACCCGAAGTGCGCGAGCTACCTGGGCCCTCAGGGCCAGCCGGACGTCATGAGCTACCACACGGCCAAGGAGATCCCGAACTACTGGCGGTACGCCAAGGAGTTCGTCCTGCAGGACCACATGTTCGCGCCCGCCGATTCGTGGACGCTGCCGGCGCACCTGTTCCTGGTGTCGGCGTGGGCCGCCCACTGCACCGATCCCCGGGACCCGATGTCCTGCGCCTCGGACCTGAACCTCAACGATGAGTTCCTGACGATGCGTGCGCATGAGGACGTCCCGCATCTGGGCGTGGACGGACATCACGTATCTGCTGCACGAGCAGGGCGTCTCGTGGGGGTACTACGTCGGAGACGACACGTGCTTCTTCGACCCGTGCCCCGGTCACGGCCGTGAGAACACGGTCTCCCAGCAGAACCCGCTCCCATGGTTCACGACGATCCGCCTGACGGGTCAGATGGACCGGATCCAGACGCACACCCAGTTCTACCGGCAGGCCGCGAACGGGAACCTGCCGTCGGTCTCGTGGGTCATGCCGTACAACGGTGTGGGCGAGCACCCCGTCCTCGGGCGCGCCGATCTGGAAGGGTCAGCGACATGTCACCAACGTCGTGAACGCGCTGATGCGGGGCCCGGACTGGAACGAAACCGCGATCTTCCTCACATGGGACGACTGGGGAGGCTTCTACGACCACGTTGAACCACCGCGCGTCGATCTCAACGGCTACGGGATCCGCGTCCCCGGGCTGCTGATCAGCCCCTGGGCGCGAGCGGGTCTCATCGACTCCCAAACGCTGTCGTTCGACGCCTACCTCAAGCTCATCGAAGATCTGTTCCTGGGCAAGGAGCGGCTGAACCCGGCGACCCTCAGCCGTCCGGATTCGCGTCCGACGGTCAGAGAGAAGGCCGCGATCCTCGGCAACCTGCTGAAGGACTTCGACTTCACCCAGGATCCGATCCCGCCCCTGATCCTGGATCCGAACCCCTAGCGTGACGTGACGCTCGCTCGTCGGACGGATCGAACGCCGGCGGTTCTACCTGGTCCCTGGTAGCGGATCCGGGGTGGCTGGCCCGCCTGGATTCGAACCAGGACTAACTGATCCAGAGTCAGCCGGGCTACCGTTACCCCACGGGCCAGTGGGGTCCCGATGCTATCAGGAGGCCTGGCCGTCCACGGGGAACGTCTCGAGCCCCGGCGGTACGTCGGTTCGGAACGATCGCACGATCCGCTCGAAGTCGGCGCGTTCGTCGTCCCAGCCGCCCGGGGGGAAGATCGCGACGACGAGGTAGCCGGTCGTGCCGTCGCCGAGCGTCATCGCCGCGGCCACGCTCGAGGTGACCTCGCCGCCCTGATCGATGTCCGCGACGATCAACCGGGCGGGGTTGCCGCCCAGACGCGCCGCGTCGTCGATCACGACGTCCACGATCGGGTCGCCGGTGAGGAAATACAGCTCCATCTGGTCGAGGGTGTCGAAACCGGTGGCCGTCACCGCGAACGCCTGATAGACCGTCTGGTCCGGCTCGGCGCTCGCGACGTCGATACCCCCGCCGATCCCGGATGCGGGAGAGGGGCTCGGTGCGGGCGGGCTCGACACCACGCCGGTGAGCAGGCCGGGCCCGCTCTGGGCCGGCTGCGGCGGCGTCACGATGATGTCGTTGGCCGCGGGCAGGTTCAGGGCGAACAATCCCTGCTCGTCGTAGTAGCGGGCGAACTCGCGGCCCGAGTCCCGCGCACAGGCCGCGAATGAAAGGAGGGCGATCAGGGAAACGAGTAGCGTCGGAGCCCTTCGCATGGGCAAGATGGTTGCACGCCAACGCGGCATTGACCAGCGGCCCGTCGAGTGCATACGGTGCCGGAGCCGATCCTGGGGGTGGCGACGTGAACAAGAACGGTCTGATCGCGGAGGTCGCGAAGCGCACGGGTGCGAGCAAGGCGGACGTCGGTCGGATGATCGATTCGTCCATGGACGTGATCCGGGAGTCGGTCTCGCGGGGGGAGCGGGTCTCCCTGGTCGGGTTCGGCACGTTCGAGCGCAAGCGCCGGAACAAGCGCATCGCGCGGAACCCACGCAAGCCGATGACGCCGATCGTGGTGCCGGCGCGCGATCTGCCGTGGTTCACCGCGGGCAAGGAGTTCCGCGAGATGGTCGCGTCCAAGCGACGGCGCGTCCCCGCCAAGCGCTGACGTCCCGGAGCTCCGACGCTCGCCACGCGAACGGGTGGCGGCCGCCGTGCTACAGGGTCACGATCTGCAGGTTCCTCGCGACCTTGCGGCCGGCCTCGTCCACCAGATCGAAGCGGACACGCTGTCCGATCCGGAGCATGCGCAGGCCCGAGCCCTCGACCGAGACGGCGTCGATCGCCACCTCGGTGCGGTCGTCCATCAGCAGGTTGCCGGTGCGCTCCTCGACCTCGAAGTCCTTGATCGTCCCCTGTGGCATCGAACCCTCCCGAGCTACGCGCGCAGGCGCGCGCCGAGATCCATCTGGAGACAGACCTCGCGGGTCCGCCCTCGCCGGCCGTCGGCGAGCAGCGTGAGGATATCGTCCGGACGATCGACGTCGAACGACAGCTCGCGGCGTTCGACGACGGACACGGGGAGCCCTCGCGCCTCCGCGAGCTCCACGTGGCGCCGGAACGAGTCCGGTCCGAAGCGCGCGGGGATCGCCCGCGGCGGGCGGCGCAGGAGCAGGCTGGTGCCCGACCCGTCCGCCGAACGCGCCAGGACCACCGCGCCGAGCGTCCGGAGCGCCTCGTGCAGCGTGTCGACGGTCACGAGCGGGACGTCCGCCGGCAGGACCGCGAGCGCGTTCGCACCCTCCTCCCTCGCCTTGGCCTCGACCTGTCGGATCGCGTTCGCGAGCGGCGGTTTGGCCTCGGGGATCGGGCGGGCACCCCGTCCCGCGGCGATCTCGAGCGCCACCTCGTCGGGCGAGACCACCCAGGTCTCCCACCCCGGCACAGACAGCGCGGCGTCCAGCACGTCTTCGAGCATCGCGAGCGTGAGCGCACCGCGCTCGAGTCCCGTCAGGGCGGGGGACAGCCGCGTCTTCGCGCGCGAGAGCGACTTCACGGGCACGGCCACGACACGCATGACCAGAGGCTAGTACCCCGGCGGCGTTTCGAGCCCCGCCCCGATCGACGGGCCCGCCGGGCGACGCGGTAGCATCGCCGCCCCGCCAGATGGAGAGGCCAGAGGGAGAGGAAGGAGGCGTGTCGTGGAACCGTGGTACCGAGCCGCCGAGCTCGCACTGATCCCGCCCCTCCAGCTGTGGTTCAACTGGCGGTTGGAGGGGCTGGAGAGGATCCCCGCGGAGGGCCCGGTCATCGTCGCGGGCAACCACCTCTCGTACCTCGACCCGCTCGCGCACGGGCTCTTCGTGGTCAGGGCCGGCCGGCGTCCGCGGTTCCTCGCCAAGCAGGAGCTGTTCGACACGGCGTTCGTCGGAACGGTGCTGCGCGGCGCGAACCAGATCTCGGTCCAGCGGGGGACCGGCGACCGGTCGCCGCTGGACGACGCGACCCGCGCGGTCGAGCAGGGTGAGGTGGTCGTCATCTACCCGGAGGGGACGACCACGACGACGAACGAGGACTTCTCGCCGGGTCGCGGCAAGACCGGAGCCGTCCGGCTCTCGATCGCCACGGGCGTCCCGATCCTGCCGGTCGCCACCTGGGGAGGCCAGTTCGTGTGGCGCAAGTCGGGGCGTCAGAGCCTCGCGTTCGCGCGGCCGATCTGGGTGGCCGCAGGCGAGCCGTTCGATCCCAAGGAGCGGCTGGAGGGCGAGCCCGACGGCCTCGGCGCTCCGTGCCCTCACGGACGGCCTGATGGGGGAGCTCGACACGCTGGTGGACGACCTGCGCGATCGATATCCGGCTCGCTGGACCCCGGGGTAGGCTGGGGCCGTGCCGCGGGACCACGATCCGGACGAGCGCGACCGGGGGTTCGCCACGCGTGCGATCCACGGCCAGGCGCTGCCGCCCGTGGAGCAGGACACGCCCAGCGTCCCGATCTACCAGACCTCGACCTTCCGCTTCGACACCTCCGACGGCTTCGCCGAGACGATCAACTTCCGCCGGCCCGGCTACACGTACACGCGCGGGTACGGCAACCCGACGCTCCTCGCGTTCGAACGCGTGATGGCCGAGCTCGAGGGGACCGAGTCGGCGCTCTCGTTCGCGTCGGGGATGGCGGCGATCCACACGGTCGCCACGACCCTGGCGGCGAACGGCGACACGATCGTGGCGAGCGACGAGCTGTACGGCGGCACCTACTCGTTGTTCGCGCACGTGCTGCCGCGCTACGGGATCGACGTGCGGTTCGTGGATCCGCACGATCCGAAGGCGGTCCGGGCGGCGCTGTCGGGCGCCGCGATGCTCTACGTCGAGACGATCGCGAACCCGAACGTGACCGTGTCCGATCTGGAGGAGCTCGGCGCGCTCGCGTCGGCCGCCGGCGTCCCGAGCGCGGTCGACAACACGTTCGCGTCGCCCTACCTGTGCACGCCGGCATCGTTCGGGTTCGACTACGTCCTGCACTCGGCGACCAAGTACATCGGCGGCCACAACGACCTGATCGGCGGCATCGTCTGCACCTCCGAGGAGCGGATGGCCGCGCTCCGCTCCACCGTCATCGAGACCGGGGGGACGCTGGCCCCGCTCGAGGCGTGGCTGTCGATGCGGGGGCTCTCGACGCTGCAGGTCCGGATGGACCGCCACGGGACGACGGCGCTCGAGCTCACCGGCTGGCTCCAGCGACACCCGAAGATCGAGGCGGTGCACTACCCGGGGCTCCCGTCCCATCCGCAGCACGAGATCGCGCGGCGGATGCTCCCTCGGGGGTTCGGCGGGATGGCGGCGTTCGAGGTCGTGGGCGGCGTCGAGGCCGGGCAGCGCTTCTGCGACGCGCTCGAGCTGATCTGGGTGGCCGCGAGCCTCGGGGGGATCCACACGCTGGTGTGCCACGCCGCATCGACGACCCACCGCCAGCTCGACGCCGACGCCCGCCGTGCGGCCGGGATCGCCGACGGCCTGATCCGGCTGAGCGTCGGGCTCGAGGACGTCGAGGACCTGATCGAGGACATCGAGCGCGCGCTGGAGAAGGTGTGAAGCGGCGCGTCGCCGTGGTCTTCGGCGGTCGCTCGGCCGAACACGAGATCAGCGTCCTGTCGGCGCGATCCGTGATCGACGCGCTCGACGCCGACCGGTACGAGGTCCTGGCGATCGGCGTGACCAAGGAGGGCAGGTGGGAGCTCCTGCCGGCGGGTCCCCCGGCCCTGCCCGCGGGGGCCCCGCCCGAGGCGCTCGCCGGTGTCTCGCCGGGTTCGGGCACCGAGATCGCGCTCGACCAGGAGCCGGGTTCGCAGGCGCTCGTGGCCGAGGACGGTTCGCGAACGCCGATCGACGTGGTGTTCCCCGTGCTGCACGGCCCGTACGGGGAGGACGGGTCGATCCAGGGCTTCCTCGAGATGGCCGGCGTGCCGTACGTGGGTGCCGGCGTGCTCGCGTCGGCGGTCGGGATGGACAAGGCGGTGCAGAAGGTGCTGTTCGCCGCGGAGGGGATCCCGGGTGTGCCGTACGAGGTCGTGCACGAGCGCGACTGGGGGGAGGATCCGGAGGCCGTCGAGGCCCGCGCGTCGCACCTCGGCTACCCCCTGTTCGCCAAGCCCGCCGCGCTCGGGTCCTCGATCGGGATCGAACGGGTCGACGACCCCTCGCGGCTGCGCGGCGCCCTGGAGACGACCTTCCGGTTCGGCCGCAAGGCGGTGCTCGAACGCGCGGCCACCGGCGCCCGCGAGCTCGAGGTCTCGGTGCTGGGCAACGACGACCCGGTGGCCTCGGTCGCGGGCGAGATCGTCCCGCGGGGACATGCCTTCTACGACTTCGAGGCGAAGTACCTGGACGAGCAGGGCGCGGAGCTGGTGATCCCGGCCGACATCGCGCCGGGCACGCTCGAGGAGCTCCAGCGCCTGGCGGTGGCCGCGTTCCGGGCCATCGACGGCGCGGGGATGGCGCGGGTCGACTTCTTCCTGATGCAGGACGGGAGGGTGTTCCTGAACGAGGTGAACACGATCCCGGGGTTCACCGGCATCTCGATGTATCCGCGGTTGTGGGAGGCCTCCGGCCTGCCCTACCCCGAGCTCGTCGACCGGCTGATCGAGCTCGCGATCGAGCGCCACGAGGCCGAACGCAAGCGGGGCACGGGGGTCTGACGCAGCGCGGCGGTCGAAGCCGCTTCGCGATCTACAGGTGGACGACGGGGCAGGTCAGCGTCCGGGTGATGCCCTCGACGCCCTGGATCTTCGCGACGACCAGTTTGCCCAACTCGTCGACGTTCTTCGCCTCGGCGCGCACGATCACGTCGTAGGGCCCGGTCACGTCCTCGGCCTCGGCGACGCCCGCGATGTCGCGGACCTCCTTGGCGACCTGGGCGGCCTTGCCGACCTCGGTCTGGATCAGGATGTAGGCCTGGACCACGCTGGACCTCCCTCGTTCGCGAGACGCTCATGCTATGCGGGCACCCTCGAGCCCGACAAACGCCTCTCGCGGCGCGCTCCGCGGTGTAGAAACACCCGATGAGCGACGCCCGGATCGGCTCCGAGGTCGCCGGCTACCGGATCGTCTCGGTGCTCGGCCAGGGCGGCATGGGCACGGTGTACCTCGCCGAACAGACGTCGCCGCGTCGCAAGGTCGTTCTCAAGCTGCTGCGCCCCGATCTGTCGAGGGACGAGGCGTTCCGACAGCGATTCGTCCACGAGTCGGAGGCGGCGGCCTCCACCGAACACCCGAACATCGTCCCGATCTACTCCGCCGGGGAGGCCGACGGCGTCCTGTACATCGCGATGCGCTACGTCGAGGGCGACGATCTCCGGCGAGCTGATCGCGAGCCGGGGCCCGCTGCCGCCGGATCGCGCGATCGAGATCGTGTCGCAGGTCGCGGCCGCGCTCGATGCCGCGCACGCTCGAGGTCTGGTGCACCGGGACGTGAAGCCGAGCAACATCCTGCTCGACAAGGGCGGCAACGCCTACCTGTCGGACTTCGGACTGATCAAGCGGAGCGAGGTCGACACGGGCCTGACCAAGACCGGCCAGTTCATGGGGTCGATCGAGTACTGCGCGCCCGAACAGATCCGCGGGGACGAGGTCGACGGCCGGGCCGACGTGTACTCGCTCGGGTGCGTGCTGTACGAAGCGGTCGCGGGCCGGCCGCCCTTCACGCGCGACACCGAGGTCGCGACGTTGTACGCGCATCTCGAGCAGGAGCCGCCCCACGCTCTCGTCGGTCGCGCCCGGCTCGAGCGCGGATCTCGACGCCGTGGTCGCGAAGGCGCTGGCCAAGGACCCGGCTGGGCGCTACGCGACGGCCGGCGAGCTCGCGCGCGACGCTCGGCATGCGACCGGCGTCTCGAGCGGCGAACGCGAGGCCGCGGTCCCCGATCGGCACCGGCGCCGGCGGATCGTGCTTGGATGCGCGCGGCGCCGTCGCCGTCGCGGTGCATCGTCGCGGTCGCGGCGTGGTCGTGGCTGTCCGGCGGGCGACGGACGGAGCCGCCGCCGGGTCCCGCGACGACCGGGTCGCGACCAGACGGCGTGCAAGCTCGATCCCGAGACGGGTCGAGGTCGAGCAGTCGATCGAGGGATTCACCTATCGGAGAATCCGCCGACGTCGATCGGCGATCTCGCCGCGGGGGAGGGCGGGGTCTGGGTCGGCGCCCTCCGACTGGTCAACACCTGGATCCCGTCACCGGGACGGTCCGCGGAACCGTTCCCATCGAGTTCTCCGTCGGCGAACATCGTCGTCGGATTCCGGACCGTCTGGGTGGCCACCGGCAACGAGGTCGAGCGCATCAATCCCGCGACCGACGAGCTGCTTCGAACCGATCCACCTCGAGGACCCGCAAGGCATCGCAGACGCCTCGCGAGATCGCGGTGGGGGAGGAAGCGGTTTGGGCGACGACCGACGGAGCCTTGTACCAGGATCGATCCGTGCGACGGACGTGTGATCGGCTCCACGCGAGATCACCGGGTTCGACGGGCATGGGCCGCGGGGAGGGCACGGTGTGGGTCGTGGACGATTTCACGGGACGCTCGACGGCCTTCGACGAGCGGAGCGGGGACGGCTCCGCGACTCGGTCGAGATCGCCCGGCAGCCTCGACGGTGTGGTCGCGGGCGGTGGCTCCGTCTGGGTGCTCGACCCGAGGCGGGCGTCGTCTCGGTCGGTCGATCCCGCAGAGCATGACGGTGGTCGACACGGTCCGGGTGGGCGGCGACGAACGCGACATCGTGTTCGGCGCCGACGCCGTCTGGCTGGCCGACGGGTCCGATCGGACCGTGACCCGGATCGAGCCCGCCACCAGGCAGACGACGGTGTTCGACATCCGCCGGCGAGGCGCAGTACGTGACCGTGGACAGGGGTCCGGCCGAGGTCGTGGGCGCTCTCGGTGCCGGAGGCGTGAGGCGAGCGCCGATAATCGAACGGTGACCTCCAAGAGGAAGCGCGCGAAGCGCGAGGCGGACCCGCTCGCCGCGTACCGGCGCATCCGCAAGCCCATGCCACCGCCCGAGCGCATCGTGCCCGACAAGCGGCGCGAGCTCGACGAGGACGAGGCGGCCGCGGCGCGAGATCGAGGAGGAGCGGTGATCTTCGCCGACCGGCGGGACGCGGGCGAACGCTCGGCGCAGGCGCTCCGGCACCTCGGACCGAACGCGCTCGTGCTCGCGATCCCCCGGGGCGGCGTGATCGTCGGTGACGTCGTCGCGCGCGAGCTCGGCGTGCCGCTCGACGTCGTCGTCCCGCGCAAGGTGGGGGCGCCGGGCAACCCCGAGCTCGCGATCGGCGCGGTGGCGCCGGGCATCCGGGTGCTCGACCCGAGGATGGTGCGCGCGCTCGGCGTGAGCGAGCGCTACCTCGAGCGCGAGATCGCGACGCAGGAGGCCGAGATCGAACGCCGCCAGCAGCGCGTACCGGGGCGGCCGCCCGCCGCAACCCGTCGCGGGGTCGCGTCGCCGTGATCGTCGACGACGGGGTGGCGACCGGGAGCACGGCCGTCGCGGCGCTCCGCTGGGCTCGCGAACAGGGCGCCGAACGCGTCGTGCTCGCCGTGCCCGTCGCGCCGCCGCAGACGATCGAACGCTTGCGGGCGGAAGCGGACGAGGTGGTGGCACTCGAGACCCCGCAGCCGTTCCTCGCGGTGGGCGAGTGGTACCGGGACTTCGATCAGACCACCGATGAGCAGGTCGTCTCGGCGCTCGCGCGTTCGGCGGGCACGCGCGCGTGAGGATCCTCGAACTCGTGGTCGCCGGCCTGTTCGTGCTCGGCGGGTTGCATGCGGTCTGGTACTGGGGCCGGAGGCCGTTCGAGGGGACCGACGTCGTGGACCACCTGCTCTACGCCCTGTACCTCACGGGTCGGATCGGCCTGTGGTTCGCGTTCGCCGGCTTCTTCCTGATCTACGCCTCGATCCCGGTACAGGGCCGAGCCGCGCTGGACGACCTCGAGGCGTACCGCTGGTACCTGATGGTCCCGCTCGTGCTCGCGGCGATGCAGCTACTGGGCGGATGGTTCCTGGGCCGGCGCGTCGCCCGGCCGACGAGACCTGAGGCCTACCCGACCGCCTTGACGATCTCGGGCGTGAGCTCGGGGAACCCCTCGAGGTGCGCGACGCGCTCCGCCTTCAGGCGGTCGACGATCCCTCCGTACTCCTGCAGGCGTCCCTGACGCTCGTAGAGTCGGCGCGGCTGCAGGAGCTCGACGTCGTCGAGGTCGGGGACCGCCTCAGCGATCTGGTAGCCGAAGTCCTCGTCCTCCGTCCACGTGATCGAGCGCTCGGCGATGCCCTTCACGCAGGCGGACGTGTGCGGGATCTTCACCTTCTTCGAGCGCTCGTCGTCGTCCCCGCCCCCGACGCGCCCGGTGTTCAGCAGGTAGGTCTCGATCGGGTGCGTCGCGAGCAGCTCGAGGATCCGGTTGCCCTGCAGGCCGTGCGGGAGCGGGAAGAACGGGTTCGTGCCGGGGACGCGCAGGAACTTGCCGGCCTCGGACGCCCCGCCCGCGGAGGTGCCGGTCGTCTCGCCGAGCATGAAGTACGCGGCCGCCTGCTCCTGATCGAGCTTGGCGACGGCGGGGATGATGTTCTCGTTGCGGTTGAGGATCAGCAGGTAGTCCACGGTCCCGACGTCCGTCGCGTCGCGGAACCTCGCGAGGTCGTCCATGCGGAACACCGCGCGACCGTTCTGCGTGTAGCTCTCCTCGAAGAAGTTCACCTTCCCGTCCTCGTCCTGGTAGACGTTCTCGAGGTAGGTCGTGGGCTTGACGACGGCGTCGTAGATGTTGGGCTCGAAGTCGGGGTCGAGGCTGAACGTCTTGGCGAAGCAGCCGTTCTCGGTCCCGTACGGCTTGCCGCCGGGCATGAGCGCCACGAAGTCGTCCTGCACCGGCAGCGAATCGTTCTGCGTCGTGAACGTCGTGGTCGTCTTCCCGGTGCCGGAGAGCCCGATGATCATGAACACCTTCTCGCCCGCGGCCGTCGGCACGACCTTCAACCCGGCGTGGAGCGCGAGGCCGCCGAGGTCGTACACCTTGGCGTTCCACATCCGAAGGCCGCCCTTCTTCGACTCGCCGAAGTAGTCGGAGTTCAGGACGCGCGTCACGCCGTGCTCGAGATCGACCGCGATCACCCGGTCGTCCGGGTAGCCGGGCGCCTCGAGGTTCGGCGTGTAGATCACGTGCACCTCCGGCTCGTCGCGATCCTCGCGCGGGAAGTACAGCTTCTGCTGCATCCCGGCGATGTTCGCGTTCGCCTGCTCGATCGTCAGGCGCGCCCGGGTCCGGAAGGCCGGATCGTTGCCGATGAAGCCGTCGATCACGATGACGTCCTTGTCGCGGAGGTACTCGTCCTGCCGGCGCGCCACGTCCTCGAACGCCTCACGGGTCATCGTCTTGCCGCTCGAGCGCTCCGCCACGACGAACGTGCTGCCGGAGCTCCGCGACGTGGCGCGCGTCTGGACGTTGACGTTGCCGAACTCGGTCACGCGGCTCTGCGGCATCGCTTCGGTGAAGCTGCGGAGCTCCTCCGCGGAGGGGTTGTCGTGGACCGTGCGTGCCTCGACCTTCAACGGTGTGCTCCTTCGTCAGGGAAGCTCGCGAGCTCTCGGGCACGCTCGGAGCGGCCCTATCCTACCCAAGGCGAGGCGCCCGCTTCGCCGGATCGACCGGCCGGCGCCGGCGCGGGAGAGGACCATGGATCTGTCCGAAGACGAGCTGATCAGGGCCGTGGCCCGCCTGCTCTCGGGGAGCGAACCGGGCGTCGTGATCGGGTCTGGGCGACGACGCGGCGGTCGTCGAGCCGGGCGCCGGCCAGCTCGTGCTCACCACCGACCTCCTCGCCGAGGGCGTGCACTTCGAGCGCGGCGCGATCTCGGCACGGGACCTCGGCGCCAAGGCGATCACCGTGAACGTCTCGGACGTCGCGGCCATGGCGGCGAGCCCCCGGTACGCGCTCGTCGCGATCGCGGCGCCGAACGACGTCGACGCGGCCTGGGTGATGGAGCTCGTCGGTGGCATGCGCGATGCCTGCGCGGAGTACGCGCTCGCGTTGGTCGGCGGCGACACGAACCGGGCCGACCTCGTCGTCGTCTCGGTGGCCGTGGTGGGCGAGGTCGCACCCGGCCGCGCGGTGCTGCGCTCGGGCGCTCGCGTCGGCGACCGGATCGTGGTGACCGGCTCGCTCGGCGCGGCGGCCGGCGGCCTCGCGCTCTCGCGGGCGGCGTCCGGTCGAGCGGCCGAGGCGCTCTCGCAGCCGTGGGGTCGCGCCCTGATCGAGGCGCTCGAACGGCCCGTGGCGCGGGTGGGCGAGGCGCAGATGCTCGCGCGCGCGGGCGCGACCGCGATGATGGATCTCTCGGACGGCCTGGCGAAGGACCTCTCGCGCCTGTGCGAGGCGAGCGGGGTCGGCGCCCGCGTCGTCCTGGCGGCCGTCCCGGTGGCCGAACCGCTGTCGAGCGGGGCCGCGATGCTCGAGGTCGACGCGGCGGCGCTCGCGCTCGCGGGCGGCGAGGACTACGAGCTGCTCGCGACCCTCCCGGCGGACGCCGTCGAGCGCGCGCGCGAGGAGCTGCGGTCGGGGTTCGGCGTCGACCTGTCCGAGATCGGCGAGATCGTCGCGGGTCCCGGCATCGTCGGCCGTGGACGCCGACGGCGGGACGGCGCCGCTCGAACCCGCGGGATGGGATCACTTCGCCCACGGGTAGCCTGGTCCCGTGGACGACGACGTTCGGCCGCCGCGACCGCGAGCGCTCTCGATCGCCGGCTCCGACTCGGGCGGCGGTGCGGGGATCCAGGCGGATCTGAAGACCTTCAGCGCGCTCGGCGTGTTCGGGATGACCGCGATCACGGCCGTCACGATCCAGAACACCCGGGGCGTGATCGGCTACGAACCCCTCCCGCCGCAGGTCGTCGCCGAGCAGATCCGCGCGGTCGTGACGGACATCGGGGTCGATGCCGCCAAGACCGGGATGCTGGCCTCCGCGGCGATCGTCGAGGCGGTCGCCGACGCCGTTGCCGAGACGCGGATCGCGAACCTCGTCGTGGATCCGGTCTCGGTCTCCAAGCACGGCCATCGCCTGCTCGACGAGGACGCCGTCGGCGCGCTCCGCGAACGGATCCTGCCGCTCGCGACGCTCGTCACGCCGAACCTGCCCGAGGCCGCGGCCCTGGCCGGGCTCGAGGTGATCGACCGCGACGGGATGGAGGAGGCGGCGCGGGCGATCCGAGCGATGGGAGCCGGGGCGGTGCTGGTCAAGGGCGGCCACCTGCCCGGTCGCGACCGGCGCCGACGACCTGTTCTTCGACGGCGACCGGATGACGTGGATCGCGGGGGAGTGGATCGAGACGCCGAACACCCACGGCACCGGGTGCACCCTGTCCTCGGCGATCGCGGCGCACCTCGCGCGCGGCGACGAGCTCCTCGAGGCCGTTCGCGAAGGGAAGGCGTTCGTGACCGAGGCGATCCGGGCCGCGCTGCCGCTCGGCGGCGGGATCGGACCGGTCGATCAGCTGTGGGGGATCCCGAGGCGCTGAGCCGTCGCCGGTTCGGCCGGCCGAACGCTCAGACGAAGTTCCGGACGGCCTCGATCAGGCGGTCGTCGTTGAACGCGCCCTTCGTGATGTACGCGTCCGCCCCGACGTCGGCCCCGTGCGCCTGGTCCTCCATCGAGTCGAGCGCGGTGACCAGGATCACCGGGACGTGTCGCAGCAGCCGATCCGAGCGCACCTTCTCGGTGAGGTCGAACCCGCTCATCTCGGGCATGTTCACGTCGCTCACGAGCAGGTCGAACGGACGGCTGCGCAGCAGCTCCCACGCCTGCATGCCGTCGGCCGCGACCTGCACGCGGTAGCCCGCGGTCTCGAGGATGCCCTTCACCATCGTGCGCGTGACGCTCGAGTCGTCGACGACCAGGATCATCGGCGCGTCGGGCCCGCCCTCGCCGCCGGAGACGTTGCCGCCGAACGAGGTCGACCACGCGCCCGCGGGATCGTCGCGCCGCACGAGGTCCGCGGCGTTCAGGACGCCCACGACCTCGCCCGTCCCGAGCACCGCGGCGCCCGAGATGTTCCGCAACCGCACGAGCGGTGCCGGGAGCGACTTCAGCACCAGGGTCTGCGTCCCGATCAGCTCGTCCACGACGAAGACGATCCGTCGCTCGCCGGACGCGAGCACGACCGCCGGATGCGGCGAGCCGTTCACGGGCTCCTGCCCGCGTTCGAGGCCGAGCACCTCCGCGACGCTCGAGATCGGGGTGGGGTCGCCGTCGAGCGGGACCACGAGCCTGCCGTCGGCGCGCTCGGTCTGGTCCTTCGTGAGCCGCAGGATCCGGTTCACGTTCGAGATCGGGAGCGCGAACGTGCTGCCCGAAACGCTGACCATCACGCACTGCGCCGACGCGACGGAGAGCGGGACCTGCAGCGAGAAGTGCGTGCCCTCGCCGATCACGCTGTCGACCTCGACCGAGCCGCGGAGCCGCTCGATCGCGTCGCGAACGACGTCGAGCCCGACGCCGCGGCCGGACAGGTCCGTCACCACGCCACGCGTGGAGAACCCCGCCCGGAAGATGAGCCGGAGCGCGTCGGCGTCGCTGGTGACGTCGGCCGCCTCTTGGGACAGCGTCCGGCGTTCGACCGCGTGCGCGCGGATCGTGACGGGGTCGATGCCGGCACCGTCGTCGCGGACCTCGACGAGCAGCGTGTCGCCGCGCTGCGACGCCGACAGGGTGATGGTCCCCTCGGCGGGCTTGCCGGCGCGCTCGCGCCCCTCGGGCGTCTCGAGCCCGTGGTCGATCGCGTTGCGGAGCAGGTGGGTGAGCGGAGCGCGGATCTGCTCGATCACGGAACGGTCGACCTCGGTGTCGGCGCCCTCGACGACGAGCGTCGCTCGCTTCCCCAGATCCACGGCCAGGTCCCTGATGAGGCGGGGGAACGCGTCGAACACCATCGACACGGGGAGCATCCGGGCACGGCGGACGTCGTCCTGCAGGTCGTCGGAGAGCTGCGCGAGGCGCCGGCCGTCGGACTCCATCTCGCGGAGCAGGTCGGCCAGGTGCGTCCGCGCCTCGCCGATCCGCTGCCGCCCGTCCGCCAGGAACGACTCGAGCTCCTCGAGCTCGGCGGGCTCGGGGGCGATCAGGACGTTCTCGGCGCCGTCCTCGGTGGGGGCGGGGGCGACCAGGCGCCGAACGCGCGACTCGGTCTCGATCCATGCTGCCTCGATCGACGACAGCCCCGTCATCATCGCCCGGGCGTCCGCGAGATGTTGCTCGGTCCCGGCCCGCGCGACCTGCAGCTCGCTCACGCTGCCCATCAGCGCGTCGAGCTTGGAGATCGCGAGGCGGACCGTGTCCTCCGCGCCGCCGCCGCCCAGCATCGATGCGGCCTCGCTGAACGACCCCGTCGGCGTGCTTCGCGGGCTCGGTCTCCGAACCCTGCCGGCCGATCGCCGCGCGGATCGTCTCGGTCCACGCCTCGGCGTCGACGTCGGTCGTCTCGCCGCGCGCCGCCTCGTTGACGGCCGTCTCGACGGCGTCCAGCGCGCGATAGGCGATGTCGAAGATGGGCGCATCGAGCGAGCGGACCCCGTCGCGCACCGCGCCGAACAGCGCCTCGAGCTGGTGGGCGAGCGACTCGACCGTGGTGTCGTGCACCGTGGCGCTCGAACCCTTCAGCGTGTGGAGTTCGCGGAGGATCTCCGAGACCGCGCTCGCGCCCGCTCGTGAGGTCGGATCCGGTCCGCGTTCGAGCGCCATCAGGCGCCGGTTGATCGTCTTGACGCGTTCGCGGCTCTCGGTGGCGAAGACCGCGAGCACCCTCGCACGGCCGGCGTCGGCCTCGGCGTCGTCGACGGCGTCCGGTTCGGGCGCGTCGGGCGTCGCCTCGAGCGGTCCCTCGTCGGTCGCGTCGCCGCGGCGGGTTCGTCGTCGGCGTCGGTGGCGTCGTCCGCGACGACCGCCGGCTCCGCGAACCCCTCCAACTCGGGCCGCGTCGGTTCCGCGACCTCGACGTCTTCCTCGGTCACGACGTCCGCGAGCGTCGACCTCGCTCGTCGGCGCTTCGCTCGAGCACCCTCGAGCTCGCTTTCGCCCTCGATCTCGCCTCGCCTCGAGCTGCTCGACCTCCTGGGTCGCCGCGCCGTCGGTCGCCTCCTCGTGGGAGTCGCCGAACCCATCGGCAGCCCCAGCCGTCTCGGCAAGCGCCGAGAGCTCCTCACCGAGCGCCGAATGCTCCTCGTCGAACGGAGACTGGAGCTCGGCGAACGAGGCCAACAACGACTCGTGGTCCACGTCGCTGCCGGACGATAGGTCCTTCGGTTCCTCAGCGGGTCCGTCCGTCGTCGCATCCGCGTCCGTCTCGGCGTCCGCGTCCACCTCCGTCTCGGCGTCCGACACCGGGGCCGTCTCGGCCTCCGCTACCGGGGTCGACGAGGCGCCCGCATCGGCCTCCTCGACGGGGGTTGGCGCTACGTCCGCCGCCGCGGTCGGCACTACCGTGGAGGTCGTGCCGGCACCCGATCCTTCGGCCGCCGAGTGCATCTCGGCCACGAGCGCGGGGACGTCGACCGCCGGCGGTCGCTCCTGCACCGCCGCGGCGATCAGCTCCCCGATCGCGTCGAGCGTCCGATAGGCGACCGCGAAGATCGCGGGGGAGAGGCTCACGCTCGCCCTCGAGGACCGGCCCGAACACGCTCTCGAGATCGTGGCTGAGGAGCTCGACGTCTTCGAGGTTGACCGAGCCTCCGGCGCCCTTGAGCGTGTGGAGCTCGCGCATGATGCCCGTCAGCGCCTCGGTGCGATCGGTCGTCTCATCCTCGCGTTCGAGCGCGAGGAGGGCGGCGTTGACGCGATGGATCCGCTCGGCCGCCTCCGAGGAGAACACGGAGAGGAGCCGGCGGAACATCGCCGCGTGGGGGTCCATGGGGAGCCCTTCCTCCCCGATCCCTACTCGCCGTCCTCGAGGTGGTAGCGCTGGGAGAGCAGCTGGAGGCGGCGAGCGAGGTCGGTCAGGTTCCCCGAGGCGGCCTCGGACTGCGCGGCGGTCTCGGTGATCGTCGACGCCAGCCCGCTCACCTGTTCCATGCCCTTGGCGACGCGCTCCATGTCGGCGTTCTGCTCCTCGGCCGTCGACTGGAACCGCTGCGCGGCGCTCACGGTCTCGCGGACCGTGTTCGTGAGCTGGCCCATCATGTCGCCGGCGCGCATCGTGAGGTCGACGCTCGACTCGACGACCGACGAGCCCTGCTCGGTCGCGGTGACGGCGGCCTCGGTGCTCCGCTGGATGTCGGCCAGGATCGTCTGCACCTGCGCGGTTGCGTGCTTGGACTGCTCCGCCAGGTTCCGAACCTCGGCGGCGACCACGGCGAAGCCCTTGCCGTGCTCGCCGGCCTTCGCGGCCTCGATCGTGGCGTTGAGCGCCAGCATGTTCGACTGGTCGGCGATGTCGTTCACGGTCTCGGTGATCTCGCTGATCCGCAGGGTCTGTTCGGACAGGGCGGTGATGTCCTGCGAGATCGACGTCACCTTGTCGCGGATCGCGTGCATCGAGTGCACGATCTGGTCGACGACCTCGGCGCCTTCCTCACCGGTCCGTTCCGAGTTCTTGGCCGACTCGACCAGATCCTCGGCCTGGCGGGCCACCTGCTCGGCGGCGCTGCGGATGCCGGTGATGGTCGTCGAGATCTCGGTGACCGCGCTCGCCTGCTGGTCGGCGTTCGCGTAGTGCTGCGACGCCGCCGTCAGGATCTGCGCGGTGGACGAACCGATCGCCTCGGCACCCTGACGCACCTGCGCCGCGAGACCGCCGAGGCTGTCGACCATCTGGTTCAGGTTCTGCGACAGATGCGCGAGCTGCTCGTTCTCGTTCTCGGTCGGGAGCGTCACCGTCAGGTTCCCCTCGGCGACCTTGTCGGCGAAGTCGACGTACTCGCGCACCGCGTGCTCCAGCTGCTCGCGGTTGCGGCGCTCGTCCTCGAGCGTCGCCTGCAGCTGCTCGGTCATCGCGTTGAACGACTCGGCCAGGACGCCGACCTCGTCGCTGCTGCGCACCTCGACCCGCTGGCTCAGGTCGCCTTCGGCGACCGCCTGCGCGGTCGCGGCGACCCGCGAGACGTTGCGCGTGATGCGGCGGGCGACGAGCAGCATCAGGACGAACCCGACCAACAGTCCGATCAGCACGCCGCCGAGCTGCACCCGGCGGACCTGCTCGTTGGCCACGGACTTCGTGCCGAACATCGCGTGCTCCTCCGCGAACAGCGGCGGCCACAGCGCCTCGTACTCCTCGATCGTCGAAACCACGGCCTGGTCGATCTCATCGGCGCTCGCCCTGACCGCGGGACCGGCGACGTCGACCTCCACGAGGCTCCGGAGCTGCCCGAACGCGTCCAGCGCCGAGCGCGCCATCGGGGCGACGGTCGACTCGAGCGTCGGGCTCTGGTTGAAGTTCTGCGTCTCGTTGAAGGCGACGTCGAGGTCCGACTGCAGGTTCGAGGCGGTGAAGTTCAGGACCGCGAGCTGCTCGAGCAGGTCGACGCGCGCCGTCGGGTCCTTGCCCTCGTAGGCGGCGAGCGCGTCGCGGAACGTGTTCAGCCGCTGGATCATCTCGGGCTGGCGGATCAGGAACGCGTTCATCACGTACCAGGTGTCGAGGTCCGGGTCGCGGATCAGCGAGGACTGGTTCCCGACGTGGGTGATGAGGGAGCGGAGGTTCGCGAGGAGCACCTCGTGCCCGCTGGCGCTCGCGTCCGCGTCCTGGACGTCCTTGAGCGATCCCCAGTCGAGCTGCATGCTCGCCGGGAGCGAGGCCTCGCGGCCGACCGCACCCAGACCCTCGGCGGTCGTGTGCAGCACGGTCTTCCACTGCTGGTCGACCGCGGTGAGCGCGTCGAAGTCCGAGTCGACGGCCGCCTGGACGACGGGGAGCGCCTGGATCGCGTTCTGATCGCCTTCGAGCGCCCGGTGAGCGACGGTGCGGTGCTGGGCGATGTCGGCGAGCAGCACGCTCGCCGACTCGAGGTAGGTGACCCCGAGGTCCTCGGACCGCGTGACGTCGATGTCGTGCTGTTCGGTCTGGTACAGGTAGTACGTCGCGACCCCGATCGGCACGAGCACGACGAGCGCGATCGCCGCGAACTTGTGCCAGATCCGGCCACGAGATGCCGACGTCGCGCGAGGCTGCGGGTCGGGTCGAGGCTCCTCGGATGGTTCGTCCGAACGGACACGCCTGCGGCGAAGGCCGCGCTCGGCCCCCTCGTCGCCGTCGACCTTCGTCTCCCGCTTCTCCCGCCGTCCGAACATCGTTCCTCCCTCGTTCCTACGCTCGATCGGTGGACGTCACTTGGCGTCCACGCCCACGCTCAGCGCCGGGTCCCGCAACAGGTAGCCCAGGTCGAGCACCGACACCAGATCCTTCGTCACGTGCTGCACGATGCGAACGCTCTCCGGATCCGCCGAGACGGACGGCGCGAGATCGCCGAGCGGCGTCCGCCGGATCTCGCGGACGGCATCGACGACGAGCGCCACGTCCATCCCCTCGGCGGCGACGAACACGAGCTTGGGTTCGGCGCTCTGCTCGCTCGAGGGCGGGAGGGCGAGGTACGTCGCCAGGTCCAGGACCGGCACGAGGTTGCCGCGCAGGTTCACCAGACCCGACCAGAAGGACGGGAGGCCGGGCAGCGACGTCACCCCGGCCAACGGCTTGATCTCGCGGACGGCGTCCACGTCGACCGCGTACCGCTCGGGACCGACCTCGACGACCAGCAGCGACGTGGTCTCCTCGACCACACCGGACTCGAGCGGTCGCGCGAGCTCGCGCGCGCGCGCCTGCAGGATCCGCAGCACCTCGTCGGGCTCGGTCCGCGGCGGCGGTCGCCGTCGTCGGCTCACCCGACATCGGGAGCCCTCCGAGCCTCGGCGAGCGGCGCCGCGTCGCCGGTGACGCGGGTCAGGTCGAGCACGACGATCAGTCGGTCGCCGAGCCGCCCGACCGACGACATCGCGTCGGCGTGCCCCGTCTCCTCGACGCCGACCTCCGCCGGCGTCTCGAACGCGTCCTCCTCGAGCTCGACGACGTCGCGGACCGCGTCCGCGATCAGGCCGAGCTTCTTGCTCCCCTGCTCGGCGATCAGGATCGGCGTGTTGAGCTCGTGCGGTCTGGGTTCGATGCCCAGGCGCGTCCGAAGGTCGATCACCGGGATCACGCGGCCGCGGAGGTTGACGACGCCCTCGACCCACGGCGGGACCTCGGGGACGGGGGTGATGAGGACCATCGGCACGATCTCCGCGATGTCCTCGATGGGCAACGCGAACTCGCGGTCGTCGAGTTCGAAGACGACCAACGTGTGCCGAGCCGGTCCCGCGCGCCTGCGGCGCACGGGACGTCTCGGTCCGCTCGGAAAGTACCGACGTTCGCCCTACGTCCATGTCCTGAGGGGTATCGGGCGTCGGACGGGTCCGCTTGAGGCACGCAGGTCCCACCCCGGCAGGCACGGAGCCACGCGTGGTCGCCGCCTCCTCCAGGCTCAAGCGGCTCCGTCGTACGACCGATGGGGAGGTCGGGGCCGGGACGGCCCCACGGGACGATCCAGGGGGCGAGGCAGAGACTTCCGATGGAGACCGAGACCTCGGGGCGAGATCCCTGGGACGGGATCTTGGAGTGGAGCCTGCTCGACCCTGGGCAGGAGCCGCTCGCCTCGGTCCTGGTCGTCGACGATTCGGAGACCGTGGCCCGGCTGCTCGAGTGGGAGCTCTGCATGGCCGGCTACCAGGTCGAGCTCGCGTCCGACGGCAAGACCGCCCTCAAGGCCGCGAAGGACCGAACCCCCGACGTCGTGCTGACCGACGTGATCATGCCGGAGATGGACGGCTTCGAGGTCGTCCGGCGGCTCCGCGCCGATCCGACGACGGCCGAGACCGCGGTGATCTTCGTGACGGCGCGCGGGATGTCCGCGGACCGGATGGAGGGGATGGCGCTCGGCGCCGACGACTACATCGTCAAGCCGTTCGACGGCCCGGACCTGCTGGCGCGTGTCGCGAAGGTCCTGCAGCGAGCGCGCGAGGCGCGCGACGAGTCGCCGCTCTCGGCTCTGCCCGGTCACGCACGGCTGCGAGCCGAGCTCGACGGCCGGATCGAACGCGAGGAGCCGTTCGCGCTGCTGGTGAGCGACCTCGCCGGGATGAAGGACTACAACGACCGGTACGGGTTCGCGCGCGGCGATCGTGTGCTCCAGCTCGCCGCCCGCGTCGTCCGCGACGTGTCCCGACAGGTCGCCGGACCGGCGGCGTTCGCCGGGCACCTGGGTGAGGACGACTTCGCCGTCCTGGTGCCGTCCGAGCACGCGACCACGCTCGCGGACGCGATCATCGCGGGGTTCGACGCGCAGGCCCCCCAGCTGTACGACCCCGAGGACGCCGACCGCGGCTACATCCAACTGGTCAACGGCGAGGGGATGATCCGCCGCGTGCCGATCGTGACGATCGCGATCGGGATCGCGGACACCGCGGCGCGGAGCTTCTTCCACGGCGCCGAGGCCCTGACGGTCGCCGCGGGACTCGCCGAGGAGGCCAAGGGCGGCGGCGGTTCGGCGTGGCGCGAGATCGCCCGCCGGGGCTGATCGGTTCCGGTCTCGCTGAGGTCGCGCCCTAGCCGGCGAACTCGTTCTTGAGGTTGATCGCGCGCGTGACCATGTCCGCGATCAGGTTCTCCGAGCACCCCTTGGCGAGGTAGCAGTACACGCCGAGCCCCTCGCCCTCCTGCTGGACCTCGCCGTCGAGCTGCGCCGACAGCAGGATGACCTGGGTCTGCGGCTGGGTCTGCTTGATCCGCCTCGTCGCCTCGACGCCGTCCATCCCGGGCATCATCCGGTCCATCACGATCACGTCGGGCTCGAGCGAGCTGGCCATCGAGACGGCCTCGTTCCCATCGCTGGCCGCGCCGACCGGGGACAGCCCGCGGCGCTCGAGCAGGTCGCGAAGGCTCTCGCGGACCGTGGGGTCATCGTCGACGATCAGGACCTTGCCGCTCACAGGTGCTCCTCTCACGTTTCCTGGTCACGTTTTCCTGGTCACGTTCCCTGGGTCACGTCTGCTGGCCACGGTCGAAGGACCATGTGACTAGCTCATCGGGGAAACGGGCCCGAAAGTTGAGTCCCACCGTCGAGGTCGAGCACGGAAGGGCCGCGGCGCGATGCGAGAGGAGCGGTTCGGCGGGCGCCTAGACGGCGCGCTGGACCTTGCCGGCCTTGAGGCAGCTGGTGCAGACGTGCAGTCGCTTGGGGGTGCCGTTCACGAGCGCCCGGACCCTCTGCACGTTCGGGTTCCACCGCTTGGGGGAGCGGCGGTGGGAGTGGGAGACCTGCATGCCGAAGAACGGCTTCTTCCCGCAGATGTCGCAGACGGCGGCCATGGCCCAACGAGCGTAGCAGACGACCCACCCTCAGACCGACCGTGGATCGGCCCGAGCACACCGAGGCCGAGGCCGAGGCGGCGGAGCGTCGTGGGTCGCATGGTAGAACCGACGGCGTGGGAGACGTCCGGACCACGGAGCCTCGCGCCCGAGGACTGACGCTCGACAGCCCGGTGAGCGCGATCGATCGCCAGCTCGCCGCACGCCGGGTCGGTCTGCGCACGAAGGGGCCGCCGGCGTCCGAGGTCCTGGCCGAGCAGGGCATCGAGACCGTCCGCGACCTCCTGCACCACTACCCGCGCCGCTTCATCGACCGCTCCCAGGTCTCACGGATCGGCGAGCTCAAGATCGGGAGCTACGCCACCGTGATCGCCCGCGTGAAGCGGGTCACCAAGCGCCAGACCCGCCGGCGGCAGTCGATGGTCACGATCACGCTGTACGACGGCTCGGGCACCCTCGACCTCACGTTCTTCAACCAGCCCTGGACGGGCTCGATGTACAAGGAGGGGTACGAGGTCGCGGTCTCGGGCATCGCTCAGCTGTACCGCGGGCGCCTCCAGCTGGCGAACCAGGAGATCGAGCTCCTCAAGGGCGACGATCAGGACCTGGTGCACACGGGGCGGATCACACCGGTCCACCGAGCGACCGAGGGCATCACGACGCGGACGATCCGCGAGCTCGTGTGGCGGGCGCTCGAACGGCTCGGTCCGATCCCCGACCCGATGCCCGAGGACCTGATCCGAGCGGAGTCGCTGCCCCCGTTCGACCGCGCGATCCGTGACATCCACTTCCCGGGATCGCAGCCCGACGCTCGCCGCGGCGATCGAGCGCTTGAAGTTCGACGAGCTGTTCGTCCTCGAGCTCGGACTGGCGTTCCGCAAGCACCGCGTCGAACGCGCCGAGATCGGCGTGGCGCACGAGCCGAACGGTCCGCTGCTCGAACGGCTGGACCGGACGCTACCGTTCGAGCCGACCGCCGCGCAGCGCCGGGCCAACGACGAGATCGACGCGGCGATGGCACGGCCGCGGCCGATGAGCGTCCTGTTGCAGGGCGACGTCGGCTCGGGCAAGACGCTCGTCGCGGTGCATGCGGCATTGGTGGCGATCGGATCCGGTCACCAGGCCGCGATCATGGCGCCCACCGAGGTGCTCGCGGGACAGCATTTCCGCCAGGTCGAGGCGCTCCTCGGCGCCTCGGGGGCGGTCCCGTATCTGGAGCTTGCATCCGCGGCGAGCCCCGACGGCGGGCAGGCCTCGCTGCTTGATCCCGTCCCCGACGAGGGAGAGGGTCCGCCGCGCGTGACCTACGCGCTGCTCACGGCCGCGGTGACCGGGAAGGACCGCGCGAGGATCCTGGACGGCATCGCATCGGGCGACGTCGACCTCGTCGTGGGGACGCACGCGCTCGTGCAGGAGGGGGTGTCATTCGCGGACCTCTCGCTGGCGGTGATCGACGAGCAGCATCGGTTCGGTGTCCATCAGCGGATGGCGCTCAAGGGGAAGGGGGCGTCTCCGGACGTCCTGATCATGACCGCGACCCCCATCCCTCGGACGCTCGCGCTCACGTACTACGGCGATCTCGACGTCGTGGTCCTGGACGAGATGCCGAAGGGCCGCCAGCCGATCCGGACCCAGATCGCGCGGACGCAGCCGCAACGGCAGGCCGCCTACGAGCTCGTCCGGGCCGAGGTCGAGGCGGGGCGGCAGGCGTTCGTGGTGTGCGCGGCGATCGACGAGACGAACCGGAACCAGGTCCGAGCCGCCGAGAGCGAGGCGCAGCGTCTGGCGACCGACGTCTTCCCCGATCTGTCGGTCGAGGTGCTGCACGGCAAGCTGCGCCCGGCCGAGAAGGAGCGCGTGATGGAGGGGTTCCGCTCGGGCCGGACGCACCTGCTGATCTCGACGACGGTGATCGAGGTCGGCGTCGACGTCCCGAACGCGACCGTGATGCTCGTCGAGAACGCCGAGCGGTTCGGCCTGGCCCAGCTGCACCAGCTGCGCGGCCGGATCGGACGGGGGACGCACCCGTCGACCTGCGTGCTGTTCGACGAGTCCGAGGAGGACAACCTCGAGGCGCGTGCGCGGCTGGAGGCGATGGTCAGGACCACGGACGGGTTCGAGCTCGCCGACGAGGACCTGCGTCTGCGCGGGGAGGGCACGCTGTTCGACGTCAAGCAGTCGGGGCTGCCGGACCTCAAGCTCGCGCGTCTCGCCGAGGACCTCGACCTGGTCAAGCGAGCCCGGAGCCGAGCGTTCGCGACGATCGAACGCGACCCGGACCTGGACGAGGAGCCGGGCCTGCTGGCCGAGCTGCGATCCAGGTTCGAGGGTTCGATCGACTGGCTGTTCCACTCGTGAGGGTGATCGCGGGCTCGGCCAAGGGCGTCCGGCTGGGCCCGGTCCCACGCGGCGTCCGACCCGTCTCCGACATGGCGCGCGAGGGCGTGTTCTCGAGCCTCGGGCCCGACGTCGCCGGCGCCCGTGTCCTGGACCTGTACGCGGGGACGGGCGCGATGGCGATCGAGGCGCTCTCGCGCGGCGCCGAGCACGCGACGCTCGTCGAGCGCGATCGCGCGGCGCTCGGCGGGATCCGCGACAACCTGGCCCGCGCCCGGGTCGCCGAGGCCGCGGACGTCGTCGCGTCGGACGTCCTCTCGTTTCTCACCAGAGATGACAATCCACTGGAGGGGATCGACCTGGTCTTCGCCGACCCTCCGTACGCGATGGAGCAGGACGGACCTCGACGCCGTGGTCGCCGCGATCGGCGCCGCCGGGCTCTCCGGGCCCGCCTGGCGGGTGGTCCTGACGCGTCCCAAACGGTCTTCCACGCCTGTCATTCCGCTACACTGGCTTGCCGCGAGGCGACTGTCCTACGGCGACACCCTCGTCTTCATATTCCGGGAGGTTTAGATGGGCCTGACCGCCCTGTGTCCGGGGACGTTCGACCCCGTCACGAACGGTCACATCGACATCATCGAACGGGCTGCGGGGCGCTTCGACGCGCTGGTCGTCGGCGTGCTCGACAACCCCTCCAAGGAGCCGCTGTTCGCGGCCGAGGAGCGGGTGGGGATGCTGAAGGAGGCCGTCCACGCCCTCGGCAACGTCGAGGTCGAGGCCTTCACCGGATTGCTCGTGGAATACGCAACTCGCAGAGGAGCCGACGTCGTGGTGAAGGGCCTCCGGGCGGTGACGGACTTCGAGTACGAGATCCAGATGGCGCAGATGAACCACCAGCTCGCGGGGGTCGAGACCCTGTTCATGACCACCAGCCCGCAGTGGTCGTTCCTGTCCTCCTCCCTGATCAAGGAGGTCGCGCGCTTCGGGGGCGACGTCTCGACCCTGGTCCCGGAGCACGTGGCGGCGCGGCTGGCCGAGAAGCTCGGGGGTGCGGCGTAGATGGATCTGACCGCCCGCCTGACCGAGCTCGAAGAGATGGTGCGCGACGCGAAGTCGATGCCGCTGTCGTCCTCGGCGCTGTTGAACCGCGACGAGGTCCTGGACCTGATCGAGCACCTGAAGAGCTCGCTGCCCGACGAGATCAAGCAGGCGCGTTGGGTGGTCAAGGATCGCGAGGAGCTGCTCGCCAAGGCCCGGCGCGACGCCGAGGCGATGGTCGAGCAGGCGCGCGCCGAACAGCTGCGCCTCGCGTCGCACGAGGCGGTCATGCAGCGGGCCAAGGACGAGGCCGAACGGATCGTGCAGGAGGCCGAGGAGGACGCCCGCCGGCTGCGGCTGGAGGCCGAGGACTACGTGGACGCGAAGCTCGCGCAGCTGGAGGGGACGCTGCAGAAGATCCTCGAAGAGATGATGGCGTCCAACGACGGGCTCTCCCGGACGATCGACCAGGTCGTCGCGGGGCGCGAGAAGCTGCGCGGCGCGCACGCCGAGCGCGGAGCTCGGGCCCGAGCTGACCCTGTCGGAGGACACGGAGGACGAGGAGGCGTGATGCGAGCGATCGACGTCCGAGATCTCCTCGAGACCCCGGGGTCCTCGCGGACCGTCCGCGTGGAGGAGCCGGTCCCCGGCCTTCGGACCGAGCTCGCCGACGTGCCCGAGGACACCCCGATCGCCGCCGAGCTGACGCTCGAGAGCGTGGTCGAGGGCATCTACGTCCGAGGTTCGCTCGAAGGGCGGTTCGCGATGCGATGCGCCCGGTGCCTCAAGACGTTCGAACGCGACTTCGACGTGGAGATGACCGAGCTCGTCGCGCGCGAGCCGGGTCCCGACGACGACTACGCGCTCGCGCCGGACCTGACGCTGGACCCCGAGCCGATCGTGCGCGACGCGGTGGTGCTCGAGATGCCGTTCTCGCCGCTCTGCCGGCCCGATTGCCTCGGGCTGTGCGAGATCTGCGGGGGCGACCGCAACCTGGGCGAGTGTCCCGGCCACGAGGCGACCGATCCTCGGTGGGACGCGCTCGACGTGCTGCTGCAGGACCTGGACGCGGCCGCGGACCGAGACGAAGGAACGTCCGACCGCGACGACGGATCGACGACGAGCTAGAGAGAGGGATCGACATGCCGGTACCGAAACGACGCCAGAGCCACACGCGCGGCGCCAAGCGCAAGGCGAACTGGAAGGCGCAGCCGCCCACCTACTCCGAGTGCCCCCAGTGCCACCAGCCGAAGCTGCCCCACCGGGTCTGCGGGAACTGCGGGTACTACGCGGGTCGCCAGGCGATCGAGGTCGAGTAGCGCGTGGCACGGGAGCGCGCCCCGGAGGGGCCGAAAGCGCTCGACCGGATCCTCGGCGTCCGGTTCCGTGACGCGTCGCTCCGCGAGCTGGCGCTCACGCACCGCTCGTACGCGTTCGAACAGGAGCTGCCCGCCAACAACGAGCGCCTGGAGTTCCTCGGCGACGCGGTCCTGGGGATCGTCGTCACCGACATGGCCTTCCGCGAGTTCCCCGAGATGCCCGAGGGCGAGCTCGCGAAGCTGCGGGCCGCGATCGTGAACATGAGCGCGCTCGCCGACGCGTCCCGAGACCTCGGGCTCGGTCGGTTCATCCTGCTCGGTCGCGGTGAAGAGATGAGCGGGGGCCGAGACAAGAGCAGCATCCTGGCCGATGCGCTCGAGGCCGTGCTGGGCGCGGTCTACCTCGACCGGGGCCTGCCCGCGGCGCGCAAGATGATCGAGCGGGTGTTCCGGCCGCGCATGATCGCGTACGTCCGCGGCGAGGGCGAGCGCGACTACAAGACGATCCTGCAGGAGCTCGCCTCCGCGGAGGTGCACTCGGTGCCCGACTACCGGATCCGCGAACGCGGCCCCGATCACCAGAAGGAGTTCACGGCCACCGTGTTCCTCGCCGGCAAGGAGTGGGGGAGGGGCATCGGCCGCTCGAAGAAGGAGGCGGAGCAGCAGGCCGCGCACGAGGCCTACGTCCGCCTGTCCGAGCGCGCCGCCCCGGCGGAGCCCGCCGGGGCGTGGGGGGACCGCGGGACGCAGGACGCGGGCGCGCAGGTGCGGGCGGCGGCGCCCTCGGAAGAAGGGGGCGTAGTGGAACTTCCCGAAGTCGAAGTGATGCGGCGGGACCTCGAGAAGGACGTCGTGGGTCGCAAGATCACCGAGGCGGAGGTCCGGCCGTCGAAGAACGCGATGCGGGTGATCCGCCGCCACGCCAAGCGCAAGGAGTTCACCGACCTCCTCGTCGGCCGCAAGTTCACCAAGGCCGAACGGCGCGGCAAGTACGTGCTGCTGCACATGGACAACGGCGACGTGCTCGTGACGCACTTCGGCATGAGCGGGCAGTTCATGCGCGCGAACAAGCGCGTGCCGCTCCCGCCGCACACGCACGTCGTGCTCACGTTCCAGCAGGGCGGCGATCTCCGCTTCGTCGACCCGCGGACGTTCGGCGAGATGTTCGTGACCACCGCCGACGAGCTCGGCAAGGTCAAGGAGCTCCAGCACCTGGCGATCGACCCGCTCGATCACGTGTTCACGTGGCAGGCGTTCGGATCGGCGCTCGCGCAGCGCGCCGCCAAGATGAAGCAGCTGCTGATGGACCAGAAGTTCGTGAGCGGGCTCGGCAACATCTACTCCGACGAGGTGCTGTTCGCGGCCGGCCTGCGGTACGACCGTCCGTCCGACACGCTGTCCTCCCAGGAGGTGCGCCGGCTCTACCGCGCGATGCAGGAGGTCCTGCAGGAGGCGATCCGGTTCCGGGGCACCACGCTCGAGGACGAGGCGTACCTGGACCTGTTCGGCAAGCCGGGCGAGTTCCAGAGCGAGCTCAAGGTGTACGGGCGGGCCGGCCTGCCGTGCCGCCGCTGCCGAACGCCGATCCAGGCCGTCAAGATCTCGGGGCGGAACGCGTACTTCTGCCCGCAGTGCCAGTCGTAGCCGAGGCCTGCTACACCAGGACGGCGCCGACGTCGCTCATGCGTTCGAGCGCGCGTTGCCCGTCGCCGCTGCGCAGGTCGACCGCCCGGATCGCCGTCGTGACGACGTCGACCTCGAGGTGGCGGGCCCGCGCGTCCGAGACCGACTCGACGACGCAGTAGTCGGTCGTGAGACCGCAGATCACCACGCGCCGGATCAGCCGGCTGCGGAGCAGCGTGCCGAGCGTCGTCTCCCACGACTCCCCGCTCCGCGGATCGCGGACGCTGAACGCCGAGTAGCCGTCCTCGCCCATGATCCCCTTGCGGATCACCGGCGCGTCCTCGGCCACCCGCAGCTCCGCGTGGAACTCCGCGCCCCACGTGTCTCGGACGCAGTGGACCGGCCAGATCCCGCCGTCCTTCTCGAAGTGCGGGGTGTTCTCCGGGTGCCAGTCCTGCGTGTAGACCACGAGTGCTCCCGCGTCGATCGCCGCGGCCACCTCGTCGTTCACGACGGGGACGATCTCCTCCGCGCCGCGGACGTAGAGGCTGCCGACCGCGTCCGCGAAGTCGTGCTGGATGTCGACGACGAGCAGGGCGGTCCTCGGATCGTAGGCGGGCACGGACCTAGTATGCGCGGGATGAAGCGGGTCCGCGTCGTCGCGTCGGGCCGCGTCCAAGGCGTCTTCTACCGGGCGAGCTGCGCGCGCCTCGCGCGAGGTCTCGGTCTGGCGGGACACGTCCGCAACCTCCCCGACGGCCGGGTGGAGGCGGCGTTCGAGGGCGCGGACGCGGCCGTGGACGAGATGGTCGCGTGGAGCCGCGAGGGCCCGGACCTCGCGAACGTCGACCACCTGGACGTGGTGACCGAGGAGCCCCTGGGCGAGACGGGGTTCCGGGTCACGGGCTGATCGCGGGCGGGTCGCGGGCCGATCGCGGGCACGGAACTTTCCCCTGCCAGATGCCCGGCCGGGCGGAGGGCCACTGTTAGCATCGACCTCCGATGTTCCTCCGTTCCCTGCACATCCGAGGCTTCAAGTCGTTCGCCGACAAGACCGTCCTCGAGTTCGCTCCGGGCGTCTCCGTCATCGTGGGACCCAACGGATCGGGCAAGTCGAACCTCGTCGACGCGATCAGCTGGGTGCTCGGCGAGCAGGGGCCCCGGGCCCTCCGCGGCGGCCAGATGGCCGACGTGATCTTCGCCGGCAGCCCACAGCGGTCCGCGCTCGGGATGGCCGAGGTCAAGCTCGTGATCGACAACTCGGCGGGGCTGATCCCGGTCCCGATGACCGAGATCGAGATCAGCCGCACGATCTTCCGCTCCGGCGAGAGCGAGTACCGGATCGGCGGCCAGGTCGTGCGGCTCCTCGACGTGCAGGAGCTGCTGTCCGAGACCGGGATCGGCCGCGCGCTCCACACCGTGGTCGGGCAGGGCCAGCTCGAGGACGTGCTGACCGCCCGCCCGGAGGACCGGCGGACCTACATCGAAGAGGCGGCCGGGGTCGCCAAGCACCGCAAGCGCAAGGAACGCGCCGAACGCAAGCTGGCCGGGCTCGACCAGGATGTGCTCCGGCTCCAGGACGTGCTCGCCGAGCTCAAGCGTCAGCTGAAGCCGCTCCGCCAGCAGGCCGAGATGGCCAAGCGGCACGAGACCCTCACGGCGGAGGCCGACACGGTCGCCGTCCGTCTGGCGGCCGCGCGGCTGCGCGACCTGTGGGACGAGCGCGAGCGGCGCAAGGAAGGGTGGGACGAGGGCGTCGCGCGCCGAACCTCCGCGCGCGAGCGGCTCGACGCGCTCGACGGACGCGTCGCGGCCGCGGCCGACGAGCGCGCCCGGTCCGTCTGGGCCCTGCAGGAGGCCGAGGCGGCGTTCGTCGAGGCGCAGTCGGCCAAGTCCGCGGCCGAGCTCGAGCTCCGGCGCGCGCTCGAGCTCGAGTCCGAGGCCCGGCAGGCGGTGGCCGCGGAGACCAACCGCGGCGCGCGGATGTCGGCGCTCGAGGAGGACCTGCGACGGCTCGAGGCGCGGTTCGCCGAGACGGCGGAGGAGCTCGAGGGCCGGGCGCGCGAGCTCGAGGCCGCGGAGTCGGCGTTCGCGTCGGCCGCGGACGCCCGGCGCGACGCCGAGGACGAGCGCCGGCGTCTCGCCGAGGAGGCGGCGGCGCACCGGGCCGAGATGGAGACGTACCGCCGTTCGCTCGCGTCGCACGATCGCGAGCGTTCGCGGTTGGAGGAGTCGCTCGGGCAGGTCCGCGAGCGCCGGCGGACCGGCGAGGCGGAGCGCGAGGCGCTCGCGGCCGACGTCGAACGCCTCGACGCATCCACGGCGCCGCTCGGCGATCGCCGGTCCGAGCTGGAGCGCGAGCGGCACGGGCTCGCCGACACGGTCGCGGAGCTCGAGGAGGGACAGCGCCGGCTCGAGCTGCGACGCGACGTCCTTCGGGCGCGGCTCGACGACCTCGAGCGCACACCCGGCTCCCGCTTCCTCGAGGAGCACGCAGGTCGCGGCGTCGGGCTCCTCGGCCAGCTGATCCGCGCGGTCGACGGCTGGGACCGCGCGCTGCGGGCCGGGCTCGGCGCGCTCGCCGACGCCGTCGTGTACGAGGACGCGGCACACGCGCTGGCCGACGCCCCGACGGGCGAGGGCGCGACGCTGGCCGTGGCGGGCGGCGGACCCGCCGCGTTCGAGCTCTCGGGCGAGCGGACCCTGCTCTCGATCGTCGACGCGGACCCCACGGTCCGCGGCCTCGCGTCGACCCTGCTGAAGGACATCTACCTGGCCGAGACGCTCGAGGAGGCGGCCGCCAAGCACGTCGAGCACCCGAAGGCGTCGTTCGTCACGCCCGACGGCGTGCTCGTCGGCCCAGCTCTGATCCGCACGACGCTCACCGCGGACTCGCGCGCCGAGGAGGTTCGTCGCGAGCTCGCGGTCGTCGAGCGCGACCTGTCCAAGTCCGTGTCGGCGCTGAAGCCGCGACGGACCCGGCTCGACGAGATCTCGGGCGAGCTCGCCGAGCTCGAGGAGGCGATCGAGGAGGCGGACGCTCGGATCACCCACGCCGCCGAACGCATCGCGCGCATCGACGGGGAGCTGTCGTCGGTGGCCAAGGAGGACGAGATCTTCACGCAACGGCTGGCGGGGATGGACGACTCGGCCGCGGTCTGGCGCGAGAACCTCGCGGCGGCCGAACCCGTGAGCCATGAGCTCCCCGAGCTACCGCGGACCCCCGAGCCGCCGATCCAGGCCCGGGTCTCCGTCGAAACGCTCCGCCGCGAGCGCGACCGGATCCAGACGCGGCTGTCGTCCGTGCGCGCCGAGCGCGACACGCTGGCGGCGCAGGACGCCGACACGCTCCGTGCCCAGGCCGAGGAGGCGACGCGGGCTCGCGCCGACGCGGAGCAGCGGCTCGACGGCGCCGAGACGGCGCTCGAGGCGGGGACCGCCGCCCGGTCGGCCGCGTCGGCCGCGGAGCGCGCGGCCACCGAGGAGGAGGCGGAAGTGAACCGCCTGTGGCGGGAGGCGTCCACCGAGCTCGAACGGCTCCGCGAGACCTACGAGGACCAGGACCGGGCGCGCGGCGACCTCGAGCGGCGGATCCGCGACGCCGAGCGGGTGCTCCGCGAGGGCCACCAGCGCGAGCCCGAGGACGCGATGACCGAGCTGTCCGAGGACGACACCGTGTCGGGGCTCGAGCGCAAGGCCGAGCTCGTGCAGCGGCGGCTCGCGCTCCTGGGCCGAGTGAACCTGCTCGCGGGCGGCGAGTTCGAGGCGCTGCAGGAGCGACACGACTTCCTGCATCGCGAGCTCGACGACGTGCGCCGGGCGCGCCGGGACCTGCTCGAGGTGATCCAGCGGATCGAGACCGAGATCGTGACCACGTTCGAGGCCGCCTATCGGGACGTGGCCGCCGAGTTCGAGCGGCTGATCGGCGAGCTGTTCCCCGGCGGCGAGGGCCGGCTCGTCTCCACCGAGCCCGGCGACCCGCTCTCGACCGGGATCGAGATCGAGGCGCGCCCGGGTCGCAAGCGCGTGAAGCGGATCTCGCTGCTCTCGGGCGGCGAGCGAGCGCTCACCGCGCTCGCGTTCCTGTTCGCGATCTTCAAGGCGCGTCCGAGCCCCTTCTACCTGATGGACGAGGTGGAGCCCGCGCTCGACGACATCAACCTGCACCGGTTCATCAGCCTGATCGAGGGCTTCGCCAAGGACGCGCAGGTCCTGGTCGTCACGCACCAGAAGCGCACGATGGAGGTCGCCGGGATGATGTACGGGGTGTCGATGAGCAAGGAGGGGACCTCCAAGGTCCTCGCGCAGCGGATCGACACGCCCTCGGCGGGCGGCACCCCGACGAGGCCGGTGCGACCGTGGTGGTCCCCGAGCCCGACGCCGTCCGATAGCCTCGGCCACCGTGGAGCTCGTCGTCGCGATCGTCGTGGGGCTCGTCGTGGTCGGCATCGTCCTCGGCGTCGTCCTGTCGCGACGGCGCCCCGCCTCCCGCCCGACGGTCGACCGTGCCCCGGGCGAGGCGACCGCCACCCGCCAGACCGCTCCGGCACCGACGGCCGCGCCGCGGTCGACGGGGCTCGCCGGGCGGATCCGGTCCGCGTTCGGCGGTGGGGCCGGGGACCCGTGGGGCGAGCTCGAGGGGCTGCTCGTCGGGGCCGACGTCGGGCCGGCGACCTCGGCTCGGATCGTCGGCGACGTGCGCGAGCGGTATTCCCAGGGCGACGACCCCTCGGCCCTCGTGGGCGACGAGATCCGTTCGATCCTCGGATCGTCCGTTCCGCTCGACCTGCCGTCCGAAGGGCTCGGGGTGGTGCTGGTGGTCGGGGTCAACGGGGCCGGGAAGACGACCACGATCGGCAAGCTCGCGGCGCGGCTGACCGGCCAGGGCAAGCGCGTGAGCATCGCGAACTCGGACACGTTCCGCGCGGCGGCCTCCGAGCAGCTCGAGGTCTGGGCCGGCCGCGCCGACGCGCACCTGGTCCGCCAGACGCGCGGGGCCGACCCGGGGGCGGTCGCGTTCGATGCCGTGCAGGCTGCGCAGGCACGAGGTTCGGACGTCCTGATCGTGGACACCGCCGGTCGGCTGCACACCAAGCAGCCGCTGATGGAGGAGCTGAAGAAGGTCCGCCGGGTGATCGAGAAGGCCGTAGGCCGACCTCCCGACGAAACGCTGCTCGTCCTGGACGCCACGACGGGTCAGAATGGCATCGCGCAGGCCAGAGCCTTCACCGAGGCGGTGGAGGTGACGGGCGTGGCGCTGACGAAGCTCGACGGCACGGCGAAGGGAGGGGTCGTCCTGGCGGTGCGCGATCAGCTCGGGGTGCCGGTCAAGGTCGTCGGCACCGGCGAGGGTGTGGGCGATCTCGAGCCCTTCGACCGCGAGGCCTTCGCGGCCCGCTCCTCGATGGCTGACGGTGGACGGCTGACGTGGCCCGTGCCGAGATCCTGATCGTCGAGGACCACCCGACGATGCGCGAGGCGATGCGGCTGATCCTCGAGAACGCGGGGTTCGACACGCGCGAGGCGTCCGACGGCAAGACGGCGCTGACGATGGCGCGCGAGCGGCCGCCGGACATCATGTTCCTCGACCTCAACATCCCCGGGACGAGCGGCGCGGACGTCCTCGCCGAGCTGAAGGGCGACGAGGCGACGCGCGACGTCCGCGTGATCATCATCACCGCCACCGGCGAGGAGGGACGTGAGTTCGTCCTCTCGCTCGGGGCCGACGAGTACTTCACCAAGCCGTTCCCACCGACCGAGCTGCTCCGAACGGTCGAACGGGTCCTGGAGGGACCGCCCGAGACCTCCCCGGCCGGGTCGTAACCTAGGCCTCGATGTTCGACACGCTCACCGGCCGTCTCGACGGCATCTTCAAGAAGCTACGCTCCCGCGGGAAGCTCCACCCCAAGCAGGTGGATGCCGCGCTGAGCCGATCTGCGCGTCGCGCTGCTCGAGGCCGACGTCGCCGCCGAGGTCGCCGACGACCTGCTGGCCCGCGTCCGAGAGCGCGCGCTGTCCGAGGAGGTCATGAAGAGCCTCACGCCGGCCCAGCAGGTGATCAAGATCGTGCGGGACGAGCTCCAGGACACGATGGGCGGCACCCAGGTGCCGTTCGCCCTGCCGTCCGCGAAACCCGCCGTCGTGATGATGGCGGGCGTCCAGGGCTCGGGGAAGACGACCGCGTGCGCGAAGATCGCGCTCCATCCTCAAGTCCAAGGGCAAGCGGCCGCTGCTCGTCGCGGCCGACCTGTGGCGTCCCGCCGCCGTCGACCAGCTGTCCACCCTCGGGCCGCGAGATCGGCGTGGACGTGGTCTCGGACGGCAAGGACGCGGTCAAGGTCGCCAAGGCCGGGGTCAAGCACGCCGGCCGGGAGGGGTACGACGTCGTGATCGTCGACACCGCGGGACGCCTGCACGTCGACGAGGACATGATGCGCGAGGCCCGGCGCGTCAAGGACGCGATCGATCCGCACCACGTCGTCATGGCGTGCGACGCGATGACCGGTCAGGACGCGGTGATCCAGGCCCGAGCCTTCATGAAGGAGGTGGACACCACCGGGTTCGTGCTCACGAAGATCGACGGCGACGCGCGCGGTGGGGCGGCGCTCTCGATCACGGCGGTGACGGGCAAGCCCGTGTTCTTCGCGGGGACGGGGGAGCGGCCCGAGGACCTCGAACCCTTCTACCCGGACCGGATGGCGTCTCGGATCATGGGGATGGGCGACGTGCTGTCCCTGATCGACAAGGCGCAGGACAACCTCGACCAGGAGAAGGCCGCCGAGACCGCGGAGAAGATGCTCTCGGCCCGGTTCACGCTCGAGGACTTCCTCGAACAGATGCAGGAGCTCCGCAAGCTCGGTCCCCTGCAGGACCTCCTGGCGATGCTGCCGAGCGTCCCGGGGGGCAAGAACGCGCTCAAGGACCTCGAGGTCGACGACGGCCAGCTCGGTCGCGCCCAGGCCATCATCCAGTCCATGACCAGGGAGGAGCGGCAGAATCCCGCTATCATCGGCGGGTCCCGGCGCTCGCGGATCGCGCGCGGTTCGGGCGTGACCACCGCGGACGTCAACGCGCTGCTCAAGGAGTTCGAGCAGGCGAAGAAGATGATGAAGAGCATGCTGGGCGGCAAGCGCATGCCCCGGGTCCCGGGGATGCCGAACCTCCCGGGTATCGGTTAGGAGTTCACGGATGTCGGTTCGGATCAGGTTGAAGCGGCTGGGGGCGAAGAAGCGCCCCTTCTACCGCGTCGTCGTCGCCGATCAGCGGAGCCCGCGTGACGGCCGGTTCATCGAGAACATCGGCAGGTACCAGCCCCTCGACGACCCCTCGGTGATCGAGATCGACGAGGAGCGCGCGCTGCACTGGCTCCGCGTCGGCGCGCAGCCCTCCAACACCGTTCGGGTGCTGATGACCAAGGTCGGCATCTGGGACCGGTTCACGGCCGAGAGGCCCGAGAAGAAGGACGCGAAGTGCCGCGAAGGCGTCCTGATCCCTTGCCAGGGAAGATGCCAGAGGGACGATGAAGGACCTCCTCGACTACCTCGTGCGCGAGCTGGTCGACGATCCCGACGCCGTCCGGGTCGAACAGGTCGACGACGACCGCGGCGTCCTGCTCACCCTCCGGGTCGCGCAGGACGACATGGGCAAGGTCATCGGCCGCGGCGGCCGCACGGCTCGGGCGCTCCGGATCGTGATGAAGGCCGCCGGGATGCGCGCGGGGATCCATCACACCGGCGTCGAGATCGTCGACTGACCCGGGAGTGACGATGGACGAGCCGACCGTCGCGGTCGGCCGCATCACGCGGGCGCACGGGGTGACAGGGCGAGGTCGCCGTGCTCGTGATCTCCGAGGTCCCCGGCCGGTTCGCGGACGGGGCGACCGTGTGGCTCGAGGACGGCCGAACCCTGACCGTCGAGTCGTCCCGGCCCCACAAGGACCGTCTCCTCGTTCGGTTCCGCGGTGTCGAGGACCGCGCGCAGGCCGAGGCGCTGCAGAAGAGCCCTGCTCGTCGTCCCCGAGTCGTCGGTCCCCCGAGCTCCCCCAGGGCTCGTGGTGGGATCACCGGATCGTCGGCTGCGCGCTCGAAACGGACACGGGTCGCGCGCTCGGGACCGTCCGCGACGTGATCCACACCGGCGCGAACGACGTCTGGTCGGCCGTCGACGACGACGGCGTCGAGACCCTCGTCCCGGTGCTCAAGGACGTGATCCTGGAGCGTGGACATGGACGCCCAGCGCATCGTCGTCCGCGAGATCCCCGGCCTCACGATCGCCCGAGTGACCCTGCGACGCCTCGTGGCGTTCCGCGAGGCCCGTCGCGCTAGCCTGCGTTCGTGCGGATCGACGTCATCACGATCTTCCCCGGCATCTTCGAGAGCCCGCTGCGCGAGAGCCTGCTCGGGCGGGCGATCGAGGCCGGTCTGCTGGACGTGCGCGTGCACGACCTGCGGGACGCACGACCGACAAGCACCGCCAGGTGGACGACGAGTCGTACGGCGGCGGGCCGGGGATGGTGATGAAGCCCGAGCCGGTGTTCGCCGCGGTCGAGGCGCTCGGCGCGGGGGAGCGGCGCACGCTCCTGCTCTCGCCCGCCGGGCGGAGGCTGGACCAGGCCCTCGCTGCGCGAGCTCGCCGCCGAACCCTGGCTGGTGCTGATCTGCGGGCGGTACGAAGGCGTCGACGAGCGCGTCGTCGAGGGCGCTCCCGGCCGAGGAGGTCTCGATCGGCGACTACGTCGTCGCGGGCGGCGAGGTCCCGGCCCTGGTGGTGCTCGAGGCGGTGACGCGCCTGGTCCCCGGCGTCATCGGCCGGGAGGAGTCCCACGAGCAGGACTCGTTCGGCGACGACGGGCTCCTGGACCACCCGCACTACACCCGCCCGGCCGAGTTCCGAGGCATGCGGGTCCCCGAGACGCTGCTGTCGGGCAACCACGCGGAGATCGAGCGGTGGCGCCGTGAGGCCGCGCTCGAGAAGACCCGGCGCAACCGCCCCGACCTGCTCGAACGCTGACCGAGTCGGCGCGGCCGCTTGCTCCCGGGGGCTGCCGCTCGCGCGATCGCGCTCGCTCCGATGAGCCCCTCGCACCCCCTGCTACCATTGGCGTCCCGCCATGAACAAGACCGATCTCGTCGACGCGCCCTATCTCCGCACGGACCTGCCCGAGTTCCGTCCGGGCGACACCGTGAAGGTGCACGTCCGGGTGGTCGAGGCGGGCCGCGAGCGCATCCAGGTCTTCCAGGGCGTCGTGATCCGGCGTCAGGGGGGCGGGCTCCAGGAGACGTTCACCGTCCGGAAGATCTCGTTCGGGGTCGGCGTCGAGCGGACGTTCCCGCTGCATTCCCCGTCGATCGGCAAGCTCGAGGTGGTGTCGAGGGGCCACGTCCGCCGGGCGAAGCTCTACTACCTCCGCGAGCGCCGCGGGAAGAAGGCGCGCATCCGCGAGCGCCGGCTCGGCGAGGACGAGCTCGCCGCGATCGCGGCTGCCGAGGCCGAGCGCGCGGCTGCGGGCTACGCCGCCGCGGACGAGACGACGACGACCGACGAGGCGAGGCAGCGCCCGAGACGACCGACGGCGAGGGAGCGCTCGAGGCCTCGGAGGCTCCGGACGCCGAGACGTCCGACGCCGCCGACGGCGCCGGCAGCCGAGGACCTCGGCGCCACGAGGCCCCCGACGGCCGATGCCGGGGCCAGACCGAGCCCACCGAGGCAGAGGTCCAGGGCTAGGCGGTGACCGAGCGCCCGTCGGGCTCCGAGGAGCCCGCAGGCGGGTTCACGCTCTCGGAGCCTCGCCCCGCCGAGCAGGCGCACCGAGGGTCGTTCCTGCGCGAGCTTCCGATCCTGTTGGTCGTCGCGCTCGCGCTCGCGATCGTCCTCAAGACCTTCGTGGTGCAGGCCTTCTTCATCCCATCGGGCTCGATGGAACCCACGCTCGAGCCGGGCGACCGGGTCCTCGTCCAGAAGGTGGTGTACGGTCCCGATCGAGGCGACGTCGTCGTGTTCTCCGATCCGAAGGGGAGACCCGGTCCGGATCGGGGGATCGTCGGCGGGTTCGTCCATTGGTTGTCGAGCGCGCTCGGCATCGAGCGGCCGGAGCACGAGGACTTCATCAAGCGGGTGATCGGGCTTCCCGGCGAGACGGTCGAGCTGCGGAACGGCAAGCTGTTCGTCGATGGGATCCAGATCCCCGAGCCCTACCTGGAAGGGGCGGTCGACACGAGGGACTACGGACCGGAGCGGGTTCCGAGTGACGCGCTGTTCGTCCTCGGTGACAACCGCCTGAACTCGAACGACTCGAGGTTCGGCCTCGGGTTCGTCCCCGTCGACAAGGTCGTAGGGCGCGCCTTCGTGATCGTGTGGCCGCCGTCGAGGATCGGTTGGATCCACTAGTCCTCGACCTCGGGCGGTACGAGCGCGGTCTCCGGGACCAGGGCTTCCGCCTGATCGCGGGTGTCGACGAGGCCGGTCGGGGCGCGCTCGCCGGGCCGCTGGTCGCCGCCGCCGTGATCCTGCCCGCGGGGTTCGACCTCGAGGGGATCAACGACTCCAAGGTGCTCACCCGGCTCCAGCGGGAGGCCGCGTACGAGCGGATCGTCCGTGACGCCGTCGCGCGGTCCGTGTGCCGGTGCACGCCGACGCGGATCGATCGTCGAGGTATGCACAAGACGAACGTCTGGCTCCTGCGTCGGTGCATCACCACGCTGCCGGTCGAGCCCGACTACGTCCTCACGGACGGCTTCCCGGTCAAGCGGCTGGGGATCCCGAACCTGTCGATCAAGAAAGGCGACGCCGTCACCGCGTCGGTGGCCGCCGCTTCCATCCTGGCCAAGGTGACCCGCGACCGGATGATGGACCGCTACCACCGGCGGTTCCCGGAGTACGGGTTCGACCACAACCGCGGGTACGGGACCGATGAGCACCGGGACGCGATCAGGCAGCACGGGCCGTCGCCGATCCACCGCTTCTCGTTCAAGGGCCTGCGAACCGGTTTCTACGAGGGCGATAGGCTGGAGGAGCCGTGAACCCCGAAGAAGACGACATCGAGCGCTTCGAAGAGCAGCGCGAGCTCGAGCTCTACCGCGAGTACCGCGACATCGTGCCGATGTTCTCGTACGTCGTCGAGACCGAGCGGCGGTTCTACCTCGCCAACAAGGTGGAGCTCAACCAGCGCGAGGACGGCTGGGTCGAGGTCGTGCTCCGGGATGCCTGGGTGTGGGACATGTTCCGCCCCGCGCGGCTCGTGTCGAACGTCCGGGTCCTGACCCGGCACGACGTGAACGTCGAAGAGCTCCGGCCCGAAGACACGATGCAGCTCCCCCAGTAGGCGACCGACCACCTCCCGCAATCGCCGAACCGGCCTACAGCACCGATCGGACATGCGGGAACTTGCCCCTCCGTGCGACGATCTTCCCACGACCGGAGAGGGGGACGCATGAGGCATCGGCTGCTCGCGGCCGCGCGCCCTCGGTCTGCTGATGCTCGATCCGGCGTGCTGAGAGCCAGCCGACATGCGAGTCGAGCCTTGCTTGGTCGCCGAGGCGGGTGATCCCTGGAAGGAGATCACCCGAGAAAGGGGGATGGGATGACCAGGAAGGTGAGTTGTCTCGTAGCAGCGCTGGCGTTCGCCGCCACCATGCTCGTCGCTGCCGTTCCGGCGGCCGCGGACACGAGGACCGCTGCGGCGAGCGGCACGGCCGCATTCCGCGAGACGGGGACCGGCTCAGACGAGCTCGCCTTCCCGGAGATCCGGCGTCGCGTCGGCGCGCGGGGGACGCCCGTGGGCCTGCTTCCGATCGCAGGCAAGCGAGGCCAGTTCCCACCGAAGCCGCTCGCCAACCCGGTCGTCGCCTCGCAGGGGCTCGCCGAATCGAACCCCGAGCTGGGAGCCAGTTTCGACGGGCTGACGAGCCGTGATCAGCGGCTTGCCAACGGCGGCAACCAATTCTCGGTCGAACCACCCGACCAGGCTCTGTGCGTCGCGGACGGATTCGTGCTCGAGTCCGTGAACACCGTGATCCGGGTGAAGGACACGGCGGGTGTCAACCTGACGGGGGTCGTGGACCTGAACACGCTTCTACGACTACCCAGCCCAGTTCAACCGGACGACTGGGGCCTTCGGGCCGTTCCTCACGGATCCGGTCTGCCTCTTCGTCCCGTCGATCGATCGGTGGGTGCAGCTCGTGCTGACGATCGATCAGGTCTCCTCCGGACCACTGGCCGGGGCGTTCCTCGGCACGAACCATCTCGATCTCGCGATCAGCGACACGTCCGACCCGACCGGCACGTGGACGGTCTACCCGATCCCGGCCCAGAACGACGGGACCGAAGGCACGCCCGACAACGGCTGCCCGGCGCCCGATCCGAACGTACCGGGGGCCACGAACCCGCGGGCAGAGATCGGGGACTACCCGCACCTGGGGATGGACGCGAACGGCATCTACATCTCGACGAACGGCTATTGCCTCTTCAGCAGCCAGTACAACGGGGCGCAGCTGTACGCGATCGGGCTCGATCAGCTATCCGACACGTCGCTCCCATCCTCGATCACGTTCCAGCACTTCGCGAACACGAGGTTGGCGGGCTCGCCGGGCTTCACGGTCTGGCCGGCGACGTCGTTCCCGGGTGAGCACTCGACCGAGGCCGGCGGAACCGAGTATCTCCTGAGCACCATCGCCGGCGACGGCACCGAGACGGGCAACCCGACCGGTACCGCCAGGCGCATCGGCCTCTGGGCGCTCACCAACACGAGCTCACTCAACACCGCCACGCCGAACGTGCAGCTGACGAGCCGGCTCGTGAACAGCGAGATGTACACGTTCCCGCCCACCTCCGACCAGCGTCCTGGCCCGACGCCGCTGCGCGACTGCATCAACGACACGAGCCTGGAGACCCCGTTCGGCCCCGGCTGCTGGCAAGTCTTCTTCCTCGAGGAGCCCGACCACGACGAGGTCATCTCGCGGCCGGACAGCCTTGACGGGCGCATGCAGCAGGTGTGGTTCGTGAACGGCAACCTGTGGGGGGCCGCCGGCACCGGCGTCTCCGTCGGCGGCGAGACGAAGGCCGGCATCGCCTGGTTCAAGGTGCAACCGAAGATCAGCGGCGGCGGCAAGGTGGAGGGGAAGGTTCTGGACGAAGGCTACGTCGCCCTCGCCGACAACAACCTGACGATGCCAGCGCTGGCGATGCTTCCGAGCGGGGAGGGCGCACTGGCGTTCTCCGTCCTCGGCGAGGACTTCTTCCCGAGTGCCGGGTACGTCACGATCGACGAGGCGGGAAGCGTCTCGCCGGTGCACATCGCCGCGGCGGGGTTGGGCCCGGACGACGGGTTCACGTCGTACAAGGCGTTCGTCGGCGATCCGCCGAGGACCCGTTGGGGCGACTACGGCGCTGCCTGGACGGACGGGAGCGACATCTGGATCGCCTCCGAGTACATCGGCCAGACCTGCACGCTGGCGGAGTACTTCCCCAACCCGAGCCTCGCCGGCTTCGGAAGTTGCGGCGGGACGCGCGTCTCCCTGACCAACTGGTTCACGAGGATCAGCGAGCTCACGCCGTAGGCGAGCGAGGTGCGAAGGTGAGGGCCGGCCGAGCGCCGGTCCTCACGTCCCGCCTCCAGTCGAGAGCCTGAGACCGCTCGATGCCTACCCGACTGTGACCGCCGAGGTCGTGCCGGCCGAGGCGCCGAACGCGTGGAGCTCGACGGCACCGAGCCGAGCGTCTCGAGCCGAGCAGGTTCGTCCGCCTCGTCTGCCGGAGGCATGTCACCGGCCCGGTCTAGCGTCGCCGGGTGAGCCGACCCACGACGGACGAACGCGCGGCGAGAGGCCGTGCCGGTGAAGATGCCGCTCTCCGCGTCTACGAGCGGCGAGGGTTCGCGCTGGTCGCTCGGAACTGGCGGTGCCACCTCGGCGAGCTCGATCTGGTGATCGTCCGGCGAGACCTGTTGGTGTTCTGCGAGGTCAAGACTCGGTCGGGTCCGGCGTTCGGTGGCGGGTACGAGGCGGTGACGTGGTCCAAGCGGCGGAGGATCCGGAACCTCGCCGACGCGTACCTGGAGCGGAGCGGGTTCGAGCACGCTCGCGTTCGGTTCGACGTGGCCAGCGTCTGGCTCGGTGCGCGCGGCGCCGACGTCGAGATCTTCGAGGACGCGTTCTGACGTGTCGGTGGCTACGGCTAGGGTCGCCCCAGCGTGTACGGACGGGTCAACGGCGTCACCGTCGTCGGGGTCCGCGGTCATCTCGTCGCCGTCGAGGCGCACGTCGGCCGCGGGCTCCCGTCGCTCACGCTGACCGGCCTGCCCGGAGCGGGTGTCCAGGACGCCCGCGACCGGATCAGACCGGCGGTGGAGAGCGCGGGTTTGGAGTGGCCACTGCGCCGCGTGGTCGTCAACCTCTCGCCCGGGACGCTCCGAAAGGAAGGTCCGGGGCTCGACCTGCCCGTGGCGATGGGGGTGCTCGTCGCGATGGCCCAGGTGCCTCCCGCCAAGCTGGAGGGGTGGGTGTTCGCGGGCGAGCTCTCGCTCCGTGGCGGACTGGTCCCCACCCCAGGTGTGCTCTCGGTGGCGATCGCCGCGAGCCGCGCGGGTCTGCACGGCGTGGTCGTCCCCACCTCCAACGCCGAGGAGGCGGCGCTGGTCGAGGGTCTGGAGGTCGTCGGAGCGTCGTCCCTCGCCGAGGTCGTCGGGTTCTTCCGGGGTACGTGGCGGTCACGCGCGCCCGAGGCGGCCGGCCCGGTGGAGGATGCACGGCACGCCGTGGACCTCGCCGAGGTCCGAGGGCAGGCGCAGGCCCGTCGCGCCCTGGAGGTGGCGGCCGCCGGGGGGCACAACGTCCTGATGGTCGGCTCGCCGGGCGCCGGCAAGACGATGCTCGCCCGAAGGCTGGCCACCATCCTGCCGGCCTTGTCGCGCGACGAGTCGCTCGAGGTCACCCAGCTGCATTCCGTCGCAGGCCTGCTCGAGGGAGGTCTGATCCGAGAGCGGCCGTTCCGCTCCCCCCATCACACGGTGTCACCCGCGGCCCTTCTCGGGGGAGGCACGGCGTTCCTGCGCCCGGGCGAGGTGTCGTTGGCACACCACGGCGTCCTGTTCCTCGACGAGTTCACCGAGTTCCGCCGCGACGCGGTCGAAGGTCTGCGTCAGCCGCTCGAGGACGGGCGGGTGGTCGTCACGCGGATGGTGGGCTCGGTGGTGTTCCCATCGCAGGTTCACGCTCGTCGCCGCCGCGAACCCATGCCCGTGCGGGTTCGCGGGCGACGTCGCCCGGCGATGCTCGTGCCGAGAGGATCGGCTGCAGACGTATAACGCCAAGCTCACGGGTCCGCTGCTCGATCGCGTGGACATCCAGCTCGTGATCCCGCGGCTCACTCGGCAGGAGCTGCTCGGCGAGCAGCCGGGAGAGTCCTCCGTCCGCGGTCCGCGAACGCGTCGAGGTGGCCCGCTCGCGTCAACGGCGTCGGTACGCGCAGCTCGGCTTCCCGAGCAACCCGCAGCTCCCCGGTCCCGTCGCGCGACGCGAGGCTCGGATCTCGAACGGACGCGCGCGAGCTCCTCGCGTCCGCGGTCGACCTCCACGGGCTCACCGGTCGCGGGTTCGATCGCACGCTGAAGGTCGCGCGGACGATCGCGGATCTCGCGGAAGCCGACCTCGTCGAGCCGGACCACGTCGTGGAGGCCCTCGCGTACCGCTCGGCCTCGCCGCTGCCGGAGCTCGAGCGTGCCGGCTGAGGCGCAAGCGGATCGCTCGATCCCCGTGGCCGGTCTGGCCGCCGGGTTCGGCTGGGCGACGAGGACCGACGTGCGCTGCTCGTCCTGTCGGCGCTCCGCGGCATCTCCCCGCGCAGCCTGATCCCGCTCGCGGTCCGAACGCGGTTCGGCGGCCGCCACCCTCGCCGTGGATCCGCGAGGGCCACGCCGGCAGCGAGAACGACCAGGCGTTCGCCCGCGGCCTGGATCCCGACGCGATCGCCGCGGCCGCCGAGGCCTGCGGATCTCGGCTCGTGACGTGGGCCTCGGCCGAGTACCCGAGCCAGCTCCGCCAGATCCCCGATCCGCCCGGGGCGATCTACGTGATCGGACGAGCGCCGCCCGACGTGACGTCGGCCGTGGCCGTCGTCGGCGCCCGGCGCTGCACCGCCTCGGGGCGGGAGGCCGCGCACGCGATCGGGCGCGGGCTGGCGCTCGCGGGTCTCACGGTCGTGAGCGGTGCCGCTCGCGGCATCGACGCCGCGTCGCACGAGGGCGCGCTCTCGGTGAGGGGCTCGACGCTCGCCGTCCTCGGTTCGGGGCTCGACGTCGCGTACCCGTCCGCGAGCCGGGCGCTGATCCGACGGATCGGCCGGTCGGGGACGCTGGTGAGCGAGTACGCGCCGGGCACGCCGCCCAGCCAGCACCACTTCCCGGCGCGCAACCGGATCGTCGCCGGCCTGTGCCGCGCCACCGTGGTGGTCGAGGGCGCCAAGGGGAGCGGCTCCCTGATCACGGCCGAACACGCGATGGAGTTCGGGCGTGACGTGGTCGCCGTCGCGGGTTCGGTCACGAACGCCCTGTCGGAGGTCCCACTCCAGCTGATCCGCGAGGGTGCGACCCTGATCCGCGACGTCGACGACCTCCTGGGCGACCTCGGCGTCGAGATCGTGCCGGCCGAGGTCGCCGAGCGCCTCGAGCTGGACGACGCCGAACGCCGGATCCTGGACGGCATCGCCGAACCCACGCTTCCCGACCGGCTCGCGTCGTCGCTCGGGGTCGCGATCCCCGAGGTGGTCGGCGTCCTGATGCGGCTCGAGCTGCGCGGGTTCGTCCGCAACGTGGGTGGCCGCTACGAGACGACCCTGAAGGCGCGGGCTCAGCGGGACGAGGCAAGCGAGCGGAGCGCGCGCGGGACGCCCGACCGCGCCACCAGCCGCACCGGGACGCCCGCGCCGTCGAGCAGGCTCGCGGCCATCGACGAGCGGTAGCCGCTCGCACAGATCACCGTCTGCCGCTCCGAACGGTCGAACCCGTCGAGGCGTTCGGGCAGGTCGCCGACGAACACGTGCGTCGAACGCTCGAGGTGGCCCTCGTGCCACTCCGTGCCCTGTCGAACGTCGAGGACCTCGCCCGCCTCCCCCTCGCCGAGCTCGTCGACGAGCTGTTCGACCCGCAGGGTGGGAACGAGCTCGTCGCCCGGCCCGACGCGCGCCCACGCCTCGACGCCGCCGCTGAGGTGACCCAGGACCGTGTCCCACCCGATGCGCCGCAGTTGCAGGATGCCTCCTCGAGCGCTTCGTCGTCCGGGACCGACAGCACCAGCGGCGTCGCGAACGGCACGAGCCACCCCAAGTCACGAAGCGAACGACGGCTCGAGCGGGACGTTCAGGGACCCGGCGACGTGTGCGCTCGGCGAACGCCGCACCGTCGCGAGCATCGACCAGCCGGGCTCCAGCGGCGAGCGCCGTCCGCCACCTCGTCGACGGTCATGTCCGAGGACGAGTCGGCGAACCGAGCACCGGCGGGCCGGCCCGGTTGATCGGCGCCATCTCCGCGTAGTAGTCGGGGAACGCCTTCAGCCCGCTCAGCTGGCGCAGCACGAAGGCCTCCTCGTCGGTCTCCGTGAACGCGGGGTTGACCGCCCGCTCCTCGGCGATCGTCGAGGTCCGCTGCTCGCTGGGCGATCCGACGGCGCAGAAGCTGCCGGCCCCGTGGGTGGGGAGCACTCGGACGGCGTCGGCCAGGCCGGCGAGCCGTCGCATCGAACGGAACTGCAGCCGCGTGCAGCTCGTCGGTGCGTTCGGCGCCGAGCAGGTCGGTCCGGCCGGCGCCGCCGACCATGAGGCTGCCGCCCGAGAACAGCGCGATCGGTTCCGCTCCGTCGCGCAGGACGTAGGCAAGATGCTCGGGCGTATGGCCCGGCGTCGCGACCCCGAGCAGGGTGGCGTCGCCCATCGGGATCTCGGTGCCGTCCTCGACGGGTCGGTACCCGAACGCGTACCCGGCGTTCGCCGGTCCCCAGATCTCGGCGTCGGTGGCCGTCCGCAGCTCGAGCGCGCCCGAGAGGTAGTCGTTGTGGACGTGGGTCTCGACGACGTGGCGGATCGTGGCCCCGCGGCTGCGAGCCGCGTCGACGAACCGCTCGACGTCGCGTTGCGGGTCGACGACGGCGGCCTCCTCGCCCCAGGTCAGGATGTAGCTCGAGTCCCCGAGCCCCTCGGTCACCAGGACGTCGAGCTCCATCGGCGGCATCCTCTCCCGGGCACGGACGGCCGCCGATCCGGGCCCGCTGCTTGAACGGGCCGACCCCGGTTGGTACAAGAGGGGCCGCCGAGCCCGGAGGATCATGCCCGCCCGCGACCTTCCTCAGTCCGACGTCGCCCTGATCGATGGGTTCGCGGATCACCTGGCGTTCGAGCGCCACCTCGCGCCCTCGACCGTCGATGCCTACCGCCGCGACCTCTCGCAGCTCGCCACGTTCCTGCGCCGCGGCCGCCGCGATCTGCCCGGCGCGAGGCTCGACGACCTGCGGCGGTTCCTCGCGCAGCTGACCAGCCTCGGGTACGCGCGCGCCTCGATCGCGCGCCGGGTCGGCGCGATCCACACCTTCTACCGCTGGGCGGTGTCGCGCGACGTCGTCGCCGAGGACCCGGCGGCGCTCCTGGGGCGGCCGAAGGTCGTCAACCGTCTGCCGGTGGTGCTCCGCGTCCCGGAGGCCGCGGCGCTCGTCGAGGCGCCCGCCGTCGCCGGGGACGCGAGCGAGGTCGACGCCGCGGTGGCGCTTCGGGACCGCGCGATCCTGGAGCTGCTGTACGGGTCCGGGCTCCGGGTGAGCGAGGTCGCCGGTCTCACGCTCGATCGGGTCGACCTCGAACGCGGCCGCGTCAAGGTGATCGGCAAGGGCGACAAGGAGCGCGAGGTGCCGCTCGGCGACCTCGCGCGCGATGCGGTCGCCGCCTGGCTGCCCGCGCGGGGCGTGCTCGGCGGCGCCGAGCGCGACGAGCTGTTCACGAACCGCAGGGGTCGCCCGATCGGCCCACGCGACATCCGACGGCTTGTGGGACGATACGCGGGCGCAGCCCTTTCGGGCCGGCGGGTGACGCCGCACACCCTGCGACACTCGTTCGCCACGCACCTGCTCGAGGGAGGAGCGGACATCAGATCGGTCCAGGAGATGCTCGGCCACGCGAGCGTGGCGACGACCCAGCGGTACACGCACGTGAGTCGCGCGCGCCTGTTCGAGGCCTACGAGCAGAGCCACCCGAGGGCCTGATGCCGCGAGCTCCCAAGGCCGAGAAGGCCAAGACCCCGGTGAAGGCCCCCAAGCCGGCGAAGAACGCCAAGGTCGCCAAGGTCGCGAAGACGGTGAAGGCCGCCGACAACGACCGGCCGGCGGCGCGTTCGGGTTCGGTCAACGCGGCGAGGTCGCGGAGATCGACGCGCCAGCCCCCGTCGCCCGAGGAGCTCAACGAGCTCGCCCGGCTGTGGGAGGAGTTCAAGCAGAGCGAGGTCTCGGGCGCCCGCGAGGGCGCGCGCGAACGCCTCATCCTGCACTACGCGCCGCTCGTGAAGTACGTCGCGAGCCGCGTGGCGACCGGCCTGCCCGCCAGCGTCGACCAGGCGGACCTCGTCTCGTACGGGATGTTCGGGCTGATCGACGCGCTCGAGAAGTTCGACCCGGGCCGCGGGAACAAGTTCGAGACGTACGCGATCCCCCGGATCAAGGGCGCCATCATCGACGAGCTCCGGGCGATGGACTGGGTGCCCAGATCCGTGCGCTTCAAGGCGCGCGAGATCGAGAAGGCGTACTCGGACCTCGAGTCGATCCACAAGCGGGCCCCGACCGAGAAGGAGGTGGCCGCGCGGCTCGGGGTGACGCTGCGCGAGCTCCACGAGGTCATCAACCAGATCTCGTTCGTCCAGGTGCTGCAGCTCGACGAGATCCTGAGCGTCGGCAGCGACCGCGGCGAGCAGGTGTCGCTGCTGGACACGCTCGCCGATCGAGGCACCGACCCGACGACGGGGCTCGAGGGACAGGAGACGCGCGGGCTCCTCGCGGCGGCGATCAACTCGCTGTCCGAACGCGAGAAGATCGTCGTCACGCTCTACTACTTCGAGGGCCTCACCCTCGCCGAGATCGGCGAGATCCTCGGCGTGACGGAATCGCGCGTCTGCCAGATCCACACGAAGGCCGTCGGTCAGCTCCGCCTGCAGCTCGTCGAGACCGAGTGACCGAACGCCCGCGGATGTGAACCGCGTCACGGTCCCCGGCGCTCCCCGCGTCTAGGATCGTCGCTCCTGGTCGATCGGAGAACCGGCGTGACGTTCGCGGCGTTGACCCTCCCCCTGTTGATGGTGCTGCTCGGTCCGTCGTCGGTCACGCCCGGCGCCGCCGGCGTCCCCGCGCCCGACGACCTCGCGTTCGCTCCGGCGCCCCCGAACGGCACGTGGTCCTGGCCGGTGACCGGACCGGTGATCCGGGGGTTCGACCCGCCGGACACGCCGTTCGGGGCGGGGCACCGGGGGATCGACATCGCGGTCGCGCCGGGGACGCCGATCCTCGCCCCCGAGGCGGGCACGCGTGTCGTTCGCCGGCCGGGTGGGCGGGGAGCTGTTCGTCACGATCGTCCACGGCGGCGGGCTCTCGAGCACGTACTCGTGGATCTCGGTTGCGGCGGTCCGCAGGGGCGATGTCGTGTCGCGCGGCCAGACGATCGGGGCGACCGGCATCGGTCACCCGGGTGCGGGTGTCCCGCATCTGCACTTCGGGGTGAGGCTCGACGGCGAGTACGTCGACCCCTTGGAGCTCCTCGCGCCGCTCGGCGTGCAGGATCTGATCCGTCTCGTCCCGATCGCGACCTGAGGCGGATCGCGTCGAGCGACGCTCGAACGACCACGAACGCCTCGGGTCGTCGCAACCTGACTGCGGCTAGCATGTGCGCCCCCGTCCGAGGAGAGCTCACCTGTTCCCGAACCTGCGTCACCCGTCGTCCAACGTCGTCCGCGGCGCGGCGGGCATCGATCGCGATGGCCGCCGCTCGCGTTCACGCCCATCCCTGCGACGGCGCAGGAGGCGCCGACCTGGTCGCAGTTCCAAGGCGGCCCGGGTCACCCCGGGGTGCTCGTCGACGGGCCGCAGCCCCCGTACCGCGTCCGATGGACGTTCCCGGCCCCCGCGGGCGAAGCGCTGTCGGGCGCCGTCGTCGCGGGCGACCTGGCCATCTCGGTCGGTACCGAGGCGGTCTACGGGATCGACGTGGCCATCGGGCGCCGTCGAGTGGCAGGTGGCGCGGGACGGCGGCCCGCTGTCGGTCCCGGCGATCGGGGCCGGTCCAAGGGGCCGGATCCTCGTCTACCTCGAGGGACCGGGTTCGGACGACGCAGGAGGAACGTCGACGGGCTCGCCGAGCCCATCGGCGGGCGTCACGACCGGCGTCGCCGTCGGGAGCCTCCACCACCCCGGCGCCGACCGGGCCGGTCGAGCAAGGGGCTGGTTCGACGCTGGTCGCGATCTCCCTGGCCGACCGGAGCGAGATCTGGCGCACGCCCCTGGGGTCGATCTCGCGCAGCGGAGTCACGATCGACGGCGCGAACGCGTTCGTCGGCGACCAGGACGGGACCGTGTACGCCGTCTCGTTGGAGACGGGCGCGATCTCGTGGTCCGAGGATACGGACGGGCGCGTCGACTCGCCCGTCGCCGTCTCCGACGGGCAGGTGGTCGCGATCGCCCGGAACACCGACGCGGCGCAGGTCGTCGTGGCGGCGTTCGAGGAGGCGACGGGGGAGCGTTCGTGGCCGGCGGTCGCGATCCAGGCGAACTCCACGGCAGGGACCGCGCCGTCCGCAGGCGGCGGTTCGCTCTTCATCGGTTCGGCGGATCGGCGCGTGCGAGCCCTCGACGCCGAAGACGGTTCCGAGCGATGGGCGACGCTGGCGCTCTCGCTGTTCTCCCCGGCGACCGCGCTCGCGTTCGACGACCAGAACGTGTTCGCCGCGGACATCGCCGGGGGGCTCTACCGGTTGGATGCCGCCGACGGCGGGCGCGCGTGGAGCTACCACCTGAACGAGGTCGTGCTCCGAAGCTCGCCGGTCGTCTCCGGCAACTCGGTCCTGCTCGGGCTTGGCGACGGCCGTCTGGTCGCGATCGACGTAGCCTCGGGCCACCTCGTCTGGCAGAGCGACGCGTCCCCGGGCCTGGTCGGGACGATCGCGCTCGCGAGCGATGCGGTCATCGCGGTCAAGGGGGGTCGCGACGCCGGCTTGATCGCGTTCGAGCACGACTCGGAGGGCACGCTGGTCGACGTCCCGTCGCCGACCCAGCTCGACGCCGGGACCACGCTGACGCGGTGGGGGCTCGCGGCGATCATCGTCTTCGCCGTCGCGTTCGTGCCGGGGTTGTGGGCCAAGCGGCGCTTCGGTGTGGGCGCCCGGGGCGAGGCCGGCGGCGACGGCTCCGACCCGAGCCGAGGCGGAGGAGGGGATCGTGAGCGCGAAGAAGCGACGGCGCCCGGCCCGGCCTCGGCCGGCACCGGTCGCGACCGAACCGACCGAGGCCGAGACCGAACCGACCGAGGCCGAGACCGAACCGACCGCGGCGCCCGAACCGCGGCGCCCCTTCGGCGGCGCGCTCTTCGGTCCGACCGGCGGGTCCGTCATGCCGCCCGTCGGACGCTCGCTCGGGCGGGGCCTGCTCGCGGTCGTCTCCTCGCCCGTCCTGCTCGCGATCGCGATCTTCGTGCCGCTGCTCGCGTGGCTCGCTCTGTACGCGATCGGGTTCGAGGGTCGGCCCGCGCTGCTGGTCGACGTCCTCGCCTTGCCGCCGATCGCGACCTACTTCGATCTCGGGACCGGCGAGAGCCTGCTAGGGCTCGGGCCGTCGTTCCTGATCTTCACCGGCGTCGCGATCGTGATCCGGGGGGTGCTCTACGGGCTGCTCGCCGGGATGATCGTCGAATCGCTCGAGGACGGGCGTGTGACCTCGTGGGGCATGCTCCGGGGCCTGACGGCGATACCGACCGTGATCGCCGTACAGGTGCTCTCGTTCAGCTTGATCCTGGTCAGCAACATCATCTTCCCGGTCCTCGGGCCCGGGATCGGCCTGCTCGCCGCCGTCGGGTCGCTCGTCGGGGGCCTGTTCTTCCTCGGGTTCGCGCCGACCGCGGCCGTGCGGCAGCGGCGCGGGGTGGTCGAGACGCTCCGGCGTTCGGGCCGGGCCGCGATGCTGCCGGGGAGCCGCCACCTCCTGTTCTGCGGCCTCTACTTCTTCATCGCGCTGCCGGTGGTCGTGGGGCTCGCCCCGGGTGGGGGAGAGGTCACCGCGAACCCGACCTTCTTCGGGTGGGTCTTCATCCTGGCTGCGAGCGTGCTCCACCTGGCGTTCATGGGCGGGCTCGCCTACCGATGGATCGCGGCCGAGCCCTCCGTCCCGGAACAGCCGGTCCCTCGGCGCCGGGCCGCGCAACGCCAGCCCGCCCGGCGCCCAAGCGCGCGCCGCTGACGCACGGGCGGCACCGGATCGCGCCAACACCGCTGGTAGACTGCCCGTTCGCCGGCGTCTCGACGCCGAGCTCACACGCCCGGGGATCGCCCACGGGGTCTCGGTTTCGGCCGGGCCGGGGGCGAGCCGAACCGGGCGGAGGGACAACCGGAAGGAGGGCACCATGCCTGTCGTTACCAGGCGGGAGCTCCTCGAGGCAGGGGTGCACTTCGGGCACCAGACACGACGTTGGAACCCGAAGATGGGCCGGTACCTGTACGGGGAACGCTCCGGCATCTACATCATCGACCTCGAGAAGACCCTGTCGGGCCTCGAGGAGGCGTACGCCTACGCGAGGGATCTCGGTCATCGCGGCGGCGTGATCCTGTTCGTCGGGACCAAGAAGCAGGCGCAGGAGGTCATCTCGGACCACGCCGCTCGCGTCGGGATGCCCTTCGTCACGACCCGCTGGCTCGGCGGGATGCTCACGAACTTCCAGACGGTCTCGCGCCGCCTGCTCCGCCTGCGCGAGCTGCGCGAGATGGAGCGCACGGGCGCGTTCGACTTCCTCCCCAAGCGCGAGGCGATCCGCCTGCGGCACGAGAAGGAGAAGCTCGAGCGCAACCTCGGCGGGATGCAGAGCCTCGAACGGCTCCCCGACGCGATCTTCGTGATCGACACGAAGAAGGAGCACATCGCGGTCAACGAGGCACGCAAGCTCGGCATCTCGGTGATCGCGATCGTGGACACGAACTGCGATCCCGACGAGGTGGACTTCGTGATCCCGGGCAACGACGACGCGATCCGGTCGGTCTCGCTGGTCACCCGTCTGATCGCGGACGCGCTGGCCGAAGGACGGCAGGAGGGTCGCGAAGCGGTCGTGACGCGCGCCACCGGCCCCGAGATCGAGCCCGAACCCGAACCGCAGGCCGCGGCGGCACCCGCCCCGACGCCCGAGCCCGTCCCCGCCCCCGAGGCTCCCGCCGCCCGCCGCCGAGCCCGCGCCGATCGTCCCGGACACGGCCCCGGCCCCCGAGGCCGAGCCGACGGGAACGAGCTGACCCGATGGCGGAGATCAACGCGCAGCTCGTGAAGGAGCTCCGGGACCGCACCGGCGCCGGGATGATGGAGTGCAAGAAGGCGCTCACGGAGGCGGACGGCGATCTCGACAAGGCCGAGGAGATCCTTCGGACGAAGGGGCTCACGTCCGCCGCCGGCCGAGCCGGCCGTTCGGCGAACCAGGGGCTCGTCGAGGCCTACATCCACTTCAACAACACGGTGGGCGCGATGGTGGAGGTCAACTGCGAGACCGACTTCGTCGCCAACACGGACGAGTTCAAGCAGCTCGCCAAGGATGTGGCGCTCCACATCGCGAGCCCGTCGGCGCCCAGGTACCTCAGCCGCGACGAGGTGGATCCGGAGGAGCTCGAGTCCGAGCGCCGGATCTTCGAGGCGCAGGCACGGGAGCTGGGCAAGCCCGACGACGTGATCCCGAAGATCGTCGAGGGCAAGCTGAAGACGTTCTACGCCGAGACGGTGCTGCTCGACCAGCCGTACGTGAAGGACGACTCGAAGACGATCCAGCAGCTCCTCGACGAGATGTCGGCCAAGGTCGGGGAGAAGGTCGCCGTGCGTCGGTTCGTCCGGTATCGGCTCGGCGAGGAGACCGGGTAGGGTAGGCGTCATGCCGGAGGGGGACCACGCGCAGGAGGCCGGCCGGCCGCTCTACCACCGCGTGCTGCTCAAACTCTCCGGCGACGCCTTCGCGCCGATCGACACCGGCTACGGGATCTCGACGGCGTCCACGGGGCTCCTGGCCCGCGAGCTCGCCGACGTGGTCGACCTCGGGGTCCAGTGCGCCGTCGTCGTGGGCGGCGGCAACATCTTCCGCGGCCGCCAGGCGCCGGGGATCGATCGCTCCCGCGCCGACTACATGGGCATGCTCGCCACGGTGATGAACGCGCTCGCGCTTGCAGGACGCGCTCGAGAAGATCCACGTGCCGACGCGGGTCCAGACGGCGATCCACATGGCGCAGATCGCGGAGCCGTACATCCCGCTGCGCGCGATCCGGCACCTGGAGAAGGGGCGGGTCGTCGTGTTCGCCGCGGGGATCGGCGCGCCCTACTTCTCGACCGACACGACCGCGGCCCAGCGCGCGCTCGAGATCGGCGCGCAGGCGATCCTGAAGGGCACGAAGGTCGACGGCGTCTACACCGCGGACCCGCACGTGGATCCCACGGCGCAGCGGTTCGAGACGATCGAGTACCTCGACGTGCTCCGCGAGGGGTACCAGGTCATGGACGCCACGGCGATCAGCCTGTGCATGGAGAACGACCTGCCGATCATCGTGTTCGACTTCGGGTCGGAGGGGAACATCCGCCGGGCGGTGTCGGGCGAACCGATCGGCACCCTGGTGCACGGGGCCGTCCGATGACGGTCGACTCCGCGCTGAAGGCGGCCACCGAGAAGATGGACAAGGCGATCTCGGTCCTGAAGGACGAGCTCGCCGGCGTCCGCACGGGTCGTGCCACCCCCGCGCTCCTGCAGCGTGTCGTCGTCGACTACTACGGCACCCCGGTGCCGATCCAGCAGCTGGCCTCGTTCTCGGTGCCCGAGCCGCGGACCCTGATGATCTCGCCGTTCGACCGCAACGCGATCGCCGCGATGGAGAAGTCCATCATGTCGAGCGACCTCGGGATCACGCCGAGCAACGACGGCACCGTGATCCGGCTGAGCTTCCCGCCCCTGACCGAGGAGCGGCGCAAGGAGCTGATCAAGCTGGTCCATCACCGCGGCGAGGAGGGCAGGGTTGCCGTTCGGAACATCCGGCGGCACTCGAAGGAAGAGCTCGAGAAACTTGAGCGAGAGGGCGGCATCTCGGAAGATGACCTCGTGCGCTCCGAGAAGGAGCTCCAGAAGCTCACGGACAAGCACATCGCGGACATCGACGACGTCGTGGCCCACAAGGACGCCGAGCTCAAGGAGATCTGAGCGTGCCGGAGGACGAGGAACGGACCGAGGGCGAGGACCTGTTCGAGGATCTCGACAAGTTCTTCGCGCCGATCCAGGACGTCGACTGGCCCGAGTCCTCCGAGGCCAAGGGGGCGGGCACGACCCAGGGCGCGGATCGTCCCGACGAGCCCGCCCCGACGGAGCCCGAGCAGCCCGAAGGTGAACCGGACGCCGCCCGCAGCTCGACGATGGCCTTCGAGACCCAGCCGGAGGACGACGCCGCCGAGGAGCCCGACGCCCCCGAACCCGACTCGGCCGAACCGTCCGGCGGCGGTGAGCTGTTCACGGCTCCCGAGACGCCGTCCCAGCCGAGGTCGAGCCCGAGGATGGCCGACGAGCAGGAGCAGGACGGCGTGGGCTCGTTCCTGTTCGAAGCCGAGGCGGAGGGCTACGACGTCGACGAGGCCGGCGGCGAGGCCGGCTCGAGCGGATACGTCGACCTCCCCGGCGACGAGCCCGGGGTCGCGGAGCTGATCGAGGAGACGGTGGTCGTCGAGGAGGCCCCGGACATCGAGGCCGTCGAGGCCGCGGCCGATCACTTCGCCGAGTCCGTCCGCGACGAGGTGCAGGTCGAACCCGAGGCGCCGGTCCCGCAGCCCACCGAGGAGGTCGCGATCGCGCAGCTCCTCGGCGAGGAGGGCGCGACCGACGACGCCGAGACCACGCGCACCGTCCGGGTCGGGGCCGAGGGGTTCGGCGGACCGAGCTGGCAGGAGCCGACCGCGATCGAGGTCGGCGCCGACTCCGAACGCGCGGGACCCGGCCGCGACGTCCCGACGGCGTTCATCACCGGCATCGTGCTCGCCGGCCTGGCCGTCGGCGCGATCCTGATCGGGCCGGGAGCGTTCGCGATCTTCGCCGGCATCGTCGTGCTGTTCGCGCAGGGCGAGTTCTACCTGGCGCTGCAGAAGCGGCACTACCAGCCGGCGACGGCGCTCGGGCTCGTCTCGGGTGCGCTCGTGCTGGGGGCCGGGTACTACCGCGGCGAGAACGCGATGCTCGCGATCGTGGCCCTGTCGCTGTTCGCGACGTTCCTGTGGTACATGACCGTTCCGCCGCAACACCGTCGCAACGTCGTGGCGAACATCGCGATCACCACCCTCGGCGTCGTGTACATCCCGCTGCTCGCCGCGTACGCGCTCGCGGTCCTCAAGCTCCCCGACGGCGAGGGGCTCACGCTGTCGATCATCGGGCTGACGTTCGTGTACGACACGGCGGCGTTCGGCGTCGGCTACTTCTGGGGGAGCCGACCGCTCGCGCCGAACATCAGCCCCAAGAAGTCGTGGGAGGGCGCGATCGGCGCCACGCTGGTCACGATCGCGGTCGCGGTCGCCGTGGTGACTCAGCGTCACGCTGCTCGACGACATCGGGCGTTCGGTCGGGCTGGCGGTCGTGGTCGCGCTTGTTCGCGCCGCTCGGCGACCTCGCCGAGTCGCTGATCAAGCGCGACCTGGAGATCAAGGACATGGGCGGGATCCTGCCCGGTCACGGCGGCGTGATGGACCGGATCGACTCGGTGCTGTTCGTCGCCCCCGCCGCCTTCATCTACCTCCGCCTGATCCTGCTCTGAGACCTCTCTCACCCGGGGTCACCCGACCTTCCGTGGTTTGTGGGCGCCGCGGGGTATCGTTGAGGCGATGCGCTCGCTCGTGATCCTCGGCTCGACGGGATCGGTGGGGACGCAGGCGCTCGACGTCGTGCGGCACAACCCCGACCGGTTCAAGGTCGTCGGCCTGTCCGCGGGGACCAACCAGGAGCTCCTCGTGGGCCAGATCCGGGAGTTCCTGCCCCCGCACGTGGCCATCGCCAACGACGAGGCCGCCGCCGACCTGCAGGAGAAGCTCAGCGGGATCAAGGGGGTCGAGGTGCACGTCGGCCCCGACGCCGCCGAGACGCTCGCCCGCGACTCCGAGGCGGACATGGTCCTGAACGCCCTGGTCGGGTCCGCCGGGCTGGGGCCGACCCTCGCGACGCTGCAGGCGGGCAAGATGCTTGCCCTGGCCAACAAGGAGAGCCTGGTCGTCGGTGGCGACCTCGTCGTCGACCTGATCAAGGGCGAGCCCGAACGGCTCGTCCCGGTGGACTCCGAGCACGCCGCGCTCGCCCAGTGCCTGCGCGGCGAGCGGCGCGAGGACCTCAAGCGGGTGATCCTCACCGGCTCGGGCGGCCCGTTCCGGGGCTGGACGCACGCCGAGCTCGCCAAGGCCTCGGTCCGGGAGGCCCTCGCGCACCCGGTCTGGCAGATGGGCCCCAAGATCACGATCGACTCGGCCACCCTGATGAACAAGGGCCTCGAGGTGATCGAGGCGCACTACCTGTTCGGGCTGGACTACTCCCAGATCCACGTGGTGATCCACCCCGAGGGGATCGTCCACGCGCTGGCCGAGTTCCGGGACGGCTCGATGACCGCGCAGTTCGCGGTCCCGGACATGCGGCTTCCGATCCAGCTCGCGCTCGCGTGGCCCGAGCGCCTGCCGACCGGCGTCGGGCCCGTCCCGCTCGCCGACAGCCGACTGTCGTTCGAGCCCGTCGATCGCGAGGCGTTCCCCGCGATCGACCTGGCCTACCGCGTCGGCGAGCTCGGCCTGACCTTCCCCGCGGTCATGAGCGCGGCCAACGAGGTCGCGGTCATGGCCTTCCTCGAGGGCAAGATCCCCCTCACGCGCATCGTCGAGGTCGTCACGGCCGTCGTCGATGAGCACGAGGCGCCCTCGAGCGTGGTCTCGGTGGTGAACCTCGAGCGGGCCGATACCTGGGCCCGCCGGCGTGCCGCCGAGATCATCGAGGCTCGGTAGGAGGTTCGCCCCGTGGCGGCGCTCGGCATCGGTGCCTTCTTCTTCGCCTTGATCCTGGTGATCGTGATCCACGAGGCCGCGCACTTCGCCGTCGCGCGGGCGTTCGGGATCAAGGTGACCGAGTTCTTCGTCGGCTTCGGCCCCAAGCTGTGGTCGCGGATGCGCGGGGAGACCGAGGTCGGCGTCAAGGCGATCCCCGCCGGGGGCTACGTGAAGATCGCCGGGATGAACCCCTACGAGACGGTCGCGCCCGAGGACCTGCCGAGGACCTTCGGAGCCAAGCCGATCTGGCAGCGCTCGCTGGTGATCCTCGCGGGCCCGGCGACGCATTTCGTGCTCGCGTTCCTGTGCTTCGCGGTGTGGCTGGGGTTCGTCGGGCAGCCGGTGGCCAAGGGCGTGATGATCGATTCGGTGGTGCCGCGCCTGCACGGGCGTCGAGTCGCCCGCCGCGGCGGCCGGGCTGCAGGCCGGCGACGTGGTGGTCGCCGTCGACGCCCTCGACGATCCGTCGGCCGACGAGCTGGTGGCGTACACCACCGCGCACGCCGGCGAGCCGATGACGTTCACGATCGAGCGCGACGGCAGGACCTTCCAGGCGGTGATGGCGCCGGTCCTGTCCCAGGTGGGCGGCGAGCAGATCGGGAGGATCGGCGTCGGGGTGCAGCCCCGCCGGATCGTCCGCGAGACCGAGGGGCCCGTCGGTTCGGTCACCGGCGCCGTCGGCCTCGTCGGCGAGCAGGCCGTCCTCACCGTGCAGGGGGTCGGGCGGGTCTTCGGGCCGGAGGGGATCGGTCGCCTGTTCGACCTGGTCTTCACCGACGAGGCCCGCCAGCCGACCGACCCGGCGAGCGTGGTGGGGGTGGGACGGCTCGCGGGCAACCTCGCGTCCGAGGATCAGTTCGGTGACCTGCTGTTCCTGTTCGGCGTCGTGAACGTGTTCGTCGGTCTGCTGAACCTGCTCCCGCTGCCGCCGTTCGACGGCGGGCACCTGACGGTCCTGGCGATCGAGAAGGTCCGGGGCCGTCCGGTGGACATGCGCAAGGTCGTCCCGGTCTCGGCGGCGGTCGCGGCGTTCTTCATCGTCTTCACGGTCGCCGTCGTCTACGTGGACCTGGTCAAGCCGCCCGTCTGAGTCGCCCGTCCGGTCCGAGGCCTCCGCCGGCGCGCCACGCCTGGGGCGTCCGGGCTACGCCATCGGTCGCGAACCGGCGCCGCCACGATTTCTCAACACGCTGCCGCGAGGGTCGCGAAGGCCCGACGACTACGATGGGCCGATGACCGAGCAGACCGTCCTGGTCGTGGATGACGAGACGGCGATCGCCGAAGCCGTCCGCGCGAGGCTCTCGAGCGAGGGGTTCCGGGTCCTGGTCGCGTCCGACGGCCCGCAGGCCTTGGAGCTGGCGGGCGCCGAGGAACCCGACCTGGTCGTGCTCGACCTGATGCTCCCCGGGATGGACGGCCTCGAGGTGTGCCGCAGGCTCCAGGCGGGGCGCTGGGTCCCGGTCCTCATGCTCACGGCGCGGACCGAGGAGGCCGACAAGGTGGCCGGGTTCGCGGTGGGCGCGGACGACTACCTGACCAAGCCGTTCAGCCTGCGAGAGCTGACGGTCCGGGTCAGGGCGATCCTGCGGCGTGTCGAACGCATCACGTCGCCCCCCTCGACCGACCCGATCGAACACGCGGGACTCTCGGTCGACCCGGCCAAGCGCAAGGTGAGCGTCGACGGCGAGGAGGTGCAGCTCACCCCGCTCGAGTTCGAGATCTTGCTCGCGCTCGCCCGCGAGCCCGGCGTCGTCCTCAGCCGCGAGCAGCTGATGGACCGCGTCTGGGGCTACCGCGACTACGCGGGCGGGCGTGTCGTGGACTCGCACGTCGCGCGCATCCGGCGGAAACTGGGCGAGGACGGGGCCGAGCCGAGGTTCGTCCGCACGGTCCACGGCGTCGGCTACGCGTTCGGGGACGAGTGACCTCGCCGATGACGCTCCTGCAGCGGCTGCCCGACGATCCGGTCCAAGCTCGGATCGGTCATCGTGTTCGCGGTCGGGATGACCCTGTTGCTGGTGTACCTGATCCTCGGCGTCGGGTTCGAGGTCTTCACGATCGGCGGCCACTGGTGGGAGCTCATGCTCGCCGGGGTGCTCGGGGCGGGGATCGCGCTCGTGATCGCGCGGTGGGTCGCGCGCGGCATGACGCAGCCGCTGCGCGACATGGCCCGGGCGGCCCGACGCATGGAGACGGGCGACTACTCGCAGCGGATCGTGACGGACTCGCGCGACGAGGTCGGCAAGCTGGCCGACGCCTTCAACCGGATGAGCACCGAGCTCGAGGGGCTCGAGCTGCTGCGCCGCGAGCTGGTCGCGAACGTCTCCCACGAGCTCAAGACGCCGATCTCGGCGCTGCGGGCGCACCTGGAGAACCTGCTCGACGGCGTCGAGCAGCCCGACCCCGAGACGCTGCAGATCATGCTCGTGCAGTCCGAGCGGCTGGGCCGGCTCGTGGACCAGCTCCTCGACCTGTCGCGGCTCGAGTCCGGGCGACGTCCCGCTCGAGCGCGAGCGCGTCGAGCTCGCCCCGCTCGTCTCGCAGGTCTTCTCCGAGATCCAGGTGGCTCGCCCCGATCCGGGCGTGACGCTCGCCGACGACCTGCCCGGCGACCTGCCGCCGGTCTTCGCCGACCGGGAACGCGTGCATCAGGTCCTGTTCAACCTGCTCGACAACGCGGTGCGGTTCACGCCGACCGGCGGGCGCGTCACGGTGACCGCGTCGAGCCACAACGGTTCGGTCGACGTGGTCGTCGCCGACACGGGTCCCGGCATCTCGGCCGAACACCTGCCCCGCGTGTTCGAGCGCTTCTACCGCGTGGACGAGTCGCGTTCGCGCGACGACGGCGGGACCGGGATCGGGCTCGCGATCGCGCGTTCGGTGGTCGAGGCGCACGGCGGGAGGATCTGGGCCGACAGCGAGCCCGGCCGGGGGAGCGCGTTCACGTTCGAGCTGCCGGTGGCATCCTCCACCGGGGAGCGCGCACGCTCGGGCGGCGCGACGCCGGCCACGGAGACAAGGAGGGACGGATGACATCCGCAACCACGACCATCGAGGTCTCGGCCCCGGAGCGATACGCGTTCCTCGACCTCACCGAGGAGCTGGAGCGCGCGATCAAGGATTCGGGCGTCACCGACGGCTCGGTGGTGGCGTTCTGCGCGCACACGACGTGCGCGTTGATCGTCAACGAGTGGGAGGACGGCGCGCTCGAGGACTTCCGGCGCTCGCATGCTGCGGCTGGTCCCCGACGACCTCTACTACGCGCACGACGACGAGGCGCGGCGCACCCAGAACCTCGACGAGTCCCACGAGCGCCGCAACGGCCCCGCGCACGTCAAGGCGATGCTGCTCTCGGCCTCCTCCCACGCGATCCCCGTGGCGGGCGGGGCGGCGATGCTCGGACGCTGGCAGCGGCTGATCCTGTTCGAGATGGACGAGCCCAAGGACCGGCAGGTCGTCTTCCACGTGTTCGGCGAGTGATGGGCCGGGGCGTGGGGGGCTCAAGGAGCGAGCGCGGATGCGCGAGCGGTAGCCCCACATGAGGGGATGGGACACTGGGAAGCCGTGCTGACCGAACGCAGGAAGAGCCGTCAGGTGCGCGTCGGCGACGTGACGATCGGCGGCGACGCGCCGATCCGCGTCCAGTCGATGACCACCACCAAGACGGCGGACATCAACGCGACCCTGCAGCAGATCGCCTCGCTGGTCGCGGCCGGCGTCGACATCGTCCGGGTGGCCGTGCCGCACTGGGAGGACGCCGAGGCGCTGACGGCGATCGCGGCCAAGTCGACGGTCCCGGTGGTCGCCGACATCCACTTCCAGTGGAAGTACGCGATCGCCGCGCTCGAGGCCGGGATCCAGGGCCTGCGGATCAACCCGGGCAACATCAAGTACCAGGACAAGGTGCGGCTGATCGCGCGTGAGGCCAAGGCCCGGAGCGTGCCGATCCGCATCGGCGTGAACGCGGGCTCGCTCGAGAAGGACCTGCTCGCCAAGCACGGGGCGCCCACGGCGGCGGCGCTCGTCGAGAGCGCGCTGGACGAGGCGCGGATCCTCGAGGAGGAGGACTTCTTCGACATCAAGATCTCGGTCAAGCACTCGAACGCCGGCGTGATGATCGAGGCGTACCGGTTGCTCGCCGAGGCCTGTGACTACCCGCTGCATCTGGGCGTCACCGAGGCCGGCCCGATGCCGGCCGGTGGCGTCAAGAGCGCGGTCGGGATCGGCGCGCTGCTGTCCGAGGGGATCGGCGACACGATCCGCGTCTCGCTCACGGACGACCCCGTCGAGGAGGTCAAGGTCGGGACGTGGATCCTCCAGTCGCTCGGCCTCCGCAAGCGCGGGCTCGACCTCGTGGCCTGTCCCTCCTGCGGGCGCGCGGAGGTCGACGTCCTCGGCCTCACCAAGCAGGTGCAGGAGGCGATCGAGCGCGAGGGGCTGAAGGTCCCGATCCGCGTCGCCGTGATGGGGTGCGTCGTGAACGGCCCCGGCGAGGCGCGCGAGGCCGATCTGGGGATCGCCGCCGGCAAGGGCCAGGGGTTCCTGATCGTCAAGGGCGAGGTCATCGACAAGATCCCCGAGGACCGGTTCGTCGAGCGCGTCATCGAGGAGGCTCGAAAGATCGCGGTCGCGCGGGAAGCGGAGGCCGAGACGTAGGTCGCCGTCTCGTCCAGAGGGTTGTGTTCCCGATGAACAACCCCCATCATCGGGCCTTTCGAGCAGAGGGGAAGTCATGAGCTCGCGTTCGGTTCGTCGTGCCCTGGTTATCGGGGCCGCGCTCGCTGGTCGTCGCGGCGCTCGCCACCACCGCGTTCGCCGGCGCCTTCGGATCCGGCGGGTCCGGGCGTTCGGGACGCGGGTGCCCGCGGTCCTTCCGGCCGCGTACCGGCGCGACGCGAGCGTCGATCCGCTTGGTCGCGAAGCGCCTCGCACGCCGCGGGCACGTCGACGTCCTCGTGACGCTCGCCGGCGCATCCACGCTCTCGAGCGCGCGATCCTCGTCGGGCGGCGACTCGCGGGCGCTGCTGCGCTACGACCGTGCCCGGGTACCGAACGCTGAAGGCGGGTCTCCGCACACGCGTCCCCGAGCTCCAGCGTGCTGCAGGACTACCGAACGCTGCCGGTCCTGTTCGTCCGTGTCGGACTCTCGAGCCGAGCTCGGCGACCTGCGGGCCGATCCCGCGGTGGTCGGCATCGGGGCGGACCGGCGGGAGAAGGCCTTCCTGACCCAGAGCCTCCCGCTGATCGGCCAGCCCGCCGCGGCGGCCGGCGGGTTCACGGGCGCGGGCACGGCCGTCGCGGTGCTGGACTCCGGCGTCGACTACACGCGCGCCGGCGTTCGGGAGCTGCTGCGTCGCCGGGGACGCCGGGATGCAAGGTCGTCGTCGCGCAGGACTTCGCGCCCGGACGACGGGCTGCGTGACGACCCGGCCGCCGGCTTCCACGGCACCAACGTGTCGGGGATCGTCGCCGGGGTCGCCCCGGACGTGAAGCTCCTCGGCCTCGACGTGTTCAACGGGCTCAGCTCGAACACCTCGACCCAGGTCGTCGGCGATCAACTTCGTGATCTCCCAGCAGGCGACGTACAACATCCGCGCGATCAACATGAGCCTCGGTTCGTCCGGAGACGTTCAACACGTCCCCGTGCTCGGACCCGGCCGACGCGCGGGTCGCCGCGTTCGCCAACGCGCGCGCGGCCGGGATCATCCCGGTCGATCGCGAGCGGGAACGACCGCTTCGCGAACGGCTCGAACCACGTCGGCATCTCCAGGCCCGCGTGCATCCCGGGTGCGTTCCCCGTCGGCGCCGTCTACGACGGCAACAACGGCGGCATCACCTGGGGCGGCCCGAACGCCAACGACACGGTGCACCGACGCTTCACGTCGGCCGCGGACCAGATCACGTGCTTCTCGCAGGTCTGGACGAACCCGATGATGCTCGCGCCCGGCGCGACTGATCACCGCGGCGGGGGTCACGCAGGGTGGGACGTCCCAGGCGACGCCCGCACGTCGCGGGTGGCGTCGCCGTGCTGTTCGACGCCTCGCCGGGCTGCGATCGATCTCGGCCGGTGGAGACCGCGCTGCGGAGCTCCGGCCCGCTGATCTCCGACCGCCTGGTGGGGCAGAGCTACCACCGGCTCGACCTCCCCGCGTCGATCGCGGCGCTCGGCGACGACGACCACGACGACCACCACGACGACACACCACCCCCGGGACCTGCACGATCGAGGGAACGGGGAGCGGCGAGGTCTTGGTGGGCACGGCCGGGCGACGACGTGATCTGCGGTGAGGGCGGCAACGACGTCCTGATCACCGGAGGAGGGACGACACGGTCATCGGCGGTGACGGCTTCGACTTCGTCTCGCTGGAGGATGCGTCGGGCGGGGGGACGATCGACCTGGGTGCCGGCGCGGCGACCGCGCCCGGGGTCTCGGCCACGCTCCAGGAGATCGAGGGTGGCGATCGGCTCGGCGTTCGCCGACCACCTCACCGGCAACGGCGCCGGCAACGACTTCCTCGGCCTGGGTGGGGACGACGACCTCGACGGGCGGGGAGGGTTCGACTTCGTGAGGTACGACTTCGCCACCAAGCGGATCCGCGCCGACCTCGGACAGGGCGTCGCCCGGGGCGAGGGCGCCGACGTCCTGACCGCGCTTCGAGGGCTTCATCGGCGGCCCGAAGGACGACGAGCGCGTCCGGCAACGGCAAGTCGAACGTCCTCGTCGGGCTGAAGGGCGACGACGTGCTGAAGGGCTGCGGCAAGCCCGACGAGCTGTTCGGCGGGCCGGGCGCCGACGACCTGTTCGGCGGCGGCGGCAACGACGACCTGTCGGGCGGTCCGGGGGCCGACTCCTGCGACGTCGGGCCCGGAGGAGGACGCACCTCCTCCTGCTGAGCCCGACGTCGCGGCCGCGCGTCCGGCACCGCCCGCGGGTTCGGCGTCCGTATGCCTGCGCGCCTCCACGTGACCACGAGCACGCGGCGGGTGGTAGCGCCCGGCACCGAACCTCCTTCGCGTCCCCGCCTACGGTGGCCGGGACACGGAGGAGGCGAGGTCGGATGGCTACCAGGATCGAGACCCTCGAAGGAGGCAGGCGGGCCCCGCAGGCCGCCTGGATCCTGCTGTTCGCGGTCGTCATGGTCGCGGCGGCGCTCGCGATCGGGACCCGATCGGGTCCGACGACGCGACCCGAACGCCCGCCGGTTCGCTCGACGGACGCAGCGACGGTCACCGCGCTCGAGCCCGGCGACGCAGGTCCCCGGGCTCATCAAGGCGGGCCTGCAGCCCCGGCCGTACTCGGCGATCGCCAGGCCGGAGACCGTCGAGGTCGCCGGCGCCGAAGATCGCCGACGGGTCAGCGCGGGTCCCGGGTCGATGTGCGGCCGAAGTTCGGCGGCTGAGCGAACGACGATGCGCGCGACGGGCCGGAGCCGGAAGGCTCCGGCCCTTCGCTGTACCGAGGAGCGTCCGCTAGCCGAGCGGCGTGAGGAAGTTCCGGACGATCGTAGGGCCGTCCGGGGTGAGGATCGACTCCGGGTGGAACTGGACCCCGACCCTGGGCAGCGTCCGGTGCCGGGCCGCCATCACGAGGTCGTCGTCGCTCCACGCCGTCAGCTCGAGCTCGTCGGGGAAGCCCTCACGGGTCACGACGAGCGAGTGGTACCTGCCGGCCTCGAACGGGTTCGGGACGTCCGCGAAGATCCCCGTCCCGTCGTGGTGGACCAGCGACGCCTTGCCGTGGACCGGCGTCGCGCGTTCGACGCGCGCGCCGGCGACGATGCCCATCGCCTGGTGGCCGAGGCACACGCCGAGCACCGGCGTCGAGGCGGGGAGGATCCGCAGGAGCTCGGTGAAGCACCCCGCGTCCTCGGGCCGGCCCGGGCCCGGCGACAGCACGACGGCGTCGGGCCGGCGCGCGACGAGGGCCTCGGCGGTCTCGGCGTCGCTCTTCACGACCTCGGTCGTCGTCCCGAGGCTCTCGAGGAGCTGCACGAGGTTGTACGTGAACGAGTCGTAGTGGTCGACGACCAGGATCACGGTGCCTCCCCGGTCTCGGAGGCCTCCGCGTCCACGATCGCGGGCAGCAGGGCCGCGGCCTTCGCGTTGGTCTCGGCGAGCTCGACGTCGGGGTCCGAGTCCGCGACGACCCCGGCACCCGTCTGCACGTACGCCGTGCCGTCGGCGACGACCGCCGTCCGGATCGTGATGCAGAAGTCGAGGTCGCCCGCGAACGTGCAGTAGCCGACCGCGCCCGCGTACGGACCGCGCGCGGTCGGCTCGAGCTCGGCGATCAGCTCCATCGCCCGGCGCTTGGGTGCGCCCGTCACCGTGCCGGCGGGGAACGTGACCGCGAGCGCGTCGAGCGGGTGCGCGCCCTCCGCGAGCTCGCCCTCGACGGTGCTCACGATGTGCATCACCTTCGAGAAGCGCTCGACCGACATGAGCTCGCTCGGACGGACGGTCCCCGGGGTGCAGACACGACCCAGGTCGTTGCGGGCGAGGTCGACCAGCATCGCGTGCTCGGCGCGCTCCTTCGGGTCGGCGAGCAGCTCGTGCTCGTACAGGCGGTCGCGGAGCTCCGTCTCGCCGCGAGGACGCGTGCCGGCGATCGGACGGCTCGTGACCGTCCGTCCCTCGACACGGACGAGCGGCTCCGGCGACGATCCGGCGAGCTCGAGACCCAGCATCCGGACGAAGAACATGTACGGGGCGGGGTTCGTGACGCGGAGCCTGCGGTAGACGGGGAACCCGCCGGCGGTGTTCGGGAACCCGAGACGCCGCGAGGGCACCCCTTGGTAGATGTCGCCGGCCGCGATGTGGTCCTTCATCGTCCGGACGATCTCGCGGTAGCGATCATCGGGCATGTTCGGCTCGCCGAGCGCCGCGACCTCGGCCGCGGCCGCGGGCAGAGGGTCCGGCGACGGGGCGTTCGGGGACGAGAGCCGCGACGCGAGGTCCTCGAGGGCCTCCGCGCCCTCGTCGTAGGCGTCCGGCGCGATGTGCGCGACCAGGAGCAACCGTTGCCGCCAGTGGTCGAACACGACCGCGCGGTCGACGAGCATCAGCGCGATCGGCGGCCCGATCGTGTCGCCCTTCGGGGAAGGGGTGCCCGTCCAGGAGTTCCGCCGCCTCGTACGAGAGGAAGCCCATCAGACCGCCGGTGAGCGAGGGGAGGTCGGGGACCCGCGGCGCCCGGAGCGACGCGGCGAGCGCGACCAGGTCGGCCCGCGCGTCCCCTCCGTTCGGCACCTCGACCGTCAGCCGGTCGGTCGCGTTCAGGACCCGGAGCCCGTCCCGGTCGAGCACGACGATCGCGGCGGGATCGCCGGCGACGAACGAGTACCGCCCCCAGCGCTCGGAACGCTCGACGCTCTCGAGCAGGATCCCGGGCCCCTCGCCCGCGAGCGCCGGGAAGACGCCGACCGGCGTGGACACGTCGGCCAGGAGCTCGGTCCACACCGGCGCGAGGGCGTAGCCCTCGGCCGAGCGTTCGAACGTTCCTCGATCGGGCCGGACCCTCACCTGACCTCCTCGCCGGGACACCATCGCCGATGACGGGAGAGCCGTACCCTAACCGCACCCGTGCGAGCGGAGTGGTACCGGAGCCGTTCGGGTAGGGTGTTGCGCCACCGAACGAGCCAAGGAACACAGAGGGAGCCCGCGGATGCGAACGTCACGAAGGTTGCTCGCCGTCCTGCACCGTCCTGGTCGCCGGTGTGGGGTTGCTGCTCGTGCCATCGGCCGCCGCCGAACGGCCGGCGAAACCTCAGACGCGGACGGTGTCCCTGGCCGTGGTGCACGGTCGGGTGACCGCCGCGTCGCAGGATCGCCCCACCTCCTTCGAGACGTTCACGCAGCGATCGCGGCCGTCGGCCGCGGCGGCCGAGACGGCGGCGCGCTCCAGCGCCCCCCTCGCTCCGAACCTCGTGACGGGGTTCGACGGCATGGACGACCTCGACGGGTTCAACCCCTCGGACACGACGGGCGCCCTGGGCGACGGCTTCTTCGTCGCGGCCGTGAACAGCAGCATCGAGGTGTTCAACCTCAACGGGACGACAGCGGTGCCGAGGACCACGCTCAGCTCGCTGTCGGGTAACCCGTCGATCCTGCACTTCGACCCGAAGGTCGTGTACGACCAGTACACGGATACGTTCGTGATCGTGTGGCTGGGCCAGGACGACGCGCCGCGGATGTCGGAGATCAACGTGCTCGCGATCCCGGCCGCGACGGCCACCACCACGAGCACGTGGTGCCGCGAGGACCTTCGCAGGCGACCAGATCCCCGCGTCGCCCGTCCTGTGGGCGGACTATCCGACGCTCGGCTACAACGACTCGCGGATCACGATCTCGACGAACCAGTTCACGTTCCCGAGCTCGGTCGCGAGGTTCCGGTACTCGCAGATCATGACGATCGATAAGTCGGTGTACGACTGCTCGCTCGCGCAGCCCGTGCCGACCGTCTTCGGCGGCGCGAAGACACGCGACGCCCACCGCAAGCAGGCCTTCACGATCCAGCCGGCGCAGAGCGTGGGGACCACGCCCGGCGACCAGCTCTTGATCTCGTTCCAGGAGATCAACGGCAGGGGCGACTACCTCGCCTTGTGGCGGATCAAGCCCACGGCGACCGGGTTCGCCCTCCGCAAGGCGTGCTGCCTGCAGACGGGGAAGGTCTCCACGCCTCCGCCCGGGACCCAGGGGGGCGCCAACGTGAACAACTCCAACTTCTGGTGGGACGCGGGCGACCTGCGTCTGGTCAACGCGTTCTACGATGCCGACCGCAACGAGCTGTTCGCGGCCCACACGGTGTTCAAGAACTTCAGGCCGGACACGCTGACCGGCGGCTATCCGGAGGCCGGCGTCCAGTGGTACGAGGTGGACCCGGCGATCCATCCTGGGCGGCTCCATCCTGGCGCGTAAGGGCGTCGTCGGCTCGGCCGAGATCGACCAGGGCTGGCCCACGGTGGCGACCGACGGGGACGGGACCCTCTTCGTGACCTACAACCGGGCGAGCGCGCCGCACGACGAGTTCCTATCGGCGTGGGTCGCGACGATCCCTTCCGGCTCGACCACCGATACGCAGTTCCTGCTCCACGCGGGATCGGCGAGGTACAACATCTCGGGCGGGATCGAGCGGTGGGGGGACTTCACGGCGATCAACCGGGACCCGGTCGCGCCCGACAACGTCGCGACCTTCAACCAGTACGCGTCCTCGGCCACCACGTGGCAGCAGTTCATCAGCGTGGTCACCGACAACTGACCGCCGAGCACGACCGGTATCCTGAGCCTCCATGAGGCTCTCGGCTCTGTTCGCACCTACCCTTCGGGACGATCCCGGCGGAGGCCGAGGCGGTGTCGCATCGGTTGCTGCGTGCGCGCGGGGTTCATCCGACAGCTCGCCGTCGGCTGTCTTCACGACGCTGCCGCTCGGCATCCGGATGATGCGCAAGATCGAGGCGATCGTCCGCGAGGAGATGGACGCGTCGGGTGCGCAGGAGTTCCGCATGCCGATCCTCCTCCCGTCCGAGCCATGGAAGAAGACCGGGCGCTGGCAGGCTGTACGGCCCCGTGATGTTCCAGCTGATCGACCGCCACGAGCGGGAGCTCGTGCTCGGCCCCACCCAGGAGGAGGTCGGTCACGCCGCTGGTCGCGGGCGACGCCCACTCGTATCGCGATCTGCCGCTGAACCTCTACCAGGTCGAGTGGAAGTATCGGGACGAGTTGCGGCCTCGGTACGGGCTCCTCCGCGTCCGCGAGTTCCTCATGAAGGACGCGTACTCGTTCGATCGCGACGAGGAGGGCATGCACCGCTCGTACGGGATCATGCTGCACGCCTACCGGACGGATCTTCGATCGTTTCGGGATCGAGTACGTCGTGGTCGAGGCCGACCCGGGGACGATCGGGGGCGGGATGAATCACGAATTCATGGCGCGTGGCGGAGATCGGCGAGGACCTTTCGTGGTGTGTCCGAACGGCGACTACCTCGCCGACTCGAAGGCGGCGACGCCGAAGCCCCCGGACGCCGTCGAGCCGACCGACCTCGAGCCACTGAGGAGGTCTCGCACGCCGGGCGCCGCGACGATCGACGGCGGTCACCGAGCAACTCGGCGTGCCGCGGATCGAACGCTGAAGTGCATCCTGTTCCGAGCGGGAGACACGGTGGTGGCGGTCGCTCGCGCCCGGGCGACCGCGAGATCGACCAGGCGAAGCTCGAGCGGCGGTTCTTCCCCACGCCCGTCCGTGCCGTTCGAGGACGCGGACTTCGCGTCGAGCGGCTACGCGAAGGGGTTCGTCGGCCCGCAGGGATTCAGCCCGGAGGTCGTTGTCCTCGCTGACGAGGCTCGGTCCGGGGCGGCGGCGATTGGGTCACCGGCGCGAACGCGCCCGATCGGCACGTCACCGGCGCCAACATCGCCGCGCGACTTCCGCGTGGACGAGTACCAGGACCTGGTGCACTGCGCGAGGGTGACCGCTGTCCGAACGACGGGGCGCCACTTCGGATCGAACGCTCGATCGTCGTCGGTCACATCTACCAGCTGGGCACGCGGTACTCGGAGCCCCTGGAGGCGCAGTTCGTCGACGAGGACGGTCGAGCGGCTGTACTTCAGATGGGCTGCTACGGGCTGGGCATCGGGCGGACCATGGCGGCCGCGGTCGAACAGTTCCACGACGAGCATGGGTCTGCCCTGCCGAAGGTCGCTCGCGCCGTTCGAGGTCGTCGTCGTGATCGGCCAACCGCGATCGACGAACGGGTGGTCGCCGAGGCCGAGCGGGTCTACCGCGAGCTCCTGGACGCGGGCGTCGACGCCGTGCTCGACGACCGGGACGAGACCGCCGGCGTGAAGTTCGCCGACGCCGACCTGATCGGCTATCCGGTCCAGGTCGTGATCGGCAAGCGCGGGGTCGAGGCCGGGACCGCCGACCTCAAGCTGCGGTCGAGCGGCGAGCGCTCGCAGGCGCCCCTCGCCGAGGCCGCGCCCGGCCGCGATGGACCTGCTCGCCGACCGCGCCCTAGGCTGGCTCGGCCATGGCCTCGCAAGGCGAACGCCCCGAACGGCGCTCCGGGACTTCGTCAAGCTCCACCCCGAGGTGGAGGCCGTCGTGCAGCACGTCGGCCTCGGGACCTGGGACCTGGTGCTCATCGACGTGACCGGCCTGTGGGTGCGAGACGAGTTCGAGACCGAGGAGCTGGCCGAGGCCGTCTGCCGCGAGCTCGGGATCCGGCTCCATCGAGGGTGGGACGACCCTCGCCTCGTGCGCCGGATGGCCGCGCGGGACCATTGGAACACTCCGGACGGGCAGCGCCGGGCCCTCTGAAAGGCGCGTCTGACCAGCGCGAACGGGCTCGGTGGTTGAGCCGCGCGCTATACTGACCGGCGGAAACGGAGCGGCATCACCCGGAAGTGGGCTCGCGCCCACTTTTTCTTTCGAAGGGGTCGTTCGGGTGCGCGAGAAGGAGGTCGGCGAACTGGTCCGGCCGGTCGTCGAGGCTGCCGGACTGGAGCTGTGGGAGGTCTCCTTCGGCCGGGAGGGCGGTCGCCGGATCCTTCGGGTGATGGTGGACCGCCGGGGCGGCGTCGACCTCGACACGATCGCGGCGACGTCGCAGCGCCTGTCCCGACGGCTCGACCTCGAGGGGTTCGAGCAGGACCGCCCGTACGAGCTCGAGGTGAGCTCGCCCGGGCTGGAGCGGGCGCTCCGCGAACCCCGGCACTTCGAACGGAGCGTCGGGCAACAGGTGAAGGTGAAGACGGTGGAGCCGGTGGACGGCCGCAGGGTCCACGAGGGCGCGCTGGTCTCGGCCGACGCGGAGGCGATCGTGATCGCATCCGAGGGCGGAGAGCTGCGCGTCCCCTACGACGGCATCGCTTCGGCGAGGACCGTCTTCGAGTGGAAGAAGGCAGGGAGCAGGACATGAACCAAGACATGATCGCGGCGCTGCGCGAGCTCGAGCGCGAGAAGGGGATCGCGTTCGAGACGATCCTCGAGGGTCTCGAGGAGGCGATGGCGTCCGCCTACAAGTCGTGGTGGAAGCAGCAGCACCCGGAGCTCGACGAGGAGACCTTCGGCGTGCGCGCGAAGATCGACCCCGAGAGCGGCGACCTGCGCGTCTGGATCCAAGAGCTCGAGCGGATCGAGCACGAGGACGAGGAAGGCGAGATCACCGTCGAGACCAAGGTGCTCACCGAGCAGGAGGTGCCGGTCACCGACGAGTTCAAGGGCCGCATCGGCGCGCAGACCGCGAAGCAGGTGATCTTCCAGAAGCTCCGCGACGCCGAACGCGAGATGACGTACGAGGAGTTCGCCGGCCGCGAGGGCGACGTCGTCACGGGCATCGTCCAGCAGTCGGAGCGCCGATACACGCTGCTCGACCTCGGCAAGGTCGAGGCGTTGCTGCCGCAGGCCGAGCAGGTGCCGAGCGAGCCGTACCGCAACGGCGAGCGGCTCAAGGGCTACATCACCGAGGTCCGCAAGGGCAGCAAGGGCCCGCAGATCGTCGTGTCGCGGACGCACCCGGGGCTCCTCAAGAAGCTGTTCGAGCTCGAGGTGCCCGAGATCGCCGAGGGGATCGTCGAGATCAGGGCGGTCGCCCGCGAGCCCGGGCATCGTTCGAAGATCGCGGTCTCGTCCAACGAGCCGGCGGTCGACCCGGTGGGCGCGTGCGTCGGGCCGAAGGGCTCGCGCGTCCGCAACGTGGTGACCGAGCTCCGCGGCGAGAAGATCGACGTCGTGCCCTGGAGCGCGGACCCGGCGACCTTCGTCGCCAACGCGCTCCAGCCGGCGAAGGTTCGGGAGGCGCGCGTCGACCCCGAGACCCAGACCGCGCTCGTGATCGTCCCCGACTACCAGCTCTCGCTGGCGATCGGCCGAGAGGGTCAGAACGCGCGGCTCGCGGCCCGGCTCACCGGGTGGCGGATCGACATCAAGAGCGAGACGCAGTTCGCGGACGAGCAGCGAGGGGGCCCGCGGCCGGCTGCCGGCCGCGCCGGTGGCGGCGGGTGCGGCGGTGCCTTCGCCCTCTTCGGCGCCGCTCGCTTCGGACGTCCGTGCGCCGCTCCGGCGGAGGATGACTCCGACGGGGGCGCCGGGTCGGGCGCCGGCACCGCCGCACCCGCCGACGAGGGCGAGTCGGCTGCGACCACGGACGAGGACGAGAGTGCCGCGACCACCGTCGAGGATGAGTCGGGCGCGACCACGAACGAGGACGGAGTCGGCGCCGAGCACCGACGACGACCCCGCGGAGGAGACCGTGGTGGTCGATGAGGCGGCGGAGGAGAAGGCGGGGGCGTAGACGTGGCCTCGACGCACGTTCCGGTGCGGACGTGCGTCGGCTGCAGGGAACGGGCCGCGCAGCGGGAGCTGCTCCGGCTCGTCGCGGTCTCGGACGGTTCGATCCGAGTGGACCCCGAGCGGTCGCTCCCGGGGCGGGGCGCCTACGTGCATCGGCGACGTGCGTGTGCGGAGGCCGCCCTCGCGCGCGGAGCGGTCGCTCGCGTGCTGCGGACGGGTCTGGACGAGCACGGAGCGGCTACCCTTAGGACGGAGATCGAGGGGGAACTGGATCGTTGAGGGTTCACGAACTTGCCAAGGAGCTGGGCGTCGCGAGCAAGGAACTGCTCGCGTCGCTGAAGGAGATGGGGATCGACGGCCTCACGGCCTCCTCGTCGGTCCCCGATCAGGCCGTGCCCCGGCTCCGCGCGTCGGGTGGCAAGGCCGTCCCCGAGGCCAAGATCAAGGAGGCCGTCGAGGAGCCCCTCCCGAAGTCGAGTGCGAGGAAGCGGAAGGAGGTCCTCGAGCCCGAGACGCCACCGGCCGCCCCCAAGCCGGCACCGGTGGCCGAGCCGAGCCCGAGCCCGTGACCCCCGTCGTCGAGGCGCCACCCGTCGTCGAGGCACCGCCGGCCCCCGAACCCGCGGGCCCCTCCCTCCCGGTGCTGAGGCTCGTCCACGGGTCGACGCCGCAGGACGTGGCGGACAAGACGAACCGCAGCGTCGCCGAGGTCGTGAAGATCACGTTCTCGCTCGGCGAGATGGCGACGGCGTCGCAGTCGCTGTCGGACGAGGCGCTGGGTCTGCTCGCCACCGAGCTCGGCTACGAGGCCGAGATCGTCGGGGTCGAAGAGGAGGAGGAGCCCGAGGAGGAGATCGACGAGAGCCGGCTCGAGCCGAGGGCGCCGGTCGTCACGATCATGGGTCACGTCGACCACGGGAAGACCCTGCTGCTGGATGCGATCCGGCAAGACCGACGTCGTCTCGCAGGAGTTCGGCGGGATCACGCAGCACATCGGCGCGTACCAGGTGCACACGAACGGGCGCGAGGTCACCTTCATCGACACCCCGGGTCACGAGGCCTTCACGGCGATGCGTGCCCGCGGCGCGCAGGTGACCGACATCGCGGTCCTGGTGGTCGCGGCGGACGACGGCGTCAAGCCGCAGACGATCGAGGCGCTCGACCACGCGAAGGCGGCGGGCGTCCAGGTCCTGGTCGCGGTGAACAAGATCGACAAGCCGGAGGCCGACCCCACCCGCGTTCGGCAGCAGCTGGTGGAGCAGGGGCTCGTCCCGGCGGAGTGGGGCGGGACGGTCGAGTTCGTCGACGTCTCGGCCAAGGCGCGCACGAACCTGGACAACCTGCTCGACACGATCTTGCTGGTGGCCGATCTCGAGGAGCTCAAGGGCGACCCGGTGGGCCGCGCTCGTGGGGTCGTGCTCGAGGCGCACCTGGACAAGGGCCGCGGCCCCGTGGCGAGCGTGCTCGTCCAGCGCGGCACGCTCGACGTGGGCGACACGGTCGTGTCGGGCACGTCGTGGGCGAAGATCCGCGCGATGCTCGACGAGAACGGGCAGCAGGTGAAGCAGGCCGGGCCGAGCAAGCCGGTGCAGATCCTCGGCTGGTCGGCGACCCCGAACGCGGGCGATGACATCCGCGAGGTCGAGGACGAGCGCGCGGCGCGCCACGTCGTGCAGGAGCGCGAGGCCAAGGTCCGCGCGGCCGAGATGGTGTCGACGCGCCCGCCCACCCTGCAGGAGCTGATGGCGCGGGCCGAGCGCGACGAGGTCCCCGAGCTCAACCTGATCGTCAAGGCCGACGTCCAGGGTTCGATCGGGGCGCTGGTGGACGCGCTGGCCAAGCTGCCGCAGGACGAGGTGCGGGTCAACGTGATCCGGAGCGCCGCGGGCGCGATCACCGAGAGCGACATCAACCTGGCGCTGACGTCGAAGGCGATCGTCGTGGGGTTCAACGTCCGTCCCGACGTGCAGGCGCGCGATCTCGCCGAGAAGGAAGGCGTCGACGTGCGGCTGTACCGGGTGATCTACGACGCGATCGACGACATCCGGGCGGCTCTGGGCGGGATGCTCAAGCCGGAGGAGCGGGAGACGCAGCTCGGACGGGCCGAGGTCCGTGCGCTGTTCCGCGTCCCGAAGGTCGGCCTGGTCGCGGGCTCGTACGTCGTGGAGGGCACGATCGTTCGCAACGCGCGGGCCCGGGTGGTCCGCGACGGTGTCGTCGCCTACGACGGCCGCATCGGCTCGCTCCGCCGCTTCAAGGACGACGTCCGCGAGGTGGCCGAGGGCTTCGAGTGCGGCATCGGGATCGAGAACTTCAACGACGTCAAGGAAGGCGACATCATCGAGGCGTACGAGGTCCGAGAGGTCGCCCGAGAGCTGTAGGGATACCGTCGATGCTCGTTGCGCTGGAGCGGTTCGACCTGCGCATCCCGGCGTGCGGTTCCCTCAAGGAGAAGCGACACGTCGTGAAGACCCTGACCAACGGCATCCGCTCGACGTTCAACGTCTCGGTGGCCGAGGTGGATCATCACGACCTGTGGCAGCGCACGGCGATCGCGGTGGCCGCCGTCGCCGGTGAGCAGTACCACGCCCGGCGGGTCCTGCACGAGGTCGAGAAGCTCGTCGACCGCTGGGGCGAGGTCGAGCTGATCGAGCGCGAGCTCACGCTCCACTACCCGGAGGCGTGACGGCGTGCCCGAGGGGAGCCGGCCCACCCGCGTCTCGGAGGAGTTCCGCGAGATCCTCGCGGAGGAGATCCCCAAGCTCAAGGATCCGCGCGTGGGGTTCGTCACGGTCCTGGGCGTCACCGTGACGCCCGACCTCCGTCTCGCGCGCGTGTTCTACACGACGTTGGGCGACGAACGCGCGCACCGAGCGACGGCCGCCGCGCTCGCGTCGGCGCGCGGACACCTCCGTCGGGTTATCGGCGCCCAGGTGCGGATGAAGACGCTGCCCGAGCTGCGGTTCGAGCAGGAGGACGCGGAGGGCGGAGCGGACCGGATCGAGCAGCTGCTGCGACAGCTGCACGAGCAGGAGGGGGCATGACGGCGACCGATCCGTTCGCGAAGGCCGCCGAGGCGCTGTCGGGGGCATCGACCGTCGCGCTCGCGTGCCACGTGAACCCCGACGCGGACGCGCTCGGGTCGATGCTGGGCTTGTCGAACCACCTGCGCGCCCTCGGGACGCAGACCGTGTGCTCGTTCCCGAACGACCCCTTCGTGCCTCCTCGGTGGGCCTCGATGCTCCCGGGGATCGGCGCGCTCGTCCCGCCCTCGGCGTTCCCCAAGGACCCCGCGGTGATGGTCACCTGCGACGTGGCGTCGCTCGACCGGCTCGCCTCGCTGGGAGGGCCGGCGGTCCGCGCGACGACCCTGATCTGGATCGACCATCACGTGACCAACGAGGGCCTCGGGACGATCCCGATCATCGATCCCTCGGCGTCGTCGACGTGCGAGCTGGTCTGGCGGCTGCTGAAGGTGCTCGGGGGCGAGATCCAGGTCGAGACCGCGATGTGCCTGTACGCGGGGCTCGTCACCGACACCGGGCGCTTCCAGTACGAGGCGGTTCGGCCGGACACGCTCCGCCTGGCGGCCGAGCTCCGCGAGTTCCCGTTCGACCACACCCGGCTCGTCCAGGCGCTCTACGAGGACCACGGGGTCGCGTACCTCGAGCTGCTCGGCATCGTGCTCGAACGGGTGCGGGTCGAACCCGACGCCGACCTCGTGTGGACCTACCTCACGCGGGCCGACCTGGACGAGGCCGACCTCGAACCGGGCGACGCCGACGACCTGATCGACCTGGTCCGCACGGCTCGGGAGGCGGACGTCGCCGCGGTCGTCAAGCAGCAGCGCGACGGGCGGTTCAAGGTGAGCCTGCGCTCGCGCGGCGGGCACGACGTGGCGGCCGCGGCCGCGCGCTTCGGGGGCGGGGGCCATCGGCTCGCCTCCGGCTACACCTCCAGCCAGGGACTGGTGGCCACGGTCGAGTCGCTCAAGGACGCCCTCGGCGCCGAGCCGCGGCCCGGCCCTTCGGCCGCCTAGCCGTCGATGACGCCGGCGCCGGAGGGGCTCCTGCTGGTGGACAAGCCCGGGGGGATGACCTCGCACGACGTGGTGGACGTGGTCCGGCGGTCGCTCGGGACCCGCAAGGTCGGCCATGCCGGCACGCTCGATCCGATGGCCACCGGGCTGCTGATCCTCGGCGTCGGCCGGGCCACCCGGCTGCTGCGCTACCTCGGCGAGCTCCCCAAGACCTACGCGGCGACCGGGCGGCTGGGTGAGGAGACCGACACCCTGGACGCCGACGGCGAGCTCGTGCGGACGGCCCCGGTCGAGGCGTCGCTCGCCGAGGTCGAGCGTGCCTGCGCGGCGCTGGTCGGCGACTCGATGCAGACCCCGCCCGCGTACTCGGCCGTCAAGGTCGGGGGTCGCAAGCTCTACGAGGCGGCCCGCCGGGGCGACGCTGCTCGAGGCGCCGGCGCGACCGATCCGGGTGGACGCGTTCGAGGTGACCGGCTTCGATGGCCGCGATCTCGACGTCGTGATCACCTGCTCGGGCGGGACCTACGTGCGGGTGCTCGTGGCCGACGTCGGCCGGGCGCTCGGGTGCGGCGCCCATCTGGTTCGCCTGCGCCGCACCGCGATCGGGTCGTTCCGGGTCGAGGACGCGCGTCCGCCGGACGCGGCCACGCCCGAGCCCATCGAGCGGGCGGTCGAGCACCTGCCGAGCATCCTCGTCGAGACCGAGGAGGCGGCGGCGGTCACGCACGGACGGATCCTGGGTCCGGCGGGCATCGAGGGTCCGTACGCCGTGTTCGGCCCGGATGGTGCGCTGAAAGGCATCTACCGCGACGACGGCGCGAAGGCCCGACCCGAAGTCGTGCTCGCGTCGGGTTGATGGGGGATGCGCCGAAGGGCGATGTCTGCGAGCATGCCCGGATGGCCGAGGCCCCGACGGACGAGCACCAGGTGATCGAGCCGCCGGCGGACGAGGACCAGGCGAGAGCCAGGAGCCCAAGAAGAAGCACTCCCCGGTGCGACGCATCGTGTCCGCCCTGATCTCGCTCGTGATCGTGGGCGCGATCTTCCTCTACGCGATCCCACGCTTCGCGGACTACTCCGCCGTGTGGGCCACGGTCACCACGCTCACGCCGATCGAGTTCACGACGCTGCTCCTGGCGACGGTCTTCAACCTGTTCACGTACTGGCTCGCCAACATGGCGGCGTTGCCGGGCTTGCGGCTCGGGCAGGCGGCGGTCGTCACGCAGACGACCACCTCCGTCGCGAACACGATCCCGGCCGGCGGCGCGGTGGCGTGGGCCTGACCTACTCGATCCTGTCGTCCTGGGGGTTCGACGCCCAGGCCATCACCCTGTACATCGGCGTCACCGGCGTGTGGAACATCCTCATGAAGCTCGCGCTGCCGGTCGTCTCGCTCGCGCTCCTGGCCATCACGGGTCAGGCGGCGCCCGCCCTCGTCGTGGCCGCGTTGATCGGGCTCGCGGTGCTGATCGTGGCGGTGACCCTGTTCGCGCTGGCCCTGTGGAAGAAGGAGTTCGCGCGGCGGATCGGCGACGGGATCGGCCGGTTCGTGTCGTGGTTCCTGAAGCCGTTCCACAAGGGCCCGATCACCACGTGGGGCGGGCAGGCGGTCGCGTTCCGCAAGCGCACGATCGTGCTGGTCGAGAAGCGCTGGCTCTGGATCACGCTCACCACGGTGCTCTCCCAGCTCGCGCTGTGGTTCGTGCTCCTGCTCTGCCTGCGGCACGTCGGCATCTCCGAACAGGAGGTGAGCACGCTGCAGACGCTCGCGGTGTTCGCGTTCGGCCGGCTGCTCGCGGCGGTGCCGATCACGCCGGGGGGCGTCGGGTTCGTGGAGCTCGGCTACATCGGCGGGCTGACCGCGGCCGGGGGCAACGAGGCGCAGGTCGTGGCCGCCGTGCTGCTGTTCCGCGTCCTCACCTACGGGATCCAGATCCCGATCGGCGGCTTCACGTACGTGATCTGGCGGATGAAGAAGAGCTGGCGCCGCGAGCCTCCGAAGGTCCGGCTCGGCATCGACCCCGAACCGGATCCCGAACCGCAGCGGGTCTAGGTCGGGCTCGCCGAGGCCGCCCGCGCCTTCCGGCGCAGCGCGATGTCGCGGACCTCGGTGACGAGGCCCGCCGAGCCGAGCGCCACCCCGGCACCCAGCAGGACTCCGGCGACGACGTCGGAGAACCAGTGCGCGCTCAGGTACACCCTCGACAGCGCCATCACGAACGCGAACCCGATGGCGACGAACTCCCACCGTCGCCTCGCCGGCCCGGCGGGCAACAGCACCAGCACGAGGGCGACGGCGGTCGCGGCCCCGGCGACCGCGTGCCCGGACGGGAACGAGAACCTGACCACGTCGACCAGCGGGAGCGGAGGCCGCCCGCGGTGGAAGAACGTCTTGGCGGCCGTGAGGAGCAGCTCGGCCGCGCCCATGTGAGCACCCACGTCGCGAACGCGCGCCAGTGTCTCCGGAACGCCAGCCAGACCGCCACGGCGATCCGGAGCGGGATCGTGACCATCCCGCCGCCCAGGACGTTGAGGAAGCGCGCGATGAAGGGTCAGGACCCCGTTACGGATGTCGTCCATCCAGTGGTAGACCGAGAGGTCGAACTCGCCGACGAACGGGAGGTTCGTCTTGGGGGCGAGCCCGGGCGGGTGTCGGCCCACCGCGGCGAAGACGAAGACCATCGCCCCGAGCAGGACGACCGACCAGCCGATCGCCCTGCGGTGGTTGGTGAGCACGCTACTCGCCGCCCAGGCACGGGGGCGCGCCCGCCCCGCACAGGGTCAGCCCCAGCTCCTCCTGCACCTTGGCGACCAGCACGGTCCGCAGGCCGAACGTGACCGCCTCGTCGGCCTCGAGGGCGAGGGTGGCCTCGGCCTCGGCACCGAACCGGTAGCGATAGGTCACGCATCCGCCGGGGAACAGGAAGTACTTGTTCGCCGATGAACGGATGCAGGTCGAACTCGTCGAGGTAGACGCGGACGCCGCCCTCGGTGGTGGAGTTCGTCGACGTCGACGGCCCCGGTGATCCGGCACGAGGCCGCGAGCGCGACCTCGACCGCGTGGAGCCCGCCGCGGTCCGAGTCGAGCCAGAACCGCGCCACCGCGTTGCTCACGTCCGACCCGCCGTAGGACCAGCCGGCCGGCAGCGACTCGATGCAGGGGATCAGGGTGGCGCTCGGGACCGACTGCGCCATCAGGACGAACAGCTCGCGGTCCTCGATCGGGCAGTTCGCCTCCGAGCCGTCGCCGGCCCGCGCGCTGCACGACGCGAGGGTCGACAGGGCGATCGCGACCGCGGCGACCCTGCCGAGGCGCCCCCGCCACCTCATGCGAACGCGTTCCAGTTGCTGACGATCAGGCCGAGCGCGAGCCAGGCCGCGAACAGCACCCGAGACCGTGAGGAGCACCCGCCGCACGCTCCACCGCTGGATCGAGACCTCCTCGCGCTCGGGAGCCATCCGCCGGAACTCGGCGAGGAGGTCGCGGCCGTCCTGCTTGAGGTTCGTGCGGAGCTGGGTCGGGCTCGCGACGCCGCGCGCGGCGGCGAACGCCTCGGCGATCTCGTCCTCGGAGAAGTAGGTGAGCGCGTGCGCGTAGACGCGCTCGGCGTCGCTGCGCAGGGCGAGCACCAGCATCATGTTCGCGAGGTCTACCGCCTGCCGCCACGGCGAGGGCCGGACCTGGACGAAGAACACATCGATCACCTTGAGCTCGCCGTCGCGCACCATCAGGTTCGCCGGCTTGACGTCGCGGTGCGCGAGCCCCTCGTCCCACATCTTCCGCACCAAGCCGAGCCCCTGGTCGATCACGCCGTCGTCGATGTCGGCGTCGCCGATCTCGACCGCGCCGTCGAAGAACTCCATCACGATCATGTACTCGCGCTCGGGGGTGATCTCGACGATCCCGTACGGACGCGGCACCGGGATCCCGAGTTCGTACAGCAGCCGGAGCGTGTAGTCCTCGTACTCGACGAACCTCCGCACGGACTGGAACGGCTTCTCGTCCTCGAGCGCGCCGTACAGGATCGTGCGGCCGAGCTTGTACCAGCGGTCGGCCCGCACGTGGCTCTTCGCGTAGAGCTTGGCGAAGACGTAGCGCTCGGGCTCGTCGTGGGTGGCCTCGATCTTGATCCGCAGCGGTGTCGAGCCGCCGGACCCCGCGAGCCCGACGGGTTTGACGTCCAGCACCGACAGCCCGAGCTGGTCCCGGATCGCCGTGACGATCGCCTCGCCACGCCGACCCCCGACGTCCAGGTGCGCCGACTTGCCGCGTCGGTAGGACACGGGGAACAGGTCGTTGGGCGCGAACAGCCGGAAGCTCGCGACGCCGACGGCCACGCCGAACACGGCCCCCATCACGATGTCCGTGGGGTGGTCCACCCCCAGGTACAGGCGGGCGAACCCGACCAGGACCAGGACGACCCCGATCGCCCATTTCGCGATCGAACGCGAGCGTCCCGCCACGATGAGCGCATACATCGCTCCGACGGCCGAGACCGCCAGGCCCGCCATCGGCCTCGAGGGCATCGAGTACCCCTGCCACCCCGTGAGGATCGGGATCCCCAGCGGCCGGGGGCGCGCGATGATCGTCGAGGCGTTGTACGCCACGATCTCGGTGAGGATGATCGCGCCCAGGAACACGAACAGGTGACGCCAGCGGCGGAACACGATCAGCGCCAGGATCACGCTCCAACGGATCACGCGGATCGTCCAGCTGGACGCCAACCCGTTGACGACGAGCATCAGGCGCGTGAGTCCGGGGGTGCGCAGATCGGTGACCCACTCCTGCCGGGTGTGATCCCACCGCTCGAAGATGCTCTCGAGCGACGGGAACGCGATGAACGCGGAGATGACGACGACGAAGTACAGGACCAGGAGCAGGAAGAACTTCCCGGAGCGGCCGAGCTCGTGAGGGAGTGCGGGTGGCTCGCCCGAGGGCCGACGACGTTGCTCGGGGTGGTCGGGATCCCTGCGCCGCCCCGGCTCGATCCCCTCGGTCGTCGTGTCCATCGTCGTTCGGCGACTCTACTGCAGCCCCGAGGCGAGACCGTTCGACGCGAGCCATCGTGACGCGATCTGTCGAGGGTCCGCACCACGGGCGACCTCGGCGTTCAGCGTTCGGAGCTCGTCGGTGGACAGCAGCGCCGAGACGGCGTTCACCGTGTCGGCCAGGATCGGACCGTAACGGTCGAGCATGCCCGTCCGGACGACCGGCGTGATGTTCTCGGCGGGCTGGAGGCCGAGGTCGTCCTCCAGCAGGACGAAGTCGTTCAGGTCGATCGCGGCGCCGCTCGTGAACAGCAGCGCGACGTCGACGGTCCCCTCCGCCAGGGCGGAGACGGTGCGTTGTCCACCGGCGTCGAGGTTGCTGAACACGTCGCCGAACGAGATCCCGTACATCCGCTCGAGACCGGGGATGCAGAACGGCCGTTGGAGGCATTCGGGCGGTCCCCCGAAGACCAGCTCATGGGAGACCGGCGCGAGGTCGCTCAGGGTCCGCAGCCCGTACCGCTGCGCGGTCTCCGGCGTCACCGCGAACCCGTTCTGATCCTCCGCGGGTGACGCATCGAGGGCGGTGACGTCCAGCGCCCCCAGGCGTTCGGCGAACCGCTCGTGGTTGATCGCCTGATCCGGCGACGTCGAGCCGTCGCCGGCAAGGAACTGGAGCCCGCTGCCCGAGTACTCCGGGACGAACTCCACCAGGCCCTCGAGCAACGCGGGCATGACGAGCTCCCGTGGTCCGAGCCCGGCCTCGCGTTCGACCCGGACGCCGGCACCCTCGATCGCCTGCGCGTAGATCTCGGCCAGCAGGACGCTCTCGGGGAAGTCGAACGACGCCACCGTGATCGCGTCGTCCCCACGGGCGTCCTGCCCCGGCGCACCCGAACCGGCGCACGCCGCCAAGAGGAACGCGAGCGACGCGAACGCGAACGACCGGCGGGCAGCCATGGGAACCCAGCCTAGGTCAAGCCGGGCACCTCGACGTGGGATGATGCCGGGTCCGAAGGAGCGCGATGGCGACCAAGACCGAGGGCAAGGGCGGATCCGGGCACGGATCCAAGCGCGGCGGGCATCGCGACGCCGAGGATCGTGCGAGCAGGCTGCCGAAGAAGGCCTACGAGAAGGAGCTCCGCCGGCTGCAGGAAGAACTCGTGAAGATGGAGGACTGGGTCTCGGCGTCGGGAGCCAGGATCGTCGTCATCTTCGAGGGGCGCGACGCGGCCGGCAAGGGCGGGACGATCAAGCGGATCACGCAGTACACGAACCCGCGCGTCACCCGCATCGCGGCGCTCCCCAAGCCGACCGAGCGCGAACGCTCCCAGTGGTACTTCCAGCGGTACATCGCGAACCTGCCCTCCGCCGGCGAGATCGTTCTGTTCGACCGGAGCTGGTACAACCGCGCCGGTGTCGAGAAGGTGCTCGGCTTCTGCACGCCGGACGAGCACCGGCGGTTCCTCCGGCAGGGCCCGATCTTCGAGCGGCTCCTGGTCGAGGACGGGATCCTCCTGCTGAAGTACTGGTTCTCCGTTTCGGACGAGGAACAGGAACGCCGGTTCCGCTCGCGCATCGACGACCCGATGCGCCGTTGGAAGCTCTCCGAGACCGATCTGCTCTCCCGATCGCACTGGGTCGACTTCTCGCGCGCGAAGGACGAGATGTTCGTGCACACGGACATCTCGGAGGCGCCCTGGTACGTGGTGGAGGCCGACGACAAGCCGCGGGCGCGGTTGAACTGCATCGCGCACCTGCTCTCGATGATCCCGTACGAGGAGCATGCGGTCGACGAGATCAAGATCCCGGCCCGTCAGAGCGACGAGGGCTACGTGCGCCCGCCGCGGGACACCTACACGTACGTGCCCGACCACGCGCGCTCGATGGTCGACTAGGTCCGTTCGGGCGTCCGTTACCCTCGGTGCGATGGAACGCCTCCACGGGCTCGACGCCCTCCCGGTCGACGCCGCGAGCACCGTCGTCACGGTCGGCTTCTTCGACGGGGTGCACCTGGGTCACCGCGCGGTCCTCGGCCGGACCGTGGACGCCGCCCGCGAGCGCGGCCTGCCAACGGTGGCGGTCACCTTCGACCGTCACCCGCGCGAGGTGCTCACGCCCGGCCGGGAGCCCCGGCTGCTCACGACGGTCGAGCGCAAGGCGGCCCTGATCGAGGGGACCGGGATCGACACGCTGCTCGTGCTCGAGTTCACGGAGGACTTCAGCCGGTGGCCGGCCGAGCGGTTCGTGTCGGACGTGCTGCTCGGCGGGCTCCACGCGAACCACTGCGTGATGGGCGCGAACTTCACCTTCGGTCACATGGCCGCGGGGACGGTCGAGCTGCTGATCGAGCGGGGGCCCGCGCTCGGGTTCACCGCCGAACGCGTCGAGCTCGTCGAGGTCGAGGGGCGGCGGGTCTCGTCGTCCTCGGTCCGCGAGGCGCTCGCGCAGGGCGATCTCGAGTGGCCCGGCGTCGCGCTCGGCCGGCGCTTCGTCCTGGACGGCACCGTGGTGAGCGGCGCCGGCAGGGGCCACGGCCTCGGCTTCCCGACCGCGAACCTTCGGACGGGTCCTCGTCTGCTGCTGCCGGGCCGGGGGATCTACGCGGGCAGGGCGTTCGTCGACGGCACCGGGTACGTCGCCGCGATCAGCGTCGGGACGAATCCGACGTTCGGGACCGAGCCCCTGCACGTCGAGGCCTACCTGCTGGACTTCGAGGGCGATCTGGTGGGGAGCGAGATCGCGGTGGAGTTCTGGGCGTACCTGCGCGACGAGGTGCGCTTCGACACGTCCGACGAGCTGTCGGCGGCGATCGGCGAGGACGTCAAGCGGACCCGCGAACTCGTTCGAGAGACGTGAGAGGCTCGGAGCCATGACCCCTCGGCACGGCCGCCGCGCGCGCGTCCCGTTCGGCGTGGTGCTGGTCGCGCTCGGGATCGCGGTCGGCGTGCTCGCCTACCTGGTCGGGCGCGCCGACGACGAGGCCGGTGCCAGGGGTGCCGGGGCCACCGCGGCGGGTGCGGCGTCGACGGGAGCCGTCGGGCCGACCGGCGGCGCCACCGGCCTCACGCCGTCCGTGAGTCCGAGCGCCGAGCCGAAGGGCAAGCTGCTGATCCACGGGACCGGCGACGTGAGCCTGGACCCGACCTACATCCCCGCCCTGGCCTCGAACGGCTACGGCTGGGCGTGGAGCGGGCTCGACGGGCTCTTCCGGCGCGACGACCTCACCGTGATCAACCACGAATGCCCGTCCACCGACATCGTCGCGCCGATCGTCAAGCAGTTCGTGTTCCGCTGCGACCCGGACGCGCTGGACGAGGCGCGGGACGCCGGGGTGGACGTCGCGAACCTCGCGAACAACCACGGCTTCGACCAGGGGCCGGAAGGCTTGCTCGACTCGGTCAGGAACATCCGCCGGGCCGGCCTCGTGCCGATCGGGGCGGGGGCGTCGCAGGAGGAGGCCGACGCTCCCGCGTACGTCCAGGTCAAGGGGTGGACGCTCGGGATCGTCGGCGTCGGCGAGGTCACGGACCCGGACACGCAGGTGGCCGACGGCGACGAGATCGGGACGTCCGTCGGGCACGACTTCTCGCGCGCGCTCAGCGCGATCCGGGAGGCCGCGGCGAACGCGGACCTGGTGATCGTCATGATCCACTGGGGCGTCGAGCTCGACACCCAACCGCGGGATTACCAGGTCGAGGAGGGGCACCGGATGATCGAGGCGGGCGCCGACGTCATCTTCGGCTCCCACGCCCACCGCATGCAGCCGATGGACACGTACGAGGGCAAGCCGATCTTCTACGGCCTGGGGAACTTCGTCTGGCCGCGTTTCTCGGCCGAGGGCTCCACGACCGCCGTCGCCCAGGTCGTGGTCCGTCCCGACGGATCGATCCGCGGACGTCTCCTGCCCGCCACGATCGTCTCGGACGGCCACCCGGTCCTGAACGCATCCGGCTGACGTTCGGCGACGTCCTCCGCCGCAACGGTGGACACCGTCACGCCACGTCGCGGGGCTGCGGTGGTACAAAGGACGGCCATGACCAAGGGCATCGGAAGCTCGATCGGCGGCTACACGATCGAGTCGCTGCTGGGCCGGGGCGGCATGAGCACGGTCTTCATCGCCGAGGACGCCAAGCTCGGCCGCAAGGTCGCCCTGAAGATCATGTCCGAGGAGCTCTCCGAGAACGAGGCGTTCCGCTCGCGGTTCATCCGCGAGGCCAAGATGGCCGCGAACCTGGAGCATCCGAACATCGTTCCCGTGTACGACGCCGGCGAGGCCGACGATGTCTTGTACCTGGCCATGCGTGTGATCCGGGGGACCGACCTGCGCCGGCTGATCACCGAGGAAGGGCCGATGGGCGCCGAGCGGACCATGGGGATCATGCGGCAGATCGCGAGCGCCCTGGACGCCGCCCACCGGGCCGGGCTCGTGCACCGAGACGTGAAGCCCGCGAACATCCTGCTGTCGCAGGAGGGCGAGGAGGAGCACGCGTACCTCAGCGACTTCGGTCTCACCAAGCACGTCTCGTCCCGCAGCGGCCTGACCAAGACCGGGACGTTCATGGGGACGATCGACTACGTCGCACCGGAGCAGATCCGCGGGGACGACGTCGACGGACGGACGGACCTGTACTCGCTCGCCTGCGTTCTCTACGAGTGCCTGACCGGCGAGGTGCCGTTCACCAAGGACCAGGACGTCGCGATCTTGTTCGCGCACCTGGAGGACGAGCGGCCTCACGTCTCGGCCAAGCGCCCCGACCTGTCGGGGGCGATCGACGACGTGCTCGCGCGGGCGATGGCGAAGCAGAAGGAAGAGCGCTTCGACACGTGTCTCGGGTTCGTGGACGCGGCCCGCCGGGCGCTCGAGCTTGCGCCCGCGGTCAGGGGTACGGCGCCGACCATCCTCGCGCCTCCGCCGGCCGCACCGCCGCCGGGTTCGGAGGGCGAGCGCGAACCGCATCCTTCGTTCCCGCCCGTCGAGCAGACATCATCGCCGCCGGCCGTGGTGGGCACCGGCCCTGCGGCGGGCGCACCGAAAGCCGGAACCGGGTCGGGCGTCCAGGTGCCGGCGCCGCCCGCAGCGTCCCGCCCCGCGGCGGCCCCGGTCGCCGCGCCGCCGCCTGCGGCCGCACCTCCCGGGGGCCGCTCGACCAAGCGCCTGGCGCTGCTCATCGGGGCGCCGCTGCTCGCGATCGCCGCGATCGCCGTGATCGTGTTCGCGATGGGCGGCTCCGATCAGCCGGAGCCGCCGCCGACGCCACCCGCACCGACCGGGCCGTCGCCCCCCACGACCATCTCGAACGCGCAGGCGATCGTGATCCCCAAGTCGGGCTCGGCGACGCCGTACCCGTCCCCGATCGAGGTCTCGGACCTGCGAGGCGTCGTCACCGATCTGAACGTCCAGCTCGACGGGTTCGAACACGCCTTCCCCGCGGACGTGAACGTCGTCCTGGTCGGACCGGGCGGTCAGAGCGTGGATCTGATGAACGGGGTCGGGGGGTTCGGCAGCGTCAGCGGTCTGACCCTCACGTTCGACGACGGGGGGACCGCCCTGAAGGAGGGCCGCAAGGCCACGAGCGGCACGTTCAGCCCGAGCTCGAGCGCCAAGCGTGAAGGGTTCGGCTTCCGGGGGCCCCCGCCGGCGCCGAGCCCGCCCCACGGCACCTCCCTGGCGCTGTTCAACGGGACGGATCCGAACGGCACGTGGGAGCTCTACGTGTTCGACGACTCCGACCGCGACGCCGGCCGGATCACCGGCGGGTGGGCGCTGAGCCTCGAGCTCGGCACCGCGACCGCCTCGCCGGGCCCGACGGGCTCGACGGGCGTGAGCGGCTCCACCGGGTCGGCGGGCGCCGTGATCTTCCAGGATGACTTCTCGAACCCGGCCTCCGGATGGGACGTGTTCGACGAGCCGCGCACCCACGGCCTGTACCGCGACGGCGCCTACGTGCTCGGCGTGGACGGCGGCTTCCTGGTGACGGGGGACTTCAACACCTCGACGCAGGAGCTCTCGACGCTCGGCGACGTGCGCGTCGAGACCACGGCGCATCTCACGTCCGGTGACACCGGGTTGTACGGGGTCGTCTGCCGAGCGGCGACACCCACGTCCTACTACTACTTCCTGGTCCAGGCGGACGGGAGCTTCTACATCGGTGAGGCGCAGGGGAAGCAGGCGAACAACTTCGACACCGGCAGGAGCCCGGCCATCTCGCGGGGAGCCGAGCCGAACACGATCGCGGCGGAATGCGTGGACGGCCCCCAGGGCGTCACGCTCCGGATGTTCGTGAACGGGATCGCGGTCAACACGGTGATCGACTCGGAGCGGCCGATCCGCATCGGTGCGACGGGGTTCCGGGCCGAGTCCCAGGACACCGACATGGAGGTCGCCTTCGACGACTTCGTCGTGACCGCGCCCTCCTGACGCGCGAGTACCCGGCGACGGCCGAGGGCTCCCTCCGCTCGGTGTTCTGATACAACCCTTCGCGTGAGCGTCCCACTCGGTCCCGGGAGTACGTTCGGCGCGTATCGGATCGAGTCGCAGCTCGGCCGTGGCGGGATGAGCGTCGTGTACCTGGCGGAAGACCCGAGGCTGGCACGACGCGTGGCGATCAAGGTCCTGTCCGACGAGCTCGCCGGCGACGAGTCCTTCCGGAACCGGTTCGTCCGGGAGTCCCAGCTCGCCGCCGGGCTGGACCACCCGAACATCGTGCCCGTGTACGAGGCGGGCGAGATCGAGGGCAAGCTCTTCATCGCGATGCGCTACGTGCGGGGGATCGACCTGCGAACGTTGATCGCGCAGGAGGGGAGCGTCGCGCCCGATCGGACGGTCCGGCTCCTTCGGCCGATCGCGAGCGCCCTCGATGCGGCGCATCGTGCGGGTCTGGTGCACCGGGACGTCAAGCCGGCGAACATCCTCGTGGCGCTCGACCAAGAAGAGGAGCATCCCTATCTGTCCGACTTCGGTCTGACCAAGCACACCTCCTCCAAGAGCGGGCTCACGCAGACCGGGACGTTCATGGGGACCGTCGACTACGTCGCGCCCGAGCAGATCCAGGGTGGTGAGGTGGACGGCCGAACGGACGAGTACTCCCTGGCGTGCGTGCTCTACCAGTGCCTGACCGGCGAGGTGCCGTTCGACAAGGGCACCGACGTCGCGACGCTGTTCGGGCACCTCCAGGATCCGGCGCCACGGGTCTCGGCGCGTCGTCCCGACCTGTCGGCCGCGCTCGACGACGTGGTCGCCCGCGGGATGGCCAAGGACCCGGCGGATCGCCATGCGACGTGCGCCCTCATGGTCGACGCGGCCGGCCGCGCGATCGGGATCACGCTGCAGTCGGGGGAGACCGACCCCACGATCCTCGCGCCGCCGCCCCTGCCGCCCCCCGTGCCCCCGCCGCCACTCGAACCCGAACGGCCTGGGCCACCAACGCAGGACACCGGGCCGAAGGAGACCGAGCCCGACCACCCGGGCGACGAGGGAGGGAAGGATTCGCGTCGGCGCACCGTGATCGCGATCGGAGCCGCGGTCGGCGTGCTCGCGATCGCGGCGGCGGCGTTCGCGTTGCTCGGCGGTGGGGAGGACCCACCGAACGACGGAGGGGGGGAGCCGGTGTTGAGGTCCAACACCGAGGCGATCCGGATACCGGAGTCGGGCCAGGCCGAGCCCTACCCGTCGCAGATCGTCGTCGAGGGACTCGCGGGCTCCATCACCGATCTGACCGTCACGCTCCACGGCCTCACGCACACGGTTCCCCAGGACGTCGGGGTGCTGTTGGTCGGGCCGTCGCGTGAGCGGACGACGCTGCTGATGGAAGGTTCCGGGGGCGATCAGCCGGTGACGGGTCTGACGATCACGTTCGACGACGGCGCGCCACCGATCCCGGCCGAGACGCCGTTCGCTGGTGGGACGTTCCGTCCCACCTCGGCCGACCCGCTCGGGTTCCGGGACAAGAACGGCCGGGCACCGAGCCCCCCGCACGGGACCGCCCTGTCCGTGTTCGACGGCAGGGACCCCAACGGCACGTGGGAGCTCTACGTCTTCGATCTCGCGCCGGGCGCCAACGGTGCGATCACCGAGGGATGGACGCTCGGGTTCGAGCTCGGCGGTGGAGACACGCAGACGGGCACGACGGGTGGGCAAGCGAGCGGGACGAGCGGCGGCGGGGTCGGCGGTCCCGAACGCGAGCGGGTTCTCGAGCAGCACGCCGATCCAGATCCCGTCGGACGGCTCGGCGACGCCGTACCCCTCGACGATCGAGGTCTCGGGTCTGGCCGGGGTCGTCACGGACGCGAACGTCACGCTGGACGGGTTCGGGGACGCGTTCCCGCCGGGGGTCGATCTTCTCCTGGTCGCGCCGGGCGGGCAGTCGGTCCTGCTGATGGAGGGGGTCGGCGGGCCCGACTCGGTCGACGGCCTGGCGGTCACGTTCGACGACGCCGGGTCGGTGCTCACCGAGGGGGAGCCGATCACCTCGGGCACGTTCCGGCCGTCGTCCAACGCCGGCGACGGGTTCGGCTTCAACGGCCCACCGCCCGCCGCGCCGTCGCCCCACGGGTCGTCCCTCGCGGTGCTGAACGGCACGGACCCGAACGGGACGTGGTCGCTGTTCGCGTTCGGCGACTCGGGCGGCGGAACGGGTCAGATCTCGGGCGGCTGGGGCCTCGAACTCGAGATCGGCACCCCGGCCGAGATGGTCTTCAGCGACGACTTCTCCCTCACGGACTCGGGTTGGGACGTCTTCGACGAGTCGGGGACCTTCGGCCTGTACCGCGACGGCGTCTACGCCCTCGGCGTGCAGGGAGGGTTCCAGACAGCATCGGTCCTGAACACCTCGGCGCCCGAACTCGACGATCTCGGCGACGTGCGGGTCGAGGCGACGACCCGCTTCCACGGGAACACGGACGCGCTCGCGGGCGTCATCTGCCGAGCGGAATCCGGCGAACGCTTCTACTACTTCCTGATCCAGGGGGACGGGACGGCCTACATCGGTGAGAACGACCCGGACGACCCGAATGGCTTCCACAACTTCAAGAGCGCCTTCACGCCCGCGGTCGTGCGGAGCGAGGCGCCGAACCGGGTTGCCGGGGAGTGTGTCGGCGGGTCCGAGGGTGTGACGCTCCGGATGTTCGTGAACGGGGTTGCCGTCGACACCGTGATCGACGGCGTCGACCCGATCGTGGGCGGCACGGTCGGCATGCGGGCGGAGTCGCGACAGGAGCCCGCGGAGGTCGAATTCGACGACTACCTGGTGACGCGGGCGAGCTGATAGGGCCGCGCGACCTCCTGACCAGCGCAGACGGGCCGGTCGCTCCGGGGCGTCTGGTAGCCTGGTCGGGACCGATGACGCTCACCAAGACCCAGAAATCCGAGATCATCACGGAGCACCGGCGTTCCGACGCGGACACCGGTTCGACCGAGGTGCAGATCGCCGTGCTCAGCAAGCGGATCGCCGACCTCACCCAGCACCTGAAGACCCACGCCAAGGACCACGCGTCCCGGCGCGGTCTCCTGATGCTGGTGGGCCGGCGCCGCCGCCTCCTCGAGTACCTGCGACGAGAGGACATCGAGCGGTATCGCGAGATCGTGGCGAAGCTCGGACTTCGCCGATAGACCGGAGGCGCCCCGGCGGGGCGCCTTCTCCCTAGGGGGGATGCGAACGGATCACTGATCGGAACCTGAGGCGGGCGTTCCCCGCGGTCGGTTCTCAGTTGCGAGCCTCCGATCCACGATCGGCGGTTCCCCACTGACAACCGGCCCGGCCCCGACCTCCCAAGCCGCGCGGCGCGCCCGCGCCGCGCATCCAGACACGAGGAGGCATCGGCCTATGGCCATCACCCTTTCCCGAGAGTTCGGGAACACCAACCTGACGTTCGAGTCGGGCAAGCTCGCCTTGCAGGCGGGAGGCTCGTGCGTCGTGACGTACGGCGAGACGCAGGTGCTCGCCACCTGCACCACCGCACAGCCCCGCGAGGGGATCGACTTCTTCCCGCTCACGATCGACGTCGAGGAGCGCATGTACGCGGCCGGCAAGATCCCCGGCGGGTTCTTCCGCCGCGAGGGTCGCCCGTCCGAGACGGCGATCCTGACGGCCAGACTCACCGACCGCCCGATGCGGCCGAGCTTCAAGGACGGCTACCGAGACGAGGTCCAGGTCGTGATCTTCGTGCTCTCGGTCGACATGGCGCACCAGTACGACATCCCGGGCATGAACGCCGCGAGCCTCGCGACGATGCTGTCGGGGATCCCGTTCGAGGGCCCGGTCGGCTCGGTCCGGATGGGCCTGATCGGCGGCGAGTGGGTCATCAACCCCACGTTCCAGGACCTCGAGGAGTCGACGTTCGACATCGTGGTAGCCGGCCGCCGCAACGACGCCGGGCAGGTCGACATCCTGATGATCGAGGGCGAGGCGCCCGAGAACACCTGGGCGCTCCTGCAGGCGGACGGCACGATGCCGACCGAGCAGGTCGTCGCCGAGGGCCTCGAGGCCGCCAAGCGCGCGATCGACGAGCTGATCGAGATGCAGCTCGAGTTCGTCGCCAAGGCCGACGTCAAGCCCAGGCCGTTCGAGCCCCGTCCGCTGTACGGGCAGGACACGTGGGCGGCCGCCGAGACGTTCAAGGAGCGCCTCGAGACCGCGATCGTGCCCGACCGGACCGAGCGTGAGGCGGGGATGTCCGAGATCAAGGAGCTCCTGAAGGGGCACCTGCTCGAGACCTGGGGCGCGGAGACCTACGCCGCCCGCCAGTCCGAGATCTCGCCGGCCTGGAAGGACCTGCAGAAGAAGGTCATGCGGGCCCGCGTGATCGAGCACGGCGTCCGCCTCGACGGCCGCGGCCCCAAGGACATCCGGCCGCTCTCCGCCGAGATCGGCCTGATCCCGCGCGCGCACGGCTCGAGCCTGTTCAACCGGGGCGACACGCAGGCCCTGAACGTGACCACGCTCGGGATGCTTCGGATGACCCAGATGATCGACACGCTGGACCCGGAGGAGAGCAAGCGGTACATCCACCACTACAACTTCCCGCCGTTCTCCACCGGCGAGGTGGGCCGCATCGGTTCGCCGCGTCGTCGCGAGATCGGTCACGGCGCGCTCGCCGAGCGGGCGCTCGTGCCGGTGATCCCGACGGAGGAGGAGTTCCCGTACGCGCTCCGGCTGGTGTCGGACATCCTGAGCTCCAACGGCTCGACGTCGATGGCGAGCGTCTGCGCCTCGACGCTGTCGCTGATGGACGCCGGGGTCCCGATCAAGGCCCAGGTCGCGGGGATCGCGATGGGCATGATCGCGGAGGAGGGCACGTTCGTGACCCTGACCGACATCCTCGGTGCCGAGGACGCGCTCGGGGACATGGACTTCAAGGTGGCGGGGACGAGCGAGTTCGTCACGGCGATCCAGCTCGACATGAAGGTCACCGGTCTGCCGGGAGACGTGCTCGTCGGCGCGCTCGAGCAGGCCAAGGAAGCACGCCTCAAGATCCTCGAGGTGCTCCACGAGACGATCCCGGTGCCCCGGACCGAGGTCAACCCCAAGGCGCCGCGGATCCTCACGATCAAGATCCCGGTCGACAAGATCGGCGAGGTGATCGGCCCCAAGGGCAAGAAGATCAACGAGATCGTGGCCCTGACCGGCGCCGACATCGACATCCAGGACGACGGCACCGTGTTCGTCGGCGCCCGCGAGGCGGGCGGGGCGGACGAGGCGGCCCGGATCATCGACGAGATCGCCAACCCGCGCCCGATCAGCGTCGGCGAGCACTTCACCGGCAGCGTGGTCAACACGACCACGTTCGGTGCGTTCGTGAACCTGGTGCCGGGGCGTGACGGGCTGATCCACATCTCCAAGCTCGGCAAGGGCAAGCGCCTGGCGAACGTCGAGGACGCGGTCAAGGTCGGCGACACGATCGAGGTCGAGGTCCAGGACATCGACGATCGCGGGAAGATCTCGCTCAAGCCCGTGGGCGAGGAGTGGGCGATCCCCGAGGGGATGGAGCAGGAGGCGCAGGACCGGCCTCCCCGTCGCGACCGCGATCGCGACCGGCGGCCGCGCGACCGCGACCGTCGTCCCCGGGACCGCGAGCGCGAACCGCGCGATCCCGCGTAGCCGATGTCGATCGGACGCACGGAGTTCACCTCCGGCCTGCGCGTCGTCACCGAGCGGATGCCCGGCGTCCGCTCGGTGACGCTGGGCTTCTGGGTCCTTGCCGGCTCGCGCGACGAGCCGCCGCCGATCTCGGGGTCGAGCCACTTCCTCGAGCACCTGCTGTTCAAGGGGACGAAGACGCGGAGCGCGCGCGACATCGCCGAGGCGTTCGACGCGGTGGGCGGCGAGGTGAACGCGTTCACCGCCAAGGAGTACACGGCGTACTACGCGCGGGTGCGCGACCGCGACCTGCCGATGGCGGTCGACCACCTCTCGGACATGCTGCAGCACTCGGTGCTGCGGGCGGCCGACCTGGACGCCGAACGACAGGTGATCCTCGAGGAGATCAACCAGCACGAGGACGATCCGGGCGACCTGGTCCACGATCTGTTCACCGAGACGCTGTGGCCCGGTCACCCGCTCGGCCGGCCGATCCTCGGCACCAAGCAGAGCATCGAGGCGGCGGGGCGCGACCAGGTTCGGCGCTTCTACCGCAAGCACTACGTCGCGGGGAACGTGGTGGTCGTGGCCGCCGGGAACCTCCGGCACGAGGAGCTGCTCGAGCTGGTGGGCGAGCACATGGACCCGGGCTCCGTGCGCGCCGAGGGCCCGAGCGCCTGGAACCTGCGAGCCGCGGGCGACGCCCCGACCCCGTCGGGACGCTCGCTGGTCAAGAAGCGCACGACCGAACAGGCGCACATCTGCGTCGGCACCAGCGGCCTGTCGCGGACCGACCCGGACCGGTTCGCGTTCGGCGTGGTGAACAACGCGCTGGGCGGCGGGATGAGCTCCCGGCTGTTCCAGGAGGTCCGGGAGAAGCGGGGGCTCGCGTACAGCGTCTACTCGTACCACGCGATGTACGCCGAGGCGGGCGTGTTCTGCGCCTACGCCGGCACCACGCCCGGGCGCGCGAAGGAGGTCCTCGCGATCATGCGAGCCGAGCTCGAGGACGTCGCCGAGCAAGGGCCTCGGCCCCGGCGAGTTCGAACGCGCCAAGGGCCACATGAAGGGCTCGCTGGTCCTGTCGCTCGAGGATCCGGGTGGACGCATGTCGCGCCTGGGCAAGTCCGAGATCGGGCACGGCGAGTCCCTCACCGTGAACCAGCTCCTCGGCCGCATCGACGCCGTGACCCCCGAGGACGCGGCGCGCGCCGCCGAACGGGTACTCTCGCAGCCGATGACGGTCACCGTCCTCGGCCCCTTCTCGAAGAAGGACGCGATCGCGTGATCCGCGTCGGCGTGATCGGTGCCTGCGGCCGCATGGGGCTGATGGTCTGCCGGGCGCTCGCGGACTCGGACGACTTCGCGCTCGTGGCCGCGATCGACCGCTCGAAGATCGGCCAGAAGGTCGGGCAGATGATCGGTCATCCCGAGATCGACGTCCCGGTCTCCGACGAGCTCGACCGGCTGCTCGAGGCCAACGCCGAGGTCGCGATCGACTTCACGCACCCGGACGTCGCGATGGACGACATCCGCTGGTGCATCTCGCACGCGGTGCACGCCGTCGTCGGCACGACGGGGATCACGCAGGAGAACCTCCAGGAGGTCGAGAAGCTCCTGTCGGACGAGGGCCACGAATCCAACGTGATCGTGGCGGCGAACTTCGCGCTCGGCGCCGTGCTGATGCAGCGCTTCGCCGCGCAGGCCGTCCGGTACCTGCCGGCGGTCGAGATCATCGAGCTCCACCACGAACAGAAGGCGGACGCCCCCTCGGGGACGGCGGTCGCCACGGTCCGCCGGATCCAGGAGGAGCGCGGCGAGGCGTGGCGGGGCCCGCTGGGCGAGTCGCTCGAGGGCGTGCGCGGGGGCGACGTCGAGGGCATCCGGGTGCACTCGGTGCGCCTGCCCGGGCTGGTGGCGCATCAGGAGGTCATCTTCGGAGGGCAGGGGCAGACGCTCACGATCCGGCACGACTCGACCGACCGGTCCTCGTTCATGCCGGGCGTGCTGATGGCCGCCCGGGCCGTGATGGTCCGTCCCGGGCTCACGATCGGGCTCGAGCCGCTGCTCGACCTCCCGCCGCTGCCCTAGACCCGTGCGACGGGTCGCGTGCGTCTTCGCGCATCCGGACGACGACACCTTCGGGGTGGGCGGGAGCCTCGCGCTCCACGCCGACGAACGGCCTCGAGCTCACCGTGATCCTGGCGACGAGCGGCGATGCCGGCCGCATCGCCGACGCGTCGCTCGCGACCCGCGAGACGCTCGCGACCGTCCGCGAGGCCGAGGACCTCGACTCGTGGCACGCCTCGGGCCTCGAACCCGACCTTCGGTTCCTCCGGCACCCCGACGGCGGCCTGAGCCGGATGCCGCGCGAGCAGCTCGTGGCCGAGGTGCGTGACCTGCTCGGGGCCGCCGAGCCCGAAGTCGTGGTGACGTTCGGCCCCGACGGCATCACCGGGCACGAGGACCACGTCGCGATCGGCGACGTCGCGACCGAGGCGTTCGACGCCCTGCGGACCTCGGCGAGCGGATCGGCGTTCTCGAGGCTGCTCCACGTGCGCGATCCCGCAGGGCGATCTCGACCGCCTGAACGAGCTCCTGCGCGAGCGGGGGCTCGAACCCATGGACCCGACCCAGCCCTTCATGCCCCGCGGCGTCCCGGACCGCGCGATCGGGATGCGCATCGACGTCTCGAGCGCGTACGATCGCAAGGTCGAGGCCATGCGGTGCCCACAAGACGCAGGCCGAGCTCGACGACGTCCCCTTCGACCTGTGGCCCGAGATGCTGTCGACCGAGGCGTTCGTCGTCGGCCTGGCCCGAGCGCCGGCTCGCGCGACCCGATCCTCGCCGACCTCTTCGAGGGCCTGCCCAGCCCGTAAGCTCGTCGGATGGACGTCGAGATCCGGACGATCTCCGAGGACGAGTTCGCGACCTACGCCCGCGCGGTCGAGTTGGCGTTCAGCGACGTCCCCTCGGACGAGGACATCGAGCGCGAGCGCGTGCTGGTCGAGTACGACCGCTCGTTCGCCGCCTTCGACGGGCCCGACATCGTCGGCACCTGGCGCGGCCTTCACGATGCCGATGACGGTGCCCGGGCGGCGAGATCGACGTCGGGTACGTGACCGCGGTCGGCGTGCGGGCGACGCACCGGCGCCGTGGCATCAACACGCGATTGATGCGCGCGGTGCTCGACGACGCGCACGACCGCGGCGAGCTCGTCGACGTGCTCTACGCGTCCGAAGGCGGCATCTACGGCCGCTACGGGTACGGGCTCGGGACCTTCGGCTACTCGTTCGAGCTCGAGCGTCTCGCGCTCCGGCGTTCGTCCGCGGGTACGCGCCTTCGGGAACGACCCGCCTGCTCGAACGCGATCCCGCGCTCAAGGACATCCTGGCCGTCCACGACGCGACGCGTCGTTCGCGGCCCGGCATGGTCGAGCTCGACGAGCGACGGCTGGTCTACGCCCTGCACGAGCACGGGGACGACGCCAAGCTGCCGCAGATGTTCGTCCTCCACGAGGGGACCGACGGGGTCGACGGCTTCGCGGTCTACCGCGTGAAGCACGACTGGCCCGAGGGCTATCCCCGGAACGTGCTCACGATCTGGGACCTGCAGGCGACGACGCCCGGGCGCGTACGCGGACCTGTGGCGGTACGTGTTCGAGGTCGACCTGGTCGAGCGTGTCAGCGCGTGGAGCCGTCCGGTCGACGAGCCCCTCGTGCACCTGCTGCAGGAGCCGCGCCGCCTCGGCGCGACGCTCCGCGACAACCTGTGGGTCCGGCCGGTCGACGTCGCCGGCGCCCTCGGCGCCCGGAGCTACTCGACCGACGCCCGGATCGTGCTCGAGGTCATCGACCCGTTCTGCCCGTGGAACGAGCGGTCGCTACCTCCGTCGAGTCGATCGGCGGGGAGGCGAACGTCGCGTCGCGACGACCACCGAACCGCCGACCTCACGTGTTCAGCGTCAACGAGATCGGCGCCGACCTACCTCGGGTGGGACGTCGTTCCGCCAGCTCCACCGCGCGGGCCGCGTCGACGAGCACACCGAGGGCGCGCTGGCCCGCGCCGACGCGATGTTCGGCTGGGACCCGGCGCCCTGGTGCCCGTACATCTTCTGAGTCCCGCGCTCGCGCGGACCGATCACAGCGCGTACGCGTCGAGGAGGTCGAGCTCGCCCGGCGAATGGCCGCGATCGGTGAAGAAGCGCGCGAGCTCGCTCCGGTGCTGGGTCCCGTGGTTGACGACGTGCGCGACGATCAGCCACCTCGGCACGGACACCCCGTCGCTGAGGGCTGAGCGGCTCGGCGAGCGACGCGTCGTCCAGCGAGCGCACGTAGGCCAGCAGCCGCGCATCCTCGTCCTCGCTGAACCCGCGTTGATGCTCGCCAGGTCCTCGAGGGCGACCCGGTCCCACACGTAGGTCGGGCCGACGTCGTTCCCGGTGCAGAACTCGCGCCAGCTCCAGTCGACGTCCACGAGGTGGCGCAGGGTCTGGAAGGCCGTCCCGTGGTCGAAGGGACCGGGTCCCCGGAGCTCTTCGTCGGACAGCTCGGCCGCGGTCTCGATGATCCGCCGGTTCGCGAAGGCGTGGAACCGGACGAACGCGCTGAGGGAGTCGACGTTCATCGGCCGAGTCTACGGCCGAGCCGATCGCCAGGTCGGGTCAGCCGACGAGGCCGCGGACGATCAGCCACACGCCGAGCGCGCCCATCGCGACCGCCAGGACGTCGCCCAGGATCCGCAGGAAGCGTTCGCTCACGCGGTGCGCGCCGGCGCCGAGCAGCACCATCGCCGAGTCCATGAGGGAGACGCCCAGAAGGAGCGCGACCACCGTGACGACCGCGAGCCCTCGCCCGCCCTCATCGACGGCGCTCGCGACGACGGCGGTGCCCGTGGTCGCCAGGAACACGTAGACGCCGGGGTTCAGCAGGACCGCGACGATCCCCCGGACGCTGGGGTGCAGCCCTCCGCGCGGTTCGTCGACCACCTGCGGGCGACGGCCCTCCCGGATCGCGTCCACGGCGAGGAACACGAGGAACGCCCCACCGATCACCTTGACGACGCGCAGGAACGTCTCGCCCGGCTCGAGCGAGGACAGCCCCGCGGCAAGCAGCAGCATCATCAGGCCGAACGTCGCGTTCGCGCCGGCCATGGCCCGAAGCCCGCGTCCGGCGCCGCCGCGCGACGCCTCGGAGAACAGCAGCAGCTGGACGGGTCCGGGCGACGCCCCCAGGGCGACGCCGAGCCCGAACGCGGCGAGCGGGATCGAGACGTCCACGCCGGCTATCGCAGCCGCAGCTCGCCGACCTCGACGGGGTCGTCGTCGGTCGCCTTGGAGAGCAGGACCCCCTCGCACTCGGCGAGCGGCTCGATCTCGGCGGCCGTGAGACCGAGCACGGCGCGCTCGATCAGCGGCGTGTGCGAGATCGCGAGCCCGCGCTCGCCCTCGGGGACGGCGTCGAGCAGCGCCGCGACGACGCCGGCCATCGCGAGCGGCGACCCGTCGTTGTCCTGCGCGGCCAGGCCCGGGACGACGGCATGGGCCGGGAGCTGCTCGCCGAGACCGCGCAGGAGCCACGCGACGGTCTCGGCCGCTCGCTCGGCGGGGGAGATGAAGACCATCGTGTAGCCGCCCGCGAGCGTCGCGCCCACCGACTGCGCCTGCGCGCGCCCCTCCTGCGACAGCCGGTCGGCCGTCGGGTCACGGCGCGCGTGGCGTCGCAGTTCGAGCGTCCTCACGTGGGTCTTCCTCCTGCGGCGGGTCGTGTAGCATGCCGCGACCCATGAAGCCTACCGGTCGTCTCGTCGCGCTCCTGTGCCTCGCGATCGCGCTCGGGGCCTGCACCGGAGGCGACGACGGAGGGAACGGATCGACCGCGTCGACGGGTCCGAGCACGACCAGCCAGGCCCCGACCCCGGCCCAGACCTTCACCGGCGCCCCCGGGACCGCGACCTACGAGTACGCGAACGAGGGCCTGCTCGTGACGCTCGACCTCGACGGGAGCGACGGGACGCTCGCGGTCGAGAACGACTCCGAACACGATCTCGATCCCCCCGGCCTCTACGTCGAGGACGCGGTCGACGGCCACGAGATCGACGTCGAGGTCGTGGACAGCGCGCCCGTGGCGGCGGGGGAGCAGGCGACGTTCGACGTGAAGCTCGACGGCATCACGGTGGACGACATCGGGCTGCTGGTCCTGCTGTTCGGCGCCGACAACTTCGGCGCGTTCGTCCGAACCGCCTAGCCGAGCGGTTCGTCGGTCCGGCTGATCGGCTCCGCCTCGCCCGCCGCGACGCGCGCGAGGACGAACAACGCGTCCGAGAGCCGGTTCAGGTAGCGGAACGCGTCCTCGTTCACCACGGCGCCGGACTCGCGGAGCTCGACCACGCGCCGCTCGGCGCGGCGGATCGTGCTGCGCGCGAGGTCGAGGAAGGCCGAGACGGGGTTCGCGCCGGGGACGATGAACGCGTTCGGCAGGGGGTGGGCCAGGACGAGCTCGTCGATCCGCGACTCCAGCCGCGCGACCATCTCTGGGGAGACCAGGGACACGCCGGGTTCGAGCTTGGCTCGTTGGTCCGGGTTGGTCGCGAGGTCGGCGCCGACCACGAACAGCTCCCGCTGCAGCCCGAGCAGCTCGTCCGAGAGCGCGGGGTCGGCCGCGTGCGCCCTCGCGAGCCCGAGCACCGCGACCGCCTCGTCGAGGGTGCCGCACGCCTCGGGCACGAGATCGGCCTTGGAGACCCGGCCCCCGTAGAGGAGCCCGGTCGTGCCGTCGTCGCCGGTCTTGGTGTAGATGCGCGGCATGCTGGCTAGGATAGCGGCGCCCTCCGCCCGAGCCGGGCGGGCCAACCGCCCCGGCCGAGCACGAGAGCCGGAGCTCGAACAGGAGCCGCAGGAGATGCCGGAGGCACGAGCGACGCCCCTTCCGCAGCTGCACGACGTTGCTCGGCACCCTCTGGACACCCCTGAACGACATGTGCAACATGTGGCAGATGTGGTTATCGTGCGGACCGTGGAACACGCCGCACCGGAGTGAGGAGGCAGCATGGCCGGTAGGTTCGGGGCGGTCGTCACCGCCATGGTCACACCCTTCCGCGACGATCACGGGCTCGACCTGGATGCCGCACGCTCGCTCGCCGCGCACCTGTACGAGCGCGGCTCCGACTCCCTGGTGATCGCGGGCTCGACGGGCGAGTCCCCGACGCTCACCCACCGCGAGAAGCTAGACCTGTTCGAGGCGGTCATCGACGTCGCCAAGGGCAAGGGCAAGGTCCTGTGCGGCACCGGCACGTACAACACCGCCGAGACGCTCGAGCTCTCGCGCGAGGCCGAGGAGCTCGGCGCCGACGGGCTGCTGCTCGTGACGCCGTACTACAACAAGCCCCCGCAGCGAGGGCTGCTCGAGCACTTCACGCAGGTCGCGAACGCCGTCTCGATCCCGGTCGTCGCCTACAACATCCCCGGGCGCACCGGGACGCGGATCGAGCACGACACGCTGCTGCGGATCGCCGAGGTCCCGAACATCGTCGGCGTGAAGGACTCCACCGGCGACTTCCAGTGGATCTCGCGGCTGATCTCGGAGGTCTCGCCCGACTTCGAGGTGTACAGCGGCGACGACTGGGCCACGTTCGGCTACATGTGCCTGGGCGCGGTCGGGGTCGTCTCGGTGGCGGGCCACCTCGTGGGCGGACGGATCCGCCAGATGTGCGACCTGATCGACGCGGGCGACATCCCGGCGGCGCGCAAGATCCACGAGGAGCTCACGCCGCTGTTCAACGCGCTGTTCATCACCTCGAACCCGATCCCGGTCAAGACCGCGCTCGGGATGATCGGGCTCCCGGTCGGACCGCCGCGCCTCCCGCTCGTGCCGGCCACGTCGGAGGAACGCGAGCGGATCCACAAGGCCCTGGTGGATGCCGGGCTCCTCTGACCCCGCCGGTCCGGCGCGCGTCGTCTTCCTCGGGGGGGTCGGCGAGGTCGGGCGCAACATGGCCTGCGTCGAGCTCGACGGCCGGATCCTGATCGTCGACGTCGGCCTGTCCTTCCCGCACGCCGAGATGCCCGGCATCGACCTGGTCCTGCCGGACTTCGAGTACGTGCGCGAGCGGTTCGACGACGTCGAGGCGATCGTGCTGACGCACGGGCACATGGACCACATCGGCGCCCTCCCGTACCTGCTGCGCGAGTTCGAGGGCGACCCGATCCCCGTCTTACGGGACGGCGTTCACGCTCGCGCTGCTCGAGGGCCAGCTCGAGGAGCACCAGGTCCGCGACCGCGCCGAGTTCCGCCAGGTCACGCCCGGCGAGGCGGCGGTCGCCGGCCCGTTCTCGATGCGGTTCCTCCGCGTCACGCACTCGATCCCGGACGGCATGGCGGTCGTGATCGAGACGCCGTACGGATCGATCCTGCACACGGGCGACTTCAAGATCGACCAGACGCCGCTGGACGGGCGGGCCACCGACCTGCACGCGCTCGCCGAGGAGGCGGGCCGCGGCGTCCACCTGCTGATGAGCGACTCCACCAACGCCGAGGAGTCCGGGTACACCGACAGCGAGCGGAGCGTCGGCCCGGTGCTGCAGGACATCATCTCGCGGGCGCCGCAGCTGGTCGTGGTCGCGTGCTTCTCGAGCCACATCCACCGGATCCAGCAGGTCGTGAACGCCGCTCGCTCGGACGAGCGCGTGGTCGCGTTCCTCGGCCGCTCGATGCTCCAGAGCGTGGAGGCGGCCCGGCAGCTCGGGATCCTGCACGTGCCCGAGGGCGACGTGATCCCGATCGAGGAGGTCGAGCACCGAGATCCCTCCCGGGTGGTCGTCGTCTGCACCGGCTCGCAGGGCGAGCCCTTCTCGGCCCTCAGCCTGATGGCCGCGCGCGAGCACAAGTGGGTCAAGCTGAAGGCGGGCGACAGCGTGGTGCTCTCGTCGAGCCTGATCCCGGGCAACGAGCCGGCGATCCACCGCGTGATCGACGGGCTGTACCGGACCGGCGCGGACGTGTTCCACCTGCCCGCGTACCCGGTGCACGCGAGCGGCCACGCGGCCGCCGAGGAGCTCCGGCTGATGCTCTCGCTGGTGCGCCCACGGTGGTTCATCCCGATCCACGGCGAGCGGCGTCACCTCGCGCACCACGCCAAGATCGCGACCGAGGTCGGCATCGCCGCCGACCACGTGCTGATCTGCGAGGACGGCGACGTGGTCGAGGTGGGGGAGAAGGTGCACGTGATCGAACGGGCCCCGGCCGGGATGACCCTGGTCGACGGGCTCGGGATCGGCGACGTGGGCGAGGTGGTCCTGCGGGACCGGCGCAAGCTCTCGGCCGACGGCGTGGTGGTGGTCGTCGTGGCGGTCGACGGGCACCACGGGCAGGTGCTCTCGGGCCCGGACATCGTGAACCGCGGGTTCGTGTTCGACGAGACCTCGGGCGACATCCTTGAAGAGGCGCGCGAACGCGTCATGCTTTCCCTCAAGGACAGCGCCGAGGCCGAGGTGGTCGACCGCGGGGTGCTCGAGCAGAACATCCGGCGGGTCCTCGGCAAGTACTTCTACGAGGTCACGCAGCGCAAGCCCGTGATCCTGCCCGTGATCGTGGAGGTGTAGTTGGCGAGCACCACGAAGGGCCGCGGCAAGAAGACGAGCAAGCGGCCCTCGGTCAGGAGCCACCTCCGTCCCTGGGCCCGCGACGCCCTCGGGATCGGTCTCGTCGTGCTCGCGCTCCTCGCGATCCTGGGGCTGTGGTTCGGGCGGCCGGGCCGGTCGGCCGGGGTCTGGACTGGCTCCTGCACGCCATCGTTCGGCATCGCGGCCGTCGTCTTCCCGATCCTCGCCCTGTACTGGGGGCTGGTCCTGCTCCGCGGCGCCGCCGAGCAGGAGCGGTTGCGGATGTTCATCGGGTTCGCGATCGCTGCCGTCGGCGTGCTGGCCCTGATCTCGCTGTGGCACGGGAACCCCCGGCCGTTCGGCGGGTACGACCGCCTGAGCGGCGCGGCCGGGATCACGGGGGCGCTGGCCTCGTGGCCGCTCGGCAAGCTGGTCTCCGGGATCGGTGTCGCGATCGTGTGGGGCGGCGCCGTGCTGCTCGGCCTCCTGATCTTCACCGGCACCCCGCTCTCGGCGATCTGGGACCGGATCGTCGACGCGTTCACCCGCGAGGACGACGACGAGGTGCATCGAGGACGAGGAAGAGGAGGACGAGGAGGACGAGGTCGCCGAGCCGCGGATCGTGCACACGAGCGACGACTTCGCGCTGGTCGAGCTGCCCGAGGACGACGAACCGGAGGAGGAGCCCGAGGAGATCGAGGTGCCCGAGCTGGTCCGGCCGACCGGCGGCGGGCCGTACGAGCTCCCGCCGCTCGAGCTGCTCCGTACCTCGCCCCCGTCGGCCTCGAGCGAGCGCGACGAGGAGCACCAGAAGGCCGCGCTCGAACGCACCTTCCACACGTTCGGCGTGCCGGCCCACGTCGTGGCGGCGCACCGCGGGCCGACCGTGACGCTGTACGAGGTCGAGGTCGAGGCGGGCACGAAGGTCAACAAGGTGCTCTCGCTCGCCGACGACATCGCGTACGCGCTCGCGACGCCCGACGTGCGGATCATCGCGCCGATCCCGGGCCGGTCCGCGATCGGCGTCGAGGTGCCCAACAAGGTCCGCGACTTCGTGATGCTCGGCGACATCCTGCGTTCGAAGACCGCGATCGACGACGAACACCCGCTGGCGGTCGCGCTCGGCAAGGACGTCCACGGACGCGCGCAGCTCGTGAACCTCACGCAGATGCCGCACGTGCTGATCGCCGGGGCCACGGGCGCCGGCAAGTCGAGCCTGATCAACTCGTTCATCACCTCGATCCTGATGCGCGCCGACCCCGACGAGGTCAAGCTCGTCCTCGTCGACCCCAAGCGGGTCGAGCTCGTGCACTTCGCCGACCTGCCGCACCTGCTCGTCCCGGTGATCGTGCACCCCAAGCGCGCCGCCGAGGCGCTCGCCTGGGTCGTGCGCGAGATGGAGCAGCGCTACGAGCTGCTCGCGATGGTGGGCGTCCGCGACATCGACGGCTACCGCGCGGGGATGGAGGAGGGGACGCTGCGGATCCCGCCGGGGCAGGAGGATCGCGTCACCGACTTCCCGTACCTGCTGGTCGTGATCGACGAGCTCGCCGACCTGATGATGGTCGCGCCGAGGGACGTCGAGGACGCGATCTGCCGGATCGCGCAGATGGCGCGCGCCGTGGGGATCCACCTGGTCGTCGCGACCCAGCGCCCGAGCGTCGACGTCGTCACCGGCCTGATCAAGGCGAACATCCCGAGCCGCATCGCGCTCATGACCTCGAGCCAGGCCGACTCGCGCGTGATCTTGGACATGAACGGCGCGGAGAAGCTCGTCGGGCACGGCGACCTGCTGTTCTCGCCGTCCTCGGCCTCCAAGCCGACCCGCCTGCAGGCGGCGTGGGTGACGGAGAAGGAGATCCACGCGGTGGGGGAGTGGGTCCGGGACCAGCGCGCCGCCGAGTACGCGATGAGCGTCGAGGGCCTGGGCAAGCCGCCGGTCGAGGGCGAGCAGAACGGCGGGCTCGGGGGCGACGACGACCTGCTCGAGCAGGCGGCCGAGCTGGTGATCCGTTCGCAGCTCGGGTCGACGAGCATGCTGCAGCGCAAGCTGAAGGTCGGGTTCGCGCGTGCGGGGCGGCTGATGGACCTGATGGAGGACCGCGGGATCGTCGGGCCCTCGCTCGGTTCGAAGGCGCGCGACGTGCTCGTGACGCCGGAGGAGTGGGAGGAGTCCCGCTCCGCCCGCACCGGCTAGGGCGCGTCGCGCGAGGCTCGTACGTCTGGTCGTTCGCGCTACAGGGCGTTGACGAGGTCGGCCAGCAGCGCCAGGGTCTCCACGCCCTGCTCCTCGTCGATCGAGTACGGCCCTCGCCAGATCTCCTCGGACCAGTAGTCGAAGATCGCCTCCGGCCGCCACCCGCGCTTCTGCGCGCTCCGGTAGCTGCGCGCGATCTCGCTCCCGTTCCACAGCGCGTAGGGGTTGACCAGGAACCCGCCCCTCGCCCCGTCGTCGGAGAGCCACAACGCACCGATCGGTCCCCACAGGCCGTCGTCCTGGCGGCCGCTCACGACGAGGAACCGAACGCGGCGCTCGAGCTCGAGCACGGAGGATCGCGGCATCTTGGCGACGGCGAACGCCGAGGGGGAGGAGAAGCTGATGGGAACGGTGACGGCGCTCATCCGGGTCCTCGTTCGTCGTCTCGGCGGTCCAGACGATATCCCCCGCGCCGGCCGGCAACATCCGTCCTTGGCCCTAGGCCGTCCATCTCGGCGCGGGCAGCCACGCGCGCGGCCGGGCCCGCGCCCGGCTTCGCGAGTCCTCCGTTAGGATGCCGCGACCCGGCCGGGAGGTTCTTTGCAGCGAACGACCGTCAGCGTGGGCCCCGCGCTCCGAAAGGTGCGCGAGGCGCGCGGCGTGACGTTGGAGGAGGCGGCACGCGACACGCGCGTGCGGCGCGAGTTCCTCGAGGCGATCGAGGCCGAGGACTTCCATCTGCTCCTGGGTGACGTCCACGTGCGCGGGTGCCTGCGGACCTACGCCACCTACCTCCGGCTGTCCCCGGACAAGGTCATCGCGATGTACGAGGCCGACCTGGGCCGGGACGACGAGGTGGTCGTCGTGCCCCCGCCGGTCCGGTCCGAACCGGTGCTGGGCGCCCGACGCCGCCGTGACGACCATCGCCTGTGGATCCTCGTCACGGCGACGGTGCTGGTGCTCGCGGCGGCGTTCGGCGTGCTCTCGGCTCGCAGGCCCGCGCCGCCGCCGGCCAACCTGTCGGGAGCGACCGGCACCATGCGTCGCGGGCGGCGTCGAGATCGGTCGCCCGATCAGCGTGGCCGTCGAGGCGCAGCGTCCGGTCGAGGTCACGATCGTGGCCGACGCCGGCGACCCGGAGTCCTTCCAGCTTCGGGCGGGCGAGGGGCGCTCGTTCGACGCGTCGAACTCGATCACCGTCCGTCTGTCCGAGGGCAACACGGCGCACGTCATCGTGAGCGGCGTCGACTACGGGTTCCCCGGCAAGACGGGCGAACCGTGGGAGGACACCTTCAGCTACGACGAGCCCTCGCCGCCGGGAGGCTGATCCCGCCCGTGAGGGCCGAGATCGTCGCGGTCGGGACCGAGCTGCTCATCGGGCAGATCGCCAACACGAACGCGCGGTGGATGTCGGAGCGGCTCGCGGAGCTCGGCATCGACGTGCTGCACCATCAGGTGGTCGGCGACAACGAACCGCGCATCGTCGAGGCGATCGTCGCTGGCGACCTCGCGGGCCGACGTCGTGATCGTGACCGGCGGGCTCGGGCCGACGCAGGACGACGTGACCCGGCCGGCGCTGGCGGAAGCGGCGGGCGCGCGGCTCGTCCGCCACGCCGAGATCGAGGACGCGCTCCGCGACCGGTTCCGCGTCCGCGGCCGCGACATGCCCGAGTCCAACCTCGCGCAGGCCGACGTCCCCGAGGGCGGCCGCTCCATCACGCCCGAGCGAGGCACCGCGCCCGGGCTCGTGGTCTCGATCGGCGGCGCGACCGTGTACGCGATCCCGGGCGTCCCCTCGGAGATGCGGGAGATGATGGAGGGCACGATCCTGCCCGAGCTCTCGGCGCTCGCCGGTCCCGCGTCGCTCGTCTCGCGGACGCTCCGGGTGTACGGGTTGGCCGAGTCGCGGATCTCCGAGCTCCTGGACGACCTGTTCCACGCATCCTCGAACCCGACCGTCGCCTACCTCGCCGGCGGGGGCGAGGTGCACGTTCGGCTGACCGCGAAGGGTTCGGCCGAGGAGGCGAACGCCCTGCTCGACCCGCTCGAGGAACGGGTGCGCGAGCGGCTGGGCGACCACGTGTACGGGTCGGGCGACGAGCCGCTCGAGGCCGTGGTCGGGCGGCTCCTCGCCGAGCGCGGGCTGACGATCGCCTGCGCCGAGTCGCTCACGGGCGGCGGCCTCGGCGAGCGGATCACCGCGGTGCCGGGCGCCTCGTCCTACTTCCTGGGTTCGGCCGTGACGTACTCGCTCGAGGCCAAGCGGTCGATCCTCGGGGTCTCGGCGGCCACGCTCGAGGGGCCGGGGCCGGTGAGCCGCGAGTGCGCGGCCGAGATGGCCGCGGGCGCGCGCCGGGTGTTCGGCGCCGATCTCGCGGTGGCGCTCACGGGTGCGGCCGGCCCCGAGCGTCACGGCGGCGCCGAACCCGGGCAGGTCTGGATCGCGCTCGACGCCGAGGGGACCGCGCACCAGCACGGCTTCCGCTGGCCGTACGACCGCGAGCTCGTCCGGCGCTTCTCCGAGATGGCGGCGCTCGACCTCCTCCGGCGGCACCTGCTCGGCCTCCCGCTCCCGGATGCGGAACTGATGGCTCGCGATCGCGCCTCGCGTCCGGAGGCGAAGCCGCTCCGCCTGTTCGCCGCGGTCGAGATCCCGGAGCAGGTCCGCGGCGCGCTGGCCGAGTCGGTGACCCCGCTCCGCGAGCGGTTCCCCAAGGCCAGGTGGGTGCCGCTCGAGAACCAGCACGTGACCGTGAAGTTCCTCGGGTCCACCTGGCCGCGGCTGGTCGAGTGGGTGCCCGAGACGATCTCGGGTGTCGCCGGCCGGCACGCGCCGTTCACGACGCGGGTCGAGGGGCTCGGCGCGTTCCCGAAGGCCCGCACGGCGCGCGTCCTGTGGGCCGGGCTCGACGATGCCGCCGGAGGCTCGAACGCCTGGCCGCCGACCTGGACGAGGCGCTCGCGCGCGAGTTCGCGCCCGAGAAGCGCGCGTTCACGCCGCACCTGACCCTCGCGCGGTTCGACCCGCCGGTGGGGCTCGAGCCGCTCGAGGTCGCGTTCGAGAGCCAGCCGTTCGAGATCGACCGGATCGTGCTGTTCCGCAGCCACCTCCGCCGGCCCGCGCCCGTCTACGAGCCGATCGGGGTCTTCCCGCTCGCGGGGTGACAGGGTCGCGCGGCGACCGATCGCGACGAGTGATCCGGAGCTCGACCGACGTGCTTGACCTCGAACACCTGTTCGAGTAGCGTCTGCGGGGTTGCACGGTTCGAACTACAGGGGTGTAATCCTTGTCAGACCCTCGCGGTAGCGTGCGGCCCTCCCTCGACGAGGAGCTCACCGACGCGGTCGCGGGGTGGGCGAGGAACACGAAGGAGGCTTCGCGGATGGACGACCGGGACAAGATGCTCGACGTCACGCTCACGCAGATCGAGAAGCAGTTCGGCAAGGGCGCGGTGATGAAGCTCGGCGAGCACCCGATGGGCGCCGGCATCTCGGTGATCCCGTCGGGGTCGCTCGCGCTCGACATCGCGCTGGGCGTGGGCGGGATCCCACGCGGGCGCGTCGTCGAGGTGTTCGGGCCCGAGGGCTCGGGCAAGACCACCGTCTGCCTCCACATCATCGCCGAGGCCCAGAACCACGGCGGGATCGCCGCGTTCATCGACGCCGAGCACGCGCTCGACCCGACGTACGCGCAGCGGCTCGGCGTGAACATCGACGAGCTCCTGGTCTCCCAGCCGGACTCCGGCGAGCAGGCGCTCGAGATCGCCGACATGCTCGTGCGCTCGGGCGCGCTCGACGTGGTCGTGATCGACTCGGTGGCGGCGCTCGTGCCACGGGCCGAGATCGAGGGCGAGATGGGCGACACCCACGTCGGCCTGCAGGCGCGGCTGATGTCGCAGGCGATGCGGAAGCTCTCGGGCACGCTCTCGCGGTTCGACACCACGGCGATCTTCATCAACCAGCTCCGCGAGAAGATCGGCGTGATGTTCGGCAACCCCGAGACGACCCCGGGCGGCCGCGCGCTGAAGTTCTACTCCTCGATCCGGCTGGACGTGCGGAAGATCGAGAACCTCAAGGACGGGACCGACGTGGTCGGCTCGCGCACGCGCGTCAAGGTCGTGAAGAACAAGGTGGCGCCGCCGTTCCGCCAGTGCGAGTTCGACATCATGTACGGGGTCGGCATCTCCAAGGAGGGGAGCCTCCTCGACGTCGGCGTCGATCTCGAGATCGTCAAGAAGAGCGGCGCCTGGTTCACGTACGAGGGCGACCAGCTCGGACAGGGTCGCGAGAACGCGCGGCAGTTCCTGGCCGAGCACACCGACATCGCGACCGAGCTCGAACGCCGGGTGCGCGAGGCGGTCGGCCTGACGGCGTTCGGCGCCGAGGGCGACGAGACGCCCATCGAGGTCGTTCCCGATCTCGTGGTGACCGACGAGCAGACTGCTCCGAAGGCGGCGATCAAGGCCGACAAGGAGCGTGAGACGACGGGGGCACGGGCGGGTTAGGGGAAGGCCCGCTCGACCCCCGGCGTCCTCACATCACCATGGCGACCAAGCGCACCGTCCGAGCAGCCGCTCGACTGCCACGAACGGGCGCTGCGGCTGCTCGCAGTCCGGCCGCGAGCGCGGCGCGAGCTCGAGTCGCGGTTGCGCCACGCCGGGTTCGAGGACGCCGAGGTGTCCTCGGAGCTCGACCGTCTCGAGGAGGTCGGGCTGCTCGACGACGGCGCGTTCGCGCGAGAGCTCGCCGACCACCACCTGAAGGTCCGGGGGAGCGGCCGCCGGGCCGTCGCCGGTGCGCTCGCGGCCAAGGGCGTGTCGCGAGAGACGATCGACGCGACGCTCGCGGGGTTCGACGGCGACGAGAGCATGCGCGCGCTCGAGGTAGCCACCGACCGCGCTCGCCGGCTCACCAGCCTGCGTCCCGAGGTGGCGTACCAGCGGCTGGTCGGGTTCCTGGCTCGGCGCGGCTACGACGGAGGCACGTGTCGGGAGGCGGCCAGGGCGGCCCTCGGCCTCGACGGGCAGCACGGCTGAGCCCCGAGGCGGCGGGCCGAACCCGCCACCCTTGCCTCTCATGAGCGCACGCCGTAGGCTCTGTTCGTACGAGGTTCATCCGTTGGTCAACGTTCAACCGTGCCTGAAACCTTGAGAAACCAGACGTCACAGGGAGCACACCGGATCGGAGGGCGAGCGGGGCCGTTGGCCCCGGCATCGCTCTAGTCCGCATCCTTCGGTCGCACGGCCGAACAATGCCCGATGGGCCTCGGTTGGCTGTTCCGTGTCTTCGGAACAGAGGCGGTGAACCGATGGTACCGGTGGTCGTTGGGGTGGTTGCCCTGGTGCTCGGCGTCGCGATCGGCTTCGTCATCCGCAAGGCGGTGGCCAGGTCGCAGGCCGAGAGCGCCGAGGGCAGAGCCCAGAAGGTGATCCTGGAGGCTGAGCGCGAGGCCGAACGCCTCACGCGCGAGGCCCTGGTCGAGGCGAAGGACGAGATCGGCGCGCTCCGGCGCGACACCGAGGAGGACGTCCGGACCCGGCGCGACGAGATCAAGCGCCAAGAGGAACGCCTGACGCAGAAGGAGCGATCCGTCGACCGCAAGGTCGACGAGGCCGACCGGCGGGCGGAGGAGCTGGACGATCGCGACCGCAAGCTCGCGCTGGTCCGCGAGCAGCTCGAGCATTCGGCGATCCAGCATCGGGCCGCGCTCGAGAAGATCGCGCGGCTCACGGCGTCCGAGGCCAAGGAGGCGCTCCGCACGCAGGTGGTCGACGAGGCCAAGCGCGAGGCGATGGCCACCGTGCGCGAGATCGAGCAGCGCGCCCGGGAGGAGGGGGAGGAGCGCGCCCGCAAGATCGTGACGATCGCGATCCAGCGGGTGGCCTCCGAGCAGACGAGCGAGTCGACGGTCTCGGTGTTCTCGCTGCCGAGCGAGGACATGAAGGGCCGCATCATCGGACGCGAAGGCCGGAACATCCGCGCGTTCGAGGCCACGACCGGGGTGAACCTGATCATCGACGACACGCCCGAGGCGGTGGTGCTCTCGAGCTTCGACCCCGTCCGGCGCGAGATCGCCCGGCTCACGCTCGAGAAGCTCGTGCAGGACGGGCGGATCCACCCGGCGCGGATCGAGGAGACGTTCGAGCGCTCGCAGAAGGAGATCGACGAGCAGATCAAGCGCGCGGGCGAGGAGGCGGTGCTCGACACGGGGATCACCGACGTGCACCCCGAGATGATCCGGCTGCTCGGGCGCCTGCAGTTCCGGACGTCGTACGGGCAGAACGTCCTCAAGCACCTCGTCGAGTCCGCGCACATCGCCGCGGCGATCGCCGCCGAGCTGGGCATCGACCCGACGATCCCCAAGCGCGGCGCGCTGCTCCACGACATCGGCAAGGCGGTGACCCACGAGGTCGAGGGCTCGCACGCGATCATCGGCGCCGAGATCGCCCGGCGGATGAAGGAGTCGCCCGAGGTCGTCCACTGCATCGAGACGCATCACGGCGAGGTCGAGCAGCGCACGATCGAGGCGGTGATCGCGCAGATCGCCGACGGGATCTCGGGCGGCCGGCCCGGAGCCCGCCGCGAGAGCCTCGAGACCTACATCAAGCGCCTCGAACGCCTCGAGGAGATCTGCACGGGCTACCCGGGCGTCGAGAAGGTCTATGCGATGCAGGCCGGTAGGGAGGTCCGCGTGATGGTCAAGCCCGAGGACATCGACGACCTCTCGGCGCAGGTGATGGCGCGCGACATCGCCAAGCAGGTCGAGGAGGAGCTGCAGTACCCCGGGCAGATCAAGATCACGGTCGTGCGCGAGACGCGTTCGGTCGAGTACGCCAAGTGAGGCGGGCGCGAGGGTAGCCTGAGGGTCATGGCCGAGCGGCGGTACCTGCTCCGCACCTTCGGGTGCCAGATGAACGAGCACGACTCCGAGCGGATCGCCGGCCTGCTCACGTCCGACGGGTACGTGCCCACCGAGGAGGCCGCCGACGCCAGCGTCGTCGTGTTCAACACGTGCGCGATCCGCGAGAACGCGGACAACCGCCTCTACGGCAACCTCGGGCACCTCCGGCCGCTGAAGCAGGCGAACCCGCGGATGCGGATCGTCGTGGCCGGATGCCTCGCGCAGAAGGACGGCGGCACGATCCGCGAACGCGCGCCGTGGGTCGACGTGGTGGTCGGCACCCACGCCCTGCCCGGGGCTGCTCGACCTGCTGCATCGCGCCGACACCGAGGGCCCGCAGCTCGACGTCCGCGAGCAGACCGAGATCTTCCCGAGCGCCCTGCCCGCCCTCCGAGAGGTCGCGCACCACGCCTGGGTCTCGATCGCGGTGGGGTGCGACAACGCGTGCACGTTCTGCATCGTGCCGCTCGTGCGCGGGTCCGCAGCTCTCGCGCCCGATCGGCGACGTGCTGGCCGAGGTCCAGGGACTCGCGCGCCAGGGCGTGGTCGAGATCACGCTGCTCGGCCAGAACGTCAACACGTACGGCCGCGACCTGACCGTGCCGGACTCGGCGCGACGGCCGCTGTTCGCCGACCTGCTCCGCGCGGTGAACGAGGTCGACGGGCTCCGCCGGATCCGGTTCACGAGCCCGCACCCGCACGACTTCACGCCCGACGTGATCGACGCGATGGCCGAGAGCGACAAGGTGTGCGAGCACATCCACTTCCCGTTGCAGTCGGGTTCGGACCGGGTGCTCAAGGCGATGCGTCGCTCGTACCGGCGCGAGCGCTACCTGGGCTGGCTCGAACGGATCCGTGACGCGATCCCGGACATCGCGGTGAGCACCGACATCATCGTCGGGTTCCCCGGCGAGACCGAGCAGGACTTCGAGGACACGCTCGACGTCGTTCGGCGGGCCCGCTTCGACCAGGCGTACACGTTCCAGTACTCGCCCCGGCCGGGGACGCGGGCCGCGGAGATGGACGACCAGCTCGCCAAGCCGGTGGTCCAGGAGCGGTTCGACCGGCTGGTCGCGCTCCAGGAGGCGATCGCGCTCGAACGGATGCGCGAGCAGGTCGGCTCGTCCGCGGAGGTGCTGATCGAGGGGCTCGGGCGCAAGGGCGGCGCGCGCGGCCGGACGCGGGGCAACCGCGTCGTGCACGTCGGGGGCGAGCACGCCCCCGGGACGTTCCTCGACGTTCGGATCGTCGGCGCTCACCCCCACCACCTCGACGGCGAGCTCGCGGGGGGCGGCTCAGGAGCGAGCGCGAACGCGCGAGCGGTAGCCCCGGAACAGCGGGAGCCGGCCGCCGTCGGGTGATGGCCGCGCCATCCGGCGCCGAACCGCCGCTCCTCGCGCTCGTCGGCCCGACCGCCTCGGGCAAGACCGAGGCCGCGATCGCCGTCGCCGAACGCCTCGGCGCCGAGATCGTCTCGGTCGACTCGATGCTCGTGTACCGCGGGATGGACGTCGGCACGGCCAAGCCGACCGCCGAGCAGCGAGCCCGGGTCCCGCACCACCTCCTCGACGTCGCCGAGCCGTCCGAGTCCGTTCAGCGTCGCTCGCTACCAGGAGCTGGCTCGGGAGCCGCGGTCGCAGGGCATCCGCTCGCGCGGGCGGCGGGTGCTGCTCGTGGGCGGTTCGGCCCTGTACGAGCGGGCGGTGGTGGACGACCTCGACTTCCCCGGGACCGACCCGGACACCCGCAGGGATCTCCGAGGCCGAGGCCGCGGTGGTCGGGGCGGCCGGCCTCCACGAGCGCCTCGCCGCGTCCGACCCCACCGCGGCGGCGAAGATCGAGCCGGGGAACGTCCGGCGCACCGTGCGGGCGCTCGAGGTCGCCGAGCTCACCGGCCAGCCGTTCTCGAGCTTCGCCGCAGGGCTGGGACGTCTACGAGCCCGATCGGGTCCGGGCGGCGGGGATCTCGATGCCGGCCCCGGTGCTCCGAACCCGGATCGAGGACCGCGTCGCCGAGATGCTCGAACGCGGGTGGCTCGACGAGGTTCGCGGGCTCGTGGATCGCGGGTTCGGTGCCTGGCTCACTTCGGCCCAGGCCATCGGGTACGCTGAGTTGGCCCGTCACCTCGCCGGCGAGCTCACGCTCGACGCGGCGATCGCGGGCACGGTGAAGCGCACGAGGGCGCTCGCGCGCCGGCAGCTCGCCTTCTTCCGGCGGGACCCGAGGATCCGCTGGTTCGAGGCGGGGGAGGCCGGGGCCGAGCCGCTCGTCGAGGACGTCATCGCGCTCATACCTGGAGACCGCGGATGGATGAGCTCCGGTTCTGGAAGTACCACGGGACGGGCAACGACTTCGTCCTGCTCGAGGACGTCGAGGGCCGGTTCGAGCTCGGCGAGGAGCTCGCTCGCCGGCTGTGCGACCGCCGGTTCGGGATCGGCGCCGACGGCGTGATCCGCGTCGCGCCGTCCGACGACGCCGACTTCTTCATGGACCACCGCAACTCCGACGGCAGCCAGGCGCAGATGTGCGGCAACGGGATCCGCTGCCTGGGCAAGCTCGTGTTCGACCGCGGCCTGGTCGATCGCACCGAGATCCGCGTCGGCACGCGTTCGGGCATCAAGACGCTCGCGCTCCACGTCGAGGACGGCGCGGTCGGCTCGGTCACCGTCGGGATGGGGCCGGCGCGGTTCGCGCGCGGGGCGCTGCCGATGACCGGCGATCCGGACGAGCCGTTCGTGGGCGAGCCGTTCGAGGTCGACGGGCGCAGCTACAAGGCGACCGCGCTGTCGATGGGCAACCCGCACCTGGTCCTGTTCGTCGAGGAGGACCCCGACGACGTCGACGTCCATCGCATCGGCCCGATGGTCGAACGCGACGAGCGCTTCCCCGAGCGGACCAACGTCGAGTTCGTCGCCGTCCAGGGCGACGGCGTGAAGGTCCGGGTCTGGGAGCGCGGCGCCGGCGAGACGATGGCGTGCGGCACGGGCGCCTGCGCCGCGGTCGTGGCCGCGAACGAGGCGGGCCTGGTCCCCGCGAAGGCGCCCGCGCGGTTCCCCGGCGGGGTCCTGCAGATCGAACGGCTCGAGGGCGACGAGGTCCTGCTCACCGGTCCCGCCGTCCGCGTCGCCGAGGGCGTCGTCGACCCGTCGTGGCTGGGGGCGGTCGCGGGTTGAGGGTCGCCAAGCGCGTCGAGTCGCTGCCGCCGTACCTGTTCGCCGAGCTCGACCGCAAGCTCGCCGCCAAGCGCGCGGAGGGCGTCGACGTGATCTCGCTCGGCGTCGGCGACCCCGACCTGCCGACGCCCGAGCACGTCGTCGAGGCGATGCGCGAGGCCGTGCTCGACCCCTCGACGCACCGCTACCCGAGCTACTACGGCTCGCTCGAGTTCCGTCAGGCGGTCGCCGCCTGGTACGGCCGCCGCTTCGGCGTCGAGCTCGACCCCGAGACCGAGGTCATGGCGATGATCGGCTCGAAGGAGGGGATCGGCCACATCGCGTTCGCGTTCGTCGACCCGGGGGACGAGGCGCTGATCCCCGACCCCGGGTACCCGGTGTACGGCGTGTCGACCCGGCTCGCCGGCGGCACGCCGGTCTCGCTCCCGATGCCCGAGGACGCGGGCTTCCTCCCCGATCTCGAGGCGGCCCCGGTGAGCGAGCGCACGAAGGCGATCTGGCTGAACTTCCCGAGCAACCCGACGGCCGCCGTGGCCGACCTGGCGACGTTCGAGGCGGCGACGGCGTTCGCGCGCGAGCACGACCTGATCCTGCTGCACGACGCCGCGTACAGCGAGATCACGTTCGACGGGTACGTGGCGCCCTCGGCCCTGCAGGCGGCGGGCGCGAAGGACGTCACGCTCGAGTTCGGCTCGGCGTCGAAGTTCTACAACATGACCGGCTGGCGGATCGGCTGGGCGGCAGGCTCGGCCGAGGCGATCCGCGCGCTCGGCGTCGTGAAGACCAACCTCGACAGCGGGCAGTTCACCGCGATCCAGCGCGCCGCGATCGCCGCGCTCGAGGGCCCGCCGGAGCACCTCGACGAGCTCCGGGCGACCTACCAGCGCCGGCGGGACCTGGTCGTCGAGACCCTGAACGGGCTCGGGTGGTCGCTCAAGCCGCCGCTCGGCTCGTGCTACGTCTGGGCGCCGGTGCCCGAGGGCGACACGTCGGCCTCGTTCGCCGACCGGCTCCTCGACACGACCGGCGTGTTCGTCGCGCCCGGCAGCGGCTACGGCGAGCGCGGCGAGGGGTTCGTGCGGTTCTCGCTCACGGTCCCCGACGACCGGCTCGCCGAGGCGATGGACCGCATCGGCAGGGCGCTCGCGTGACGGCTCGCTGATGGCGCAGAACGGTCGAAGCCGAAGCCACGCGGCACGCACGAGACCAGCACGCTCGAGTCGCCGCTCGCCGCGACCTGGCGTCCCCGCGTCCCGGAGAAGGCGGTGCTCGTCGGCGTCGGCCGCGGGATCGAGGAGGCCGACCTGGACGAGCTCGCGGCGCTCGCGGACTCGGCCGGCGCGGAGCCCGTCGAACGCGTGCTCCAGACCCGACAGGACCCCAACCCGGCGACGTTCGTCGGCAAGGGCAAGATCAACGAGGTGCACGACGCGGTGCATCGCAGCGGCGCCGAGGCGGTGATCCTCGACGACGAGCTCACGCCCGGACAGCTGCGCAGCCTCGAGGAGCGGCTCAAGGTCAAGGTGATCGACCGGACCGCGCTGATCCTCGACATCTTCGCGCTGCACGCCCGCAGCCGCGAGGGCAAGGCGCAGGTCGAGCTCGCGCAGCTCACGTACCTGCTGCCGAGGCTCCGCGGCTGGGGCGAGGCGATGAGCCGGCTCGGCGGCGGCATCGGCACGCGCGGACCCGGCGAGACCAAGCTCGAGGTCGACCGGCAGCACATCAAGCGCCGGATCTCGAAGCTCCGCAAGGACCTGAAGGACCTCGCGCGCACGCGCGACGTGAAGCGTTCGAGCCGCGAGCGTTCGGGCATCCCCCAGGTCGCGATCACCGGCTACACGAACGCCGGCAAGTCGACGCTGATGAACGCCCTCACGCGTTCGGACGTGGTGGTCGCGAACCAGCTGTTCGCGACGCTCGACCCGACCGTGCGGAAGATCGACCTGCCGTCGGGGCGCGCCGCCACGATCTCGGACACGGTCGGGTTCGTGAGCAAGCTCCCGCACGAGCTGGTGGAGGCGTTCCGCTCGACGCTGGAGGAGGTCGCGCGCTCGACCCTGATCGTCCACGTCGCCGACGCGGCCTCGCCCGACGTGATCGAGCAGATCGACGCCGTCCGCGAGGTCCTCGCCGAGATCGGCGCGGTGCACATCCCCGAGGTGGTGGCGCTCAACAAGATCGACCGCCTCTCCGAGACCGAACGCGCCCGCGTGCTCGGACGCATCGACGGCGACGCCGTGCCGATCAGCGCGCGGACCGGCGAGGGGCTCGACGAGCTGATGGAACGCGTCGAGCGCTCGCTCCCGCGCTTCCCGATGGACGTCACGATCCTGGTCCCGTGGGGACGCGAGGACGTGACCGCGATGCTCCACCGCAACGCCGAGGTGCTGTCCGAGGACGCCCGCGAGGAAGGGACGCTCGTCCACGCGCGGGTCGGGGAGCGCGAGTTCGCGACGGTGGCGCCCTTCCGCGTCGAACCCTCCGTCGCGCCGGATCGCGCCGCGCGGCTGACCTCCCGCGCCGCAGATCCCGCGCTCGGGTAGCCTCCGCGCGTGCGGATCGGGATCCACGTCGGGCACTGGGAGGGGCGTCCCCACGACGTCGCCGAGCTCGCGGTCGAGGCCGAGCGCGCGGGATTCGACTCGGTCTGGACCTCGGAGACGTGGGGGTCGGACGGCGCGGTCCTGCTCGCCTGGATCGCGGCGCACACCGACCGGATCGGGCTCGGCGCGGGGGTGCTCCAGATGCCGGCCCGGTCGCCGGCGGCGGCCGCGATGGCGGCGCTCACGCTCGACCACCTGAGCGGCGGGAGGATGCGGCTGGGGCTCGGCGTCTCCGGACCGCAGGTCGCCGAGGGCTGGCACGGCGCGTCGTTCGACGCTCCGCTCGCCCGGACGCGCGAGTACGTCGACATCGTCCGCGGCGTGCTCCGCCGCGAGGCGCCGGTGACCTCGCCCGGGCCGAACTACCCGCTGCCGCTCCCCGGCGGCGAGGGCAAGGCGCTCAAGCCGAACGTCCGGCCGCTGCGGCCCGACGTCCCGATCTACCTCGCCGCGATGGGGCCGAGGAACGTCGCGCTCGCGGCCGAGATCGCCGAGGGCTGGATCCCGCTTCCTGTACTCGCCCGAGCAGCCGGCGGCGTTCGCCGAGGCGCTCGCGGAGGGTTCGGCCAAGCGGGCACCCGATCTCGGCGAGCTCGACGTCGCGCCGATGGTGCCGGTCGCGTTCGACCCCGACCTCGGGAGCTGCCGTGACGAGCTGCGGCCGCTGCTCGCGCTCTACGCGGGCGGGATGGGCTCGGCCGGCGCGAACTTCTACAAGGACCTCGTGACGCGGTACGGGTTCGGCGACGCCGCGAACGCGATCCAGGAGGCGTACCTCGACGGGCGCAAGACCGAGGCCGCCGCGCCTCGTCCCGGACGCGATGATCGACGAGCTCTGCCTGGTCGGCTCGGTCGAGCACGTCCGCGACCGTCTCGCAGGCCTGGCGCGCAGTCCGGCGTCACCACGCTGCTCGCGAAGGCGCAGGACGTCCGCACGGTCCGCGCGCTCGCCGAGGCGGCCGCGTGAGCGACCTCGAGCGCGACCTGGTCGCCCTCGCCCACGACTTCGCCGAACGCGAGATCCGACCCGTCGCGCGCCACCACGACGAGACCGAGGAGTTCCCCTGGGACGTCTATCCGCAAGGCCGCCGGGATCGGCCTCACCTGCTACGACCTGCCCGAGACCCTCGGCGGCGGCGGCGTCGAGAGCGTCCTGCACGCAGTGCCGGATCGCGGAGGAGCTCTCCTGGGGCGACGGCCCGATCGGCGAACGCGATCACGAGCAACGGCTTCTTCGCCGGGCCCGATCCTGCGGATGGGGACCGACGAGCAACGCGAGCGCTGGGTCCGCCCGCTCACCGGTCCGGAGCCCCCGCTGTGCGGGCCTCGCGATCACCGAACCCGAGGCGGGTTCGGACGCCTCGGCGATCTCGACGCACGCCGAACGCGACGGCGAGTCTACCGGCTGAACGGACGCAAGACCTGGATCTCGGGCGCGCCGCTCGCCGAGTGGTACCTCGTGTTCGCGACGGTGGCGCCCGGCACGCGTTCGAAGGGCATCACGGCGTTCGTCGTGCAGAAGGGCGACGAGGGCTTCGTGCTCGGCAAGCAGATCCCGAAGCTCGGGAGCCGGTGCTACCCGGCGGGCGAGCTCTTCCTGCAGGACTGCGTCCTGCCGGTCGACCGGCGGATCGGGGAGGAGGGCTCGGGGTTCCGAGGGCTGCTGCGGTGGTTCGAGCAGACCCGGGTGACGCTCGCGGCAGCGCGATCGGGATCGGGCGCGCGGCGCTCGAGTACGCGGTCGGGTACGCGAAGGAGCGCGAGGCGTTCGGGAGCAAGATCCACGAGTTCCAGGCTGTCTCGTTCCGGCTCGTCGACGCGCGGATGCGGCTCGACCAGGCTCGGCTGATGACCCATCATGCCGCGCGCCTCGCCGACGCCGGTGAGCCGTTCGGCACCGAGTCCTCGATGGCCAAGCTCGCGGCGTCCGAGGCGGCGTGGTTCGCGGCGTGGGCGGCCGTGCAGACGCTCGGCGGCTGGGGCTACTCGCGCGAGTACCCGGTCGAGAAGTGGCTGCGCGACGCCAAGCTCGAGGAGATCTGGGAGGGCACGAGCGACATCCAGCGCCTGATCATCGCACGCGAGATGTTCGGGGGCTGAGGGGCGTCAGGAGCCGGGTGAGCCGATCGCCCACAGGTCCGGATCGTCCCACGGGCCCTCGATCGCGACGTCGGGGTCCTGGCCGCGTTCGAGCGCGTACCGGAGCGCGAGCAGCTGCAGCCGGACCGTGAGCGGGATCTGCTCGAGCGGCGACGGCAGGTCGGCCGTCTCCTCGATCCGGGTCACGGGGATGCCGACGGCCCCAGCCGCGATCTCGACGCCGGCGGTCAGACCCTGCGTGTCCGGCGGCGCGAGCGACACGAGGTGGTCGGACGCGTTCAGCGGCACGGCGTGGCCGTGCAGCAGGTACTCGACGTCGTAGCCCTCGGCGGGGAACCTCGCGGCCTCGCGTACCTTCAGTGCGCCCTCCCGAGCGGTCACCGCCGCCGGACCCTCGCCGGTCAGGACCAGCAGGCGTTCGGGCTGCGCGATCTCCTCGGTCCCCGGGTCGTCGATCGCGGCCCGCACCGCGGCCGGGACGCGCGCGAGCGCGTTCGGCGCGTAGACGCCGGCACCGAGCTCGTGCGCGAGCCGTGCGAGCTGGACGAGCGCCGCCGTGTAGCTCGCGGTGTAGGTGTGCGAGGTCTCCTTCTCGACGGTCTCGATCGCGTCGGGCAACGACCCGCCCGTCGCGTGATCGGTACGACCGGGAGCCCGGCCTGCGTGGCGTTCGTCCACGACGCGCCGGCGAACGCGGTCTCGGCACCCGCGTTGTGGCTGATCACGATCACGCCGTCGCCCTGCGCGAACGGCGGCCGGTTCGCGAACGCCATCGAGCTCACCGCGCGCGCGTCGCGCCGGCCTCCTGCAGCATGAGCGCTCCGAGCTCGGCCGCGTGCTGGCTCGTCCCGGTGCCGACGAGCCAGATCCGGCCCGCGTCGCGCAGTCGCTCGGCGGCCGAGGCCGGGAGCGGTTGCGAAAGGACGGCCTCGAGCTGCTCGGGTTGGGAGGTGATCTGTCGTTCGAGCGCCGTGGTGTCGGGCAACGGTTGACCTCCGCGTCGGTCCGGCGAGCCTAGAGGACGCGGTGACGGTCCGCGAGCGCTACAGCTTGCGAGGACCGCGACGACCTTGCCGAGGATCCGGCCGTCCGGATCCATGTCGAACGGCTCCATCGTCGGGTTCTCCGGCACCAGCGTGACCTTGCCGCGCTGGCGGCGCAGGCGCTTGACCGTCGCCTCGTCCTCCGCCGGTCCCGGGAGCAGCACCGCGACCACGTCGCCGTCGTCGGCGGTGTCCTGGCCCCGGACGATCACGACGTCGCCGTCGAGGATGCCGGCGTCGACCATCGAGTCGCCCGTGACGGTGAGGGCGAAGTGCTCGGCGTCGCCGGCGAACCCCATCGGGACGACGAGGTGCTCCTCGACGTTCTGCTCGGCGAGCACGGGCGTACCGGCCGCGATCCGTCCGACGAGCGGCACGACGACGCCCTCGGCGCGGTTGGTGTCGGACAGGGTCATCGCCCTCGGCTTGGTGGGGTCCTTGGTCAGGAGCCCCCGGCGCTCGAGGTTCGCGAGCTGCGCGTGGACGCTCGAGGACGAGGTGAGCCCCACCGCCTCGCCGATCTCGCGGACGGTGGGGGGGTAGCCCCGCTCGCGGACGGTCGTGGCGATGAAGTCCACGATCCGGCGCTGCCGGGCTGTGAGCGGTCCGCTCTCGGGTGCCTCGGACGGGTCCGTAGGTGCCATGTCGGTGCCTCCTTCTAGCCTCGGGGGACGCTAGCACGAGGGGAAGGGGCGTTCAAACATATGTTCGGTTCCGTGCTTGACGCCGAACACCTGTTCGGTAGGATGACGCCCATGACTCGAACGCGTGTTCGCCGCCGCCGGCTGACCCTGACGGTCTCGCTGGCGCTCGTCGCTGCTGCCTGGGCCGGGCCCGCCGTGCGGGCCCTCGGCTCGCCCGAGCAGCCCACGCGGATCGCCCGGAGCTCCTACGTGGTGCGGGAGGGCGACACGCTCTGGACGATCGCCCGCCGGCTCGCGCCGGCGCGGCGACCCCCGGCCGATGGTCGACGTGCTCGTCGACGGCCAACGGCATCGACGCCGGCCGGATCGTGCCGGGTCAGACGCTGGTCGTCCCGCTCGCCTGAGCCCTGTCTCGTTTGACTCCCGCAACATCTCGCGGCTACCGTGCCGCAGTCCACCAGATATTGGGGTGTGAGGTCATGCGGTGTCCGTGGTGCGGGCATGATCAGGACAAGGTCGTCGACTCCCGGCCGGCCGAACGCGGCGACGCGATCCGCCGCCGGCGCCAATGCCTGTCCTGCGGCCGCCGGTTCACGACCTACGAGCGGGTGGAGCAGCTCGCCCTCGTCGTCGTGAAGCGGGACGGGGCCAGCGAGCCCTGGGACCGGGAGAAGATGGTCTCGGGCATCCGGAAGGCCCTGGTCAACCGCCCCGTCACCGACGAGCAGTTCGCGGCGCTCGTGTCCAGGATCGAGGAGCGCCTGCGCCGCAAGGGCCCCGAGATCACCTCGCAGCAGATCGGGCTCGAGGTGCTCGCGAACCTCCAGAAGCTCGACCAGGTGGCCTACGTGCGGTTCGCGAGCGTCTACAAGGACTTCCAGGAGATCGGCGACTTCGAACGCGAATTCGGCCTCCTCCTGCAGAAGAAGGAGTCCAAGGCCGCGTTCTCGCTGACCCACTACATCTTGTGGATGTCGGAACGGCCCGACCACTAGATATCCTTTGATGCGAACGCTTGACTGTGCCGATCGGCGGGTGCAGAATCACACGCCTGTAGTTCTCCACAGTTCCTTCCCCACCCGTGGAAAGACTGGCCGAGAGCCGATCGACGAGGAGGTGCCGGTGGCCACCAAAGAGGGAGACGTCCGGGTGATCCGGGAGGGGCTGACCTTCAAGCGCTACTTCACGCGCGACGGGGTCCATCCGTTCGACGAGGTCGAGTGGGAGCAGCGCGACGCCGTCATCCCCAACTTCAAGGAGGGCGGCAACGCCTTCGAGCAGCGCGACGTCGAGTTCCCGATCACCTGGTCGCAGAACGCCACCAACATCGTCGCCCAGAAGTACTTCCGCGGCACGCTCGGCACGCCGCAGCGCGAGTCGAGCGTCCGCCAGCTCGTCGGCCGAGTGGTCGACACGATCACCGGCTGGGGGCGCAAGGGCCGCTACTTCGCGAGCGACGACGACGCGAAGGTCTTCTCGGAGGAGCTCTCGCACCTGCTCGTGACGCAGAAGGCGGCGTTCAACTCCCCGGTGTGGTTCAACGTGGGCGTGCCCGACACGCCGCAGCAGTGCAGCGCGTGCTTCATCCTCGCGGTCGACGACACGATGAGCTCGATCCTCAACTGGTACGTCGAGGAGGGGACGATCTTCAAGGGCGGTTCGGGCTCGGGGATCAACCTGAGCAGGATCCGCTCGAGCCGGGAGCCGCTCGCCGGCGGGGGCACCGCGAGCGGGCCGGTGAGCTTCATGCGCGGCGCCGACGCCTCGGCCGGCACGATCAAGTCCGGCGGCAAGACGCGGCGCGCCGCCAAGATGGTCGATCCTGGACGTCGATCACCCCGACGTCAGCGACTTCATCTGGTGCAAGGCGCGCGAGGAGCAGAAGGCGCGCGCGCTCCGCGACGCCGGGTTCGACATGGACCTGGACGGCCGCGACGCGTACTCGATCCAGTACCAGAACGCGAACAACTCGGTCCGCGTGAACGACGAGTTCATGAAGGCCTACGAGCAGGACCAGGACTGGAAGCTCAAGGCGGTCATCACCGACGAGACGGTCGATACGGTGCGCGCCCGCGAGCTGATGCGCGAGATCGCCCAGGCCGCGTGGGAGTGCGCCGACCCCGGCATGCAGTACGACACCACGATCAACGAGTGGCACACGTGCCCGGCGACGGGTCGCATCAACGCCTCGAACCCGTGCTCCGAGTACATGCACCTGGACAACAGCGCGTGCAACCTGGCCTCGCTGAACCTGATGAAGTTCATCGACGGCGAGGGCACCTTCGACGTGAAGGCGTTCCGCAAGGCCGTCGAGGTCGTGTTCACGGCCCAGGAGATCATCGTGGGCCCGGCCGACTACCCGACCGAGAAGATCGGCGAGAACGCCCGCGCGTTCCGCCAGCTCGGGCTCGGCTACGCGAACCTCGGCGCGCTGCTGATGGCGCGGGGGCTCCCGTACGACTCCGACGGCGGGCGGGCCTGGGCCGGCGCGATCACCGCGCTGATGACCGGGCAGGCCTACCGGACCAGCGCCCGGATCGCCGAAGCGATGGGGCCGTTCGATGGCTACGAGCCGAACGCCGACGCGATGCTCCGCGTGATGCGCAAGCACCGTGCGGCGGCGGACGAGATCGACGGCGACGCTGTGCCCGAGGCGGTGCTCTCGGCCGCGAAGCAGTCGTGGGACGACGCGATCGCGTTCGGCGCCAAGCACGGGTACCGCAACTCGCAGGCGACGGTGCTCGCGCCCACCGGCACGATCGGCCTGATGATGGACTGCGACACCACGGGCATCGAGCCGGAGCTCGCGCTCGTCAAGACCAAGAAGCTCGTGGGCGGCGGGACGATGCAGTTCGTGAACCAGACCGTCCCGCGGGCGCTCGGCCGGCTGGGGTACGACCCCGCGCAGGTCGAGGACATCGTCGCCTACATCGCCGAGCACAACTCGGTCGAGGACGCCCCGCACCTGCGCGAGGAGCACGCGGCGGTGTTCGACACGGCGATGGGCGCCCAGCCGATCCACTACATGGGGCACGTGCGGATGATGGCCGCGGCCCAGCCGTTCATCTCGGGCGCGATCAGCAAGACGGTCAACATGCCCGAGCACGTCACGGTCGAAGAGGTCGAGCAGCTGTTCATCGAGTCGTGGAAGCTCGGCCTGAAGGCCGTCGCGATCTACCGGGACAACTGCAAGGTCGCCCAGCCGCTGTCGGCCGACAAGAAGAAGAGCGCCGCGGCGCCGCAGGCGGGCGAGCTCGCCACGCCGGTGCGCAAGCGCCTGCCGCAGAGCCGGCCGTCGATCACGACGAAGTTCGAGGTCGGCGACGCCGAGGGCTACATCACGGCGAGCTCGTACCCCGACGACGGGCATCGGCGAGATCTTCCTGAAGTCGTCCAAGCAGGGCTCGACGCTGGCGGGGATCACCGACGCGTTCTCGATCGCGGTCTCGATCGGCCTGCAGTACGGCGTGCCGCTCGAGACCTACGTCTCCAAGTTCATCAACATGAAGTTCGAGCCGAGCGGGATGACCAACGACCCGGACATCCGGTTCGCGACGTCGCTGGTGGACTACGTGTTCCGGCGGCTCGCGCTCGACCACCTGCCGATCGAGCAGCGCGAGGCGCTCGGCATCCGGTCGATCGACGAGCGCAAGGAGACGGCGGCGGCCGAGGCGGCCGAGAAGCTCGGCACCACGGTCGAGGAGGTCATCGCCGCCGTGAAGGCCGAGGCGCCCCCGTCGCTCCCGATCGTGGAGTCCTCGGGCGTGCCGCAGGCCCACGCCGCGGACGCGCCGCTCTGCTACACGTGCGGCTCGAAGATGCTCCCGGCCGGCTCCTGCTACGTCTGCCCCTCCTGCGGCTCGACGAGCGGCTGCTCGTAGCCGACGCGGCGGGCCGGGACCGGCGCTCCGGCCCGCCCGCGTTCGGCTAGGCTCGCGGCGATGGCGCACCGGCTCACCGGGATCCACCACATCCAGCTCGCGATGCCGGTCGGCGAGGAGGAGGCCGGCCGCCGCTTCTACGGCGAGCTGCTCGGCCTGCCCGAGGTCCCCAAGCCGAGCGAGCTCGCGCCGCGCGGTGGTCTGTGGTTCCGCTCGGAGGGGCTGGAGGTGCACCTCGGCGTCGAACGCGCGGACTTCCGCCCCGCCACCAAGGCGCATCCCGCGTTCCTGGTGACCGGGCTCGACGAGCTGCGCGAGCGGCTCGAGGGCGACGGGTACCGGATCGACGAGGACGTCCAGCTCGAGGGGTTCCGCCGGTTCCACGTGCGCGATCCGTTCGGCAACCGCCTCGAGCTCGTCGAACCCGCGTGACCGAGCTCGCCTTCCGGCGCCTGGACCCCGAGGCGATCCTGCCCGAACGGGCGCATCCCGGGGACGCCGGGTTCGACCTCCGCTCGATCGAGGACGTCGAGGTCGGGCCGGGGGAGCGGGCGATGGTCCGGACCGGGCTCGCCGTCGCGATCCCGGACGGGCACGCGGGCCTGGTGCTGCCCAGGAGCGGGCTGGCGTCCAAGCACGGGCTCACGCTGGCGAACGCCCCCGGCCTGATCGACGCGGGGTACCGGGGCGAGCTGATCTGCTCGGTCGTGAACCTGGACCGCGACGAGAGCGTCAAGATCGCCCGAGGTGACCGGATCGCCCAGCTGGTGATCGTCGCCGTGCCCGAGCTGCGGCCCGCCTGGGTCGACGAGCTGCCGCCGTCGAGCCGCGGGGAGGGTGGGTTCGGATCGACCGGGACGCGGTAAGGAACGGTTGAAGCCCCGCGCCCGGGGCGCCTAGACTCGAAGCTCCACGCGGACGTGGCTCAGCGGTAGAGCACCACCTTGCCAAGGTGGGGGTCGCGGGTTCGAATCCCGTCGTCCGCTCGCAGGAGGGCCCCTTTCGGGCCCTCGTTTCGTGCCCGGGTAGACTGCGTTCGCACCTGCAACTCGGGTGGTCCGGCGGGGTGGCCGAGTGGTTAGGCAAGGGTCTGCAAAACCCTCTACACCGGTTCAATTCCGGTCCCCGCCTCGGCTCGGCGGTACCATGCCGACCTTCGGGCGCTTAGCTCAGGGGTAGAGCGCTTCCTCGACACGGAAGAGGTCAGAGGTTCAAATCCTCTAGCGCCCACGACGATCGCCCCCAGTTCGGGCGTGTCCTCCGCCTCCTCCCCGCGTCAGACCAGGAGCCAGAGTGCGCTGGTGACGGGGTCGGCAACCGCCACCCTGGCGGGTGCGCCGACGTCGAACGTCTCGGTGAGCCCGGTAAGGGGATCGACCCGGACCAACCGTTGCTCGTCGGGAACGCACACCCACAGCGAGCCGAACCCGATGCTCATCGCGGAGGCGCCGGGACCGACGCCGATCGGGTCCGCGGTCTCCACCGTCTCCGGGTCGACCTCGTCACCGTTCCCGCTCCGCCATCCAGGACCCAGACCGACCCGAACCCCGCCGCCAGATCGTCGATCGTCGCCGGGGACCTCGAAACCCTCGAGGGGCGCACCCGTCGCGAGCGTCGAGCCGTGTCACCGTGCCGGCGAGCTCGTCGACGACCCAAACGCCCTGCCGGTCGACGGCGACGTCGTCGGCGGTAACGCCTTCGATGAGTCCGGCCCGCCGATCGAGCTCGTCGACGCGCACCAGGAGGCCGCTCGCGGCGATCCACAAGGTCGCCCTCCCGGTGCCGATGCCGGTGGTCGCTCCCAGGTTCCCCGGCATCTCGATGTCGCGGCCCGAAAGATCGACCGGGTCGATCTCGACCACGGTCCCGACCGTGCTTCCCGGGCAGACGACCCACGTCGATCCCAAGGCCGGTCGCGATCGCGTCGAAAGTGCAGTCGGCCTCGGGGACCGGCGTCCCCTCTCCGGTCGACGGGTCCACCTTGAGGACCTGGGTCTGCTCGGTCGTCCACATCGCCCCGTTCCCGGCGGCGAGCAGGTCGGTCGCGAGGAAGGCGCTCCCCCCGAAGGTCCCGGATACCGAGCGATCTCTTCGCCCGTCACCGGATCGACCACGAGGAGTCCGTGGTCCAGCGCCGACGCTGGCGGAGGGTGAGGGCTCACCCGGTGGTGAGGGCTCCTCCGAGCCGTTCGAGCGGGTGAGCACGATCGTCGCGCCGATGGCGACGATCGACACCACGGCCGCGGCGATCGCGACGACGAGAGGATGTCGTGGTGAGGCGGGCGCCGCGGGGGACACCGCCGATCGCATCGCCGAGACCATCGTCCTGGCGTTGGGGTACCGATCGTCCGGACGCTTGGCCATCGCCCTCGTGACCACGTCGTCGAGCTGCGGTGGCACGCCCGGAGCGTGGTCGGAGGGCCGGGGCGGCGGCTCCTCGAGATGCGCGTACATCGTCGCGACCTCGCTGTCTCGAGGGAACGGAGGGCTGCCCGTCAGGCACTCGAGGAGCACGCACCCCAGCGAGTAGAGGTCGGCGCGTCCATCGATCGGATCGCCGCGGATCTGCTCGGGGGCGCAGTACGCGACGGACCCGAGGAACTGACCCGTCCGCGTCGGTCCACCCTTCGCGTCGGAGCGCCGGATCAGCCCGAAGTCCACGAGGTACGCGTGATCGTGCTCGTCGAGGAGGATGTTCCCCGGTTTCACGTCCCGATGCACGAGGCCGAGTGCGTGCGCTGCCGAGAGAGCGGCGCCGACCTGGGCGCAGATCCCTACGGCCCGATCGGGGGAGATGGGACCACCCTCGAGCTCGTCCGCGAGGTCGTTGCCCCGGACGTACCGCATGGCGAGATACAAGGCACCAGCGTCGAAGCCGGCGGCGTAGACCGGGATGATGTTCGGGTGTTCGGCGGAGGCCGCAGCGTTGGACTCGGCGATGAATCGGTCGCGAAAGGCAGGATCGGCCGCCAGTTCGGGACCGATCACCTTGAGCGCCACTTCGCGGTCGGGCACCTCCTGCTTCGCCAGGTACACCACACCCATCCCGCCGCGTCCGATCTCGCGCAGGATGCGGAACCCAGCGATGGTGCGCCCCTCCACGCGGAGGTCGTACCACGCGGGGGCGTCCATCGGTAGTACCCGCGACAGAGCGTCCGCCCATGCGTCGCCTGCGGGTCTCGCGATCCTCGAGGCATGCTCTTCGCCGATCTCGAGGAGATGCTCCCGGGTTCGAGTAGGTCGATCGACGAGGGAAGGAGCGGGGATGGGCCTGAAGCGAGGTTCGCGCCGCGGCGGTCGCCGGATCCGCGGCATCCTTCACTTCGGTCTTGCCGCTCCTACGAACGCGACACCACGACCTTCAGCGCGCCCGTCTCGTCCGCCCTCGAGAACGTGTCGTACGCCTCGAGGAAGTCCCGCATCGCGAACCGGTGCGTGACGAAGCGGCCGACATCGAGCTGCCCGGTGCGGATCAGCTCGAGCAAGATGGGCGTCGAGTACCCGTCGACGAGCCCGGTCGTGATCGTCACGTCCTTGATCCACAGGTCCTCGAGGTGCAGCGTGGCCGGCTTCCCGTGGACGCCCACGTTCGCGACACGCCCGCCCGGGCGCACCAGGCGCGCACAGAGCTCGAAGGTCTCCGGGACCCCGACCGCCTCGATCGTCACGTCCGCCCCCAGCCCTCCGGTGATCTGCCGAACGACGTCCTCCGGATCCTCGTGACGCGTTGTTGACGAGCACGTCGGCGCCGAACTGCTTGGCGGCGTCGAGGCGCGCCTCGGCCAGATCGATCGCGACGATGTGGCTCGGCGAGAAGAGCCGGGCCGTCAGGATCGAGGAGAGCCCGATCGGGCCCGCGCCGACCACGGCCACGGTGTCGCCGGGCTGGATCCCTCCGTTCAGCACCCCGACCTCGTAGCCGGTGGGGCCGATGTCGGCCAGCATCAGGACCGCCTCGTCGGTCGACCCCGTCGGGCTTGCGGTGCGTCGAGGTGTCGGCGAACGGCACCCGAACGTACTCGGCCTGCGTCCCGTCGATCAGGTGCCCGAGGATCCAGCCGCCTCCGCCGGTGCACAGGCCGTAGCGGCGCTCCCGGCAGAACCGGCACCGCCCGCACGCCGTGATGCACGAGACGAGCACCCGGTCGCCGGGTGCGATCGTCGTCACCGCCGCACCCGACCGCCTCGACCGTGCCGACCGCCTCGTGGCCGAGGATGCGGCCCTGCGGTCACGTCCGGCACGTCACCCTTGAGGATGTGGAGGTCGGTCCCGCAGATCGTGACGGCGTCGACCCGGACGATCGCGTCGGTCTCGTCCACGATCGATGGATCGGGAACGTCCTCCCATCCCTTCTCACCTGGTCCGTGGTACACGATCGCCTTCACCGCCGACACCTCCATCCACTCGGAGTGGTTCACGTGATCCGCGAGCTGCGTCCTCGCGTCTCGACCTCAACGTAGGGAACGGCCGGCGAGGCCCTGGGGACGTTCGGCCTGGATCTCGGGGGGACCGTCGGCCCTGGCGACGGAGAGCCTTTCGTCGTGAAATCGGTGGTGGAACCTCGCAACCGAAGAAGGAGGTGCGACATGAAGTTCGTCGTCGTGTACGAGTCGATGTTCGGCAACACGGAGACGATCGCCCAGGCGATCGCCGCCGGCCTCAGCGAGTCGGGCGAGGTGATGGTCGGGCACCGTCGACGCCCTCTCGCCGGAGGAGGTTCGAGACGCGACGCTCCTCGTCGCGGGCGGTCCGACCCATGCCCACGGCATGGCGAGGCCGAACGCGCACGAGGCGATCGCTCGGGAACGTTCGTATCGGCGGCGCGGACCGATCCTGCCGGGACAGGAGAGCCTCCGAGGGTGGATCGAGCGGTTGACGGTCGCTCCCGCCAGGGCCGCCACCTTCGACACCCGCTTCGACAAGCCCATGCTGATCACCGGGTCCGCCGCCAAGAAGATCGCCGCCCGACTTGACCCGCAAGGGCTACTCGGTCATCGAGGCGCGGAGCTTCTTCGTCGAGGCCACGGCCGGACCGCTCGCCGAGGGTGAGCGTCGACCGGGCCTTCGAGTGGGGTCGTGAGCTGGGTGCCGAAGGCGAGGTCGGCGGCCGCCGCGTAGATCGATGGTCGGAGAGCGGCGCGATCACTCGATCGAGCCGGGGAGCGTGGTGTGGCGGGCGAGGTACGCGGCCGCCTCGGCTCGCCGTGCCACCTCGAGCTTCGACAGGATCGACGAGACGTAGTTCTTCACGGTCTTCTCGGCGAGGTGGAGCTCGTCGCCGACCTCCTTGTTGGTCTCGACCCTCCGCGATGAGCGTCAGGACCCGTTCCTCCTGCGGCGACAACCGCGCGAGCTTCTCGTCCCGCATCAGGTGCTTGCCCTTGCGGAGCCGGTCGAGGACGGCGGTCGTCACGGCGGGATCCAGGAGGCTGTCGCCGGCGCCGACGGCGCGGATCGCACGGACGAGCTCGCCGGAGCGAACCTGCTTCAGCACGTAGCCGGAGGCGCCGGCCATGATCGAGGCGAACAGCGCCTCGTCGTCGGCGAACGAGGTGAGCATCAGCACGCGGGTCGCCGGATGCTTCGCGCGGATCTCCCGGGTCGCCTCGATGCCGCTCCCGTCGGCGAGGCGGACGTCCATCACCACGACATCCGGTCGCGTCCGGTCGGCCTCGTCGATCGCCTCGCGGACGGTGCCGGCCTCGGCGGTCACGTGGATGTCGTCCTCGGACGCGAGCATCGCTCGGATCCCGTCGCGCACGACCTCGTGATCGTCCACGAGCATGACCCGGAGCGGAGGACGCTTCGGCTCGGCCATCGGACGATGGTAGCCCGGCAGGCCTGGACCTCCGCGGACGCCGGCTCAGGACGGGAGCGTCGCCCGGACCGTCGTCCCTTCTCCAGGCGTGCTCTCGACCTCGAGCGCGCCGCCGAGCGACTCGGCCCGTTCCCGGAGGTTGCGGAGACCCATCCCCCAGGTCGTCGTCTCGACGTCGAACCCGCGGCCGTCGTCGTCGATCTCGAGGACGATGCCCCCGTCTCCTCGCCGGAGCGAGACCCGGCACGTGGTGGCCTCCGCGTGCCGGCTCACGTTCGAGAGCGCCTCGCGCGCGAGCTGCACCACGTCGCCGGCGCGGGAGGCGAGCAGCGGACGCGGCCTCGCCGTCCACGTCGACGACCGTCACGACGCCCGGTGCGTGCTCCGAACTCGCTCGCCATCTCCTTGAGCGCCTGGTCGAGCTGCCGGTCGGCCAGGATCCCGGGCCGCAGACCGAAGATGTAGTTGCGGAGGTCCCGGATCGCGCCATCGACATCCTCGACCGCCGCCTCGAGGCGCCGCGCGACCTCGGCGTCGCCCGATCGACGACGCGAGCCCCTGGAGGCTCATCCCGACGGCGAACAGCGATTGGATCACGCCGTCGTGGAGCTCCTTCCCGATCCGCTCCCGCTCCTCGAGCACCTGCAGCCGCTGGAGCTCCCGGCCCTTGCGCTCGGTCTCGTCGTACAGGCGCGCGTTCTCGACGGCGATCGCCGCCTGGGTCGCGAGGACCACGAGGATGCGTTCGTCCTCCTCGTCGAACATCTCGGCGCCCTGCTTGTCGGTGAGGTAGATGTTCCCGAACACGGTCCCTCGCCCGTTGATCTGGACGCCCAGGAGCGACGTCATCGGCGGGTGGTTCGGCGGGAACCCCACCGAGCGCGGGTCGGCGCCGATGTCGGGGATCCGGAGGGGGCGGTCCTCCCGGATCAGGGCACCGAGCAGGCCGTGGCCCGAGGGCGGGTCCCCGAGGGCCGCTCGCTCCTCGGGCGTGATCCCGACCGTGATGAAGTCCTGGATCGACCGGCCATCCGGCGTCAGGACGCCGAGCGCCCCGTAGCGCGCGCCCGTGAGATCCACCGCGAGCTCGACGATCCGCTGGAGCACGGCGCTCGAGCGAGAGCTCCGAGGCGAGGACCATCCCGGCCTCGATCAGGCGGCGATCCCCGTCGCCGGAGGCTCCTCCCGGACATGGGCCGAGCGTAGCCGAAGCGGCCTGACGGCGCCGGCTCCACGGCTCCGTCCCGGCTCGGTCCCGGAAGGTCCCGGCCGATGCCGGGTCCTTCGGCCCGAGAGCGACCGCCGCTCCGAGGACGACCATGTCCCCAACGGGCCCCATGGAGCAGGGCCCCAGGAGCGAAGGAGAGGGACATGGACAGGAGCGGCTGGGACAGGATCGTGAGCGGCGCAGGTGCCGTGGTCGCGGTCGTGCTCATCGTGCTCGGCACGATGGCGATCTACGGAGGCGACTTCGGGCAGGACAACGTGCGGGACCGGTTGGTGCCGCAGCACATCTCGTTCCCGCCGGCCGACGCGATGACCCCCGAGGAGAAGGCCGCGATCGGTGAGTTCGCCGGCGCCAAGGTCGACACGGGCGTCGAGGCCGAGGCGTTCGCGCGCTACATCGGCGGGCACCTCGAGGGCGTCAACGAGGGAGCGACCTACTCGGAGACGAGCGCGGCGGCACGGGCGGAGGGACTCGACCCGAAGGTGGCAGCGGAGCTGCAGGCGAAGGCGGACACCCTGTTCAAGGGCGAGTCGCTGCGGGCGATGCTGCTGAACGCGTACGGCTGGTGGACCGCTGGCGACGATCGCCCTGTGGGCGGGGTTCGCGATGGTGATCGCCGGGCTGATCCTCGGGATCTTCTCGATCCTCGGGTTCCGGCACGCGGGCAAGGCGGCGCCGACGATCACGCGGACGCAAGGTCGGCACGCCCGGAGTACGCGGCGGCATCGAGCTAGAGCGAGCGGTCTGAGCTCCGGACCGCTTCACGGGAGGGGCTCGCCGATGGCGGGCCCTCCCGCTTGCGTTCCCCGGACGTCCCCAGGCCATCGTCGCGCTCGGCACGGTCGCTCAGTCGGGGAGCAGGGGCACCGACTGGCCCTGGTCGCGGCCGAGCAGCACCGCCCTGGTGATCGCCGCCGAGCCGAACCGTTCGCGAACGCCGTCGAGCGCGTCGTCGACCGCCGACGTCCCGCCGCGTTCGAACGGCAACGCGAGCTGGATCGCGCGGTCGTCGCTCAGATTGCCGAACGTCAACCCGATCAACGTGATGCCCTGACGTTCGATCATCGGCAGCGCCGCGACGAGCAGCCCTCGCGCGACGTCGAGGATCGTCGGGGTGTGCGCGGTCGCCTCGGACAGCGTGTGCGAACGGGTGGCGCGCGAGAAGTCGTCGAACCGCAGCCGGAGCGTGACCGTTCGGCACACGCGGTGCGCCTTCCGCAACCGGCGCGCGAGACGGTCGGCGAGCGCGACGAGGTCGGTGTCGAGCATCTCGGGCGATCTCGGCCTTCGGCCGAGCGCGCGCTGCGTCCCGATCGAGCGGCGGCGGCGTCCGACCTGGACCGGCCGGGGATCCCGGTTGTGGGCGAGGGCGTGGAGGTGCCGACCGGAGGCGCGGCCGAGGAGGCGGACGAGCGCCGGCTCGCCGAGCTCCGCGACCTGCGCCACCGTCGTGATCGAACGCTCGCGGAGCTTGGTGGCGGTGATCGGTCCGACGCCCCAGAGGCGTTCGACCGGGCAGGGGATGCAGGAACTCGAGCTCCCCGTCGGGCGGGACGACGAGCAGCCCGTCGGGCTTGGCGACGCCGCTCGCGACCTTGGCGAGGAACTTCGTCCGGGCGACCCCGACGGTGACGGGCAGGCCGACCTTCTCGAGCGACCTCCCGCCGGAGCCGGACGGCGATCTCGGTCGGCGTGCCCGAGATCCGCCACAGCCCGCCGACGTCGAGGAACGCCTCGTCGATCGAGAGTCCCTCGACGAACGGCGTCGTGTCCTCGAACACCCGGAACATCGCCTTGCTCGCCTCGCTGTAGGCGTCCATCCGCGGGCTGACGACGACCGCTTGCGGACAGAGCCGCCGGGCGAGCCGCCCGCCCATCGGCGTTCGGATGCCGAAGGCCTTCGCCTCGTAGCTCGCGGCGAGCACGACCCCGGCGCCCACGATGACGGGACGCCCTCGGAGCGACGGGTCGTCGCGCTGCTCGACCGACGCGTAGAAGGAGTCGGCGTCGGCGTGCAGGATGGTCGCCTCGTCGGCCACGGGCCGATGCTCGCACCCGCCGAGGACGCTCCGAGAGTGACGTCGGGTTCACGTGCCTCGATCCGGACGGGCACGTCGTCGAGGCCGCCTGGGAGTCCTAGCCGCCCTTAGGCGCGACAGCGTCACGACGGATGCGCGTGGCATCGTGGTCGGGACCGGCGACGAGGAGGGGACATGGAACAGCGGGTGAGCCTGATCACGCTCGGGGTGGCGGACCTGCAGCGGGCCCGGGCCTTCTACGAGGGGCTCGGGTGGTCCGCGCCGACCGACGAGAACGAGGACGTCGTGTTCTTCCCCGCGGGCGGCATGATCGTGGCGCTGTGGGACCGAGGCAAGCTGGCCGCGGACAGCGCGGTGACCGACGGCGGCGGATGGGGCGGCGTCACCCTCGCCTACAACGTCCGCTCGCCCGAGGAGGTCGACGCGGTGATCGAGGAGGCGCGCGCGGCCGGCGCTCGGATCGGGCGAGAGCCGGGGGAGACCTTCTGGGGCGGGTACTCGGGCGTGTTCGTGGACCCCGACGGCCATCCCTGGGAGGTCGCGCACAACCCCGCGTGGACCGTGAACGAGGACGGCAGCGTGACGCTCTAGCGGGAAAGCTTGGGCCGTCGGTGGAACATCGGGGGCGATGCCCGGCGGGTCAGACCGAGAGCACGAGCACGATCGTCGCGAAGGCGAGGCCGGCGAGGTAGACGCTCAGCGCGATCACCACCGCGCGGGAGAGCGGCGCGAACCCGCCCTCGGCGAGCGCTTCGACCTGTGCGCGTTCGCGGAACGATCCGAAGACCACGAACGCGAGCCCGAGGATCGCATAAGCGACCCCGAGCGCGACGAACGGCGCCTTCCCGGCATCGTCGAGCAGGGCCGGCAGGAGGCGGCCGACGCCGATCGCGACGGCGAAGGCCGCCAGCCCCGAACGCCACCACGCCAGCAGGGTGCGTTCCTCGGCGAGGTAGGTGCGCCTCGACGCGTCCCGAGCCTCCGGTTCCACGAGGCCATCATGGCATCCGGGGCCCCCGGCGGGCACCCGCGAAGCGCGTGCGTACGGCCGGGCGGCCTACGGAGGTTGCTTCAGATTGGGTCTTGCGCCGGAACGATCCGCCGGTGCATAGTGCGCCCTGGACGTCCGAGCTACGGGCTCGGCCGATGGACGGCGGCGCGACGCGGGCACGCGCCGCCGTCTCCTTTTCCGGGCCGTTCCCGGGCCCCCGGATGGGCTCGTCGGGCGGGGGTCGGGTGCTACCCTTCCGGCCCCGGGCGCGTAGCTCAGCGGGAGAGCGCTCGCCTCACACGCGAGAGGTCGCAGGTTCAAAACCTGCCGCGCCCACGGTTCGGCTCCCGTTCACCTCCACTTCGCCCCCGGTTCGGTAACGTCTCCGGACGATCGTTCGAGGGGGAAACGGATGTCCGCAACCAACGAGATCGCGCCGACCGAAGCCCGCACGGGCGTGGCGGCCCGCGCGGTCGGCCTGACCAAGACCTACGGCGAACGCGATGCGACGGTCCGGGCGCTCGACGACGTCTCGGTCGAGTTCGAACGCGCCCGGTTCTCGGCGATCATGGGCCCCTCGGGGTCGGGCAAGTCGACCCTCCTGCACTGCATGGCCGGCCTCGACAAGCCCACCTCCGGGCAGGTCCTGATCGGCGACGTCGATCTGACCACCCTGTCCGAGAAGGACCTGACGCTGCTGCGGCGCAAGAGCGTCGGCTTCGTGTTCCAGGCCTACAACCTCGTGCCCACGCTCACGGCGTCCGAGAACATCACGCTCCCGCTCGACATCGCGGGCGAGGAGCCGGACAAGGCCTGGTTCGACGAGGTGGTCGACACCGTCGGGATCCGCGACCGCCTCAGCCACCGGCCCGCCGAGCTCTCCGGGGGCCAGCAGCAGCGGGTCGCCGGCGCGCGGGCGCTCGTCAGCCGCCCCGAGATCGTGTTCGCCGACGAGCCGACCGGCAACCTGGACTCGAAGGCGAGCCAGGAGATCCTGACGTTCCTGCGCAGCGCGGTGAAGGACCACGGGCAGACGATCGTGATGGTGACGCACGACGCGTCGGCGGCCAGCTTCGCCGACCGGATCGTGTTCCTCGGCGACGGCCGGGTCGTCGACGAGATGCTGGAGCCGACCACCGATCGGGTGCTCGACCGGCTCAAGTCGCTGGAAGGCTGACCGTGTTCCGCGCTGCGATCCGCAGCCTGCTCGCCCGGAAGGTCCGCCTGCTCCTCACGTGCCTGTCGGTCGTGCTGGGTGTCGGCTTCATGGCCGGCACGTTCGTCCTGACCGACACGATGACCAGGGCGTTCAACGACCTGTTCGACACGGCGTACTCCGTCGATCGACGTGCTGGTGCGCAGCGAGAACGCCTTCACCGCGCAGACCAGCAGCCTCGAGGAACGCGAGCCGATGCCCGAGTCGGTGCTCGAGCAGGTGCGGGGCGTCCCCGGCGTGGCCAGGGCCGAGGGCGACGTCGTGGGGTACGCGCAGATCGTCGACCCGGCGACCGGCAAGGTCGATCGGGACGTTCGGACCGCCGACGGCCGCTTCCGCATGGAACGACCTGAACGGGTTCACGCTCAAGCCGGGCGGGTCGCCGCCGAGCGGGCCCGACCAGGTCGTGATCGACGCCGGAACGGCGCAGGCGCACGACATCCAGGTCGGCGACCGCGTCGAGATCGTGTTCGAGGGTCCGCCGGGCGAGTTCGACGTCGTGGGGATCGCCGGGTACGGCGAGGCCGACAGCCTGGGCGGGGCGACGTGGGCGCTGTTCGACCTGCCGACCGCGCAGCGGGTGCTGGGCAAGGAGGGCGAGCTCGACTCGGTGTCGGTCGTGGCGGACGCGGGCGTCTCGGGCGTCCAGCTGCAGCGACGATCGGGGAGGTGCTCCCGAAGGGCGTCGAGGCCGTCACGGCCGCCACGGTGACCTCGGAGGCGCAGGACCAGATCAGCACCGGTCTCGGCTTCCTTCGGACGGCCTTCCTCGTCTTCGCGTTCGTCGCCCTGTTCGTCGGCGCCTTCATCATCTTCAACACGTTCGCGATCATCGTGGCCCAGCGAACGCGGGAGCTGGCCCTGTTCCGAGCGCTGGGTGCCAGCGGACGCCAGGTGATGACCTCGGTCATGGTCGAGGCCACGGTGATCGGCATCGTGTCTTCGCTGCTCGGCGTGCTGGCCGGCATCGGGATCGCGATCCTGCTCAAGGGCGCCCTCAGCGCGACCGGGCTCGAGATCCCGTCGTCCGGGCACCGTGATCCTCGCCCGGACCTTCGTCGTCTCGATCGTCGTCGGCACGCTCGTCACGGTGATCGCCGCGCTGGTCCCGGCGCGCCGGGCCGCCAGGGTGGCGCCGATCGAGGCGCTGCGCGAGGCGCAGGACCGCCCCGGTCGCTCGCTGCGGTTCCGCCTGATCTCGGGGCTGGTGGTGCTGGGCTCGGGATCGTGCCGCTGGTGTACGGGCTGTTCGGCACGCCCGAGAACGCGCTCCAGCTGGTCGGTCTGGGTGTGGCGCTCACGTTCGTCGGCGTCGCGATGCTCACCCCGTTGATCGCGCGCCCGATCGCGGGCGCCATCGGGCTGCCGATCCGCAAGACCGGGGTGCCCGGCAAGCTCGGCGGCGAGAACTCGATGCGGAACCCGCGCCGGACCGCGGCGACGGCCTCCGCGCTGATGATCGGGCTCGGCCTGGTGGTCTTCGTCGCCGTGTTCGGCGCATCGGCCAAGGCGTCCACGACCGAGATCCTCGACCGAACGCTGAAGGCCGACTTCATCCTGACCTCGCCGACCTTCACCGGCTTCAGCACGGCGGCGGCCGAGGACCTGCGGGGGGTCCAGGGCGTGGAGACCGTGTCGCAGGTTCGGCAGGGCGAGGTGCACATCAACGGACGGGACGTCGTTCGTCATCGGGTCTGGACCCGGCGACCATCACGGTCGTCGTCCGAGCTCGGCGTGACCGACGGCTCGCTCGACGAGCTCCAGGGCGCGAACACGATCGCCGTGTTCGACGACACGGCCGCGGACAACGGGTGGAGCGTGGGGGACACGATCGACGGTCGAGTTCCCCGCGACCGGGAAGGTGGACCTGGAGGTGGTCGCGCTCTATTCGGAGAACGGCCTGATCGGGGACTACGCGCTCTCGCTCGACACGTTCGACGCGAACGTCGCCCAGCAGCTCGACATCTTCGTCCTGGTCAAGGCCGCCGAGGGCGCCGACCTGTCGGCCGTCCGGGCCGACATCGAGACCGCGCTGACGCCCTACCCGAACGTCGAGGTGCTGGACCAGGCCGCAGTTCCGCGACAAGTACGCGACGTTCCTGAACCAGATCCTGAACCTGGTCACGGCGCTGCTCCTGTTCGCGGTGATCATCGCGCTGTTCGGCGTGATGAACACGCTGTACCTGTCGATCTACGAGCGGACCCGGGAGCTCGGCCTGCTCCGGGCCGTGGGGCTGACCCGGCGGCAGACGCGCTCGATGGTCCGGTGGGAGGCCGTGATCATCTCGATCATGGGTGCCCTGCTCGGTGTGGTGATCGGGATCGCGTTCGGATGGGCCCTGCAGCAGGCGCTCGAGCCCGAGGGGTTCACCGAGCTCGGGATCCCGGGCGGCCAGCTCGCGTTCTACGTCGTGTTCGCCGCCGTGCTCGGGGTCGTGTTCGCGATCTTCCCCGCCCGGCGGGCGGCGAAGCTCAACGTGCTCGACGCGATCTCGTACGAGTAGGCCGGCGGTCGCGCCGGGGGCGGCGGATATCATGGCCGTCCCATGCCGAGGATCGAGCTCCCCGACGGCACCACCACCGAACTCCCCGAAGGGGAGCCGGTGGGTTCCGTGCTCTCGACCGGAGGCCATCGCGGCCCGGGTGGACGGCGAGCTGGTCGACCTCTCGTTCGTGCCCGTGACCGACGGGAAGGTCGAGCCGGTCGCTGCCGGACGACCCCGACGGTCTCCACGTCCTGCGGCACTCGGCCGCCCACGTGCTGGCGCAGGCCGTGTGCGACCTGTGGCCGGGCACCCGCTACGCGATCGGTCCGTCGATCGAGGACGGCTTCTACTACGACCTCGAGCTGCCGGGTCCGGTCTCCGAGACCGACCTCCCGAAGATCGAGGACCGGATGCGCGAGCTCGTCGACGCCGATCAGCCGTTCGTGCGCGAGGAGGTCTCGCGCGCCGAGGCGCTCGAGCGGTTCGCGGACCAGCCCTACAAGCGCGAGATCATCGAGTCGCTCGAGGAGGGCGAGGTCCCCGCCGGCGACACGGTCACGATCTACCGCAACGACGGGTGGGCGGACCTGTGCCTGGGTCCCCACGTGCCCTCGACCGGCCGTCTGAAGGCGTTCAAGCTGATGAAGCTCGCGGGCGCGTACTGGCGCGGGGACGAGGCGCGGCCGATGCTCACGCGGATCTACGGGACGGCGTGGTCCACGCCGAAGGAGCTGCGCTCGTACCTGCACCGCCTGGAGGAGGCCGAGAAGCGCGACCACCGCAAGCTCGGCCGCGAGCTCGACCTGTTCTCCTTCCCCGAGGAGCTCGGTCCGGGTCTGGCCGTGTGGCATCCCAAGGGCGGGATCTTCCGCAAGCAGCTCGAGGACTACGTGCGCGACCTGCATCTCGAACGCGGGTACGACCCCGTCGTGACGCCGAACCTCGCGCGCCGCGAGCTGTGGGACACCTCGGGCCACACGGAGAAGTACGCCGACCTGATGTACCCGCGAGATGCGGCACGAGGGCGATCCCGGCTACTTCGTCAAGCCGATGAACTGCCCGTTCCACGTGCTCGTCTACAAGTCGCAGATCCGCTCGTACCGCGAGCTGCCGATCCGGCTCTCGGAGCTCGGGAGCGTCTACCGGTACGAGCGTCTCGGCGTCGTGCACGGGCTCCTGCGGGCGCGCGGCGTTCACCCAGGACGACTCGCACATCATCTGTCGCGAGGACCAGCTCGTCGACGAGATCCTGGCCGTGTTCGACCTGACGCTCGAGATCCATCGCACGTTCGGGTTCACCGAACCGGTGGTCACGCTGTCCACGCTGCCCGGCGAGACGATCGTGACGCCCGAGATGGCCGAGCGCGCGACCGGCGCGCTGCGCGACGCGCTCGAACGCAGCGGGCTCGCGTTCCAGGTCGCCGAGGGCGAGGGTTCGTTCTACGGCCCCAAGGTCGACTTCCACTTCCGCGATGCGATCGGGCGTCTGTGGCAGCTGACCACCGTGCAGTGCGACTTCGGCCTGCCCGAGCGGTTCCAGATGGAATACGTCGGCGAGGACAACCAGCGTCACCGCCCGGTGATGATCCATCGAGCGATCCTCGGGTCGATCGAACGGTTCAGCGCCGTGCTGATCGAGCACTACGCGGGCGCGTTCCCGCTGTGGCTCTCGCCCGAGCAGGTCCGCCTGCTGCCGGTGGCCGACCGTCACGTCGAGCATGCCCACGAGCTCGCCGGGAAGCTCCGGGCGCTCGGGCTGCGTCCCGCCGTGGACGAGAGCGGCGAGACGGTCGGCAAGAAGGTCCGCGCCGCGCAGCTCGACGAAGGCTCCGTACGTGCTCGTGATCGGGGACAAGGAGATCGAGTCGGGCGAGCTCACCGTTCGAGACCGTGAGGGCGTCGAGACCAAGGGCGTGCCGTTCGACGACTTCGCGGCCGCGCTCGTCGACGAGGCGTCCTCGAAGCGCCTGACCCAGTCGCGGTTCGGCGGCTGAGGCGAGGACCCCGGGGGGCGGCGTGGACCGTATCTGGTCGCCGTGGCGGATGGCGTATATCCAGGCCGCCAAGGAGCAAGGTGACGACGACGGCTGCATCTTCTGCGACCTGCCGGCCGAGGGCGACGACGAACGGACGAAGATCCTGGTCCGCGGGGAGCTCGCGTTCGTGATCTTGAACTCGTTCCCGTACAACCCGGGTCACCTGATGGTCGCCCCGTTCCGCCACGTCGGCGACTTCGGCGCCATCGAGCCCGCCGAGTTCGCGGAGGTCGACTTGCTGCTCGCCCGCTCGACCCGCGCGCTCGAGGCCGAGATGGAGCCGCACGGCTTCAACCTCGGGATGAACCTCGGCCGCGTGGCCGGCGCCGGCATCCCCGGTCACCTGCACTGGCACGTCGTGCCTCGTTGGAACGGCGACACGAACTTCATGCCGGTCGTCGGGCAGACGCGGGTCCTGCCCGAGCTGCTCGACGAGACGTACGCGCGGCTCCTCCCGCGCTTCGAGGGCGCATGAGCGACGGGTTCGCGGACCTCGGGGACGGTCGCCTGTGGTACGAGCGCGCCGGTGACGGGTTCCCGGTCGTGTTCGTGCACTCGGGGCTGATGGACGCGCGGATGTGGGAGCCGCAGTTCGAGGCCTTTGCCGGGCAGCACGAGGTCGTCCGCTACGACCGGCGTGGGTTCGGGCGTTCGGACGCCCCGTCGGGACCGTTCTCGGACCTGCGGGATCTCCGAGCCCTGCTCGACACGCTCGAGATCGCGAGGTGCGCGCTCGTCGGCTGCGCCGAGGGCGCGGGGTTGGCGTTCGACCTCGCGCTCGAGACGCCCGAGGCGATCGAGGCCGTCGTCGCGTCCTCGCCGCGGGTGAGCGGCTACCCCTGGCGCGACCCCGGCGCCGAGGCGCTCGCCGAGCAGGTCGCCAGGTCCGTCGCTGCAGGGGACCCGCAGGGCGCGATCGAGCTCCAGCTCGCGGTCTGGGCCCCCGTGACCTCGAAGGACGATCCCGGCGTTCGGACGGTCGCGCTCGCGAACGCGGCCGCGCAGCAGATCGACCCCTCGTGGCGCGAGCAACCGCCCGAGGCGGCCGACCGCTTGGATCAGCTCCGTGCAGCCGCGTTGCTGATCGTCGGCGAGGAGGACATCGCGGAGGTCGGCGAGATCGCCGACCTCGTCGCGGCGCAGATCCCGGGCGCGAGCAAGCGCGTCGTGGCCGAGACCGACCAGCTCGTGAACGTCGGCAAGCCCGAACGGTTCAACCGGCTGGCGCTCGACTTCCTGGCGTTCGCGGGCTGAGGGTCCGCGTCGATGACCCGGATGGCGAGCGGCGTCCTCGAGTTCGACGGCGGGGAGCTCGCGTGGGAGTCGGCGGGGGAGGGCCCCGACGTCGTCTTCCTGCATCCGGGGCTGTGGGACGGCGCGGGTGTGGGACGAACAGTTCGGGGTGTTCTCGCGCACCCACCGGGTGCTCCGCTTCGACTTCCGCGGCTACGGCCGCTCGAGCCGCCCCGAACCCGGCAGGCCGTACTCGCACGTCGACGATCTCGCCGCGGTGATGGACGCCGCCGGCGTCGAGCGCGCGGCGTTGATCGGGAACTCGATGGGCGGGCAGGTGGCGGTCGACTTCGCGCTCACCCATCCCGCGCGTGTCTCGGCGCTCGTGCTCGCCAGCCCCGCGCTCTCCGGGTTCGAGGGCACGCCAGGATGAGGAGGCGGCGTGGGAGGCGGCGTTCGCCGACGTGGAGCGCCAGATCGAGGACGCCGTCACGGCGGGCGATCTCGAAGGGGCCCAGGACCTGCGGTTGCGGTGGCTCTGGGCTCCGCTCGGCACGGACGACCCGGCGGGATCGATGGATCCGGCGGATCGCGTTCGACAACCTGCAGGAGCTCACGATGGACGAGAGCGGCGAGACCGCCGATCGACCCTCCGGCCGCCGACGACTCGGCGAGATCGAGCTTCCGACGCTCGTGCTGCCGGCCGATCACGACCCGCCGTGGCACGAGCGGATGTGCGAGGTGCTCGCCGAGGGCATCCGGGGGCCCGGCTCGTTCGGATCCCCCGAGACCGACCACGTGATCCCGCTGCGCCGGCCGCCAGAGTTCAACCAGCGTCGTCCTGGGGTTCCTCGGGGAGGTGCTCTGAACCCATGGAGACGTTCCTGGCGCTCGGTGCCGTGTCGGCTTCCGCGTGGCTGCGCCGGGTGCGTTCGCCTCCCACGTGACGATGCCGGGCTACTTGTGCGCCGCTTCCTTCTCCTGCTGCGCGGCGGCGATGATCTTGTCGGCGAGGTGCGAGGGCACCTCCTCGTAGTGCGAGAAGTGCATCGTGAACGCGGCCCGCCCCCCGGTCATCGAACGCAGGTCGATCGAGTAGCGCGCGACCTCGGCCTGCGGCACCGACGCCTTGACGCGCTGCTTGCCGGCGCCGGCCGACTCGACGCCCTGGATCTTGGCCCGCTTGGCGTTCAGGTCGCCCATGATGTCGCCGGTATGCGATTCGGGGACGACGACGTCGACCTCGACGATCGGCTCGAGCAGGACGACGCCCGCCGCGGCCGCCGCCTCCTTGAGCCCGATCGCGCCCGCGAGCTGGAACGCCATGTCGGAGGAGTCCACGCTGTGGAACTTGCCGTCGACGAGCGTGCACCGGATGTCGACCATCGGGTTGCCGCTCATCACGCCGGTCTGCATCGTCTTGACGACGCCCTTCTCGACGGAACCGATGAAGGTATGCGGGATCGCGCCGCCGAAGATCTTGTCGACGAACTCGAACCCCTCGCCGCGCGGGAGCGGCTCGACCTCGAGGTTGCAGATCGCGTACTGACCGTGGCCACCGGTCTGCTTCACGTGACGTCCGACGCCCTTGCCGGGCCCCCGGACGGTCTCGCGGTACGCGATCTTGGCCGGGGACGTGGTCACCTCGACGCCGAACTTGCGCTTCATCCGTTCGATCTGCACGTCCAGGTGGGCCTCGCCCATCCCGTACATCACGGTCTCGTGGGTCTCGTCCGAGCGTTCGATGCGGAGCGTCGGGTCCTCCTCACGTAGGCGCGAGAGGGCCGTCGAGAGCTTGTCCTCGTCACCCTTGGTCTTCGGCGTGATCGCGAACGCGAGCAGGGGCTCGGGCATCTCGATCGGCGGCAGCCTCACCGGGTCGTCCTTGGTCGAGAACGTGTCGCCGGTGGTCGTGTGCGCGAGCTTCGCGACCGCCGCGATGTCGCCCGCCGGCACCTCCGAGAGCGTCTCGTGCTCCTTGCCCCGCAGCGCGAACAGCTGACCGATCCGCTCCTCGGTGCCCTTCGTCGCGTTGTGCACGGACGAGTCCGGCCGCAGGGTGCCCGAGAACACCCGGAACATCGTGATGTGCCCGACGTACGGGTCGGACACCGTCTTGAAGACGTAGGCCGTAAGCGGCTGGCCGGGGTCGCACGCCCGCTCCTTCTCCTCGCCGCCCTTGGTCACCACCGTGACCGGCCCGCGGTCGATCGGGGAGGGGAACTCGTCCGCGATGAACTGGAGCACACGATCGACGCCGATCGGCCGCGCCGCCGCCGCGCACAGGACCGGCGCGATCCTAGCCTCGGCGAACCCTCGCTTCACGCCGTGGACGACCTCGTCCTCGGAGAGCTCGCCCTCCTCGAGGTACTTCTCGATCAGCGCGTCGTCGGACTCGGCGACGGCCTCCATCAGCTTCTCGCGGAACGGATCCGCCTTGCCCGCGATGTCGTCGGGCCACTCGCCCTCGGTCGCGGTGGGGCCGGTGCCGTACCGGTAGGCCTTGCGTCCGAGCAGGTCGGCGACGCCTTCGAAGTCGTGCTCCTCACCGAGCGGGAGCTCGAGCGGCGCGACCTGCGTGCCGAACGCCTGCACGAGCTGCTCCAGCGTCCGTTCGAACGAAGCCCGCTCGCGGTCGAGCTTGTTGATCAAGATCGCGCGGGGAAGGCCGGCCTCGATCGCAAGCTCCCAGGCGACCTCGGTCTGGACCTCGACGCCGTCGACGGCCGAGACGACGAGCACGACCGCGTCCACGGCCTGGATCGCCGTCCGGACGTCCCCGATGAAGTCGGCGTACCCGGGCGCGTCCAGCACGTTGACCTTCACGCCGCTCCACTCGACCGGCGCCATCGCGAGCGACACGCTGATGCCCTTCTTGACCTCCTCGGGCTCGAAGTCGCTGACGGTGTTGCCGTCCTCCACGGTCCCCATCCTCGTGGTGGCGCCGGACGCGAACTGCATCGCCTCGAGCAGCGTGGTCTTGCCCGCGCCGCCGTGCCCCACGAGCAACACGTTGCGGATGTCCTTGGCTTCGTAGGTCTTCAAGCGGCCCCCGATCGGACGGACGGGAAACGGACCGGGATTCTAGCGCGGCCGTCCGCTTCGGTTCCCTCGTTCGGTACCTTTGGCTCGTTCCTTTGGCTCGTTCTGGGCGCCCCGAGCACCGGTGATACCCTCGCGCGGGTGGTGGAGGTGAGCGTTCGAGCGCAGGTGGGCGAGCGTGCGGTGGTGCCGCTCCTGTGCATCGCCGCGGGCGTCGCGATCGCCGTCGCCACCTGGCTGCTGCTGGTCCGCGAGCCCGAACCTGCGGGGTTCGCCTCGCTGGCGGCGGGGGCCGCCCTGGTCGCCGGCGGCGTGCTCCTGCGCCCGGACGACCGGCTCGGCCGCGTGGCGCTCTCGTTCGCCGATCGCCTGTTCGACGGGTGCGTCCTGGGCGCGCTCGCGTGGGTGTCGCGGACCGGGGATCCGTGGCTCGCGGCGGGCGCCCTGTTCGCGCTCGCGGCGGGGTTCCTCGCCTCGTACATCCGCGCGCGCGGGGGCTCCCTCGGCTACGGGATCGAGGAGGGCGTGATCACGCCGGCGCTCCGGTACGGGCTGATCTCGGCCGGCCTGATCGTCGGGTGGCGGTGGACGCCGTGGGCCGTGGCGGTCCTGATGCTGCTCGCGTCGGCCGTGCGGGCGAGCCAGGTCGTGAAGGAGGAGCGCCTGTGAGCCTGCGCCCCGGACCCGGTATGACGTCCATGGAGGACGGACCGGGGACGAAGCCGGAGACCAGGCGGGAGACGCTCGGCTACTGGGGCTATCGAACCGCCGAGTGGCTCGCGATGTCGTTGCCCGAACGCATCGGCCGCCGCGTGTTCGAGACGCTCGGGCGCGTGGCGTACCGGCGTCTGCACGGCGTCCGGGCGACCGTGGCCGCCAACCAGGCGCGCGTGCTCGGCGCCGACCCGACCGACGAACGCGTCTCGCACGCGACGCGGGAGGCGTTCGAGCTCTACGCGCGGTTCTGGTTCGACGCGTTCCGGATCCGGACGATGCCGGTGGAGGAGTTCAACCAGCGTCTCGTGATGGTCGACGCCGAGAACATCGACCGCGCCCTCGAGGCGGGCAAGGGTGTGGTCTGCGCCCTGCCGCACATGGGCAACTGGGACGCAGCGGGCCACTGGTTCGGCGTGAACGGGTACCGGATCGCCGCCGTCGCCGAAGAGCTCCGGCCGCCCCGGCTGTACGACCTGTTCCTTCGCCACCGCGAGGAGCTCGGCATGCGGATCATCGGGCTCACCAAGGACGGCCACGTCGGCCAGCAGCTCAAGCAGCTGTTGTCCGAGAACTGGTTGGTGGCGCTCGTCGCCGACCGCGACCTCACGGGCCGGGGGATCGAGGTCGAGATGTTCGGCGCGACGAGGCGCGTGCCGGCCGGCCCGGCGCTGCTGTCGCTCAGCTCCGGCGCGCCGCTGGTCGTCTGCCCCATCTACACGCGCGACGACGGGTGGGAGGTCCGGATCGGGGAGCCGCTCGAGTTCGAACGCACGGGGGTGATGCGGGAGGACGTCGCCGCGCTCTCGCGGCTGATGGCCGAACGCTTCGAGCGAGCGATCGCCGCCAAGCCCACGGACTGGCACATGTTCCAGCCGGCGTGGCCGGAGGCCGGTTCGACGGCCGCCGCGCCGGCGACGCCGGTCGAGCGTCGGTGAGGATCCTCCTCGCCTGCCCGTACGACTGGGAGGCGCCCGGCGGCGTCCAGGTCCACGTCCGCCAGCTCGCCGACGAGCTCCGGTCGCGCGGCCACCGGACCACGATCCTCGCTCCCGGTTCGCGGCCGTCGGACGACGCCGGCGTCCGGATCGTGGGGCGGCCGGTCCGCGTGCCCTACCGCGGCACCGTCGCGCCGATCTCGTTCTCGCCGCGATCGTGGCGACGGATCCGGTCCGCGATGCGCTCGTTCGACCCGGACGTGATCCACGCGCACGAGCCGCTCACGCCGAGCACCTCGATGCTCGCGGTCCTGGCCGCGAGCGCGCCCGTCGTCGCCACGTTCCACGCATCCCTGGATCGTTCGCGACTGATGGAGCTCGCCGGGCCGGTGCTGCGTCAGGTGAGCGGGCGGATCGACGCCGCGGTCGCGGTCTCGCAGGCGGCGGCGGCGTTCCTGCGGCGCGTCGTGGACGTCCCGCTCGAGATCGTCCCGAACGGCGTCGACGTCCGCGCGTTCGCGCACCCGGGCCGCCCCGTCGAGGGCCTGCCGGCCGGCCCGAAGATCCTGTGGGTGAACCGCCTGGACCCGCAGAAGGGGTTCGAGATCATGCTGCGCGCGTTCGAGGAGCTTGCCACCGAGACCCCGGACGTGCACCTGCTCGTCGCGGGCGACGGGCGCGATCGCGTCCTGCTGCGTTCGCTGCCGGGCGAGCTTCGGAGCCGGATCCTCCGCCTGGGGACCGTCCCGCACGCCGAGCTTCCCCGGTACCACGCGGCGGCCGACGTCGCCGTGTCGCCCGCGACCGGACAGGAGAGCTTCGGGATCGTGCTCGTCGAGGCGATGGCGGCCGGCGTGCCGGTGGTCGCGTCGGACATCGCGGGGTACCGGGAGGTGGTCCGCGACGGCGTGGACGGGCTCCTGGTCCCGCCGAACGACGCGAACGCCCTCGCCGCCGCGATCCGCCGGGTCCTGTCCGAACCCGAGCTCGCCGCCGCTCTGGCGGCCGCGGGGCGGACGCGCGCGGCGACGTTCTCCTGGCAGGCCGTCGCGCCCCGCCTGGAGGCCGTCTACGACCGGGTCATCGGCGCGACGCGCTAGGATGCCGCCGTGCCCACCTGGCTGTGGATCGTCGTCGTCCTCGTCGCCCTGCTGCTGCTCGGCGGCATCTGGATCTACAACCGACTCGTCAAGCTCCGCGCCCGCGTGAACAACGGCTGGTCACAGATCGACGTCCAGCTGCGCCGGCGCTACGACCTGATCCCGAACCTCGTGACGACCGTCCAGGGGTACGCGACGCACGAGCGCGAGCTGTTCGAGCACGTCACGGAGGCGCGGTCACGAGCGATCGACGCGAACGCGATGCCGGACCAGGCGCAGGCCGAGAACCAGATCACTCGCGGGATGCGGCAGCTGTTCGCGGTGGCGGAGAACTACCCCGACCTCAAGGCCAACCAGAACTTCCTGGCGCTGCAGGAGGAGCTCACGGGGACCGAGTCGAAGATCGCGTTCGCGCGGCAGTTCTACAACGACCAGGTCGCGCTCCTGAACACGCTCATCGGCTCGTTCCCCTCGAACGTCGTCGCCAAGGCGTTCGGGTTCGGACCGCGGGAGTTCTTCGACATCGAGGACCCGGTGCGCGAGCCGTCTCAGGTCGAGTTCCCCAGGTAGTCCGTGTACGAGCAGATCGCGGCGAACAAACGCAAGACCGCCCTGCTCATCTTCGGAGCGATCGTGCTGCTCGGCGCGGTCGGATACGTGCTCGGGCTCTGGTACGGGGGCGGGAGCGAGGCGGGATCTACGGGCTCGTCGGCGCGGCGGCGCTCGCGGTGGTCCTGTCGCTCGGCTCGTTCTTCGGCGGCGACCGTCTCGTCCTCGCGTCCACGCGCGCCCGCGAGGTGACCTCGCAGGAGCAACCGCGCCTGCACAACATCGTCGAGGGGCTGTCGATCGCGGCCGGGATCCCCAAGCCGAAGGTCTACCTGGTCCCCGAGCAGGCTCCGAACGCGTTCGCGACCGGCCGCAACCCGGAGCACTCGTCGGTCGCGGTGACCGAGGGGCTGCTCGCGACGATGAACCGGGTCGAGCTCGAGGGCGTGATCGGGCACGAGCTGTCGCACGTCGTCGACCGCGACATCCTGTTGGGGACGGTCGTGGCGACGCTCGTCGGCGCCGTCGTCCTGATCAGCGAGTTCTTCATGCGGTCGTGGTGGTGGGGCGGCGTGCGCGGCCGCCGCGGCGGCGATCGGAGCGGCGGCGGGGTCGAGGCGATCATCTTCGCGGTCGGGCTCGTGTTGCTGGTGCTCGCGCCGATCATCGGGCAGATCGTGCGGCTGGCGGTGTCGCGGCAGCGCGAGTTCCTCGCCGACGCCCAGGGCGCGCTGCTGACGCGGTACCCGCCCGGGCTCGTGAGCGCGCTGCGCAAGATCGGCGCGGCGTCGGGGATCCCGATGCGTTCGGCGAACAACGCGACCGCACACCTGTGGCTCAACCAGCCGTCGCGGATCCAGGGCGAGGGGATGGGGCCGCTCGAGAAGCTGTTCAGCACGCACCCGCCGATCGACGAGCGGATCCGGCGGCTCGAGGAGATGTGACGATCCGAACGAGATCGGCCCGGGTCGTTGAGACGCCTCCGAACGCCGGGTAGCGCTCCCCCCGCTCGCTCGAACGGCGGCTCCCTCGCGACGGAGCCGCGACCATCCCCCATACCGCCCGCGAACCCTTCGGGAGTCCCTGATGTCCGGAACCCATCGCACGAATTCGCCGCGAACCCGTCGAACCCTCAGCTCGCCGCGGCAAGCTCGTCGCGGCCGGGGCCACGGTCGCCGTCGTCGCGGCCGGCGCGCTCGGGTACTTCGCGCTGTTCCCGCAGCAGGCCCCGGCGTTCGTCCGCGACACGCTGCAGAGCGTCGGCCTGGCGGACCCAGGAGCAGGTGAGCCCGAGGCCACGTGTCCGTTGACGGGCGCGCCCGCGCCGGGCAGCGAGGTTCCCGACCGCCCGGCGCTCGCGGTCAAGATCGAGAACGCCCCGGAGGCGCGACCGCAGGCCGCGCTGAACGAGGCCGACGTGGTCGTCGAGGAACCGGTCGAGGGTGGCTACACGCGGTTCATCGCGGTGTTCCAGTGCGCTGACTCGGATCGCGTCGGGCCGGTCCGCAGCGGCCGGACGACCGACCCGGACTACCTCCGTCAGCTGGGGCCGGCGGTGTTCGGCTACGCGGGTGGGCGCAACGTCGTGAAGCTCGAGGTGCCGAAGGTCGGCCTCGTCGACGTGAACTACATCATCGCGGCCGACGCCTACACGCGGGACGAGTCCCGCGCGGCGCCGCACAACCTCTACACGACGACCGACGCCCTCTGGCGCGCCGGGAAGTCCAAGGACGGGGCGCCCGACCCGCTGTTCACGTACGCCGACGCGTGGGACGGCGCCGCGAAGCGGATCCGGTCGATGCACCTGCCGTACTCGGGCGTGTCGGACGTGTACTGGCACTGGAACGGCGCCAAGGGCGCGTGGCTGCGTTCGCACGGCGAGGTCCCTCACGTGCTCGAGGGCAACGAGCGCGTCTCGGCCACCAACGTCGTGGTCCAGGTCGTCACCGTGACCGACAGCGACTTCCTCGACTCGGCCGGCAACCCCTCTCCCGAGGTCGACCTGACGGGTTCGGGCCAGGCGTTCGTCTTTCGGGACGGCGAGGTGATCCGCGGCCGGTGGGAGCGCGACTCGCTCCACGACGTGACCACGTTCGTCACCAAGGACGGGACCGAGATCGCGCTCGCCCCCGGACGCACGTGGGTCGAGCTGGTCCCCAGCTCGGTCCCGATCGGTCTCGAGCGGCGCTGACCCGCGAAGCCTGAACCGGCGATCGGCCCGGGCGTGCCCGGCGGTACACTCATGGCGTCGGATCCGAGCACGTCACGACCCCTTCGAAGTCAAGAGATGAAGCCCAAGAGATGAAGGAGGACACCCGGGTGGAACGGGAGACCGGCACCTTCCGAGTGAAGTCCGGCCTGGCCGAGATGCTCAAGGGCGGCGTCATCATGGACGTCACCAACGCCGTCCAGGCCAAGATCGCCGAGGACGCGGGCGCCTGCGCCGTGATGGCGCTCGAGCGCGTCCCGGCCGACATCCGCGCCGAGGGCGGCGTCGCGCGCATGGCCGACGCCACCAAGGTCGAGGAGATCATGAACGCGGTCTCGGTCCCGGTGATGGCGAAGGCCCGCATCGGGCATTTCGTCGAGGCGCAGATCCTCCAGGCGCTCGGCGTCGACTACGTCGACGAGTCCGAGGTCCTCACGCCCGCCGACGAGGAGCACCACATCGACAAGTGGGCGTTCACGGTCCCGTTCGTGTGCGGCGCCCGGAACCTCGGCGAGGCGCTCCGTCGGATCGCCGAGGGCGCGGCCATGATCCGCACCAAGGGCGAGGCCGGCACCGGCAACGTCGTGGAGGCCGTCCGCCACCAGCGGACGCTGCTCCGCGAGGTCGGCTGGCTCCGGAGCCTGCGCCCCGAACAGCTGGTCGCGGCGGCCAAGGATCTCGGCGCGCCCGTCGACCTGGTCCGGATGGTCTCCGAGAGCGGGACGCTGCCGGTCGTGAACTTCGCGGCCGGCGGGCTCGCCACGCCGGCCGACGCGGCGCTGATGATGCAGCTCGGTGTCGACGGCGTGTTCGTCGGCTCGGGGATCTTCAAGTCCGAGGACCCCGCGCCGCGGGCGCGCGCGATCGTCGAGGCGACGACGCACTTCCAGGACCCCGACGCGCTCGCGAAGGTCTCGCGCGGTCTCGGCGAGCCGATGCCCGGGCTCGACATCAAGGAGCTCGGCGAGGAGGGTCTGCTCCAGACCCGCGGGTGGTGAGCCTCCGGTGAAGGCCGGGGTCCTCGCGTTGCAGGGAGACTTCCGCGAACACGCACGCGTGTTCGACGAGCTCGGGGCGTCGCCGGTGGAGGTTCGGACGCCCGAGGATCTCGCGCGGGTCGACGTCCTCGCGATCCCCGGTGGCGAGTCCACGACGATCTCGAAGCTCGCGCGGAGCGCCGGCCTGGTCGAGCCGATCGTCGAGCGCGCGAACGCCGGGATGCCGATCCTCGGGACCTGTGCGGGGATGATCGTGATGGCGCAACGCGTCGACGGTCTCGAACCGCTGCTCTCACTCGTCGACGTCACCGTCCGCCGGAACGCCTACGGGCGCCAGGTCGACTCGTTCGAGGCCGACCTCGAGGTCCTCGGCATCGAGCACCCCGTCCGCGGGGTGTTCATCCGGGCGCCGATCGTCGAGGAGATCGGCGAGGACGTGCGCGTGCTCGCCGAACACGAGGAGCGCCCGGTCGTCCTGGAGCAGGGGAACCTGGTCGTGGCATCCTTCCACCCCGAGCTCGTGGGCGAGACCGGTCTCCACGGGTACGTCCTGGGGAAGGTGTGACGTGTCGGGCCATTCGAAGTGGGCCACGATCAAGCGCAAGAAGGGCGCCGCCGACGCCAAGCGCAGCAACCAGTTCGCGAAGCTCCTGCGCGCGGTGGAGGTCGCGGCGCGCGAGGGCGGGAGCGGTGACGTCAAGGCCAACATGACGCTCGCGTCGGCGGTCGACAAGGCGCGGAGCTCCTCGGTGCCCGTCGAGAACATCGAGCGGGCGATCAAGCGGGGGAGCGGCGACCTCGAGGGACGGCGCTCGGTACGTCGAGGTCACGTACGAGGGCTACGGTCCGGGCGGCGTCGCGGTGTTCGTCGAGACGCTGACCGACAACCGCAACCGCACCTCGCAGGACATCCGGCACGCGTTCACCCACAGCGGCGGGAACCTCGGCGAGAGCGGAAGCACCGCGTGGATGTTCGCGCGCAAGGGGTCGATCCAGGTCGAGAAGAGCGCGGCGCCGGACGAGGAGAGGCTGCTCGAGATCGCCCTGGAGGCCGGCGCCGAGGACCTGAGCGACGCCGAGAGCACCTGGGAGATCACCAGCGATCCGGCCTCGTTCACCGCGGTCCGCGACGCGATCGACGCCGCCGGGATCCCGATGCTCTCCGCCGAGCTCACGATGCTCCCGCAGAACACGATCCCGGTCGAGGGCGGGCAGGCCAAGCAGGTGCTCGCGCTGCTCGAGGCGCTCGAGGAGCTCGACGACGTCCAGAACGTCTACGCGAACTTCGACATCCCCGAATCGGTGATGGCCGAGCTCGGCTAGCTCCGGCGCCGCCGGTCCCACGGGATCGTCGGGCCGGAAAGCGAGTCAACCTTCGCTGCTGCTCGAGCGAGTGACCCCTTCGACACGAGCAGAAGGGGGAGGCCATGGCACGGAGGTGGGGGATCGCGCATGCGCCGATCGCGTTCTCGACGTTGCTGGCGCTCGGCGCCTGCGGCTCCGGTCAGGCGGACCCGGACCCTCCGACGGACACCGGCTCGAACGACTCGACATCGGCGGCCGTTCCAGAGCTGGGAGGTCGGATCGTCTTCAACCGCGGCGAGGGCGGGACGGAGGACATCGTCACGTACACGATCAACCCCGATGGGAGCGATGAGCAGCAGCTGTTCTTCGACGGGCATTCGGAGAACGCTCGCTGGTCGCCCGACGGCACGGAGATCCAGCTCTTCTGCTGCAGCGATGGGATGGTTGCGCACTTCATCGATCCTGTCACCGGTGACCTGCGCTCGCTCGAGCCGCCGGATCCGGCCGTTGAGCTCTTCTGCGGCGGTGCCTGGTCCCCCGACGGCGAACGGGTCGTCTGCGAGGCCTACGGGGTGGAGGACTCGAGCCCCAACGGCCTCTACTGGGTCCGCTCCACCGACGGGAGCGGGTTGGAGCAGATCACGTCGAATCCCGGTGGAGAGGACATCCCCGGCGACTTCTCGCCCGATGGGGAGCGTCTCGTCTTCGTGCGGCAGGGAGCGAACGGCCAGGTCGGGATCTTCCTGACCGATGTCGACGGCTCGGAGCTCCGTCGGATCTCGGCGCGCGGTCAGCTCGTGGATGACATCTTCGGTGGCAGTTGGTCGCCGGACGGGAGCCAGATCCTGTTCGTCGCTCGCGAGGCCGAGGACCAGCACAAGGCGATCTGGGTGGTGAACGCCGACGGCACGTCGCCTCATCCGCTGCGGATCGAGGGGACCTGCGGTGGCCCGCTCTCGGATCCGGGGACGTTCGGGTGCTACAGCCCGAGTTGGTCGCCGGACGGCACGAAGATCGTGTTCGTCCGATCCACGCCCGACCCGTCGGCGCCGGCAGGGTTCACCGAGAACGTCTACATCGTGAACGCGGACGGGACCGGCCTGTTCCAGGTGACGGACGGCGGGGTCGACGACAACCCGGACTGGGGAACGCCACCGGCGAGCCCCTGACACCCGGGACAGATCGCGCTCGTCGGCCACCGGAGCCTGCTCCTTCGGTGGTCGGCGGCGCTCGATGCCTGAAGGTGGGCCCGCGTACGGTCAACCTGCGACCCCCTTCGCGCGAGTGACCTCACGAGCGAAGATGGCGACGGGTCGCCACACACCGCGAGGAGCAGGCTCGTGCTGGAACGGTCGGATCCGGCGGTCAGGTTGGTGCCGGAGCCATTCGAGGATTTCTACGGGCGGGAGTATCTGGCCGTGGTCGGTCTTGCGTACGCCTTGTCCGGCTCCCGCTCGGGTGCCGAGGACCTGGCACAGGAAGCGTTCCTCGCCGCGCACCGTGACTGGGACCGGATCGGCGCCTACGAACGACCCGGGGCGTGGGTGCGGCGCGTGGTGGCGAACCTCTCGGTCTCGGCCTTCCGCCGCCGTGCCGCCGAGGCGAAGGCCCTGGCGCGCATCCCTTTCGAGCAGGACGCGTCGTTGCCGGACCTCGGAGCCGGAGACCCCGAGTTCTGGGCGGCCATCCGCGCGCTCCCTCGACGACAGGCTCAGGTCACGGCGCTCTTCTACCTGGAGGATCGGTCCGTCGCCGAGGTCGCGGAGATCCTCGACGTGACGATCGGGACCGTGAAGCGGCATCTCCACGATGGACGCCAAACGCTGGCCCGGCGGCTGCGCTCGGGGGTGGATGCGGGATGACGATCGACTCCCGCGGCCGCCGCGCAGGCGAGGACTTCCGCCGCGCGATCGATGACCTGCGTTCGTCCGCGCCGGACCGCCGGTCGATCGCGCGGTTCGAACGCGTCCGAGTCCGGAAGCTCCGGAACCGGCGGATCGGCGCGACGCTGCTCGCGACGGTCGTGACCGTTGCCGCGATCGTGTTCGTCGGACGTGTGTTCGGGCCCGCCGGCCGGGGAACGCCGGCCGCTCCGAACCTGCCGGGCGGTCGCATCCTGTTCGGGGACTGGGACGCTCAGGCACAACGCGCCGACTGGTACACGGTGCACCCGAACGGCTCGGGTGTGCGCGACCTGGGGGTCCGCGCGACCTGTGCGGTGTGGTTCCCGCAGGGGGACCGGATCCTGATCACCGGCGACGGGGCCGTGGGTCCGGGGCGGCCGCTGCGCCCGGCGGCGATCGATGCCGAGGGCTCGAACCTGCGTCCGCTGGACGCCGTGTCGGACCCGGAGCTGAACCTCGGGTGCGGCGACGTATCGCCGGACGGCACCACGATCGCGCTCGAGGGGTTCGGTCAGGACGGTCACCCCGAGCTCGACGGGATCTACTCCGTCCGGGCATCGGACGGCGGGGGGCTCCTCCGACTCGTCGCGGGGCCCGTCTCGCCCCCGAGGTACTCCCCGGACGGCACCCGCCTGAGCTTCTTCGACACCCGGGAAGGCGTCAGCCCCACGGGGTCGGGAGCGCTGTTCGTGATGAGGGCCGACGGCAGCAACCTCCATCGCATCACCCCCTGGGGGTTCGCGTTCGACGATCACGCATGGTCACCGGATGGAACGTGGATCGTGTTCCAGAGGCCGTACGGACAGCTCTATCTGGTGCACCCCGACGGCTCGGCGCTCCACCGGATCCCGCTCAGCCTCGAGTCGGGGGCCGGCGCGCTGAATCCATCGTGGTCACCCGACGGCGGGTGGATCGTGTTCAGCCTCCAGCGAGACGAAGAGTCGGAGATCTTCCTGGTCCACCCCGACGGCACCGGTCTGCGCAGGGTGACCGGCGCGCCGGGCGCTCAGGCGCAGCATCCCGATTGGGGAACACCCTAGGGTCGGTCGTGCACCCGAACAGCCTCTCTTGACGCAGCCGACACGTGGGGTTAGGACGGTAGAGACTAGAGAGCGACCGGGGTACGTATCGCTAGTGGGCCGACATTTCCGGTCGCGGACGGGAGGTCGACGATGGCGGAGCCAAGTCTGTACGAACGATTGGGTGGCGTGTTCGCGATCGCTGCGGTGGTCGACCACTTCAGCGATGCGGTCGTCCAGAACCCCATCGTCGGGCAAGCATCGAAGAACCCCGAGCTTCGTGAGTGGCATACCAACAAGCTGGACAGGCTGCCGGGGCTGAAGTTCATGCGCACGCTGTGGCTCTGCAATGTCGCCGGTGGACCCTTCTCGTTCACGGCCACGAAACCGGGAAGTACCCCCCTCGGGCTGGAAGAGGCCCATCGCGAGCTCCGCATCTCCCCCGAGGAGTTCGATGAGGTCGCGGCCGAGCTGGGACGCACGCTCGATCACTTCGGGTCCCTCCGCGCGAGAAGGATGAAGTCCTGGCGGCGTTCGCGGCGCATAAAGGGGAAGTCACCGAGGGATCGATGGCTTCGGCCTGAGAAGCCCGCACGATCGTCCGTATCACAGCCCAGTCTAGGACGTTCCTGAACACCTCGGGGATGGTCGCCGCGAGTCCTCTCCCGCGCCGCGGTCGTTTGCCGTGGTCCTCGGGAACGGGTGAAGATGCGCCCGTGGAGGTTCCGGCGAAGCGCGCACCAAGAACGCCGATGGGGCCTCGTCACCGGCCGGCATCTGAGGCGATCAGCTCGGTGCCGGTGGAGGCGTTCCGCCGCTCTTGACCGAAGAGACGACAGCCTCGTCGTCTCCGGACGAGCCCACGCGGCGTCTCGGCTGGATCGCCAAGGCGGCCGCCTTGATCGGCCGGATCGGCGCGGATCCCCGTGACGACGAGGAGCTGCGCCAGAAGAAGACGCTCCTCGTCCTGCTCGCGATCCTCATCGCACCCGTATCCGTCATCTGGGGCATCCTGTACCTCGCCCTCGGCTCGTGGGTGGGCATCGCTCCGCTCATCTACTGCGCGATCTCGGTTGCGTCCCTGGTGGTGTTCGCGCGGACCAAGAGCTTCCGGTTCCTCCTCACCGTGCAGCTCCTCGCCATCCTCGTCATGCCGACGGCCGGAGGTCAGATGCTCGTGGGTGGGTTCCTGCCTTCCGGCGCGGTCGGACTCTGGGGCATCCTGGCTCCCCTGGGAGCCCTCGTCTTCCTCGAGGTGCGCCAGGCCGTCCGATGGTTCGTCGCGTTCCTGTTCGTCTTCCTGCTCACGGGGATCCTCGGCGAGGTGCTCTTCGCGGATGCGGACCTCCCGATGTGGTTCACGAGCACGATGCTGGCGTTGAACATCGTCGGGGTGGCTTCCATCGCCTTCATGCTCCTCGCCACCTTCGCCCACCAACGCAACGAGGCCCTCGCGGCGCTCCGGGTCGAGCAGGAGAAGTCCGAGGCCCTCCTCGTGAACGTCCTACCCGGCTCGATCGCCGCCCGGCTGAAGGCCACCGACCGGACGATCGCCGACCACTTCGACGCGACCTCGATCCTGTTCGCCGACGTCGTGGACTTCACCCCGCTCTCGCAGCTCCTGCCCCCGGCCGAGATGGTCGGCATCCTCGATCGGCTGTTCTCCCACTTCGACGCGCTCGTCGAGCGGCACGGGCTCGAGAAGATCAAGACCGTCGGCGACTGCTACATGGCGGCCGCCGGGTGCCGGACCCGCACGAGGATCATGCTCGCCGGGCCGCGCTCCTGGCGTTGGACATGCGGGACGCCGTCGCGACCTCGGCGGTCGCCGGTCGGGAAGGTCTCGAGCTCCGGATCGGGATCAACTCGGGTCCGGTCGTCGCCGGCGTGATCGGCAGGAAGCGCTTCATCTACGACCTGTGGAGCGACGCCGTGAACACGGCGAGCCGGATGGAGTCCCACGGCACGCCCGGCGAGATCCAGATCACCCGGGCCACGTACGAGCTGTTGAAGGACGAGTTCGTCTGCACGCCACGGGGGACGATCCTGGTCAAGGGCAAGGGCCAGATGGAAACGTGGTACCTGGTGGGCCGCGGTCCGACGACCGTCGAACGGATCGAGGCATCGAGGCCGAGTCAGCGGGGAACCACCTTCCAGACCCCACGTAGTTCGCGCGGCGACGGCGGTAGGCTGCGTCGGTCGTGGCCACCTGGGCCGAGTTCGCGAACGCCGAGCCGGATTTGGCCGCCTTCGCCCGGGAGCGGATGGAGGGTCGGATCGTCTACCAGGCGACGCTTCGGCTCGATGGAGGACCGCGCGTGCACCCGGTCTCTCCCTGGCTCGGGGCCGGGCTGCTGTGCGTCTCGTTCCGCGACACGAGTCCGAAGATGCGCGAGGTAGCGCGTGACGCACGCTACGCGTTCCACACCGCCCAGCCGTGGGACGACCACGCCGGCGCGTATGGCGAGTTCATGGCGCGCGGTTGGCTCGAACAGATCTCTCCGTCGCACCCGGCGGTGACGGCGCGCCCCGGCCAGACGCCCTACGGGCTCGTCCACTACGCGTGCTCGATCGAGGAGGCGGTGGCGACGGAGTACTCGGACGACGAGATGCCCGTCTATCGACGGTGGAAGCCGCCCTCTGGCGACGCGATCGGGTCAGCCGCGGGGTCGCCAACGTTCTGTAGGTTGAAGGTTGCGCTCGGGGTCGGACAGTTGAGCGGAGTCGCCTTGGAGTGCCGCGATCCCGCCGCACTCGCGGATTTCTACAGCCGGCTGACGGGGTGGCCGGTGGTCCATTCGCACGCAGACTGGTACTCGGTGGGCGAGAGCGAGGAGGCAGGCTTCCACCTCTCGTTCCAGCGAGCGCCCGGCTATCAGCCGCCGACCTGGCCGGACCCGTCGTCCTCGATGCAGCTTCATCTGCATTTTCGGGTCCACGACCTCGACGCAGCCGAGCGAGCGGTGCTCGCCCTGGGTGGGACGAAGCTCGACGATCAGCCGGGGCCGGATCGGTCGCGGGTTTACGCCGATCCGGCAGGTCATCCGTTCTGCCTCGTCCCCACCCGAGATCGCGCCGAGTAGCCGTTGGAGGACCCGACTTCCGCGGTTCCTAGGTCGACGGGATGACAGGAACTCGGATCGTCGGAACGCTTACCGGATAATCACGGGATGCAACGCATCCTTCTCACTGGGATGTCGGGTGTCGGGAAATCGACGGTGGCGGAGCGTCTTTCCGAGCTCGGCTACAAGGTGGTCGAAACCGACTACGGCGCCTACTCGGTGGTCGACGAGCACGGCTACCAGCACTGGGGTGTCGATCGCGTCCGCGAACTCCTTGCGACCGAGGACGCTGACGTGCTGTTCGTCGTCGGTTCGGACGATGCTCAGGTCCTGTTCTACCCGGACTTCGACCAGATCGTGTTGCTGCATGCACCCCGTGACGTCATGGTCGAGCGTCTCGCGTCGCGCTCCAACAATCCGTTCGGCAAGAGTTCCGAGGAGCTGGCGAGGATCCTGGCCGATCTTGAGACGTTCGAGCCGTCGATGCGGCGGGCTGCGACCTACGAGATCGACACCAGCGAACCCCTCGACCGCGTGGTCGACGAGATCCTCAGCCTGGTACGGCACCGTCGCCAACTAAGGCGTCTGCGCGCTCGGGTCGTTGGCCTGGATGTACCGGCGTTCATCCGTCATCGATGCCTCCTCCCCACGGCAAGAGCTCTCGATCGAGCCGCTGGTGCACGCTTACGCGGTTCCCCACATCCGAACGCCGTTTGGCTCGTGGACGGCGATCATCATCACCCCGACGCCTGGCCGTTCGAAGCGGTAGATCCCTGCGGGGTGCTTTCCCCGAACCGCACGCGCCGCCCGGACCCAGGAACACGAGAGCGCCGCCGTCCGCCGTCCACCCGATGACGCTCGAGGATGGGGCATCGGCGAGTCCGCGCTCACCTGTGACGGGGACCGGGTGCGAGCCGTCCGACTGAGCGAGGAAGGCCGTTTGCGACTCGCACTCGCCGGACCACTCCGTCAGCAGCATGGATCCGTCGGGTGAGGGGAGCGCGAACGCCCAGAAGCCCGACGCGTCGGGCGCTCCCGTCTTGTCGGGTTCGTCCACCAGCCCGAACCGCTCGTGTGCGGGATCGACCCCCTCTGGGAACTGGGGAGCCAGCTGGAAGGCCTCGTCGCGTGACGCGAGCGGTCGGAGCTCGTGCGACTCGACGTCGAGGATGTAGTACACGCGGTGGCTCCGAAGGATCACGGGGCCGGGGACGGTCCAGTCGTAGTACAGGCGGAATCCGGGGAGTCGGTCGATGACGTCTCCGTCCAGGGTCACGAACGCAACGCTGGCAGCGCGACCGAGCACCAGGCCCTGATCGGGCAGCGGTGGAAGCGGCATGGGCTCCTCGGCCGGTGGGGTGGCGGGCTGAGAGGGCGCGTTGGTTGGCAACACGACCGTCTCGGCGGTTGGACCGGTCGGTGCAGCACCCGCCCCACACGCTGCGAGCGTCAGCAGCAGTCCGGTCGCCGCCACGACCGACGAGCGGCTCATGACGCACATCTTGCACCCGAACCGCCGCGAGTTGAACATCAGCACGCTGATGAGCACCCCCTCGATCCGCCGACAACGCTCCATGTACACCGACCGTCTGACGGCGCGCGGGGATTCCGGAAAGGGAGCGGCGTCTTGCCCTCCCTCTCCGCTACCCCGCAGGTGTTTGACCGAGGGGCGGGCATCCCACAGACTGAACAGGTGTTCGATTCGTGCGTGCTCGGGGTGGACCCCGGCGTCTCCGCGCTCGGCCTGGCGGCGGTCGCCAGGCACGACCGGAAGCCGGTGCTGCTGTTCGCCGACACGGTGCGGACGGCCTCCGACCTCCCCGACGCGACCCGGCTGCGGCTCCTCCACGACGCGGTCGCCGAGGCGATCGCGACGCACCGGCCCGGATCGGTCGCGATCGAGCGGATCGCCTGGAACAAGAACCAGGTGAGCGCGATGATCGTCGCGAGAGCCACCGGCGTGATCCTGCTCGCGGCCGCGCAGGCCGGTCTCGAGGTGGAGGAGTACGGCTCGCTCGAGGTGAAGATGGCGGTGACCGGGCAGGGGAACGCCGACAAGGCCCAGGTCCGCGTCGCCCTCGAACGGTTCCACGGCCTGAAGGACCTGCCCGACCAGCCCGACGCGGTCGACGCCGCGGCGATCGCGCTGTGTCACCTCACGCAGGCGCGGCTGCGGAAGGTCGCCGCGCGATGATCTCGTTCCTCGAGGGCGACGTCGCCGAACGCTCGGGGACGCGCGTCGTGATCTCGGTGGGCGGCGTCGGCTACGACGTCCAGGTGCCGGCGTCGACGCTCGCGAAGCTCCCACCGGTGGGCCGCCCCGCCCGCGTGTACACCCGCCTGGTCGTGCGCGACGACGCGATGACCCTGTTCGGGTTCGCGAACGCGGACGAGCGCGAACTGTTCGACCTGCTCGTCACCGTGAGCGGGATCGGGCCGAAGGTCGCGCTGAGCTTCCTCTCGGTGCTCTCGCCCGACGCGTTCCGCCGGGCGGTCTCGTCCGGCGACATCGGCGCGCTCACGGTCGTGCCCGGCGTCGGCAAGAAGGTCGCGCAGCGCGTCGTCCTGGACCTGAAGGACAAGCTCGGCGCCGAGGACGTCGTGATCGTCGACGGCCCGCTCGCCGACGTCCGCGAGGCGCTGCTGGCGCTCGGGCTGTCGCAGCAGGAGGCGAGCGACGCGATGACCGGTCTCGCGCCCAACGGCGACACGCCCGTCGAGGACCTCCTCCGCGAGGCGTTGCAGCACGTGGGTCGGGGGTAGGGTGATGGCCGACGTGACCCAGGACGAGCGGATCGTCGATCCCGGAGGTGCCGGAGGAGGAGCGCGAGTTCGACGCCGCGCTCCGCCCGCGGCGGATCGACGAGTTCGTCGGCCAGGATCGGGTCAAGGAGCAGCTCGCGCTGCTGATCGACGGGGCCCGCGCGCGGGGCGAGACCGTCGACCACCTCCTGTTCTCCGGGCCTCCGGGGCTCGGCAAGACGACGCTCGCCGGGATCGTCTCCAACGAGCTCGGCGTGGGGTTCCAGCCGACGTCCGGCCCCGCGCTCGACCGGCCCGGCGACCTCGCCGCGATCCTGACCAACCTCGAGGAGGGCGACGTCCTGTTCGTGGACGAGATCCACCGGATGCCGCGAGCGGTCGAGGAGGTCCTGTATCCGGCGCTCGAGGACTTCAAGCTCGACGTGGTGCTCGGCAAGGGCCCGAGCGCCCGCAGCATCCGGCTCGACCTGCCGAGGTTCACCCTGGTCGGCGCGACGACGCGCCCCGGACGGATCACGCTGCCGCTCCGCGAGCGGTTCGGGTTCTCGCCGCGGCTCGACTACTACTCGATCGACGATCTGGGGGCGATCGTGCGGCGTTCGGCCGGCATCCTCGGCGTCTCGATCGACGGCGAGGGGACCCACGAGATCGCGCGTCGCTCCCGCGGCACCCCGCGGGTCGCGAACCGGCTCCTGCGGCGCGTCCGCGACTTCGCCGAGGTCCGGCACGACGGCGACGTCACCTCGGCCGTGGCCAAGGCCGGCCTCGAGCTGTTCGAGGTGGACGAGGAGGGCCTGGACAAGCTCGACCTCGCGATCCTGAGCACGGTGGTCGTCAAGTTCGGCGGGGGGCCGGTGGGGCTCTCGACGCTGTCCGCGGCCGTGGGGGAGGAGACCGACACGATCGAGGACGTGGTCGAGCCCTACCTGCTCCAGCTCGGGCTGCTCCAGCGAACGCCGAGGGGCCGCGTCGCCACCTCGCGTGCGTACCGCCACCTGGGTGTCTCCCCCGAAGGGGTCCTCCCGCTCACCTGACGGCCTGCCCGCGTGAACCCCGTCCGCTACGGGCGGCGAACCGAGCGGTAGCCTGTATGCTGCCTCGTCACCCCGTAGGAGGCCCGTCGACCCATGGTGCTCGGATTCCTCGCGCAAGACCAAAGCAGCGGAGGCTCGCTCGTCGGGCTCGCGCTGCCCGTGCTCCTGATCGTGGGCTTCTACTTCCTGCTCATCCGTCCGCAGCGGAACCGCCAGCGCGCGCAGCAGGCGCTCGTCGCCTCGCTCGAGGTCGGCGACGACGTGATGACCACCGGCGGGATCTTCGGCACGATCGTCGAGATCGACGACGACGAGGGCACCGTGACCGTCGAGATCGCGCCCGGCACCCGGATCCGCATGCTCCGGCAGGGGATCTCCCAGCGCTTCGTCGAGGACGACGACGACGGACGAGGGCGACGAGACGGCCGATGAAGGGATCGACCGAGAGCCGTGAGCGTCGAACCGGCACCGGCCGAGGGTCCGTCGGAGCCGGCCCAACCGGCCAGCCAGCCCGAAGGCATCACCCTCGAGTTCGTCCAGCAGGACGAGGAGCTCTCCTCGTTCATCACGGCGGCCGACCGGGTGATGGAGGGGCTCGGGTACACCGAGCACGGGTTCCGTCACGCGAACCTCACCGCCCGGATCGCGTTCAACGTCCTGTCCCGGGCGGGGTTCGACATCCACACGGCGAACCTGGCCTGCGTGGCCGGCTACCTGCACGACGTCGGGAACATGATCAGCCGCTACGCGCACGGCCAGACGGGCGGGGTCCTCGTCTACCAGGCGCTGCGGGACCGGGTGCCGTCCTCCGACCTCGCGCAGATCGTGGCGGCGGTCGCGAACCACGAGGAGGACAACGGGTACGCGGTCTCGCCGGTCTCGGCGGCGGTGATCCTGGCGGACAAGTCGGACGTGCACCGCAGCCGCGTCCGCAAGTCCGGACAGATCGAATTCGACATCCACGATCGCGTGAACTACGCCGCCGAACAGTCGTTCCTGCGGGTAGACTCCGCGGCGAAGACCGTGAGCCTCGAGCTGACGATCGACACGAAGATCAGCCAGGTCATGGAGTACTTCGAGATCTTCCTCGGCCGCATGCAGCTGTGCCGCCTCGCGGCCGAGGTGCTGAACTGCAGGTTCAAACTCTTGATCAACGGCGCCGAGCTCGCATGAGCGAGGCGGAAGGATCCCGATGAGGAAGAAGCAGCGGTCGCTCTGGCTCTCGCTGGTGCTGGTGGGCCTGCTCACGCTCGGCTCGGTCGCGCTGTTCCTCAGCGGGACGCGGCCGCTCCTCGGTCTGGACCTAGAGGGCGGCGTGTCGGTGATCCTGTCGGCCCCGGAGGGGACGCCGGACACCGTGATGAACCAGGCCCTGGAGAACATCCGGAACCGGATCGACGCGTTCGGGACGGCGGAGCCGCTCCTGTTCGTGACCGGGAACACGATCGAGGTACAGATCCCCGGTCTCGCGCGAGGCACGCTCGAGGAGCGCGCGAAGGAGCAGTTCTGCATCGCGGACGATCAGGGGAACACGTACACGTGCTTCACCACGAAGGACGCCGCCGATGCCGAGCTCGCCTCCGCGACCGTCCAGCCCGTCGTGTCGTCCGTGTGCCTGACCGACGACCCGACCAACGAGCAGGCGCCGACGCTGTTCGGCCAGCCGGCGCCGTGCACGGGTACCGAGGACGACGCGACCACCGCCCTGGATGCGATCACCGTCAAGAAGCAGCAGGGGCAGTTCTGCCTGCAGAACACGGGGCTCGCGACGGAGCCGTGCTACCCGACGCGGGACGAGGCCGAGGACGCCCAGCGCTCGATCGAGACGGTGACCTCGCAGAACTTCTGCATCCAGTCGAAGGGCAAACAGACGCTTGACGAGCGATCTCGGTGCTGCGTGCGCGCAGACGGAGTCGCGACGCCCAGGCCCTCCTCGAAGGCATGACGATCAAGAGCGCGGACACGGAGTTCTGCGTGGTCAGCTCGGCGGGGGAGAACCTCGGCTGCTTCCTCGACCGCCGTCCGCCGAGGCGAGGCTCCAGGAGACGGGTCAGGAGCGCCTGCTCCAGGTGATCGGCGAGACGGCGCGCCTCGAGCAGCGCGAGGTGCTGGGGGTGCTCGAACCGACCGATCCGAACTACGCCTCGACGCCGCTCACCTGCGGCACACCGGCCGAGCAGGCGACCGAGGAGTGCTCCTTCGAGGCGCTCAAGACCCAGAACGTGGTCTTCGAGGCGCGCGACGGCGGCACGCAAGTACCAGCTCGGGCCGGTCGAGATCACGGGCGACGCGATCGACAAGGCCTCGGCCGTGTACAACGCGGGATCGTCGACGGCGGTCGGGCAGGGGTGGGAGATCACGTTCGACCTCACGGGCGACGGTTCCGGGATCTTCTCCGACGTGACGACGCGTCTGGAGGGGCGTCAGCTCGCGATCGTCGTCGACGACGAGGTGATCTCCGCGCCCACCGTCCAGAGCCCGATCACCAACGGGTCCGGCGTGATCACCGGCAGCTTCACCGAGAGCTCGCGCCAAGGACCTGGCGACGCAGCTGAACGCCGGCGCCCTGCCCGTGGAGCTCACCACGCAGCAGGTGCTGACCGTGAGCCCGACCCTGGGCGACGAGTCGCTGCAGCAGGGGCTCGTCGCCGCGATCGCCGGGCTCGTGCTGCTCGCGGCCTACCTCCTGTTCTACTACCGGATCCTCGCGGTCGTGGCGTGGGTCGGGATGATGATCTGGGCGATCCTCGCGCTCGGGCTGATCGCCCTCGCCGGTCAGGACGATCGGCTACAACCTGACGCTCGCCGGCGTGGCGGGCCTCGTGATCTCGCTGGGGGTCACCGCCGACTCCTACATCGTGTTCTTCGAACGGCTCAAGGACGAGGTCCATGCCGGCACGCTCGCCGCGAGCCGCGGTCGCACCCGGCGTTCAAGCGGTCGTTCCGGACGATCGTGGCCGCCGACCTCGTGACCGCGATCGCCGCGCGCGGTCCTGTACGTGACGGCGATCTCGCTCGGTGCGCGGGTTCGCCCTCACGCTGGGCGTGGCCACCCTCCTGGACCTGTTCGTCGTGTACTTCTTCAAGCGGCCCGCGGTGTCGCTGCTCACGCGGAACGAGCGCCTCGTCAACTGGCGGGTCATGGGCGTCAAGGCCGGGCTGGCCGCGGACCGTGAGGTCGCCGCCCCCGATCCGATACCGGCGATCGCGGGAGGGTCCGAATGAGCCTCCGGCGCGCGTTCGACACCTTCCGCGGGTACCGCCACCCCGAGTTCCACATCATCCAGCGGCGCAGGCGCTGGTTCGTCCTGTCGGGCAGCGCGATCTTGATCTCGATCCTCGCGCTCGTGTTCCTGGGCCTGAACTACTCGATCGACTTCACGGGCGGAACGCTGATCGAGTACCGGCTCTCGAAGGACGTGACCGTCGAGCAGGTCCGCGATCTCCTGGCGCAGGACCCGTACGCGCGCGCGACCGCCGAGGTGCAGGTCGTCGGCGGCGACCAGGTGTCGATCAGGACCTCGGCGCTCACCGACCTCACCCCGGCCGAGCGCACGCAGCTGTTCGAGGCGCTCGCGCAGCAGGCGGGGGTCACCCCCGACGACATCAGCGCGCAGGTGGTCGGGCCCACCTGGGGGGAGCAGATCTCGCGACAGGCGCTGATCGGGTTGGTGGTCGTCCTGTTCGCGATCACCCTCTACATCACGCTGCGGTTCGAATGGAAGATGGCCGTCGGCGCGATGGTCGCGATGATGCACGACGTCCTGATCACCGCCGGCGTCTACGCGCTCACCGGCCGCGAGGTCTCGCCGCCGACCGTGATCGCGATCCTGACGATCCTCGGGTTCTCGCTGTACGACACCGTCGTGATCTTCGACAAGGTGAAGGAGAACACCGAGTCGACCGCGCTGCTCGGCAAGGACACGTACGAGGGCGTCGCGAACTACTCGATGAACCAGGTGCTGATGCGGTCGGTCAACACGTCGCTCGTGGTGATCCTGCCGATCCTGTCGCTGCTGCTGTTCGGCGGCGCCACGCTGAAGGACTTCGCGTTCGCGATGCTGATCGGCGTCGTGACGGGCGCCTACTCGTCGATCTTCGTCGCCACGCCGATCCTGGTGGTCCTGAAGGAGCGCGAGCCCCGGTACCAGCAGCTCCGCGCGCGCCTCGAGAGCCGCGGCAAGGCCGAGCGCGTCGCCTCCGCGCGGTGCCGACCAACGGTCAGGAGGTCGCCGAGGAGGAGCAGGAGGCGGCGCCGGCCGCGGTGGCCGCCGCGGCCGGATCACGGCAGGGGAGCGGGAGCGGGCAGGCGTCCTCGCGCCCGCGCCCCAAGAGCAAGCGACGTCCGCCCGCCAAACGCCGGCGGAGGTGACCCCGTGGATCTCGATCAGCTGAAGGCGCTCGTCCGGGACGTGCCCGACTTCCCCCAGGAGGGCGTCCTGTTCAAGGACATCACGCCGCTGCTGGCGGACCCGCTGGCGTTCTCCACCGTGATCGACCTGATCGTCGTGCACTTCGGGCGGGGCAACGTGGACAAGGTCGTCGGGATCGAGGCGCGCGGGTTCATCCTCGCGTCGCCGGTCGCGTACCACTTCGGCGCCGGGTTCGTGCCGGTGCGCAAGGCGGACAAGCTGCCCTGGGAGACCGAGGCGGCCGAGTACGAGCTGGAGTACGGGACGGCCACGCTCGAGATCCACCGGGACGCCGTCGCCCCCGGCGAGCGCGTCCTGATCGTCGACGACGTGCTGGCGACCGGCGGGACCTCGCGGGCGACCGCCGAGCTGGTCGAACGGATCGGCGGCAAGGTCATCGGGATCTCGTGCCTGATCGAGCTGGAGTTCCTCCACGGGCGCGAGAAGCTCGAGGGCCACGACCTCTACACGCTCCTGCGCTACTGAGACCCGCTCGGGTCGTTGCCTCCACCGGAACCACCGGCGCGGTCCGCGTGCACCCGCGGCGTAGACTTGATGCCTCCGGGGTGAGAGGCGAACGTGGACACGGGCGAGGAGGTCAGGACCGAGCGGCGCGGCGGGATCCTCTCGCGCCTGCGCTCGGGTGAGCCCGAGACCCAGGACGGCATCGAGGCGCTCCTCCGCACGGTCAAGGGCTACAACGCGAAGGCGGACCTGAAGGAGATCGAGCGCGCCTACCGGTTCGCGGCCGAGCACCACGAGGGACAGAAGCGCCTGTCGGGCGAGGACTTCATCCAGCACCCGCTCGCGGTCGCCCAGGTCCTCGCCGACCTCGGGCTGGACACCACGACCCTGGAGGCGGCGCTCCTGCACGACACCGTCGAGGACACGGACGTGAGCGTCGCGGAGCTCGACGACCGAGTTCGGGCCCGAGGTCGCGCGCATCGTGGACGGCCTGACCAAGCTCGACGCGCTCGTCGTTCCGCAGCCGGGAGCACGAGCAGGCCGAGAACGTCCGCAAGATGATCGTCGCGATGGCGGGCGACATCCGGGTCCTGCTGATCAAGCTCGCGGACCGGCTGCACAACATGCGCACGCTGTCCGCGCTCGCCGCAGGACAAGCAGCGGCGGATCGCGACCGCGACGCTCGAGATCTACGCGCCGCTCGCGCATCGGCTCGGCGTGCAGCAGATCAAGTGGGAGCTCGAGGACCTGTCGTTCAAGGCGCTGCACCCCGGGCCGTACCACGAGATCGCGAGCCTGGTCGAGAAGCGGCGCGGGCGAGCGGCAGCAGTACGTCGAGAGCGTGCTCGAGGCCGCGCGCACCCGGATCCGCGAGGCCGGCCTCAAGGCCGACGTCGAGGGCCGGCCGAAACACCTGTACTCGATCTACGAGAAGATGGTGATCGGCGGCAAGGAGTTCAACGAGATCTACGATCTCGCCGGCATCCGGGTCCAGGTCGAATCGGTGCGCGACGTGTACGCGGCGCTCGGCGCGATCCACTCCCTGTGGAAGCCGGTCCCCGGCCGGTTCAAGGACTACATCGCGATGCCCAAGGAGAACATGTACCAGTCGCTGCACACGACCGTCGTCGGACCGCAGGGCCGCGCGATCGAGGTGCAGATCCGGACCAAGGACATGCATCGGACGGCCGAGTACGGGATCGCCGCGCACTGGCGGTACAAGGAGGGTCGCGACGGCAAGAAGGCGAAGGAGGCCGCCGACCTCGCGTGGCTCGGCCAGATGCTCGAGTGGTTGAAGGACATGGCCGACCCCCGCGAGTTCATGGAGGGTCTGAAGATCGACCTGTACGGCGGGCAGGTCTTCTGCTTCACGCCCAAGGGCGACGTGATGAACCTGCCGGCGGGCGCGACCCCGGTCGACTTCGCCTATTCGATCCACACGGAGGTCGGCCACCGGACGATCGGCGCCAAGGTGAACGGGAAGCTCGTCCCGCTCGACTACGAGCTGCGGACCGGCGACACCGTCGACATCCTGACCTCCAAGGCGCAGGGGGAGGGGCCGTCGCAGGACTGGCTCCGATGGGTCAAGACGCCGCGTGCCCGCAACAAGATCCGCCAGTGGTTCAGCCGCGAGCGGCGCGAGGACGCCCTCGAGGACGGCCGGGAGCAGCTCCAGCGGCTGATGCGCAAGCAGAACGTGCCGTTCAAGCGGCTCGCGACCGAGGACGCGCTCGAGCAGCTCGCGGACGAGATGAAGTTCCCGAGCCTCGAGTCGCTGTTCGTCGCGGTGGGCGAGGGGCAGGTCTCGCCGCAGTCGATCGTCGCCCGCCTGGCGCGGAGCGTGCAGGGCTCGACCGAGGAGGACGTGACCGAGGTCCCGCTCGCGCGGCCGGTCCACCTGGGTCAGCCGAGCTCGACCGACGTGACCTCGGGCGTGGTCGTGCCCGGCTCGGAGGACGTGTGGGTCCGGCTCGCCCGCTGCTGCACCCCGGTGCCGGGGGACGACATCCTCGGGTTCGTCACCCGCGGGCAGGGCGTCTCGGTCCACCGCACCGACTGCCCGAACGCGAAGTCGCTGATCTCCCAGCCAGAACGGCTGATCGACGTCACCTGGAAGGCCGGCAAGCCGACCTCGTTCGTCGTCGCCGTCCAGGTCGAGGCGCTCGACCGCACCCGCCTGCTCTCGGACGTCGCCACGGTGCTGTCCGATCACCACGTGAACATCCTGTCGGCGACCTCGGCCGTCGGGCGGGACCGGACCACGATGCTGCGGTTCACGTTCGAGCTCGCGGACATCACCCACCTGGCCGAGATCCTCGGGGCCGTCAAGAAGGTGGAGAACGTCTACGACGCGTTCCGCGTCGTGCCGCGTTGAGGGTCCTGCTCCAGCGCGTCTCCCGAGCCTCGGTCACGGTCCGCGACGAGCTCGTGTCCGGGATCGGACCCGGTCTCCTCCTGCTGGTGGGCGTGGGGGCCGACGACGCGTTCGGCGAGTACGACCGGCTGGCGGAGAAGATCGTCAACCTCCGCGTCTTCGAGGACGAGCAGGGCAAGATGAACCGCTCGCTGGCCGACGTCGGCGGCGAGATCCTGGTCGTGCCGCAGTTCACGCTCTACGGCGACGTCCGCAAGGGCCGCCGGCCGTCGTGGGACGGCGCCGCCCCGCCCGAGATCGCGCAGGACCGCGTCGAGGCGTTCGCGAAGGCCCTCGAGTCGCGCGGCGCGACGGTCCGCCGCGGGGCCTTCCGCGAGCACATGGAGGTCGAGCTCGTCAACGACGGCCCGGTCACCCTGTGGATCGACTCGGCCGGCTGAGGCGCCGGGCGCCCTCGGAACCTGTCGTGACCGGGGAGTAGGCTCGGTCCATGAAAGGCGATCGGGTGGAGATCGTCGTCGACTCGGGCTCGGGCGTGCTCACCTACGAGATCGAGGCGACCAAGGCCGGGCGCCGCGTCGAGGTCGCGACCTCGCGCGGCGTGATCGAGGTCTCCGAGGTCACCCGGAACGGCGAGCCGGTCCGCAGCGGCCGGTTCATGGCGGACCGGGTGGTCGCGCTCGTCGAGCATCCCGCGTCGCCGCCGGCGGTCCGGAGCCGGCGGGTGCTCAAGGGCCAGACGCCAGCTCTGATCGCCGGCCGGGCCACGGCCGGGCGTCGACGTGGCGCTCGATAGACTCTCCCTCCATGTACCTGGACGCCTTCTCCGACAACTCGTTCGAGACCAACTGCTGGCTGCTCGGGACCGACGGGACCGACGAGGCGGTGGTCGTCGACCCCGGGTTCTCGCCCGAACGCGTCCACGCGATGCTCGACGCCGAGGGCAAGCGGCCGGTCGCCGCGTTCGCCACGCACGGGCACTTCGACCACATCGGGTCGGCGGCCGCCTTCTGCGGCGACGACCTGCCCTTCTACATCCACGAGGCGGACGTCGCGGCGCTCACCGATCCGCAGGGCTGGGGGGCGGGGCTCCAGACGCCGCCCGTCCCGGTGAAGGACGTCCGGACCATGGTCGACGGGGACGTCCTCACGTTCGCCGGGTTCGAGATCCAGGTCATCCATACGCCGGGGCACACACCCGGCAGCGTGTGCTTGTCGACCGACGCCCTCGTGCTGTCGGGCGACCTCGTGTTCGCCGGCGCGATCGGGCGCAGCGACTTCCCCAACTCGTCCCCGACCGACATGGAGCGCTCACTCGAACGCTTCCTCGAGCTCCCCGACCCGACCGACGTGCTGCCGGGCCACGGCCCCACTCCGGCGGAACCGACGTTGCCATCGGGGGGCGACGCGCGCACGCGCTCGCTCCGCAACCCCGGACCCCTGCAGGGACGCTGAGGACACTGGGTGGAGTTTCAGCCGCCGCGTGGGACCGACGACCTGCTGCCGCCGGGCGGCCGACGCGATGCTGGGGTTGTACGAGGCCGCCCACCGGACGGCGCGCCTGTACGGGTTCCGCTACGTCGAGACGCCGACCTTCGAGCACACCGAGCTGTTCGCGCGCACGTCGGGGGAGACCTCCGACGTGGTGACCAAGGAGATGTACACGTTCGAGGACAAGGGCGGGCGATCGCTCACCTTGCGTCCGGAGCAGACGGCCAGCATCGTCCGCTCGTACCTCGCGCACGCCCACGACCTGCCGACGCCGTTCAAGGCGTACCACGTGTCGCAACAGTTCCGGCACGGACGGCCGCAGGCTGGGACGGCTCCGAGAGTTCCGGCAGTTCGGGATCGAGACGATCGGGTCGGGCGCTCCCAAGGCCGACGTCGAGATCGTCGCCCTGGGTGATCGCTTCCTCCGCGCGCGGGGCCTCGAACGGATCGAGCTGCGCCTGAACTCGATCGGCGACGGCGAGTGCCGGCCGGCCTACCGCGAGAAGCTGATCGCGTACCTCGAACCGCACCGGGACGAGCTCGACGAGGACTGCCGGACGCGGCTGCGGACCAACCCGCTGCGCGTGTTCGACTGCAAGGTCGACGGGCAGACGCCGCTCGTGCTCGGGGCGCCGGTGATCTCGGACAACCTGTGCCAGCCGTGCGCCGAGCATTTCGCGGCGGTCCGCAACGGGCTGGACGCCGCCGGGATCGTGTTCGAGCACGACCCGCGGCTCGTGCGAGGGCTCGACTACTACACGCGGACGACGTTCGAGTTCGTCTCGGGCTCGCTCTCGAAGGCGCAGGGGACCGTGTGCGGGGGCGGACGGTACGACGGGCTCGCCGAGGTGCTCGGCGGACCCTCGACGCCCGGCGTGGGGTTCGCGCTCGGTCTGGACCGGCTGCTCGTGGCCCTGCAGGAGGAGGGGGTCGCGCCCTCCCGGGCCCCTCCGGCCTCGCGTGCTTCGTCGTCGTCGATCGGCTCCGAGGCGGCGCAGGTCGGGCGATCGGCTCGTCGACGAGCTGCGGAACGCGGGCATCCCCGCGGCGACCGCGTTCGAGGAGCGGCCCCTGAAGGCCCAGCTCAAGATGGCCGACCGCTCGGGCGCCGCGTACGCCGGGATCCTCGGGGAGAAGGAGGTGGCGGCGGGGACCGTCATCCTCAAGCGCCTCGCGGACGGGGAGCAGGAAGAGGTCCCGATCGGCGATGTGGTGAACTGGCTGTCCCGAACGGATTGGGCCGCAGAGCGATGAGGGCGCGGGGGTCCCAGGTGAGCGAGCTCAGGACGTCGATGCGGACGCACGCGTGCGGCGAGCTCCGAGCCGAGCACGCGGGCGAACGGGTCGCCCTCTGCGGATGGGTGTGGCGCCGCCGCGACCACGGCGGCGTGACGTTCGTCGACCTCCGCGACCGCGAGGGGCTGGTGCAGCTCGTGTTCCATCCCGAGGACGCGCCGGACGCTCACGCGGCGGCGCAGCACCTGAGCTCGGAGTCGGTCGTCCGCGTCTCGGGCGAGGTCCGGGCGCGCCCCGAGGGCACCGTGAACCCCGAGCTCCCGACCGGGCGAGGTCGAGATCGCCGTCTCCGAGCTCGAGGTGCTGGCCGAGGCCGAGACGCCCCCGTTCGTCGATCGAGGACCGGATCGAGGCCTCGGAGGAGCTTCGCCTGCGCTACCGCTACCTCGACCTGCGGCGTCCCGAGATGACGAAGGTCCTCGCGATGCGGCACGCGATCAACCGCGATCATCCGCGACGAGATGGAATCGCGGGGCTTCCTCGAGGTCGAGACCCCGCTGCTCGGCCGCAGCACGCCCGAGGGCGCGCGCGACTTCCTCGTCCCCTCGCGCCTGTGGCCGGGCGACGTTCTACGCGTTGCCGCAGTCGCCGCAGCAGCTCAAGCAGCTGCTGATGGTGGCCGGACAGGATCGCTACTACCAGATCGTTCGGTGCCTGCGCGACGAGCAGCCGCGCGCCGACCGCAGCTTCGAGTTCACGCAGCTCGACGTCGAGATGTCGTTCGTGGACGAAGAGGACGTCGTTCGCGGTGATCGAACCCCTGTACGCGCGGATCGTGCGCGAGACCCAGGGCGTCGAGGTCCCCACGCCGTTCCCGAGGATGACCTACGACGAGATGATGGACCGGTACGGCTCGGACAAGCCCGACCTGCGGTACGGGATGGAGCTCGCCGACGTCGGCGAGGTGTTCGCGGGGACCGGGTTCCGGGCGTTCGCGTCGGTGCTGGACTCGGCGGGGCTCATCAAGGCGTTCGCGGCGCCCGGCGGCGCGCAGCTCTCCCGCAAGGAGCTCGACGAGCTGGTGCAGGTCGCGAAGTCGCGCGGCGCGGCCGGCGTCGTGCTGGATCGCGGTCGAGGACGACGGGGTCCGTTCACCGGTCGAGAAGCACCTGTCGCCCGAGGAGATCGAGGGCGTGCGCCGGGCCACCGGCGCCGGATCCGGCGACCTGATCCTGATCGTGGCCGACAAGCCCGACCGGACGAACGTGGCGCTCGACGGACTGCGGCGGCACCTCGCCGATCGGCTCGGCCTGATCCCGGAGGGAGAGTGGCGGTTCTGCTGGTACTCGGAGCCGCCGCTGTTCGACTGGTCGGACGAGGAGGGCAAGTGGGTCTCGAACCACCACCCCTTCACCTCGCCGCTCACCGACGATCTCACGCCCGAGACCGCGAAGGCGCGCGCGTACGACCTCGACGCTGAACGGGTTCGAGCTGGGGGGCGGGAGCATCCGGATCCACCGCCCCGACGTGCAGCGGCGGGTCTTCGAGGTGCTGGGGCTCACCCCCGAGCAGACCGAGGAGCAGTTCGGCCACCTGCTTCGGGCGTTCCGGTACGGGGTGCCCCCGCACGGCGGCATCGCGCTGGGGATCGACCGGATGGTGATGCTGATGGCGGGCAAGGACACGATCCGGGACGTGACGGCGTTCCCCAAGGCGCAGTCCGGCGCCGACCCGCTGACCGGGGCGCCGGCGCCTGCGACCGAGGAGCAGCTGCGCGAGCTCGGGATCGCGGTCGTGGTCCCGCCGAAGAAGGACGACGAGGAGGCGCAGGCGGATGGTTGAGCTCACGGAGAAGGACGTCGCGATGCTGTCGGGCACGAACTTCGCGACGTTCGTGACGGTGAACCCCGACGGCTCCCCGCACGCGACGATCACCTGGGTCGACGAGGCCGACGGCCACGTCCTGGTGAACACGGCGGAGGGCCGGATCAAGCACCGCAACTGCGCGGCGAACCCGAAGGTCGCGCTCACGGTCATGCAGGACGGCGACGCCTACGACTGGATCTCGATCACGGGAACGGTGGTGGCGTTCGAGACGGGGGAGCATGCCGAGCGGCACATCGACGAGCTCTCGCACCGCTACGACGGCCACGGCTACAACTTACACGCCGGGCCAGGTTCGCGAGATCCTGAAGATCCGGCCCAAGCGCATCATCCGCTACAAGGACTGAGCTCGAGGTGGCCGACGTCCCGCTCGCCGCCCGGATGCGGCCCCGCACGTTCGAGGAGTTCGTCGGGCAGTCGCACCTGATCGGCCCGGGCAAGGCGCTCACGCAGCTGCTCGAGGGCGGACACCTGCCCTCGATCGTCCTGTGGGGACCGGCCGGGACCGGCAAGACGACGCTGGCGTACCTGCTCGCCGACGCGGTCGGCGCCCAGCTCGTCCAGCTCTCGGCGGTCTCCTCGGGCGTGGCGGACGCCCGGAAGGTGATCGAGCAGGCCAAGGGCGGCCTGTTCCGGACGGTGCTGTTCGTCGACGAGGTCCACCGGTGGTCCAAGGCGCAGCAGGACGTCCTGCTGCCGGCGGTCGAGGAGGGCACGGTGACGATGATCGGCGCGACGACGGAGAACCCGTACTTCTCGCTGGTCACGCCGTTGCTCTCGCGTTGCATCCTGCTGCAGCTCGAACCGCTGTCGCCCGAGGAGCTCCGCGCGCTGCTCGAACACGCCCTGGCCGACGAGGACCGCGGCCTCGCCAAGCAGGGCGTCGAGGTCTCGGACGAGGCGTTCGAGCACCTGGTCGACGTCGCCGGCGGGGATGCGCGGGTCGCGCTCACCGGCCTGGAGGCCGGCGGTCCTCGCGACGCGCTCGGCCGGCGAGGACACGGTCACGCGCGAGCGAGCGGCCGACGCGGTCCAGAAGAAGGCGATCGTCTACGACCGCCAGGGCGACGCGCACTACGACGTGATCTCGGCGTTCATCAAGAGCATCCGCGGGTCCGATCCCGACGCGGCGCTCTTCTGGCTGGCCCGGATGCTCGAGGCGGGCGAGGACGCCCGGTACATCGCCCGGCGGATGGTCGTGCACGCGAGCGAGGACATCGGCCTGGCCGACCCGCGCGCGTTGATGATCGCGGTGGCGGCCGCGCAGGCCGTCGAGTACGTCGGGCTGCCCGAGGCCCAGCTCAACCTCGCGGAGGCGGCGATCTACCTGGCCCGCGCGCCGAAATCCAACAGCGTGATCGCGGCGCTCGGGCGGGCGCAGAAGGACGCGGCGTCGGCCGACCCGGTGCCGCTCCATCTCAAGGAGCCCGGGCACCCGGGTTTGAAGAAGCTCGGGTTCGGCAAGGGCTACCGGTACCCGCACGACTACCCGGGACACCGGGTCGAGCAGGAGTACCTGCCGGCGCGGTTCTCGGGAGCCCGGTACTACGAGCCGTCCGGTGAAGGCGAGGAGACCGACCCGCCGGGCGAGGACGCACCCGAGACCTCGGACGGGACGGCCGAGGAGGCGCCCCCGGTATGATGCGCGAACCCGGAGCCCGCCGACGTGCGGGCCACGACACGGCCAGGGGCGCGAGGGAGGGCGGCAACGTGGGCATGATCGCAGCGCTCGACGGAGGAGACGTCGCCCTCATCGTGCTCTCCGCGTTCTGGGGGCTGCTCGTGCTGTTCCTGTGCATCGTCCTGATCAACACGTTCCGCGTGCTCGAGAGCACCAAGATGCTGATCGACGTGATGCGCGAGGAGACCGTCCCGCTGCTGCGCGAGGTCAAGGGCACGCTCGAACGCACGAACCGCGAGCTCGATCGCGTCGACGTCGTGCTCGAGGCGACGGGCGAGATCGTCGGCCGGGTCCGGCGGATCTCGGGTCTGGTCGAGGAGGCCGTCTCCGGTCCGCTGGTCAAGCTGATCTCGGTCGGGCGTCGGGGTCCGCAAGGCGACGAGCCGGTTCGGCAAGGGCAAGGGCGGCAAGAAGGGCACCGCGTGAGGCGGCTGTTCTGGGTCGCGCTCGGTCTCGGCGCCGGGGCCGCGAGCGCGATCCTCGCAACACGGTTCGTCCGCAGGCAGACCGCGAAGGTCGCCCCGGCCAACCTGGCCCGCGAGGCGCGAGGCGGCATGCTGGACCTCGCCAAGCTCGTCTCGGACTCCCTCGCCGAGGGCAAGGCGGCGATGGAGCAGAAGGAAGACGAGCTCCGCTCGGGGCGCCGCTAACCGCTCGAGTCCGACGAACCGCACGCGCGGACGGAGGTCGGTCGTAGGCACGCGGCTAGACTGTGCCGCCATGGAGGGCGATCGGATCCGCGAGCAGTTCCTGCGCTTCTTCGAGGAGCGCGGGCACAAGCGCGTCCCGTCCTCGTCGCTGATCCCCCAGCCCGAGTCCGGCCTGCTGCTCACGAACGCCGGCATGAACCAGTTCATCCCGTACTTCCTCGGGCACGCCCCGGCGCCGTTCCCGCGGGCCACGACCGACCAGAAGTGCTTCCGGGCGCTGGACATCGACAACGTCGGGCACACCGCCCGTCATCTGACGTTCTTCGAGATGCTCGGGAACTTCTCCTTCGGCGACTACTTCAAGGCGGAGGCGGTGTCCTGGGGCGTACGAACTCGTCACCGAGGGCTTCGGGATCGACGCTCGACCGCGTCTGGGTCACGATCTTCGAGGACGACGCCGAGGCCGATGCGGCCTGGGACGCGGTCGGCCTGTCCCGCCGCGCGCATCGTCAAGCGCGGCAAGTTCGACGAGAGCGGCGAGTTCGCCAACTACTGGTCGACCCACGCCGCCGGGACCGTGCGGTCCGTGTTCGGAGATCTTCGTCGACCGAGGGCCCGAGTTCGGCCCCGAGGGCGGTCCGGACGTCGACGAAGAGCGCTTCATGGAGATCTGGAACCTCGTGTTCATCCAGGACGCGACCGACGACGGGATCAACGTCGTGGGGGAGCTCCCCGCGAAGAACATCGACACCGGGCTCGGGCCTGGAGCGCGTGGCGACCGTCCTGCAGGACGTGGACAACGTGTTCGAGACCGACCTGCTCGCGGCCGCTGCTGGAGGTGGCCGAGTCGCTTTCCGGGAAGCGGCACGGGCAGGACGAACGCGACGACGTCTCGCTCAAGGTGATCGCGCGAGCACGGCCGCGCGACGACGTTCCTGATGGCCGACGGCGTGCAGCCGTCGAACGAGGGACGCGGCTACGTGCTGCGGCGGATGCTCCGGCGCGTCGTCTCGCACGCGCGGCGCCTCGGGATCGAGACGGAGGTGATGCCGGCGCTGGTCGCGCGAACGGTCGAGCGGTTCGGGCACGCCTTCCCCGAACTGGTCGAGAACCGCGCCTACGTCGAGCAGGTCGCGAGCTCGGAGGAGGCTCGGTTCGCCGGCACCCTGCGGCAGGGGATGACGCTGTTCGAGACCGAGATCGAGAAGGCGGCCGGGGCGCAGAAGCTCCCGGGCGACGTCGTGTTCAAGCTCCACGACACGTTCGGCTTCCCCAAGGAGCTCACGAGCGAGCTCGCGGCCGAGGCGGGGCTCGAGATCGACGACGAGCGGTTCGAGGCCCTGATGGAGGAGCAGCGCGGGCGCGGGAAGCGTTCGGCGCAGAACGTGCGCGTCGAGGAGGAGCTCGCCACCGTGGCCGGCGAGGCCGGCACGACCGAGTTCGTCGGGTACCAGACCCTCGAGTCCGACGGGCGGCTGCTCGCGCTGATCGGGCCCGCAGGACGGGAGCCGGTCGCGACCGAGGGCGAGGAGGTCCGCTTCGTCCTGGACCGGACGCCGTTCTACGCGGAGTCCGGCGGCCAGGTCGGCGACCACGGCCTGGTCCGGGCGCCCGGCGGGACGATCGCCGTGACCGATGCGCAGTTCGGGCCCGGCGGCATCATCGTGCACACCGGCGTCGTCGGGTCCGGCGAGATCCACGAGGGCGAGGAGGTCCACGGCGAGGTGGACGCGGCGCGGCGCGAGGCGACCGCCCGGGCCCACACCGCGACCCACATCCTGCATTGGACCCTGCGCCACGTCCTGGGCGATCACGCGCGGCAGGCCGGCTCGCTCGTCGCGCCCGGCCGCCTGCGGTTCGACTTCCCGCACCACTCGGCGGTCCCGCACGACGTCCTCGAGCAGGCCGAGGAGCTGGCCAACCGCCGGCTGGCCGAGGACGGCCAGGTCACGATCTACGAGACGACGATGGACGAGGCCAAGAACCAGGGCGCGATCGCGCTGTTCGGCGAGAAGTACGGGGACTTCGTCCGCGTGGTCGAGGTGGGGGACTACTCGATCGAGCTCTGCGGGGGCACCCACGTCCACCACACGGGCGAGATCGCGCTCGTGCGGATCCTGCACGAGGCGTCGATCGGCGCCGGGATGCGGCGCGTCGAGGCGCTCGTCGGTCCCGACGCCCTGCGCGAGATCAACATGGAGCGCGATCTCCTGTACGCGATCGCCCGGGAGCTCGGCACCGACCCGAAGGGCGCGCTCGAACGCGCCCGCCAGTACGCCGAACGCGTGAAGCAGCTCGAGCGCGAGCTCGGCAAGCAGGCGAAGCAGGAGCTGAAGGATCGGGCGGAGCAGCTCGCGTCCGGGGCGAGGGTCGTCGAGGGCGCCAAGCTGGTCACCGCCACGGTGGACGCGGACGCCGACGAGCTCCGCGTGCTCGCGCAGGACGTCGCGAACCGCCTCGAGGGTCCGGAGGGCGCCGCGGTCGTGCTCGGCACCGGGCAGGGCGGCAAGGCCCTCCTCGTGGCGGCGAGCACCAAGCACCTGATCGGCCGGGGCGTGACCGCGCCGGCGCTGCTCGAACCCGCGGCGAAGATCGTCGGCGGGGGTGCGGGCGGCAAGCCGAACCTCGCGTTCTCCGGCGGCCCCAAAGGGGACGCGTTCCAGGAGGCCCTCGATGCGGTCGAGCCCCGTCTGAAGGAACTGCTCCAGTCTGGTGGGTGAGCCCGGCAGGGTCCTCGGGCTCGATCTCGGGGATGCGCGGATCGGCGTCGCGATCTCGGATGACGCCCGGCGGATGGCGGTACCGCTCGGCACCGTCCGGACGGGTGCGCCGGCGGACGTTCGGGCGATCGCCGACCTCGTCCAAGAACACGGCGTCACGCTCGTGGTGGTCGGCCATCCGCTGCTGCTCTCGGGTGAGGCGGGGGAGCGGGCGCACCACGCCGAGCGGTTCGCGGCGGCGCTGACCGGGCTCCTCGACGTCCCGGTGCTCCTGCAGGACGAACGCCTGTCGACCGTGGAGGCCGAGCGCGCCCTGCGGGAGACCGGCGCGAGCGGCCGCGATCGCCGCCGGGCGGTCGACCGTTCGGCCGCGACCGTGATCCTGCAGGCCTGGCTCGACACCGACTCGGCCCGCCTGACCCGATCGAGCGGTTGCGCCCGGACCGAACCTGGTTCGCGACGAGGGCCGCTATGCTGCCTGGCCGATGCAGGACGCCCCCCCTCAGCAGCGCGATGACGATGCTCGCCCGCGCCACCGCGCCGAACGACGAGCCAACTGGGGCTTCCGCGTCGTCCTGATCGTCTTCGTGGTGTTGGCGGGGCTGGCCTTCGCGGGCAACCGCTACTACGGCTGGTGCTCGGAGGCGTCGGGCCCGAAGGACCCGGTCGCGTTCGAGGTCCGCAAGGGGGCGAGCGGGTCCGAGATCGTCGACGACCTCCACGACCAGGGGGTCGTTCGCTGCGGCCTGGTCTCGAAGATGGCTGCTCCGGCGAAGCGGTCTGGAGGACTCCTTCCGGGCGGGGAGCTTCGAGCTCACGACGAACATGACCCCCGACGAGGCGTTCCAGGTCCTCACGACCCCGCCCGAACCCGTGCCCACGCTCCGGCTCACGATCCCCGAGGGGTACCGGCTGACCCAGATCGCCGACCGGGTCGAGGAGGAGCTCGGGATCCCCGCCAAGCCGTTCCTCAAGGCGATCGAGGACGGCGACTGGTCGCTGCCGCCCTACCTGCCGGAGGACGCCGCCGAGCATCGAGGGGTTCCTGTTCCCCGAGACCTACTTCGTCCGCAAGGACGCCGACGCCGACGCGGTGATCCGGAGGCTCCTCGATCAGTTCGGGACGGAGGCCGAGACGCTGCCGTGGGCCAACGCGCAGGAGCTCGGTGTGACACCGTACGAGGTGGTGACCATCGCGTCGATGATCGAGCGCGAGGCCGCGCTCGAGCGCGAGCGGCCGATCATCGCGGGCGTGATCTACAACCGGCTGAGGATCGGGATGACCCTGGGGATCGACGCGACGCTCCTGTACGACGACCCGACCCCGGACGGGCAGCTGAGCTTCTCGGACCTGGAGTACGACAGCCCCTACAACACGCGGCATCAACCCGGGGCTGCCGCCGACGCCGATCGCCAGCCCGGGCCGCGCGTCCCTGGAGGCGGCACTGAACCCGGCGGACACGCCGTACCTGTTCTACGTGCTGTGCGGCGCAGGACGGTCATCACGCGTTCGGCGAAGACCGCGGCCGAGCACGAGGCCAACCGGATCCGCTGCGGTGAGTGACGTCCCGGAGCGGCCGGGACGCGTCCGAGGTTCGACGCGCTCGGTCGGGGTGCTCGGGTGGCCCGTCGACCACAGCCTGTCGCCCGTGATCCACAACGCGGCGTTCGTCGCGCTCGGGCTGGACTGGGTCTACGTCCCGCTCCCGGTCGCGCCCGCCGAGCTGCCCGCCGCGCTCGAGGGGCTCGGCGCGCTCGGGTTCGCCGGCGCGAACGTGACGATGCCGCACAAGACGCCGACCGCCGAGCTGATCGACGACCTGTCCGAGGACGCGCGCCTGTTCCGAGCGGTCAACACGATCGTCGTGGGCGCCGACGGGCTCGCGGGCCACAACTCGGACGCGGCGGGGTTCGAGCGGTTCCTCCGCGACGACGTCGGGTTCGACGCGTCCGGCCGGTCGGCGCTGCTGTTCGGGGCGGGGGGAGGCGCGCGAGCCTGCGCGCTCGCGGCCGCGCGATCGGGGCTGGCGAACCTCTCGGTCGCGGTGCGCGAGGCGTCGCGGGCCGACGACCTGCGCGCGGCGCTCGAGGGCTCGGCCACCGCCGTGCACGTCGTCGGTTTCGACGACGCTCCGGGGGTCGAGGCCGACCTGATCGTCAACGCGACGCCGCTCGGCGTCCACGGCGAGGAGCTGCCGCTCCCGTCGCTGCACGCCGGCGTCGTCGGGGTCGACCTCCTGTACCGTCCCGGCGCCACCCCGTTCCAGACGGCCGTGCGCGATGCGGGCGGTGCCGCGTTCGGGGGCCTGGGGCTCTTGCTGCAGCAGGCCGCGATCTCGTTCGAGCTGTGGACCGGGCGGTCGGCGCCGCTCCCGGTCATGTCGGCGGCGGCGCTGGGCGAGCTCGCCGAGTCGGGTCCCGCCGCCCCGGAGCGACCGCGGACGGTCTGAGCCCGCGGGACCGTTCGGCCTCCGCCGGACGGGTGACCCTCAAGCGGCCCCCCGTGCCTCCCGATGGTTCGGGAGGAGGTCGCCGTTCTTGGAAGACTTCAACGCGCTCGCGTCGTCCCTCGCGCAAGGCGTGGGGGACGTTCGCGGTTGTCTGATCCTGTCCCGGGACGGGTTGGTCCTCGGGGCGCATCCGGCCGAGGCGGAGGGCGTCACGACGCCCGCCTGGGTCCGCTTCGCCGCGATCGGCGATCCCGAGCGTGGGTTCGCGCAGTTCGGCACCGAGACGTGGTGCTACGTGCGTCGCGGCCCGTACGCCGGGTTCGCCCTCGTCGGACCCGGGGCGCGACCCGGCCTGGTGATCGACCACATGGACCAGGTGCTGCTCGCGGCCGAGGAGGGTCGGTCGCGGCACGAGGGGCTGCGGGGGACCGAGGTCGTGCCCGCGGCGGTGGCGCCCCAGTCCAAGCCACGATCGCACCTGCACCCCGAGCACCCCACCTTCGAACCGCTGGTGATCGAGGCCCCGGCGCCGGTCGTCGCCCAGATCGAGAGCGCCGACCACGTCGACGAGCTCCCACCGCTGCCGAGCCCGGGATCCGAGCCCATCGAGGCCCCCGTCGGCGACGACGCGGAGGTCCTCGAACCTTCGCCCGACGCCTTCGCCCGCTTCCTGGAGCAGCAGGGCGACACGCCCGTGCCGGAGTCGCAGCCGGAGCCGGCCGAGCCGGAGCCTGCCGCCTGGTCCATCGCCGGGCCGGCGGACGACGAGCACGAGCCGTACCACCCGACCGAGGAGCCGAGGGAGGCGCCGATGAACGACCGATGGAGCGAGCCCGCCGACGACCCGGAGGAGCCGTCCGGCGAGCCCGCCGAGACCGAGGACGAGGACGAGGACGTCGACCGGTTCTCGCTGGCGCGGGAGTTCGGCCAGCTGCTTCAGGGGGGCGAGGACCCTGCCGATGGTTAGGCGACCCAGGGACCGAAGGGCGTAGCTCCACATGGTGACGACCCAGCGAAAGCCGAAGCAGCTCGGGCAGATCTTGCTCGAGCAGGGCCTCATCTCCGAGGAGCACCTCCAGCGTGCCCTCGAGGAGCATCGCAACACGCCCAAGTCGCTCGGCCGCGTGCTGATCGACCTCGGCTACATCCGCGAACGGGACCTCGTCCGAGCGCTGGCCGAGCAGGTCGGTCTCGAGTTCGTCGACCTGACCGAGTACCGGATCGACGCCGCGGCGACCGCGCTGTTGCCCGAGGCGCTCTGCCGCCGGTACCGCGCCCTCCCGATCGGGGAGGAGGACGGGAAGCTCCTCGTCGCGATGTCGGACCCGGCCAACGTGTACGCGCTCGACGACATCCGCACGATCACCGGCCGGGACGTGCGTCCGGTGGTCGCGACCTCCAACGACGTCGAGCAGGCGATCCAGAAGTACTCGGGGATGGGCGATCAGGTCGAAGCGCTCGCGTCGGAGGCCGCCGAGGCCCTCGACACCGAGGCCGACCTCACGCAGGTCGAGGCCGCGGTCGAGGACGCCCCGATCGTCAAGCTCGTCCAGGCGATCATGACGCAGGCCGCGGCCGACCGAGCCTCGGACGTGCACATCGAGCCGACCGAGAAGGACGTGCGGGTGCGGTTCCGCGTCGACGGCGTGCTCCACGAGGTCATGCACTCGCCGAAGAGCATCCAGGGCGGGCTGATCAGCCGCCTCAAGGTCATGGGCGACCTGAACATCGCCGAGAAGCGCATCCCGCAGGACGGGCGCGTGTCGCTGCGGGTCAACAACCGGAGCCTCGACCTGCGGCTGGCCACGCTGCCCACCGTCCACGGCGAGAAGATCGTGATCAGGATCCTGGACAAGACCAACGCCCTGCTCCAGCTCTCCGAGCTCGGCTTCCTCCCGCAGGCGTTCGAGAGCTACGAGCGTTCGTTCCGCAAGCCGTACGGCGCGATCCTGGTGACGGGCCCGACCGGTTCGGGCAAGTCGACCACGCTCTACGCGACGCTCAACATCGTCAACAGCGTCGACCGGCACATCGTGACGGTCGAGGACCCGGTCGAGTACCGGCTGGCCGGCGTCAACCAGATCCAGGTGAACCCGAAGGCGGGGCTCACCTTCGCGTCCGCGCTGCGATCGATCCTGCGCGCGGACCCCGACATCATCCTGATCGGTGAGATCCGCGACCGCGAGACCGCGATGATCGCGGTCGAGTCGGCGCTCACGGGCCACCTGGTGCTCTCGTCGCTCCACACGAACGACGCGCCGTCGGCGATCACCCGGCTGATCGAGATGCAGGTCGAGACGTTCCTCGTGGGCTCGGCGATCGACTGCGTGGTCGCCCAGCGGCTCGCCCGCCAGCTGTGCGAGAAGTGCAAGACAGGCGTACACGCCCGAGCGGCGCAGCTGATCGAGGCGGGGTTCACCGAGTCCCGGATCCCCGACCTCGGCGAGTTCTTCCGGCCGGCCGGGTGCCAGTCGTGCTCGAACACCGGCTACCGCGGCCGGATCGGGCTGTACGAGGTCATGCCCATGACCGAGGAGATCGAACGGCTCACCGTCGAGCGCGCCTCGTCCGAGACCGTGAAGCAGGTGGCGGTCGAACAAGGCATGTACACGCTCCGCGACGACGGGCTTGCACAAGGCCTCAGAGGGCCTGACCTCCATCGAAGAGATCGCAAGGGTGGTGAAGTGATGAGTTCGGACGGCCAAGAAGCGGAAGTCCAGATCCCGATCCCCGAGCTGCTCGAAGCGATGCTCGAACGCGGGGCCTCGGACCTCCACATCACGGTGGGAACCCCGCCGACGATCCGACAGTACGGCGACCTCGTCCGCTTGGACGAGTACCCGGTGCTGGACGCTCGCGGCATCCAGGGGATGATCTACGCGATCCTGCCGCAGAAGATGCGCGAACGGCTCGAGCAGGAGCTCGAGCTCGACATGTCGTACTCGCTCCCCGGACGCGCCCGGTTCCGTGTGAACGTGTACTACCAGCGCGATTCGCTCGGGGCCGCGTTCCGGCTGATCCCGTACGAGATCCGGACGGTGGACGACCTCGACCTGCCCAGCGTCGTGGCCGACCTCGCTCGGTACCCGCGCGGGTTCGTCGTGGTCACGGGTCCGACGGGTTCGGGCAAGTCGACGACGCTCGCCTCGATGGTCGACATCGTCAACCGCGAGCGGCAGGCGCACATCATGACGGTGGAGGACCCGATCGAGTTCCTCCACAAGCACAACAGCTGCGTCGTGAACCAGCGGGAGGTCGGGGCCGACACGCACTCGTTCGCCCAGGCCCTCAAGCACGTCCTGCGTCAGGACCCCGACGTCATCCTCGTCGGTGAGATGCGTGACCTCGAGACGATCTCGACCGCGATCACGGCGGCCGAGACCGGGCACCTGGTCTTCGCCACGCTCCACACGCAGGACGCGCCGCAGACGATCGACCGCATCATCGACGTCTTCCCGCCGCACCAGCAGCAGCAGGTGCGGGTGCAGCTCGCCACGACCCTCCAGGGGGTCGTCACCCAGCAGCTGCTCCAGACGGTGGACGGGCTCTCGAGGGTCGTCGCGGTCGAGGTCCTGATCTGCACGCCCGCGGTCCGCAACCTGATCCGCGAGGGCAAGGTCCACCAGATCTACTCGATCATGCAGGCCGGCGGCCGCTTCGGGATGCAGACGATGGACCAGTCGCTCGCCAACCTCGTCAAGGCCGGGAAGGTGAGCCAGCAGCTCGCGTACGAACGCTGTCACGACGCCGAGGAGCTGAACCGCCTGATCGGCGGCAGCGGCGCGAGCTACGACGGCGGGTACGGCGCGGCGGCCTCGGCCGGCATCGCGCTCGGCAGCAACTACTGATCGGGAGGCGTTCGACGATGCCGCAGACCTACGACTACAAGGTCCGGGACCGGACGGGAAGCATGGTCACCGGGCAGCTGGTGGGGGACAGCGAGACGCTGGTCCTCCAGCGCCTGCGCGAGATGGGCATGACCCCGGTCGAGGTCAAGAAGGCCGGCACCGGCATGAAGATGGAGATCAACCTGCGGCCGGGCAGGGTCAAGCTCAAGACGATCGCGGTCTTCTGCCGGCAGTTCGCGACGATGGTGAACTCGGGTCTGCCGATCCTGCGGGCCCTCTCGATCCTCGCGGATCAGACCGACAACCAGGAGCTCGAGAAGGTCCTGGTGCAGGCGCGGACCGACGTCGAACAGGGCTCGTCGCTCTCGGCGCGCCCTGGCCAAGCACCCGAAGGCCTTCAACAACCTGTTCATCTCGATGATCAAGGCCGGCGAGACCGGCGGTGTGCTCGACGACGTCCTCCTGTCGCTGGCCGACCAGATCGAGAAGGAGGTCGAGCTCCGACGCCAGATCAAGTCGGCGATGACCTACCCGGTCGTCGTGGTCGCCCTGGTGATGCTGATCCTGACCGCGATGCTCCTGTTCGTCGTCCCGCAGTTCGAGACGATCTACACGAACCTCGGCGGGACCCTCCCGCTCCCGACCAGGATCCTGCTCGGCATCTCGAACGCGTTCCGGAACTACTGGTACATCTTCGGCCTGGGTGCGGTGGTCGGATCGGTCCTGTTCCGGCGGTACAAGAAGACGGACGCCGGCCGGGCGCGCGTGGACGCGGCGAAGATCCGCGTCCCCGTGTTCGGGCCCCTGTTCCACAAGGTCGCCCTGGCGAGGTTCGCCTCGACGCTCGGGATGCTCCTGCGCGCCGGCGTGCCGATCCTGCAGGCGCTCGACAACGTCAAGGAGACGGTCAACAACCGCGTCATCGCCGACGCGATCGACGACGTGAAGACCAGCGTCCGCGAGGGCGAGTCGATCGCGAAGCCGCTCGGCAAGCACAAGGTGTTCCCGCCGATGGTGGTCCAGATGATGGCGGTCGGCGAGGAGACCGGTGCGGTCGACACGATGCTCGACAAGGTCGCGCAGTTCTACAACAACGAGGTCACGGCGCAGGTCGACGCGCTGACCTCGCTGATCGAGCCGCTCCTGATCGCCTTCATCGGTGGCGCGGTCGGCGCGGCGGTCATCGCGCTCTACATGCCGATGTTCAACATCATCAACCTGATCCAGTAGTCGCCAGAGGCGACCGTTCCCGTATCGGTAAGGGCCACGAGGCCCTCGCCGCGGCGTGCGTGGCAAGGGTTCGCGGTGACTACCTCGTTCGGGTCATTCCTGTCGCCAACCGCCGCGGAGGAGGTAAAGGCGGCTCATCTCGAGGCCGACAACCCCATCTAGGTGCGCGTCATCGGGATGCGCATGTACACAGGAAGGGGAGGTGACTCCATGCTCGAGCGTTTCTGGCAGCGCCGGAAGGACGACGAGGGCTTCACCCTCATCGAGCTGATGGTGGTCGTTCTGATCATCGGCATCCTGATCGCCATCGCTCTGCCGACCTTCCTCGGCGCCCGCGTTCGCGCGCAGGACCGGGCAGCGCAGTCGAACCTCCGCAACGGCATCGCCGCCGCGAAGACGTTCTACACGGACGGCGACTCCTACACGGGCTTCGACTCGTCCGCCGGTACCGTCGATCGAGCCTTCGCTCACGTGGGTGGACGGCGTCGCCACGGATCCGGATGAGGTCGACGTGAGCGCGCCTCAGCGCGGACCAGGTCATCCTGCAGACAGAGAGCTGCCTCCGGGCACGCCTTCTGCCTCGCCGACGACGCGACCGGCCCCGGCACGGTGTTCGGCCGTGACGACACGGGCGGCGCTTCGCGAACGTTCGCCGCGTGCGATGCTGCAGCTGGCTGGTAGATCGAACGACGAACGACGGCGAACGAGGGGGCGGCGCGAGCCGCCCCCTGACGCCTTGAAACCAGACGGCGACCAGGGACGCAATCCGACCCGACACGAGGATCGAACCGATGAAGCAGACCAGATCACATCCATCCCTCGACGACGAGCGAGGCTTCTCGCTCATCGAGCTGATGGTGGTCGTGCTGATCATCGGCATCCTGATCGCCATCGCCCTCCCGACCTTCCTCGGAGCCCGCAAGCGCGCGGCCGACCGAGGCGCGCAATCCGATCTGCGCACCGGCCTCGCCGCCGCGCTCACCTACTACGCCGAGTACGCGGACTGGACGCAGTTCGACGACGTCGAGGCGGAGACCTCCGAGTCGAGCCTCGACTGGATCGACGGCGGCGCCCCGGGACCTGGGGAGGTTTCGATCCAGATCCACGCCGGGCAGGACCTCCTGCTCGTGCGCGAGTCGCTGAGCGGCGCGTTCTTCTGCGTGGCGCAGATCCGCTCGAACCCCGCCACGCTCCGTGGCGGCGGGGCGACGTTCGCGGACGTCGACACCATCGCCGAGTGCTCCAACGGCTGGTAGTGGCCCTCTCTGGGCTCGCTCAAGGCCGTCGGTCGGATGGCCGATTCCTCTAGAGAGGTGGAGCGATCGTGCCCATGAATCGGAAGACCGGTCTGTTCGTGCGTATCCACGCACGGCTCCACGACGACGAGCGTGGCTTCAGCCTGATCGAGACCGTCATCGCCGTCACCGTGATCTTCGGGTCGCTCATCACGCTCGCGATGAGCGCCTCGACGGGCTTCCGCTACGTGGGCATCGGGCGCGAGCAGCAGGCCGCCAACCAGGTCGCGAACCAGCTGATGGAGCAGGCTCGCGGCCTCGCGTTCTCGAAGATCCAGCGAGGGATGCAGGCCACCGGTCCTGTCGACCGATCCGAACCTCGTCACCGGGTGCGCGGGCGACGCCACGGGCACCTACCGGCTCCGGGCGTGCACGGGGGACAAGGTCGTCTCCACGAACCTCAACTGCCCGACGGTCACGACCGACTGCTCCGTGCCGTTGGTCCCGAGCTCGGGCACCGTCGGCGAGACGCAGGACTACCCCGTCGACTACACCTGGCACTCGTACGTCACGAACAACTGTCCGGCGGTGGTGACGGGCTGTCCCGCGATCACGCCGTACAAGGTCACGATCTTCGTCACGTGGACCGGCGCGGGCACCTCGTCCACGGGGGTGCAGGGCGTCACGACGCAGAGCCTGTTCCATTCGCCGAGCGGGATGCATCAACTCCTCCACCCACCCGTTCGCGGCACCGTGCCAGCCGTTCTTCTACGGCCAGGCCCTGGCCCCGGCCGGCCAGCTCCAGGTCTCGGGGACCGTGTCCGGGGTCGACTTCGCGCGCGGGGCCGTGTTGAGCACCGGCGTCGAGTCGACGATGCAGATGGAACAGGTCGCCCAGGTGCAGATCGAGCTGGACCCAGTCGCAGACCAACCTCACGTCACCAGCGCCGGCACGACGATCCTGCCCGCGACCGCCTCGTTCGGGACGACGGCCGCCGACAGCGATCCCTCGGGGACCACCCCGAACTACCAGGTCTCGGCCGTCGACCCGGGCGACGGCAGCAACCAGTTCGCGTCCGGCGGCGGATCGTTCGTGCAGGTGCAGAACGCGGCGGCCGACTCCGGGCAGGCGATCAGCGCGACCGCCGCGGGCGGCTCGAACACGTGCCCGCCGACGCCCCCCGCCCCGCCGGCCGAAACCGACCTGCAGCCCTGCGGGGGAGCCCGGGTGCTGCAGGCGGGGACCTCTCGCGTGGTCGGGCCACTTCCACGGCTTCATGGCGGACATCGGCGACGCGACGATCGCGTCGATCGCGAACCCCGCGACCGCCTCCACCGCGTTCACGAACCGGATGCTGGTCTCCGGGCAGGACGGCAACATCCAGGAGACGGCGAGGCGCACCTTCGGGACCGTCTCGATCGGTGGGCTGCCCGATCTGGTCCCGTCGCCGGCCGGATGGACCGGCTACTTCCTCCAGCTGACGGGCTATCGCAGACACGGTCGCAGTCGACGGCGGGAACCAGCGCCGCCGCGCCCTCCGGCGACGATCAACGCCGGCTCGCTCGCCTACTGGAACGGCACGGGCTACACGACCGTCAACCTCGCGACCACGCCCGGCTACACCCTGTCCGGGCTCGTGCTCGACCACACCACGATCGTCGGCGCTCAACACCGTCGAGGTGAGGATCACCGCTCCCTCGGTCGGCGATGGGGTCCGTCCCGGCGACGACGACCTCGACGACCGGGTGCGCGGTGGCCTACCCGACGTGCAAGACGGATGCCCAGGCGACGATCGGCTCGCCGATGTCCGGCAGCCTGACGTACGAGGTCTGGGTCGACGCTGGTCAAGGTCGTGGACCTCACGATCGACCTGAGCCTTGGGAACCCTGGCCGCCAAGTCCCTCTACGGCCCGACCCCGACGGCGGGCTGACGATGCGGCGGCTCACGCGGCTCCGCGATCGACGAGGAGGGCTTCACGCTCAGCGAGGTCCTCGTCGCGATGATGGTGCTCTCGCTGGCGCTGGCGATGTTCTTCACGACGCTCGCCTCGGTGCAGCGGTCGGTCGTGGAGACCGATATCCGGACGCGGAGCAACACCCAGGCACGGCTGGCGCTCCAGACGCTCGACCACGAGGTCCGTTCGGGCAACGTCCTGTACGACCCGGCACCTCGACGCGACCCGTACTTCCGCTTCAAGATCTACACGCAGACCAACGCGAACACGCGACAGCCTTCGCCCGGGTACACCTGCCGGCTGTGGCGGATCACCGTCGACGGGCGAGCTCCAGACGCGGTGGTGGGAGCCGGCGCCAGACGGATCCGAACGCCAGCGCTTCGGCCTGGAGGACGGTGGCCACGGGGATCGTCAACAAGCAGGTCGATGACCCCGCGACGCTGCGTCACACGACTGTGCCTTCGTGATCGACCCCGACCCCAACAAGGGCGGCCGGACCGTGAACGTCGTGCTCCTGGTGAACGAGGACATGAACGGGGACGTCTCGACCGGCACCGTGAAGATCCAATCCGCGCTGACGGGCCGCAACACGTCCTACGGGTTCCCGACCGTCCGTCTGCGCCACCGAGCCGACCGACTAGGAGTGAGCACGATGATGCGGACGCTCTCGAGACTGCACCGCGAAGAGTCGGGTGTGGCGATGGTCGTGGCGATGATGGTCGTGTTCGTCGTGGTGCTGCTGTCGATCGTGATCTTGGACCTCTCGATCCACAACGTCGATCAGGCCGCCTACGACCGCAAGCGGGTGACCTCCGTCGCCGCCTCCGAGGCGCGGCATCGACCGAGGCGTGGAACCTCGTGCAGTACACGAGGCCGCGAGAACCTCCCTTGGGGCGTCCCCTGTCACCGGGACCTGGGATCCGCACCGGGCCCGGCGCAACTACGAGGCCGAGTACACCTGGTACGGGTCGACCGGCTCCGCCATGACCTGTCACGCCCAGCCAGACTCAACGTGCCGTCGGCCGTCCTCGTGACCTCGACCGGGACGACCAACGCACGGGGTGCCCGCGGACGATGCAGGCCTACATGACGCTCCAGCCGACCTTCGGGGGGTTCGACGCCGCGATCATCGCCGTCCAGAACACGACCTTCAACAACAACTTCACCATCACGGGGAGCCACGGGCAACAACGGGGACATCTACATCACGAACGGGAACCTGACGGTCACCAACTCCCCGAACATCTACGGGAACGTCTACGTCCACAACGGCCTGGTCACGATGACCAACAACAACCAGATCGTCGGGAACCTGTGGGCGAACGGCTCCGTCTCGATCAACAACCCGGCGAGCGTCACAGGGAAGGCGATCTCGTCGACCTCGAGCATCTCGGGCAACGGGTGCGATCGGGGGTGACGCGACCGCCGGGACCACGATCGCCGCGGGTCTGGCGGTGGGGGGGACCCGGTACGCGAACAGCCCGCAGGGCCCGCCCCCGACGCAGGTGTTCCCGCAAGCTCTGCCAGGTCGCGATCGCCGGCGTCTGCAACGCGCTGCCCGTGGACGGGCTACACGCTCCACACCTTCACGGGCGCCTCGGCATGCACCTCCGCCCGGACGTTCCTGCGGACCGGCACGCTGACCGGGGACCACGTCGTGTGGATCAACCAGGTCTGCAACCTCGCGATCGCAGAACAACGACGCGATCAACTTCACGGGCAACCTCGCGATCGTCGACCAGGGCGGCATCACGATGAACAACCAGAACAACTGGAACGGGGCCGTGGGGAAGAACCTGTACTTCATCTCCAACTACCGGACCGGACTCACCTGCGCGCTGCGGGAGCTACAACATCTCGACCGGGAACAACTCGAACTTCAGCAACGCCCACGTCTTCTTCTACAGCCCGTGCACGGTGACCCTGAACAACCAGAACGACTTCACCGGCCAGGTGATCGGCGACTCGGTCGTGATCAACAACCACTTCACGATGAACGCGATCCCGGTCGTGGTCCCGGGCGCCGGCGACATCGTCGGGTTCCAGCAGAGCATCGTCTACATCCGCGAGGTGCGGTCGTAGCGGCCCGGCACCTGCGGTAGCGTTCGCCCGCTCACGATGACGACCTCCGACGTGCTGCTGCGCCTGGCCATCGCCCTGCCGTTCGGCCTGGTCTTCGGCAGCTTCCTCACGGTGGCGATCCACCGGGTCCCGGCGGGGGAGTCCCTCGTCGCGCCCGCGGTCCCGGTGCCCGAGCTGCGGCACCCCCCTGCGGAACGTGGACAACATCCCGGTGGTGTCCTGGGTGGCCCTGCGCGGGCGGTGCCACGCCTGCCACGCCCGGATCTCGCCCATCTACCCCCTCACCGAGCTCGCCTGCGGGGCCCTGTTCGTGGCGGTGGCGCTCGTCTACGAGGACCCCTGGCAGGCGATCCTGCTGGCCCCCTTCTGCGGGCTGCTGGTCGCGATCTCGGTGATCGACATCCGGGTCTACCGGATCCCGAACGTCCTGGTCTACCCGGCGGTCCTGGTCTCGGCGGTCTTCATCGTCGTGGGGGACCTGGCCGGGGGCCATCTCGACGCCCTGCGCGGGTTGCTCGGGTTCCTCGCCTACGGGGTGGGGCTCCTGGTCGTCGCGCTGATCGCTCCCCGGGGGATGGGGATGGGCGACGTCAAGCTCGCCGGCCTCATCGGGCTCGTCCTCGGGTCGATCGGGCTCGGCCTGGTGGGCGTCGCGGCCGGCGGCCGGGATCCTGTTCGGGGGAGTGGGGGCGATCGTGGCCCTCGTCGCCGGCGGGAACCGGAAGACCCGGGTGCCGTACGGGCCGTTCATGGCGGCCGGGGCCGCTCCTGTCCGTCTTCGTCGGGCAGCAGATCGCCGACGCGTACGTCCGTCTGCTCGGGGCCTGAGGCCGGCCCGAGCTCGCGATCGACGGTTCCCGGCTCGCCCCTGAGGCCGAACCACACCATCCAGGCACGGCCGGTCCCTGCACCCGCTGTGGCTGGTGTGACTTTTGAGAATTAGAGCTAATTACATCTATGTAATTTAGCCTGTCGTGCCGAAAGTAGGCATATGGGGTGATTGACGACAGATGTTGCACTTGTTACGGTGCGCAGCCCCACGGACCAGATGGGCAAGATGGGATGGATGAGGCGGATGTTGAAGTTGTGGAACATGAGGCAGTTGTGGGAGATGTGCTAGATGAGTAAGCGGAGGCCGTTCGTGGGCGACCGCCTCCTCACCGTGGGTGAGGTCGCGGCGACCATGCGCGTCTCGAACATGACCGTGTACCGGCTGATCAAGAGCGGCCAGCTCGCGGCGATCCGTGTGGGCAAGAACTACCGGATCCGCGAATCGGACGTCGATCGGTACCTCTCGGAGCGATCGGTGTAGGTGGAGGGAACGATGCCGAAGCGGTCGCAGAGCGGGTGGGTGGGTCGACAGGCGGGAGACCGCCTGCTGACCGTCGCCGAGGTGGCGGCGACCATGCGCGTCTCGAACATGACCGTGTACCGGCTGATCAAGAACGGCGACCTGCCCGCGCTGCGGGTGGGGAAGAACTACCGGATCCGCGAGTCGGACGTGGACGTCTACCTCTCGGACCGGTCCGTCCAGGTGGAGGGCGCGTAGTGGCCAGGACCAGGATCGGCGTGGACGTCGGATCGACGGCCGTCCGCGTGGCCGAGGTCGCCGCCGGCGACATCCCGGTGGTCGTTCGGGCCGCCCAGGTGCCGCTGCCGCCCGGCGTCGTCGAGGCCGGCGAGGTCCGTCAGCCCGAGGCCGTGGCCGAGGCGCTCCGCGAGCTGTGGTCCAAGTCCGGGGTCAAGAGCAAGCAGGTCCACCTCGGCGTCGGGAACCAGCGCGTGGTCGTCCGCGAGGTCGCCCTGCCCTGGCTGCCCGAGAAGGAGCTTCGGGACACCCTGGGCTTCCAGGTCCAGGAGTTCATCCCGATGGCCTCGGACGAGGCCGTGCTGGACTTCGACCCGCTGGGCGAGATGGACCAGGGAGGCCGGCGGATGGTGCGGATCCTCCTGGTGGCGGCGCACAAGCCGATGGTCAACGCCCTCGTCGAGGCCGCCCTGGCGGCCAAGCTCGACCCGCAGGGCATCGACCTCACCCCGTTCGCCGTGATCAGGGCGGTCGGGACGGGCGACGAGGGCCTGGATCTGGACTCGAGCGGCGACGAGGCCATCGTCGACATCGGCGCCCAGGTGACCTCGATCTGCGTGCACGACCGCGGTGTGACGCGGTTCGTGCGGATGCTCCCGTCGGGCGGTCGCGACATCACGCTGGCGCTGGCTTCCGGTCTGGGCGTCGACGAAGACGTGGCCGAACGGCTCAAGCGTGGCGGGTCGGTGGAGACGCCGACGCAGGACCGAGCCCGTCCGCCGACCAGCCGCGCGATCGAGCTGCCGCCGCCCGCGGACTCGCTGCCCGTCGAAGGTCCGCCCGCCGACACCCTGCCGGTCGAGGCGCCGCGAGGCGCGCCGGCCGCGCTCCCGGATGCGACCGAGGTCCGGCAGCTGGCGCTGACCCGCGCGGGGAGCTTCGTCGACGAGGTCCGGTCCTCGCTGGAGTTCTACACGGCCCAGATGCCCAACGCGCAGATCGGCCGCGTGCTCGTCGTCGGGGGAGGTTCCCGGCTCGACGGGCTGCTCGAGCTGCTGCAGGAGCGCCTGCCGGTCCCGGTCGACCGCGGCCGGCTGTTCGAACGCGCCAAGTCCGAGATCGAGCTGTCCGCGGAGGCGTCCGCCGAGGCCGAGGCCGTGCTCTCGGTCGCCGTCGGCCTGGCGATCCCCACCCGGAGGAACGCGTGAGCCAGGTCAACCTCCTTCCCCCCGAGCTCCGAGAGCGCCAGGCGATCCGCCGGACGACGTCGCTCGTCGTCGCGGCCGGTCTCGCCGTGCTCGCGCTGATCGGGATCTTCTACTTCTTCCAGGTGCAGCGCCTCTCGCAGACGCAGTCGGACCTCGAGGCGCAGCAGAGCCGGAACGCGCAGCTCGAGAGCCAGATCGCCTCGCTCCAGCAGTTCGCCGACCTGCAGGCCGAGCTGGCGCAGAAGGAGGCGCTCGTCGGCGAGATCTTCGTGAACGAGGTGTCCTGGTCGAGCGCGCTCCTGGACGTGTCCCGGGTGATCCCCGACGCCTCCTACCTGACCAACCTCACCGGGCAGATCACCCCGACGATCGTAGGCGAGGTCGCCACGGAGCCGACGGGCGGGACGCCCGAGACCACGCTGATCGGGAACATGACCTTCGCCGGCGTCGCCAACCAGACCGAGACGATCGCCACCTGGATCACGCGCCTCGAGGAGGTCCAGGGCTGGGTCAACGCCTGGGTGAACAGCGCCCAGGAGGACGCCCCCTTCTCGCGGATCTACACCTTCTCGAACGGGCTCGACCTGACGCAGGAGGCGGCGACGGCTCGCGGGCAGGGGGTGGCGCCGTGAACCGGCGCGCGCCGATCATCGCCGGCATCATCGCGGCGCTCGTGGCGCTCCTCGCGGTGTTCCTGCTCGTCCTGCCGAAGATGGGCGAGGTGAGCACGACCCAGGACGAGCTCCAGACCGCCGAGGACCAGGAGGTCAACCTGGCGGCCCAGCTGAACGCCCTCGAGGACGCTCAGGCCGCCGCCCCCGAGACCGAGCAGGAGATCGCCGCGATCGACGCGGAGATCCCGCCGACCGCCGACCTGCCGAGCCTGTTCCGTCTGCTCCAGGGTGCGGCCGACCGCTCGGCCGTGGACTTCTTCTCCTTCACGCCCGGCACCCCGGTGCCGAACGCCGCCGGCTCCTTCTCGACGATCGCCTCGCAGGTCACGGTGAGCGGAGGGTACTTCGCGATCGACGAGTTCCTGTTCCTGCTCGAGACGCTGCCGCGTGCGGCCAAGGTCACGACGCTCGCCGTGACGCCGGCGGCGGCCGCGAGCACCGAGAGCCACGACGACGACCTCGACCAGCACCCTGCAGCTGCAGATCACGGTCGAGTTCTACACGACGGACCTGAGCGCCGGCCCGGGTTCGATCCCGGGTCCGAGCGACGTGACCGGTACAGGAGCGTAGCCATGCAGATCACCCCCCGAGACAAGAAGATCCTGCAGATCGTAGGGGTCGCGTTGCCCCTGCTGCTGCTCGTGTACTTCTTCGTGCTGAAGCCGGACGGCGGCGAAGATCTCGCGTCTCCCAGCGGCCCCACGGGCATCACCGGGAGCACCGGTGTGCCCACGGAGTCGCCGAGCGTGACGCCGTCCCCGACGCCCCGCGAGACGCTGCCGCCCGTGTCGTTGGCCGGATCAAGGGATCCCTTCTCGATCCCTCCCGGCCTCGAGCTGTCCACGGGCGGCAGCGTCAGCCCCACCACGACGGCGGCGCCCGGCACGACCGCGACGATCCCGACGACGACGTTCACGACGCCGCCGACCACCTCCACCTTCACGACGCCGCCCACCACGACCACCCAACGACCACGTCTCCGCCGGGTGGGGGCGGCGACGGCGACGGTGGCGACCGTCCGGGGAACAAGGTCCTGATCGGCGGCCACGACGTGAAGCTGCACTCCATCGCCGGCACCGGGAAGAAGCTGGACGTCTCGGTCGACGGCAAGGTCTACACGGTCGAGCCGGGGGCCACGTTCGACGACAACTTCAAGCTCGTGAAGATCGACGGGACGTGCGCCAAGTTCCTGTTCGGTGACCAGAGCTTCGAGCTCTGCGAGAAGTAGGCGTTCCGGATGCCCCCGCGCGAGAGCGGGGGTCGGAGCCAACGGGTCGGGGAGCGCTGCCGGAAGCACCGGCGCCGCGAACGGGGGAGCGGCAGCCGGTCCGAGAGGGCGGCCTCGGTGACGGGGCCGCCCTCCACCCATCCGACGTGCAGGGTGCCTCGAGGCCCGAACGGCGGTGGCGAGGGGGCCGTCTCCTATGATGAACGCCATGCTGCGCCTGCTCACGGCCGGTGAATCCCATGGGAAGGCGCTCGTCGGCGTGCTCGAGGGTCTCCCGGCCGGGGTCCCGGTCTCACCGAAGGAGCTCGCGGCCGAGCTCGCCAGGCGGCGGCACGGCCACGGGCGGAGCGGGCGGCAGAAGCTCGAGGGCGACCGGTTCGAGATCGTCTCCGGCGTCCGCCACGGCCTCACGCTGGGTAGCCCGATCGCGGTCACGATCGAGAACGTGGAGTGGGGCCAGAAGTACCGGGACCTGATGTCGGTCGAGGGCGTCGCGGACCCGACGGAGCGCCTCACGCGCCCTCGGCCGGGCCACGCGGACCTCGCGGGGGCGCAGAAGTACGGGTTCGACGACGTCCGCAACGTGCTCGAGCGGGCGAGCGCGCGCGAGACCGCGATGCGGGTCGCGCTCGGCGTGTTCTGCAAGGCGCTGCTCGCCGAGCTCGGGATCGCGGTGGTCTCGCACGTCGTCCGGATCGGCAAGGTCGCCGTGCGCTCGACGCGCGTCCCGAGGCCCGAGGATCTCGAGATCGTCGACGCGTCGCCGGTCCGATGCATCGACGAGGTCGTGGCGGATCGCATGGTGGCCGAGATCGATCGCGTCCGCAAGGCACGAGACACCGTGGGCGGGGTGTTCGAGGTGATCGCGTACGGGTGCCCGCCGGGGCTCGGCTCCCACGTCCAGTACGACCGCAAGCTCGACGCGCGCCTCGCGCTGGCGCTGATGAGCATCCAATCGGTCAAGGGGGTGGAGGTGGGGGACGGGTTCGCCTCGGCGACCAAGCCCGGCTCCCGCGCGCATGACGAGATCGTGACCGGCCCCGGCGGGCTGCGGCGCAAGAGCTCGCGCTCGGGCGGGATCGAGGGCGGCATCAGCACGGGCCAGCCGATCCGGGTCCGGGCTGCGATGAAGCCGTTCTCCACCGTGCCGAAACCGCTCGCGACGGTGGACCTGGTCACCGGCCGACCGGAGGTCGCGATCACGCAGCGGACGGACGTCTGCGCCGTCCCCGCGGGCGGGGTGGTGGGCGAGGCCGCGGTCGCGTTCGTGGTGGCGCAGGCGGTCCTGGAGAAGTTCGGCGGCGACGCCCTCCCCGAGACCCGCCGCAACCTCGACGCGTTCGTGGCCGGGCTGTCGTGAGCGCGCGAGCGACGGTGGGTCGAACGTGATCGTGTACCTGGTCGGGATGCCGGGGTCGGGCAAGTCGACCGTCGGACCGGAGCTCGCGCGGCGGCTCGGCGTCCCGTTCGTGGAGCTCGACGAGCGGATCGAGCACGCGGCCGGCTCCTCGGTCCGCGAGATCTTCGAACGCGACGGCGAGGCGCGGTTCCGCGAGCTCGAAGCGGCGGCCCTGGTCGAGGCGGCGTCGCTCGATCCCTCGGTCGTCTCGTGCGGCGGCGGGGTCGTGCTCGAACCGGCCAACCGCGTCTCGCTGCGCGCGACCGGCGAGGTGGTGTTCCTGTCGGTGCCGCTCGAGGTCCTCGCCGAACGGGTCCGACCCGGCGCCGAACGCCCGCTGATCCGTACCGAGGGCGATCTCGAGCGTCTGTTCCGGGACCGCGAGCCGCTGTACCGGGAGTTCGCCGCTCACGTGGTCGACGCCAGCGGACCGGCTGACGACGTGGCAGCCGCGATCGAGAAGGAGCTTCTCCGTTGGAGCGCGTGACGGTCGCGGTGCCGGGACGGGCGTACGAGGTCTGCATCGGGTCGGGGGTGCTCGGGCAGGCCGACGAGCTCCTGCCCGCACTCGCGGGTGCCGAGCGGGCGTTCGTGATCGCCGACGCCCCGGTCGCCGAACGCTACCTCCCGTCGCTGGCGGACGGGCTCGCCGCGCGCGGGCTCGGCGTGGTGCACCTCGGCGTGCCCGAGGGCGAGGAGGCCAAGTCGTTGCAGGTCATGAACGCGCTCGAACGTCAGCTCGCCACCCAGGAGGCGCACCGGGACGACCCGATCGTCGCGCTCGGTGGTGGCGCGGTCGGGGACCTCGCGGGGTTCGTCGCGGCGACGTACATGCGCGGCGTCCCCTTCGTGCAGGTGCCCACCACGCTCACGGCACAGGTGGATGCGGCGATCGGCGGCAAGACCGCCGTGAACATCCCCGAGGGCAAGAACCTCGTGGGCGCGTTCCACCAACCCGTCGCCGTGCTCGCCGAGGTGGGGACGCTCGCCACCCTGCCCGACAGGGCGTTCCGCAGCGGGCTCGCCGAGATCGCGAAGTACGCGCTGACGCTCGACCTCGAACTGCTCGAGCTGCTCGAACGCGATCCCTCGCCGCTGCTGGGGCGCGAGCCGCGGGTGCTCGAGGAGGTCGTGACCCGGTGCGTCCGCGCCAAGGCGGCGGTGGTCGCGGCCGACGAACGCGACACAGGCCGGCGCCTGATCCTGAACTACGGGCACACGCTCGGCCACGCGCTCGAACGCCAGGACGCGTTCGCCGGGCGGACCCACGGCGAGGCGATCTCGGCCGGCATGGTGTTCGCGGCTCGTCTGTCCGAGGCGCTCGGCCGCGGGACACCGGGGCTCGCGGCGAGGCACGTCCGCCTGCTCGCGTCCCTCGGGCTGGAGACCGACGCGACGCTGCCACCTCCGGAGGAGATCCTGTCCGCGATCCGGATGGACAAGAAGTACCGCGGCGGGGCGCGCTTCGTGCTGCTGGAGGACGTGGGTCGTCCCTTCGTGGAGGATGCCGTCCCGGAGGAGCTGCTCCGCACCACGCTCGAGCGGGCCGGCTCGGGCGCGCAGGCGATGGGGGGCTGAGGATGCGGGTGCTGTTCCTGTTCGGACCGAACCTCGGGGCGCTCGGACGCCGGGAGCCCGAACGGTACGGCACGCAGACGCTCGAGCAGATCATGGACGAGGTGGCCGAACGCGCCACCCTGCTCGGGCACGAGCTCGAGTGGCGTCAGACCGATCACGAGGGCGAGCTGATCGGGTGGCTGAACGGCGCGAGCTCGGAAGGGTTCGAGGCGGTCGTGGCCAACCCCGGCGCGCTCTCGCACACCTCCTACGCGCTCCGCGACGCCGTCGAGGGGTGTGGCCTTCCGGTGATCGAGGTCCACATGACGAACATCTACGCGCGCGAGGAGTTCCGCCGGCATTCGGTGATCTCGCCCGCGTGCAGGGCGACGATCGCCGGCGCCGGTGCGGGCGGGTACCACGTCGCGCTGGAGGCGCTCCCGTGGATCACGGGCTGAGGCGCGCCCGCCTCGCCGAGCGCCTCGGCGAACTCGAGCTCGAGGCGCTGATCGTCACGCGCCTGCCCAACGTGCGCTACCTGACCGGGTTCACGGGGTCGAACGCGCAGCTCGTGATCGCGGCGGACGCGTCGGCGGTGTTCCTGACCGACGGCCGGTACGGGGCGCAGTCCGGCCATGAGGTGCCCGACCTGCCGCGGACCGTCTACCGACAGGACTACCCGCAACCCCTGGTCGACGCGTGCCGAACGCTCGGCGCGACGCGCGTGGGGTTCGAGCGGCACGGGCTCACCTACGAGGCGCTGGGAACAGCTCACGGATCGGGCGGAGGGTCTGGAGCTCGTGCCGGTCGGTCCCGAGGTCGAACGCCTGCGCCGGGTCAAGGACGCCGAGGAGATCGCGACGATCGATCGCGCGCAGGGCTTCGCCGACCGGGCGTTCGAGACCGTCGTCCTGGGCGGTGGCCTGCGCGAGGGCGTGACCGAGCGAGCGTTCGCGCTGGTCCTCGAACGGGCGATGATCGAGGCCGGCGCCGAGGATCGCGCGTTCGACTCGATCGTCGCGTTCGGCGACCACGCGGCCGAACCCCACCACCACCTGACGGACCGGGAGCTGGCCCGCGGCGACCTGGTCAAGCTCGACTTCGGGGCGCTGGCCGACGGGTACCACTCCGACATCACGCGGACGGTCGCGTTCGGCGAGCCCGACCCCCGGCTGCGCGAGATCCGGGACCTGGTCGCCTCGGCCCAGCGCGCCGGGATCGACGCGGTCCGTGCCGGCGTCTCGACGACGGAGGTCGACGCCGCCGCGCGTTCGGTGATCGTCGACGCCGGGCACGGCGACGCGTTCCCGCACGGCCTCGGCCACGGCGTCGGGCTGGAGATCCACGAGGCGCCGTCGCTGCGATGGGACGGAGGCGAGGAGCTGGTCGAGGGGATGGTCGTCACGATCGAGCCCGGCGTGTACATTCCCGGGCTCGGAGGCGTCCGGATCGAGGACATGGTCGAGGTGACCCCCGACGGCCGCCGCGAGATCCCGCGAGCCACCAAGGAGCTGATCGTGCTGTGAGCGTGTCCACGAACGACCTGAAGAACGGCATGACGCTCGAGCTCGACGGCACGCTGTTCCAGGTGGTCGAGTTCCAGCACGTCAAGCCCGGCAAGGGCGGCGCGTTCGTGCGGACGAAGCTCCGCAACATCAAGACCGGCGGCGTCGTCGAGCGCACGTTCAACGCCGGCGTCAAGGTCGGCCTGGCGATCGTCGAGCGCAAGGACATGCAGTACCTGTACCGCGACGGCGAGTCGCTCACGTTCATGGACATGTCGTCGTACGAGCAGATCCCGGTCCCCGCCGAGCTCGTGGGGGACGGCGCGAACTGGCTCTCGGAGGGTTCGACGGCGCAGGTGTCGATGCACCAGGGGACCCCGATCGGGATCGAGCTCCCCCCCTCCGTCACCCTGGCGATCACGAAGACCCAACCCGCCGTGAAGGGCGACACCAAGACCAACGCGATGAAGCCCGCCGTGCTGGAGACCGGCGCCGAGATCCAGGTGCCGATGTTCGTCGAGGAGGGCGAGCGTGTGAAGGTCGACACGAGGTCGGGCGCGTACATGGAACGGGTCAAGTGACTGCTTGAGCTCGCGAAGGCAGGAGCGACGCCTCGCGATCGAGATCCTGTTCCAGGCCGACGTGACGGGCGACGGACGGACGCTCGGCCCTCGCGGGTTGGCTCGAGTCCGGCCGGACCGTCCCCGCGTTCACCCGCGAGCTCGTCGAGGGCGTGACCGATCACCTCGCGCAGCTCGACGAGACGATCGGATCGCACTCGGAGGGGTGGACCGTCGATCGGATGGCGTCCGTCGACCGCACGGTCCTGCGGGTCGCGACCTACGAGCTGGCGTTCGACCGCGGGGTCCCCGTAGGGGTGGCGATCGACGAGGCGGTGCGCGCGGCCAAGGACCTGTCGACGGACGACTCGGGACGGTTCGTGAACGGGGTCCTCGGCAAGATCGCCAGCGAGCTCGATCCGGGGGCCGAGACCCCGAGCTGACGGGGCAGCGCTACTCGGAGGTCTGCGCCTTGCCCTCGGAGCGCTTCTCGACGTCGTCGGAGGTGCCGGCCTCCTCGGAGCCGGAGGCGCCCTCGGACATCCCCTTCTTGAACTCGCTCGAGGACTTGCCGAGCGACCGGGCGAGATCGGGGAGCTTCTTCGCTCCGAAGAGGAAGACGATCAGTGCCACGATGCCGACGATGACCCACTCGTTCATCAGGACTCCTGCCCTTCGATGTCGGCCCACAGTGTACGCCCGGAGGGCCCATCGCAGGTCGGCAGGCGAGGACCGTGTTATCCTCGCCCCGAACTTCCCCCCTTTAAGTCCGGTCCCGAGAGGCCGGGAAGGGAGCCGAAAACGGTGTGTGCTCGACCACGACGCCCTGCCGCACGCGCGGCCGGGCGTTGCTTCATGACGGGCCCGTGTTCCGCCGACCCGGGGCGTGCCTGATGTCCGCCGCGCGGCTGATGGACGAAGCCGAGGTGCGCCGGGCCGTCACCCGCATCGCGCACGAGATCATCGAGCGCAACAAGGGTGCCGAGGCCGTGGTCCTGGTGGGCATCGCCGCCCGCGGCGACGACCTCGCCCGTCGGCTGGCGGCCGAGATCGGCCGGATCGAGGGACGGTCCGTCCCCGTCGGCGCGCTCGACATCACCTTCTACCGAGACGACATCGGGATCCGGGCCGAGGCCCCCGAGGTGCACGAGACCCGGATCGAGTTCGACATCAACGGGAGGACGGTCGTCCTGGTCGACGACGTCCTGTTCACGGGACGGACGATCCGCTCGGCGCTCGACGCGCTCGTGGACTTCGGGCGGCCGACCGCGATCCAGCTCGCGGTGCTCGTCGATCGGGGGCACCGGGAGCTCCCGATCCGCGCCGACTTCGTCGGCAAGAACGTCCCCACCCGCAAGGACGAGGACGTGCGGGTGGCCCTGCGCGAGACCGATGGCGAGGACGCGGTGCTCGTGGAGGACCCGGTCGATCAGCTTGGAGGAACGCGCATGAACGGACACCTGCTGTCGATCCACGACGTGAGCGCCGAGGACATCGTGCGGATCCTCGACACGGCCGAGTCCTTCCGCGAGGTGGGCACGAGGGTCATCAAGAAGGTCCCGGCGCTCCGCGGCCGGACCGTCGTGAACCTGTTCTACGAGAACTCGACGCGGACACGGATCAGCTTCGAGCTCGCGGCCAAGCGCCTGTCGGCCGACGTGATCAACTTCTCGACGAGCGGCTCGAGCGTCTCCAAGGGCGAGAGCCTCAAGGACACCGCGCTCACGCTCCAGGCGATGGGCGCCGACGCGATCGTGATCCGCCACTCGTCGAGCGGCGCGCCGCTCACGCTCACCCGCTGGGTCAAGGGCAGCGTGCTGAACGCCGGGGACGGGACGCACGAGCACCCGACGCAGGCCCTGCTCGACCTGTACACGATGCGCGACCGGCTCGGCCGGCTCGAGGGGCTGCGCGTGGCGATCGTGGGCGACGTGCTCCACTCGCGCGTGGCTCGGTCGCTCTCGTTCGCGCTCGTCAAGATGGGCGCGGAGGTCACGCTCGTCGGCCCGCCGACGCTGATCCCCCCCGACGCGCCGGCGTGGGGCGTGCGGGTCAGCCACGACATCGACGCGGTCCTCCCGGGGCTCGACGTCTGCTACATGCTCCGCGTGCAGCGCGAGCGCCAGCGTCAGCAGTACTTCCCGAGCGTCCGCGAGTACGCGCGGCTGTTCGGCCTGTCGAGCGAGCGGGCCGGGATGCTGCCGGACGACGCGCTCGTGATGCATCCCGGCCCGATGAACCGCGGCGTCGAGATCGACTCGGACGTCGCCGACCTGCCGCGGGCCGTGATCGAGGAGCAGGTGACGAACGGGATCGCCGTCCGGATGTCCCTCCTGTACCTGCTGCTCGGCGGCGCGGGCTCGCAGACGGGCGAGGCGAACGGCACCGAGCCCGGCGCCGTCCGCCTGCCCGAGGAGGTGGCGTCCGGTGCCTGAACCGCTCCGCTTCACCGGCGCGCGGGTGGTCGACCCGGCCTCCGGCAGGGACGAGATCGCCGACGTGGTCGTGGACGGCGGCGTGATCGCCTCGTCGTCGGGCGCGGGGGCCACGATCCTCGACTGCGACGGCCTGGTGCTCGCTCCCGGTCTGGTCGACCTCCACACGCACCTGCGGCAGCCCGGCCGCGAGGACAAGGAGACCGTCGCGTCGGGATGCCGCGCGGCCGCGGTCGGCGGGTTCACGGCCGTCTCTCCGATGGCGAACACCGACCCGGTGGCGGACAACGCCGCCGTGATCCACGAGGTCCTCGAGCTCGCGCGGGCGTCCGGCGCGTGCGACGTCTTCCCGGTCGGGGCGATCACGCGTGGCCTGGGCGGGGAGGAGATGGCGGAGCTCGGCGAGATGGTCGACGCGGGCGTCCGGATGTTCAGCGACGACGGGCGCTGCGTGCCGAACGCGCGCATGCTCCGCAACGCGCTCACGTACGTGCGCGCGTTCGACGGCGTGGTGATCGCCGAGCACTGCGAGGACGGCTCCCTCGCCGAGGGCGGACAGATGCACGAGGGGCTCATCTCCGCGTCGCTCGGGCTCGCCGGGCAGCCGCGGGAGGCGGAGGAGGTGGTGGTCGCCCGCGATCTCGCGATCGCGCGACTGACGGGCGGCCGGCTGCACCTGTGCCACCTCTCGTCGGCCGGTTCGGTCGAGATGCTGCGCCGGGCCAAGGCCGAGGGGTTGCGCGTGACCGCCGAGGTCACGCCGCACCACCTCGTGTTCAGCGAGGAGGAGCTCCTCACCTACGACACGAACATGAAGATGAACCCGCCGCTGCGCTCCGGTCGAGGACCGCAGCGCGCTCCGCTCCGCGCTCGCCGACGGGACGATCGATGCGGTCGCGACCGACCACGCTCCGCACGCCGTGGAGGAGAAGGAGGCCGAGTTCGACCAGGCGCCGTTCGGCACGATCGGGCTCGAGACCGCGCTCGCGGCGGTCCTGACCCACCTGGTCGAGACCGGCGAGCTCACGTTGGCGCGCGCGATCGACGCCCTGTCGACCACGCCCGCACGGATCCTCGGCGCCGGCGACCACGGCGGGCCGATCGAACCCGGCCGCCCCGCCAACCTGGTCGTGTTCGACCCGTCGGCCGAGTGGACGGTCGAGCCCCCGTTCGCGTCGAAGAGCCGGAACTCCGCGTTCGTGGGCCGCGGGCTGCGGGGCCGGGTCGTCCACACGGTGTTCCGCGGGGAGCTCGTCGTCGCCGACGGGAAGGCGCAGCGGTGACCGCAGGACCGGCGGCGCTGCTGGTGCTGGAGGACGGCAGCGCGTTCCGCGGCACGGCGTTCGGTGCGACGGGGGAGGGGTTCGGCGAGGCGGTCTTCAACACGGGGATGTCCGGGTACCAGGAGGTGCTCACCGACCCCTCGTACGCCGGTCAGGTGGTGGCGATGACCGCCCCGCACCAGGGCAACTACGGGACGAACGATGAGGATCCGGAATCCGGTCGCGTGCACGTGTCGGGGTTCGTCGTGCGCGAGGTCGCGCGCCGCGCCTCCAACTGGCGCGCCACCGGTTCGCTGGCCGACGAGCTCGAGCGTGCCGGCGTCGTCGGGCTCGAGGGCGTCGACACCCGGCGCCTCACGCTGCGCCTGCGCGATCGCGGCGCGATGCGCTGCGGCGTGTCGACGGTCGACCTCGACGCCGGCTCGCTGCTCGAGCGCGTCCGGTCGCAGCCACCGATGGAGGGGGCCGACCTGGCGAAGGGCGTGAGCTCGGACGAGCCCTACGCGGCGCGGGACCTCGTGGGACCGGCGAGCGACGAGCTCGGCCCCGTGTACCGGGTGGCCGCCTACGACTTCGGGCTCAAACGGAACATCCTGCGGCGACTGGCCGCGGCGGGGATCGAGGCGACCGTGGTGCCGGCCACGACGCCGGCGGCCGAGGTGCGCTCGGGCGGGTACGACGGCGTGTTCCTGTCGAACGGTCCCGGCGACCCCGCCGCGACGACGTACGGGATCGACGCCGGTCGCGAGCTGCTCGGGACGATGCCGGTCTTCGGCATCTGCCTGGGGCACCAGCTCCTCGGCCTGGCGCTCGGCGGGCGGACGTCCAAGCTGCCGTTCGGGCACCGGGGCGCGAACCAGCCCGTGAAGGACCTGCGGACCGGCCGCGTCGAGGTCACGAGCCACAACCACGGCTTCGCGGTCGAGCCCGACGGATGGCCGCGCGACGGGAACGTCGCCCGGACGGCGTTCGGGCGCGTCGAGCTCACCCACTGGAACCTGAACGACGGGACGCTCGAGGGGCTGCGGTGCCTCGACGTCCCGGCGCTCGCCGTGCAGTACCACCCCGAGGCGGCGCCGGGACCGCACGACGCGCGCTACCTGTTCGACGAGTTCCGCGCGCTGATGGCGGCGGCCTGATGCCGAAGCGCACCGACCTGCACCGCATCCTGGTGATCGGCTCGGGTCCGATCGTGATCGGGCAGGCCTGCGAGTTCGACTACTCGGGGACCCAGGCCTGCAAGGTGCTGCGGCGCGAGGGGTTCCACGTCTCGCTCGTGAACTCGAACCCGGCCACGATCATGACCGACCCCGAGTTCGCCGACCGCACGTACATCGAACCGCTCACCCCCGCGATCCGTCCTGGAGGTGATCGAGCGCGAACGACCCGACGTGCTGCTCCCGACGCTCGGCGGCCAGACCGCGCTGAACGTCGCGGTCGCGCTCGCGGAGTCCGGCGACCTCGAGCGGCTGGGGGTCGGGCTGATCGGGGCGGGGCTCGAGGCGATCCACCGCGCCGAGGACCGCAGCGGCTTCAAGGAGACGATGAGCCGGGCCGGGCTCGAGACGCCGCGCGCGGGGACCGCGCGTTCGCTCGACCGGGCGCTCGAGCTCGGGGACGAGCTCGGGTACCCGCTGATCGTCCGGCCGTCGTTCACCCTCGGCGGGGGCGGGAGCGGGTTCGCCCGCACGCGGGCCGAGCTCGAGCGCGTCGCGAGCCGCAGCCTCGCCGCGAGCCCGGTGACCGAGATCCTCGTCGAGGAGTCGGTCGCCGGCTGGAAGGAGTTCGAGCTCGAGGTGATGCGCGACGGCGCGGACAACGCCGTCGTGATCTGCTCGATCGAGAACGTCGACCCGATGGGCGTGCACACCGGCGACTCGATCACGGTGGCGCCCGGTGATGACGCTGTCCGATCGCGAGTACCAGCGGATGCGCGATGCGGCGCTGGCGTGCATCCGCGCGATCGGGGTCGAGACCGGCGGCTCGAACATCCAGTTCGCGGTCGACCCGCGCACCGGCCGCCAGGTCCTGATCGAGATGAACCCGCGCGTCTCGCGTTCGTCCGCGCTGGCCTCGAAGGCGACGGGGTTCCCGATCGCCAAGATCGCGGCGCTGCTCGCCGTCGGGTACACGCTCGACGAGATCCCCAACGACATCACCGGCGTGACGCTCGCCGCGTTCGAGCCGACGCTGGACTACGTCGTGGTGAAGGTGCCGCGGTTCGCGTTCGAGAAGTTCCCCGAGGCCGACCCGGAGCTGAACTCGACGATGAAGTCCGTGGGCGAGGTGATGGCGATCGGCCGCACCTTCAAGGAGGCGCTCGGCAAGGCCTGGCGCTCGCTCGAGCGTCCCGACGCCGACCTCGGCGGCCCGCTGCCTGCCGCCTGGCCGGCACCGTGGACGGCCTCCTCGACGCGATCGCCGCGCCGAGCGAGCACCGCCTGCACCTCGTCGAGGCGGCGCTGCGGAACGGGAGCTCGGTGGAGGAGGTCGCGCTCGCCAGCGGGATCGACCCGTGGTTCGTCGACCAGATCGCGCAGGTGGTCGAGGAGGTCGCGTCGCTCGACGGTCGCGAGCTCGGGACGCTCGGGGCCCCCGAGCTCGAGCGCGCCAAGCGGCTCGGGTTGTCCGACCGCCGGCTCGCGGTCCTCACGTCCTCGACCGAGGCGGAGGTCCGGGGACGCAGGACGTCGCTCGGCGTCCGCCCCGTGTTCAAGACGGTCGACACGTGCGCCGGCGAGTTCCCCGCGCGGACCCCGTACCACTACTCGACCTACGAGGAGCAGGACGAGGTGCGACCGGCCGAACGCCCGCGCGTGGTGATCCTGGGGGCCGGCCCCAACCGCATCGGACAGGGGATCGAGTTCGACTACGCGTGCGTGCACGCGGCGTTCGCGCTCGGCGAGGCGGGGTTCGAGTCCGTGATGGTCAACTCGAACCCGGAGACCGTCTCGACCGACTACGACACGAGCGCGCGCCTGTACTTCGAGCCGGTGTCGACCGAGGACGTCCTGGCGGTGTGCGAGGCCGAACGGCCGATCGGCGTGATCTGCCAGTTCGGCGGGCAGACGCCGCTGCGGATGGCCAGGGACCTCGAGGCGGCCGGGTTCCCCGTCCTCGGGACGCCGGCGTCCTCGATCGACCTGGCCGAGGATCGCGGGAAGTTCGCCGGGCTCCTGCGAGAGCTCGGCATCCCGGCGCCCGAGCACGGCGAGGCGAACGACCTTCGCGCAGGCCCGGGCGATCGCCGCGCGGATCGGGTACCCCGTCGTGGTTCGACCGTCCTACGTGCTCGGCGGGCGTGCGATGGAGATCGTGTACGGCGAGGACGAGCTCGAACGGTTCGTCGCGAGCGCCGCGGCGGCCGGCCCCGACCACCCGGTGCTGATCGACCGGTTCCTCGAGGGCGCGATCGAGATCGACGTCGACGCGGTGTGCGACGGCACCGACGTGTTCGTCGGCGCGGTGATGGAGCACATCGAGGAGGCGGGGATCCACTCGGGCGACTCGTCGTGCCAGATCCCGCCGGCCACGCTCTCGGACGACGAGCTGGACGAGGTCGAACGCATCACGCGGAGCCTCGCGCTGCGCCTGGACGTGCGCGGCCTGATCAACCTGCAGCTCGCGAGCAAGGACGAGCGGATCTGGGTCCTCGAGGCGAACCCGCGCGCGTCGCGTACCGTGCCGTTCGTGTCCAAGGTGACCGGGGTGCCGCTCGCGAAGGTCGCGACGTCCGTCCTGCTGGGGCGGACGCTCGCCGAGCTCCGCGACGAGGGGTTCGTGCCGGCCGAACCCCGGCACTACCTCCGGCTGCCCCACACGGCGGTGAAGGCGGCCGTCCTGCCCGTTCGGGCGCTTCCCGGGGGTCGACACCCTGCTCGGGCCCGAGATGCGCTCGACCGGCGAGGTGATGGGGATCGACGCCGACCCGGGCCGCGCGCTCGCCAAGGCCCTGGTCGCGAGCGGCGCCTCGCTCCCGGGCCAGGGCACGATCTTCCTGTCGGTCGCGAACCGGGACAAGCGGTCGATCCTGTACCCGGCCAAGCGCCTGGCCGACCTGGGGTTCCGCCTGCTCGCGACGCGGGGCACGGCGGCCGTGCTCGAACGTGCCGGGATCGCGGTCTCGAGGGTCGCGAAGGTCTCCGAGGGAGGACGCTCGGTCGTCGACCTGATCCGCGACGCCGAGGTGGACCTGGTCGTGAACACGCCGTTCGGTCGCGGGCCGCGCACCGACGGTTCGCTGATCCGCGCCGCCGCCGCGCAGGCGGGCATCCCGTGCATCACCACGTTGCCGGCCGTCCTCGCGGCGCTCCGCGGGATCGAGTCCGTGCGCGGCGAGGGCGGGGAACCCCGCTCGCTGCAGGAGTACCACGAGGCCGCGGAGGCGGCGGTCGCCGTCCAGGAGCGGCTGGTGTTCGGCCACGATCCCGCCGAGGTCGCGTCGTGACGCGTGGCGGTGCCGAGGTCCGAGCGTGAGGCGCGTCCGCGCGGAGGTCCTGAACGCCAAGCGGATCGGCGCGTACCACTCGATCACGATCGTCGCGCCCGAGGTGGCCGAACGCGTCCGCCCGGGACAGTTCGTCTCGGTCGCGATGCCCGAGGGCCGGACGTTCCTGCTCCGGCGCCACTTCTCGATCCACCAGGCGTCCCGGCGCGGGGGATGGGCCGGCACGCTCGAGTTCGTGTTCGATCCGCGCGGAGCCGGGTCGAGCTGGCTCGCCGAGGTCAAGGCGCACCAGTTCCTCGACGTGATCGGGCCGCTCGGCAAGGCGTTCGCGTACCCCGCGAAGCTCTCGACCTGTCTGCTCGTCGCCGAGGGACACGGGTCGGCGCCGATGTACTTCCTGGCCCAGGAGCTGCGGGCGCGCGGCAAGCGCGTCGACCTGCTCGTGGGCGCCGAGACGCAGGAGCTCGTCTTCAAACCGATCGAGGGCAAGCGTCTGGCGCAGACGATCCTCATCGCGACGGAGGACGGGAGCCTCGGCGAGACCGGCGGCGTCGCCGACCTGCTCCCGCAGGTCGTGGAGTCGACCGGTGCGCAGGTGATCTACGCGGCCGCGGGACGCCAGACGCTCCGACGCATCTCGGAGTTCTGCTCCGAACGGAAGATCCCCTCGCAGGTCGCGGTCGAGGAGGAGATGGCGTGCGGGTTCGGTCTGTGCTTCACGTGCACCGTGCCGGTGATCCGCAAGGACGGCTCGGGCTACGACAACCTGCGAGCGTGCATCGAGGGCCCGGTGTTCAACCCCGCGCGGATCCTGTGGGATCGCTGGATGGGGGAGGAGCCTCGCATGATCGCGACGCCGCCCGAGGGGTTCCCGGTGGTCAAGACGTGGCCGGGATGATCGCGCCGTCGTCGTGCGAGGCCGCATGAAGCCGCAGCTCGGCGTCGACCTGAACGGCCTGCGGTTCCCCCAACCGGTGCTCTCCGCGTCGGGCTGCCTCGCGACCGGCCACGACGTCCCCGGGCTTGTCGACCTGCACAAGTTGGGCGGCGTGGTGACCCGGAGCCTCACGTTCGGGCCGTCGAAGGGATGGGCCACACCACGCGCATCCGAGACCTCGTCGGGGTTGCTCACGGCCGTGGGGTTCCAGAACCCGGGCGTCCTCGCGTTCCTCGAGGAAGACCTGCCGAGGCTGCTCAAGGCGGGGGTGCCGGTCGTGGGCTCGGTGGCCGGCGCCAGCCTCGGCGAGTACGTCAACGTGGCCAGCGCGCTCCACCTCAAGCCCGGCGTGGTGGCGCTCGAGGTCTGCGTCTCGTGCCCCGACGACGAGCGCGAGGGCGAGCCGTTCTACGCTCGTCCGGAGCGCCTCACCGAGGTCGTGGGCGCCGTGGCGCGCCTGTCCCGGGTCCCGGTATTCGCGAAGCTCCCGCCGTTGCTGCCCGGCCTCGTCGCAGACCGCCCAGGCGTGCGTCCGGGCGGGCGCGTTCGGGCTCACCCTGATCGACCACATCCCCGCCCTTGCCGTCGACCCCCAGCGCCTGCGGACGCGCACGGCCACGCCGGTCGGCGGGCTCTCGGGACCCGCGATCAAGCCGGTGGCGCTGGCGGCCGTCTACCAGGTCGCGCGGGCGCTGCCGGATGTGCCCGTCATGGGCGTGGGCGGCATCGCCACGGCCGAGGACGCGGTCGAGTTCCTGCTCGCCGGGGCGTGGGCCGTCCAGGTCGGCACCGCGCTCCTCGTCGACCCCTCGGTGCACGTCGACATCGCGCAGGGGATCCTGCGGTACCTGCGTGAGAAGGGGTTCGCGTCGCCGGACGAGCTGCGCGGGCGCGTCCGGGTCCCGGACACGGGGAACGGGTCCTCGTGATCCCGCGCCCGGACAACCCGTTGATCGTCGCGCTCGACGTCTCGGACGTCGAGGCGGCGGAGACGATGGCCCGGCGGCTCGATGGCGAGGCCGGGATCCTCAAGGTCGGGCTCGAGCTGTTCGTCGCCTACGGCCCCGAGGCCGTGACGCGGTTGCGGGCGTTCGCACCGGTGTTCCTCGACGTCAAGCTGCACGACATCCCGACCACGGTGGAGGGCGCGGCGCGGGGCGGCGCCCGGCTCGGGATCACGATGCTCACGGTCCACGCGCTCGGGGGCGAGGCCATGGTGGCCGCAGCGGTCCGCGGCGCAACGCAAGGCGCCGAGGACGCGGGTCATCCCGTTCCGATCGTCCTGGCCGTGACCGTGCTGTCGAGCCTGGCGGGGGAGGGGCTCGCGTCCGCGTCGTCGCTGGCGTTCGAGGCGGTCACGGCCGGCGCGAACGGTGTCGTCGTATCCGGCGAGGACGTCGCGCAGGTCCGCGAGGTGCTCGGGACCGAGGCGTGTCTCGTCGTCCCGGGCATCCGGCCGGCCGGCTCGAACGGTCACGATCAGGTCCGCATCCTCACACCCGAGGAAGCGATCGAACGCGGCGCCGATTACCTGGTCGTCGGGCGGCCGATCACGGGCTCCTCGGATCCGGCCGGCGTCGCGCGCGCGATCCGTGCAACCGTCCGCTGACGACGTCGTCCGCGGGAAACCCGCAGGTCGGAGCGCATGACTCGCGTTGATGCCCTCGCGGGGCCGTGACTATACTCGCGGGCTTCCAGCCCCCGAGAGAAGGAGTGCTCTGATGCCCCTACCCGTCCTGACCGATGAACAGCGCAAGCAGGCCCTCGAGAAGGCGGCGATCGCGAGGAAGAAGCGGGCCGAGCTCAAGGGTCAGCTGAAGTCCGGCAAGCTCCAGCTGAAGGACGTGCTGTCCCGACAGGACGACGACACGGTGGGCAAGATGAAGGTCTCCAACGTCCTCGAATCGCTCCCGGGTGTGGGGAAGGTCCGGGCGCGCAAGATCATGGAACGGCTGGACATCTCCGCAAGCCGACGGGTCCGGGGTCTGGGCGCGAAGCAGCGCGAGTCGCTCCTGGGCGAGTTCGCGAAGAAGTAGCTACCGCTGACCCGCAGGATCGGGAGGCTGTTCGTCGTCGCCGGACCCTCCGGGGTCGGCAAGGGGACGGTCGTCCGCCTGGTGCGCGAACGCAAGCCCGCGACCCATCTCTCGGTCTCGGCCACCACCCGCGCCCCCCGACCGGGCGAACGCGAGGGCGTCGACTACCGGTTCGTGTCCGACGAGGTCTTCGACCGGATGATCGAGACAGGCGAGCTCCTCGAATGGGAGGAGATCTTCGGGCACCGGTCGGGGACGCCGGTCGAGCCGGTCCGCCGAGCCCTCGATGAAGGGGTCGACGTGGTCCTCGAGCTGGACGTGACGGGCGCCCGGCACGTCCGGGAGGTGATGCCGCGGGCCGTGCTGATCCTGCTCGAGCCCCCGACGATGGAGGAGCTCGAGCGCCGGCTGCGTTCACGGGGCACCGAGACCGAGGAGGGTCTGGACCGGCGCCTGGCCAAGGCCGATTGGGAGCTCGGCCAGCGCGAGGCGTTCGACGTGGTGATCGTGAACGACGACGCCGAGCGTGCCGCCGACGAGGTCGCTGCTATCATCGATGCGTCTCCGCAGGTAGACGGCCTGCCGGAGGGTTAGCCCAGACCCTGGCGCACAGGCGGAGGGAACGGGCCACAAGGATGGAAGGACCCGCGAACCCATGATCGAGCCCAAGATCGACGACCTGCTCGCTCAGGTCGACTCCAAGTACACGCTCGTGACGCTGTCCGCCAAGCGCGCCCGCGAGATCAACTCCTATTACAACCAGCTTGGCGAGGGCCGCGCCGAGTTCGTGCCGCCGCTGGTCGAGACCGGGCTTCGGAACAAGCCCCTGTCGATCGCCCTCGAGGAGATCGCCGAGGGCAAGATCGCCGCCGAGCGGCCGGACGGGGTCGGCATCAAGTAGGCGTTCGGACCGGCGCCCCCGACTTCGGGGGGCCCCAAGGAGGCAGGCCGCGTGACGACCGAGCGCTCCCCCCTACAGGGCCGACGCGTGCTCCTGGGCGTCACGGGTGGGATCGCCGCCTACAAGGCGTGCATCGTGGTCCGGCTCTTGCGTCTGCAGGGCGCGTCCGTCCGGGTCGTGATGACGCGTTCGGCGGAGCGGTTCGTCGGCCCGGCGACCTTCGCCGCGCTCTCGGATCATCGCGTCTACACCGACCTGTTCGAGGAACCCGGCGTCGTCCTGCACGTCCGGCTCGCCCACGAGGCCGACATCGCGGTGGTCGCGCCGGCCACCGCGAACGTGATCGCCAAGCTCGCGCAGGGCATCGCGGACGACCTGCTCACGTCGACGTTGCTCGAGGCCACCTGCCCGCTCGTCCTGGCGCCGGCGATGCATACCGGGATGTGGGAGCACCCCGCGACGCAGGCCAACGTGAACGCGCTGTCCTCGCGAGGTGCACGCATCGTCGGACCGGCCCACGGATCGCTGGCCGCGGGGGACGAGGGGACCGGCCGCATGACCGAGCCGGAGGGCATCGTGAGGCGATCGAGGACGTGCTGTCCTCCGCGGGCGACCTCGCCGGCAGGCGCATCGTCGTGACCGCCGGACCCACGTGGGAGCCGATCGACCCCGTCCGCTTCGTCGGGAACCGTTCGACGGGCAAGATGGGGTTCGCCGTCGCCGCGGAGGCGTTCGAACGCGGGGCCGCGGTCACGCTCGTGGTCGGGCCCGGCACCGTGGAGCCCCCCGCGGGTCCCGCCGTGGTCCACGTGACGACCGCCGAAGAGATGCGCCGCGTCGTCCTGGACGCCGCCGCGGATGCGGACGCGGTCGTGATGGCGGCGGCCGTCGCCGACTTCCGGCCCGAGACCTCGGCCGACGAGAAGCTCAAGAAGGACCTGGGGCCGCCGCAGGTGCGGCTCGTGCCGACCCCCGACATCCTTCTCGAGCTCGGCTCGATGGAGGACACCGTCCTGGTGGGGTTCGCGGCCGAGACCCGGGACGTCGAGGCGGCGGGGCGCGAGAAGCTGCGGCGCAAGGGCGTGCAGCTCCTGGTGGCGAACGAAGTGGGCCGGGAGGGCACGGGGTTCGGCTCGGACACCAACCGAGCTGCGATCCTGGCCGCCGACGGCGAGGACGTGGGGATGCGCGAGTGGTCCAAGCGCGAGCTCGCCGCGGCGATCTGCGACCGCCTCGCGAAGCTCCTCACCACATAAGCGGCACCGGAGGCCGTCGGGAGCCGCTGCTATGCTCGCCCGCGATGAGCCGGGCCTACCTGTTCTCTTCCGAATCGGTGACCGAGGGCCACCCCGACAAGCTCGCCGACCGGATCTCCGACGCGGTCCTGGACGCGATCCTCGCGGTCGACCCGGAGTGCCGGGTCGCGTGCGAGACGCTGGTGACCACGGGTCTGGTGATGGTCGCCGGCGAGATCTCGACGTCGGAGTACATCGAGATCCCCACGGTCGTGCGCCGCACGGTCACCGAGATCGGGTACACCGACGCGAACTTCGGGATCGACGGCGAAACCTGTGGGGTGGTCACGTCGATCCAGGAACAGTCCGCCGACATCGCGCGCGGCGTCGACGAGGCGCTCGAACGCCGCGAGGGCAGTTCGGCCGATGAGCTCGACGCCCTCGGGGCGGGGGACCAGGGGATGATGTTCGGGTACGCCTGCCGCGAGACCGACGAGCTGATGCCGCTGCCGATCGCGATGGCGCACCGCTTCGCCAAGCGGCTGGCCGATGTGCGCAAGGCCGGCGTGCTCCCGTACCTGCGGCCCGACGGCAAGAGCCAGGTCACGATCGCGTACGAGGGGACGGTCGCGAAGCGGGTCGACACCGTGCTGATCAGCGCGCAGCACCGCGAGGAGGTCGACGTCGAGACGCTGCTCGCGCCCGACGTCCGCGCCGAGGTGATCGACCCGGTGCTGCGCGAGTTCGAGCTCGACGCCGACGGCGTCCGGATCCTGGTCAACCCCACGGGACGGTTCGAGATCGGAGGGCCGAAGGCCGACACCGGGCTCACCGGCCGCAAGATCATCGTCGACAGCTACGGAGGGATGGCGCCGCACGGCGGCGGCTGCTTCTCGGGCAAGGACCCGACGAAGGTCGACCGCTCGGCGGCGTACATGGCGCGGTACGTCGCGAAGAACCTCGTGGCCGCCGGCGCGGCGGAACGGCTCCAGATCCAGGTGGCGTACGCGATCGGGACGGCGCACCCCGTCTCGCTCGCCGTCGACACGTTCGGCACCGAGCACGTCGACCCCGACCGCCTCGTCGACGTCGTGTGGGATGCGTTCGACTTCCGCCCCGCCGCGATCATCCGGAACATGGATCTGCGCCGCCCGATCTACGAGGAAACGGCCGCGTACGGCCACTTCGGTCGCAAGGAGTTCCCCTGGGAGGCGACCGACCGCGCGGATGAGCTCCGCCGCGGCTTCGCGTAGCGCGACCCCCCCGCCCGTCCCCAGCTCATCGCGGGAGGCGCCGACGCAGGTCCTTTCCGGACCGGTCTCCGTCTGCGTCGACCTGCCGCTGCTCGCGCTCGATCGCCCGTTCACCTACGACCTCCCCGAGGAGCTCGGCGCGGGTGTCGGGTCGGTGGTCCAGGTCCCGTTCCACGGCCGCGCGACCCGCGCGTGGGTGCTCGGCGTCTACCGACGACGTGCCCGAACGGATCCTCGGCGTCCGCAAGCTCGTCTCGGCGGTCCGGTCCTTCGACGAACGATCGCTCGCCCTGTACCGCGCGATGAGCGAGCGGTACGTCGCGCCGCTCGCGACCGTCATCGGCCGCGCGGTCCCGCCCCGGGTCGCGTCGGAGGAGGTCCCGCACCCGACCCCCAACCCGCGGGCGAGCGACCGGCCGGCGCCGGGTCCGTCACCCGTGGCCGGCTATCGGGAGGGGCCTCGCCTCCTCCACGCACTCCGCGCGGGCGAGGGCGCGTTCGTCGTTCGGCCGGCGCCCGAGGACGAGGCGGGTGTCGCCGTGGCCTGCGTCGGCGCGGCGCTCGCGGCCGGGCGCACGGCCATCGTGATCGTCCCCGACGCCGACCCCGTGCCCGCGACCGCGGCGGCGATCGCCGACGCGTTCGGCGACGACGTGTCGCTGTTCCTGGGGGGCGACCGACGCGCCCGGTACCGCACCTGGCTCGAGATCGCCGCCGGCCGCTATCGGGTCGTGGTAGGGACGCGTCCCGCGGTGTTCGCGCCGCTCGTCGACCTCGGGTTGGTCTACGTGCATCGCGAGGGCCACCCGCAGCATCGTGACGAACGCTCACCGTCGTACCACGTCCGCGACGTCGCCCGGATGCGCGCCGAGATCGAGGGCGCCGTGAGCGTCCTCGGCGCCTTCTGCCCCTCGCTCGAGGCCACGGCCCGCGAGCACGTCCTGGTCGAACCCGCGGGGAGACCGTGGGCCCCGGTCGAGGTGGTCCGGCCCGGTCCGGAGGGGCGGTCGCCCCGTCTGCTCCGCGCGCTCCGGGCGGCCACGCGTGCGTTCGTCCTCGAACCGCTCCGCGGCTACGGCGTCGCCCGCGTCTGCCGCTCGTGCGGGGAGCCGGCCGCCTGCGCGGCGTGCCTCGGCATGCTCCGGCTCGAACGCGGCAGCATCCGGTGCGTGGTCTGCGAGGCGCCGGGGCGGTGCGCCTCGTGCGGGGCGACCGACTTCGGCATCGCCCGCCGGGGCGCCGAGCGCGTCGAGGAGTGGGCCCGCGGCGTCGCGATCGTGCCCGTGTCGCTGATCGGTCGCGACGACCCACCCCGGGCGCCGCTTCCACGCGAGATCGTGGTGGGCGGCGTCGACGCGTTGAAGGACGTGGGTGCTCCGGGGCTGGACCTCGTCGCGATCCTGCACGCCGACGCGTCGCTCCGCCGACCGGGTGTGGACGCTCGCGAGCGGGTGCTCGTGACGTGGTTCGAGGCGGCGGCCTGGGCGCGGCCCGACGGCCGGGTCATCGTCCAGACCGAGGGTCCGAACGACCCCGCGATCCAGGCCCTCGTGTCGGGACGACCCGAACGGTTCCGACGCGCCGAGGCCCCGCGCCGCGCCGAGGCCGGGTTCGCGGTGGGGTCGCCGGTGTTCCGCGTCGTCGGTGGCGCCGAGCTCGAACGCGAGCTGGAGTCGCTCGCGCCGCGGACGCTGCTCGCCTCGAGCGTCGGGGGGGCGACGATATGCTTGGTCGCGCTCGATGAGGCCCGCGTACCCGGTTTCGGCGCCGAGATGCGCCGGCTCGCCGCGGCCGGGATCGTCACGCGGGTCGAGGCCGAGCCGCACCTGTGAACGCCGGGCCGCGTCGGTGGGGGGAACGATCGTGACCGTGATGCAGATCCGAACGCTCGGCGACCCCGTGCTCCGTGAGGAGGCGACGCCCGTCGAGGTCTTCGACGATGCGCTCCGGCGGCTCGCCGACGACATGATCGAGACGATGATCGCCGCGCCCGGCGTCGGCCTTGCCGCGAACCAGGTCGGCCTGCGGACGGCGTGCTTCGTCTACGACGATCGCGAGGGACACGCGGGCTTCGTCGCGAACCCCCGGCTCTCCGAACCCGAGGGCGAGGAGACGCTCGAGGAGGGCTGCCTGTCGATCCCTGGTCCGTACCACCCGACGGTCCGCGCCGCGCGGGTCCGGCTGCAGGGCGCGGACCTGGAGGGCCGCCCGCTCGACATCGTGGCGGAGGGGCTCCTCGCGCGGATCTTCCAGCACGAGACCGACCACCTGAACGGGATGCTCTACATCGACCGGCTCGACGACGCCGGACGGCGTGACGTGATGCGCCAGCTCCGCGAGTTCGAGGTGCAACGCTCCGAACCGTGAGGGTCGTAGCTCCGGGGGCGCGTTCGGGCCCGCGTATCCTCCACGCGTGATCCGTCCGCTCCGCATCGCGTTCCTCGGCAACGATCGGTGGTCGGTGCCCTCGCTCGGGGCGATCGCCGGCTCGAACCACGAGGTCGTCGGTGTGATCACCGCCGCGCCAAAGCCGGCCGGTCGCGGCAACGAGCTCCGTCCCGACGCCGGTCGCGGACGCCGCGCGAGAGGCCGGGCTGCCGCTGCACGAGGTCGAGACCGTCAAGGCCGGTCCGGGCGCCGACGCGCTCACCTCGAGCGCACCAGACCTCCTGGTTGTCGTGGCCTACGGCGAGATCCTGCCGCAGGCCGTGCTCGGTCTCCCGGCGATCGCGCCGGTGAACCTGCACTTCTCGCTGCTCCCGGAGCTCCGCGGCGCGAGCCCGGTGCAGACGGCGCTGCTCGAGGGACGCGACGCGACCGGTGTCACGACGATCGTGATGGATGCGGGCATGGACACCGGTCCGGTGATCCTCCAGCGGGCGGAGGCGATCGAGCCCGGGGACGATGCGGGTTCCCTCGGCGACCGGCTGGCGTCGATCGGGGCAAGGGTCCTCGTCGAGACCGCGGACCTGTTCGCGAACGGCGCGGTCGAGCCGCGTCCGCAGGACGAGGCGGCGGCGACGTTCACGAAGCTCCTCGAGGCCGACGACCGCGTCCTGCGGTGGAGCGAACCCGCTCGCGACCTCGTCAACCGCACCCGCGCGATGGCGCCGGAGCCCGGCGCGTCGGCGAGGTTCCGCGGCGAGGACCTGAAGATCCTGCGCGCCGAGGTGGTCCCCGCGGCCGGAGAGCCGGGCACGATCGTCGACGCGGGCAAGCAGGGGTTCGTCGTCGCGACCGGCGAGGACGGGTTCCGAGCGATCGAGCTCGCGCCGGCGGGCCGGCGCCGGATGCGGGCGTCCGACTTCGTCAACGGCTACCGTCCGGCGGTCGGCGAGCGGTTCGGATGAGCCGCCCCGTGAGCGGGTCGCGGAGGAGGCCGACGCGCAAGGCCTCGGACGCTCGGCGACCGGCGCCCGCGTCCGCCCGTTCGGTCGCGCTCGACGTGATCAGACGCGTCACCGACGAGGGCGCGTACTCGAACCTCACCCTCGCACGGACGCTCGCGCGGGCCGGCCTATCCGAACGGGACGCGGCCTTCGCGACCGAGCTCGTCTACGGCACGTTGAGAAGGCAGATCCCGATCGACCACGCGCTCGCGCCCCTGCTCGAACGCCCGATCGACACGGCCCCCAAGGGTGGCCGCGCGGCGCTGCGTCTGGGCGCGTACCAGCTGCGCTACCTCCGCGTGCCGGCCCACGCCGCGGTCTCGGAGACGGTCGCCCTCGTCGACCAGCGGCACCGCGGGTTCGTCAACGCGGTCCTGCGCCGGCTCGCCACGCTCGAACCGCAGGAGCCCGAGGGAGCGAGCGACCTCGCGGTCTCGTTGCGGACCGGGCTCGCCGAATGGGGCGTGCGCGAGCTCCGCCGCGTCGTGGCCTCGGACGAGGAGACCGAAGGCGCCGCCGCCGCCCTCGCCGAACGGGCGCCGCTCGCGATCCGCGCGAATACCTGCCGCACCACGGTCGAGGAGCTCGAACGCGAGCTGAGCGCTGCCGGCATCGAGGCCGAACGGGGAACGGTGCACCCGGACTCACTGGTGGTCGCCTCGGGGTCGCCCTCGGCGCTGCCTGGGTTCGCCGAGGGGCGGTTCGCGGTCCAGGACCAGGCGTCGTCGTTCGTCGTGTCGGCGCTGGATCCGCAGCCGGGCGACCGGGTGCTGGACGTCTGCGCCGGCCCCGGCGGCAAGACCGGACACCTCGCCTGTCTGGTCGGGCCCGAGGGGCGCGTGGTGGCCGCCGACGTGTCGCTCGCGCGGCTCGAACTGGTCCGGGCCAACATCGAGCGTCTCGGCGTGCGCGCCGGGGTCCTCGTCCAGGACGGCCGTCGGCCGGCCGTGCGGGACGGGTTCGACCGGGTCCTGGTGGACGCGCCGTGCTCGGGGATCGGGTCGGCCCGGCGGCGCCCCGAGCTGCTGTGGCGGGCACGCAAGGACGAGCTGGCGGGCCTCGCCCGTCTCCAGGTGGGGATCGCCACCGCCGCCGCGGGACTGCTCCGCCCCGGGGGTCGGCTCGTCTACAGCGTCTGCACGTTCCCGCGCGCCGAGACCGACGCCGCGTGCGACGCGATCCTGCGCCGCGCCCCCGAGCTCGAACCCGTCGAGATCGCCGGGCCCGACGGCCCCGCCGAACGGATCCGCCTCTGGCCGCACCGGCACGGCTGCGACGCGATGTTCGTCGCGGCCTTCCGCGGGCGAGCAACCCCTCGCGGCTAGGATGGGCGCCGTGGCCAAGCTCGGCGCGTCCATCCTGTCGGCCGACCTCGCCCGTCTGGCCGAGGAGGTCAAGCTCGTGGGCGAGCATGCCGACCTCATCCATATCGACGTCATGGATGGACACTTCGTCCCACCCCTCACGATCGGTCCGATGGTGGTGGCCGCGCTGCGCCCCCACACCGATCGGCCCCTCCACGCGCACCTGCAGGTGGAGGCGCCCGACGGGTTCCTGGACGAGCTCGCGGCGGCGGGCACCGACGCGGTGAGCTTCCACCTCGAGGCCGTGACCGATCCGGCGCCGACGCAGCGGAAGGTGCGGGGACTGGGGATGCGCGCGGGGATCGCGCTCGCGCCGCGGACACCGGCGGAGGCCGCGTTCGCCGCCCTCGAGGACGCCGACGACGTGATCGTCCTCGCCGTCGAACCGGGATGGGCGGGCCAACCGTTCCAGCCCGAGGCCGTGGCCAAGATCGAGGCGCTCCGTTCGGAGATCGACCGTCGCGACCTCGACGTCCAGGTGCACGTGGACGGCGGGGTGAACCTCGAGACGGCGGCCCGATGCGTGCAGGGCCGGCGCGGACGTCCTCGTCGCGGCGACCGCGATCTTCGGGGCGGGGGATGCGGTCCGTTCGGCCCGCGAGCTGAAGTCGCGGGCGGAGGCGACGGCCTGATGCCGGAGTCGATCCTCGTCGTCGACGACGATCCGGACATCGCTCGGTTCGTGGAGGTCAACCTCCGGAGCGCGGGCTACGAGGTCTCGGTCGCGTCGGACGGGGAGGAGGCGCTCGAGAAGGCCGGGAGCCTGCGTCCCGATCTGGTCCTGCTGGACGTGATGATGCCGCGCATCGATGGCTTCGAGGTCGCGCACCGGCTCCGCCGCAACCCGCAGACCTCGAACACGTCGATCATCATGCTCACCGCCAAGGCGCTCGCGACCGACAAGGTCCTCGGGCTCACCGCCGGCGCCGACGACTACATCATCAAGCCGTTCGACCCGATCGAGCTCCTCGCGCGCGTGAAGGGCACGCTGCGCCGCGCGAAGGAGATGCGCAACCTCTCGCCGCTCACCGGGCTCCCCGGGAACATCCGGATCCAGGAGGAGATCGAGCGGATGGTCCGCGAGGAGTCACCGTTCGCGGTGCTGTACGCGGACCTGGACAACTTCAAGGCCTACAACGACCAGAAGGGGTTCGTGCAGGGCGACGGCTTGATCCAGGCGACGGCGCGGATCCTGCAGGACGCCGTGGTCGAGCAGGCCGGGGCGGACGGGTTCGTCGGCCACGTCGGGGGAGACGACTTCGTGGCCGTCGTGCCGCCGGACGTCGCCGAGGATGTCGCCAAGCGCGTCGTCGAGACCTTCGACCGGAAGATCGAGGAGTTCTACGACCCCGAGGACGTGCAACGCGGCTACGTCGAGGTCGAGGACCGCAAGGGCGAGCTGCAGCGGCTCCCCCTCGCCGGGATCTCGGTCGGCATCGCGACCACGATGGTGCGCTCGTTCGCCCACTACGGCGAGGCGGTCTCGGTGGCCACCGAGATGAAGCAGTACGCCAAGCGCGAGCCGAGATCGTCGTACGCCGTGGACCGCCGCAAGCTCGACTGACCGAACCGCGTCGCCTACCGGGCTCGTGCCCGGCGCGGCCCGGTGACCTCGCCGCGCGAGCGACCTATACTGGCCCTCCAGAAGAGCCTGTCTTCGGGGCGGGGTGCAAATCCCCACCGGCGGTGAGAGTCCGCGACCCCCCGGACGCCATTCGGGGGTTGACCCGGTGAGATTCCGGGACCGACCGTCAAAGTCGGGATGGGAGAGGACGGGCGGTGCGGCAGCCTTGCGGCTGCCCGTCCTGCCTCTTTCCCCATCCTCGCCTCGAGATCGGAGCGACGTGTCCGACGAGGCGTACATCGAGCGGGCGATCGAGCTCGCGAGGCGGGGCAGCGGCCTGGTGTCCCCCAACCCCATGGTCGGCGCCGTCGTGGTCTCGGACGGCGCGATCGTCGGCGAGGGGTTCCACGAGGGGCCGGGCCTGCCGCACGCCGAGATCATGGCGCTCAACCACGCCGGCGAACGCGCCCGCGGCGCCACGCTCTACACCTCCCTCGAACCCTGCGATCACTACGGCCGGACGCCCCCGTGCACGGAGGCGATCGTGCGCGCCGGCATCGCGCGGGTGGTCTCCGCCACCCGGGACCCGAACCCGGTCGTCGACGGGCAGGGGATCCGGACCCTGCGGGCCCGCGGCGTCGAGGTGCGGGAGGGGATCCTGGCCGACGAGGCGGACCGGCTGAACGAGGCGTTCGCCAAGCACGTGCGGACCGGGATGCCGTTCGTGATCTGGAAGGCGGCCGCCTCGCTCGACGGCAAGGTCGCGGCGCGCGACGGCTCCTCACGGTGGATCACCGGCGAGGCCGCGCGTGCCGACGTCCATCGCCTCCGAGCCTGGGCGGACGCGATCGTCGTGGGGGCGGGCACGGCGCTCGCCGACGACCCGGAGCTCACGGTCCGCGACCCCGACTACCGGGGGCGGCCGCCGATGCGCGTCCTGGTGGACGCGCGCGGCCGGGTGGGTCCCTCGGGGGACCTGTTCGACGGCCAGGCGCCCACCCTCGTCGCGACGACCGAGCTGGCACCCGCCTCCGCCCGCGACGCGTGGCGCGACGCCGGCGCGGAGGTGCTGGTGGTGGAGCACGACGAGACTGGCGTGGGGCTCACCGCGCTGATGGCCGACCTCGGCAAGCGCGACGTCCAGGGCGTGCTCCTGGAGGGCGGGCCGACGCTCGCCTGGTCGGCGGTCCAGGAGCGCCTGGTCGACACGATCGTCCTGTACCTGTCGCCGAAGCTGATCGGCGGGAGCGACGCCCCGACCGTGTTGGAGGGGCGTGGGTTCGCGCCGATCGGGCACGCGCTGCCGATGCGGATCCGCTCGGTGGAACGGCTCGGCGAGGACCTGAGGGTGGAGGCGGATGTTCACGGGGATCGTTGAGGAGCGCGGCGTGGTGCGCCAGGTGTCGCCGACGCGGCTGTCGATCGGGTGCCGAACGGTGACCTCCGACGCGACCGAGGGCGCGTCGATCGCGGTGAACGGAGCCTGCCTCACCGTCGTCGAGCGCTCGGACGAGCACCTCGCGTTCGACGTGTCCGAGGAGACGCTCCGGCGCACGAGCTTCTCGCGCCTGCGCGCGGGCGACCGCGTGAACCTCGAGCGGCCGCTCACGCTCTCGAGCCGGTTGGGGGGCCACCTCGTGCAGGGCCACGTCGACGGCGTGGGCGAGGTGGCCGCGATCGACCACGCCGACGACGGCGGCGCGTGGATCACGGTGCGCGCCCCCGAAGGGGTCTCGCGGTACCTGGTGGAGAAGGGCTCGGTGTGCGTCGACGGCGTCAGCCTCACGGTCGCCGCACGGGACGGGGAGACGTTCGGCGTGGCGCTGATCCCGCACACGCTCGAGGCGACGACCCTCGGCACGGCCGAGGTGGGGGATCCATTGAACCTGGAGGTCGACGTGATCGCGAAGTACGTGGAAGCGCTCCTCGACCAGATCGAGGGCCAAGTTGAGGGAGAGACACCATGACGGAGCAGACCGGACCCGTGTTCGCGACGATCGACGAGGCGCTCGCGGAGATCCGCGCGGGCAGGATGGTGATCGTCGTCGACGACGCCGATCGGGAGAACGAGGGCGACTTCATCATGGCCGCGGAGAAGGCGACCCCCGAGCGCTTGAACTTCATGGTCACCCACGGCCGCGGGATCGTGTGCATGCCGATGACGGCGCAGCGCCTGGACGAGCTCCGGATCCCGCTGATGGTCTCGAAGAACAACGAGAGCCACGGCACCGCGTTCGCGGTCTCGATCGACATCCATGACCGCACGACGACCGGGACGAGCGCGTTCGACCGCGCGGCCACGGTCCGAGCGATCACCGACCCCACGCTGCAACCGGAGGACATCCGGATGCCCGGGCATGTCTTCCCGCTGATGGCGCAGCAGGGGGGCGTCCTCAAGCGGGCCGGCCACACCGAGGCGACCGTCGACCTCGCCCGGCTCGCCGGCCTGTACCCGGCCGGGGTGCTGTGCGAGGTGCTGCACCCGGACGGCTCGATGGCGAGGGCGCCCGAGCTCGCGCGCGTCGCGCAGGAGCACGGCCTCAAGGTCATCTCGATCGCCGACCTGATCGAGTACCGGCGGCACCGCGAGCATCTGGTCGCGCGGACGGCCTCGGCGCAGATCCCCACCGAACACGGCGAGTTCACGGCGCACACGTACGAGGGTTCGGTCGACGGGATGGTGCACGTCGCACTCGTGCTGGGCGAGGTCGGCGACGGCGACCAGATCCTGGTGCGCGTGCATTCGGAATGCCTGACCGGCGACGTGTTCGGCTCGATGCGGTGCGACTGCGGCGACCAACTGCACTCCGCGCTCGCGCAGGTCGGCAAGGAGGGTCGGGGGGTGGTCCTGTACATCCGGGGCCACGAGGGTCGGGCGATCGGGCTGACGCACAAGCTGCGGGCGTACCGCCTCCAGGAAGAGGGACGCGACACCGTGGAGGCCAACGTCGAGCTGGGGTTCGCCGCGGACCCGCGGGAGTACGGGATCGGCGCCCAGATCCTGGTGGATCTCGGCGTGCGTTCGATGCGGCTGCTGACGAACAACCCCGCCAAGCGAGCCGGGCTCGAGGGCTACGGGCTCTCGATCACCGAACGCGTCCCGCTCGAGACGCGCCCCACGGCGGAGAACATCGGCTACCTCGGACCAAGCGGGAGAAGCTGGGCCACCTGCTCGACAACCTGGAACCGGGGGACCTCGAACCCGAGGCCGCGCCGTGACCGAGCTCCAGGGCAACGTGGTGCGCGGCCGGAAGAACGAGAAGGAGGCCGCGCCGTGACCGAGCTCCGAGGGGACCTGCACGCGCGGGGTCGTCGCTTCGCGATCGCGGTGGCGCGGTTCAACGAGCTCGTCACGCGCGAGCTGCTGGAGGGCGCGCTCGCCGGCCTCCATGCGCACGGGGTGGCGGAGGAGGACGTCGACGTGGTGTGGGTGCCCGGGGCGTTCGAGCTGCCCCTGGTCGCCCAGCGGCTCGCGGGGTCGCGGACGTTCGACGCGGTGATCTGCCTCGGCGCGGTGATCCGGGGCGAGACCGCGCACTTCGAGCTCGTCGCGGGGGAGGCGGCCGCCGGGATCCGCGAGGCCGCCGAGGCCACCGGCGTCCCGGTCACGTTCGGGGTCCTGACGACGGAGACGCTCGAGCAGGCGCTCGACCGCGCCGGCGGCAAGCACGGGAACAAGGGATGGGACGCGGCGACGGCGGCGATCGAGATGGCCTCGCTGCTCGAACAGCTGCCCAAGGAGGCCGAACCGTGATCGTCGACAAGCCCTGGGGCAAGGTCGTGACCTACGCGCTCAACCAGCCGAGCTCGGTCCGCGTGATCACCGTCGAGCCCGGGCAGGAGACGAGCGTCCACTACCACCAGATGCGGGACGAGATGTGGGTCGTGCTCGACCCGGGGCTCTCGGTGCAGATCGGCAACCGCCAGGTCGAGGCGTCCTCGGGGGAGGAGTTCATGGTGAGCGCCGAGACCACGCACCGCATCGCGAACCCGGGTGCCACCCGCGGCCGGGTGCTGGAGATCGCCTACGGGTACACGACCGAGGACGACACGCTCCGCCTCCAGGACGACTACGGCCGCCCGCTCGAACCCGACTGGTGAGCCTCCGCGCAGGGTCTCGAACCTCGCGGGTCCGCGTTGAGCGCGCCTCGCGGGCCGTGCTACGCTCCGCGCGCTCCAGGCACAGGAGGGCACGTTGGCAGAGCAGGGCACCGTGAAGTGGTTCAGCAACGAGAAGGGTTTCGGGTTCATCTCGCGCGAGGGCGAGGACGACGTGTTCGTCCACTTCTCGGCGATCGACGGCGAGGGCTACAAGTCCCTCACGGAGGGCCAGGCGGTCGAGTTCGACGTCGTCGACGGCCCGAAGGGCAAGCAGGCGGCCAACGTCCGAGCCGTCTGACCGAGCTCGGCCGGGCCTCGTCCCGAGCGTCGACAGCCTCCCCGAGCGGCACCTATACTCTGCGGGTTGTGTTGACCGTGTTCGGCAGGCACCGGCGAACGGCCGGTGCCTTCTCATCGGTAGGGAGGTGATGCGGGGTCTCGGCTGATCCGCGCATAAACGACCGCATCCGCTCGGCGCAGGTGCGCCTGGTGGGTGCAGACGGGTCGCAGATCGGGATCGTTTCGACCCAGGACGCGCTCCGTCAGGCACAGGATCTGGATCTCGATCTCGTGGAGGTGGCGCCGCAGGCGAACCCTCCCGTGGCCAGGATCATGGACTACGGGAAGTTCAAGTACGAGCGCGACATCCGTCAGAAGGAGGCCCGCAAGAAGCAGGCCCGGATCGAGGTCAAGGAGATCAAGTTCCGTCCGAAGATCGATCCGCACGACTACGCCACGAAGAAGGGCCACGTCGAGCGGTTCCTGCGGACGGGCGCGCGGGTCAAGGTGACCATCATGTTCCGGGGACGCGAGATGGCTCGCACCGAGCTCGGCCGCAAGATCTTGGACCGGCTGGTCGCGGACCTCGCGGATCAGGCCGTCGTCGAGGCCCATCCCAAGCAGGACGGACGGAACATGGTGATGGTCCTGGCGCCGACGAAGAAGCCCCCCGAGCCGAAGAGCACCGAGCCGAGGAGCGAGCCGAGCCGAGGGAGCCGGCGGTCGAGCCGGAGCCGGTGGTCGCCGCAGGCCGCCGCCGAACCCGCCCCGGAGCCGACGCCGCCCGAGGTGGCCGCCGCCCCGGCGGAGGCGCCGCAGGAAACGTAACGGCACGACGAAGGACCAGAGAAGGAAGGAACGAGAGGATGCCCAAACAGAAGACGCACCGAGCGACGGCCAAGCGGTTCCGCATCACGCGGACCGGCAAGGTCCTCCATCGCAAGGCGACCGGGAACCACTTCCTGCGCAAGAAGAGCGGGAGCCGCCGGCGCCGGGTGGAGGGCATGACCGAGGTCACGGCCGAGCGCACCAACATCCGTCGGCTCCTCGGGAAGTAGGGACAGATGGCACGGGTCAAACGTTCGGTCCACGCGAAGAAGAAGCGCCGTGAGGTGCTCCGCAAGGCCAAGGGCTATTTCGGGTCGCGCTCGCAAGCGCTACCGCGTGGCCAAGGAGCAGCTCCTCCACTCGGGCCAGTACGCCTACCGCGACCGTCGAGACCGCAAGGCGCAGTTCCGCCGCCTGTGGATCGCGCGGATCGGGGCCGGGGCACGGCAGCACGGTCTGTCGTACTCGAGGTTCGTCCACGGTCTGAGCAAGGCCGGGATCGAGGTCGACCGCAAGATGCTCGCCGACATGGCCGTGCACGATCCGGCCGCGTTCGGCCAGCTCGTCGAGGCCGCCAAGGACGCGCTCGCGGCCTAGCCCCGGCAGGCTGGGAGGGCGCGGTGATCAGCCTCCGTCCGGAACCCGAAGATCGCGGAAGCCCTCAAGCTCCACAAGCGGGCGTTCCGCGAACGCGAACGCGCGTTCCTGGTCGAAGGGGTGCAGGCGCTCGGCGAGGCGCTCTCGACGCCGGGCGCCATCTCGACGCTGTTCCACGCGCGATCCCTCGCACGCCCTGGTCGAACGGGCGCGCGCCGCCGGCGTCGCGACGGTCCACGTGAGCGAGGACGTGATCGCGCGCCTCACCGGCACGGTGACCCCGCAGGGGTTCGTCGGGGTGGCGCCGTTCGTCGACGTCCCGCTCGACGACCTGCCGCGAGCACCCCGCCTGCGTGACGCTCCTGCACGAGGTCCGCGACCCGGGCAACGCGGGGACGGTGCTCCGGTCGGCGGACGCCGTGGGCGCCGACGCGGTCGTGTTCTCCTCGTCCTCGGTCGACGCGTACAACGCGAAGACCGTGCGGGCGTCGGCGGGCTCGCTGTTCCACCTGCCGGTCGTCCGCGGTCCCGACACCGCCCGCGGCGATCGACGCGCTCCGGGCGCGGGGGATGCGCATCCTCGCGATGGACGCCGACGGCGAGGGCGACCTGTACGAGCAGGACCTGTCCGATCCCGTCGCGTTCGTGTTCGGCAACGAGGCGTGGGGTCTGCCCAAGGAGATCGCGTCGCTCGCCGACGCGACCGTCCGCGTCCCGATCACCGGCCGCGCCGAGTCGCTGAACCTCGCGGCGGCCGCGACGGTCTGCCTGTTCGAATGGGAGCGCCAGCGGCGCGAGGGCAGGCGCGCCGTGCTCGAGACCGTCATCGCGGCCGCCGCCCACGACATCCGCTCGCCGCTCACCGCGCTGAAGGGGTTCGGGCACGCCCTCGCGACCCGGTGGGAGCAGATGACCGCGGAGGACCGCGACCTGATGCTGCGGGGGATCCAGTTCGACACCGACCGGCTGAACGCGATCCTGCGTCAGCTCGTGGACGCCGCCCGGGTCGCCGCCGGCGCGCTCGAGCTGTTCCCCCAGCGCACGACGTCGCCCGGGCTGGTCGAGGAGATCGCGACCTCCCTCGCCCGAGATCCCGATCACGTCCGCGTGCAGTGGGTGGGCGCCGACGAGCTGACGGTCGTTCGTCGACCCCGAGCGCCTCCGGCTGGTGCTCGAGGCGTTCGTGGAGTCGCTCGTGTGGTGGGCGAGCGAGGGACCGGTGCTCGTCGAGGGTCACGTTCGGGACGGCCGGCTCTCGGTCGAGGCCCGCCGCGCCGAGACCGAGCTCACGCAGGAGGACGCCGAGCGACTGTTCCGTCCCCGCGCGCCCGGGACCGGCTCCGGGAGCAAGATCGGCCTGTTCGTGGCGCTCGGCGTGGCCGAGGCCCAGGGCGGCGACGTGTCGGCCCGCGTCTCGGACGGCGAGCTCAGCTTCCGGCTCGACCTCCCGGTCCCCGCCGAGCCCGACGTCTGAGGCCTGAGCGGTGAAGGGCCCGAAAAGCCCCCTGTAGACTCGCCGCACCATGGACCCGACCGAGGCCGCGCGCATCCTCGAGCAGGAGCTCGAGCGCGGACGCGCGATGATCGCGGCGGCGCGCACGCTCGAGGAGCTCGAGGAGGCGAAGACCGCCGTCCTCGGACGCAAGGCGCCGATCGCGAGCGTCCAGAGCTCGCTCGGGTCGTTGCCCGCCGACGCGCGCCGCGACCTCGGCCGGCGGACCAACGAGGCGTTCGCCGACCTGCGCTCGGCCCTCGAGGCGCGACGCGACGGAGCTCGAGGAGGGCGCCGAGGACGAACTGCTCGCGCGCCGACGCCGTCGACGTCACCCTGCCCGGCCGGCGCCCGCGACCGAGCTCGCTGCATCCGCTCAGCCTCGTCCAGGACCGGATCGTCGAGATCTTCACGCGGATGGGCTACCGGGTGGCCGAGGGTCCCGAGATCGAGGACGAGTGGCACAACTTCGAGGCGCTCAACATCCCGCCCGACCACCCGGCGCGCACGATGAAGGACTCGCTGTACGTCGACGTCGCCGGCCTGGCTGCTCTCGCACCGAGACCAGCGCGCGTCCAGATCCGGACGATGGAGTCGCAGGCGCCGCCGATCTACGTGGTCGTCCCCGGGCGCACCTACCGGCGCGAGGCCGTCGACGCGACGCACCTGTCCGTCTTCCACCAGGTCGAGGGGCTCGCCGTCGACGAGGGGATCTCGTTCGCCGACCTCAGCGGGACGCTGGAGGCGTTCGCGCGCGAGATGTTCGGCGAGCGACGCGCGCGTGCGGCTCACGCCCGACTACTTCCCGTTCGTCGAGCCCGGGTGCCAGGTCGCGGTGTCGTGCTTCGTCTGCGGCGGCGTGGGGTGCCGCGTGTGCGGCAACGGATGGCTCGAGCTGCTCGGCGCCGGGATGGTCCATCCGAAGGTGCTCGAGAACTGCGGCGTACGACTCCGAGCGGTACACGGGCTTCGCGTTCGGCATGGGGATCGAGCGCGTGGCGATGGTCAAGTACGGCGTGAACGACATGCGGCTGTTCGTCGAGGGCGACGTCCGGTTCCTCGAGCGGTTCGAGGGCGCGGCGTGAAGGTCGTCCTGTCCTGGCTGCGCGAGCTGTGCCCGACCGACCTGTCGGCCGAGGAGCTCGCGGAGCTGCTCACGAGCAAGGGCGCGGAGGTCGAGGCGATCGAGCGTCCGTGGGAGCGGGTCTCCGGCGTCGTCGTCGCGAGGGTGATCGAGGTCCGCGACCACCCGAACACGCGACAAGCTCTGCCTGGCCCGCGTGCAGACCGGGTCGGGCGAGCTCGAGGTGGTCGTCGGCGTTCGGAACATGGCGCCCGGCGACCTCGTGCCGCTCGCGCCGCCCGGCGCGCGCGTGCCCGACGCTCCCGAACCGCTCGCGGCCCGCGAGATCCGCGGCGTGGTCTCGAACGGCATGCTCTGCGCCCCCGACGAGCTCGGGATCTCGGCGACGCACGAGGGATCCTGCGTGCTCGCCGAACGACCTCGAGCCGGGGACGGACGTGGCGAAGGCCGTTCGGGCTGGACGACGCGGTCCTCGACATCGAGGTCACGCCGAACCGTCCCGACTTCCTCTCGGTGCTCGGGATCGCCCGGGAGGTCTCGGCGGCGACCGGGATCCCGCTCACGCCCCCGACACCGACGTGCACGGAGGATCCGGAGCCGGCCGAGGGCGTCGCGACGCTGGAGGTCGCGGACCTGGAACGCTGCCCCCGGTACCTGGCACGGATCATCCGCGGGCGTGCGGCACGTGCCGTCGCCGATCGCGGTGCAGGCGCGGCTGACCGCGGCCGGCATGCGCCCGATCTCGGCGGTCGTCGACGCGACGAACTACGCGATGCTCGAGGTCGGGCAGCCGCTGCATCCGTTCGACCTCGCGCTCCTGAAGGGTCCCGGCATCGTGGTTCGCCGCGCCCGAGCCGGGGAGCGAGCTGGTGACGCTCGACGGGGTCGAGCGGACGTTCACCGACGACGACCTGCTGATCTGCGACGCCGAGCGTCCGGTCGCCGTGGCCGGCGTGATGGGCGGCGAGCTCGCCGAGGTGTCCGAGCAGACGAGCGACGTGCTGCTCGAGGCCGCGTGGTTCGAGCGCGGCGGCGTCCAGCGCACGCGCCGGCGGATCGGCCTGTCGACCGAGGCGTCGATGCGGTTCGAGCGGGGCGCCGACCCCGAGGCCGCGCCGGTCGGCGCCGACCGGGCGTGCCGCCTGATGGTGGAGTGGTGCGGCGCGCGCGTGCTCGCGGGGCGTGATCGAGGTCGGCGGGCGCTCCGCCCCGGCGCCGGATCGAGCTCCGGAGCCTCGCGCGCCTCGGCGCTGATCGGCTACCCGGTGTCGACCGCCGGATGCGGCGGAGGTGTTCGATCGGCTCGGGATCGCCGCCGAGACCGTCGACGACGACGACGATCCGCGTCGAGGTCCCCGGGTACCGCGTCGACCTCGAGCGCGAGGTGGACCTGATCGAGGAGGTCGTGCGGATCCAGGGGTACGAGCGGGTCGGCTCCACGCTCCCGCCGATCGCGCGGCCGGGCGGGCTGCCGCCGACCTACGCGTTCCGAACGCCGGGTCCGTGACGCCCTGCGACGCGCCGGGCCTGCGCGAGGTCCGGCTGATCCCGTTCGTCGTCCGAGGCCGACCTCCGGATGGTGGGGCGACGACGACGCGATCCGGGTCACGAACCCGCTCCAGGCGGACGACGGGTGGCTCCGGACGCGGCTCACCCCCGGGCCTGCTCGAAGGTCGTCCGTCACAACGCGCATCGCGCAGGTCCGATCGGTCGCGGTGTTCGAGGTCGACAAGGTCTTCCGCCTGCGCGACGGGCGGCCCGAGGAGCGGCCCGAAGGCGGCGTTCGCGCTGAGCGGGAACGCCGACGCCGGGCTGGACGAGCGACGATCGCCCGTTCGACGTCTTCGACGCGAAGGGCGTCGTCGAGGCGCTGATGGCCGAGCTCGGGATCGACGTGGACGCTGGGCGACCCGATCGGCCGGCCGTTCCACCCGGGCCGCTCCGGCGCGGTGATGGTCGGGGACGAGCGGATCGGCGTCCTCGGCGAGATCCATCCCCGCGTCGCGGACCGGTTCGACCTCACCGCGCGCGTCGCCGTCGCCGAGCTCGAGGTGGAGGCGCTGATGCGCCTGGCCGCGACCGGCGGCCGGCGTGGAGGACGTCCCGCGCTTCCCGCCGGTCCGCCGCGACCTCGCGTTCATCGTCGAGGCGTCGGTCCCGGCCGGCACGGGTCCGCGCGGCGCTCGAGGCCGCGGCCGGGCGAGCTGCTGGGTTCGGTGCTCCTGTTCGACGTGTTCGAGGGCCCGCCGCTGCCCGAGGGCACGAAGAGCCTCGCGTTCTCGGTCGACTTCCGCGCCGCCGACCGGACGCTCACCGACGAGGAGGCCGACGGGGCGGTGGCCGCGATCGTCGAACGGCTCTCGAGCGAGGTCGGCGCCCGGCTCCGGTCGGGCTGAGCTCGCGCGATCCGATGCCGCGCACGGCCGGCGATCGCGAGCGGCGGTCGGACCCCGGTATAGACTCGGACGATGGAGCGCGACCTCCTGTCGATCGACGACCTCGTCGCCGAGGAGCTCGCCCAGATCCTCGAGCTGTCGGCCAAGGTCAAGGCCCAGCCTGGGGACTACGCCGACCGGCTGACCGGGCGCTCGGTCGCGATGATCTTCGAGAAGCCGTCCACCCGGACCCGGGTCTCGTTCGAGATCGCGGTCGCCTCGGCCGGTGGCGCATCCGGTGCCGCTGTCGTCGGCCGAGCTGCAGCTCGGGCGCGGCGAGACGATCGAGGACACGGGGCGGGTGCTCTCCCGCTACGTCGAGGCGATCGTGCTGCGCACGTTCGAGCAGGAGCGCCTCGAGGTGCTCGCCTCGGCGGCCTCGGTCCCGGTCGTCAACGCCCTGTCCGACTTCGAGCACCCGTGCCAGTGCCTCGCCGACCTGCTCACGATCCAGGAGGTCAAGGGCGAGCTCGCGGGACGGACGATCACGTACCTCGGCGACGGCAACAACGTGACCCACTCGCTGCTGCTCGGCGGCGCGAAGGCGGGCATGCACGTGCGGGCCGGCGACGCCGCCGGGGTTCGAACCGATCCCGCAGGTCGTCCAGCGCGCGTCCGAGATCGCCGCGCGAGACCGGCGGCAGCGTCACGGTCACGCACGACCCCGATCGAGGCGTCGCGCGGCGCCGACGTCCTGTACACCGACGTGTGGGCGAGCATGGGGCAGGAGGACGAGGCCGACGAGCGCGCGCTGGTGTTCCCGGCGTACGCGCTCGACGCCGAGAAGCTGTCGACCGTCGCGGCGCCGGACGTGACCGTGATGCACTGCCTGCCGGCGCACCGAGGCCAGGAGATCGCCGCCGAGGTGATCGACGGGCCGCACTCGGTCGTGTGGGACCAGGCCGAGAACCGGATGCACACGCAGAAGGCGCTGCTGCTCTGGCTCCTCGGCCTCGCCTGAGCCGTCCGGGGGCCGGATCCGTGGCGCGGTCGAACGACGACCGTCGAGGCGGCCCTGCTCGAGTACGCCGACCTGTTGTCGATCCTGACCGACGACGCCGTACAAGCCGCGCGCGTACGAGAAGGCCGCCCGGGCGGTGGGCGGCTACCCCGACGACCTCGCGACGATGGACCTGAAGGAGATCCTGCAGATCCCGAGCGTGGGCAAGTCGATCGGGGAGAAGATCGACGAGTTCGCTCGCACGGGATCGTTCGAGGCGCTCGACGAGCTGCGCGCGCAGATCCCGCCGGGCGTCCGCGAGATGACCGCGATCCCGGGCCTCGGCCCGAAGAAGGCGATCCTGCTGTACCGGGACCTCGGGCATCGCCGACGTCGAGCAGCTCGCGCAGGCCGTGGACGCAGGGCAGCTCGCCGAGCGTCAAGGGGTTCGGCGCCAAGACCGAGGAGAACATCCGCCGCGGGATCGAGCGCATGAACCAGTCGACCGGCCGGGTGCTCGTCGTCGGTGGCGATGGACCTCGCGGACTACTTCATCGAGCGGCTCGCGAGCCCGCAAGGACGTGCGGCGGATCGAGTACGCGGGCTCGCTCCGGCGGATGGCCGAGACGATCGGCGACCTCGACCTGCTCGTCGCGAGCGACGACCCCGCCGGCGGTCATGGACGCGTTCACCTCGGTCGGGCGTCGACGAACGCGTGCTCGCCAAGGGCGACACGAAGTCGTCGATCCTGACCCGCAAGGGCCTGCAGGTCGACCTCCGCGTCGTGCCGCTCGAGGCGTGGGGCGCCGCGATGATCTACTTCACCGGCTCGAAGGCGCACAACATCCGGATCCGGGAGATGGCCGTCCGCAAGGGGCTCAAGCTCAACGAGTACGGGCTGTACCGCGCGAAGTCCGGCAAGCTCATCGTGGCCGAGACCGAGGAGGAGGTCTACGAGAAGCTCGGCGCTGCCGTGGATCCCGCCGACGCTGCGCGAGGATCGCGGCGAGGTCGAGGCCGCGCTCGAGGGGACGCTGCCCGACGTGCTCGTCACGCAAGGAGCTGCGCGGCGACCTGCACACCCACACCAACCTGACGGACGGCCTTGCGCCGCTCGAGCAGATGCTCGAGACGGCGGCCGAGCTCGAGGTACGCGTACTACGCGGTGACCGACCACGCGCCGAACCTGTTCATGCAGCGGATGACCGACGAGAAGATGCTCGCCCAGCGGGAGCAGCTCCGGGCGCTGCAGGCCTCGGTACCCGAAGATGACGCTGCTGCACGGCACCGAGCTCAACATCGACGCCGAGGGCAACGTGGACTGGGACGCCGACTTCCTCGAGGGGTTCGACGTCTGCGTGGCGTCGGTGCACTCGCACTTCAACCAGTCCAAGGACGAGATGACCCGGCGGATCGTGCGCGCGATGGAGAACCCCCACGTCAACGTGATCGGGCACCCCACCGGCCGGCTGATCAACAAGCGCCAGCCGGTCGACGTGGATCTCGAGGAGGTGTTCAAGGCGGCGGCGCGGACCGGGACCGCGCTCGAGGTGAACGGCTACCCGGACCGGCTCGACCTGCGGGACGAGCACATCCTGTGGGCCCGGCGCCACGGGGTGAAGTTCTCGGTCGACACCGACTCGCACGCGACCGACCCACCTCGCGCACATGCGGTACGGGGTCGCGACCGCGCAGCGCGGGTGGCTGACCAAGGACGACGTGATCAACGCGTGGCCGCTCGCCAAGCTCAAGGCGTTCCTGCGGAAGAGCGGGTGAGCCGGGCGACAGGGTTCGGCCGCCGGTTGCCGCGCTCGTTCTTCGCGAGACCGTCGACCGTCGTCGCCCCCGAGCTGCTCGGCCGGATCCTGGTCCGCGATCCTGCCCGACGGCACGCGGCTCGCCGCCCGGCTGGTCGAGGTCGAGGCCTACGAGCAAGGGGACCCGGCGAGCCATTCATACCGCGGTCGGCCCACGCGGCGGACCGAGGTGATGTTCGGACCGCCCGGCCGGCTGTACGTGTACTTCACCTACGGCATGCACTTCTGCTCGAACGTGGTGACAGGCCCCGACGGGTACGGGAGCGCGGTCCTGCTCCGGGCCGCCGAACCGCTCGACGGGTTCGAGTCGATGGCGGCCAACCGTGGGACGGATGGTCTCCGGCTCCTGTGTTCGGGGCCTGCGCGCCTCACCGAGGCGCTCGCGATCGGACGCGACGACAACGGCACCGACCTCGCGAAGGACCCTGGGCTGTTCCTGCTCGCCGGTCGGCCGGTCGGCCCGCGCACCGTCGCGCGCAGCACGCGGGTCGGCGTCAACGTCGGCGTCGAGCGCCGGTGGCGCTTCTTCGAACGGGGGAGCGCGTTCGTCTCGCCGGGCCGACCGTCCGTCGCGCGCGTCGACCCGGCGCGGCCGAGGGCTATGGGTTCACGAAGATCGTGACCGTGGAGCCCTGCTCCCGCTGCGCGCCGCCGTCCGGCGACTGCGACCAGACCACGCCGGGCTGGTAGTCGCACGAGGGATCGTCCGGGTCGCACTCCTCGGAGAAGGACACCGACGCATCGAACCCCGCCTGCCGGATCGCCGCCTCGGCGGCGCCGCGCTGCATGCCGATCACGTTCGGCACCGTGGCGAGGTCGGGCGTCGGCGAGGGTTCGGGCGCGCCCCTGGCCACGGTGATCGTCACCGTCCCGGTCTGGATCAGCCGAGAGCCGCCCCCGGGATCCTGCGAGATCACCGTTCCGGTCTGCCTGGTCCGACGACGCGAGCACCATCGCGACCGTGAAGCCGGCGTTGTGCAGGGCCGAGATCGCCGCCTGCCGCTCCATGCCGATCACCGACGGAACGACCAGCAGCTGGTAGGACGACGGCTCGGTGCACACCTCGAGCGTGGGTTCGGCGCCTGCGGGGAACTGGAGCACGTCGATGTCTCCGGGCGGCGTGTACGGGTTGGCGAGGCAGCCTTGCGTCACGTCGACGCGCAACGTCACGACGTCGACGTTCGGCGCCGTGCCGAACTCCTTCACCGGCCACCCCTCGGTCGCCGCGAGCATGAACGTCCGCCAGATCGAGGCCGGCCACGTCCCGCCGTAGACCGTCGAGATCCGCACGTTGCCGCAGCACATCGGGACCTGGCCCTGCGGGAAGCCCACCCACACCGCGGTGACCATCTGCGGGATCGCGCCGACGAACCACGCATCGCTCGCGTTCTGGGCGGTGCCGGTCTTGCCGAACTGCGGTCGCCCGATGTTCGCGCCGACGCCGGTACCCGACTGCACCACGCCCTTCAAGATGTCGACCGCCTCGGCCGCGATCGCGGGTTCCACCGCCTGCTCGGCCCGCGAGGGTGCCTGGTAGATCACGTCCCCGTCGGACGTGGTGACCGAGATCACGGGCGTCGGCTGCACGTGCCGTCCGAGATCCGCGAGCGTGCCGTAGGCCGAGGCCATCTCGAGGGTGCTCACCTCGTTCACGCCGAGGACGGCGGAGGGGACCGCCGCGAGCGGGCCGTTCGGCTCGGTGGTGCGGGGACAGCACCGGATCCCCATCCGCACGGCGGCCTCGACGAGCGCCGAGGCACCCGCGTACGTGTCCCCGCTCCCGATCACGGAGAGCAGGTTCGCGTACGCGACGTTGACCGAATTGATCGTGGCGCTCTCGAGCGAGATCGTCCCGTAGCCGCCGCCCTCGGCGTTGTGCGGATCCCAGTACGTCCCTTCCTGGAGCAGGATGTGCGCGGTGGAGCCGTTCAGCGGCTGGGTCCTGGGGACGCCGTGCTCGAGCGCCGCGACGAGCGCGAACGGCTTGAAGGCCGACCCTGCCTGGCGACCGGTCACGCCACCGGTGGCCAGGTTGATCCGGGCGAAGTCGTCGTCCTCGTTCCAGTAGTCGCGGCCGCCGACCATCGCCCGTACGTATCCCGGTCCTCGGGTCGATCGCCGTCAGCGCGCCGTAGGGGTCGCCGGGCTCGGTGAGCACGTACCCGACCGCGCGCTCGGCGGCGCGTTGGAGGCGAAGGTCGACGGTGGTGACGATCTTCAGGCCGCCCTCGAACAGGAGGTCGTAGCGGTCCTGGGGCGTCTCGCCGAAGTGGGGGTTCGACAGGAACCATTCCTTCACGTAGTCGACGAACCACGGGGCGACGTAGTGCGTCTCGTCCTCGGGGGTGAGGTCGAGGTGGATCGTCGAGCCGCTGGCCTTGTCGAACTCGGTCCGGTCGATCATCTGGAGACCGAGCATCAGCGTCAGGACGTGGTTGCGGCGGCGCTCGGACCGTCCGGGATGACGGACGGGGTCGTAGTCGACCGGCGCCGCGATCAGACCGGCGAGCATCGCCGCCTGCGAAAGGGAGAGCTCGAGCGGCTCGATGCCGAAGTAGGTCTGGGACGCGGCCTGGATCCCGTAGGCGCCGTTGCCGAAGTACACGGTGTTCAGGTACCTCGTCAGGATCCGGTCCTTGCTCAGCTTCTCCTCGAGCTGCCACGCCAGGTACGCCTCGCGGATCTTGCGCGCGACGGTCTGCTCGTCGCCGACGTAGAGCTTCTTCACGAGCTGTTGGGTGATCGTCGAGCCACCCTCGACGACCTCGCCGGTGGTGGCGTCGACGTACGCGGCTCGGAGCAGCGCGCGCACGTCCAGCCCCGTGTGGTCGTAGAACCGCTGATCCTCGATCGCGATCACGGCGTCCCGCATCACGTCGGGGATCTTCCGAGAGCGGACGACGACGCGGTTCTCGCCTGCGTGCAGCGAGGTGATCAGGGTGCCGTCCGCCGAGTAGATGAAGGAGGTCTCCGGGAGGGCGTCCGCGGTCTCGCGCGCCTCGCGCAGGGAGGGGAGATCGCACGCGGAGGCTGCGAGGGCGAACACGAACACGCCGACCACGAGGGTCCGCGAGCGAGCGGCCATGGTTCGACCATCTTGCCACGGGGTTTCCTCATGGGGGCCTACCGCTCGCCTTTCGGCTCGCTCCTTGAGGCCCCCAACCCCCGGCGTCCCACTGCTAGCCTTCGCGCTCATGGGACCGGAAGACCTTCCGAGCCTGCTCGCCGGTTCCGCCGAGGTCGTCCCCGCGGAGGAGCTCGAGCGCAAGCTGACCCTGGGGCGGCCGCTGCGGGTCAAGCTCGGACTGGATCCGACGGCGCCGATCGTGACGCTCGGGTGGGCCGTGGTGCTCCACAAGCTGCGGCAGTTCCAGGACGCGGGGCACACCGCCGTGCTGATCGTCGGGGACTTCACGGCGCAGGTCGGGGACCCCTCAGGCAAGACCGAGACGCGGCCGCGCCTGTCCGAGGAGGAGGTGCGCGGATACGCCGAGCGGCTGCTCGATCAGTTCTGGAGGATCCTCGATCCCGAGCGCACCGAGGTCCGGTACAACGCCGAGTGGCTCGAGCCGATGAGCATGGAGGAGATCCTGCGCCTGTCCGCGTCGACCACCGTCGCGCGGATGCTCGAACGTGACGACTTCGCCAAACGCTACGCGGAGGGCAAGCCGATCTCGATCATGGAGTTCCTGTACCCGTTGCTGCAGGGGATGGACTCGGTCGCGGTCGAGGCCGACGTCGAGCTCGGCGGCCGGGACCAGACGTTCAACCTGCTCGTCGGCCGGGACCTGCAGCGCGAGTTCGACCAGGAGCCACAGGTCGCGCTGACCACGCCGCTGCTCGTCGGGACCGACGGCGTGCAGAAGATGAGCCAGTCCCTCGGCAACTACATCGGGATCACCGATCCACCGGACGAGATGTTCGGCAAGCTGGTCCGGGTGCCCGACGAGCTGATCGCCACGTACCGGCTCCTCGCGCTCGACTTCTTCCGCGATCCCACGGAGGCCGAGCGGGTGGAGAAGGGTCTCGAGGACGGATCGCTCGACCCGTGGGAGCGAGAAGCGACGACTCGCGCGCGAGGTCGTCGACCAGTACCACGGGCAGGGGGCCGGGGCGGCCGCCGAGGAGCGGTTCGAGCGCGTCCACCGCGAGCGCGAGCTCCCCGACGAGATCCCGAACAAGGTTATCCCTCCCGACCTGGTGGTGGAGGGCCGCGTCTACCTGCCCGAAGCTCCTGGCCGTCCTCGGCCTCGCCGACTCCGACCAGTCGAGGCGCGCAGCGTCATCGAGCAGGGCGGCGTACGTCTCGACGGGCAAGCCCCGATCAGGAACCGAGCTGCCCGTCGAACGGCTCCGCGGCGCCGTGCTCCAGGTTGGTCGTCGCGGGTTCGTGCGCCTGGGTGAGGAGGAGCGAGGGAGCGGGCGTGAAGCCCGCTCCCTCTCCCACCTCTCTTCAGGTCGGTCTCCCTACACCTCGTCCGTCAGGTTCGACCAGAACGCGGCCTGGCCGATCAGCGCCCACTCCCGCTCGGCGTCGCCGCGCGAGAACGGGTTCGTCGCGTACGCGAGGTACCGGCTCCCGAGCAGTCGTCGTCCCGTGCAGGACCACCGGCGGTCGGCGCCGCCAGACTGCGTCGAGGTCCGGTCGCGCCACAGCCCGGCGACGAACAGGTCGGTCGGTCCTTCGGCCAGGTAGCGTCCCAGATCGCGCCATCGACGCCCCCGTCGGGATCGCGGAGAAGTACGTGATGTTCGACGGGAGGTACAGGAAGTCCTGCGCGGGGATAGCCACCGGTCAGCGGACTCGCCGCACCACCGTCGTTGTCCCACCGCGCGATCCCGCCACCCGCGGCCGCGCTGCCCTGCGCGATCGCGTCTCACCAGGCCCGGCGCCGTCATGAACGTGAAGTTGTTCGCCGGACTGGCTGGTGCCGATGTAGCCGCCGCCTCCGGAGAAGAACGCGTCGAGCCGGTTCCGCGCGAGTTGCACGTGCGCCGCCCGCCGACGCGACGGATAGGCGCCTGTCGCCGGTGTTGTAGATGGCACGTCGAACGTCCAGGGCAGGAGCGGAGTCGGTCGAGCCGGCGGTAGTGTGACTGCGATGCGAGTCCGGTCGTCCCGACCTCGACCCGGTCGGCGAAGCCGCGATGTCACGGGCCCGAAGATCTGCCCCGCAGATCACGTGTAGCCCGCGAGCGTGTCCGTTCCCGCGCCCGGCGTCGCGCTGTCGTCGACCGAGCGATCGGCGCACCCTCGAGCGTGCCTCGTCGCAGCTGGCGGCGTCACCAGGACCGCGACCTTCGGCGCCTCGTCAGGTCGACGTGGCCGGTCGCTCGAAGTAGACCCCGGCGGCCGAGCCCCGCGCTGGCGAGCGCGGCGACCGTCGTCGGATCGCTCGGGAAGATCAGCGTGCCCGCCGGCATCGTCCCGGCGGACGCGCTCGAGATCGGCGACTCCGCGACCTCGCCGTCGACACCCGAGCGGAGGAGGTCCAGGACCGCCCGGACCTCGGCCGCGCCCCGGATCGTCAGCGCGTACCAGTCGGCCTTCCCGCCGCCCCGGACGCCGCCGGCGAGCGGGTTCGGTGACGTGATCGGCGTCACCAGCGGGGTGAAGGTCGTATCCGAGGCGGGGACTTCGACCGTGTCCGCACCCCAGAGCTGCCCGTGGCTCCAGGCGCCCGGCGGCGCGTACAGCTGCGTGATCCGGTCCGAGATGTCCTGACCCGCGGCGAGCGCCGTGTAGGCGAGCCCACGCATCGGCCTGATCCATCGCGACGACGTAGGACTTCTTCGCGAACGTCTGGCCGTTCCACGTGAACGTCCTTGTTGGTTCGGCTCGACCTCGATGCCGTTGTCGAGGAGCCACTGCGCCAGCCGGTTCGCCTCGCATCTTCGCTGCCGTCGTCGAACGCGAGCGGCTGCCCGCGGGCCGCTCCGAAGGGGATCACGAACGCCTTGGGGTACGGCACCATCCAGTCGTGCTGGTCCTCGGTGAAGCCTCGGCTCGCGATGAGCGGGTCGCGCAGCAGTTCGGGCCTCGGTGCGTTCATCACGCCTCGGCGGAAGATCTCGAGCTGGTCGTGCAGCATCGCACCGCGATTCGCGATCCAGTAGCCGACCGATGAGTAGAACCCGACGTACTGGGCGCGCTTGGACCCGAAGCGGCCGTTGCATCCGGCTCCGCCGCTGCACATCTCCACGTCGAGCTGTCGACGCCGAAGAACGCCATGTAGGTCTGCGTGTAGAACGGACCCCAGTCGTCCCATCCCTCGGCGACCGCGGGGTTACCCGGCGGCGCTGTCGTCCGCGTCGGGATTCCACTGGTTCACCGGCCGCGTGATCCCCATCCCGACGTCGGCGAGCGCGGCCTCGTTCACGTCGAGACGGCGCTGGTTCCAGTTGACGAACAGGTCGTACTCGAGGCCCGGGTTGTGGGGTTTGGTGAGCCCGTCGACCAGCGTCGGGTTCATGTACCCGTGCATCGCCAGGCCGACCGGCG
>CAVUTN010000014.1:0-27623 GCA_963744515.1 uncultured Actinomycetes bacterium | reverse complement strand
GCTCAGGCCTCCGACGAACCCGCGAGCTCGACCGGCGGGACGTCGGGCGGAACCCCGGCGCCCTCGAACACGATCTCGCCGTCGCGCGCGTCCACGATGATCGTCTGGCCGGCGCGGAACTCCTTCCAGAGCAGCTTCTCGGACAGCGGGTCCTCGACGAGCCGCTGGATCGTCCGACGCAGCGGCCGGGCGCCGAGCGCCGGGTCGCACCCCTTCTCGGCGAGCACGCCTTCGCGGCGTCGGTCAGCTCGATCTCGAGGTCCTTGGCCTTCAGCTGCTCGGTGACCCGCTTCATCAGCAGGTCGACGATCTGCTTGACGTCCTCCTGGGTCAGCGAGTGGAAGACGATGACCTCGTCGATGCGGTTCAGGAACTCGGGCCGGAAGGTCTTCTTCAGCTCCTCCATGACCCGGTCCTTCATCTGCTCGTAGGTCATCTTCTCGTCCGGCGCGCCGCGAACCCGATGCCGGGTCCCTTCTCGATGTCCCGGGTCCCGAGGTTCGAGGTCATGATGATGATCGTGTTCTTGAAGTCGACCTGGTGACCCTGCGAGTCGGTCAGGCGCCCGTCCTCCAGGATCTGCAGCAGCGTGTTGAACACGTCGGGGTGCGCCTTCTCGATCTCGTCGAACAGGATCACGCTGAACGGCTTGCGGCGGACGGCCTCGGTGAGCTGGCCGCCCTCCTCGTAGCCGACGTAGCCGGGGGGCGAGCCGATCAGACGCGAGACCGTGTGCTTCTCCATGTACTCGGACATGTCGAGCTGGATCAGCGCGTCCTCGTCGCCGAACAGGAACTCGGCGAGCGCCTTGGAGAGCTCGGTCTTCCCGACGCCCGAGGGCCCGAGGAAGATGAACGAGCCCGAGGGCCGCTTGGGGTCCTTCAGACCGCCGCGCGTCCGGCGGATCGCCGCGACCGCCGTGATCGCCTCCTCCTGGCTGATGATCCGCTTGTGGAGCTCGTCCTCCATGCGGAGCAGCTTCTCGGTCTCCTCCTCGGTGAGCTTGAAGACGGGGATGCCGGTCCACGCGGCGAGCACCTCGGCGATCTCCTCCTCGTCGACCTCGGACAGGACGTCCATCTCGCCGGACTTCCACTCTCGCTCGCGGCGCTGGCGCTCCTCGAGGAGCTGGCGCTCCTCGTCGCGGAGCGACGCGGCCTGCTCGAAGTCCTGCGCGTCGATCGCGCTCTCCTTGCGGAGACGGACCTCGGCGATCTTCTCGTCGAGCTCGCGCACGTCGGGCGGCGCGGTCATCCGGCGGATCCGCATCCGCGAGCCCGCCTCGTCGATCAGGTCGATCGCCTTGTCGGGCAGGAACCGGTCGGTGATGTAGCGGTCCGCGAGGTTCGCCGCCGCGACCAGCGCGTCGTCGGTGAACGACACGCGGTGGTGCGCCTCGTACCGGTCGCGCAGGCCCTTGAGGATCTCGATCGTGTGCGCGACGGTCGGCTCCTCGACGCTGATCGGCTGGAACCGCCGCTCGAGCGCCGCGTCCTTCTCGAGGTGCTTGCGGTACTCGTCGCGCGTCGTCGCGCCGATCGTCTGGAGCTCGCCGCGCGCGAGCATCGGCTTGAGGATGCTCGCGGCGTCGATCGCGCCCTCGGCCGCCCCGGCGCCGACGAGCGTGTGCAGCTCGTCGATGAACAGCACGATGTCGCCGCGCGTGCGGATCTCCTTCAGGACCTTCTTCAGGCGCTCCTCGAAGTCGCCGCGGTACCGCGAGCCGGCGACGAGCGCGCCGAGGTCGAGCGTGTAGATCTGCTTGCCCTTGAGCGTCTCGGGGACCTCGCCGCGGACGATGTCCTGCGCGAGCCCCTCGACGATCGCGGTCTTGCCGACGCCGGGTTCGCCGATCAGCACCGGGTTGTTCTTCGTCCGGCGCGACAGCACCTGCATCACGCGCTCGATCTCCTTCTCGCGGCCGATCACCGGGTCGAGCTTGGTGTCGCGCGCGAGCTGCGTGAGGTTCCGACCGAACTGGTCGAGCACCATCGAGCCCTGGCCCGCCTGCTCGCCCTGCCCGCCGGGCGTGGTCTCGCCCTTGCCGGCGGTGTAGCCGGACAGGAGCTGGATCACGGTCTGGCGGACGCGGTTCAGGTCGGCGCCGAGCTTCTGCAGGACCTGCGCGGCGACGCCTTCGCCCTCACGGATCAGGCCGAGCAGGATGTGCTCGGTCCCGATGTAGTTGTGACCGAGCTGCAGCGCCTCGCGGAGCGAGAGCTCGAGGACCTTCTTGGCGCGCGGCGTGAACGGGATGTGACCCGTCGGCGCTGCCTGGCCCTGGCCGATGATCTCCTCGACCTGCTGACGAACGGCCTCGAGCGAGATGTTGAGCGACTCGAGCGCCTTGGCGGCGACCCCTTCTCCTTCGTGGATCAGGCCGAGCAGGATGTGCTCGGTCCCGATGTAGTTGTGGTTGAGCATCCTCGCTTCTTCTTGGGCGAGGACCACGACGCGGCGGGCTCGGTCCGTGAAACGCTCGAACATCTTCAGTCCCCCGGGGCCGGAGCCCCACCTATCGAACGGCCTCGGGGATCAGCGGACCCCGTCCTACCCCCGAGGCAGGTCGAGCGCTTCGGTGTGGCACGATCTCGTGCGCCCGCCGAAGCGCCCCACGCAGGGGAGTATACCCCCGACCCTCGTTGCAACCTCCCGAGCCTCCCGTTCGTTCCCACGATGTCTCCCTCCCCTATCCCTTCGGCCAGATCGCGCCACCGGATGAGCGCCGATGCGATGCCGGGGAAGATCTAGGCCCTCCTGCGCCGGCCATAGCCCGAATGGGCCATGCAGATTCAGCCGTTTGGGGCGTTTACCCGCGGCGACCGCTCGGGCAGGATGCAGGCAACGGAAACCTCTTGGTCTTCCCTGTTGATCCTTCCCGGTGAGGAGAAGACACGTTGCGGGTCTTGGTGGTGGATGACCACCCGGCGTTCCGCCGGGCGCTCACGTCCGCGTTGAAGATGGTCAAGGGCATCGAGGTCGCCGGCGAGGCAGGCGGCGGTCGCGAGGCGACCGACCGCGCCCGCGTGGACGAACCCGACCTGGTCCTCATGGATCTGTCGATGCCCGATTTCGACGGGATCGAGGCGATGCGCAGGATCCACGAGGACCGACCCGACCTGCCCGTCGTGATCCTGACCGCGCACGCCGACCCCGGCGTGGAGAAGGAGGCGCGGGAGGCGGGAGCCTCGGGGTTCCTCGCCAAGGGGACGGCCCTGGAGGACATCGTCATCGTGCTCCACGAGGCGACCGAGGGCGCCGCCTAGGTACCGCGGTTCGCCGAGCCTCCCGCACCGACCCCCATCCAGGCACGGCCCGCACTTCAAGCGCGCCGCGAGCGTGCCGATACACGTGGATGGATGAGGCGCGCTCGAACGCAACCTGACACGACCGGGCTGCCCGGCACGATCGCCGCCGAGGCCCGGATCGTCGGTCTCCGCGACTTCAGCACGCCCTCGCTCGAGGCGGTCGAGCATCGCAGGATCCAGCTGTGGATCCTGACGTCGATCATGCTGGTCTCGGTCAGCGTCGGCGTCGTGGTGCTGTCGATCTGGCCGACGTCCCACGGTTCGGTGATCTCGTCCGGCCCCCTGCGCTGGGGCATCGTCCTGATGTCGGTCGGGTTCTGCGCGTACGCGATCGACAAGGAACGCCACCTCCAGAAGCTGTCGAGGCTCCTCACCGACGAACGGGTCCTCACCGCAGCGCTGTCCAACCGCCTGCGCGAGCTCTCGCTGCTGCTGCAGGCCGGCAAGGCGATGAACGCCGTCCTCGAGCTCGACGCCGTGCTGGACGTGATCCTGCACAGCGCGCAGGAGCTGCTGGTCGGGGCGAGCGGCTCGATCATGCTCGTGGACGGTGACTCGCTCGTCGCCCGATGCGTCCGCAACAACCCGGATGCGCTCGGGCGGCGGGTCGCGATCGGCGAGGGGATCGCCGGCCGCGTCGCGAGGACCAAGGAGCCGCTCCTGATCAACGGGCGGCCGACCTCGAAGGAGTTCCCCGGGCTCGACACGCGGACGCAGGCGGTCTCGAGCGCGATGTCGGTGCCCCTGGTCCACCGCGACCAGCTGCTGGGGGTCCTCAACGTCAATGCCGGGGACGGCAACACCTTCAGCGCCTACGACCTGCGCGCCCTCAGCCTGTTCGCCGAGCAGGGCGCGGTGGCGATCGCGAACGCCCGCCTGTTCGACGCCGAACGCGCCCACGTGGTCGAGCTCGTCGAGCTCGACCGGATGAAGTCCGAGTTCCTCGGGCTCGTGACCCACGAGCTCCGGACGCCGCTCACGGTCGTGCTGGCCGCGGCGCAGACCGGCAAGCAGCCGAACTCGCCGATCGAGACCTCCGAGCTGTTCGAGATCATCGAACGCAACGGCAAGAACCTCGCGTCGCTGGTCGAGGAGCTGTTGATCGCCGCGAGGCTCGAGCAGGGCGACGTGGCCGCCGAACCCGTCCTCGTCGATCTCGCCGACCTCGTGCGGACGGTCGCGCGCGACTTCGGCGTCACGGATCGACCGGTGGAGGTCGAGGTCCACGAGGGCCTCTCGGCGATGAGCGACCCCGACGCGATCCGGCGGATCCTGGTGAACCTGCTGGACAACGCGCACAAGTACGGCGCCGCACCGATCCGCGTGACGCTCGAGCCGGGCAACGACTGCGTGGTCCTGAGCGTCTCGGACGCCGGGCCGGGCCTGCCCGTCGACGAGCGGGAGCGGCTGTTCGAGCGGTTCCGCCGGGCCGACACGACGGGCAAGCCGGGTCTCGGCCTGGGTCTGCCGATCGTCCGCGGGCTGGCGGCCTCCTGCGGCGGCCACGTCTGGGCGGAGGACGCACCGGGCGGCGGGGCCGTGTTCCGGGTCGCGTTGCCGCTCGAGATCGCGAGCCTCGAAGCGGTCTGAGCCGGTCCCGTCAGTCGGGCGGTCGGTGCAGCGGGAACAGGATGACCTCCCGGATGCTCGCCGCGTCGGTCAGCAACATGATCAGCCGGTCGATCCCGATCCCGAGACCCCCGGCCGGCGGCATCCCCTGTTCGAGCGCCTGGAGGAAGTCCTCGTCGAACGGGTGGGTCTCGAGCTCGCCGGTCTCGCGCGCCTGCTGCTGCAGCAGGAACTTCGCGCGCTGCTCGTCCGGGTCGGTGAGCTCCGAGTAGCCGGTCCCGAGCTCCATCCCGCCGATCACCGGGTCGACGTGCTCGGTGAGGCGGGGGTCGTCGCGGTGCGGCCGCGCGAGCGGTGACACCTCGCGCGGGAAGTCGAGGACGAAGGTCGGCTGGATCAACCCGGGCTCGACGAGCTTCTCGAACAGCTCGAGCGCGATCTTGCCCGCGGGCCAAGACGGGTCGACCGGCACGTCGTGGCGCTCCGCGAGCTCGGCGAGATCCGGGCGTTCGAGCGTGACCTCCTCGCCGACGGCCTCGGACACGCTCCCGAGCACCGTCACGCGACGCCACTCCCCGCCGAGGTCGATGTCGTTGCCCCGGAACGAGACCTGGAGCGAGCCGGCCACCGCGAGCGCGCTCGCCTGCACGAGATCGCGGGTGACGTCCATCATCGTCTCGTAGTCGGCGTAGGCCCGGTAGAGCTCGAGCATCGTGAACTCGGGGTTGTACTTCCAGCCCACGCCCTCGTTGCGGAAGTTCCGCCCGATCTCGTAGACGCGTTCGAGACCGCCCACGAGCAGGCGCTTCAGGTGCAGCTCGAGCGAGATCCGCAGGTACAGGTCCATGTCGAGATCGCGGTGGTGCGTCACGAACGGACGCGCCATCGCCCCGCCCGCGATCGTCTGGAGCACCGGCGTCTCGACCTCGACGTAGTCGTGCTCGTCCAGGTACGCGCGGACCGCGCGCAGCGTGTCCGCGCGCGCGTCGACCAGCCTCGCCCGCGCGTCGGGGTCGGTGGCGAGATGGAGGGCGCGCTGTCGCTGTTGGAGCTCGGGGTCCTTGAGGCCGTGCCACTTCTCGGGCAGCGGGCGCAGGGCCTTGGTGAGCATCGCGAGCCGCTCGACGAAGATCGAGAGCTCGCCCTTGCGCGTGGTCCCGACCCGGCCGGTCGCACCGACGATGTCGCCGAGATCCACCTCCGCCAGCAGCTCGCGGCTGGCCGGCTCGGTGTCCTGGTTGACGACCAGCTGGATGTCGCCCGACCGGTCGCGCAGGACCAGGAACGCGAGCTTGCCCATGTCCCGCTTCAGCACGATCCGGCCGGCCACCGTTCGCCGGGCCTCGTCGATCGTGTCGTGCGCGAGCCCGCCGAACTCCTCCCGGATGCTCGATGCCGTCTCGGGCTCCGGCACCCCGAGCGCCTGCTCGAGGTTCAGCGCGAACGCCCGGTCGCCGAGCCGCTCGCGGCTCTCGCGTCGGGTCCGAAGCACCTCGCGTTCGCGCCCGGTGGCCTCCTCGGTCACCTCGTCAGGCATCGGCGGGCCCGACGTTGCGTTCGAACACGAGCCGGAGACCCTCGAGCGTGAGCCACGGGTCGATCTCGTCGACGAACTGGCAATGCGGGACGATCTGCGCGGCGAGGCCACCGGTGGCCACGACCGTCGCGCTCCCCCCGAGTTCCTTGCGGATGCGGTCGATCATCCCGTCGGTCTCGGCCGCGGTCCCGAAGATCAGGCCGGACTGGATCGCGTCGACGGTGTTCCGCCCGATCGGCGACCTTGGCGCCTGCAGCTCGACCTGCGGCAGCCGCGCCGTCTCGCGCGACAGCGACGCGTTGGAGGTCTGGACGCCGGGCGAGATCGCGCCACCCGAGGAACTCGCCCTTCTCGGTGACCACGTCGTAGGTCGTCGCGGTCCCGAAGTCGATCACGATGCAGGGACCTCCGTACCGGCTGAACGCGGCGAGCGCGTTCACGATCCGGTCCGCCCCCACCTCGCGCGGGTTGTCGGTCTGGATCGACAGGCCCGTCCGGGTCCCGGGTTCGACCACGACCGCCGGGAAGTTGAAGTACCGCGTGACCATGTCGCGCAGCGCGGTGGTCGAGCCCGGCACCACCGACGAGATGACGACGCCGGTGATCTCGTTCGAGAACGAGAGGCCGGTCTGGTCCAGGAGCCCGGCGAACAGCACCGCGAGCTCGTCCGCGGTGCGCTCCGTCTCGGTCGACAGGCGCCACTGGTGCTCGAGCTCGGGGCCGCGGAACACCCCGAGCACGGTGTTCGTGTTCCCGACGTTCACCGCGAGCAGCACCCGCCGTCACCTCCCTGACCGGCCATCCTGCCACGCCGGGATGCGGCCCGACATCCGACCGGGCCGCTGGTCCTCAGGCCGCGGGAGCAGGAGCGTGTCGATCAGCCGCACCCCGCCGAAGCGGGCGGCGACGAGCGCCCGGGCCCGGCCGTCGATCGTCGGCACCTCCTCGAACGTCTCCTCGTCCACGACGGCCACGTAGTCGATGCGCGCCTCGGACGTCGCACCGATCTCGCGGGCCATCGCGGCCACGAGCTTGCCGGCATCGCGTTCGCCGGCGCGCGCGAGCTCGGCCGCCTCGGACAGCGCGAGGAACAGACACGTCGCGGCCTCGCGCTGTTCGGGCGACAGCAGGCGGTTGCGGCTGGAGAGGGCGAGCCCGTCGGGTTCGCGCACGACGGGGCAGCGACCGGACGTCGATCGGCAGCGACAGGTCGACGACCATCCGGCGGATCACCGCGAGCTGCTGCGCGTCCTTCTCGCCGAAGTAGGCGGAGCACGGCCCCACCGCGTCGAACAGCTTGGCCACGACGGTGGCGACCCCGCGGAAGTGGCCGGGTCGCGACGCGCCCTCGAAGCGTTCGCCGAGCGGACCCGGGTCGACCGTGACCTCGGGCTCGCCGTCCGGGTACATCTCGTCGACCGACGGCGCGAACACCAGGTCGACCCCCTCGCGTTCGGCGACCGCGAGGTCGGCCTGCTCGTCGCGCGGATAGGTCTCGAGGTCGCGCGCGTCGCCGAACTGCAGCGGGTTCACGAAGATCGAGACGACGGTGAGGTCGCGTTCGTCCCTGGAACGTCGCATCAGCGAGCGGTGACCCGCGTGGAACGCCCCCATCGTCGGGACGAACCCCACCGTGCGCCCCTCGGCGCGAGCGCGTTCGCACGCCGCGCGGGTCGCCGGCGATCGTCCTGATCACCTCCAGCGGACGAGCACCTCCTCGACGGCCTCGCGCCCCTGCGGCGGGACGCGGCCCGAGCGCTCGGCGAGCGCCAGCGCCAGGTCGGCGAGCGTGACGTAGGGCCGGACCGCATCGGGCGCGTGCTCGGCCAGCGCTTCGAGGTTGCGTTGCAGGGTGATCGCGTCGCCCGCGGACGGCCGGCCCGGTGAGCGCCTCGGCCGCGCCGACCCGGCGGACGTTCGCGAGCGTCGCGTCCTGCAGGGGCGCGAGCGCGGCGATCGGGTCGGGGACGCCGGCGACGCGCTCGAGCTCCTCGGCCAGGGCCGTCACCGTGACGACGTAGTTGGACGCGAACACGGCGGCAGCGTGGTACAGCGGCTTGCGCTCGTCGGCGAGGCGGAACGGGTGGCCGCCCGCGTCACGCGCGAGGCGTTCGCCGAGCGCGTACCCCTCCTCGTCCAGCGCGGTGACCGCGAACGACGCGCCGGGGATCGCCTCGACGGCGGCCTCGACGGTCGGACACGTCTGCAACGGGTGGACGGACAGCGTCGTCGCGCCGACGGACGCTGCGGCCTCGAGCGCGTCCAGACCGGTCGCGCCGCTCGCGTGCACGACGGCGCTCGCGGATCCGAGCGCGCCGGCCTCCGCCATCTCCCGGCACACGGTGGCGATCACGGCGTCGGGCGTCGCGATCACGACGATCTCGGCCCCGGTCGCGGCCTCGACGGCGTCGAGGACCGGGACGCCCGGGAGGAAGCGCGCCGCGCGTTCGGGCGTGGCGGGTCCGCCGGCGACCGCGACGATCCGATGCCCGGCGCGCTGCCACAGGACCGCGAGCGAGGTCCCGACACGTCCGGCACCCACGATCGCGAGATCCATCGTCCGAGTATCCCGCTCAGGCGATCCAGACGATCGGTCCGGTCGGCGGCGGCGCCCCGACGGGCGAGCGGCAGATCGTCGAGCGAGTCCGCCGCGCGCGTCACGTAGACCCGGCCGTTCGCCGACGACGTAGAGGCGACCGACCGCGTCGAACGCCGCGTCGAGCCTCCGGCCCGCCGGCATGACGTACCGGGGCACCCGGGTCCCCGAACCCGAACCGGCATCCAGCACGAAGACGCCGCGTGCGATCGCCGAGCGCGCCGACGAGCGCCACGCGTCCGCCGTCGGCGGACCACGCGAGGATGCGTTCGATCACGAGGTCGTCGCTGCCGTCGCCCACCGTCACCGGACCGCCGACCCCCTTCCACCCGAGCAGGGTCCCGGTGTCGGTCGATGGGTCGCCCCGCAGGGCCGCGGGGAGACCCCCGTCGTGAGCAGGAACGCCGCGGGCGGCGTCGCCGAGATCACGCCCAGGCCGTCGAACATCAGGTGGGGCACGCCCACCGAGCCGGTCAGGTACACGCTCAGCCGATCGCCCGAGGCCGCGGTGAAGTACGTCGCGGCCTCGCTCCGGCTGAGCGAGAGCACCGGCCCGCAGAACCCCGGATCGTCGAGCGCCCACTCGACCTTCTCGGTCAGGACGGTCACCAGGCTGATGCGCACCGGCGCGCAGCCCGCCGCGGCCCGATCCGTCCGTTGCGAGCGAACACGAGGCTCGCTGCCGCCCGGCCCCCAGGCGACGAGGTCGCCGTGCCCGAGCCCGACCGACTCGGCGTCGGCGCAGGTCCCGCGCAGATCGACACCGCGACCGTCCGGCGATCGCACCCACGCTCGACGCCGACCCATCCCGAGCTGCGCCGGACACGTCCACCAGCTCCGAGGTGCCCGCTCGGGACCGACGGGCCGGGACGCCCGATGCCGGCGAACAGGTCGACGATCCACAGGGTCGAGCCTCCCCGCCCGTCGCGCGCGGGTAGACGAGCGTTCCGGCGCGAGCCGGCTCCCCGCGTGCCGGCTGCCCGCCGTCTGCGGGCGTCGGGGCGAACAGCTGGATCGAGCCCACGGATCGCGATGGCGCGACCACGACCGCGATCGCGATCGACCGGCCGCGCGCGCCCGGCCGTCGCGAGGCGGCCTCCCCGACGCGAGCCTCGTCGTGCTCGAACGACGTCCGGCGCGCGCGTGCGTCCTTCCGGCCGGGGCGATACAGCGGCGCCCCGCACGATGGGCAGGTGCGACGCTCGCGCCCGCCCCTGCCAGTCGCAGCGGAAACAGACGGTCTCGTTCATCCCGGCTCGATCGGCAGCGGCGGCGCGAACGGGCGAACGCCGAACACCGCATCGGGCGACAGCCGGTGCGTCGACAGGCGCCGGCCGCCCGGGAGCATCGCGTCGGCGTCCAGCTCGCCGAGCGGGACCAGGACGAACCCGCGTTCGTGCATCCGCGGGTGCGGGATCACGAGGTCGGGCTCGTCGACGGTCCGCTCGTCGTAGACGAGGATGTCGACGTCGATCGTCCGCGGCCCCCAGCGTTCGGCGCGCACGCGACCGAACGCGTCCTCCACGCCGAGGGCCGACTCGAGCAGCTCGCGCGGCGTGAGCGTCGTGTCGACCTGGATCACCGCGTTCAGGTACGCGGGCTGCGGCGGCCCCACGGGTTCGGTCTCGTAGACGCGGGACGAGCGCACCACGTCGACCCCTTCTGTCGCGTCGAGCTCCCGCGCGGCCGCGCGGAGGTGCTCGAGCCGGTCGCCGAGGTTCGAGCCGAGCGCGAGGTAGGCGGTCGTCGGCACGTCACCGCTCGACGGTCGCGGCCGCGGCGACGCCCTGGACCTCGTTCGAGCGCGCGGCGGCGGGCTTGTGCACGATCGCGCTGACCTTGACGACGCCGTCGAGCGCGAGCACGTCGTTCGCGACGGCGTGCGCGAGCGACTCGAGCAGGTCGAACGAGTCGCGCTCGACGGTCTCGCGCGCGGTGCGGATCAGCGTCCGGTAGTCCGAGGTCGACGAGAGCTCGTCGTCCCCGACCTCGACCTCGACGTCCAGGTCGACGACGAAGTCCTGCGCCTGGTCCTTCTCACCCGGGTTCGCGCCGTGGCGACCGGACGCGGTGATCCCGGTCAGGAACAGTCGCGACGTCACCATCGGTCGTCCTCCGGCGGGCGCCGGCCGAGCTCCACGGTGACGGCGCCCTCCTCGTGCTCGTGCGCCTGCGGGAGCCGGAGGTACTGGGTCCGGAGCCACTGCGCGATCATCGGGGCGACGGTCTCGGGGGCGTCCTCGAGCAGGAAGTGGCCGCACCCGGGCAGGAGCGCGACCGCGGCCCAGGGAAGGGCGTCGCCCAGGCGTTCGGCGAGCTCGGCCGGCAGGAACGCGTCGTCCTCCCCCCACAGGACGAACGCCGGGATCTCGAGCTCGGCCAGGCGCGGCTCCAGATCGACGAGCCCCACGCCGTCCAGCGCGTCGGCGATCCGCACGAAGCGTTCGGCGCCGTCCGGACCGGCGAACGGGCGTCGGAACTCCTCGAGGTCGGCCTCGGACAGGCGTTCGGGGTGTCCCATCCCCTCCCGGAAGAACCCCTCGAGCCACGAGCGGATGAACGCGTCGTCCACCTCGCCCAGACGCGAGCGGAGCTCCTGGATCCGCGGCGAGGGCCAGGCGTCGAACGCGACGGAGTCGACGAGCACGAGCGCCTCGACCCCGCCCTCGACCGCGAGCAGCTGCGCGACCCCGGCGCCGCGACCGTGGCCGGCGACGGCGAACCGCTCGATGCCGAGCGCGCCCAGCAGGGCTCGGACGTCGGCGGCGTGCGCCGGGAGGCGGAGGTCGGCGCCCTCGGGCGAGTCCGAATCCCCCGACCCCAGCAGGTCGGGCGCGAGCACGCGCATCCACGGCGCGAGGAGCGGCACGAGATGCCGCCACAGGTACGAGGAGGTGAAGCCGCCGGAGAGCAGCACGACCGGTGGAGCCTCGGGATCTCCGGCCTCGACCACCGCGAGCTCGCCCGACGGCACGCGCACGCGGCGCTTCTCGGTCGCGATCATCCGCCGGCCCTCGCGATCGCGTCGGCCACGCGGACCGCGCGGACGACCTCCCTCACGTCGTGGACGCGCGCCAGATGCGCACCACGCGAGACGAGCCAGACGACCGCGCCGATCGTGCCCTCGACGCGGTCGTCCTCGGGGACGTCCAGGATCGTGCCGAGGAACCGCTTCCGCGACGGACCGACGAGCACCGGCCGGCCCAGGTCGAGCAGCGCGTCGACGCGCCGCATCAGCTCGAGGTTGTGCTCGAGGTCCTTGCCGAACCCGATCCCCGGGTCGATCGCGATCCGCTCGGGGTCGATCCCCGCGAGCTCGGCGGCCTCGATCCGCTGGCGGAGATACTCGTGCACCTCGCCGACGACGTCCTCGTAGCGCGGCGCCTCCTGCATCGTCGCCGGCTCGCCGCGCATGTGCATCAAGACGACGGCCGCGTCGCGCTCGCGGACGACGTCGAACATCTCCGGATCGGCGCCGCCCGAGACGTCGTTCACGATCGCGGCGCCCGCCCCGAGCGCCTCGGCCGCGACGCTCGCCTTGCGCGTGTCGATCGAGATCGGGATCGCCGGGTGGAGCTCGGCGAGTCGCTCGATCACGGGCCGGACGCGCTCCAGCTCCTCGTCCACCGAGACGGCCTCGGAGCCGGGCCGGGTGGACTCGCCGCCGACGTCGAGGATGTCCGCACCGTCGTCGACCATCCGGGTCGCGTGCGCGACCGCGGCGGCGCGGTCCAGGAACCGTCCGCCGTCGGAGAAGGAGTCCGGCGTGACGTTGAGGATCCCCATGACGAGGGTGCGCTCGGAGCAGTCGAACGCGCGCTCGCCGACGCGCCAGACTGGACCGCCCACGCACCTATCGTAGCCTCGGGTTCGCTGAGCCGATGTCGACGTGCGTGAGCGTGCCCTCGTAGTTCAGGATCCAGACCGCATCGGGAGCGACGGCCATCGCGACCGGGGTTGCCGCGTCGAGTGCGACGAGGGCGGTGGCCTCGCCAGTCACCGGGTCGAACACGTTCAGGTCGGTCCCGCCCTCGACATCCGGACTGAGGAACCAGATCCCGCGGTCGTCGGCCTCGAGGAACCCGCAGCAGTCGCCGAACCTCGGTGGGAGCGTCACCACCGGCTCCGGGAAACCCTCGACGAGCGGATCGAAACGGACGAACCCCGGATCGGTCGAGAGCCAGACCTGTCCGCGCCACAGGACTGGCATCGGCGTGAAGGAACGCGAGGGAACGTCGATCTCCGAGATCGCACCCGTCTCGGCATCGATCTCGACCACGCGCCCATCGACGTTCACAGCCCCGTCGCCACCGACCGCCGTGATGAGGCGTCCGTCGGCCGCCACCAGGGTGTGGGCCCAGTTCGCGTCGAGTCGGTGCCTCGGGGAGACGTCGCTGGTCTCGGTGTCGAGGCGGACGACCTCCATGCCGTCGTCGCCGGACAGCAACACCCACAGGTCGCCGCCGACGAAGGTGAGGTCGGCCCCCACCCCGCCTCCCGCGTTGTACGTCCGCACGACCTGGTTCGTCGACGTATCGATCCGGATAACGGCGGCATCGCTGATCCCGTCGGTGCCGCGGGCCTTCGATGGCGCCGACCACCCACAGGCTGCCCCCGTCGACCACCATCGCCCCGCCGCCGACCTCCCACGTCGGGATGACGTCCACCGGGATGTCCGCCTGCACCTCGTGGGTCTCGGGATCGATCCGGACGATGTGGCCCGCGAACGTTCCGTCCAAGTTCGAGGCGGCGATCCAGACGCTTCCATCACCGACGGCGACCGAGCGCACGTCCTCGGCCACCGCGAACGTATCGACGACCTCGGCGCTCGGAGGCGAGGGCACCGGCGTGGGTTCGACCGTCGCGGCCGGCGCCGGGATGGGTTGCCACGCGATGTCGCCGGCGACGCCGATGCCCGGAGCGGTGGCGATCGGCGTCACGCCCGTGCCGTCCGGTCGCATCACGTAGAGCGCGTCCTCCGGGCTGTAGTCGTCGACAGTCAGGTTGCCCACGAACGCGATCAGGTTCCCGTCGGGGGACCACACGGGGTTGTCGATGTAGCCCGCGCCCGTCCCGCCGAGGATCGACCGCTCGCTCGAGCCGTCCGCGTTGACGACCCAGAGGCCCCAGTCCTCCGCTCGGATCGCCGCGAAGACGATCCGCGAGCCGTCCGGCGACCAACTCGGCCAGAAATCGCTCCCGCGGTCGCCGCTCGAGACCTGGCGGACGTTGGTGCCGTCGGGGCGCATCGTGTAGATGGCTTCGTACGTTCCCGCTCTTCGATCACCTTCGCGAACGAACGCGATCAGGCTGCCGTCGGGCGACCATCTCGGCATGAACTCGACCCGCCGGATCTTCGGTTAAGCGGACGACGTTCGAGCCATCCACGTCCATGACGTAGATGTCGGTCGGGCAACGGTACTCGTGAGGGAAGCCCGGCAGACATCCCTCGATCGACAGATCGTACCGGGTGCTCGAGAACAGGATCTTCGTCCCGTCGGCGACCACGAGGCCCAGGAGTCGTTCACACCGTCGGTCAGGCGGACGGTGTCGCTCCCGTCGGGATCCGCCGTCTCGATCCCGTACTCGCCCTCAAGGAAGTTGTCGAACGCGATCCGCATGCCGTCGGGCGAGAAGGAGAGCCGGTCGTAGTGAATGGGGCTGTCCTCCGGTACGACGACGTGCCGACCCGTACCATCGGCCTCGATCGACTCGATGCGACTTCCACCGTCCGCGCCGCCGACGCGGAAATAGATCGGACCGTTGGCCGTGCCGGGCCTCCCGGAAACGACCGGCGATCGCGATCCACCGAACGTCACGGCCGCGAGCCCGATCCCTGCGATCGCCACCACGAACGCAGCGAGTGCGACGACCAGTCGACGCGCGGGCGAGGGTTCGACCGGATGACGCGGATCGCGACCCTGGATGTCGGACCACAGGTCGGGCGCGGGCGTGCGCGAGAGCGACGCGAACCGATCGCCGAGCTCAGGCATCGTCGTCGCCCCCCAGGAGATCTCGGAGCCGGCGCCGGCCTCGCATCAGGTGGACGCGGACCGCGGCCTCGGTCGAACCCCAGGATCCTCGCGACCTCGCGCGCCGGGTACCCGGCGCCGTCGTGGAGGACGACCGAGGCACGTTGCCGTTCGGACAGGGCGCCGAGCGCGACGATCAGGTCCCGCGCCGGCACCTCCATCTCGTACGAACCCTCCGTCGTCAGCACGTCGCTCCTTCGCCGCTGCTTCAATTCGCCCGCCGCGACGCGGAAGGCGGTCCGCCAGACCCACCGTTCCGGGTCACGGACCTCGTCACCGCGCCGCAGGACCTGCGCGAACGCCTCCGCGACGGCGTCGCTCGCCACCTCCGGGTCGCCCGCGAACGCCAGGAGCCCTCGCCAGATCCGATCGCCCCGCTCCCGGTACAGGCGCTCGATCCCCTCCACGCGGGAGACGCCCGCCGGCGCGCGATCCACGCTCGTCATCACAGGGTGCAAGACCGCCCGGGAACGTGAACACGGTTCCCGAACTACTTGCCGATGTGGTGCAGGGCCTCCTGGCGCGTCCGGGCGTCGTTGCGGAACAGCCCCCGGACCGCCGAGGTCACGGTGACCGAGCCCGGCTTCTTCACGCCCCGCATCGTCATGCACAGGTGCTCGGCCTCGATCACCACGAACACGCCCCGGGGCGCGAGCGCGGCCTCGATCGTGTCGGCGATCTCGGTGGTCAGGCGCTCCTGCACCTGCGGCCGCTTGGCGAGGATGTCGACGACCCTCGCGACCTTCGACAGGCCGGTGATGCGCCCGTCCTTGTTCGGGATGTAGGCGACGTGCGCGTGGCCGCTGAACGGCAGCAGGTGGTGCTCGCACAGGCTCTGGAGCGGGATGTCCTTGACCATGATCATCTCGTCGAAGTTGGCGCCCGGAACCACGGTGCGCGACCGGCGTGGGGTCGACCCCGACCCCCTCGAAGATCTCGCCGTACATGTCGGCGACCCGCCGGGGCGTGTCGACCACGCCCTCGCGGTCGGGGTCGTCGCCGATCCCCTCGAGGATCATGCGCACCGCCGCCTCGATCTTGGCGCGATCGATCTCGGCCATCAGGCGCCCACCAGGTCGTCGAGCGTCTCGGGCAGCTTCGCGAGGTCGCGGCAGCTCGGCCGCGCGCGGCAGGTCCGAGCTCTCGCGCAGCCGGTTGATCCAGACGGCCCGGAGCCCGAGCTCGTCGGCCGGCGCGATGTCGTGGAACAGCGAGGCCGCGACGTGCACGTGCCGGTCGCGATCGGCGCCGGTCTGCTCGAAGAACCGCTCCCAGTGCCCGTGCGCGGGCTTGTACGAGCCGGCCTCGGCGGCCGTGATCTCGAGGTCGACGGGAACCCCGATCGCCTCGAGCGACGCGGCGAGGAACGCCGGGTCGGTGTTCGACAGGATGCCGATCCGCCAGCCGCGCGAGCGGAGCTCGGCGAGCGACGGCCGGGACCTCGTCGAACGGCGGCCAGTTCGGCAGCGAGTCGCCGAGCGCCTGGCGGTCGTCGTCGGCGAGCTCGAGCCCCTCGCGGTGCGCGACGCGTTCGAGCGACTCGGCGAGCACCTGCCGGTAGGGCAACGCCTTCCCGCGCTGCACCTCCGGCTCGATCTCGTGGTACGCGGACGAGCAGCAGCTCGGCGTCGTGCTCGGGCCACAGGTCGGACAGGGTGTCGCGGATCCCACCCATCCAATCGATCAGGGTCCCGTAGCAGTCGAACGTCGCCCAGCGGTCCACGGCCATCGCGCCGCGAAGCCTAGCCGATGGGCTTGGGCGGGATCGTGCCCGGCGTGCTCGGCTGCCCGCCCGTCCGGATCGCCCGCCGGGAGACGGCGAGGCCCGGCGCCGCGCACGGACTGGTCGCGCTGCGCGCGCTTGGGGATGTCGGACAGGAACGCCTCGACCTCGTCGCGCTCGAGGGTCTCGCGCTCGACCAGCATCGTCGCGAGCTCGTCGAGCTTGCTGCGGTTGCTCTGCAGGATGTCGAGCGCCTCGTCGTGGGCCTCGTCGATCATCCTGCGGACCTCGTTGTCGATCTCGAAGGCGACCTGGTCCGAGTAGTCGGGCTGGCGTCTGGAAGTCCCGGCCGAGGAAGACCTCGTGCTGCTTCTGCCCGAGCGTCTGCGGCCCGATCGCGTCCGACATCCCGTACTCGGTCACCATCTGCCGCGCGACCTTGGTCGCGCGCTCGATGTCGTTCGCGGCGCCGGTCGTGATGTCGCCGACGATCAGCTCCTCGGCCACGCGGCCGCCCATCAGCATCGCGAGCTCGTCCGCCAGCTCCTCGCGGGTCATGAGGAACTTGTCCTCCTCGGGCAGCGTCAGCGTGTACCCGAGCGCGCGACCGCGCGGGATCACGCTGATCTTGTGGACCGGGTCGGTGTTCGGCAGGATGTGGGCGACCAGCGCGTGCCCGCCCTCGTGGTACGCGATCACGCGCTTCTCGCGCTCGCTCATCACGCGCGTCTTGCGTTCGGGGCCGGCCATCACCCGGTCGATCGCCTCCTCGACCTCCTTCATCGAGATCGCCTTCTTGCCCCAGCGCGCGGCCAGCAGCGCCGACTCGTTGATCACGTTCGACAGGTCGGCGCCCGTGAACCCGGGCGTCCGGCGAGCGATCGTCGTCGAGGTCGACGGTCTCGTCGAACGGCTTGCCGCGCGCGTGCACCTTCAGGATCCCCTTGCGGCCCTCGAGGTCGGGACGGTCCACCACGATCTGGCGGTCGAAACGACCCGGCCGCAGCAGCGCCGGGTCCAGGATGTCCGGGCGGTTCGTCGCCGCCATCAGGATCACCGCGGTGCGCTGGTCGAACCCGTCCATCTCGACCAGGAGCTGGTTCAGCGTCTGCTCGCGTTCGTCGTGGCCGCCGCCGAGCCCGGCGCCGCGGTGACGCCCGACGGCGTCGATCTCGTCGATGAACACGATCGCCGGCGCGCTCTGCTTGGCCTGCTCGAACAGGTCGCGGACCCGGGCGGCGCCGACGCCGACGAACATCTCGACGAAGTCCGAGCCCGAGATCGAGTAGAACGGGACGCCGGCCTCGCCCGCCACGGCGCGCGCGAGCAGCGTCTTGCCCGACCCCGGGCGGCCCGAACAGCAGGACGCCACGCGGGATCTTCGCGCCCATCGCCTGGAACTTCGCCGGGTTGGCGAGGTACTCCTTGACCTCCTGGAGCTCCTCGATCGCCTCGTCGACCCCCGCGACGTCGGCGAACGTGGTCTTCGGCTGGTCCTTGGTGACGAGCTTGGCGCGGGCCTTGCCGAACTGCATCACGCGCCCGCCGCCGCCCTGCGACTGGTTCATGATGAAGATGAACGCGCCGACGATCAGGATCACCGGGATCAGCTGGAAGAGGAACCCGACCACCGCCGAGCCCTTCTGCGGGTCGGCGGAGATGTCGACGCCGTTCTTCTGGAGCTCCGTCGTCACCGTCTCCTCGGTCCCCTGGACGTACGCCACGCGGTACGCGGTCCCGTCCGCGAGCTCGCCCTCGATCACGCCGTCACCCAGCAGGAAGTTCGCCGTGTCGACGTTGCCGGCCGCGGCCTCGTCCAGGAAGTCGCTGAACGTCATCGGCTCCGCCGTCACGCCGCGGTTGGCGAACAGCAGGAAGAGCCAGATGCGCGGCGAGGACGACCAGCACGTAGACCGCCGGACCGCGGACGAGCCTCCGGTAGGGCGACCCGGGGTCGGTTGCCAGGGGATGTGCTCCTTTCGAACGTGCGGACCGGGGAGACGCTTCGGGGCCCGCGCGTCTGCCGACGGCCCGAGCCCTCGCGCGATGGTAGCACCTGGGTTGGCTTCTGCCGATACCCCGATCAGCGGATGCCGCTGTCCACCATGCACGTCCGAACGCACGACCTCACCCGCGCGCACCTCCACGCGGACGGGCTTGACCGAACGCGCCGGATCCTCCTCGATCGACGCGGTCAACAGGTAGCTGCCCGGGCGCCACGTCGATCGCGAACGCGCCGTCGGTCGTCGCTCACGCCGCTGGCCCGCACGTTGCCGTCGGCGTCGACCACGCGCACCGGCACGCCCGCGAGCGGACGGCCCGGACACGGGCTCTGGATGCTCTCCACGGGACACGTCGGCGCGAGCAGGACCTCACCGCGGATCGTGCCGAGCCGACCGTCCGAACCCGCGCTCGAACCCCGGGCACAGGCCGCGAGCAGCACGAGCAGCAGGAACAGGAGAGGAAGACCAGGGCGCGCCGCACGGCGCTTGGACGCGTTCGGCGCGGCTCGAGTTCCGGTCCGTTCTCGGCCGCGTTCTCGGGCTCAGACGTCGGTGTACGCCTCGGGCTTGAGGAGCCCGACGTACGGGAGGTTGCGGAAGCGTTCGGCGAAGTCGAGGCCGTACCCGACGACGAAGTCCGGCGGGATCTCGAACCCCACGTACTTCACGTCGAGGTGGACGCGCTGGATCCCCGTCTTCTTCAGGAGCGCGCACACCTCCAGGCTCGCCGGGCGACGGCCGCGCAGGTTCTTCAGCAGGTAGTTGAGCGTGAGCCCCGAGTCCACGATGTCCTCGATCAGCAGCACGTGACGGCCCTCGAGGTCGTGATCGAGGTCCTTGAGGATCCGCACGACGCCCGAGGTCTTGGTGGCGGCGCCGTACGACGCGACCGCCATGAAGTCCACCTCGAGCGGGATCCGGATGTGACGCGACAGGTCGGCCATCATCACGAAGGCGCCCTTGAGGACCCCGAGCAGCAGGAGCTCGCGCCCCTCGTAGTCGCGGGTGATCTGCTCGCCGAGCTCGCGGAGCTTGTCCTGGATCTGTTGCTCGGTGATCAGGATGCGCTCGATGTCCCGTTCCCGCGCATCGGCCGCCGCATCGACGGACGGAACGTGGACGGCGTTCTCGAGCTCGGACAGTGCGACCCGGCCTTCCATCTCGCCCCCCTTCACTCCCGGCTCTCGGGGGAAGTGCGAGAGAGGGAAACATACTCCCGCTCGCGTCTCGCCGTCGATCCGTTCGGCAGGTCCCGGCGGCGGCCCGGGCCGCCCCCGGGCGAGATCGAGGATCGCCTCCGACCGCCGTCTCGGGTCCAGGGCGCCGCGTCCTCGCGGCTCCATGACCCGGTACAGGGCGAGGCGGACGACGCGGGTGGCGACCGGTTCGGGCAGCGACGCGAGGCCGGCGACGTCGAACCGGGGCTCCTCCGGCGGGCCACTCACGACCCGCTCGAACGCCTCGACGGCCGAGGCGTACAGCTCCCACCGGTCCTCGCGGAGCAGGTCGGCGGATCTGGCGATCGGGCGCTTCACCTCCCGTCCCGTGGCCCGCTCGATCTCGGGGATGACCCGCAGGCGGATCGCGTTGCGCAGGTGCTTCGTGTCCCGGTTCGTCGGATCGAGCCGGGGGCGGAGGTGGAGCGCTCGGCAGAACGCCTCGACCTCGGCCCGCTCGACGTCGAGCAACGGCTGCGCGAGGGCGGATCGGCCGTGTCTGGTCCCCCCCGGCCAGATGCCGGCGACCGCCTCGAGGCCCCCGCCCCGGATCAGGTTCATCAGGACGGTCTCGACCTGATCGTCGAGCGTGTGACCCTCGGCGATCGTCCGCGCGCCGATCGCGCGGCGGACGTCGTTCGCGGCATTCATGCGCGCGACCGTCGCCCACGCCTCGACCGAGACGCCCCTGACCGGCGCGTCCTCCGCCGACCGGAGGTGGAACGGCACCCGGAGCCGTTCGGCGAGGCGTGTCGACGTACACGCCGTCCTTCGCCGAGTCGGGCCGGAGCCGGTGATCGAAGTGGAACACCTCGAGCCGGATCCGGAACAGGCGGCGCAGGTGCCACAACGAGTACAGGAGACAGACGGAGTCGGGTCCACCCGAGACGGACGCGAGGACCAGGTCACCGGGTGCGAACATCTCGTGCTCGCGGGCCGTCCTCGTCACCCGTTCGAGCACGCGGGCGACGGCCGGCGGGCGGCGCATCAGCCTTTCGCGACCCTCCCCACCCAGCGGGCCGGGTCCGCGATCTCCTCGGGGGTCGGCAGGTTGGCCTCGTCCTGCCACACGCGGTTGAAGCCGTCCATCCCCGCCTCCGCGACGACCTCGCGCACGAAGCGCTCGCCCGAGGCGTACTGCTGCACCTTGCTCTCGAACCCGATCGCCTGCTGGAACACCTTCTCGACGCCGCCGCGCGAGCGCCGACGGTCACGCAGGGCGTTCCGCATCCGGTCGAGATCGTCCACGCGGCCGGCGGCCACCTCGTTCATCACGAACGTCGCGTGGCCCTCGAGCAGGGTCATCAGGGCCTGCATCCGGGCGAACAGCGCTCGCTGCTCGTCGCTCATGATCAGCAGGATGCCGTTCATGCCGCGCCAGTCCGCGCCCGAACGGACCGCGTCGACCGCGCGCCGGAGCTGCGCGACCACCTCGCGCGAATCGACCTGCACGGTCTGCAGGTAGCGACCGATCAGCCCTTCCAGGTGCGGGCGGAGCCAGGGGGTCGCGCCGAACTGCACGCGGTGGGTCACCTCGTGGATCGAGACCCACAGGCGGAAGTCGCGCCGGGGTAGCTCGAACCGCCGCTCGACCTCGACCAGGTTGGGGCCGACGAAATACAGGAGCCCGTCGTCGTCGGGCGGCAGGAACGCGTCGTACTGGCCGAGCACCTTGCGCGAGACGTAGCCGAGCAGCGCGCCGATCTGCGCGCCGAGCGCCTTGCGGCGCAGGTCCGACCGGGGAGCACCCTCGGGGAGGACCCGCTCCGCGAGCGGTTCGAGCAGGCGCTGGAGGCCCCTGGCGTTCGCGTTCACCCACTCGCCGCGGGACATGAGCCACGCGCGAGCGCGGAAGCCGCCGCTCGAGAGCCCGGTGAACTCCTCGATCAGCGTCTCGGCGTAGGGCACGACCTCCGCCAGGTCCTCGCGCATCCGGGCGCGTTCGACCGAAGGCGTGGGGGGGCCACTGCCTCCGACCCGCCGACCGGTCTGGCTGACGGTTCCCCAGTCGACGAGCGCGGCGGCGCGAGAACCCATGGACCAGTCGATGGTGGCCTCCATGGCCGGAGCGGGCCTAGCCCTCGGCCTTCTTGCGGGCTGCGATCATCGCCGCGCGCCGGGCCTGGCCCTCGGCGACGCGTCGGTCGGTGCCTTTCTCGAGCAGCTCGGCCAGGACGCGATCGAAGGTCTCCTGGTCGAGGCTCACGTCCGCGTGACCCGCGGCCGGCGCGGCCACCGGCGGAGCGTCGCGGGTGGGGCGGCGGCCTCCGCGGCCGGAGCCGCAGGTAGCTTCGGCAGCGGGCGCCGCGGCAACAGGTGGCGGAGCGGCGGCGGCAGGAGTGGGTGCGGCGACCGGCGCCGGAGCGGCGACGGGCGGGGCCGCGACGGCTACGGCGCCCCGGCGGCCGGAGCGATCACCGGCGGTTGCACGATGATCGGCGTGCCGACCACCTTGACGGGCCGGCGCACCTCCCGACCGGGCTGCATCCTCGGCACCTTGACCGAACGGCGCGTCTGCTCGTCCGTCTGGAACCGGGGCGCGAGCCGCATGTACCCGAAGACGATCGCGAGCGCGAGCAGGATCCCGAGGAACGCGAGCAGCTCGGCCGCGTTGAAGACCCAGCCGCCGTTGTTCAGGGCGGGGATGGAGGTGGGGTCGACGCTGACCTGGCCGAGCACGGCGGCGATTCTAGCAAGAGAGGCTGGAGATCCCGCACACGGACTGGAGCCGGAGAGGGGATTCGAACCCCTGACCTACCACTTACGAGGCGGTTGCTCTGCCTGACTGAGCTACTCCGGCGAACGGCAGGAGTCTACGAAGCACCCCCGGGTGCTGGCACCCGAACGGCCGGGCGGCGGTCACGGTCCCGCGCACCGAGCCTCGTCTGGGATGATGCGGCGTCATGGCCGCAGGCAACGGGAGCAGCGGAGCGCAGGGCGTCGCCCGCGTGATGGTGGGCACGGACCGCTCCGAGACCGCCGAACGCGCGGTGCAGTGGGCGGCCGCGTTCGCGGACGCCTACTCGGCGGAGCTGCACGTCGTCCAGGTGGTGATCCCGCTCCACCCGGCGGACACCGAGCACGGGACGGCCGAGGTCACCCGTGCCCGCGCCGCGGCCGAGGAGCTGCAGTCGTACGCGACCCACGATCGCGGGCGAGCGCGGCCACGCCCACGTGGTGATCGACGACGATCCCGCTCTCGCGATCGTCCACGCGACCGAGGAGCACGACATCGACGTCCTGGTCGTCGGCAACGCCGGGATGGCGGGCCGCAAGGAGTTCCTGCTCGGCAACGTCCCGAACCGCATCAGCCACAACGCACGCTGCACCGTGATCATCGTGAACACGACGCGCGACGGCGAGGTCACGACGGTCACGCGGCCGTCGACGACGATCCGCTCGAGCGCGGTCGAGACCCAGACCGAACCGCACCTGATGTCGCGCGGCACCAAGATCGCGACGGTCTTCGCCAAGCACGGGCTGAAGGAGCTCTTCGGCCGGCCCGACGCGGACGGGGCCGTCGGCCGCCGTCGTCAGGCCAAGCGGCTGCGGAGCTCGCTCGAGGAGCTCGGGCCGACGTTCGCCAAGATCGGCCAGATCCTGTCGACGCGACCGGACCTGATGCCGCCCGAGTTCATCGAGGAGCTCGCGACCCTCCAGGACAACGTGCCGCCCCTGACCGAGGAGCAGGTCGTCAAGGTGATGGAGCAGGAGCTCGGCGTCCCGTGGGAGGACGTCTTCGAGACGATCGACCCACAGCCGCTGGCGGCCGGCACGATCGCGCAGGTGCACCGCGCGACCCTCGCCGACCACACGAAGGCCGTCGTCAAGGTGCAGCGCCCCGACGCGAAGGAGCAGATCGAACAGGACCTCGCGCTGCTCGAGGTCTTCGCGGAGAAGGTGTCCGACCGTCCCGGCCTCAAGCAGGTCGTGGACATGCAGGCGGTCTTCGAGCACCTGTCCGAGTCGCTGCACCGCGAGCTCGACTTCCGGCGCGAGGCCGAGAACATCGAGCGCATGGGCTCGGTGATCGAGGACTTCTCGCGGCTGCGGGTGCCGGTGGTGTTCGCGGACTACTCGACCTCGCGGCTCCTGGTGATGCAGGATATCGGCGGCGGACCCGCCGCGTCGGCGCCCGAGGGGCCGGCGCGCAAGGAGGCCGCCCGGCAGCTGCTCGAGTCCTTCTACAAGCAGATCCTCGTCGACGGCTTCTTCCACGCCGACCCGCATCCGGGGAACCTGATGTGGCAGCCCGAGGAGGAGACGCTCTACTTCCTCGACCTCGGGATGATCGGCGAGGTCGGCCCCGACCTGCGCGAGCACATGATGCTGCTGCTGATGGCGTTCTGGCAGCAGGACGTCGGGTTCCTGACCGACGTCACGCTGATGCTGACCGGCGCGATCAACCGGACGGACCTGGACGTCGAGGCGTTCCAGGAGGAGCTCGGCGCGCTGATGGCGCGCAACCGCGGGGTCTCGCTGAAGGAGATCCAGCTCGGACCGGTGCTGCAGGAGATGACCGAGATCGCCCTGCGGTACGACGTCCCGCTCCCCGCCTCGCTCACGCTGACCGCGAAGGCGCTCGCGCAGATGCAGCTCGCGGCGGCGACGATGGATCCCGACGTCGATCCGTTCGACGTCGCCGGCAAGTTCATGATGCGCAACCTCGTACGCGGGATGGGGAGCAAGCTCGACCCGAAGACGCTCTTCTACCAGGCCCAGCGATTCAAGGTGCGCTTCGAGAAGGTGGTCGAGGCGATCGAACGCCTGATCGGCGCCCGCCCCGGGCAGAAGCTCGAGGTGAACTTCCGGGCGGCCTCGCTCGAGACGACGATCCGCCGGGCCGGCCGCCGCCTCGCGATCTCGCTGACCGCCGGCGCGGCGATCCTGGCGACGGCGCTCACCGCCGTCTCCTCGGACCGCGTGGCCAGGTGGGTACCGGCGGCGTTCGGCGTGATCTCCGCCGGCCTGCTGCTCGCGCTGCTGGTGGACCTGATCCGCAAGCGCGGCTAGCGCACGTCGGTCAGGTCGACCTCACCGCCCTTGGACGTGAGGGTCGTGTGCAGCGCTTCCTTGCTCCGGCTCTCGGTCTTGCCCGCCTTGCGGACGCTGCGCAGGACCATCTTCTCGAGCACGAACGCGATCATCGCCATCACCACGCCGACCATCCAGCGCTCGATCTTGCGCCAGACGCTCTTCGGCCTGCTCCGCTCGAGGGTCATGCGGCCCCCAGGGTCTCACGGCGTCTGTCGAGCTGTGCGACGCGCGAGTATCGCGAGCCCCCACGCCGAGCGTCAGCCACGACCACAGCGGGTCGAAGCACGCCCGGGGTAGTCCGAGAGCACCAGGGAGGCCAGACCGAGGCCGGCGCCCGTCACGCCGACGATCGTCCCGGCGATCCTTCGGCCCGGGACGCGCAACGCGGCCGCGAACGCCGCCAGCGGTCAGCGAGAGCGCGTACGACGCCGAGCCCCGCGCATCGGGACCGCGGCCATCCCTGTAGTGGTGGAAATCGACATGCGGGTCGGATGCGATGCCGTCGCGCTGCAGCTCGGCCTGCGTCAGCGCGTATGCGACCGCGGGCACGAGTGCGACCAACCCCAGGAACGCGGTTGCCACGTCGATCCCATCGATCCGGAGGAGCGAGGAACGCGCGGGGTGAAGAGCGATCAAGATCACCAGCGAGATCGGAGCCGTGAACCAACCGCCGGAGATGAAGTCCCCGGAGATCGATCCGGCGATCGTGCTCGCGACGCCGGCGGACACGGCGACCCAGAAGGGCCCGATCGACTCGGGCCTCCAGGCGCAGATGAGCAGCGACCCCCCCAGCAGGAGCCCGGACGCGAAGACGCCGGCGAGGAAGTGGAGCCGGTGGATCGACTCGGCGTCGTCGAGGAACGCGGTGATCGCGAACGGCAAGTTGAGTCCGATGACCGCGACGCCGAGCACGCCGGCGACGATCCGGAACGCTCGTCCTCACGCTTCCACCTCGATCCGCCCTCGAACGCGCGTGCCCGCTCCGGGCTCGGAGCGGATCGTGAGCTCGCCGTGGAGCGCCGAGAGACGGTCGGCGATCCCCTGCAGCCCGGTGCCCGTAACTGACGGCCGTCGGGGTCGAACCCGCGGCCGTCGTCCGCGACCTCGAACGTGAGGTGGCCGTTCGACTGGGTCAGGGTCACGGTCGCCGAGCTCGCATCCGCGTACTTGGCGACGTTCTGCAGGGCCTCGAGGCAGGAGAAGTACACGGCGGCCTCCAGCTCCGGCGGGTACCGGCCGATCCTCTCGGCCTTGACCGTCGTGGGGACGAGCGATCTGCGCGCCTGAGCGTCGAGGGCCGCACCCAGGCCCTTGTCGACGAGCAACGGCGGGTAGATGCCGCGCGCGAGATCGCGGAGATCCTCGAGCGTCTTCTGGATCTCGGCGTCGATCTGCGTGAGCATCTCGGCGGCCTTGCCCGGATCGCGCGGGGTGAGGTCGCGCGCCAGCCGCGTCTTCACCGACAGCGCGACGAGCTGCTGCTGCGCCCCGTCGTGGATGTTGCGTTCGAGCCGGCGGCGTTCGTGGTCCTGAGCGGTGACCAGCCGCCGCTGCGACGCCCGGAGCTCCTCGACGAGACGGACGTTCCGAAGGACCAGTCCGGCCTGCGATGCGAGGTCGCGGACGAGGCGCTCCTTCGAGGGGTTCATCGGATCGTTCGGGGGCATGGTGACGGAGAGGGCGCCGAGGAGCTCGCCGCGGTCCCGAACCTCGACGGCGTCCTCGCCCGCGATCGCCGGGAGCGCGTCGCCGGACACCGGGACGACCTCCGCGGGCTCGGCGTCCGACGGCCACGACGCTGCGGGTCGGAGGTGCGAGCCGACGCGGAGCCACACACGCGCCGATCCCGCTCCGGTGGCCCGCCCGAGGATCTCGGCCATCCGCATGACGACGTCTTCCGTCGCGTACGACTCTCCCATGCGTTCGGTGAACTCGGTCAGGACCTCGTAGGGGGTCGCCCGCCTCCCGTACACGATCCTGTCCGCGATGCGACGCGCGAACCGCGCCACGGGACGGAACGCGAGACCGAGCAGCAGCGCGATCACGAACAGGGCCCCGGGGCTCTCGCGACCGGACGCGGTGACGCCGAAGAGCCAGACGACGGCACCGTAGACGGCGATCACGAGCAGGGCGAACGCCCCAGCGACCAGCGTCTTCTTGACGACGACGTCGAGCTCGTACAGGTGGTACTGCAACACGGCGATCCCGATCGATACCGGGAGCGCGAGGAACGCGAGCCCGGTCACCACGCTGTCCGCGATGAAGCGAGCTCGCCCCGAGGGCGAGCAACACCGCCGACACCACGAACGAGACGACGAGGTAGATCGTCGCGAGCGCGAACCACTTGATCTGCTGGCGCTCGACGCCCCTCGAGCGCCTGAACCGCACGATCAGGGAAGCGACGGACCCGACGAGGACCCCGAGCAGCAACAGCTCGAAGACGGCGTCCGGCAGGTCGAGGTCGGGAAGGCCGGAGACGTACAGGGGATTCGCAACCACGGCGCCTTCCCAGGACCCGGTGAGGGTGGGCTCGCCGAAGAGTCCGCCGACCAGCAGGAACACGATCAAGGCCACGTCGAACCAGAGGAGGAGGAGCCATCT
>CAVUTN010000013.1:0-57278 GCA_963744515.1 uncultured Actinomycetes bacterium | reverse complement strand
ACGAGACGCGGGCGACGGGCTCCCCTCCTCGATGCGCTCAGGCGGTGCGGCCGGGCTGATCGCCGCCGGCGGCGATCTGCCGCAGCACCTCGGCCCGAACACGTTCGCGGTCGACGCCGCGGGTCGCCAGCAGCTTCGCCGCCGAACAGCCCTCGTCCCGCACCAGCCCGAGCAGGAGGTGCTCGGTCCCGATGTGGCGGTGGCCGAGGTGGAGGGCCTCTCGCAGCGCCAGCTCGAGCGCCTTCTTCGACCGCGGCGTGAGGGGCAGGTGGCCTCCCACTCCGCGACCGCCGGCGGGCTTCCTCTCGAGCGCGCCCGGACCGAATGCCTCTTCGACCCGGCGCCGAACCTCGTCCAGGTCGACGCCGACGCTCCGGAGCGCATCCGCGTCCTCCTCGGAGAACGCCGCTCGCTCGCGATCGGAGCGCCGGATGTCCTCGCGCACGCCGTCGGCGCCGATCCCGAGGGCGGCCAGGGCCCGAGCGCCCGCGGTCGCCGGCTCGTCGAGGATCCCCAGCAACAAGAGGCGCGTCCCGAGGTACGGCTGGCCGAGCTCGCGCGCCTCCTGCTGGGCGAGCGTGACGGCCGACCGTGCCTGCGTCGTGAACCTCTCGAACACGGCTACCTCCTCCGCGCGAGGAGGCGACCCCCCGCATGCTTCTTGTGCACGGCCTGCCGGCTCACCCCCAGCTCGTTCGCGATCTCCTGCCACGACCAGCCGACGCTGCGCGCGTTCCGCACCTGGAGCGACTCGAGCCGCTCGACCAGCTTCCTGAGCGCCGCGACGGCCCGAAGACCGATCTCGGGATCCGAGTCCCCCGCGGCTCCCGCGAGCTTCGTGGCCTGAGTCATCGGTGTCAATCTACGTTGACACCACGCGGATGTCAACCTCGATTGACGCGTGGATGCAGCTCAGCCAAGATCGAGCGTGTCACGTTCGGGGTGCTTGAGCCACACGGCGGTGCCCGCAGCCACGGGGGCGAGGAGCAGCACCACCATCGCGGACAGGCTCGCCTTGGCGCCCCAGTCGGTGAGGCCGACCGCCAGGCACAGGAGCGCGCAGACGGACAGGGCGATCTCGGCCGTACGGAACAGCTCGGGCTGGGTGCGCCGGAGCTCGAGGGTCGAGGCGATGAGTGCGTTCGAGAACATCGCCGCGGCGAGCGAGCCCACCAGCAGCCACCGCACCGAGTCGGGCAGCGGCCGGCCCGCGTGCTCCACGGTGTTGAGGACCGCCGCACCGCCCGCGGCGATCGCGGCCACCAGCGGGAAATGCAGGTTGAGCCAGACCTGGGTCCGCCGCGGGACCGGTTCGCGGTACGAGACGAGGTCGAAGTAGATCCACCACAGACCGATGGCGACCACGACACCCAGTAGGCCGATGACGATCACCCCGGCGTCGAGCGGGTGGGCATCGGCCATGCCGGTCACCGCTCCCACGATGACCTCGCCGAGGACGATGATGACGAACAGCCCCATCCGTTCGATCAGCGAGGGCGTCGTCGGGAGGCGTGTGCCGCCCGCAATGAGCTCGGGTGGCCTCCACCGATGCATGCCGATCACCCACCCCGCCACCTCGGAGACGAGCGCCACCGCCCACAGCCAATACCGCAGCGGCCCCTCGAACGCGACGCTCACCACGAACAGGACCGTCGCGAGGAGGTAGCCCGCCGAGTACGGGAACGACCCGGGCCGGTGGTGAGGGTCGTGCAGGCCCGTGCGGAACCACAGGATGACCAGGATGAACGTGTTCGCCGCGTAGGCGAGCGCGAACCCGGTCGAGCCGTCCCCCGGGATGTCCCCGACGAACACGGCCATGACCGCCACCGCGAGCATCTGGCCGAACGTGAAGACCCGGACGCTGATGTCGTCCGTCGTGTGGAGCTCGTGGTAGAGGGTGCCGTTCAGCCACGAGGACCAGACCGCATAGAAGAGGAAGACGAACCAGCCGACCCCCGACCACGACGGGTGCGCGGCCAGGCGATGGGCGAGCTGGGAGATGACCACGACGAAGACCAGGTCGAAGAAGAGCTCGAGGAAGGTCACGCGCCGGTCGGTCGCCCGATCCTCGTACCGACCGGGCGGCTGCCACAGCCGCCGGAAGGTGGACGGCTCCGTCATGGATCGAATGTAGCCGCTCCGGCGGCCGAGGGGCGTACGTCGCAACCGCTTCCGGACGCCTCGTGGGCGGAAGCCCATCCAGGCGGTTGCCGCAGCCTCGGGAGGCGTGGAACACTCCTTCGCCGCCCCGTCGGGGCTCCTTGCCTCCCGGGTGAGCGGGGCGGTCAGGAGGAACGGGTGCAGCGCCGAACCGGGCACGTCCTCGTCGTCGACGACGACGCGCTGAATCGACGCCTCGTCACGGCGACGCTCGCCCGAGAGGGGCTCCGAACCACCTCGGCGAACGACGGGGCCGCGGCCCTGGCGGCGATCGGCGAGGACCCTCCCGACGTGATCCTGCTCGACATCGAGATGCCCGGCATGGATGGGATCGAGGTCCTCGAGCGCATCAAGTCGGACGAGAAGCTCCGGCATCTCCCGGTGATCATGATCTCGGGCATCGACGACACCGAGAGCGTCGTCCGCTGTCTCGAGGCCGGCGCCGACGACTTCCTGCCCAAGCCGTTCGACGCGGCGATCCTGCGCGCGCGCATCAACGCCGGGCTCGACCGCAAGGCCCTGCACGACCTCGAGCACGAACGCGTGCGCGACATCTTCATGCGGTTCCTGCCGGAGACGATGGTCGACGAGGTGCTCGCGAGGACGGACGGCGACGCGCGGATCCGGCCGGAGCTGCTGACGGGCACGGTGCTGTTCGGCGACCTCCGCGGGTTCACGAGCTTCGCCGAGGGTCGGCGCCGTCGACGAGGTCGTCGAGGCGATCAACACGTACCTCACGCTGATGACCGACGCGGTGCTCGATCACGGCGGCACGATCGTCGACTACATGGGCGACGGCATCATGGCCGCGTTCGGCGCCCCGGTCGCGAACGAGGAGCACGCGGAGCTCGCGATCGCCGCCGCGCGCGCGATGGCCGGCGAGCAGCTCGCGACGTTCAACGCGTGGCTCTCCGCCACCGGCGTCGAGGCGCCGCTCCGGATGGGGATCGGCATCAACTCGGGACCCGTGCTTTCGGGGAGCGTCGGCTCGCCGCGGCGCCTCGACTACGCGGTGATCGGCGACACGACGAACACCGCTTCGAGGATCGAGGCGATGACGAAGCAGCTCGACCACGCCGTGCTGTTCTCGCGGGGGACGAAGGACGCTCTGCGCGAGGTGCCGGAGGACGCGGTGTCGCTCGGCGCGTTCGAGATCCGGGGTCGGAGCGGCACTCTCGAGCTCTGGGCACTCGACGTCCGGGAGCCGGCGTGACCGCGCTCGACGACGAGATCCGAACGCTCCAGGCGCGCGTCGCCGAGCTCGAGGCACACGAAGCTGGCCGAGAGCGTGCCGAGAAGGTTCAAGACGCCCTCTACCGGATCGCCGAGACCGCGAGCATCGCGGAGGACATGCAGGCCTTCTACGCCGAGATGCACCGCATCGTCGGCGAGCTGATGTACGCGGGCAACTTCTACATCGCCCTGTACGACGACGAACGCCAGGCGTTGAACTGGCCCTTCCACATCGACGAGCTCGACGAGGACTGGCCCGACCCCAACGTGTGGGAACCCATGGGAACGGGAGACGCGCGTGGGATCACCGGCTACCTGATCCAGGCCGGCCGGCCGATGCTGCAGACGAACGACGACTGGAGGCGCTTGGCCGCGCGCGGCGAGATCGTCATGGTCGGCCAGGAGTCGGTGACCTGGCTGGGCGTCCCGTTGCGGTCGGAGGGCAAGACCCTCGGCGCCGTCGTCGTTCAGAGCTACCGGGAGGAGACGGCGCACACCGAGGCGGACAAGGAGCTCCTGACCTTCGTTGGGCGGCACATCGCGTCGGCACTCGAGCGCACGCGGCTGATCGACGAGACCCGCCAGCGCAACGCCGAGCTCTCGCTGATCAACGACGTCCAGCGCGGCCTGGCGATGAACCTCGACATGCAGGCGATGTACGACCTCGTCGGCGATCGGCTCCAGGAGATCTTCGATGCGCAGGTCGTCGACATCGGGGTGCTCGATGAGGTCGCGGGGCTGATCCGCTTCCCATACTCGATCGAGCGCGGCATCCGGTTCCCCGACGAGCCCATCGAGGTCATCGGCTTCCGACGCCATGTGCTCGAGACGCGGGAACCGTATCTGGCCGACGAGAACCTCGATGAGCAATCCGAACGGTTCGGTCAACCTCGCGTCCTTCAGGGGGAACCACCGAAGTCCTCTCTGTTCGTCCCGCTCTTGGTCGGGGGGAAGGCAACCGGCGTGATCTCGCTCCAGAACCTCGATCGGGAGCACGCGTTCAGCCACGCCGACGTCCGTCTCCTGACCACGCTCGCGGGCAGCCTCAGCATCGCGCTCGAGAACGCTCGGCTGTTCGAGGAGACACGCCAGCGGAACGCCGAGCTCGCCCTCGATCAACGACGTGCAGCGAGGGCTCGCCGAGAGGCTCGACATGCAGTCGATGTACGACCTCGTCGGTGACCGGATCCAGGAGATCTTCGACGCACAGATCGTCGATATCGAGCTCCTCGACCCGGCAACCGAACGCATCCGCTTCGCCTACAGATCGAACGAGGGGTCCGCTTCCACACCGACCCGATCGAGGTTCTCGGTTTCCGCAAGATCGCCTTCGAGACGCGGGAGGCGGTCGTCATCAACGAGGACGTCGCGCGACGCGGCGACGAGGTGGGCCATCCGGAGTGATCGCGGGCGAAGCAGCCTTGTCCGTCGTCTTCGTCCCACTCCTCGTTGGTGAGCGGGCGACCGGACTATCTCGCTCCAGAACATCGATCGCGAGCACGCCTTCAGCGACGCCGACGTCCGCCTCCTGACGACGTTGGCCGGGAGCTTGAGCGTCGCGCTCGAGAACGCCCGGCTGTTCGAGGAGACACGCCAGCGGAACGCCGAGCTCGCGCTCATCAACGACGTCCAGCGCGGCCTGGCCGAGAACCTCGAGATGCAGGCGATGTACGACCTCGTCGGCGATCGGCTCCAGGAGATCTTCGACGCACAGGTCGTCGACATCGCGGTGCTCGACGAGAGCCACGACCTCGTCCATTTCCCGTACATCCTCGAGAACGGCGAGCGTCTCACCCGCCGAGCCGACCGAAGCTATCGGCGTCCGCGTAGCCACGTCTTCGAGACGCGGGAATCGCTCCGCTTCGACGACCATCACGCCCGAACTCCCGAGGAGTACGGGCAGCCGCCGCGATGCTGGTCGGGGAGCGGCCCAAGTCGTTGCTCTTCGTGCCGCTCGTCGTCGGCGGTCGAGGCGACGGGCGTGATCTCCCTGCAGAGCCTCGATCGCGAACGCGCCTTCAGCGAGGCGGACGACCGGCTGTTGACCACCCTCGCGGGGAGCCTCAGCGTCGCGCTCGAGAACGCCCGGCTGTTCGAGGAGACCCGGCAGCGCAACGCCGAGCTCGCGCTCATCAACGACGTCCAGCGCGGCCTCGCCGAGAACCTCGAGATGCAGGCGATGTACGACCTGGTCGGCGACCGCCTCCAGGAGATCTTCGACGCGCAGGTCGTCGACATCGGCGTGCTCGACGGGGACTCCGGGTTGATCCGCTTCCCCTACACGATCGAGCGCGGAAAACGGTTCCCGGAGATCTCGATGGAGGTCGATCGGGTACCGAGCCCACGTGCTCCAGACGCTGGAGCCATTGCGCATCGACGACGCGGCGCATGACGAGGACTACGGTCAGCCGGGAGCGATCCAGGGTGAGGACCCCAGGTCCTGTGTCTTCGTGCCGCTCGTCGTCGGCCGCAAGGCGACGGGCGTCGTCTCGCTCCAGAACCTCGATCGGGAACACGCCTTCAGCGAGGCGGACGTCCGGCTCCTGACGACGATCGCGGGGAACCTCAGCGTCGCGCTCGAGAACGCTCGGTTGTTCGAGGAGACGCGGCAGCGCAACGCCGAGCTCGCGCTCATCAACGACGTGCAGCGCAGTCTGGCCGAGAACCTCGAGATGCACGCGATGTACGAGCTGATCGGGATCGGCTGCAGGAGATCTTCGACGCGCAGGTCGTCGACATCGGCGTGCTCGATCGGGAGTCCGGCAAGCTTCGGTTCCCGTACTCGATCGAGCGGGGCATCCGGTATCCGGACGAGGAGATCGATGCCGGCGGCCTGGGTGGCTACGTCATGCAGACGCGGCAGCCACTTCTGATCAACGAGCGGGCCACCGAGCGGTCCGTCGAGCTCGTGGGGGAGTCGTCACTCATGGGCTCGGGGGAGCCAGCGATGTCGGTGCTCTTCGTCCCCCTCATCGTGGGCGGCGAGGCGACCGGCCGGATCTCGCTCCAGAACCTCGACCACGAGAACGCGTTCAGCGAGGCGGACGTTCGCCTGCTCACCACGATCGCGGGGAGCCTGAGCGTCGCGCTCGAGAACGCCCGGCTGTTCGAGGAGACCCGGCAGCGGAACGCCGAGCTCGCGCTCATCAACGACGTCCAGCGCGGTCTCGCCGAGAACCTCGAGATGCAGGCGATGTACGACCTCGTCGGCGACCGCATCCACGACATCTTCGATGCGCAGGTCATCGCTATCGGGATCCTGGATCGGGAAGCCGGCGTGCTCCACTACCCGTACATGTCGAGCAGGGTGTGCGTTACCCGACGAGCCGATGGCCCTCGACGGCGGCCGACCAAGCATCGTGCTCGACACCCGGGAGCCGCTCGTGATCAACGAACGATTCCACGGAGGCGATCAGCGAGCTCGGGAGCGCCTTCGTCGACCGGGCGAGGTGCCGATGTCCGTCGGTGTCTACGTCCCGCTCGTCGTCGGGGTAGAGCGACCGGCCGGATCTCGCTGCAGAACATGGACCGGAGCACGCGTTCAGCGAGGCAGACGTCCGCCTGCTGACGACGCTCGCCGGCAGCCTCAGCGTCGCGCTCGAGAACGCGCGCCTGTTCGAGGAGACACGGCAGCGCAACGCCGAGCTCGCGCTCATCAACGACGTGCAGCGCGGCCTCGCCGAGAACCTCGAGATGCAGGCGATGTACGACCTCGTCGGCGAGCGCCTCGCGCAGATCTTCGATGCACAGACGGTCGACATCGGGGTCGTGGACACGGCCGCCGATCAGATCTGGTTCCCCTACTCGATCGAGCGCGGCGTTCGGCTGATCGACCACCCGATCGAGATCATGGGGTTCCGCAAGATCGCGATGGAGACGCGTGAACCCGTCGTCGTCAACGAGGACATGGAACGGCGGTGCATCGAGGCGGGCAACCCGCTCGCGATCGCCGGCGAACCGTCACGGTCGTCCGTCTTCGTCCCCCTGCTGATCGGGAACCGAGGGACGGGCGTGATCTCGCTCCACAACCTCGACCGCGAACACGCGTTCAGCGAGGCCGACGTCCGGCTGCTCATGACGCTCGCCGGCAGCCTGAGCGTTGGGCTCGAGAACGCCCGGCTGTTCGAGGAGACGGGCCAACGCGCGGCCGAGCTCGCGATCATCAACACCGTCGGGCAGGCACTTGCCGAACAGCTCGAACTCGATGCGCTGATCGAGCGCCTCGGCGATCAGCTCCGTGAGGTGTTCAGCGCCGACCTCGTCTACGTCGCCTTGCACGACACGGCGACCGACATGATCGACTTCGCCTACTACAGCGAGAACGGGGAGCGCGGCGAGAACCCGTCGATGCGCTTCGGGGAGGGGCTCACGTCGAGGATCCTGCAGACGCGGGTGCCGTTGCTGCTCAATCGACCGGAGGCCTTCCAGGAGCTCGGCATCCCGGTGGTCGGGACCCCGGCCAAGTCGTACCTGGGGGTCCCCATCGTCGCCGGCACGGCTGCCATCGGCGTGATCAGCGTGCAGCACATCGAGCAGCCCGGACGCTTCACCGAGGCGGACACGCGGCTCCTGTCCACGATCGCCGCGAACGTCGGCGTCGCGATCCAGAACGCCCGCCTCTACGCCGAAACCGGACGCCGCGCGAGCGAGATGGCGGCGCTGGCGCGAGCTGGGGCGCGAGATCGGCGCGCTCCTCGACCTGGAGCCGATCCTGGGCGAGATCGGCGAACGCGCACGCGAGCTCCTCGACGCCGACACGAGCGCGGTCTTCCTGGAGTCGCGAAGGCGAGTTTCGTGCCGGTCGTGGCCCTCGGTCAGTTCGGCGAGGCACTCATGAGCGACACGATCACGCCGGGCGAGGGGATCATCGGCGACCTCGCGCTCCGCGGGACCGCCGAGGTCGTCAACGATGTCCGCGGAGACCCCCGCGGGGTTCAGATCCCGGGGGCGGAATACGAGGACCAGGAGCGCCTGATGGCGGCGCCGCTCGTCGCGCGCGGTCTGGTCATCGGGGTGATGGCGGTCTGGCGCACGACGCGTGCCGCGAACCCGTTCACCGACAACGACCTCGACTTCCTGGTCGGGCTCTCGCAGCAGGCGGCGATCGCGATCGAGAACGCGCGGCTGTTCCAGATGTCGAAGGATGCGGAGGAGGGCTACCGCAAGCAGAAGCAGTACTTCGAGTCGCTCGTCGAGATCAGCCCCGTCGCGGTGGTGACGATGGACCGCGACCAGACCGTCTCCGGCTGGAACCCGGCCGCGGCTCGGCTCTTCGGGTACACGCCGGAGGAGGCGATCGGTCGGACCATCGACTCCCTGATCGTCCCTGGAGATCTCGCGCAGGAAGGCGACGACATCGTTCGGGAGGCGACCGGCCGAGGTCGGGCACACCGGTTGTCGAGGCGTCACCATAAGGACGGCCACCTCGTCGAGGTCGAGATCGACATCGTGCCGCTCATCGTCGACAGCGAGCACCAGGGCTACTACGCGATCTACCACGACGTCACCGAGCTCCAGGAGGCGCGCAAGACAGCCGACGCCGCGAACGAGTCCAAGAGCGCCTTCCTGGCGACGATGAGCCACGAGATCCGCACGCCGATGAACGCGATCATCGGGATGAGCGGCCTGCTCGCCGAGACCGAGCTCGACGCCGAGCAGCGCGAGTACGCCTCGACGATCGCGCGCAGCGGCGAGGCCCTGCTCGACGATCATCAACGACATCCTCGACTTCTCCAAGATCGAGGCCGGACGGATGGACCTCGAGCTCGCCCCCTTCGACCTCCGCGAATGCGTCGAGGCGGTCGTGGACCTGATCGGACCGGTCGCGCAACGCAAGGGTCTCGAGGTCACGTACGGGATCGAGCCCGGGACGCCGGAGACCGCGGTGGGCGACACGAGCCGCCTCCGCCAGATCCTGCTGAACCTGCTGAACAACGCGGTGAAGTTCACCGACGAGGGCGAGATCGCCGTCCACGTCGAGCAGACCGAGTCACCCGAGCGCGGACCGCATCGCGTTCCACGTCGCGATCCGCGACACCGGGATCGGGATCCCGACGGATCGGATCGACCGGCTCTTCCAGTCGTTCACTCAGGTCGACGCGTCGACCAGCCGCCGGTTCGGCGGGACGGGGCTCGGGCTCGCGATCAGCCGCCGGCTCGCCGAGCTGATGGGCGGGACCGTGACGGCCGAGAGCAGCGGCGTCCCCGGCGAGGGCAGCACGTTCCACGTAACGTTCGAAGCTGGCGTGACGGACATGACGCCGACCGCGCTGCGCCGGGACGGATCGTTCGCGGGGCGCCGAGCCCTCATCGTCGACGACAACGCGACGAACCTCCTGCTGATGACCGCGCTCCTGTCCGCTTGGGGAGTCGAGACGACGACCGCGTCTTCCGGCGAGGAAGGCCTCGCCGCGCTCGAGCAGGGTTCGTTCGACGTCGCGATCCTCGACATGCTGATGCCGGGGATGGACGGGCTCGAGCTCGCGACCCGCCTGCGCGAACGCGCGGCAGAACTCCCCACGATCCTCGCGTCGTCGGTCCCCCGTCACGACGTGGCGAGCGATCCCCGCTGGGAGGACGCCGGCATCGGCGCGGTCATCGTCAAGCCCATCAAGGCCTCTGCCCTGCACGGCGCCCTCGCGGTCGTGCTGGATCTCGAGTCGGACGCGGAGGAGACGCGCGACGAGGCCGGCGGGCTCCTCGATCCCGAGCTCGGAGTTCGGCACCCGCTCCGGATCCTGATCGCGGAGGACAACGTCGTGAACCAGCGGCTCGCGCTTCGGCTGCTCGAGAAGCTCGGGTACCGCGCCGACGTCGTGGCCAACGGGCTCGAGGCGGTCGAGGCGGTCGGGCGCCAGGAGTACGACCTGGTCCTGATGGACGTGCAGATGCCGGAGATGGACGGCGTCCAGGCGACCCAGCAGATCCTCGAACGGTGGGCGGACGGCGAACGCCCCTGGATCGTCGCGATGACTGCGGAGGTGATGCGCGGTGATCGCGAGGGGTTCCTCGCCGCCGGGATGAACGACTACGTGGCCAAGCCGATCCGCCCGCAGGAGCTGGTCGCCGCGATCACGCGCACGCCCAGCCGGCGGAAGGGTCGCGGCCGCAGCCGAGGTGGATGGCTCGGCCGCCCGTGGACGACGCGGTCCTCGAGCGGCTCGCCGAGAGCATGGGCGGCGACGACGCGTTCGTCGCGGAGCTGATCGATCAGTTCGTCACGGATTCGCCCGCGCTCGTGGCGGCGGCCCGGCGCGGGCTCGAGGCCGGCGACGCCGACGAGGTCCGCCGCGCGGCCCACACGCTCAAGTCCAACGCCGCGACGTTCGGCGCCAACGAGCTCGCCGACCGCAGCAGCCGGCTCGAGGCCGCAGCGAAGGGCGGCCTCGCTCGAGGACGGCCCCGCGCAGCTCGAGGCCATCGAGGACGAGCTCGGGCGGGTCCACGCCGCGCTCCGCGCGAGCACCTCGTAACGCTTCGACCGCGCCCCGATGTCGAGATCGCGACCACGGCTCCGACCCTAGGGTGAACGGATACCCGACGCGGTGGAGGGCCACGGGTCGGTCCCGGAGCCGCGGGAAGGAGCACGAGATATGGCAGCGGACGAGTACGACACCACAGCCAAGCCCCCCGAACCCGACCCCGCGCTCCGGCGCCTGGATCGGTTCGTCGGGCACCTGGGAAGTCAGGGGCCGCACGCTCGACGCCGACCAGGACGACGTGTTCGGACGGCTCACGTTCGAGTGGTTGCCCGGCGGGTTCTTCCTCCAGCAGCGCGTTGCGCTGAACTTCATGGGGTTCGACATCGCGGGTCTCGAGGTCATCGGGTACGACCCGGCGACCGGGAGGTTCCCCTCGACCGTGTTCGCGAGCATGATCGGCGTCCCGATCCCCTACGAGTACGACGTCCAGGGCGATCGCGTGACGATCCGAACGGAGCTGGCCGGCGGCGCGACCTTCACCGGCATCTGGGCCGAGGACGGCGCCTCGATGTCGGGTGGCTGGCGTCCGGACCCGGGGAAGGAAGGTCCCGGCAACGTCGCCTACGACATCAGCGGCACGCGCGCCAGCTAGCGCTCGCGGCGGAGGGCACTCCGATCTTGACGAACCGATCCTCCCCGGCCGGGTTCGGGTCCGGATCGATCGGGGAAACCCCGATCTGAGGGCCGGCGATCTCGGCCTGTGCAGGGGCGACCCCCGGCCGGACGAGCCGGGGAGAAGGAGGACAGCCATGAGGATCGAGCATGCGTCGAAGATCGGGCCGTGCCTGTGGTTCGACGACCGGGCCGAGGAGGCCGCGAACTTCTACGTCTCGGCGTTCTCCGCTCGCCGCGCCCTGGCGGGCGACGGGGGCGAGTCCAAGGTCCTGGGCGTCTCGCGGTACGGCGAGGCAGGTCCGGGGCCCGCGGGCACGGTGATGACGATCGACTTCCTGCTCGAGGGGCAGGAGTTCGTCGCGCTGAACGGCGGTCCCGAGTTCGCGTTCACGCCGGCGATCTCGTTCGTCGTGAACTGCGAGACCCAGGAAGAGGTCGACGGCCTGTGGGAGACCCTGTCCGAGGGTGGGACCCAGGGCGAGTGCGGCTGGCTGGAGGACCGGTTCGGCGTGTCGTGGCAGATCGTGCCGACCGTGCTCGGCGAGCTGCTCATCGACCCCGACCCCGAACGCTCGCAGCGCGTGATGCGCGCGATGCTCGAGATGCGCAAGCTCGACATCGCCGAGCTCGAGCGGGCGGCACGGGCCGCGTAGCGTCGTCGGCGGTCCGAGCTGGGCGGTCGGTCAGCTCGCGATCGTGATCGCGAACTTGCCGCGCGAGCGCTCCTCCCCGACCAGACGGAGCGCCTGCGGCAGCTCGTCGAACGTGAACGTTCGGGTGATCGGGAACGCTCAGCGTGCCGTCGGCCGCCATCTGCACGACCCGGGCGAACGCCTCGGGGTCGGCGTGCCCGATCATGTTCGAGGCGACGACGCCACGCTGGGCCAGCATGTCCACGTCCGCGCCACCCACCGTCGAGGCGATCCGCCCGTCGCTCTTCACGAGGTCGGTCAGCGCGCCGAACCCGTCGCCGACGTGCGCCGCCACGATCATCCCGTCGACGCCCTCGGGATACCGTTCGATCATCGCCGCCACGACGTCGCCCGAGTAGTCCACGATCTCGCTCGCGCCGAGCCCGCGGATCCAGGCCTCGTCCTGGTGGAGCGCCGACGCGACCACCGTGGCGCCGCGAGCGGCGGCCAACTGCACCGCGTACGCGCCCACGCCGCCCGTCGCGCCGACCACGAGCACGACGTCGCCCTCGGAGGCCTCGATCGCCTCGACGCAGTGGTACGCCGTCAGGGCCCCGAGCCCGACGCACGCCGCCCGCTCGAACTCCAGGTTCCCCGGCTTGTACACGACGAACCCGTCGAGGGGCACGGCCACGAACTCCGCGTACGCGCCACGCCACAGGTGCGGCTCGGTCGGGACGATGCCGGTGACCTCGTCGCCGACGGCGAACCCCTCCACGCCCTCGCCGAGCGCGTCGATCTCGCCCGCGTAGTCCTTGCCGACGATGACCGGGTACCGGTGCTCCATCATGCCCCGGGCCATGCCCTTGGCCACGAACACGTCGAAGCCGTTCACCGACGACGCGCGCACCTTGACCCGGACCTCGCCCGGCCCCGGCTCGGGGGTGGGGACCTCGATCACCGCCGCCGGAGACCCCTCGTCCGCAAGCCCGAACGCCTTCATGCTTCCTCCCTCGCGTCGCCGTGGACCGAGCTCCCGATCCCAAGGGCAACCTACCCGAACCGCGAACCTCCCCGCGCTCGCGGCCGGTCACCGGACGCGCGAGACCCCGGGCCCGTCGCCCGGGGTCTCGGCCTGACTCGTGTTCGCCGGCTCCGAGCTACTTCCAGCCGGTGATCTCCAGCACGACACCGTGTCCGGTGATGTTGTGCTGGATGCTCACGAAGAAGCGCTTGCCCGACGCGTCGAAGATGCCGCCGGTCCACTCGGCCTCCAGGTCGTTCAACGTCCCGACCCGAACGCATCCGTCCGACTGCAGGTTGTCGTCGGCGCCGTCGGGGAGGCAGTCCCACAGGTCGTTGTTCCCCAACAGCTGGTCCCCGTCTTCATGGATGAGCCAGTTGCCGCGACCCGGCTGGTACGCGAGGTTGTCCATCATGGCGAACTCCGGATATCCGATCACCAGGAACTGGAGCTCGGGTGTCGCGGCGTTGTTCGCGGCTTCGGCGAAGGTCCCGTCCGTCAGGCAGATCGTCTCGCCGTAGTTCTGGTCCTGCTCCTCGTTGCCGGTGTTGTTCCCGCACCAACGAACGTTGCCGTCGGCGAGCGCTGCGAGGTCGAGGTCCAGGTCCTCCGGCCGGTAGTACCCGGTCAGGTTCAACGCCGCCGACTGAGCCGTCAGGTCGAGGCCGGGCACCGAGATCCAGCTACCCAGACCGGTCTGCGTGCCCTGCCCGTAGTCCGTGCCGGGAGGGTCCCCGCGCTTGCCGAGACGCAGCCCAAAGATGCTCCCCGCCACGAGCGGGCTGTCGGTGAGGTTCGTGATCGGCGGGTCTTCCGGATCCCAGAGCGTCGCCGGGACGAACTTGAAGTACGCGCCTCCGGGCGTCCCTTCGCTCGGCCGGAGCTCGTCGCCGTAGTACATGACCCCGTTCGGAGTGAAATCGATGCCTTCGAAGGAGAGATTGCCAACGGCCGTCCGCTCGACGATGTTCGTCGCGCCGGTGCACACCGCAGCGGCGGGGGGCGAGACGCACGTCGGCGTGCCGTCTTCGATGGCGACACCCGTCGTGTTGAGCGGGTCGATCAGCTCGAACAGCTGGCCGTCCGGCCCGTCTTCCTCCGCGAACACGATCGTGCCCCAGGGGGTGATGCGCGCGGGGTCGCAGCTCTCGAGCCCCGAGACCACGATCGTCTCGACGAGCCCCGTCGAGATCTGGATCCGCTGCACACCCGGGTCCGCCTCGCCCTCTTCGTTACAAGCGATCAGCCAGGTCGGATCCGTGTCGTTCGGCCAGAGCGCCATCATGTCGATGTTCGGCCCGGCGTTCGCCGCCTTCGTCACGACCTTCGCCTTGAGCCCCTTCGCGAGGGTGACGAGTTTCGTCGGGTCGGCCTCGGCCGTCGCCGCGTCGATCGAGTCCTGGGAGGAAGCGTCGACCGGCTTGCCCACCCCGAAGAGTGGTTGTGATCTCGCGTTGAGCCGGTGCTGCGTATCCAGCCCGAAGTCGAGGCCCGCGAGCGCGGAGCCCACGAGCCCGATCCCGAGTGCTACGACCAGGGCGATGACGGTCGTCGCCTTCTTCATCTGCACCCTCCTTCCCCTCGCACGGCCGAGGGGCCGTGCTGACGTCGATGCGAACCGAGTTCTATCCGCGCAACGTGGCCGCGAGGTGATCGAGCCGTGACGCGGGGATGGCCGTCGAAGAACGATCGCGGCGAGCCACCTACCGAACGACGCGGAACCGCAGATGCGTGACGTGCGGCGACTCGATCGAGACCGTCCGCTCGAGCTCGATGTGCTCCGGACCGAGATGGTCGAACAGCCGGGTGCCCGCGCCGAGCAGCACCGGCACGAGCTGGATCGCGATCTCGTCGACGAGCCCGACATCCAGGAACTGCTGGCCGACGCTCGCGCCCATCAGCAGCACGTCACGTTCGCCGGCGGCCGCCTGAGCGTGCTCGAGCGCGCTGGGGAGCGAGCCGTCGACGAACGTGAACGTGCCGCTCGCCATCGGCAGGTCGTCCCGCGACTCGTGGGTGAGCACGAAGCAGGGCACCGGGTACGGGACGTCGCCCCACGGCCCCAACCCGAGGTCGAACGTCCGCCGGCCCACCACCACGGCCCCCACGGCGGCCGAAGCTTCCCTCGCGACCTCGGCGTCGAGCCTCCCGTCGGGGGTGTCGTCGAACAGCCACTCGTGCAGCCGCTCGCCGCCCGCACCCATCGGGTGTTCGGGACCCACGTCCGGGCCCGTCATGAACCCGTCCAGCGACATCGACGCGCTCAGCACCACCTTGCCCATCACGTTGCCTCCCGTTCGACGATCACCTCAGCACTCCGCGCCGACGGCCCGAGCTTCGGTCGTCGTCGATCCTTCTGGGTTCGGACCGTGGGCGCGAGGGGAACTCATCGGTCCAGGCGGCCCCTCCAACGGATCCGGCGTGTGTCATCCGTCACCCGATGAGTTCGGAGGGTGGCGGGAGTCGTAGCGTCGTGGGTACGGTGGTCGGGAGGAGGAACGACTCGGTTGGCTGAGGTGGAGGCGAAGGAGCGGTCCGCGGACCAACGGTCGGACGAGCTCGAGCTGGAGCCGTACCGGACCGAGCTGACCGCGTACGCCTACCGGATGCTGGGATCCGGGTTCGAGGCCGAGGACGCCGTGCAGGAGGCGTTCCTGCGGGCCTGGAAGAGCTTCGACGGGTTCGAGGGTCGATCCTCGTTGCGCTCGTGGCTGTACAGCATCGTGACGAACGTCTGTCTCGACATGCTGGGCGGCAAGGAGCGCCGGGCGCGACCGATGGACCTCGAGCCGGCGAGGTCGGCGGACACCCCGTTGCCCGACCCGCTGCCCGAGAACGTGTGGATCCTCCCCGTCCCCGACGATCGCGTGGTGCCCGAGAGCGGCGATCCCTCCGATGTGCTCGAGACGCGCGAGTCGATCCGGCTCGCGTTCATCGCGGCCCTCCAGCACCTGCCGCCGCGGCAGCGGGCGGTGCTGATCCTCCGAGAGGTCCTGCGCTGGAAGGCGTCCGAGGTGGCCGAGCTGCTCGATACCTCCGTCGCGTCGGTGAACAGCGCGCTGCAACGCGCTCGCGCGACCCTGGGTCCGTCCGGATCGACGACGCGGAAACCCTGCAACCCGCCGACGACGACCAGCGCGCGCTGCTCGCCCGCTACGTCGACGCGTTCGAGCGGTACGACATGGAGTCGCTGACGTCCCTCCTGCGCGAGGACGCCACCTGGTCCATGCCGCCGTACGAGCTCTGGCTGCACACCCACGACGACATCGTCTCGTGGTGCCTCGGACCCGGGATCGGCTGCCGGGGCTCGAGGCTCATCGCGGTCGAGGCGAACGGCATGCCGGCCTTCGGGCAGTACAAGCCCGGCGCGCAGGGAGGGCTCGAGCCCTGGTCACTCCAGGTCCTGGAGATCGCCGACGGCGAGATCGTCGGGATCAGCTTCTTCCTGGACACCGAGCGGCTGTTCCCGATGTTCGGGCTCCCCCCACGCCTCGACGCCTGACGCACCCGACCCCGCGCACCGCAGGACGCCGCTCAGGCCCGACAGGACGAGCAGCTCGACCAACGGCCCACGCGCGCGCTGCAGCTCGACCCGGTAGCCGAGGCGCCGGGCCGTGAGCTGCAGCCGGGCGAGGGCATCGATCGTGACCGCGTCCGGTTCGGCGAGCGCATCCACATCACACGAGACCGGCCCGGCATCGCACTGCTCGAGCAGCCTCCGCGCGCGTTCGCACAACGCCGGGATGCCGTCACGCGTGACGGGACCGATCATGACGAGCACGGTGCCCCCCGGCCCGGGACGCCAACGGCGCCCGACCGGCTGGGTCGCCGAGGACGCCCGTGCTTCGGGCGCGGGCGGCCGTACGTTCGCCGTCATCTCACCGTCAGACCGGCCGCATCCGTGGAACTCATCGGCACCGGCGTCGGGTGAGAGGCTCGCTCACGTACCGGCGAGCGGAGGCGTCGCGCCGCCGGGCCGGTAGCCGTTCGGGTCGACCGCGACCTCGTCCCAGCCGAGCGCGGCGAGCGCCTCGAGCGCGGCGTCGCGCTCGGGGTGGGCGAGGAGCCGGTCGACCTCGCCGGCGGGCACCTCGATCGTCGCGGACGCCCCCCGGTGCCGGACCCGCACCACGTCGAACCCGAGCGCGCGCACGATCGCCTCGGCCTCGTCGATCCGAGCGAGGAGCTCGGGCGAGATCCGGATCCCGAGCTCGACCCGCGAGGACAGGCACGCGAGCGCGGGCTTGTCCGCGACGCGCAGGCCGAGCGTCCGGGCGATCGAGCGCACCGTCGCCTTGCCGACCGACGCCTCGAGCAACGGGTTGCGGATGCCGGCGCGTTCGCCGGCCCAGATCCCGGGCCGGAACTCGTCCACGTCGTCGGCGTTCGCGCCGGCCAGCACCGCGGTGGAGGGGACCGCGGTCCGGACGATCTGTCCGAGCACTCCGTAGAGCTCCGCCTTGCAGTGGTAGCACCGGAGCTCGTCGTTGCGGGCGTACGCCTCGCGGTCGACCTCGTGGGTCTGTACCGAGCGGTGGGCGACGCCGAGCTCGGCCGCGGTCTCGGCCGCCACGCGAAGCTCGCCCGCGGGGTAGCTCGGCGAGATCGCGGTCACCGCCTCGACCCGCGCCGGCCCGAGCGCCCGCGCCGCGAGCGCGAGCACCACCGACGAGTCGACGCCGCCCGAGAACGCCACCAGCGCCCGATCGCCGTAGCCGCCGATCCGGTCCTCGAGATCTCGGATCACCGCGACCGGCGTCCGTTCGACGACCGCGCTCATCGCTCATCCTCCTCGAGCAGGCGGTGCGCCAGCGCGGAGGCCTGCGCGTGCACCGAGCGCACGGGCCGGCCGAGCTTGCGCGCGGCCTCGACGACGTCGGCGTGCTCCGGCTTGGCGCTCACGGCCCGTCCGTCGAGGACGCCGATCTTCACCCGGATCCGCGGGCCGCCCTCGGCGAGATCGATCTCGACGATCCTGCGGTCGAGCTCGGGTCGCGCCACCTCGTGCACGCGGACCCCGAGCGTCGTCGTCGCCTCGAAGAACGTCCGCCGCACGTCGTCCAGCGCGTCGCGTTCGCACAGGGCCGAGATCGCGACGGCGGGCCGTCCGTGCTTCATGACGATCGGCGCGGTCCACGCGTCGAGCGCGCCGGCCGAACAGGAGCGCGTCGATCGCGTCGGGCACGAGCTCGGGCAGCAGGTCGTCGACGTTGGCCTCGAGCACGAGCAGCCGGCGGGCGCCGTCCGGCGACGGCGAGGTCGTGCCGAGCAGCACCCGGACGACGTTCGCGACCGACGCCGGGTCGCGCGTGCCCGCGCCGACCCCCACGCGTTCGAGCACCAGTTCGGGGATCTCGGGTGCGGGCCGGCCGAGCGCCGAGACGATCGCGGCCGCGGTCGGCGTCACGGTCTCGGGGAGCTCGGCGCCGGCGACCGAGGCTCGGAGCGCGAACCCCGAGAGCAGCTCGAGCGTCACCGGTGCGGGCGACCCGTGCGGTCCCTCGTTCGAGGCCGGCGGCATCGGGAGCGCCGAGACGTCGACGCGTTCGACGCCGAGGGACTCCAGCGCCGCGGCCACGCCGACGACGTCGAGCAGGGTGTCCTCCTCGCCGAGCTCCTCGAGCTCGAGCTCGTCGATCGCCCGCCCGTGGACCTTCGCCTCGGCGTCGAACATCCGCTCGAGGACGGCCGTGGCCCGAGCGCGCACACCCTCGTCGAGCGCCGCGCGTTCGACCGCGTCGAGCAGCTCCCGCGGCCGGCGTCGCTCGGCCGACAGGTCACCCGGGACCGAGAGCGCGAGCGCTCGCAGCCCCTGCCGGCGCACCTCGGTGGTCGCGCACCCGATGCGGCGGCCGAGCACCGCGGACACGGCGTCGGACACGTCGTCCGGCGACGCGCCGGCGTCGAGCAGCGCGGCCAGGAGCATGTCGCCCGCCGCGCCGCCGACGACGTCGACGTACAGGACCTTCATCGCGGGCCCCTCATCGCGGGGAGGACTGCCGGGCGATCATCGCGGCGATGGTCCCGGCGCCGACGCCGTCGTCCACGTTCACGCACGCGACGCCGGGCGCGCACGAGGAGAGCATCGACAGCAGCGCGGCCAGGCCGCCGAGCGACGCCCCGTAGCCGACGCTCGTCGGGCAGGCGATCACGGGACACGCCGCGATGCCGCCGACGACGCTCGCGAGCGCGCCCTCCATCCCCGCGATCACGACGACCGCGTCGGCCGACGCGAGCATCGGCTGCACCGCGGCCAGCCGGTGCAGACCCGCGACGCCGACGTCCGCGACGATCTCGGTCTCGGCGCCGAGCAGCGACGCGGTGAGCTCCGCCTCCTCCGCCACCCCGAGGTCCGAGGTGCCGGCGGTCACGATCAGCACGGTGCCCGCCGGGGGCGGCACGTTCCGGCGGAGCGCGACGCACCGGGCCCTCGGGCGTTCGACGATCTCGACGGGCGAGCCGGCGGCGGCGGCGCGGACCGCGTCGACGTGTTCGGGCGAGGTCCGCGACACGAGGATCGGGCCCTCGTTCCCCGACAGGAGCCGTTCGACGATCGAGCGGACCTCCTCGGGCGTCTTGCCCTCGGCGTAGACGATCTCGCAGGCGCCCTGACGGAGCTCGCGGTGATGGTCGACCTTGGCGAACCCGAGGTCGCTGAACGGCAGGTCCCGGAGCTCCCGCGCCGCGTCGCCGGGCGTCACCTCGCCCGAGGACACGCGCGCGAGCAGGTCGGCCAGACGCGCCTCGTACGCGGTCGGTGCGAGCACGGTCTGGACCCTACCGCCATCGCCCCGGAACCGCCTCGGCGAGCGTGCCGATCGCACCGCTCCGGGCTCGGACACGCCGCCGCCCCCTACCATGGTGGCCATGCCCGTCCGCTCCGACATCCGCAACGTCGCCATCGTCGCCCACGTCGACCACGGCAAGACCACCCTGGTCGACGCCATGCTCTGGCAGTCCGGCGCCTTCCGGGCGAACCAGGACGTGGCCGAGCGCGTGATGGATTCGACCGACCTCGAGCGCGAGAAGGGCATCACGATCCTGGCCAAGAACACCGCCGTCCGCCACGGCGACCTGAAGATCAACATCGTCGACACGCCGGGGCACGCGGACTTCGGCGGCGAGGTCGAGCGGGGGCTCACGATGGTGGACGGCGTCCTGCTGCTGGTCGACGCGTCCGAGGGCCCGCTGCCGCAGACGCGGTTCGTGCTCCGCAAGTCGCTCGAGGCTCGGCTGCCGGTGGTCCTGGTCGTGAACAAGATCGACCGGCCCGACGCCCGAACGATGGAGGTCGTCGACGAGGTCTACCAGCTGTTCCTGGACCTGGACGCCGACGAGCACCAGATCGAGTTCCCGATCCTGTACGCCGACGCCCGCGAGGGCCGCTGCGGCCCGAACCCGTCCGCGCTCCCCGAGGACCTCGAGCCGCTGTTCGACGCGCTGCGCGAACACATCCCGGCGCCGTCGTTCGAGGAGGGCCACCCGCTCCAGGCGCTCGTGACCAACCTCGACGCGTCGCCCTACGTCGGGCGGCTCGCGCTCTGCCGCGTCCGCAACGGCACGATCCGCCGAGGCCAGGAGGTCGCGTGGTGCCGCGCCGACGGCACGATCGAGCCCGCCAAGGTCGCCGAGCTCTACGTCACCGACGCGCTCGACCGCGTCGAGGCCGAGGAGGCCGGACCCGGCGAGATCGTCGCGGTGGCCGGCATCGACGAGATCACGATCGGCGAGACGCTCGCCGACCCCGACGACCCGCGGCCGCTCCCGGTCACGCGCGTCGACGAGCCCTCGCTCTCGATGACGATCGGCATCAACACGTCGCCGCTCGCGGGCAGGGACGGCACCAGGCTCACGGCGCCCCAGGTCAAGGCGCGGCTGGACCAGGAGGTCATCGGCAACGTCTCGATCCGGGTGCTCGACGGCGACCGCCCGGACCGATGGGAGGTGCAGGGGCGCGGCGAGCTGCAGCTCGCGGTCCTGGTCGAGGTGATGCGGCGCGAGGGGTTCGAGCTCACGGTCGGCAAGCCGCAGGTCGTCACGCGCGAGATCGACGGGAAGCTGCACGAACCCGTGGAGCGCGTCGCGATCGACGCGCCCGAGGACTACCTCGGCGTGATCACCCAGCTGCTCGCGCTCCGCAAGGGTCGGATGGAGAACATGGTGAACCACGGCACCGGGTGGATCCGCATGGAGCACCTCGTGCCCGCGCGCGGCCTGATCGGGTTCCGGACCGAGTTCCTGACCGAGACGCGCGGGACCGGGCAGCTCCACCACGTGTTCGAGGGGTACGAGCCGTGGCACGGCGAGCTCCGCACGCGTCCGACGGGTTCGCTCGTCGCCGACCGCGAGGGCGTGAGCACGACGTTCACGCTGCTCACGCTCCAGGAGCGCGGGTCGATGTTCGTCGGTCCGGGCGAGGACGTGTACGAGGGCATGATCGTGGGCGAGAACGCGCGCTCCGAGGACATCGACGTGAACCCCACCAAGGAGAAGAAGCTCACGAACATGCGCCAGGCGAACTCGGAGGAGTTCACGCGCCTGATCCCCAAGCGGACGCTCGTGCTCGAGCAGGCGCTCGAGTTCATCCGCGAGGACGAGTGCGTCGAGGTGACGCCCGGCCACGTCCGCCTGCGCAAGGTGACGCTCCCGCAGCAGGAGCGCGCGAAGGCCGCCCGCCGCGGCCGACCGGTCGAGGCGTAACCGCGGGATGCGCGCCGAACGTCTGCTCTTCGCCCTCGCGATCGTGGCATCGACGGTGGTGTTCGCGCCGGCGGCCGGGAGCGCGCCGGGCCCGCTCGCGACGTGTGGCCCCGGCGGTCCGCCGGGACGCTCGGGATCGGCGACCCCTACTACCCGCGGTTCGGCAACGGCGGGTACGACGTCGAGCACTACGACCTCGCGATCAGGTACGGCCCCGGGACGAACCACCTCCGCGGGGTCGCGACGATCACGGCCCAGACCACGCAGGACCTGAGCTGTTTCAGCCTCGACCTGGTGGGGCTCACGGTGAGCGCGGTCACGGTCAACGGCGACCCCGCGACGCGGTCGAGGACCCACCACGAGCTGATGATCACGCCGGCCGCGCCGCTCGCCTCCGGCGCCGACCTCACCGTCGTCGTGACCTACGACGGGTTCCCGAAGGGCTTCGTCATCCCGAGCATCGACGCCGTCTCCGGTTTCATCCGGACCGCCGACGGGGTGGTCATCGCGGGCGAGCCAGAGGCAGCGACGGCGTGGTTCCCCGTCAACGACCATCCCACCGACCGCGCGTCGTACACGTTCAGGGTCACGGTGCCGAACGGCTACGAGGTGGTCGCCAACGGCGTGCCCGAGTCGGAGGACACCCGGGGGAACTGGACGACGCACGTCTGGCAGGCGCACGACCCGATGGCGAGCTACCTCGCGACGTTCAACGTCGGCGAGTGGACGATGCGGTCCCGCGTGACCTCGAACGGCGTGCCCGTGATCGACGCGATCGACCCCGATGTCCTGCCGCTGCGTGCGAGCCTCCGTGCGGCGCGAGCCGGAGATCCTCACCTTCCTCGAGAGTCGGTTCGGGCCCTACCCGTTCGAGTCGGCGGGCGGGATCTTCCCCGACACCCGACGGCTCGGGTTCGCCCTCGAGACGCAGACCAGACCGATCTACGCGCGGGACTTCTTCCCCGACGGCGACTCGGTCATCGTGCACGAGCTGGCGCACCAGTGGTTCGGCGACCTGGTCTCGGTGCATCGCTGGCGGGACATCTGGCTCAACGAGGGCTTCGCCACGTACGCCGAGTGGCTGTGGAGCGGGCACGAGGGGTTCGGCACCCCTCGGCAGACCTCCGAGGCCATCTGGAGGGCGATCGACGGTCGACTCCCCGTTCTGGGACGTCGTCGATCGGAGACCCCGGGGTCGAGGACCTGTTCGACGGCGCCGTCTACGTCCGCGGGGCGATGACCGTGCAGGCGCTCCGCGACGAGGTGGGCGACGACGCGTTCTGGACGATCCTGCACACGTGGACCGAGACGCACGCGTTCGGCACCGGCTCGACGGAGGAGTTCATCGCGCTGGCCGAGCAGGTCTCCGGTCGGGACCTCGGCGACCTGTTCGACGTGTGGTTGTTCACGCCGAGCCGGCCGCCGGCCTCGGCGGTCACGGGTTCGGGCGAGGTCTCGGCGTCGCCGGCGGCGACCGATCACGCGACCTCGTGGCTCCGGGCGTTCGTCCCGCATAGCGCTCCCTGAGCTCGTCCCCGATCCGCGCGAGCTCAACCCCGACCTCCGGGGGATCCAGGACCTCGACCGACCGGCCGAACCCCGCGAGCTCGCCAGCGAGCGACCGGGCCGACCAGCTCCGGATCTCGACGTCGACCCGTCCGTCGGCGTTCGCCTGGCCCACGGACACGCGGGTTCCCAACGAGGACCGAAGCCACGGGACGGCTTCCGCGTCGACGCGCGCGGTCGATCGGAAGGTCACACGCCGCTCGTCGAGCTCGGCGACGACCGTTCGCCAATGCGTTTCGAGGTCGAACCCCTCCGGACGCTCGACCGGATCCTGCGTCAGCTCCACCGACCGCACCCGGGTGAGACGGAACGTCCGCAGGCCGGCATCCGTTCCGGCGACGAGGTACCAGACGGATGCCTTCGCGACCAGACCGAGGGGGTGCACCGTCCGCTCGGTCTCGGGCCGATCCGGGGCGGCGTAGACGATCCGTACCTGGAGGGCCTCCACGACCGCCCGTTGCAGGACCTCCAGATGCAGGGGCGTCGGGACCTGCGTTCGGTCCCAGCTCGTCGGGTCGATCACGACTGCGGAGGCGGCCGCCTGGGCCTCCGCGCGGAACGGCTCGGGCAGGGCTCGGACGAGCTTGCGGAGCGCCGCCTTGATCTGCGGCGTCGCCGAGGCGGATGGGCCGGCCACCAGGAACAGCGTGCGAGCCTCGGCTGCGGTGAGGCCGCTCAGGTCCGTTCGCGAGCCCCCCGAGCAGCGACCACCCCCCACCACGTCCGGCCTGCGAGTAGACCGGGATGCCGGCCATCGCGAGCGCCTCGAGGTCGCGCCGGGCCGTACGTTCGGAGATCTCGAGCTCCTCGGCGAGCTCGGCCGCGGTGACCCGGCCCCTGGCTTGGAGGATCAGCAAGACGGCGACGAGGCGATCGGCTCGCACGGTCCGAGGTTCTCACAGAAACCGGCCATAGGATGGCCAGTTCAACACGGATGATGGCCGCACCGATGATCCGCGGCTCGTCGTTCGGTCATCAGGGGAGACCACGACATGGAGGGAGATGGGATGGCGACCTCAGCGATCGAGACCGAGAGCCTGGTCAGGACGTTCGGCAAGGTCCGGGCGCTCGACGGCATCGACATGGTTGCTCGCGAAGGCACGGTATTCGGCCTGCTCGGTCCGAACGGCGCCGGCAAGACGACCGCGATCCGGGTGCTCTCGACCCTGCTGCGACCCGACTCGGGCCGAGCCGTGGTCGGGGGCTACGACGTGGTGCGCGAGCCCGCGAAGGTCCGAAGCGTGATCGGGCTCACCGGTCAGTTCGCGGCCGTCGACGAGCTGCTCTCGGGCCAGGAGAACCTGTTCATGATCGGACGGCTGCTGGGCATGCCCGGGTCGGCGGCGACCGCCCGGGCCAAGGAGCTGCTCGCGTCCTTCGACCTCACCGAGGCCGCGACGAAGTACGTCAAGACGTACTCCGGCGGGATGCGGCGCCGGCTCGACCTGGCCGCGAGCCTCGTCGGGCGTCCGCGGTTCCTCTACCTCGACGAGCCGACGACCGGCCTGGACCCGCGGAGCCGGGTCGAGCTCTGGGGCATGATCCGCGCCCTCGTCGCCCAAGGGAACGACCGTGCTGCTCACGACCCAGTACCTCGAGGAGGCCGACCGGCTGGCCGACGAGATCGTCGTGATCGACCACGGCAAGGTGATCGCCGCCGGGACGCCCCAGGAGCTGAAGACCCGCGTCGGCGGGCAGGTGCTCCAGGCGCAGCCTGCCGATCCCGCGGATCTGCCGGAGACCCAGAAGATCCTCGCCGACTTCGCGCAGGGCGAGGAGGGAACGCACAGCGACGGACAGCTCGTCTCGGTGCGGATCAACGATCGATCCGCGCTCGGACAGGCCGTCCGGCGGCTCGACGACGCGGGCATCGCCGTGGACGACCTCTCGATGCGGCGCCCGAGCCTGGATGAGGTGTTCCTCGCCGTCACCGGGCACGCGACGGACGACGACCTCCACGACGACACGACCGAACGGAGGAGCGCATGAGCACGGCCACCCTCGAACCGATCGGACGCCCGAACCTCGTGTCCAACACGCTCACGATCGCCAGGCGATATCTGCTGCACATCAAGGCGACGCCCGAGCAACTGGTCGAGATGACGATCCAACCCATCATGTTCCTCGTCCTGTTCGTGTTCGTCTTCGGCGGCGCCATCGCCGGCTCGTGGCAGGACTACCTGCAGTTCGCCCTGCCGGGGATCCTCGTCCAGAGCGTCTGCTTCCTCCCGTTCACGACCGCGCTCGCGCTGAACGCGGACTTCCAGCGTGGCGTGATCGACCGGTTCCGCTCGCTCCCGATCGCGCGCTCCGCCGTCATCGGCGGGCGGATCACCGCGGACGGTGTACGGATCGCCTGGAGCGTCCTGATCATCATCGGCTTCGCGATGCTCCTCGGGTTCAGCTTCGGCGGCGGGGCGGGCGGCGCGGTGGGAGCCTTCGTCCTCATCCTGTCCTTCGGCCTCGTGATGTGCTGGCCGTTGGCGTTCCTCGGCATCACGGCTCGCACACCGGAGTCGGTGAACACGTGGGCCTTCATGATCATCCTGCCACTCACGTTCGCGAGCTCGGCCTACGCGCCGGTCGACACGATGCCGGGATGGTTGCAGGCGTTCGTGAAGGCGAACCCCGTCACCTCGGTGATCGACGCGGCCCGGGGGCTGATGCTCGGAGGACCGGTGGCCGAACCACTGATCACCTCCGTGATCTGGATGGTCGTGATCACCGCGGTGTTCGCGCCGCTCGCGATCCTCCGGTACCGACGCAGGATCTGAGGAGGCTCGTCGCGAGGACGGCCTGGAGAGATGGAGGTGCTCGAGATGGCGCAGGCACAGACGACCGAGGACGGCCGCCACGACTTCGACTTCCTGTTCGGACGGCGGCGGATCCACAACCGCAAGCTCGTCGACACGCTCGATCCCTCGTGCGACGAGTGGGTCGAGTTCGAGGCCGTCGGGGAGGCGGGGCCGATCCTGGGAGGGCTCGGCAACGTCGACACGTTCTCCACGCAGTCGCTGCCGCCCACCGGCGACCCGTTCGAGGGGTTCACCCTGCGGCTGTTCGTTCCCGAGACCGGGCTCTGGCGGATCTGGTGGGCGTCGGTCCGCTTCCCGGGAGAGCTCGATCAACCGGTCGAGGGCCGCTTCGCCGGCGGCCGGGGCGAGTTCCTGTGCGACGACGTGATCGGCGGACGCCCCGTGAAGGTCCGCTACGACTGGCGCGTGCTCTCCCCGACGGCCAACCGCTGGGAACAATCGTTCTCCTACGATGACGGCGTGACCTGGCGCACCAACTGGATCAGCGAAGGGACGCAGCTCCGCTGACGCCCTCCGCACCTCGCGTCCTCGATCGCCGCGCGCTCAACCGCGCGCTGCTCGAACGCCAGATGCTGCTCCGTCGGCGCCGGGTCGACGCGCTCGACGCGGTCGAACGGCTCGTCGGCATGCAGGCGCAGGTGCCGCGAGATCCCTACGTCGCGTTGTGGTCGCGCCTGGATCGGTTCCGCCCCGAGAGGTTGGCCGAGCCGCTCGCCGAGCGGCGCGCGGTCCGCATGACCCTGCTCCGCGGGACGCTGCACCTGGTCACGGCGGACGACGCCCTCGCCCTGCGTCCGCTCATGCAGCCCGTCGTCGAGCGCGTGCTGTACGGGTCGAGCCCGCTCCGAACCGCGGCCGGGACCGTCGACGTCGATGAGCTCCTCGCGATGTTCGAGGACCTGTTCGCGGACGGCCGCGCACGCGCGCGCAGCTCGTCGCGGCGATCGCGGAGCGCTGGCCCGACCGCGACGCCTCGTCGCTCGGCTACGCGATGTACCTGCTCCCCACGGTCCAGGTCACGCCGCGTGGCATCTGGGGTCGGACCGGGGCCTCGGCCTTCACCACCGTCGAGCGATGGCTCGGGCGCCCGATCGAGCGCACCACCGAACCGGACGAGATGCTCCTTCGGTACCTGACCGCGTTCGGCCCGTCCGCGGTGGCGGACGCGCAGTCGTGGTCGGGGTTGACCGGGCTGAAGAGCGTGTTCGAACGCCTCCGCCCGCGGCTGCGCACCTTCCGGGACGAACGCGGACGCGAGCTGTTCGACGTCCCGGGCGCCCCGCTCCCCGATCGCGCGACACCGGCGCCCGTCCGCTTCCTGCCCGAGTACGACAACCTGCAGCTCGCCCACGACGACCGCAGCAGGATCGGCCCGCCGGACCTGAAGGGATGGACCGAGGTCGGGTGGGGGTCGGTGCTGGTCGACGGGTTCGGCGCGGCGCGGTGGAAGGCGGAGCTCGACCGGGACCGGGCGACCCTGTGGGTCGAGCCGTTCGCGAAGGTCGCACGCGACGATCGCGCGGCGGTCTCCGAGGAGGGCGAGCGGCTGCTCGCGTTCCTCGCGCCGGAGACCGAGCGGCGCGAGGTGCGGTTCCGAACCTACCGAAGCCCGGCCGCGTCGCGGTGAGACGCATCGGCGTGCGGGAGCGTCGGGCGCGGCTCGGCGCACGTCACCTCCTCGCCTCGAGCGCCGCGACGGTCGAGGAGGCCGCGGCGGCCCTCGTCGGGCTGCACTCGAGCGATCCCGCGACGGTCTTCCTCTCGTCGTGGGCCCGGGTCGACGGGTTCGAGCCCACCGACCTCGAGGACGCGCTGTACGTCCGCCGGTCGCTCGTGCGGATGCTCGGGATGCGGCGGACGCTGTTCGTCGTGCCGGTCGAGCTCGCCCCGGTGATGCACGAGGCGTGCACGAAGGCCCTGATCCCCGGCCAGCGCACGCGCCTGATCCGGATGCTCGAGCAGCAGGGGGTGGCGCCACCCGGTCGCGGCGAGACGTGGCTCGCGAAGGTCGAGGCGGCCACGCTCGCCGCGATCGCGGCCCGCGGCGAGGCCACCGCCCGCGAGCTCACCGCCGACGTCCCCGAGCTCGGCGCGAAGCTCACGTTCGGCGAGGGGAAGACCTGGGCCGGCACGATGGGCGTCTCGACGCGGGTGCTGTTCCTGCTCGCGACCGAGGGGCTGATCGTGCGCACGCGCCCGCTCGGGACGTGGACGTCCGGCCAGTACCGCTGGGCGACGACCGAGCACTGGCTCGGGCGCTCCGCTCGCCGAGGTCGACCACGCCGAGGCGTGCTCCGAGCTCCTCCGGCGCTGGCTGCGGTCGTTCGGGCCGGCCACGATGACGGACATCCGATGGTGGACCGGCTGGACCGCCGCGCAGGCGAAGGCGACGCTCGGCGCCCTCGAGGCCGCGCACGGTCCGGATGGGCGACGACATCGGCTACGTGCTCCCCGGACGATCTCGACACCGTCGGCGACGTCGACCCGTGGGTCGCGCTGCTCCCCGGGCTCGACCCCACCACGATGGGGTGGAAGGAGCGAGGGTGGTACCTCGGCGACCACGCGGCCGAGCTGTTCGACCGCAACGGCAACGCGGGCCCGACGGTCTGGGCGAACGGCCGGGCCGTGGGCGCCTGGGGTCAGACCGACGAGGGCGACGTCGTGGTCGAGCTCTTCGCCCGCCTCGACGCCGCGAGCCGCCGACGCCTGGACGCCGAGCGCGAGCGGCTCGCGGCCTGGCTCGGCGACGTGCGGATCCGGCCCCGGTTCGCGACGCCGCTCGGCAAGGAGCTCGCGGCGCGTTCGGGCGCGCCACGACCGGGACGCGCTAGCCGGCGCCGCGGGCGGCCCTACGGCACGATGTTCTGGTTGAGGTGGAACAGGTTGCCCGGGTCGTAGGTCCGCTTGACCGCGACCAGGCGATCGTAGTTGCCCCGGTAGTTCGCCCGGACCCGGTCCTGGTCGTCCCCCGCCATGAAGTTGACGTACCCGCCCTCCTCCGAGTGCGGGGCGACCGCGTCGTAGTAGCGCCGCACCCAGGCGATGTTCGCCTCGCTCTGCGCGGGGTCGGGCCACGCCCCGACGATCACGGTCGCGAAGTTCGCGTCCCGGTAGGCGAACGCCGTGTCGCTCGCGCCGACCCGATGCACGGCACCGTCGATCGGGTAGACGTGCATCGTCGAGTGGACGGTGGGCACGTCGGGTCCGTGGGTCGCGTGGGCCGCGATCGCGTCGTCGGTCAGCTCGCTCACGAAGCTCGCCTTCCAGTAGTGGTGCAGCCCGGGCGGCAACAGCCCGTCGAACGCGCCGTTCAGCGCCGGGTAGGGCATCGGGCCGACGAACTCGGCCACCACCGGCGCGACGTCGTGGAACGGCTCGAACGCCTTCGGGCCCTCCTCGACCGGCCCCGCCCAGCAGGCCACGATCGCGATGAACGTGTCGCCGTGCCGGTCCTCCGGGATGAACGGCAGCGGCGGCGCGATCTGGAACGCGGGGAACGCGCCCATCTGTTCGGGCGCGTCGGCGATGTACTCGCGGTAGAACCGCAGCACGTTCTCGACCTCGCTCAGCTCGTAGAACATCGGACCGCCGTAGATCTCGTTCACCGGATGCAGCCGGAACTCCAGCGAGGTCGCCACGCCGAAGTTCCCGCCGCCGCCCCGGAGCGCCCAGAACAGGTCGTCGTGCTCCCGCTCGCTCGCCTGGACCAGCTGCCCGTCCGCGGTCACGACGTCCGCGGACACGAGGTTGTCGATCGACAGGCCGAACCCCCGTGCGAGGTAGCCGATCCCGCCGCCGAGCGTGAGGCCGGCGACCCCGGTGGTCGAGATGATGCCGCCGGTCGTCGCCAGACCGAACGGATGGGTCGCGGCGTTGAAGTCGCCCCACGTCGCCCCGCCCTCGGCCCGCGCCGTGGAGGTCGAGGGATCCACGCGCACGCCGCGCATCCCGGACAGGTCGATCACGACGCCCTCGTCGCACGTCCCGAACCCCGGCACGCTGTGCCCGCCACCACGGACGGCGAGATCCAGCCCGTGCTCGCGCGCGAGGTTCACGCCGGCCATCACGTCGCCGGCGTTCGCGGCCCGAACGATCACCGCGGGGCTCCGGTCGATCATCCCGTTGTACACGCGCCGCGCGTCCTCGTAACCCTCGTCCTCGGACGAGATCACCTCGCCCCGTACCTGTCCTCGCAGCTCGTCGATCGGGAGCGTCCGCATCGAGCTACCTCCGCTCGCTCGGTTGCGCCCACGATAGGGCCCGTGCGTGTGAGCGGGAGTGAGAGGCGCGCGTCTTGTCGGACGAGGTTCGTGCGCGCAGGATGGCGCCATGCCGATCGCCGCCCACCTGCTCGGGCCTCCCCTGATGGTCCGCGACGGCGTGGTCTACGCGCCGCCCAAGGGCAAGAAGGTGTGGGCGCTGTTCGCCTACCTCGTCCTGTCCGAACGCCAGCCGACCCGCTCGCAGCTGATCGAGCTCCTGTTCCCCGACGCCGAGGATCCGGCGGGCGCGCTGCGCTGGAACCTGTCCGAGCTCCGGCGCCTGCTGGGCGGTCCGGACACGGTGGGGAGCGGGAACGTGGTGCAGCTCCGGCTCCCCGAGGGTTCGGTGATCGACGTGGACGTGCTGATGACCGGGACGTCGCTCGAGGCGGTCGAGCTGCCGGGGCTCGGCCGCGAGCTCCTCGAGGGCGTGGACGTCGACGCGAGCGCCGGGTTCACCGCGTGGCTGCTCGGCGAGCGGCGGCGGCTGCAGGCGCTCGGCGAGGCGGTGCTGCGCGAGGGCGCCCTTCGGGCGCTCGCGTCGGGCAACGCCCGCACGGCGGTCGAGCTCGCGACGCGCATGGTGGCCGCCGACGCGCTGAACGAGGACGCGCACGTGCTCCTCATCCGCGCGTTCGCCGGCACCGGTGACCGGATCGCGGCCGAGCGCCAGCTCGCGGCCTCGATCGACCTGTTCCGCCGCGAGCTGGATGTCGAACCCGGTCCCGAGCTCGCCGAGGCCGCGGTGATCGAGCCGGTAGCCACATCGCCGTCCATCGGGGTCGGGCGCCCGGCGTTGCAGGCCCTGATCGAGTCGGGCGAGGCGGCCGTGAACGCGGGGGCGATCGAGGCGGGCCTGGCGAACCTGCGCGACGCCGTGGCCGGCAGCCGCGAGGCGGGCGAGACCGAGATCGAGGCGGCGGCGCAGCTCGCGCTCGGGTCGGCGCTCGTGCACGCGACGCGCGGCAAGGACGAGGAGGGCGCCGCCGCGCTCCACCGATGCATCGCGGCGGCCGAGACCACCGGACAACGCGCGCTCGCCGCATCGGCGCACCGTGAGCTCGGCTACGTCGAGGTCCTGCGCGGCGAGTACCTGCGCGCCTGGCCCCTGCTGCGGACCGCCGAAGAGCTCGCCGACGGCGACGCGCTCGAGCTCGCGAGCATCCGCGCGGTGACCGGCGCCGGGCTCGCCGACGTCGGCGCGCACACGCAGGCCGAGGCCGCGTTCCGCGAGGCGATCGAGCTCGCGGCGTCGGTCGGCCACGTGAAGCAGGAGGCGTGGCCGCAGTCGGTGCTCGGCCGAACGCATCTGATGCGCAACGAGCTCGAGCTCGCGGAGGCGTCCCTCGAACGCGGCCGCGCGCTCAGCCGCAACGAACGCTGGACCGCGTTCCTCGCCTACCCCGAGGCGCTGCTCGCCGAGGTCTGGGTCCGGCGCGGCGACATCGCCCGGGCGTCCGAGGCGTTCGAACACGCCTTCGCGCTCGGTGCGCAGGTGGGCGACACGTGCTGGGAGGCCTACGCGGTGCGGGGGTTCGGTCTCCTGCACGCGGCCCGCGGCGATCTGGGCGCGGCGGTCGAGGCGATGGAGCTGTCGCTGACCACCTGCGCCCGCCAACGCGACACGCACCTGTGGGTCCGCGCGTACGTGCTCGATGCGCTGTGCGCGGTGGCCGTGGCGGCGCAGCACCCCACCGCGGGGCGCTGGGTGACGGACCTCGCGTCGCTCACCGGGCGCTCGGGGATGCACGAGCTCTCGGTCCACGCGTACCTGCACCGGCGCGACCTCGGCGACGGCTCCGCCATCGACGCCGCCCGCGTCCTGTCGGTCGGCGTGGAGAACCCTCACCTGGACGAGCTGATCGACCAGGACGGCCCCGCGCTGCTCGACGACCTGCTCGGGAAGGTCGGGCGACCGTAGGTACCGGCGACCGCGACGTGGGGTCGGGTGGCCGGCCGCCGGACGGCGAGGTACGGCTGCGCGCCATCACCGAGGACGACCTCCCGGTCTTCTACGAGCACCAGCGAGACCCCGAGGCGTACCGGATGGCCGCGTTCCCGCCGAGGGAACGCGACGCGTTCATGGCGCACTGGGGTTCGATCCTGCGGGATGCGAGCGGCGTCAACCGCACGATCGAGCTCGACGGGACCGTGGCGGGCTTCATCGTCCTGTTCGGGTTCGAGGGCCGGCGCGAGGTGGGCTACTGGGTGGGGCGCGAGTTCTGGGGCCGCGGCGTCGCCACCCGCGCGCTCGCGGCGTTCCTGGACGAGGTCTCCGAGCGGCCGATCTACGCGGGGGTGGCCGACACCAACGTCGCCTCGATCCGGGTGCTCGAGAAATGCGGCTTCACGGTGGCCGAGGCGAACGCCGAGGAGCATCCCGACGAGGTGCTGATGCTGCTCGGTAGTGAGCCGTCAGGGCTCCCCGCGCGGGCCGTCGAACCGCGTCCCCGGCGGGAACGACAGCGTGAACCGCTCCGCCAGCACGTCCAGCAGCTCGTCGTCGCGCACCTGGCTCGAGGTCTCGCCGGCAGGCGTCTCCTCGATCAGCTTGCGCCCCCGCAGGATCAACGTACGCTCGGGCCCGGACAGCTGCGCGGTGAGCGTTCGGGTGAACGGCGAGCTCGGGTGGGTGGAGGTGAAGTGGTTCGCCATCTCCTCGTCGACCGGGTACTGCGGCTCGAACGTGAACGCGTAGAGATCGATCCACCCGTTCGGGCGATGCGTCTGCAGGACGCGGACGCCGTCGTCGTCCACCAAGCGGAACCTCCACCCGAACTGGTCGAGCTCGGGACCCGGTCCGATCGGCAGCGAGCGCAGGACCCCGCCGCCGCCGAACCCGACGTCCGCGAGCCTGCCGTGTCCGTCCGCCTCGACCAGCAACGCCATGTGCGTTCGAGCGGTCACGCTCCGCTCGCCGAAGCGGACCCGCGCGCCCAAGTGCGTGACGCCGAACCCGACGGCCTCGAGCGCCGCGGCGAACAGCGTGTTGTGCTCGAAGCAGTAGCCGCCGCGGCGATCGCGGACGAGCTTGTCCTGCAGGCTCGCGAGGTCGAGCCGGATCGGGCGCCCGAGCAGGATGTCGAGGTTCTCGAACGGGATCGTCGTCGCGTGCGCGAGGTGGATCGCATCCAACACCTCGAGCGTGGGCTCGACCGGCCCGTCGTAGCCGATGCGTTCGAGGTACGCGTCGAGATCGAGCGGCACCCTCGCATCATCGCCGATGTCCCGCGAACCCACCGCCATGGCCTCGGGCTCCGGGCCGCACGGAGGGGCCGCGACGTCGGCCACGCGGGATCCGCCCGGAGGTGCGAGGCTGGCAGTGTGACGGCCTCGGGGAACGACCTGCGGGTGCTGCCGGCGGCACCGCGTCGGTCGTGGTTCCTCGTGCCGGCCCTCGCGGCGATGCTCGCGAGCCCCGCTGCGGCATCGACCCCGTCCGGCCCGACCCCCCTGTGGCAACCGATCCCCACGGCGCCGATCGCCGGACGCGCGGACGCGGGCGCCGTCTGGACCGGCGACGAGATGATCGTGTGGGGAGGCGTGGTCCGCGCCGGAACGGTCGAGCCCGTCGGTGACGGGGCCGCGTTCGATCCGGTCGGTGGGTCGTGGCGTTCGATCCGGTCGGCGCCGAAGGGCGTCCTCGGTGGCGGGGGGCAGGCCGCGGTCTGGACGGGACGCCGCGCCCTGTTCTGGGCCGGGAACTCGCCCGACGGCCCGGCCGGGGGAGCGGTCTACAACCCGAGCACCGACCGGTGGCGGCAGCTGTCCAGGGGGCCGCTCGGACCGCGGGAGGGCTACGTCTCCGCGTGGACCGGGACCGAGCTCGTCATCGTCGGCGGTACGGCGGGCGACGGGCTCGCGGTCCCGATCGCGGCCGCCATCGACCCGAGCACCGATCGGTGGCACCGGCTCACGGGTTTCGGTGATCTGCTGGGTCTGCGTCCGAGCGGCGCCGTGTGGTCCGGAGACCGGTTGTTCGTCGGCGGACTCGCGTACGAGTGCCCACCCCACGGCCCCTGCACGATCAGCTCGGCCTTCTTCTCGTACGACCTCACGACGGATCTGGTCGACAGGATCGATCTCGCGAGCGCGCCCGCGACGTCGTTCATGCCGGTGGGTTGGACCGGGACGGAGGTCTTCGGCACCGGCGACGACCGCGCGAGCATCGTGTTCTACGACCCCGCGACCGATCGGTGGCGGACCGGCGCGCAGGCGCCGTGCGAGGTGGCGGAACGGCAGATCGCGTACCTCGGCGATCGGTACGTGGCCGCGTGCGGGCCCGACGCCCTCCAGATCTACACCCTCGCAACCGACACGTGGGAGACGGTCCCGGCGGGGACCTCGCCGCTCAACAAGCGGTCGGGGAGCGCGATCGCCTGGACCGGCACCGACCTGATCGTCTGGAGCGGGATCGCCCCTCGGACGGGCAACCCCACGCCGAACGGCGGCAAGGAGATCGCCCTGCTGCCGTGAACGACGGGCGCACCTACAGCTGCAACGCCTGAGGCCTCGACATCAGCACCTCGGGATCCTCCCAGTCGACCCCTTCGACGTCGATGTAGAGCTCGATCTCGTTCCCGTCGGGATCGGCCAGGTACAGGCTGTGCGTCATGCCGTGATCGGCGGTGCCCATCAACGGCACGCCCGCGCCCTGCAGCCGCGCGAGCGCGGCCCGGAGCTCGTCGTCCGTATCCCCCACCTTGAGCCCGAAGTGGTACAGGCCCACCCGCCGCCCGGCCGGGATCGGCGCCGCGTCGGGGCCGACCTCGATCAGGAGGAGCTCGTGGTGGGTTCGGCCGCCGGAGAACATCGCCGCGGGGAACGGCAGCCCGTCGCCTTCGGGACCCACCTGCCGCCAGCCGAGCACGTCCCGGTAGAACCGCACCGAACGCCCGAGGTCCCGCACGTACAGCACGAGGTGCCCCAGCTCCTTCACGCCCCCCGGTCCTTGATCCGTCTCCGCCATCTCGCCCTCCGATCCGTCGGCGTCCTGCAGAACCGCTCGCCCGCGCCGCGTATGCCCGCGGGGTCAGGTCGCGATCCGGAAGATCGTCCCCGCCAAGGACAGCACGTAGAGCTCGCCGCGCGCATCCTGCCCGAACGACGCGAGGGCATCGACCCGCGGGCCGAGCGCGCGCACCTGGGTCGCCCGGCCGTCACGCGGGACGAACGCCTCCAGGACCCCCCGGCAGTAGTCCCCGAACAGGTACGCGCCGGCGAGGTCCGGGATCGCGCTCGCCTCGGTACACGTACCCGCCGGTGACGGAGCACGAACCGTCGCCGTGCCCGTACTCGAAGACCGGCGGGATCGAGCCCGGGGCAGGGCTCCCCTCGAACGGGTGGGTCCCCTCGAGCCGGTCCCAGCCGAAGTTCGAGCCGCCGTGCGAGCCCGCGGGTTCGAGGTCGATCTCCTCCGACGCGCTCTGCCCGACGTCCCCGATCCACAGGTCACCGGTCGCCGCGTCGAACGAGAACCGCCACGGGTTCCGCAGGCCGTACGCCCAGATCTCGGGTCGCGCGCCGTCGCGTCCCACGAACGGGTTGTCGGGTGGGATCGCGTAGGGCTCGCCCTTGGAGGGGCGAGGCGAGATCCGCAGCAGCTTCCCCAGCAGCGTCGAGAGCGACTGGGCGTTGCCCATCGGGTCGCCGGCGCTTCCGCCGTCGCCCAGCCCCACGTACAGGTACCCGTCCGGCCCGAACACGAGCTCGCCGCCGTTGTGGTTCGAGTAGGGCTGCTCGACGAAGAGCACCCGGCGTTCGCTCGCGGGGTCGGCGGCGCCGTCGTCGAACGCGAACTCGGTCACGTTCGTGTCGCCGTCGACGTCGGTGAAGTCGACGTACAGGAAGCGCCCGTCCGGCGAGAACGCCAGGCCGAGCAGACCCTGCTCGCTGCCGAGGGACACGCGGTCCGAGAGGTCCAGGACGACCCTCGGATCCGAACCCGGCGCGAGCGCGACCACCCGCCCGGTCTTCTCGGCGACGTACAGCGCGCGGTCGCCGGTCCGAATGGCCATCGCGATCGGCTGCTCGAGCCGCGCGACCGGCACGAGCCTGATCCGCGCGTCGGCGAGGGCGGGCGGGCTCGAGGTCGAGCCGCCGGCCGGCGACGGCGTGGCGGTGGACGACGACGGGTCATCGCTTCCCGAGGCGGTCGATCCGATCGGCGGCGCGCTCGCATCCCCCGACGAACACGCCGCGGCGAGCAGGGCGAGCACGAGCCCGACGACCACACGTGCACGAGCGGCGGCCGGTGGCGGAACGCGGGCGGGCTCGGCCGCCGTTGCCCGGGGGCGGGTCACACGGTCGAGCCTACCGACCCTCCACCGAACGCGCGGCCGGCGAACGCCGCCGTCGCACGACGATCAGGGCGAACGCCCCGACCGCGAACGCCGCGGCCACGATCACCGGCCAGGCACCGTTCGCCTCGGACGGCCGGTCGACGACGGCGGACGTGTTCTCGAGCGCGAGGTCGGACGCGTCGACCTTGGTGACCGGCCCGTCCGCGGTCGACGTGCCGATCGCTCCGCCGACGCCGTCGCCCACGACGACCGCGCCGACCATCCCGACGTGGTACGTGCACACGTACGGGTACACGCCGGGCTCGGAGAACCGGTAGGTCACCGACCTCTTCTTGAACCCCGCGTAATCACCCCAGGTCGCGTTCGCGCCCAGGACCGAGTGTGGGACCGGATCGAGGTTGGTGAACGTCACCGCGTCGCCGACCCCCACCCGCACGATCGTCGGCGAGAAGCAGAAGTCCTCGATGTCGACCCCGGACGCCTGCGCGTCGGTCACGGGCCGGCCGCAGCCGCCCCCGCCGCTCGCCGACGCCACGCCGGGCAACAGGACCAGCGCCCCGAGGAGCACCATCCCGACCGTCGCGGACGCTTTCGGTCGCCTGCCTCGTGCGCGCATCCCGGGGCCTCCTCTCGATCGTTCCCCTGACACGACCGAGCGGATCCGAGGTGGGTTCCCTCGCGCATGACGAGTTCCGGTGCGGATCGGAAGGCACGACGCCGCCGGCGACCCCATCGGAGCGGGTCGCCGGCGACGCGTGATGGCAACGTGTCAGCGCGCGGACTCGACGGGCTCGCGTCCGGCGACGTGGACGACCCGAACGTCCGTCATCGGTGCGGTGCTCCCGGAGTTCGGCGTTCTCGCGTTCGAGCTCCGAGATCCGCCGCCTGGTCGTCCGCCGCCGGCCACGGCTCCCGCGCAGGAGCCCGGCACCGAGCACGCACAGCGCGATCGCGATCGCGCCGAGTACGGCCGCGCCGATCGCGACCTCGACCTGGGTGGCCGTGAACGAGCCGCCGAACAGCGAGAAGGACACGTCGTTCGCAGCCGCGGACCAGTTCTCCACGGCGAAGTCGACGACCAGACCGGCCGCCACCAGCCCCAACAGGATGAGCGCGATGCCCATCGGTCACCTCCCGTCTCGGAGAGGGGTCCCTACCCATCCTCGGCTCCGCCCACGCCTCCCTCGAGTGCATCACCGTCCGGGACGACCGCGTCGCGATTGCCTAGGCTGCACGCTGAGATGGCCGAGGAGCTGACGCCTCAGGAGCAATGGGCGGCGTTCCTGGACGGCACCCACCCGCACCTGCAGGACAAGAGCCCGCTCCGGTTCATCCCCTCCTCGCCGCGATGCAGGCTCTGCTCCGCGCCCTTCGGCGGCCCCGGCGCCTTCGTGCTCCGTCGCTACGGCTACACGCCGTGGGAGAAGAACCCCAAGATCTGCGGTCGGTGTTTCAAGGGCATCGAGGCCGTCGCGAAGATGTGCCCGACCGCCGAGGTGGACGGGGAGATCAACGGCGCCGAGGTGGAGATCTCGATGCTGTTCGCGGATGTCCGCGGCTCGAGCAAGCTGGCCCGACAGATGCCCACCTGGGACTTCACACGGCTCATGAACCGGTTCTACAAGGCATCGAAGGAGGTCCTCGTCGAGGCCGACGCGATCATCGAGAAGTTCGTGGGCGACGAGGTCGTGGCGCTCTTCGTCCCGCTGATGACCGGCCCCGACCACGCGCGGCGAGCCGTCGACGCGGCCCGGACGTTGCTGCAGGCGACGGGTCACGCGGACGGTGAGCAGCCCTGGGTGCCGCTCGGCGCGGGCGTGCACACCGGGGTCGCGTTCGTCGGCGTCGTCGGGATGAAGGGGTCGAGCGACTTCACCGCGCTCGGCGACCCGGTCAACATCGCCGCGCACCTCGCGTCGCAGGCGGCGGCCGGCGAGATCCTCGTGACCGACGCGACCGCGCGAGCGGCCGAGATGACGCACGACGGTCTCGAGCGGCGGCACGTCTCCCTCAAGGGTCACCCGGTCGATGCGCTGGTGCTGCGCGTCGGTCAGCCCGCCGAGGGCGAGCCGGCCCGCTGACCGACGTGGCACGAACGCCGTCCTGCGCAGCGTCCTTCGTTCGGTACGTGCGATGAGCGCGCTCCAGCGGGCGCTGAAGATCCGTCCGGGCGAGACGAGGCTCGTCCTGTCGATGACCGCCCTGTCGTTCGTCGGCATGGCCGGCCTCGCGATCGGGCAGAGCGGCGCGAACGCGCTCTTCTTCGATCGGATCGGCACCGACGCGCTCCCGCTGATGTACCTCGCGCAGGGCGCGACGGCGTTCGTGTTCATGATGGGTCTGGCCGCGCTGCTCGGGCGGGTCGACCGGCGCCGCGCCTACCTCGCGATCCCGGCCGGGCTCGGAGCCGTCGTCCTCGCCGAACGCATCGCGCTACTCACCGACGGCACGTGGATCTTCCCGGTGCTGTGGCTGACCGTGGCGCTCGCGGTCCTGCTGCAGAACGTGTTCGTGTGGGGCACCGCCGGCGTCGTCACCGACACGCGGCGCGCGAAGCGCCTGTTCCCGCTGTTCGCCGCGGGCGAGATCCTGGGGTCGGTGCTCGGCGGCTTGCTCACGGACCCGCTCGTGCGGTCTGATCGGAACCGAGAACCTGCTCCTGGTCTGGGCGGCCGCCCTCGCGATCTCGTGGGGGCTCTGCCGCGTGGTCCTGTCCGCGGCCGGGACGCTCGCGCAACCGCGGGTCCGCAAGGCCCGGCGCGCCGACGCGACGCCCTGGCGAGACCTGGCGGTCGCGTTCGGCTACGTGCGGCGCTCGCGACTGCTCGTGTGGATGACGCTCGCCGCCGTGCTGTTCTCGATCCTGTTCTTCTCCCTCTACCTGCCGTGGGCGACCGCCGCCACCGAACGGTTCCCCGACGCCGGCGACCTTGCAGGGTTCTTCGGGCTGTTCTGGGCCGCGATGACCGGCGCCGCGTTCCTCGTCTCGGTGCTCGTGACCAACCGGCTCTTCGCGCGGTTCGGCATCGCGACGATGATGCTCGTGCTCCCCCTGCTCTACGTCGGGTCGTTCGGCATCCTGTTGGTCAGCGCGGGCTTCGTGACACTCGTGGTGCTGCGGTTCGTCGACGGGGTGTGGCTGCAGGGCGTCGCCTCCCCCGCGTGGGAGACGCTCACCAACGTCGTCCCCGACGCGCGACGCGACCAGGTGCGGACGTTCCTGAACGGCGGGCCCGCCCAGGCCGGGACCGCGATCGCGGGGATCATCGCGCTCGTCGGTCAGGACGTGCTGTCCCCGCGTCAGTTCGCCGCGATCGGGCTCGCGGCCGCCGCGATCGCCGTGTTCGTCACGTGGCGCGTGCGCGCGTCGTACGCGTCTGCGCTCGTCGAGGCGCTGCGCGAGGGACGGCCGGAGGTGTTCCCCGACGTCGCGGTTGCGGGCGTCCCGTTCGCGTTCGCGCCCGATGCCCAGGCGCTCGGCACCCTGCTCCTCGCGATGGACGACGACCGGCCGCAGGTTCGGCGGCTGGCGGCCCAGCTGCTCGCCGACGTCGACGAACCCCGAGCCACCGCGGCGCTCGAACGCGCTCTGCGCGACGCCGACCCCGCGGTCCGCGCGCAGGCCGTCGACGCCCTCGCCTCCGGTCCCGGACGGCTCGATGCCGAGGCGTTCCTCCCGCTGCTCGGCGATCCCGACCCCGCGGTCGCCGCGTCCGCCGCCGCCGCAGCCTCCAAGGGCGCCGACGCCAGCCGCCGCCGCCCGCGTGCTGATCGGGCTCGCGGCCGACGCCGACCCCGCCGTGCGATCGATCGCACTGCGCAACCTCGCGAACGCGCCGGCCGACGCCGCCGCGGGGCTCGCGGTGCCCGCACTCGACGACGAGGACCCCGGCGTTCGGGCCGCCGCGCTGACGACCCTCGCGGGGGTCGCGCCCGAGGATGCGCTCGGGCCGGCGATCCGCGCGTTCGGCGACCCGAGCCCGAGGGTGCGCGAGGCCGCCGTCGCCGCGGCGGCGCCGCTCGGCGATCGTGTCGATCGACGCGGTCCTCGGGGCGTTGGATCGACCGGCCACGTGGGACGCCGCGCTGCGGACGCTCGCGCGCATGGATCTCGGCGGACGGGACGAGCGCATCCGGGCCTTCGTCGCCGAACGCGCGCGCGAGGCGAACGCCGACGACGCGCTCGCGGCCGCCGTCCCCTCCGACGGTGAGGCGGCTCACCTCCTGAAGGACGCGCTGCGTCGAACGCGGCCGCGCGAGCGGCCGCTCGGCGCTGCGCGCGCTCTCGTTGCTCTCGACCGACGGCGCCGCGGTCCGGTCCGCGGTCGAGAGCCTCGACGCCCGGGACCCCGGGCAGGTCGCGAACGCGCTCGAGACGCTCGAGGCAACGACCGACGTGGCCCTGGCCGCGCCGATCCTCATGTTGTGGGAGCCGAGCGGTGGACCTCGACGGGTCCTGCCCGACGATTGGCTCGAACGGGCGTCGACGGACGATGATGCGTTCGTCGCGGCCTGCGCAGGGGCCGTGATCGCACGGCGTGAGGGGAAGGACGGGATGGCTCGGACGGGGACGACGATGCCGGCGATCGAACGCGTGCTGTTCCTGCGGCGCGTCTCCCTGTTCGACGAGCTCGCGCCCGCCGACCTCGGCGCGATCGCCGAGGTCGCGCAGGAGCGTTCGTTCGCGGACGGTGAGCTCCTCGCGTCCGAGGGCGAGCTGGGCGACGAGCTCCTGATCGTCTCGAGCGGCACGGTCCGCGTGGAGGCCGGCGGCTCCGAGATCGCGCGGCGGGGCCCGGGCGAGGTCGTGGGCGAGATGTCCCTGATCACGCGCGGGCCGCGGATGGCCTCCCTCGTGGCCGACGGGGACGTGCGCGCGATCCGCATCGGTCGCCGCGAGTTCGAGAGCATGATCCACGATCGACCCGACATCGGGATCGGCGTGATGCGGGTGCTCGCGCAGCGGCTCGCGGAGACGCGGCCGAGCGATCAGCCACGCGAGCCGACCACCTAGGCAGCGGGTGGCGGCTCGGGGATCGGGGCCGCCGGCACGGGCGGGACCGCCGCCGGCCTGGAACCCCGGGCGGCGAGCACGATCGCGCCGAGACCGGCGATCGAGGCCAGCACCCAGACGAGCCCGCCGAGGACCGGGATCAGCCCGATCCCGCGCAGGATCATCCACCCGATGAGGAACGCCAGGAACCGCGAGCTCGGAGGCTTCACCAACCATCTGCCGAGCACGTGCGCGCCGGCGACGTACCCGAGCGTGTAGAGCAGGCCGAGCGCCAGCAGCAGGAACAGGCCGAGCGGGATCGTGACCACCGCGACGAGCAACAGCACGGCGGCGATCGGGAGCAGGAAGAAGATCGCCGCCCCGAACCCGAAGGAGCCGCCCGTCCGCCGGCGGAAGACGTCGGTGAGCGACGGGTCGAGGACGGGGGCGAACAGGAGGAGCACGAGGCCGAGGACGAGGGTGGAGATCGTGTACGCGAACCACCACACGTAGCGCCCGATCCAGCCGAGCCCCTCCAGATCGAGCCTGCCGGTGATCCCCTTCACCTCGCCGCGCACCGTGGCACCGTCCTCGATCCGTGCAGCCTGCCGGCTGGCGATGTCGCCGTTGACCTCGGCGCCCGAACGGACGACGACGCGGCCGTTGAACGCGACGACGTCATCACCCACGGTCCCGGAGATCTCGACGTCGCCGTTGAAGACCACCACGCTCTCGGTCGCGGTCCCGTCGATCGTCGCGTCGCCGTTGAAGATCACGGCCGTCGCGACCGTGGCGTCGTCGGGGACGAGCAGCTCGCCCGTCAGCACGACCTGATCGTCCGCACCCGGCGTCGAGCCCTCGTCCTGCGCGAACGCCGAAGGCGCGACCACGATCGCCACGGAGCAGGCGGCGAGCACCAGCCCGAGGAACGTCCTGCGTGCCGTTCGTGCTCGGGCCTCGCGCATGTGTGGGACCTCCCAACGGCCGGGTTCTCGGACCAGACGTACCCCTCGCGCGCCCAGACGATGCCACCAGGCACGCCTCACGTCGAAGGCACGAGGACGGCGGTCCTCGGCGGTGGGCGAAATGGTACCGTTGTCACGAGGGCAACGATCGCGGTTTTACAGCTACGAGCAGTTCCCTCACCACCGGCTGCTACGGCCGGCGCCGTGAAGGGCAGCAACCAGGCCCGGACGGCGAAGGAAAGGAGGGATCGCACGTGGCAATCGGAACCGTGAAGTGGTTCAGCCCCGAGAAGGGCTTCGGCTTCATCACTCCGGACGACGGTACCGCCGACGTGTTCGTGCATTTCAGCGCGATCGCCGGTGAGGGTTTCCGCAACCTGGAGGAGAACCAGAAGGTCGAGTACGACGTGACCCAGGGCCAGAAGGGCCCGCAGGCCGCGAACGTTCGCGCCGTCTAGTTCGAACCGAACGACATGAGGACCCGGCGCACCGCGTCGGGTCCTCTTCGTTTCCCGCTTCCCTGCACCGGCGTGATGCCGGACGGAACCTCAGGCCCCGGCTTCGCCTTCACCCTGGGCCCCCGCGTCCGAACGCGCCGGCTCCGCCGGCTTCGGCTCGGGCGTCTTCGGCGCGGCGGCGGTCTTCGGCTCGGGGGTCTGGGCCTCCGCACCCTCGCCGTCGACCTCGGGCTCCAGGACGAGCCACTCGCTCTGCTCGGCGGGGCCGATGGGAGGACCAGGCTCGATAAGACCGGCCTCGCGATCCTTCTTCCTGCCCGCGCGGGCGACCCGCCGCTCCTCGCGAGCGGCGTGCTTGCGCGCGGTCACGTCCCGGCGCTTCCGCTTGCCCATGCTGTCGGGCATCCGTTCCTCCTGGATCGTTCGTTCTCCGGTGCTCCATCGGGTGCCGCTCGGTGCGTTCGACACCCGAAGGGGACTCGCCTACGACCCTTCGAGCGGCGGTCGCCTCGTCGGCGAGGTGTGCACGAAGCACGTCGCCGACCGGTTATACGTCGACAGCACCGTCTCGCATCCGAGCGCGGCGCAACGCCGCCCCTTCTCCTCGCGCGCGACGGAACGCTTCCCGCGCTCGGGGGTTCCCAACAGGACGTCGCTGCTTCCTCGCGCCATCTCGCCTCCGTGTCCGTCGAAACGATCGATCCGTAGGCGAGAGGCGAGTCGGTCCGCAGGCCAGGCCCGTTCGATCGCTCGTCGAGGATCCCCGGGCGGCGCCCGAGATACATAGCCTACTATCCGGAGGCGGACGTGCGCTCCGAGCCTCATGCACGTGCCTCGTCAGCGCGCCGAGCGTGTGCCGCATCGCGTCGAACCATGGAGGGAGACGTGCAGGACCGCCCGCGGGTCTGGCTCTTCGGCGCGCTGCTGTCGCTGCCGCTCGTCGGGCTCGCCCTGCTCCTCGCCATCCCGAGCATCGACGTCATGTGGGAGCACCATCCCTCGCACTTCCTGCTCGTCCTCGCGGTCGCGCTGATCAACGTCGCGCTGGCGCTCGTCGCGAGCGAGGCCGCGCATCGGCGCGCGGACGCGCGTCTGTTCCTCGTCTCGATCGCGCTGATCACGAGCTCGGGGTTCCTCGCGCTGCACGCGCTCGCGACGCCGGGCGTGCTGCTCGACCACCCGAACTCGGGGTTCGCCATCGCGACGCCGATCGGCCTGCTCCTGGCCTCCGGGTTCGCCGCCGCGTCCGCGGTCGAGCTCAGCCGCGACGATGCGGACGAGGATCCTGCGTCGCCGAACGTGGATCCGCGGCGCCCTCGCGCTGCTGCTGGTCGCCTGGGCGATCGGGTCGCTCACCGGCGTGCCGTTCCTCGACCGGCCCCTCGAGGAGGAGGCGCCGATCGCGTTCCGGTTGCTCGCGCCGGTCGGGGTCGCGCTGTACGCGTTCGCCGCCTGGCGGTACCTGCGGATCTTCCGGGCGCGGCAACGGATGCTGCCGCTGTCGGTCGCGGTCGCCTTCCTCCTGCTCGCCGAGGCGCTGATCGCCGTCGCGTTCGCGCGGAGCTGGCACGCGTCGTGGTGGGAGTGGCACGTCCTGATGGCGATCGCCTTCGCCATCGTGACGATCTCGGTCCGAGGCGAGTTCCGGCGCGAGGGTTCGGTCACCGCCGCCTTCGGCGGGCTGTACCTGGAGCAGACGCTCGAACGCATCGACCGGCGCTCCTCCGCCGCGATCGCGCAGCTGATGCCGTCGGTCCGCGACTCGCGAGTCGCTCGAGCCCGCGCTCGAACGGCTCCGGCGCGACGGGTTCGGGTCCGAGGAGGTCGCGCTCCTCGAACGCGCCGCGCGCGAGATGGCCCGCGTCGACGACCTGTTCCGCCCGTACGTCGGGCCCGCGCTCGCCGACCGGCTGGAGCTGGAGCCGTCGATGGCCGAGCTCGGCGGGCGCGAGGCGGAGGTGTCGGTCCTGTTCGCCGATCTCGCCGGCTTCACCACGTTCTCGGACGGACGCTCGCCGATGGACGTCGTGCAGATGCTGAACGCGTACTGGGCGACCGCGGTCCCGATCGTCACCGAACGCGAGGGCGGCCTGATCGAACGTTTCGCGGGCGACGCGATCCTGGTCGTGTTCAACGCGCTCGAGGACCAACCCGATCACGCGCTGCGCGCCGTTCGCGCCGCGCGATCGATGCAGCTCGCCGTGGGCGAGACCTCCGGCGACCACCCGGACTGGCCGAGGTTCCGCATCGGCATCAACTCCGGGCCGGCCGCGCTCGGCAACGTCGGCGCCGGCGCGCACCGCAGCTTCACGGCGATCGGCGACACCACGAACGTCGCGGCTCGGCTGCAGTCGGCGGCTCCCCCGGCGGGATCCTGATCGGCCAGGCAACGTACGAGGCCGTTCGCGACGAGGTGGCCGCCGAACCCTTCGGCGACCTCGACCTCAAGGGCAAGCCCGAGCCGGTCCCGACGTTCGAGGTGCGCGTCGACCGAACCACGTCGGCCTAGGATTCGGGCGTGCGCATCTGCCCGAACTGCGGTGAGGAGAACGCCGACCGAGCTCGCTTCTGCCAGAACTGCGCCACGCCCCTGACCGAGACCGAACGCCCCTCGGAGGTCCGCAAGGTCGTCACGATCGTGTTCGCCGACGTCACGGGGTCGACGGCGCTCGGCGAACGCCTCGACCCCGAGGCGCTCCGCCGCGTCATGGGCCGCTACTTCGACGAGATGGCCAAGGTGATCGAACGGCACGGCGGGACGGTCGAGAAGTTCATCGGCGACGCCGTGATGGCGGTGTTCGGGATCCCACAGCTCCACGAGGACGACGCGCTGCGAGCCGTTCGAGCGGCGGACGGGATGCGGACGGCGCTGGAGACGCTGAACCACGACCTCGAACGCGACCACGGCGTCGGTCTCGCCGCGCGGATCGGGGTGAACACCGGCGAGGTCGTCGCCGGTGACCCGAGCGGTGGTCAACGCCTGGTGACCGGCGACGCGGTGAACGTCGCCGCCCGCCTCGAGCAGGCGGCGGCCCCGGGCGAGATCCTGCTGGGCGAGAGCACGCATCGGCTCGTGAAGGACGCCGTCGAGGTCACGCCGGTCGAGCCGCTCGATCTGAAGGGCAAGACCCAGGCGGTCGGCGCCTTCCGCCTGACCGTGGTGTTGGAAGACACCGCGGGACACGTCCGTCATCTCGACTCGGTGATGGTCGGGCGGCACAAGGAGCTCGAGATGCTCGACCGCGCGCTCGACCGCGTGGTCACCGAGCGGACGTCGCACCTGTTCACGCTCCTCGGGCCCGCCGGCGTGGGGAAGTCTCGGCTGGTCTGGGAGTTCGTCGGACCGGGGACCGAGGCCACGGTCCTGCGCGGCAGGTGCCTCTCCTACGGCGAGGGCATCACGTACTTCCCGCTCGTCGAGATCGTGCAGGAGGCCGCGGGTGTCGGACGCACCGACGACCTCGCGACCGCTCGATCCAAGCTCGCGACCCTCGTCGAGGGCGCCGAGGACCGCGATCGCATCGTCGCACTCGTCGCCGGCTTGCTCTCGTGGGGCGAGCCGGTCGCGGCCGAGGACGGTCAGTGGGGCGTCCGCAAGCTCCTCGAGCATCTCGCACACGAGCGACCGCTCGTGTGCGTGTTCGACGACATCCATTGGGCGGAGCCCAACTTCCTCGAGCTCGTCGAGCACCTCGCGGACTGGACACGTGACGCGCCGCTCTTGCTCCTGTGCGTCGCGCGGCCCGAGCTCCTCGAGCTCCGCCCGGACTGGGGCGGCGGGAAGATGAACGCCACGACGATCCTGCTGGAACCGCTCGCGGGCGACGAGGTCTCCCACCTGGTCGACAACCTGCTCGGCCGCGCGGACATCCCCGCCACCGCCCGAGCCAGGATCTTGGAGGCGGCCGAGGGCAACCCGCTGTTCGTCGAAGAGATGCTCGGCATGCTGATCGACGACGGGCTGCTGCGGTTCGAGGACGGCTCGTGGCGGCCCGTCGAGGACCTGGCGAACGTCACGGTCCCGCCGACGATCCAGCTGCTGCTCGCCGCGCGCCTGGATCGCCTCGACGCCGAAGAGCGAGGCGTGATGGAGCGGGGATCCGTCGAAGGCAAGGTCTTCCACGCCGGCGCGGTGACCACGCTCTCCCCAAAGGCGCAACAGCCGACCGTCCGGCCGCGGCTGCTCGCGCTCGCGAGGAAGGAGCTGATCCGCCCCGATCGCGCCGAGTTCGCCGGAGAGGACGCCTTCCGGTTCCGTCACCTGTTGATCCGCGATGCCGCGTATCAGGCGATGCCGAAGGAGCAACGCGCCGACCTTCACGAGCGCTTCGCGGCCTGGCTCGAACAGGCGGCCGGCGATCGCCTGCCCGAATACGAGGAGATCCTCGCGTACCACCTCGAGCAGGCATATCGCTACCGGGTGGAGCTCGGTCCCCCGGACGAGCGGGCGCGAGCGCTCGCCCAGGCGGCAGCGGCCCGGCTCCTCTCGTCGGCCGACCGCGCGCACGAGCGGGGCGATTACGCGACCGCGCAGTCGTTGCTCGAGCGGTGCGCCGAGTTCTCCGAGGGCGCCACGCGCGCCCATGCGCTCACTGTGCTCGCCTCGGCGTTGAGCGAGCTCAACGACTTCCCTGCCGCGATGGAGGCTGCAACCGCAGGCCGTCGCGGCTGCCCAGAGCGCGGGGAACGAGCAGCACGCCCTTCGCGCCGAGCTCGTCCGGATCGATGCACGCGCGCATGTCGACCCGTCGTACCCAAGCGCGAAGACTCGACAGGACGCCGAACGGGTCCTCCGCCGGCTGGAAGAGATCGGCGACGAAGACGGCGTCTTCCGCGCGCTTCTCGCGGTCGGGCGCCTCGACTTCTACGAGGGCCACTGCATGAAGAGCCTCGCCGTTTCGCAGCGGCTGTCCGAGCGGGCCCGTGACAAGTCGTATCGAGACCGGATCGCTGTCGCGGAGGGGTTCGGAAGCGCCGCCTTCTTCGGTCCGCTCCCCGTGGACGACTCGTTGGAGCTCGTCGAGCGAGCTCTCGAGCTCGTCTCCGGGAGCATCGTCGACGATGCTGCATTCGGATCAGTCCGCGCGGGGCTGTTCGCGATGCAGGGTCTCGCCGACGACGCCCGAGCCGAGATGGCACGCGCACGCGACCTTTGGGCGGAGCTCGGCGACCCGAGCATCATGACGATCACGTTTCTCGCGACCGGCAACATGGAGATGATCCTCGGAAGTCCTGAACGAGCCGAGCGCGGCTTCCGCGAAGGCGTCGAGCTGCTCGATCGGCTCGGAGAGACCGGTTTCAATTCCACGTTCCTGGCCGGCCTGGCATCGGCGCTGTGCGAGCAAGGGCGGTTCGACGAAGCCGAGGAGGCGGCTCGCCGCAGCGAAGCGCTCACCGCGGAGGGGGACTTCGCTTCGGAGGCTGGCTGGCGCGAGGCGCTTGCGCTGATCCTGTCGAGCCGAGGCAACCACGACGCAGCGAGCGCGATGGCGCACGAGGTGCTCGGATTCGTGCGATCGACGGATTATGTCGGGATGATCGGCGATGCATACGAGTTGCAGGGTCGTGTGCTCGAGGCGGCCGGACAGGCAGGACGAGGCCCGAGCGGCGTTCGAGCGGGCACTCGCATCGTTCGAACGGAAAGGCATCGTCCCGCAGATCGCTCGGATCCGCGAGCGGATCGAAGCGCTGCCCTTGTAGCTCCCTCGGCCCGCTAACATGACGTCGTGGCCGTCCCCTCCACCATGCTCGCGCTCGGGACCAAGGCACCGGACTTCGAGCTGCCCGACGTCGTGACCGGCAAGACCGTGAGCATCCGGGACTTCGACGCGAAGCGGGCGCTGCTCGTGATGTTCATCTGCCGCCACTGCCCGTACGTGAAGCATGTCCGCGCGGAGCTCGCGCGGCTGGGTCGCGACTTCGCCGACTCCGAGCTCGCGATCGTCGCGATCAGCTCGAACGATCCCGACGACTACCCCGAGGACGCGCCCGAGGGACTCGCGGAGGAGGCCCGAGAGGCCGGCTACGCCTTCCCGTACCTGTTCGACGAGACCCAGGAGGTCGCGAAGGCGTACACGGCGGCGTGCACGCCCGATCTCTTCCTGTTCGACGCCGACCGCGCGCTCGCCTACCGGGGGCAGCTCGACGACAGCCGCCCGGGCAACGGGCTCCCGGTCACCGGCGCAGACCTCCGCGCCGCGATCGACGCGGTCCTTTCGGGCGGACCGGTGTCGCAGGACCAGCGCGCGAGCATCGGCTGCGGCATCAAGTGGCGCGCGGGCAACGCGCCCGCGTACGCCTGACCAGACCGGCTCAGCCGGCCACGCCACGGAGGGACGCGAGCGGCGACCGCCGCTCGGGGTCCGCGTCCAGCCACCGTTCGAGCGCGTCCCGCGCCGCGGGCCACTCCGTGTCCAGGAGCGAGAACCAGGCGCTGTCGCGGTTCCGACCGCGGACGATCATGTGCGCGCGGAACACCCCCTCGAACGTGAAGCCGAGCCGCAGCGCCGCCGCGCGCGAACGCGCGTTCAGCGCGTCGCATTTCCACTCGACGCGGCGGTACCCGAGCTCGTCGAACGACTCCCGCATCATCAGGTACGCCGCCTCGGTGTTCGCCTCCGTCCGCTGGGCGGACGGCGCGTACCAGATGTGCCCGATCTCGAGCCGCCGGTGCTCCGGCACGATGTTCATGAACGCCGCCATGCCGACCGGACCCGCGTCGCGGGACTCGATCGTCATGAACAACGGGTCGCTCGAGGCGGCGCACCCGTCGAGCCAATCCCGCATCGCCGCTCGGTCGGCGAACGGCTCGTACATGTAGGTCCACAAGCGGTCCGCCTGCGCGCTGCCGTCGTGCGACCCGTCCCACAGCGGCTCGGCGTCCGCGTCGGGGGCGAGCGGGCGGACCCGGACGTATCGCCCCTCGAGCGGCCGGCGTTCGGGCGGACGAGCGGGCTCGGTGTCCACGGGTTCGCCGACCGGGAGCTCCTCGTCCACGCAGGGAGTCTGCGCGTGAACGCGGCTGCGGGTCAGACGCCAACGATTCGGCCAGGACGATGACGGCCCACGACGCGCCCGTGAGCTCGGTGCCGGCGCCGGCGCTGCGAGCGTTCGCCGAGCGCTTCCGCGGCCGGCTGTTCGGACCGGGCGACGAGGGATACGACGAGGCCCGGTCGATCTGGAACGGCGCGATCGACCGGCGGCCCGGGCTCGTCGCGCGGTGTTCGGACGCGGACGACGTGGTCAGCGCGGTGCGCTTCGCGCGCGAGCACGACCTGCGCATGTCCGTTCGAGGCGGCGGGCACGGCGTCGGCGGGCTCGCGCTCTGCGACGACGGCCTGGTCGTCGACCTGTCCGAGATGAAGGGCGTCCGGGTGGACCCGGACGCCGGGCTCGCGGAGGTCGGGGCCGGGGTCACGCTCGGCGAGCTCGATCGCGCCACGCAGGCGTTCGGGCTCGCGGTGCCGGCCGGGATCGTGACGCACACCGGCGTCGCCGGGCTCACGCTCGGCGGCGGGATCGGCTGGCTGACGCGCAAGCATGGCCTGACGATCGACAACCTCGTGGGTGCCGACGTCGTCACGGCCGACGGCGAGCTCGTCGCCGCGAGCGAGGACGACCACGCGGACCTGTTCTGGGGCCTGCGTGGCGGCGGCGGCAACTTCGGCGTCGTCACCTCGTTCCGCTTCCGGGCGCATCCCGATCGGCCCGATCGTGCTCGCGGGGCCGATGCTCTTCCCGCTCGAACGTGGCCCCGAGGTCATGGCGACCTACCGGACGTGGGCGGCCGAGGCGCCCGACGAGCTCACGACGGTCCTGAACGTCCGCCGCGCGCCGCCGGCGCCGTGGATACCCGAACCGCTGCACGGCGTCCCGGTCTGGATCGTCGTCGCGTGCTGGTGCGGTCCGACTCGACGACGGGGAGGCGGTCCTCGCGCCGATGCGGGCGCTCGGGCCGATCCTCGACCTCTGCGCGCCGAAGCCGTGGCTCGAGCACCAGGCGATGTTCGACGCCGCGGTGACGCCGGGGTGGCACTACTACTGGAAGTCGGTCGAGCTCGACGAGATCGACGAACCCGCCGTCGACGCGATCGTCGACCACACCGAACGGATCACCTCGCCGCAGCTCGTACGCGGTCGCGTTCCAGCTCGGCGGCGCGATGTCGCGGATCGGCGAGATGGACACCGCGTACGCCGGGCGATCGCCGGCCTTCGACGTGAACATCAACGGCGTGTGGCTCCCCGAAGAGGCCGACGGCGCGCCCGACCACGTCGCCTGGGTCCGGTCGCTGTTCGGCGAGCTCGAGCCGATGGCCCGCGGCGTCTACGTGAACTTCCTCGGTGACGAGGGCTCCGACCGCGTTCGCGCCGCGTACGGCGCCGAGAAGTACGAGCGCCTCGTCGAGCTGAAGACGCGCTGGGACCCGACCAACCTGTTCCGCTCGAACCAGAACATCGCGCCCGCCGCGTGAGGACGGTTCGCGCCCGGGTCCGGTGGGTATCCACCCGGTGTCCCCGAGACGAGGAGGTCAGGCACGATGGGCATGACCGGAACGATGAAGGGCTACGGCTCCGCGGCGCGGTTCAGGGCCGGGGCCGCCGGCCACCGGATGAAGGACCGGATGCTCGAGAAGCGCCTGGACCGCTCGAGCCAGGAGGCCGAACGCCTCCGCCTCGAGAACCAGCTCCTGCGCGACGAGGTGGAGGAGTCCCGGACCGAGCACCATCGGATCCTCGACCTGCTCGAGGAGCGCATGGACCCGAGCGGCGACCCCGAGGACGGCACAAGGAGCGTTCGCACAAGGGCCGCTGGCTGCGTGTTCCTGCTCGCGCTGGGTGGGGCCGCCTACGCGCTGATGCGTCGGATGCGCGAGGACCGCTCGGCCTGGGATACGGGCTCGAGCGCGACCGCCTGACCACCGGGAGGTCCGCGGTTCCGTCCCCGGCTGCGGCGCCCGGCGCTACAGTCGGGAACGATGGACTTCGCCCCCACCGAGCTCGAGTTCATCGCCGACCCGTACCCGGCCTACGCCGACCTGCGCGAGCGTGAGCCGGTCCGCTACGACGAGGCCACCGACCACTGGCTGATCTCGCGGTACGAGGACGTCAACGCCCTGCTCCGCGATCGACGGTTCGGGCGCACGTACCGGCACCTCGCCTCGCACGCCGAGATGGGCCACTCCGCCTCCGCCCGAGTGGCACGCCCCGTTCTGGGATCTGATCAACGCCGGGATCTTGGACATGGAGCCCCCGAACCACACCCGGGTGCGGCGGCTCGTGTCGAAGGCGTTCACCCCGCGGTTCGTCGAGGGGCTTCGGCCGCGCGTGCAGTCGATCATGGACGGGCTCGTCGACGAGCTCGACGGCGCGGGCGAGTTCGACCTGCTCCGGGTCGCCGAACCGCTCCCGGTCACCGTGATCGCCGAGATGCTCGGGGTCCCGGAGGCCGACCGGCACCACCTGCGCCCGTGGTCCGCCGACATCTGCAAGATGTACGAGCTGAACCCGTCGACCGAGATGCAGCAGGACGCGGTCCGCGCGAGCAACGAGTTCTCCGACTACCTACGCCGGCTCGCGAGGGAGCGCAAGCGGGACCCGGGCGAGGACCTGATCTCGCAGCTCGCGCACGTCGTGGACGAGGGCGAGCGACTCACCGAGGACGAGCTGGTCGGCACGTGCGTGCTGCTGCTGAACGCGGGGCACGAGGCGACGGTCAACTCGACGCTGCTCGGATGGTGGTCGCTGTTCCGCAACCCCGATCGTCTCCGCGAGCTCCGCGCCGACCGCTCGCTGCTGCCGAACGCGATCGAGGAGCTCCTGCGGTTCGACACGCCGCTGCAGATGTTCGAACGGTGGGTGCTCGAACCCTTCGAGATCCACGGCGTGGAGATCCCGCGCGGCGCGGAGCTCGGTCTGCTGTTCGGCTCGGCGAACCGCGACCCCTCCGTGTTCGAGCGGCCCGACGAGCTCGACCTCACCCGCGAGCCGAACCCGCACCTGTCCTTCGGGGCGGGGATCCACTTCTGCCTCGGGGCGCCGCTCGGCCGGCAGGAGCTCCAGGTCTCGTTCACGACGCTGATGGACCGCTTCCCGAACCTCGAGCTGGTCGAGGAGCCCGCCTGGAAGCCGAACTACGTGATCCGCGGGCTCGAGGGCCTGCTCGTCCGTCCCTGAAGCGACCGAGGGCTATCCTCGGTCCGTGCCCCTGTACCTGTTGAGCGAACCGACCGAACCGCTCGTCGCCCCGGCGATCGTCGCCGCCCTCGACGGGTGGATCGACGCGGCGGGCGCCTCGACGACGGCGGCGGAGCGGCTCGCCGACGGGGCGACGCCGCTCGCGACGTTCGACGCCGACCTGCTGTTCGACTTCCGGTCGCGCCGGCCGGTGCTGGACGTGGTCGACGGCCGGCTGAGCGAGCTCACGTGGCCCGAGCTCACGCTGCGCCACCGCCGGCTCGGCGACCGCGACGTCCTGGTGCTCACCGGCGCCGAACCCGATTTCCGGTGGCAGGAGCTCGGGCGGGACGTGCTGTCGGTCGCCCGGCGGCTCGGCGTGACGCAGTGGGTCAGCCTCGGCGCGATCCCCACGGCGGTGCCGCACACGCGTCCCGTCCCGGTGCTGGCCACCGCATCGGGCGAGGGCCTGCTGCAGGAGGACGAGCAGGTCGGGCCCGCAGGACTGCTCCGCGTCCCGTCCGCCGCGCTGTCGGCGATCGAGAAGACCGTCGCGGACGACGGCATGCCGACCGTGGGCTTCTACGCCCAGGTGCCGCACTACGTCGGCGGCCCGTACGCGGCCGCCGCGATCGCGATCCTCGAACACCTCGGGCGGCACCTCGGCGTCGAGCCGCCGCTCGACGGGCTGCCGGACGAGGCCATGGCGCAGCGGCAGCGGCTCGACCAGATCGTCCAGGCCGACGACGACTCGCGCACCTACGTCGAGCGCCTCGAGTCGGTCGTGGACAACCAGGAGCTGCCGACCGGCGACGAGCTCGTGGGCGAGATCGAGCGCTTCCTCCAGCAACGGGGCGACGGCGGTTCGAGCGGACCGATGTCGTAACCACCGTCGGCGTCCGACGCCGGTGGACACGGCCGGTAGCATCCGACCCATGGCGGAGCGGACCGAGCCAGGGATCGAGCAGGAACACGACCCGAGCGCGCCCGACGCGAGCGCGGCCGCGGCACCTCCCTCCGAGCGCACGCGCGTCCGCCGGACTCCCCGAACGCGGCGTCTACGACCGCGACACGATCGACGCGATCGTGGACGAGGCCCTGATCTGCCACCTGGCGTACGTCCAGGACGGTGAGCCGCGCGTGATCCCGACGATCCACGCCCGGGTCGGCGACACCCTCTACGTCCACGGCTCGAACGCGAGCCGGACGCTCCGCTCGACGAAGGGCGGCGCGCCCGTCGCCGCCGAGGTGACGCTGCTCGACGGGCTCGTGCTCGCGAGGAGCGCGTTCCACCACTCGATGAACTACCGCTCGGTCGTGGTGTACGGGCGCGCTCGAGAGGTCACCGACCCGACCGAGAAGTTCGAGGCGCAGCGCGCGCTCGTCGAGCACGTCGTGCGCGGACGTGCGGACGACGCCCGCCTGCCGAACGACCGCGAGCTGAACCAGACGACGATCCTCGCGATCCCGCTCGAGGAGGCCTCGGCCAAGGTGCGCACCGGCCCGCCGAAGGACGAGGAGGAGGACCTCGAGCTGCCGGTGTGGGCCGGCGTCCTCCCGCTCACGACGGTGCCCGGCGAGCCCGAACCCGACCCGCTCCTGCCGAGCGGGATCGACCCGCCCGCCTACGTGCGCGACTACCGCCGATAGTCGCCCGCCGCTCCTAGGCTGAGACCGATGGAACCCGCCCGCCCGAGCCTCCGCCAGAACCTCCGATCGCTGCCGCCCGCCGCATGGGTGCTGTTCGGCGGGACGTTCGTGAACCGGCTCGGGACCTTCGTGATGCCGTTCATCACGCTGTACCTCACGGGCAAGGGCTTCTCGGTGCCGCAGGCGGGGTTGGCGCTCGCGATGTACGGGATCGGCGGGGTCGCGGCGCAGTTCCTCGGTGGATGGCTCGCCGACCGGATCGGCCGCAAGAACGCGATCGGCTTCTCGATGCTCGGCGCGTCGGTCGTCACGCTGCTGCTCTGGCAGGCGTCGAGCCTGCTGATGATCTACGCGCTGATGCTGCTGCTCGCGCTCGTGGCCGAGATGCATCGCCCCGCCGCGTCCGCGTTGATCGCCGACCTCGTGCCGAGCGAGCAGCGGGTGGCCGCGTTCGCGGTGTTCCGGCTCGCGATCAACGTCGGCTGGGCCTGCGGACTCACCCTTGGCGGGCTGCTCGCCGATCGCTCGTTCTCCTACCTGTTCATCGGCGACGCCGTCTCGTCGGCCGCGTTCGGCGTGATCTCGCTCATCGCGTTGCCGCACGGCACGCGCACGTCGCGACACGAGGAACGCCACCTCACCGGCGCGACCCGCGCGATCGTGGCCGATCGCGGGTTCCTCCTGTTCCTCGGCGCGATCCTGATCGGGGCGTCGATCTACATGCAGAACGTGGCGACCTTCCCGCTGCACGTCCAGGCGGCCGGCTACTCCACGTCCGTCTACGGCGCCCTCCAGGCGCTGAACGGCATCATCGTGGTCCTGCTCGAGCTCCCGATCACCTCCTGGACGGGGCGGCGATCGCGAACGCGGATGGTCGCGCTCGGCACGCTGCTGGTGGGTCTGGCGTTCGCCACCCTGGTGGTCGCGAAGTCGATCCCGGCGCTCGCGGTGATGGTCCTGATCTGGACCCTCGGCGAGATCATCTCGTCCCCGGTCGCGAGCGCGTTCGTCGCCGATCGCTCGCCCGAACACACCCGCGGCCGGTACCAGGCCTCGCTGGGCGTGATGTTCGCGCTCGGGGCCATCGTGGGGCCCACGCTCGGGACCCTCGCCTACGCCTTCAGCCCGGATCTGCTCTGGATCTCGTGCGGCGTCGCGGGCGTGCTGGCGGCCGCGCTCGCCCTGGCCGCTGGCCGCCATCCGGCCCCGGTCCCCAGGGATACACGGGTGGTTGACACATCCCCGACATAGCGGGTAGATATATCGAAGCGATATATCGAAACGCAACGTGAAGGACCAGGGAAGGGATAGGTTCAGCATGCTGGAGCTCGCGATCCTCGGACTGCTCAAGGAGCGGTCCATGCACGGCTACCAGCTGTCGAAGCGGCTCACCGACTCGCTCGGAGGGTTCTGGCGGGTGTCGTACGGCTCGCTGTACCCATCGCTGAAGCGCCTGGAGCGCCAGGGCGCGGTGGAGCAGATCTTCGACAGACAGGAGGTCGGCCGTCGCAAGAACGTCTACCGCATCACCGAGAAGGGTGAGGCGCTGTTCAAGGAGCTGCTCGAGGATTCGGGACCCGAGTCCTCGGGCGAGGACAACCGTTTCCGCGTCCGCATGGCGTTCTTCAAGTACGTGTCGCCCGAGACGCGGATCCGCCTGCTCGAACGCCGGCGGGCCTTCCTCGAGGAGCGGCTGATGACGATCCAGACCTCGCTCGCGACCACGAGCGGCGACATGTACACGATGTCGCTGATGCAGCACGGCCGCGAGAGCACCGAGCAGGACATCGCGTGGCTGAACGGCCTCATCACCGCGGAGCGCCGAACCACCGAGACGACGACAGGGGGCTCGAAGCGCCGGAGCACCGGCCGCGCGCTTCGCAGGAAGGAGCGCGCAACATGAGCAAGGTTCGACTCGCGATCGTCGGCGCCGGCAACTGCGCGTCGTCGCTCGTCCAGGGACTCGAGTACTACAAGGACGCCGACCCGACGGACACCGTCCCGGGCCTGATGCATGTCGACCTCGGCGGCTATCACATCCGAGACATCGAGCTCGTCGCGGCGTTCGACGTGGACGCGAAGAAGGTCGGGACCGACCTCGCGGAGGCCATCGTCTCCGAACCCAACAACACGATCCGCTTCGCCGAGGTCCCGCCGACCGGCGTCACCGTGCAGCGCGGGCCGACGTTCGATGGCCTGGGCCGCTACTACCGCGAGACGATCGCCGAGTCCGAGCTGCCACCCGTCG
>CAVUTN010000012.1:0-27066 GCA_963744515.1 uncultured Actinomycetes bacterium | reverse complement strand
TGGTTGGTCGGAGGTCGCAGCGACGGCGTCCCGCGTCGACGCCGCGGCGCCCGTGGTGGACCCGTCCCTGCCGAAGAAGTAGGGCACGACGGTCACGTCCACGTGCTCGTACCGGCCCAGGGCCCGGGCGATGCCGCGGCTCGTCCGGTCGTGGAGCAGGCGTTGGGTCACGCGGGCGAAGTCCCGCCGCGGGAGCACGACCGTCACCTCGGTGTCCGGTGCCATGAGGTCGACCACGTACCGCTCGACGGACCGGGCGACGTCGCGGTCCCAGCACTCGACGAGGTCGAGCGCGATCGGGACCCGCAGGTCCATCCAGCGGGAGATCAGCTCCTCCTGCTCGTCGGGGTCCACGGCGGCGTGGACGGCCACGACCTCCTCGACCCCGAGGGAGAGCGCGTAGCGGACGGCCTGCAGCGCCGCTCGATCGGGACGGTCGACCAGCACGACCACCCGGTGGATCGGTCGCGGGAACAGGCGCACACGGTCCCGGCCGGCTCCGTCGCCGGGTGCGGTTCGGGGTGGTCGCGCACGAGGGTCACCCGGACGCGCGGGTTCGGCGCGAGTTCGCGGGCGAGGCGGGCGCCGGTCCGCCCCCGGCGGAGCCGCTCGAGCCGCCCCATCCGGGCCGGGCCGGGGACGATCACCGTGACGTCCCCGTCGCCGGGGAGGTCCTCGGCGTAGGCCGCGATCGCCGCGGCAGGATCGCCGTCGCTCGGGAGGAACCGGAGCGGGACGTCGATCCCGAGCGCCGCCCAGCGCGCCGACAGGCGTTCGTCGTCGGCAGGGTCGCCCTCGAGGTGGACGGCATGGGTGATGCTCGAGCGGATCGTCTTCGCATACTGGATCGCGTGGATCGCTGGTGACCGAGTCGCTCGACGACGACCACGCAGACCGGGAGGCCCGCGGCGACGGTGCTCGAACGGCGGGAGTTCCTGCTCGAGTTCCTCCTGCTCCCGACTCGTAGCGGTGGTTCATCCGCACCAGGATCCACACCATCACGGAACGAAGACCATGATCGCCCACGCGCCGTGCATGAACTTCGTCGAGGCGATCACGACAGTCACGAGGGCCGTCGTGCACGCACCGAGGGCGTTGATGAAGAGGCCCGTTCCGCCATTTCGGTTCGCGGAGGCGCAGATGGCGCTTGGCCATGCCCGCCTGCGACAAGGTGAACGACATGAAGACACCGATCGCGTAGAGCGGGATCAACCGGTGCACGTCGGCGTTGAAGCCGATCACGAGGCCGGCCGCCACGACAGCGAGCCAGATGATCCCCGTCGAGAACACCAGGCGATGGCCTCGTTTCGTGAGCTGGCAGCGGCATGAAGTCGTCGCCCGCGTGGAAGTTCGCGAGGCGCGGGAAGTCCGCGAATGCCGTGTTGGCAGCCAGCACTAGGATGAGCATCGTCGCCCCCTGCAGGGCGAAGTAGAGCGCGTTTGTCCCCCCCGCCCCCGAGATGGCCTCGCCGAGTGCGGGAGATGACGGTCTCGTCGGGCAGGGGGGATGCGTGCAATTGGACCGCCAGGAACGAGAGACCAAGGAACATCACAACCGAGGATGCTGCCCATCCACACGAGCGTGATACGAGCGTTCTTCCACCGGCCGGTTTGCGGAAGGCAGGGACACCGTTGCTGATCGCCTCGACGCCGGTGACAGCTGCGCCCCCAGAGGCGAACGCGTGCAGGATCAGGAACAGGCCGACCGCACCGGTGGTCTCGACCTCCTCGGCCGGGTCGGCAGCGGGTGCAGCGACCCGGGCGCGCCTACAACCCGTCCCGAGAGCACGAACATCATCACGATGAAGAAGTACGTGGGGACCGCGAACATCCGCCCCGATTCGCGGACGCCGCGAAGGTTGCCCCACGCGATGATCCCGATGAACACGACCGAGAGGACACCCGGTACGGATGCAGGACCGGGGACGCCGACGTGATCGCCGCGACGCCCGCAGACACGGAGACGGAGACCGTGAGGACGTAGTCGGTGAGGAGGGCGACCCCGGCGACCTGGGCCGGTGAGCAACCCGAAGTTGTCCTTCGTCACGATGTAGGCACCACCCGCGCTGGGGTAGGCTCTGATCGTCTGGCGGTACGAGAACAGGAGGACCCGAGCACCCCAGGATGCCCCAGGTGATCGGCATGACGAGCGAGAAGGCCAGGACGCCGACGGCCGGGACCGCGACCTTCAGGATCTCCTCGGTCGCGTAGGCGACGGAGGAGCAGGTTGTCGCTCGCGAACACCGCGAGCGCTGTCGGCTTGCCGAGTCGTTCGTGCTTGAGCTACGCCGTCGGGAGCGCCGGCCCGAGGAACACGCGCTTGAGCGCGTGACCGGTTCCGGGCGGAAGGGGTTCGGCGGCGGGGATCGGCGCCCGGCCGCGCGCCGCTCCGGATCGGGCGGCACTCCCGGGAGCGGCTTGGTCCGGGTCGACTGGGTCGTCTCGGGTCGCAGGTGCGTGCTCATGCCTTGAGCGTGCGCCCGCGAGCGTAAACGTCGTGTGAAAGCGGCCCCCAGGGCGTGAAGATCCCGTAGCCAAGCCGTAGCGTTGTGCGTGTGAGCGTGCTCGGGAAGCTGCGGAGATCCTCGAAGGTCCGGTCGGTGGGTGTCGCCCTGCTCGCGCCCGCCGTCGCGACGGGCCTCGGTCTCGTCCTGCAGCCGGGGAGGGCCCTCGGTGCGATCTCGATCTACCTGCTGGGGTCGTCATCGCCGCGGCGGTCGGCGGCCTGTGGAGCGGCCTGGTCGCGTCGGTCCTCAGCCTGTTGTGCATCAACTACTTCTTCACCGAGCCGCTGCACACCCTGCGCGTCACCGACTCCGAGGACGCGGTCGCGCTGGTCGCGTTCCTCGTGGTCGCGGCGATCGTGGGCTCGCTCGTCGCGCGGGCGCTCGAGGAGCGGGCGAGGGCGGCCCGCGGCGAGCGCGAGTCGCGGCTGCTCGCCTACCTGGCCACCAAGGTCCTGTCGGGCGAGCGCCTCGAACGTGTCCTCGAGGACTTCGCCGGTTCGCTGCTCGGCCCGCTGCACCTCGCGCGGTGCGAGATCCGGGCGCGGACGGGGAGCGGCGCGTACGAGATCGTCCAGTCCCGCGACCACACGCCGCCGGGGGAAGAACGCCGGCTCCCGCTGGACGTCGGCGGCGAGGTGTTCGGGACGCTGGTCGTGGTGCGCGCCGAGGGACAGCCGCCGATCGGCCGCGAGGACCTGCGGCTGCTCGAGGCGGCCGCGCGGCAGATCGCGATCGCGCTGGAGCGCGCAGGGCTGGACGCGCAGGTGAACCTCGCGCGGCTCGATGCGGAGACCAACCAGGCGCGGGCCGCGCTGTTCTCCGCGGTCACCCACGACCTGCGGACGCCGCTCGCGTCGATCAAGGCGGCCGTCACGAGCCTGCTCCAGGACGACGCCGCGCACGACGACGCCCAGCGCCGCGACCTGTTGCAGACGGTGCTGGAGGAGACCGACCGGCTCAACCGCCTCCTCGGCAACCTGCTCGACCTCGCCCGCTTCGAGGCGGGCGCACTCACGCCCTCCAAGCAGCCGGTCGCGATGGACGAGATCTTGGAGTCGGTGCTCCACCGGCTGCAGCCGCGCCTGCCGGGTTCCGGGTCCGCACGGTGATCCGCGATACGCCCGAGATCTCGGCCGACCCCGTGCAGCTCGACCAGGTGTTCACCAACCTGCTCGAGAACGCCGCGCGCTTCTCCCCGCCCGGCGGCGAGATCCAGATCGCGATCGCGCCGTGGAAGCACGCGGTGCAGGTCCGGATCTCGGACCAGGGCACGGGGATCGCGCCCGAGGAGCGCGAGCGCGTGTTCGAGGCGTTCTACCAGGGCGATGCCGGCGGTCACGGCAGCGGGCTCGGGCTCACGATCGCCCGGGCGATCGTCCTCGCGCACGGTGGCCGGATCCGGATCGAGGGGGCACCGACCGGCGGTGTGTCGGTCGTGTTCGAGCTTCCGGCGCCGGAGGGTTCGACCCCCGGGGACGGCGGTCCCGAACGCTCCGTGGAGGCCGCTCGGGGCGCCACCGAGCGGGGCGCGTGACCCGCGTGCTCGTCGTCGACGACGAATCGCAGATCCGGCGCGCGTTGCGGACCAGCCTCGAGGCCCACGGCTACGAGGTCCGGACCGCGTCGAACGGCGAGGAGGCGATCGTCGCGGCGGCCGAGACCGCGCTCGACCTCGTCTTCCTGGATCTCGGCCTGCCGGACCTCGATGGCACCGAGGTGATCCGTCGCGTCCGCTCGTTCTCCGACGTACCGGTGATCGTCCTGTCGGTCCGCGACCGGCAGGCCGACAAGGTCGCGGCGCTCGACGCCGGGGCCGACGACTACGTGACCAAGCCGTTCGGGATGGAGGAGGTCCTCGCGCGGCTGCGCGCCGCGCTGCGCCGCGGAGCCCCGCCGACCAGGCCGAGCCCGCGACGCTCGCGTTCGGGACGCTCGAGGTCGACCTCGGGAGGCAGCTGGTGACCCTCGACGGCGAGCGGATCCACCTCACCAAGACCGAGTACGCGCTCCTGGAGGCGCTCGTGACCAACCCGGGCAAGCTCCTGACCCACCAGTGGTTGCTGCGACGCGTGTGGGGGCCGGGGTACGCGAACGAGAGCCACTACCTCCGCGTCTACGTCCGCGCGATCCGACGCAAGCTCGGGGACGCCGCGAGCGCCCCCCGGCTGATCCTGACCGAGCCCGGCGTCGGCTACCGGTGGATCGGCGACGAATCCCTGCCGGTTCCCGGCGTCGCCGGCCCTCGCCGCCGCCGCCATGACGCCCGGCCCGCGGCCTAGAATCCCGCGCGATGGCGACCGCGCAACGAACCCAGGCTCCCCGCGGCGTGGTCAAGCGGCTGCTGCTCGGCCGGGCCTTGGCGACCAACAAGCAGGAGCACCAGCTGCTGCCCAAGCTGCTCGCGCTCCCGATCCTGTCGTCGGACGCGCTCTCCTCGGTCGCCTACGCCACCGAGGAGATGATGCTCGTCCTCGCGCTGGCGGGCGCGGCCGCGCTCAGCTCGATGCTCCCGATCGGCGGGGCGATCGCGCTCCTGCTCGCGATCGTGGTGACGTCGTACCGGCAGACCGTCCGGGCCTACCCGCGCGGCGGCGGTTCCTACATCGTCTCGCAAGGAGAACCTCGGGACGCTGCCCGGGCTGATCGCCGCCGCGGCGATCCTGACGGACTACGTGCTGACCGTCGCGGTGAGCGTCACCGCCGGCACCGTCGCGGTGGTCTCCGCCGCGCCGTCGATCGAGCCGTACCGGGTCGAGATCGCGATCTCGTTCATCCTGCTGATCACCGTCCTGAACCTCCGTGGCGTGAAGGAGGCGGGGACGCTGTTCGCCGTCCCGACGTACGGGTTCGTGATCATGGTCTTCCTGACGCTCGCCGTCGGGGCGATCCGCTGCATCGGCGGATGTCCCGTCGCCGCCTCGGCGGACCTGCCGCTCGCCGGCGATCCAGGCGCTCAGCCTGTTCATCCTGCTGCGCGCCTTCGCGTCCGGCGCCACGGCCCTGACGGGCGTCGAGGCGATCGCGGACGGCGTCCAGGCGTTCCGCCGCCCGCAGTCGAAGAACGCGGCGATGACGCTCGCGACCCTGGGCGTCATCAGCATCACGATGTTCCTCGGCATCACGATCCTCAGCCGCGCCCTCGGGATCCGCGTGAGCGACGAGGTGGCCGGGGCCGTCGGTGCTCGCGCAGATCGGCGAGACGGTGTTCTCGGGTGGGTTCCTGTTCTACGTGCTGCAGGCGTTCACCGTCGGGATCTTGATCCTGGCGGCGAACACCGCCTACCAGGACTTCCCTCGGCTCTCCGCGATCTTGGCGCGGGACCGGTTCATGCCGTCGCAGTTCCGCAACCGCGGGGACCGTTTGGTCTTCTCCAACGGCGTGATCGTCCTCGCGGCCCTGGCGTCCCTGTTGGTCTACCTGTTCGACGCGGAGCTGACGCACCTGATCCAGCTCTACGTCGTGGGCGTGTTCACGGCGTTCACCCTGTCCCAGACCGGCATGGTGCGCCGGTGGATCCGGCTCAAGGGACCGAACTGGCAGCGGTACGCGTTCATCAACGGGGTCGGCGCGTTGACGACCGGCGTCGTCCTGGTGATCGTCACGCTCACGAAGTTCTCGCGCGGTGCCTGGATCGTGATCATCGCGATCCCGATCATCGTCGCGTTCTTCCTCGCGGTGCATCACCACTACGAGAAGGTCGGCCGGATCCTGCGCGAACGCCGTCTGGACGCGAGCGCGGAGCCGGGCAACACGTTCCTCGTGCTGGTCGACGACCTGGGGCCCGCCATCTTGGACGCGGTCCGCTACCTGCGGGCGGTCCGGGCGGAGGACGTGGTTCCGCTGTTCGTGGGTCCGCCCGACCGATTCCGGGAGACGGCCGCGGCGTGGCGCGACCTCGCGCCTCGGCTCGGGGAGCTCGAGGTCCTCGAGGGCGGGGACGACCATCCGGGCCGGGCCGTGAAGCGACGCGTCCGGCTCCTACCCCGGGACGAGGGCGACTTCGTGACCGTGGTGATCCCCGAGGTGCTCGTGTCGAAGTCGTGGATCCAGTTCCTGCGCCGGCGTCGGGCGTTGTTCCTCAAGAGCGCCCTGCTCTTCGAGCCGGGCGTCGTCGTGACCGACGTCCCGCTGGTGCCGGAGGAGCGCGAGCGTTCGGCGGGATCGCACGCCGAGCATCCGACCGACGTCGTGCGACACGTCGTCCTGGTGCCGGTCTCGGGCGTGCACGACGCCACGGTCCGGGCGGTCGTCTACGCGAAGTCGCTCCGCCCGACGCACGTCGAGGGGCTCGACTTCATGGGCGACCCCGAGGAGGCCGAGGGCGTGGTGGAGGCATGGCACGAGCGGGGGATGGACGTGCCGCTCGTGATGGTGGAGGCACCGTTCCGCGACCTGGGCATCCCGTTGCTAGACGAGATCCGCAAGCAGACGGACCGCGGGGACACCATCGCGACGGTCGTCCTCCCCGAGCTCATCCCGGCGCACTGGTGGGAGAACCTCCTGCACAACCAGACCGCGTTCTACATCAAGCGCCTGTTGCTGTTCGAGCCGTCGGTCGTGGTGACGAGCGTGCCGTTCCACCTTCGGATCGAGCCGAGCGAGGTCGCCGCGCGGCCTGAGGGCGCGCCGGTGAGCGCCCGCACGGCGCCGAAGCCCACGGGGCCCGTCCTCAAGCGCATCCTGGTCGGCCGCGCGTTCTCGAGCGCGCAGCTCGAGCACACGCTGCTCCCGAAGGTCCTCGCGCTCCCGGTGTTCGCGTCGGACGCGCTGTCGTCGGTGGCGTACGCGACCGGCGAGATCTTCATCCAGCTCGCGATCGTGAGCACCGTGTTCAAGGAGCTGGTCGTCTGCCGATCTCGACCGCGATCGCCGCGCTGATGGCGATCGTCGTGATCTCGTACCGGCAGACCGTGCGCGCGTACCCCTCGGGCGGCGGCGCGTACATCGTGAGCAAGGAGAACCTCGGCACCGTGGGCCGCGCTCGTCGCCGCGGCCGCGCTGCTCGTCGACTACATGATGACGGTCGTCGTCTCGATCGTGGCCGGAGTCTTCGCGATCGGGTCGGCGTTCCCGGCGGCCAACGAGCACAAGGTGCTCCTGTCGATCGGGCTTCGTCTGGCTCGTCACGCTCGCGAACCTGCGCGGCGCGCGCGAGTCCGGCACGCGTGTTCGCGATCCCGACGTACGGGTTCGTCGCCGTCGATCCTGGCGACGATCGCGATCGGGATGTATCCAGTGCGTCGGCGGCTGCCCGGCCACGGCTCCCGTCGAGCCGATCGCGAACGCCGCGACCGTCGCCACCGCGATCGGGCTCTTCGCGGTGCTCAAGGCGTTCTCCTCGGGCGCGACCGCGCTCACGGGCGTCGAGGCGATCTCGAACGGCGTGCCGGCGTTCCGGCGCCCGCAGGCGACGAACGCCGCCGAGACGCTGGCGATCATGGGCGTCATCGCGATCACGATGTTCCTCGGGATCTCGTGGCTGGCGGTGCACATCCCGGGGACGGTCGCGAGCGACGTCCGCTCGATCCCCGCGCAGATCGCGTACGCGGTCTACGACGGCGGCGTCGGCTTCTACGTCGTGCAGTTCTTCACGGCGGCGATCCTGATCCTGGCCGCGAACACGGCCTACCAGGACTTCCCGAGGCTGTCGTCGATCCTGGCGCGCGACCGCTACATGCCGCGGCAGTTCGTGAACCGCGGGGACCGGCTGGTCTTCTCCAACGGCATCGTCGTGCTCGGCGATCGTCTCCTCGATCATGATCTTCGCGTTCGACGCCGACCTCACGCGGCTGATCCAGCTGTACGTGATCGGCGTGTTCATGTCGTTCACGTTGTCGCAGAGCGGGATGGTCGTCCACTGGTCGCGCGAGCGGCGCGCGGGCACCACGCCGGCCCGCGTCTGGCGACGCGCGATCGTGATCAACGTGATCGGCGCGACCGCGACCGGCCTCGTGTTGCTCGTCGTCACGGTCACGAAGTTCACCGCCGGCGGCTGGCTCTCGATGCTGTTCATGGCGCATCCTCGTGGCGATGTTCCTGACGATCAACCGCCACTACCTGGTGGTGATGCGCCAGTTGCGTCGCAACGCGGTCCGGCCGGGGGGGCTCGGCGTCAACCACGTGGTGCTGGTCGTGCGGGACCTGGACGCGGCGACCGCCGTGGCCCTGGGCGCGATCCGTTCGATCCGCCCGGCCGAGCTCCGGGCCGTGCATCCGGTGGAGGAGCCGGACGGCGACGTGCCGTACGACCTGCAGGAGCGGTGGCGGACGTTCTCGGGCGGGATCGCACGGCTCGAGCCGCTGCCGGTCCGGGACCGAGAGCCTGCTGGACGCGCTGCGGGGCTACGTCGCCGGGGTGGACCGCACGCCCGAGGACTTCGTCAACGTGGTGATCCCCGAGATGGTGCAGCCGTCGCTGCTCCGGTACCTCGTCGGCCGGTCCCAGCTCGTCCGGCTGAAGGCCGGCCTGCTGCGGGAGCGCAACATCGTGGTGACCGACGTTCCCGTCGTCGTCTCCGAGGACGAGCCGGCCCCGCGGCAGGTCCGGCCCCTGATCCCGGCCCGGACCGTCGCGCTCGCGTTCGTCTCGAGCGTGAACGACGCGACGAAGCGTGCGGCGAACTACGCCGAGACGCTCGAGGCCTCGGAGACGCGCGCGGTGTACTTCGAGCTCGATCCGGAGGAGGCCAGCCGGATCCAGGAGTCATGGGTGGAGGAGCGGATGCGGATCCCGCTCGACATCGTCGAGGCGCCGTTCCGGGATCTGACCCGGCCGATGCTGGAGGAGGTCCGTCGCTTCACCTCCAAGCCGGGGACCCTGGTGATCGTGGTCATGCCCGAGCTGATCGTGTCCAAGCGGTGGCACTACCTCCTCCACAACCAGAACGCGCTGTTCGTCAAGCGCTTGTTCCTGTTCGAGCCGAACGTCATCCTGTCGAGCGTGCCCTACGTGCTGGAGGATCAACGGCGGTCCGAGGAGGTCCCGGCGGGTTGATGGATCGCGAGACCGCCGTCGCCCTGTGCCGTGAGAAGTGCCTGAAGGAGACCACGGTCCGGCACCTGATCTCGGTCGAGGGCGTGATGCGCGCGCTCGCCCGGCGCTTCGAGCAGGACGAGGACCTGTGGGGTCTGACCGGCATGTTCCACGACCTCGACCAGGACCACACCGGCGACGACGCCGCCAACCACGCGCGGCTCGCCGCCGAGTGGCTGCGGGAGGCCGACGTCGACGAACGCGTGATCAACGGCGTGCTCGCGCACGCCTACGAGGAGTACCGCACCGACCTGATGTCCAAGGCCGTGGTGCACGCGGACGCGGTGGCCGGGCTCCTGGTGGCGGCCGCGCTGGTCCGGCCGGAGCGGAGCACGGGTATGAAGGTCTCGTCCGTGAAGAAGAAGCTGAAGGAGAAGGCGTTCGCGCCCGGGGTGAACCGGGAGGAGGTCCTGGACGTCGAGGAGAGCATCGGGCTCCCGCTCGACGAGTTCCTCTCGGTCTCCATCGGGGGGTTGCAGCGCGTGGCCCCCGAGATCGGTCTGTAACGGCTCGTGTTCGAGGCGATGGGGTGGGCGCTCCTCGGCGCCTCGTCCCTGCTCCTGGGCGCGCTCGTCGCGTTCGCGGTCCCGATCCCCCGCAAGCTGCTGGGGTTCATCCTGGCGTTCGGGGCGGGCGTGCTGATCAGCGCCGTCGCCTACGAGCTCGTCGAGGAGGCGGTCACCCTCTCGGCGGACTCGTACGCGGTCGCGATCGGCTTCCCGCTCGGCGCGATCGTCTTCTTCCTCGGCGACGTCGCGATCGACCGTCGGCTGAAGGGTTCGTCGGCCGGAGCTGGGGGTTGGGGATCGTGCTGGGCGCGGTCCTGGACGGCATCCCCGAGTCCGTCGTGATCGGGGCCTCGCTGCTCACCGGCGAGACCGCGAGCGTGGCCGTGATCGTGGCCGTGTTCCTGTCCAACATCCCCGAGTCGATCTCGGCGTCCAGCGATCTCCTCCGCGGCGGGTGGTCGCGGTGGAAGGTCCTGCTCCTCTGGATGATCGTAGTGGCCGCGAGCACCCTGGCGGCCGGCGCTCGGGTACGTCGCGCTCGAGGGCGCGTCCGGCTCCTGGATCGCGGCGATCCAGGCGTTCGCGGCCGGCGCGATCCTGACGATGCTCGCGGACGAGATGGTCCCCGAGGCGTTCGAGTACACCGAGCACAACAAGACCGTCGGCCTGGCGCTGGCGTTCGGGTTCGCGCTGTCGGCCGCGCTCTCGTTCGCCGACTAGCGCGTCAGTCGGTCGCGGGCGAGGGCGGGCCGGCCCGGCGGTCGAGCAGCACCGCGGACAGCTCGGCGCCGAACACGAACAGCCCGCTCGCGAGCCGCAGGAACACCAGGAGCCCGATCACGGTCCCGATCGTCCCGTAGAGCAGCGTCGCCCTCGAGAGGTACGAGGCGAGCAGGATCCCGCCCACGAGCTTGAACAGCCCCCACCCGAGCGTCATCACGACCGCACCGGGGAGATGGGTCCTCCACCCGATCGAGCCGGGCGTGAGCACCGCGTAGGCGAGCAGGAACAACCCGAACTCCATCGCGGCGGTCAGGGCGAACCCGACCACGCGGAAGGGGACCTCGAGGCCGGACGCGACCCGCACCGCCGAGACGATCCCGGTCACGACCGGCAGCGCGCCCACGAGCACGATGAGCCCCAGCGTCGTCGCGAGCGCGCGAACGCCGCCGCGCACGATGTCCTCCGGACCCGTTCGGAAGATCACGCCGAGCGCCCGGCTCGCGCGCCGCGACAGCGCGGCCGCGGTCCACAGGAGCGCGATCAGGCTCGCCGACGCCCAGGGTGGCGCTCGCATTGGTGAGGTTCGCGAACTGCTCGCCGGTCCCCTCCGGGAGCTCGAACGGCAGCAGGTCCTCCGCGAGCCCGATCAGCGCGAGACCGACCAGCGAGAGCGCGAAGGTCGACAGGAACAGCTGGTACGCGAGCGCGGCCGCGTGGGTGCTCACGTCGTCGACCCGGATCGTGCGCCGATGGCCCGGACCAGCGACACCAGCCGCGACTGCGCTAGGGTGGCCATCCTCGGAAGCATGGCACGGGGGACATCGTGAACATCCGGCCCGCGACGCATGAAGACGACGGGTTCCTTCGGGAGATGCTGTACGAGGCCGCGGCGTGGAACCCGGACTGGCCGCGCGAGCGGATGATCGCCGCGCTCGCCGACCCGATGCTCGAGCGGTACCACCGCGACTGGGGACGCGACGGCGACGCCGGCGTCATCGCCGAGCTCGACCGCGAACCGGTGGGCGCCGCGTGGTACCGGCTGTTCACCGCCGAACAGCCGGGGTACGGGTTCGTCGACGAGAAGACGCCGGAGCTCGGCATCGCGGTGGTCCCGCTGCACCGTCGCAAGGGGATCGGCCACACGCTGCTCCGTGCGCTGATGGTCCAGGCGCACGAGGACGGCTACCAGGCGTTGTCGCTCTCGGTGGCCGTGCACAACCGCTCGCGGATGATGTACGAGCGCGCCGGGTTCGAGCAGGTCCGCGAGGTGGCCGAGGGCGAGAACTGGGTGATGCGCGCCGAGCTCGGCTGAACGGGACCGCCGAACCTCAGGTCTCGTCGACCCGTTCCGCGATGCCCGGGGGGTCGAGCCGTCGAGCGCCGACGCCGTTCCGTCCGACGAACCCGGCGAGACCGCACGCCCGGGGGCTTCCGCCGACGGGCTCGGGACCCTCGCCGCCTCCTCGCGTCGGATCTGGCGGATCCGGTTCCACACGAACCACGCGAGCCCCGAGCAGGAGGGCCGCGGCGATCGCCCAGGCGAACGGGCGGATGACCGCCTCCGCCCGGTCCCACCGCTCGCCGAGCAGGGCGCCGATCCACGCCAGCGCGACCACCCATGGCAGGCAGCCCGAGGACCGTGTAGACGGTGAAGCGCCAGAACGGCATCCGGACCACGCCGGCCGGCAGGCTGATGAAGGTGCGGATCACCGGGAGGAGCCGGCCGAAGAACACGGCCGCCTGCCCGCGCCGCTCGAACCACGCGTGGGCCCGGTCCACCTCGTGGGGCCGTATCAACAGGTATCGCCCCCACCGATCGATCAGCGGTCGGCCGCCCGAGTAGCCGGCCCAGTACGCGAGCCACGAGCCCACGAGGTTGCCGAGCGTGCCCGCGAGCACGACCAGCCAGAACTCGAGCTGCTGCTCGGGCGCGAGGAACGGGGCCGTGACCAGCGCCCCGCCGAACAGCATCGTGACCTCCGAGGGGATCGGGATGCACGCGGATTCGAGCAGCATCAGGACGAAGATCGCCAGGTAGCCGTACTTGGCGATCTCTCCGGTCACGAAGTCGGTGAACAGGGCGAGCAGGCCGGTCTCCAGGTCGGGGAGGCCGAGCGATCGGCCCCGATGGGAATGAAACGAGCCTAGCACCGCGTTGCGAGGGACCGGGCCGAGCACGCGAGGCGGTCCCAGCGCCCGCACGGCCCCGCCGGGCACGGGAGCGCGCCGGGCATCCCGATGTCGGATGTCCCGGTCCGCGAGGAAGGGGCTGGTACCCTGCCGCGCGGAGGCCCCCGCCACGCTCGCCGGGCCGCCGATCCCCAACGACGACAGGAAGTAGCAGGTCATGAGCAAGACACTGGTCGTGGTCGAGAGCCCGGCCAAGGCGAAGACGATCGAGAAGTACCTCGGCGGCGACTACGCCGTCCGGGCTTCGTACGGCCACATCCGGGACCTCCCCAAGAGCGACCTGGGCGTGGACGTCGACCACGAGTTCGAGGTCACCTACCAGGTCCCCGAGGACTCGAAGAAGCACGTCGCGGCCCTGAAGAAGGCCCTGAAGGCGAACGAGGACCTGATCCTCGCGACGGACTACGACCGCGAGGGCGAGGCGATCGCGTACCACGTCGCGTCCCTGCTCGGGGTGGATCCGGCGCGGGCCAAGCGGGTGACGTTCACCGAGATCACGCGCGACGCGATCCTGGAGGCCTTCCAGCGGCCGCGCGAGATCGACCTGAAGCTGTTCGACGCGCAGGAGGCGCGGCGCGTGCTCGACCGGCTGGTCGGCTACAAGATCTCGCCGCTGCTGTGGCGCCGGGTCCAGCCGGGGCTCTCGGCCGGGCGCGTGCAGTCGGTCGCGCTCCGGCTGATCGTCGAGCGCGAGCGCGAGATCCGGGACTTCACCCCGATCGAGTACTGGAGCGTCGACGCCCGCCTCACGCCGCAGGGGCAGGACCACCCGTTCCTCGCCCGCCTGGTGAGCGTGCCCGAGGGCCGGATCGCCGGCGCGCCCGACAAGAAGGGGGTGCTGCTGTCGGCCGAGGCCGAGGCCGCCGCGCACGTCGACCGGCTCCGCGAGGCCGACTACCGCGTCGCCAAGGTGGAGAGCAAGGAGCGCAAGGAGGGGCCCCGGCCCCCGTTCAAGACCTCCACCCTGCAGCAGGAGGCGGCTCGCAAGCTGGGGTTCGGCGCGCGCAAGACGATGACCCTGGCGCAGCGCCTCTATGAAGGAGTGGACCTGCCCGGCGAGGGGACGGTCGGGCTGATCACCTACATGCGGACCGACTCGCTCACGATCGCCGAGGCCGCGCTCCGCGAGATCGCCGAGCTCGTGCGGACCGAGTTCGGGGCCGAGTACGCCCTGGCCGAGCCGCGCCGGTTCAAGACGAAGTCGCGCAGCGCGCAAGAGGCCCACGAGGCGATCCGGCCGACCTCGGCCCTGCGGACGCCGGACCGGGTGGCCGCCGCCCTGGACCGGGACCAGCTCCGGCTGTACACGCTGATCTGGCAGCGGACCGTGGCCACGCAGATGGCGCAGGCCCGGTTCAACCAGGTCGGGGTCGACATCGACGCGACCGCGGGCACGGCCCGGTACCGGCTGCGCGCGAGCGGCCGCACGATGATCTTCGACGGACACCTCCGCGTGTACCCGGAGGGTCGCGACGACGGAGCCGACGAGGACGGCGAGAGCCGGCTCCCCGAGCTCACCGCCGAGCAGGCCCTGGCGCTCCTCGAGGTCCTGCCCGAGCAGCACTTCACGCAGCCGCCCCCGCGCTTCTCGGAGGCGTCGCTCGTCAAGACGCTCGAGGAGCTCGGCATCGGCGCGCCCGTCGACGTACGCGTCGATCATCTCGACGATCCAGGACCGTGGGTACGTCCGCCTCCAGGACCGCCGGTTCTACCCCAACGACGTCGGCGAGGTCGTGACCGACAAGCTCGTCGAGCACTTCCCCGACATCGTCAACGTGAACTTCACGGCCGAGATGGAGGAGGACCTCGACGAGATCGCCGAGGGCGACCTGCAACGCGTCCAGGTGCTGCGGCAGTTCTACACGCCGTTCGCCGACGCGCTCGAGCGCGCGGAGGAGAAGTTCGAGCGCTACGTCGAGGAGCTCGACGAGGACTGCCCGCGCTGCATCGAGGAGGGGCGCACCCCGCCGGGCCGCCTGCAGAAGCGCCTGGGCCGGTACGGGTTCTTCATCGGCTGCACCCGGTTCGCCGAGGAGGACGGCGGCTGCAAGTACATCCGCAACCTCGACGGCCAGGAGCGTCCCGAGCCCGAGATGCTCGACGAGAACTGCCCCGAGTGCGGCAAGCCGCTGCAGCGCAAGTTCGGTCGTTTCGGGCCGTTCGTCGGCTGCTCGGGGTACCCGGACTGCCGGTACATCAAGAAGGACCCGCCGAAGTCGACGGGGGTCACGTGCCCCCAGTGCGGGAAGGGCGAGATCGTCGAGAAGCGGACCCGGTTCGGCCTGATGTACGGGTGCGAGCGCTACCCCGACTGCGACTTCGCCGTGAACCATCCGCCGATCGCCGACCACCCCTGCCCCGAGTGCGGCTCGCTCCTGATCCGCCGGCCGAAGAGCCTGCGCTGCTGGGGGTGCGGCGCCGAGCTCGACGACGCGTTCAACGTCACGAAGCCGGGCGATCCCGAGGCCGAGGCCGCGGTCAGGGCCGCGAAGTCCGCGGCCCGCGTCGCCCGCGCGGCGGCCAAGGCCGGCGGCGAAGAAGAAGACCACCGCCAAGCGCACGGCCGCGAAGCGCACCTCGGCCAAGCGCACGACCGCCAAGCGCGCGCCGCGAAGAAGCGACCACCGCCAAGGCGACGACCGCCGACCGCGCCGAGCCGGCGACGGGCAACGGCGCGACCTCCGGAGGAGACGCTCACCACCGCCGACCGGGCCGGCGTCGCGGCCGCGGAGGAGTAGGTGTCGTCGTTCGCCGACGAGGTCGCGGCACTCCGCGGGACCCGGCCGGCGACCTTCAAGGACCTCATCACCCAGCCCGCCTTCTCCAAGCTGCTGATCGCGCAGACCGCCAGCTCGTTCGGGGACTGGGTCGGGTTCGTCGCGGTGACCGCGTTGGTGGTCAGCAAGGGCGGGGACGCGGGCGCCTACGCGATCGCCGGCGTGATGGTCGCCCGGACGCTCCCCGCGATCCTGTTCGGACCGATCGCCGGCGCGATCGTCGACCGGGTCAACCGCAAGACCCTGATGATCACCGCGGACATCTCGCGCGGAGGGCTCTACGCGCTGATGCCGTTCCTGGCCAGCTCTGGATGATCTTCGCCGTCTCGTTCGTGATCGAGTGCTTCTCGCTGCTCTGGACCCCCGCCCGCGACGCCTCGCTGCCGAACATCGTCCCGCGGCGACAGCTCGCGAACGCGAACTCGCTCGGCCTGATCACCACCTACGCGACGCTGCCGCTGGGTGCCCTCGTGTTCACGTTCCTGTCCGGCGGCTCGGGCCTGTTCCCCTGGCTTCGGACAACCCCGCATTCCTCGCCCTGTGGTTGGACGCGTTCACGTTCGGGCTCTCCGCCCTGCTCGTCAGCCGGATCCAGATCCCGCCCCCGGCACCGACGACGTTCGCGAGGCTCGATCTGTCGCGCGTCGGCAAGGACATCGCCGATGGGGTCCGGTTCCTGCGCGAGAACTCGCTCGCTTCGTCGATGACGCTCGGGATCGTCGCGGCCTTCAGCGCGGTCGGGGCCGTGCTCGCGCTCGGTCCCCTCTTCGCGACCGACACGCTCGGCGCCGGCGATCCCGGCTGGGGCATCCTCGTGACCTCGTTCGGGATCGGGATGGGCATCGGGCTGGCGTCGTCGAACAAGATCGTGGAGTTCGTCCTGCGTGAGTACGTGTTCGTCTGGTCGATCATCGCGGCGGCGGGAACCCTGCTCGTGTTGGCGGCGATGCCCGCGATCGGGCAAGCGGCGGTCATCGCGGTGGTGCTGGGTGGGTTCTGCGGCTCGGCCTGGGTGAGCGGCTACGTCCTCCTCCAGGAGAACGTGACCGACGAGTTCCGTGGACGGACGTTCGCCGCGCTCACCGTGCTCTCGCGGCTCGGTCTGTTCCTCTCGCTCACCATCTTCCCGGTCATCGCGGGGGCGATCGGCGTGCACACGCTGACGCTCGGCGAGCGCACCTACGACCTGTCGGGGACGCGGATCTCGTTGATGATCGCCGGTGTGGGCGCGTTGCTCGCGGGGCTGCTGACCCGCAGCCGGCTCCGGCGGTTCCGGGTCGGCAAACAGGAGAGGCTCGGGTTGGTCCCCAAGCTGAAGCGGCCTCCGACGAACGGCCTGTTCGTGGCGTTCGAGGGCGTCGAGGGTTCGGGGAAGGGGACGCAGATCCGGCTGGCCAAGGAGTGGCTGGAGTCCCAGGGCGTCGAGGTCATGGTCACGCGCGAACCCGGGGGGACGCCGGTCGGCGAGGAGCTGCGGAAGATGCTGCTCGCGCACGACACGGGACACATCGAGCCGAAGACCGAGGCGCTGCTGTTCGCGGCGGGCCGAGCGCAGCACGTGGCGTCGGTGATCCGGCCCGCCCTGGCCGCCGGCCAGGTCGTGCTGACGGACCGCTACATCGACTCGTCGCTCGCCTACCAGGGTTCGGCGCGGGGGCTCGGCGAGCAGGACGTGTTGACGCTGAACGTGTGGGCGACCCAGGGCCTGTTCCCCGACCTCGTGCTCCTGCTCCACCTGGAGCCGGAGGCCGGCCTGCTCCGCTCGCTCGAGGAGCCCGATCGGATCGAGGTCGAGGGTCAGGACTTCCATGCGAAGGTGTCCGACGCGTACCTCCGGATCGCGGAGGAGCACCCGGAGCGGTTCGTCGTCGTGGACGCCGACCGGACGCCGGACCAGGTGCACGAGCAGGTCGTCGAGGCGCTCGGCAGGATCTTGAAGGAACGCGAGGAGGACCGGCATGACTGAGACGGGCGACGACCGCTTCCCGGTGTTCGACCGCGTGCCCGGTCAGGACCATGCGATCGCGTTCCTGCGTCAGGCCGCGGCGCGGCCGCACCACGCCTACGTGCTCGCCGGGCCCGAGGGCGGAGGCAAGCAGCTGGCCGCGCGGGCCTTCGCGGCGTCGCTGCTGTGCAAACAGGGCGGGTGTGGCACCTGCCGGGACTGCCGCCTCGCGCTCGAGGACCGCCACCCCAACGAGGTCGTCGTCGAACCCGAGGGGCGGGACATCCACGTCGAGACCGTGCGCACCGAGATCTGGCACCCCGCGTACCGCACCGCCCCCGAACCCGGTCGCAAGGTCTTCGTGATCCGGGAGGCCGACCGGCTGAACCCCGCCGCGGCCGACGTCCTGTTGAAGGTGCTCGAGGAGCCGCCGGCGGACGCGGTCCTGATGCTGCTCTCGGCCCGCCCCGACGAGCTGCCCGAAACCGTCCTGTCGCGATGCCACGTGGTCTCGTTCCGGCCGCTGTCGGAGGCGTTCGTCGCGCAGACGCTCGCCGCCGAGGGGATCGACCGGCCGGGCCGCGCTGGCCGCGCGGCTGGCGGGCGGGAACCTCGGCAGGGCCCGCCGGCTCGCGACCGGCGCGGACGGGATGTCGTTCCGCGAGACGGCCCGCGACGCGCTCGAGGCCGCGTCGCGTGGGCCCGCCGGCGCGCTCGAGGCCGCCGAGCTCGTGCTGGCCGCGGCCGAGCGGTACCGCAAGGACCTCGGCGCGCAGCTGGAGGAGGAGCTCGCGCCGTTCCTGGACGAACGGGGCCGACCCGAGGAGGCGTACCGCGGCGCGATCCGGCGGCTCGAGGAACGGCACAAGCGGCAGGTCCGCCGCGCCGAGCGCGACTACGTGGACCGGGTGCTGCTCGGGGTCTCGGCGCTGCTGCGCGATCGAGTGGCCGTCGCGGTGGGGGGAGGCGCCGAGGTGCTGATGAACCCCGATCTCTCGCCGCCGCGCGGCGAGGTGGCCGGCCGCCGAGGCGATGGCCGCCGCCGAGGAGGCGCGCGCGGCGCTCGCCGAGGACCTGAACCTCAACCCGCGGCTCGTGCTCGAGCAGGCGTTCCTGCGCGTCGGCCAGATCTCGTAGCGCCGGCAGTTCGAAGTGTGGTGCTGGCATCACTGTCGCGTCGCATAGCCGGTGGGACGATGACTCCGAGGACAACAGCAGATGACGGTTCGAGTGCTCATCGTGGACGACCAGGAGCCGTTCCGGTTGGCGGCCCGGATGGTCGTGGACGCCACCGACGGCTTCGACGTCGTGGGCGAGGCCGAGACGGGTGAGTCCTCGGTCGAGATGGCGCGGGAGCTCTCCCCGGACCTCGTCCTGATGGACGTGAACCTGCCCGGCATCAACGGACTCGACGCCACGCGCCAGATCCTGTCCGAGCCGTCCAACCCCGTGGTCGTCTTGCTGCTCTCCACCTACGAGGAAGAGGAGTACGCGCCCCGGGCGGCCGAGTGCGGGGCAGCCGCCTACATCCCCAAGGCGGTCTTCGGACCCGACAAGCTCGAGTCGGCCTGGGCCGAGGCCAACGGCTCGGCCGGCTAGCACTCGACCCGTACGCGTCCGCGGATCGTCGTTCCTCGCCCGGAGCGGATCCACCGGGAGCTCAGGTCACGCTCGTGCAGGCGCAGCCTCGGCGGGCACGGTCCCCGTCACCGTGGTGCCCTCCCCCGGTGCGCTCAGCACCCGGATGTCGCCGCCGATCGCGTCGAGCCGGTCGGCGATCCCTTGCAATCCCGTCCCGTGGACGACGTTCGACGTGTCGAACCCGACGCCGTCGTCGGCGACCGAGAACGTGAGCGTCCCGTTCGCCTGGGAGAGCGAGACGGTAGCGCTCGAGGCCTCGGCATACTTCGCCACGTTGTTGAGCGCCTCCAGGCACGAGAAGTAGACGGCGGCTTCCACCTCCCGCGGGTAGCGCCCCACGTCGTCTCCCCGAACGGTCGTCGGGACCGCCGCCCTGCGGGCCTGGGCCTCGATCGCGACCGCGAGGCCCTTGTCGGCAAGGAGCGGTGGGTAGATCCCGCGAGCGAGGTCCCGTAGGTCTTCGAGGGCGTCGGAGGCGGAGGTCTGGAGCGCATCGAGCATGTCGCCGGCCTTGGCCGGATCGCGTTCGACCATCGTCCTGGCGAGCTTCAGCTGCACCGCGAGTGCCACGAGCTGTTGCTGGGCTCCGTCGTGGAGATCGCGCTCGAGCTTGCGCCGCTCCTCGTCCTGCGCGGCCACCAGCCGCTGACGAGAGGCTCGGAGCTCCTCGATCAGGCGGACGTTGCGGAGCACGAGCCCCGCCTGGGAAGCGAGATCGCGGACGAGCCGGTCCTTGGATGGGTTCATCGGGTCGCTCGCCGGCATCGCGACCGAGAGTGCGCCGAGCAACTCGCTCCGGTCGCGGACCTCGAAGGCGGATTCGCCTTCGATCGCGGGGGGCTCGTCACCTGTGAGTGGGACGGGTTCACGAGCCGCGGCGTTCGTGGGCCACGCGGCCTCGGGCCGAAGCGTGCCACCCACGTGCAGCCACACGCGTGCGCGCTCGGCACCGGTGCCCTCGCCGAGGATCTGCGCCATCCGGGGCAGGACGTCCTCGGTCGCGTAGGTCCCGCCGACGCGTCCCGAGAACTCGGTCAGCACCTTGTAGGGCGCCGCACGCCGGCCGTAGACGACCCGCTTCGCGACCCATCTCGAAAAGCGGACGAGCGGCCAGATCGCCAGGCCCGTCAGGATGCCGATCACGGCTCCGGTCCGGTTGCCCTCCCAGAGCGCCGATCGCCAGAGCACCGCGATCGCCACCACACCGACCCCGGCGATCAGCAACGTCAGGACGAGCGCGACGAGGGCCTTCTTGATGACGACATCGAGGTCCCACAGACCGTGCTTGAAGATCGCGATCAGGTACGCCGCCGGTATCCCGACGAAGATCGCGAGCGCCGTGGGGAGGAAGAAGACCGCCCACAGCCACTCGGGGAACGACTCTTCTGACGTTCCGAGGAGCAAGCCCACGGGGAACAACAGGAGGATGCCGCCGATGCCGAGCCCCGCCAGCGTCGCCGTCGCGACCAGCCACCGCATCTGCTGTCGTTCCTCGCCGCGGGCGCGCCGGAAGCGCTGCCACGCGGCGACGACCGTCGCGAGGCTCGCGCCGAGCATCATGAACACGCCGATGCCGACGAGCGCATTCGCGGGTCGACCGTCGGCGAAGAGCGAGAGACCGAAGGGGTTCGCGTAGAGGATCCCGTCCTCGACGAGGTTGTTCAGCGGTCCGGGTGTCAGGGCGAAGGCGACCACCGAGATTCCGAACCCGACCAGGAGCGTCCAGGTGGCCCAGCGCCACCGGGGGCTGGGTGGACGCCCGTCCGGGAAGAGCAGGACGAGGAGCGGGATGAGCGCCACGAGCGCGAAGGAGTATTCGCCGATGAGCGCAACGAAGTCCTGACCGGGGAGCGGGTTCGACGCGATCCTGACGCTGTAGACGGTGTAGACGAGCGCGCTCACGTTCAGCGTGATCGACACGGCGCCGGCGCAGAAGATCCATCCTGCGGAGTTCCTCGGCTGGCGCGACACGATCAGCGCACCGGTGATCGCCCAGGCCACCGCGATCGTCGCACCGATCAGGGCGAAGATGAAATCGCCGGCCGCGATCTCGCCGAACCGGTCGCCGGGTTGGGCGTCGCGGAGCAGCTGCGCCTGCACCTCGGCCATCCCCGGTGCGTTCGGGTCTCCGACGACGACGACGTGATCGCTCGCGCCCCGGTCGCCCGCCACGAGCATGAGGGCGAACGACACGGCGAGCATCGCGACGACCGTCACGAGGATGGCGCGAGACACGAGCATCGCAGTACGCGGGGTCACACCGAGGTCGCCTCCATCGCGCGAACGGGGATGTGGCCCGTCACCGTCGTTCCGCGGCCGCGAGCGCTCTCGATCGAGAGCTCCCCGGCGAGCGCCGCGACGCGGTCGTTCATGATCTGCATCCCATCGCCCGCATCCGCAGTCGTCGGATCGAAGCCGGGTCCATCATCCCTGACCACGAAACGGACGCGGTCCTCGGCCGTCTCGAGCCGAACCTCGACCGCGGAGTCCGGCGCGTGCCGCTCGGCGTTCTGGAGAGCCTGGACGCAACAGAAGTAGACGGCGTTCTCGACCGCCGGATCGAACCGGCGGTCGGCATCGGCGACGACGACGAGGCTCGCGCGGTCGCCCACCTTGCGGACGAGCGCCTCGAGCGCAGCCGGCAGGCCGCGATCCGCGAGGATGGACGGGAAGACGCCGCGCGCGACGTCCCTCAGCTCGTCGAGCGCCGCGTTCGTCCGCGCCCCCAGTGCGTCGAGGGAAGTCTCGACCGTTCGCGGATCGTCGAGGACGAGTCGGGCGTCGGTCTCGATCTCGTCTCTGATGCCGCCGAGCTCCGCGCCGACACCCTCGCGGAGCTCGCGTTCGAGGCGGCGGCGCTGGGCGTCTCGGGCCGTGACGAGCCGTTCGCGAGAGGCGCGGAGCTCGGCCGCCCGTACCGCGAGCGCGTCGGCCTTCCGCTCCAGCTCGACCGTGAGTCGGACGTTGTGGAGGGCGAGCCCGGCGTGACCCGCGAGGTCCTCGAGCATCGCGCGCTCCGCCGGACGCAACGGCTCGTTGAGCGGTTTGACCACCGCGATCTCTCCGACCCGCTGTCCCGCGTGCATCACGGGCAGTGCGACGGTGGGCGCCTCGACCTCGCTCCGATCGGGCCAGATCACGGAGCGCTCTCGGCCGTCGGGGAGCGACATCGTCACCCGAGCTGCCGTTCCTCCTACCCCTCGGGCGGCGGCCTCCGCCATCTCCGGAAGGACGTCGTCGGCGGACGGAACACCGGCCATCCGTTGCCCGAATGCGGCCATGACCTCGTACGGCGTCGCGCGCTTCCCGTAGACGAGCCGGTTGGCGAACCGCTGCAGCCATTCACGGGCTGGTTGGAACGCGAGAGCGACCGCCGCCGTCGCGCCGATGCGGAGCGCGGTGCCGGACCCGTCGCCACCGACGAGGGAGCCGATCCCCACCACGATCGCGACGTACGCGGCTCCGATGAACACGGCGAGCCCCACGTACACGATCGTCTTGGAGATGACCACGTCCACGTCGTAGAGGCGGTACCGGAAGATCGCGAACGCCGTTGCCGCCGGGATGCCCGCCGCGAGGACGAGGACCTGGAGACCCCACACCGCGTCGCTGATCACGGCAGCGGGCGTGCCCTCCTCGATGAACGCCGATAGGACCGCCCCCAAGGCGAGGATCGCGGATGCGGCGACCCCGACGAGCATCAACCACTTGATCTGCTGGCGCTCCTCACCACGAGACCGGCGGGATCGCACGACGAGCGAGACGATCGACGCCAGCGCCGAGACGAGCACGCACGTCGTCCCGAGGCCGAAGAACACGAAACGGAGCGGTTCGAGGAACCCGAGCCCGATCGGGTTGTCGATCGAGAACCCTGGCCCCGGCTCCCCGTACACCTCTCCGGGACGCAGAACCAACCACACCAGGGAGAGCGCGGCACCGATCAGCCAGAGCCAGGCGACCCACCGCCATCGTCGCGTGGGCGGCCTGCCGGTCGGGAACAGGAGGAAGAGCATCGGGATGGCCATGGCACCGACACCGGGGGCAGAGCCCGCGATCAGCCCCGCCACGTCCGTGGCAGGCAGTGTCGCGACGTGTGACGTCTCGTAGCTGGTCAGGACGTATCCCTCGGCCGGCAACGTCAGTGCGCTAGCGGCTCCGATCCCGAGGAAGATCCAGCCGATCGGGTTCCCCGCTCGCGTCACGATGAGTCGGCCGAGCGTCGTGTATCCCCCGACCACCACGATCACGATGATGCCGAAGAACGCATCCGGAGCTTCCTCGTCGCCCGACCCACCGACGAGCGCGGCAGCCGTCGCCAGGACGAGGATCACGATCGAAGCCACGTGCACGATCCGTGCCAGTCGCGCGCTCCGGCTCCGGCGCTCGATCACGTCGTCACCTCCTCGCGCACCGGGATGCTTCCGCGAACGCGCGTGCCCGAGCCGGGAGTCGATTCGAGCTCGACCTCCCCTTCGAAGGCAGCCAATCGGTCGCGCATGTTCCGCAAGCCGGACCCGGCCTCGTTCCGGCTCGCGTCGAACCCCACCCCGTCGTCGGCGACCTCGAACGCGAGATGTCGGTTCCCGGGGACAGTCGAACGCGAACGCGTGACGCCCGGGCGTACTTCGTCGCGTTCTGGATCGCTTCGAGGCAGACGAAGTAGACGGCGGCCTCGGTCTCGATCGAAAGTCGCTCCACGCCGGCCGCATCGACCTCGACCGGCGTGCCGCCCGCGAGCGCCTGCTCCTCGAGCGCCGCCGCGATCCCCCGCTCCTCGAGGGTGGCTGGGTAGATCCCGCTCGCGAGGTCGAGCAGGGTCCTGCGTGCGAGCTCGGTCTGATCACGCAGCTCGGTGAGCATGACCGAGGTCTTGACCGGGTCCTTCGCCGCGAGGGCTTTCGCGAGCCGAAGCTTCACCGCCAGCGCCACCAGGTGCTGTTGCGCGCCGTCGTGGATGTTGCGCTCGAGACGCCGACGTTCGGCGTCGTGCGCCGCGACGATCCGCACGCGTGATGCGCGGAGCTCCTCGGCCTGAGCGGACAACCGATCCACCCGCGCCTGCAGCTCGCTCGTGAGGCGCACGTTGCGGATGACGACGCTCGCCTGGGATGCGAGGTCGCTCAGGAGCTTCGCCTCGGCCGCGCTGAGCGGTTCGCCGCGCGGCTTGCGGACCTGATCTCGCCGAGAGGACCGTCGTGATGGTCGACCTGGACGATCCGGTCTGGATCCTCGAGAGGATCAGCGTTGGCGGGCCAGGAGGCCGCCGTTCGGAGCCCGGCTCCTGTCGCGAGCCAGACCTCGACGCGTTCGGCGCCCGTGCCGTCGGCGATGACGCGCGCCATCCGGGGCAGGACGTCGTCGGCCGCGTACGTGCCGCCGACACGTTCGCTGAACCCGGAAAGGATCTCGTAGGGCTCGGCGCGCCTGCCGAACACGAGCCGGTTGGCCAGGTGCGTGGCCCATCTGCGGACGGGCTGGAACATCGCCGCGACGATCGCCGTCGCGACGATCGAAAGGAGCAGCGAGTCGCCGCCGGCCAACGCGTCGTCCCCGCGACCACCGCGGCATACACGACGGTCACGAAGCCGGCGAGCAGCGCGTAGACGACGGTCTTGCGGATGACGAGGTTCAGGTCGTACAGGTGGTACCTGAAGATGGCGACCCCCGTGGCGATCGGGATCCCGACCGTCAGGAGGGTAACGAGCAGGATCATCAGGGCATCGGCGAGCGTCTGCATCGCGCCGCCGAGGTCCTCGCCGAGCGGTCCGACGACGAGGAGGAGTGCGATCGCGACCGTCGCGATCGCGCCGACCGCGAACAACCACCTGAGCTGCTGACGCTCTTCGGGCTGTGCGCGCCGGTACCGCGCATACAGGGAGGCGAACGCCAGGAAGCCGCTGATCAGGAGGGTGACCCCGGCGACGGCCAGCGCGATCCCGAGCGGTTCCTCGATCGCTCGGATCCCGATGGGGTTCGTCACCGTGAACCGGGTCATCTCGTGCACCTCTCGGTACGGAAGGACGGCAAAGCCGACGATCGTGGCCGTCGCGGCGCCGATGTAGATCCGCCACGGCCAGCGCCATCGCGCGGACGGGAGTCGTCCCGTGGGGAAGAGGTAGAAGATCGCGACGAACGGCAGCAACGCCGCGAAGAACGGCCACTGCGAGAACCAGTAGACGACGCTCGAATACCCCGCGGCCCGCTCGAAGCCGTAGTCGTACAGGTCCTGTGCCAGCTGCGAGACCCAGAAGATCAACGGGATCGTCAGGTAGAGCCATCCGATCACGTTGCCCGTGCGGGAAGCGAGGAGCGCGCCGATGACCGCCATCGCGAGCGTGCCCAGGGCCGCGGGGATCGCTAGACCCGTGTCCTCCTGGTCCCACGTCCCGAGGACGATGCTGAGGACGATCGACGTCACGAGCAGCACGCCGGCGGTCGCGCACAGGGCCCACGCCAGGATCGCGCGCGTTCGAGTCGTCACGTGCGGTCCACGGGGATGCGCCCACGGATCGTGGTGCCCGTACCCGGCGCGGAGCTGACGACGAGCGCTCCACCCACCGCCTCGACACGGTCACGCATGTTCATGAGCCCGAGCCGCCGGCGGTCGTGAGATCGAACCCCCGCCCGTCGTCGACCACCTCGAACATGAGGTCGCCGTTCGATCGCGCGAGGCGGATGATCGCCTCGTTCGCGCCCGCGTACTTCGCGATGTTCTGAAGGGCCTCAGACAGCAGAAGTAGACCGCGGCTTCGATCTCCGACGGGTAGCGGCCCGAGCCCGTTGGCGTCCAGGTGCACGTGGACTGGAGCCTTCCGAACCTGGGCCTCCAGCGTGCGGCCGCGAGCCGCTCGGTATCCTGCGCACGCTGCCGGAGGAGCACAGATGCCGCGGCGCCAGAATTCGCTGGAACGTTCTCCAGCGCGTCGGTCGCGTCGGACTTCAGCCCCGGCGAGGACAAGCGCTGCCCTTGTCGGCGTCGCGAGCCGCGAGCTGCTCGGCGAACCCGAGCTTGAATCGACAGGGCCGACGAGCCGTCGCCGCGCGCCGTCGTGGACGTCGCGTTCGAGCTTGGGCTGCTCCCTCGTCCTGCGCGGTCATGATGCGACGTCGCGACTCCTGGAGCTCCTCCATCAGGCGGACATTGCGCAAGACCTGAGTCCCGCCTGGCTCGCGAGGCCCGGCTGCATGAGCTGTTCACCGTCCTTCGACAATGCCTCCGCGGCGGTCATCGCGAAGACGTGCAAGCGCGCCCACAAGCCCGCCGTCGAATTCGCGGACCGGGTAAGGCCCCGTCGTCCCCTTAAAATCGCCGGGAGCTCGTCGGGCTCGGCCTTCGATGTCGTGATGCGCCGATCCGGGCGTCGCTCGGCGACGACGCCACCGGCCGGAACTATGCCGCGCACGCGGAGCCAGACCCTGGCTACATTGGCGCCGTCGAGGCCCTCTGATCATTCTCTTGCCATGCGGGGCAGGATGTCCTTGGTTGAGTAGGCGCTCCACCTGCAGGCGTTCGGAGAACTCGGCCATCGCCTCGTAGCGCGCTGCGTGCTGCCCGTACACCAGGCGCCGGGCGAGCCGCTCCACGGACGGACGCTTCGTCACTGATGAGCACGGAGCGCGAGCTACCGCCACCGCGGTCGCGATCCTGGCGATGAGGAGCTCCCGCTCGCTCGGAACGCCGCCTCCCGATGATCCGATGAACGCTAACGGCGAGAGCAGGAGGCTGAGGAGCCCCAGCAC
>CAVUTN010000011.1:0-21276 GCA_963744515.1 uncultured Actinomycetes bacterium | reverse complement strand
GCGTGACGCTCGCGATCGTCACGCTTGGGGTGGTCGGCCTCCGCCTCTACCTCGACACCGAGTGGTTCGTCGGCGTCTCGAACGGCCGCGTGGCGATCTTCCGCGGCGTGCCCACGGAGGTGGGCGGTTTCGAGCTGCACTCGGTCGTGGTCGAGACCTCGATCCCGGCCGAACAGGCCGAGTCCATCGGGTTCTATCGAGGACTTCCCGACGGCATCACTGCGGACGACCGGGCCGGTGCGGAGGCCATCGTGGAGAGCATCCGCGGAGACGTCGCCCGGTTCGAGCAGTCCCCCCCGTGACTCGCGCGGCGGCGCCGAAGAGCCGCACGTCGCTCGCGCCCTCGGTCGCGTTCACGGTCCTGGCGCTGATCCTGTCGGTCGGCGCGTACGTCATCGCCGGGTTCGGCAAGCGCGGTCAGCTCCCGGCCACCTTCGCGCTGTACGTGACGATCTTCGCGGCCGGTACGCGGGCGCGCTGATCGTCACCCGCGTGTTCGCGCCTCGGGCCGACCCCGCGCTGTTCCCACCGCGGCGGTGTTGGTCGGGCTCGGCTTCGCGATCATCTTCCGGCTCTCGGGCGGCCTCGCGGCCGAACAGGCGACCTGGATCGTCGTCGGGCTGATCGCGTACGCGCTCCACGCTGATCGTCGTGCGCGACGCGCGGATGCTCGACGCGTACACGTGCGCCGATCGGCCTGCTCGGTCTCCTGCTGCTGCTCCTGCCGGTCGCGCCTGGCATCGGCCGGACGATCAACGGGGCGCGGCTGTGGGTGCAGATCGGGCCGATCGGGTTCCAGCCGGCCGAGTGGGAAGGTGCTCGTCGTCGTCTTCCTCGCGTCGTACCTGAACCAGAAGCGCGAGCTGCTCCAGGTCGCGACCTCCCAGGCTCGGCCCGTTCCGGCTCCCGCCGGTCAAGCATCTCGCTCCCGTGCTGCTCGCCTGGGGGGCCTCGCTCGCGATCCTGTTCCTGCAGAAGGATCGGCGCCTCGCTGCTGTACTTCGGGATATTCGTCGTGATGCTCTGGGTCGCGACCGGGCGCGCCGCGTACCTGGTGATCGGGCTCATCCTGTTCGTCGTGGGCGCGTACGCGGGGTGGCTGCTCTTCGACCACGTCCAGCTGCGCGTCGACATCTGGCTCCACGCGCTCGACCCCGCGAAGGTGTTCGCGCAGGGCTACGGGCAGCTCGCGCAGGCGGAATTCGGGATGGCGAGCGGTGGGGTCGTCGGGACCGGTCTGGGCCAGGGTGACCCGGCCTGATCCCGTTCGCCGCTACCGACTTCATCTTCGCGGCGATCGGCGAGGAGCTCGGGCTGCTCGGCACCACCGCGGTGCTGCTCCTGGTCCTCGTACTCGTCGGCAAGGGGCTGCGCGTCGGGCTGCGCGCGCCCGACGGCTTCTCTCACGCTGCTCGCGGTCGGCCTGTCCACGCTGGTCGCGCTCCAGGCGTTCGTGATCGTGGGTGGGGTGACGCGGATCATCCCGCTCACCGGCGTCGCTCCCGTTCGCGAGCTACGGGGGCTCGAGCCTCATTCTCGAACTTCGTCCTGCTCGGGCTGCTGGTCCGCGTCTCGAGCGGGCCGCTCGCGCCCCGAGAACGATCCGCGCGCCTCGGCCTGGTGGAACGGGTGGTGGGGCAGAACGGGTAGGTGACGCATAGATGGAGCGGCAGATCCGCAAACTCGGGATGGCCCTGCTCGCGCTGTTCCTGATCGCGTTCGTGCAGATCAACTACATCCAGGTGTTCGCCGCCGACCGCATCGCGAACGACCCCGCGAACGCCCAACGCCAGCTAATCGCGGAGTACAAGGTCGACCGCGGCAGCATCCTCGCCGCGGACGGCGCGACGGTCCTCGCGTCCAGCCGCAAGAGCCCGGGCGCGCTCCGGTTCCAGCGGCGCTACCCGCACGCCGAGCTGTACGCGCACGAGACCGGCTTCTACTCGTTCGTCTTGGACGCACCGAGCTCGAGCAGAGCTACAACGACTTCCTGACCGGCGACGCCGCCGAACTGCTCCCGCAGACGCTCACCGACCTGATCCTCGGCCGGCCCAAGCAGGGCGCGACGATCGTCGACCACCCTCGTGCCCCCAGATTCAGGAGGCCGCCGCGGCGGCGGCGGCTGCCGAGACGGCGACGTCGCGATCGCGGCGATCGACCCGGCCACCGGCGACGTGCTCGCGATGGTCTCGGAGCCGAGCTACGACCCGAACCTGCTCGCCTCCCAGGACCCGAAGGTCGTCCGCGACGCATGGGACGCGCACAACGCCGATCCCGAGAAGCCGCTGCTGTCGCGCGCGAGCGACGAGCTGTTCCCGCCCGGCTCGACGTTCAAGCTCGTGACGGCCTCGGCCGCGCTCGAGAACGGGTTCGGCCCGGAGAGCCTGTGGCCCAACCCGAACGAGCTCGACCTCCCGCTCACCGATGCGACGATCGAGAACTTCGGCGGCTCGACGTGCTCGGGCGGCTCGCAGATCACGCTCGCCGACGCGCTGCGTCAATCGTGCAACGTCGTGTTCGGCGAGGTCGGGCTCGAGCTCGGCCCGAGAAGCTCGCCGAACAGGCCCGCGGTACGGGTTCACGGCCGAGCCCGGCGAGGACCTCGTGCCGTTCGACATCCCGTGGACCTCGGGCGTGTTCCCCGCCCCCGAGACGTTCGAGGGCCGCGACCCCGCCGTCGCGATCTCGGCGATCGGGCAGCAGGACGTCGCGGCGAACCCGCTCCAGATGGCGCTCGTCGGCGCGGCGATCGCGAACGGCGGCGTCGAGATGCAGCCGCGCCTGGTCACCGAGGCGCGCGACCCCAGCGGGCGCGTGATCGCGACGTTCGACCCGCGGGAGTTCTCGCGGCCGCTGTCGCCGCGAACGCCGCCGCCCTCACCCAGATGATGGTCGGCGTCGTCGAGGGCGGGACCGGGCACCGCGGCCCAGATCCCCGGCGTCACGGTCGCGGGCAAGACCGGCACCGCCCAGCACGGCGAGGGCGCGAACCCGCACGCGTGGTTCGTCTGCTTCGCGCCGGCCGAAGCTCCCCAGATCGCCGTCGCGGTTATCGTGCTCGACGGAGGTAGCCTTAGCAGCGAAGCGACGGGTGGGGAGCTCGCCGCGCCGATCGCCAGAGCGGTCCTGGAGGCCGCGTTGGGCGTCTGAGCCGAGCACGATCGAGAGGGAGGTTCCGAAGATCGATCTGCCGGTGACCCTCGGGGGCCGCTACCGCGTCGAGCGCGAGCTCGGCCGCGGCGGCATGGCCAAGGTCTTCCTCGGCACCGACACGGTGCTCGGCCGCACCGTGGCGGTGAAGATCCTCGCGCCGCAGTTCGCCGACGACGACAGCTTCGTCCAGCGCTTCCGCCGCGAGGCGCAGGCCGCCGCGAGCATCACCCACCCGAACATCGTCTCGGTGTTCGATACCGGTTCGGACGACGGCATCCACTACATCGTCATGGAGTACGTCGAGGGCCGCACGCTCGCCGAGATCCTCGCGGGCGGCGGGCGCATCCTCCCCGACCGCGCGATCGACATCGCGATGGACGTGTGCCGGGCGCTCGAGGCCGCGCACGCGCGGGGCATAATCCACCGCGACATCAAGCCGGGCAACATCATGCTCGACCCGCGCGGCGCCGTGAAGGTGACGGACTTCGGCATCGCGCGGGTCACCACGACGGCCGATACCGTCGCGCAGACGGCGGCGATCATGGGGACGGCGGCGTACCTGTCGCCGGAGCAGGCGCAGGGTCTGCCCAACGACGGGCGCTCGGACATCTACTCGCTCGGGTGCGTGCTGTACGAGATGGTCACGGGGCGCCCGCCCTTCCTCGGCGACTCCCCCGTCGCGGTCGCGTCCAAGCAGGTCCTCGAGCAGCCCGTGCCGCCCTCGCGGCTCAACTCGGACGTGACCGCCGACCTGGACGCCGTGATCCTTCGGACGCTCGCGAAGAACCCCGCGAACCGCTACCAGTCCGCCGAGGAGATGCGCGCCGACCTCGAACGCGCCAAGCGCGGGCTCCCCGTCGACGCGACGCCGCTGCTCGCGGCGAGCGCCACCCAGGTGCTCGACCGCCCCCCCGCGCACGCGACCGAGGTCCTCCCGCCCCCCGAACCCGAGCGCGGCACGAACTGGGTGCCGATCGTCGTCACGCTCGTGCTGATCGCGCTCCTCGGCGCCCTGCTGTGGTTCCTGGCCGCCAACGTCCTGGGCGACGACGACCAACAGACGGGCGTGCTGGTCACGGTCCCGAACGTGGTCGGCGAGAAGCGGGCCCAGGCCATCAGCAGGCTCCAGGACAACGGGCTCGAGGTCGGGACGATCACGCCCGTCCCCGCGGCCGACGACACGCCAGGAGCCCGGCACGGTCCTGGAACAGGACCCTGCCGCGGGTGACGAGGTCGACCGCGGGACGACGGTGAACCTGACGATCGTCGCGGCGCCGGACCAGGTGCCGATCCCGGACCTCGAGGGCTCGTCGCTCGCGGAAGCCCAGGCCACGCTGGTCGGTCTCGGTCTCGAACCGGCCGGCCCGGTCGAGGAGCCGAGCGACACCGTGGCCGAGGGCGCCGTGACGCGCACCGATCCCGGCGTCGGGGCAGGAGGTCGATCCCGGGTCGACCGTGACGATCTTCGTTTCGTCGGGACCGGGGACCGTGGTCGTGCCGAACGTGACGTGCCAGTCCTTCGGCTCGGCGCAGAGCGACCTCCGGGCCGCGGGTCTGGTCCCCGTCCAGTCCAGCGAGACCCGGCCCCAGAACCCTCTGTGCACGAAGGGAACGAAGGTCGCCGCGCAGGAGCCGGTGGCCGGCACCGAGGTCGAGGCCGGCTCCCAGGTATCCCTGTTCGCCGGTGAGGAAGCTACGACGACCGGGCCCACGGGCGCGACGCCCTAGCATGGCGGCCTGGTTCGTCCACGAGGACTTCACGGACGAGGAGCGAGCCCGGCTCGCGCCGCACTTCACCAACCTCGACGGCCCGGTCTTCGCGCTGACCAACCTGCCCGAGGTCGTCAAGGGCGCGCTGTTCGCGCGCTACTCGCGGACCCCGAAGTCGCTCCGCCGCCTGTTCCTCGACGAGTTCGCCGAACCGCTCGAGGCCGGCGCGGTCGCGGGGCTCGAGGGCGTCAAGGTCGAGAAGGCCGAGCAGCTGTTCGACCGGGTGTTCTTCGAGTTCGGGGACGACTCGGTCGCGCAGCTCGGCGGCGTGCACCTCGCGTGCGAGCAGGCCTCGCAGCTGCTCGCCAAGGCGATCGAATGGGGGCGCCTCGCCGCCTACCTCGAGCAGTCGACCCGCTACATGCGCTACGACGACCGGCCGGGCGGGCGCTGGCGGCTGACGACGCCGCCCGAGATCGAGGGCGGCCCCGCCGGCGAGGCGTACGAGGCGTACGCCACGCGGACGTTCGAGGCGTACGGGCGGATGTTCCAGCCGTTGTTCGACCTGTTCGCCGAGCGCTTCCCCAAGGACCCGGACGACTCCGACTTCCTGTACCGCTCGACGATCACCGCGAAGACCTGCGACACGCTCCGGGTGCTGCTGCCGGCCGGGACGCGTTCGAACCTCGGGGTGTTCGCGACCGGGCAGGCGTACGAGCAGATGCTGATCCGGATGCGCGCGCACCCGCTCGCGGAGGTTCGCGACTACGCGGACCTGATGCTCGTCGAGCTCCGCAAGGTGATCCCCGCGTTCCTCAAGCGCGTCGACCTCCCCGACCGCGGCGTCGCCTGGTCGCGCTACCTCGCGGAGACGCGCGAGGCCACGGCCGAGGTCACCGCGAAGTTCACCGAGGGCGTCGAGCCCGGCCACCGCGACACCGTCACGCTCACCGACTACGACCCGCTCGGCGAGGAGAAGGTGATCGCCGCGGCGATGTACGCGACGTCGCACCTGCCCGACGACCGGCTCCAGTCGCTCGCCCACACGATGAGCGCCGACGAACGCGACGCCGTGCTGCGCGCCTACGTCGGCGAACGCGGGAACCGGCGGCACAAGCCCGGCCGCGCGTTCGAACGCACCGGCTACCGCTTCGACGTGCTGTGCGACTACGGCGCGTTCCGCGACCTCCAGCGCCACCGCCTGCTCACGCTCGAGTGGCAGCGCCTGTCGCCCGAGCACGGGTTCGACACGCCGGAGGTGATCGCCGACGCCGGGATGACCGACGCGTGGAACCGCGTGATGGAGGACTCGGCCTCGACCTGGGCGACGCTCGCGGAGCAGGCCGGCCCCGACGTCGCGCAGTACGCGGTCGCGATGGCGTACCGGATCAGGTTCGTCATGCAGATGAGCGCCCGTGAGGCGATGCACCTGATCGAGCTCCGCTCGTCGCCACAGGGCCACCCGACCTACCGGCGGGTCGCGCAGCAGATGCACGACCTGATCGATACGACCGCCGGCCACCGCGCGATCGCCTCGACGATGACGTACCTCGACACGAGCGACGTCGATCTCGAACGCCTCGAGGCCGAGCGCCGCGCCGAGGCCAAGCGGAAGGCCGCGCGGGCGGGCTGAGCCCTACCGGGTGCCGAGGATCTCGGCGAGGTCGAAGCTCACCGGCTCCTCCAGCTGCTCGAACGTGCACGAACGCGGGTCGCGGTCCGGGCGCCACCGGACGAACTGCCCCGTGTGCCGGAACCGGTTCCCCTCCATGTGGTCGTAGCGCACCTCGACCACGCGTTCGGGACGCAGCGGGACGAACGAGAGGTCCTTCTTCGGGTTCCAGCGGCTGCCCTCGGCGCTCCGCGGGGTTCTGGCCTCGGCCATCTCCTGTTCCCAGTCCCACGGGTGCCCGTCGAACGTCGTCACCCACGGCTGCAGCTCCTCGAGGAGCTCGCGACGGCGCTCCATCGGGAACGCGCCGATCACCCCGACGTTGGCGAGCACGCCCGCGTCGTCGTAGAGCCCGAGCAGGAGCGACCCGACGGCATCGGGGCCGCTCTTGTGGAGGCGGTACCCGGCCACGACGCAGTCGGCGGTGCGCTCGTGCTTGATCTTGAACATCACGCGCTTGTCCTGCTGGTAGGTCCCCTCGAGCGGCTTGGCGACCACCCCGTCGAGCCCGGCGCCCTCGAACTCCTCGAACCACCGTCGCGCGACCTTCACGTCCCTCGTGGCCGGCGTGACGTGGATCGGCGAGCTCGCGTCCGCCAGCGCCGCCTCGAGCGCGGCCCGCCGCTCCGCGAAGGGCCGCCTCGTGAGGTCGTCGTCGCCGAGCGCGAGCAGGTCGAACGCGATGACGTGCGCCGGCGTCGGCCTCGGCGAGCATCCGGACGCGGCTGTCGGCCGGGTGGATCCGCTGCTGCAGCATCTCGAACTCGAGCCGGTGCAGCTCGGCGTCGGGGACCACGATCTCGCCGTCGATCACGGCGCGCTCGGGCAGGTTCGCCTTGATGGCGTCCACGACCTCGGGGAAGTAGCGGGTCATCGGCCGCTCGTTGCGGCTGCCGATCTCGACCTCGTCGCCGTCGCGGAAGACGATCGAGCGGAACCCGTCCCACTTGGGCTCGTAGGCGAACGGGCCCTCGGGGATCTCCTTGACCGACTTCGCGAGCATCGGGGACACGGGCGGCATGACGGGCAGACGCATCCGCCCATCTTGCACGACCCGGCGCCTCGCGGGCGCCCCGAACCTCAGGACGCCAGGGCCACGCTCACCCGTTCGATCGGGGCGGGGCTGGCGACCGCGACGCCGCCCAGCTCGGAGCCGCTCGTCGCGTCCATGACCTCGACGCGGTCGTCGAACGCGACGTACAGGCGCTCCCCGTCGGCCGAGAGCCCGAGCCCGGACACGTCGTCGGTCTCCCACGTGCGGACGACCTCGAAGGTGTCCGTGTCGATCCGCGTGACCCCCGAGCGCTCGCCCGCCGTCGCCACGAACAGCGCCGAGCCGTCCGCGGACACGACCGCCGACGTGTGACGGACGCCCGGGACGGCGAGGTCGATCGGGGCCGTACGGATCTCGAGCGACGCCGTGTCCATGACGGTGACGAGCCCGAGCGTCGCGTCGACGATGTAGAGCAGGCGGCCGTTCGGCGAGGTGGCCATCGCCTGCTCGCTCGCCGGCCGGTCCCACAGCTCCTCCGGCAGGCCGACGCAGTGCGCCCACCCCTCCTGGAGGCTCAGCACGTGCACGAACGACACCGTCGCGTCGTTCGGCGACCGGGGCGTGGTGCGGCGCGTACCCGGGGCGCGCGCTCGAGTAGAGCGTGTACAGCTGGTCGGCGTTCGGCGAGATGCACCTGCTGGAGACGGATGCCCGGCATCCGCTCGGGCGGGGCCTTGTACGGCCCGAACACCGGGTAGACGCCGGCCTCGCTTCAGGTCCAGGACGGTGACGCGGTACACGGTCGGCGCCTCGGCCGGCAGGTGCTGGATCATGAAGAGCTGGCGGTCGTCGGTCGAGAAGGCTTCCGGCTCGAAGTTCCCTCGCAGGTCGTACGTCCGTGGCTCGGACGGCCCCGGTCGGGTCGGCGACGACGATCGGCGTCCTCGAACGCGGCAGCGGGACCTCCGGGTCCCAGCCGTCGGGAAGCGGTCCATCAGCGCGACCGCCGCGCCGCTCTCCGCGACGACCCGAACGTCGAGCGTGCCGTCCAGGCGGACGTTCGGATGCGGGCTCGGCGTCCGACGCCGTCGATGGTCTCGAGCAGCGTGGAGCCGGCCGAAGGCGTGGCCGAGAGCAGCCACGAGCCGCCGAGGCTCGCCACGGTCCCCGGACGGTCGAACAGCACCGACCCGCTCGGGACCTGGACGACGAGCGGTCCGGCCTGGGTGCCGAGGAGCAGGGTCTCGCGGGGCACGGCTCGTGCCTCGACGTCGTCCCCGGAGCCGTACGTGCACGCGGCGGCCGCCAGGGCCGTCGCGGACAGCGCCAGCATCAGCCTAGCAGCTTCCTCAGCATCTGCGACCTCCCGTTCGGCGCTCGACGGGCGAGCGACGTCCCATGGGTTCGGTCTTCGCCACAACTACCCCTGCGCGAGGCCCGAAGGTTCCCGGGAACCCGGCTCGCCCTCGGCGGGTCTGCTCGGTGACCGCTCGGATCGAGGAGGAGGCCGCATGCGCAACGGCGGTGGATAGATCGCCGCGGTGCTGGTCGGGGCCGCGTTCGCGGGGCCGTCGACCGCGTGGGCCGACGGGGGCGCGTACCTCGACCTCGATCGGACCCACTACCTCCCCGGCGAGACCGCGCGGTTCGAGGGCTACGTGTCCATCCCTCGAGCCAAGCAGGACCTGATCGAACGCGGCCCGTTCTACGTGTTCGTCGTGCCGCCGCGGACGGCGGTGACCGAGGGCCGACCGATCCCGGCCGAAGCCGTCCGGGCCGGCACCGTCTCGATCGAGCGCGACCGCGGATCGATCTTCGAGCTGCACGGGTCGTTCGTCGTCCCCGAGCTCGCCGGCCGCTCGTACGCGCTCTCGGTCTGCAACGACCCGTGCACGATCTCGGGGTTCCGCGAACCGCTGACCGGCGACGATCTCGATCGTCGCCACCGCGCGTGAGGGCGAGCTGCTCACCGAGGTCAGCCGTCTGAACGGACGGAACTGGAGCCTGCGCCGGCAGGTCCGCAAGGCCGAGCGGGCGAACCTCGAGGTCCGCGCCCAGCTCGTGGCAGCCGAGGTGGCGCGCTCGGAGCTGGCGATCCGGGTTCGCGAGCTGGAGTGCGAAGGCTGCCGAACGCCGCAACCGGTGGCTCGCGTCCGTTGGTGCCCGCCTGGTCGGCCGCGATCGTGGGCCTCGGCCTGCTCGGGCTGGCGCTCGCGCTCGTGCTCCGGCGCAAGCGACGCCTCGACCCGATCGTTCCCGACTCGATCGCCGTGGATCGAACGCGACACGGACGTGCCGGCCGCGCGTTGACTCGTGGTCGTCCACGCTCGTGCTTCGGGTAGCCTTCGGGCGATGGACCGACAGACCGCGTTCCTGCTGGCCCTCGGGCTGCTGATCCTCGCCGCCGCGACCGTGTCCGTGACCGGCTGGATCCTGTTCGTCCGCGACCGCCGCGCCGGACGAGCCGGCACGCAGGACCCCGAGCCGGTGCCCTTGCCCTCCGGCGAGCGGCATGCGACACTCTCCGAACGATGATTGAACGACCGTTCAACTACGCCTTCGGCTTCCTCGTACCCACCCCCTAGGGGCCGTGCGCGGGCCGCATCCGGCCTGCTCAGGCGCCCCTTCGACCCTCGCGACCGCGGGGGTCGTCCGTTATCCGGCTCGTTATCTGGCACCCGGCCGGGGTAGGGAGGGGACGGCATGATCGATCTCACGTACGAAGAGCGGATCCGGCGAGAGGCGGACAACCTCCGCACCCACTGGTCCTCGAGCCCGCGATGGGAGGGCATCGAGCGGCCCTTCGAGGCCGAGGACGTGATCGGCCTCCGCGGCTCGATCACGGTCGAGCACACCCTGGCGCGGCTCGGCGCCGAGCGGCTGTGGTGGCTGATGACGACCAAGGACCACGTGCCCGCGCTCGGGGCGCTGACCGGCGGGCAGGCGGTCGAGATGGTCAAGGCCGGGCTGCAGGCGATCTACGTCTCGGGCTGGCAGGTGGCCGCGGACGCGAACCTCGCCGGCCAGACGTACCCGGATCAGTCGCTGTACCCCGCCAACAGCGTGCCGACGATCGTCCGGCGGATCAACAACGCCCTGCAACGCGCGGACCAGATCGCGTGGTCGAACGGCGAGACGGGCACCTCCTGGATGGCCCCGGTCGTCGCCGACGCGGAGGCCGGGTTCGGGGGCGCGCTGAACGCGTTCGAGCTGATGAAGGCGCTGATCGAGAGCGGCGCCGCGGGCGTGCACTTCGAGGACCAGCTCGCGAGCGAGAAGAAGTGCGGGCACCTCGGCGGCAAGGTGCTCGTGCCGACGTCGCAGTTCGTCCGGACGCTCGCCGCCGCGCGTCTGGCGGCCGACGTCCTCGGCGTGCCGACGGTCCTCGTGGCGCGGACCGACGCGGAGTCCGCCACGCTGCTCATGAGCGACGTGGACGAGGCCGACCGTCCGTTCATCAACGGCGAACGCACCGCCGAGGGGTTCTACCGGATCCGGGGCGGCGTCGAGGCCGCGATCGCCCGGGGGCTCGCGTACGCGCCGTTCGCCGACGTGCTGTGGTGCGAGACGTCGACGCCCGACCTCGAGGACGCGCGGGTGTTCGCCGAGGCGATCCATGAGCGGTTCCCCGGCAAGCTCCTCGCCTACAACTGCTCGCCGAGCTTCAACTGGCGCGCGCACCTGGACGACGCCGAGATCGCGCGGCTTCCAGCGCGAGCTCGGGGCGATGGGCTACCGGTTCCAGTTCATCACGCTCGCCGGGTTCCACGCGCTGAACGCGTCGATGTTCGAGCTGGCGAACGCCTACGCGAACGAGGGCATGAGCGCCTACGTCCGGCTCCAGGAGCGCGAGTTCGAGCTCGAGCCGCTCGGGTACTCGGCCACGCGCCACCAGGCCGAGGTCGGGACCGGCTACTTCGACCGCGTGTCGCGAGGTCGTGAGCCGTGGCACCGCGTCGACGCTCGCGCTCGCGGGTTCGACCGAACGGGCGCAGTTCGCTGGACCCAACGGCAACGGCAACGGGAAGGGCGAGCGTCGCCCCGAGCGCGTCCTCGACCGCGACTGAGCTCGAACCGGCGCCTCAGGCGCGGATCGGCGGCTCCGAGTCCGGCGGCGGCACCGGTCGCGGCGACGGCTCGGGCGTCGGGGGTTCGGGCGGCGGGACGGGGCCGGGGAGCGGTTCGGGCGTCGGGAGCGGCTCGGGGCGCTCGGCGAGGGCCGCGGGTCGGCGAGGGCTGCGGGTCGGGATCGGGGATCTCGATCGGCTCCTCCTCTGCATCTCTTCGGCATCTCCTTCGGCATCTCGTTCGGCGCCTCGACCGGGTCGGTGGCCTCCTGGCTGTCCCGCGCCTCGACGGTCAGGCGATCGGCGTCGGCGGTCGCGAGCGGCGTGCCTCGGACCTCGTGGCCGCACGAGAACAGGAGGACCTCGTGGCTGTCGCCGGCCTGGCGAAGCTTGATCCCGTCAGGCTCGCGGTCCTCGTAGACGACCTCCGTGAAGACCCCTTCGCCACACACCGGGCAGCGCTGCTGGTCCTTGCGTTCGTGCATGCTCAGACCCGTACCCAGACCGCGGCGTCGGGAACCACGGGTCGATAGCATCTCGCGCATGCTCAGCCGGAGCGATCGCCGCCGCCGTGACACCGCTCACGGACGGGGGCGGCGACCTGGACGAGGGCGCCGTCGGTCCCCTCACGCGGTTCCTCGCGGACGGCGGCATCGACGGCGCGCTCGTCTGCGGCACGACCGGCGAGGGGATCCTGCTCTCGCCCTCCGAACGCGTCCGCGTCGCCGAACGCTTCGTCGAGGCTCGCCCCGACGGCTTCCAGGTCGCGATCCACGCGGGAGCCCAGTCGACGTCGGACACGGTCGCGCTCGCGACGCACGCGAAGGAGATCGGGGCCGACGCGGTGGCCGTGATCGCGCCGCCCTACTTCCCGCTCGACGAACCCGCGCTGCTCGAGCACCTGCGCGCGGCGGCCGAGGCGTGCGGACCGCTGCCGTTCTACGTCTACGAGTTCGCGGGCCGGTCCGGCTACGCGATCCCGGTGGCGGTGATCGAACGCCTCCGCGAGACCTCGCCGAACCTCGCGGGCCTCAAGGTGTCGGACACGCCCTGGAGCGCGATCGAACCCTACGCGCTCGAGGGGCTCGACCTGTTCGTCGGGTCGGAGCCGCTGGTGCTCGAGGCGCTCGAGCACGGCGCCGACGGCGCGGTCTCGGGCCTCGCGACCGCGTTCCCCGAGATCGTGGCCGCGCTCGTGCACGATCGCGACGCGACCGCCGGCGACCACGTGTCGACCCTGCGAACGCTCCTCGGCCCGATCCCGTTCCACGCGGCGCTCAAGGAGATCCTCGTCGCGCGCGGCGTCCCGATCCGTCGCCGACGTGCGACCCCCGCTGCGCCCGCTCACGCCGCAGGAGCGCGAGATCGCGTTCGACGCGGCGCGCCGCGTCGGCGCGCTCTAGTCCTGCAGCAGATCGGGGATCCGGCGGAGGTCGTCGATCGACGCGCCCGTCCCACTCCTCGACCTCGGGTCGGAGCATCTCGGCCTCCTCCTCGGGGTCGCGGATCAGCACGGGCCGCATCCCCACGGCCGCCGCGCCCGAGAGCTCCCGGTAGGAGCCGTCGCCCACGTAGAGACACGCGCTTCGGCTCGACCCCGAGTCGTTCGGTGGCGAGCAGGTAGATCTCGGGGTCGGGCTTGCGGAGCCCGACGTCGCACGAGAACACCTCGACGTCGACGGTGCCCTCGAGCGGCGACGCGCGCCACATCGCCGGCGCGTCGGGCGCGCACATGCTGATCAGGCCGAGCCGGTACCCGTCCGCGCGCAGACGCGCGAGCACCTCCTCGGCGCCGGGACGCGGGACGAACCACTTCCGGTACATCTCGGCGCGGGCGTCCAGGACCTCGGTGAGCTGGGCGTCCGTCGGCCAGGCACCGGCCCGGGCGGCGACGGTGCGCAGGTTCTCCTCGACGTCGCCGAGACGGCCGGTCTGGCGTTCGATCCCGGTGGCCTGCCAGGCGGCCTTGAACGCGTCGGCGTCGGTCTCCAGGATCGCCGCGCTCGTGTCGAGCCACCCGTCCCAGTCCGCGCGCGGGAACTCGTAGACCAGCGTGCCGAACAGGTCGAAGACGACCGCCTCGATCCCGCTCACGAGGGGCGCGGCCATTCGTCCTCGAGGATCGCGTACACGACCAGGTCGTAGAACCCGTTCGCGCCGCGCTCGCCCCCGCGCTCGATCCCCTCCTCGGACGAACCCGAGGCGTTCGGGGATCGCCCGGCTCCGCGTGTTCTCCACCCCGGCTCGGATCTCGATCCGGTGCAGGCCCAGGTCGCCGAACGCCACGTCGATCAGCGCGCGGACCGCCCGCGTGACCAGGCCGCGGCCCTCCTCGGCGGCCGAGATCCAGTACCCGATCTCGCCCCGCACGCCGAACGGGTCCCACCGCAGGCCGGCGCCCCCGACGTACCGCCCGTCGACGAAGATCCCGCACCCGTCGAGCGTCCCCTGGTCGTGGACGACGCTCTCGAGCCACTGCGCCTGGTCGTCGATCGTCCGGGTGGCGTCGATCCACGGCATCCAGGGTTCGAGGCGGGGTCGTTCGGCCTGGACGAGCGCCCAGATCTCGTCCAGATCCGCCATCGTCAGCCGCCGCAGGACGGCGCCCTCGCCGAGGTCGGCGGGCAGGGGGCTCACGAGGCCGGGGTCGCGGCCTTCTGACGCTCCTCCTCGGCGAGCACCCGGCGGAGCACCTTGCCCACCATCGTCTCGGGGAGGCTGTCGCGGAGCTCGATCTGCTTGGGGGTCCGGTACGCGGTGAGCCCGTTGTCCGGGTCGCGCGCCCACGCCACCAGCTCCTCGACCGTGGCCGACTCGCCCTCCCGCAGGACGACGAACGCCTTCACGGCCTCGCCGGTCTTGTCGTCCGGGACCCCGATCACCGCCACCTTGGAGATCTTCGGGTGCCGGTACAGGGCGTCCTCGATCTCGTTGGGGTACACGTTGAACCCCGAGACCAGGATCATCTCCTTCAGCCGGTCGACGATCCGGAAGTACCCGTCGGGATCCATCACCGCGACGTCGCCGGTGTGGAACCACCCGTTGCGGATCGCGAGCGCGGTCTCCTCGGGCCGGTTCCAGTACCCGAGCATGACCTGCGGTCCCTGGATGCACAGCTCCCCGCGCTCGCCGGGTTCGAGCAACCGGTCCGGGTCCTCCAGGTCCACGATCTTGCAGTCGGTGTCGGGCATCGGCATCCCGATCGAACCCGGCCGCGGCGCGTCCAACGGGTTCGCGTGGGTCACCGGCGAGCACTCGGTGAGCCCGTAGCCCTCGACGAGCTTGGCGCCGCCCGTGATCTCGGCGAACCGTTCGGCCACGGCGGTCGGGAGCGGCGCCGCGCCGGAGATGCAGGCCTTCACCGAACGCAGGTCGAACTTCGCGGCGAGCGGCGACTCGTTCAGCGCGTTGAACAGGCGCGGCACGCCGGGCACGAACGTCGGCTTCTCCTTCGAGATCTCCTCCAGCACGAGATGCAGGTCGCGCGGGTTCGGGATCGGGACCATCTTGGCCGCGATCAGGATCGCGACGTTCATCGTCAGCATCCCGAACGAGTGGAAGTACGGCAGCGGACCGAGGAGCGCCTCCTCGCCCTCCACCAGCGAGAGGTACGCGGCGGCCTGCATCGCGTTGGCCACCATGTTGCGGTGCGAGAGCATCGCGCCCTTGGAGATCCCGGTCGTGCCGCCCGTGTAGATGAACCCGGCGGTGTCGGTCTCGGGATCGATCGGCGGCGCGACCGGCGCCGGACCCGCCGCGTCGAGCCATCCCTCCCACCACGTGACCGGGGCACCCTTCGCGCACCGGCGGCCAGGGCTTGCCCTGCTCGCGCTGCACCTTCTTGAACTTCAGCGCCGGGGCGAGCTGCTTCTTCGGGAACGACATGTAGTCGTTCAGCCGCGCGACGACGACGTGCTGCTGCCCCACGGTCTCGAACACGTCCGCGAAGTCCGAGTACAGCAGGTCGAGCACGACGACGACCGACGGCGAGCAGTCGCGGAGCTGGTGCTCCATCTCGCGGGTCGTGTAGAGCGGGTTGTTGCCGACGACGATCGCGCCCAGGCGTGCCGTCGCGTAGAACGCGATCACGTACTGGGGGCAGTTCGGCATGATGAGCGCGACCCGGTCGCCCTTGCCGACGCCCATGCCGGCGAGCGCCGCCGAGCAGCGTTCGACCTCCCGCAGGAGCGCCGCGTAGGAGATCTTCCTGCCGAACCACGCGAGCGCCGGTCGCCTCCGGGTGCTGTGCGCGCCGACGCCTCGAGCATCCCGAACACGGACAGGTTGGGGTACGGCTCCAGGCTGTGCGGGACGCCCGAAGGGTAGGTCGCGAACCACGGCCGGTGATCGGTCATCGCGGGCATCATTCCAGAACGGGCGAGGACGGGCTCAACCGCCCTGGTCGGGGCCCGGGCGGGAGCCGATAGGCTCCGGCCCCATGGCCGACCCGCTCGAGGAGTTCCTGGGCGCCGCCCGCGCCGCCCTGCCCCCGGTCGAGGGCGAGCTCGAGGTCCCGGGCTCCGCGAACCCGTCGAGGTGCTGCGCGACCGGTGGGGGATCCCCTACCTGTCGGCGGCGTCGACTGGACGACCTGTGGTTCGCGCAGGGGTTCGTCCAGGCCTCGGAGCGGCTGTTCCAGATCGAGCTCGCGCTGCGCGCGGCGGGCGGACGCCTCTCGGGGTGGTTCTCCGATCTCACGATCGCGGCCGACCGGTTCGCGCGGACGGTCGGCTTCCACCGGATCGGCGTCCACGAGGCGCAGCGCTGGAGCGATGCGTCGCGGTCGATGATGCGGCGGTTCGTCGACGGCGCCCGGGCGTGGGTGGACGCCATGCCGGCGCCGCCCCTCGAGTACGCGATGCTCGGCGCCGCCCCCGACCTCCCCGAGGACCTCGAGACCTGGGCGGCCGCGTTCGCGTACCTCGCGTGGGGGCTGTCGGGCAACTGGGACGACGAGCTGCTCCGGCTGCGGCTGTCCGAACGGTTCGGCGCCGAGACCGCGGGGGCGCTCCTGCCGCCCGCGGCCGACCCGACCGGGATCGCCGCGGGATCGCTCGCCGGGCGGCTGCTGGACGGGCTCCCGCGTTCGAGCGGCCAGGGTTCGAACAACTGGGTCGTGTCGGGTTCCAGGACCGCGAGCGGACGGCCGCTCCTGGCCAACGACCCGCACCTGCTCGTGCAGCAGCCGGCGGCGTGGTTCGAGCTCCATCTTCGAGCGCCCGGGTTCGAGGCCCGCGGCGTGGCGCTGCCGTTCGTGCCCGGGATCTTGATCGGGACGACGCCGCACCACGCGTGGGGCGTGACCAACGTGAGCGGCGACGTCCAGGACCTGTACGTCGAGCGCCTGAACGACGAGGGGACCGCCGCCGAGTTCGACGGCGGCTGGGAACCGGTGACCGTGCACACCGAGACGATCGAGGTGCGGGGCGGTCCCGCGGTCACGTTCGACGTGCGCGAGACCCGGCACGGGCCGATCCTGGAGACCGCACCGGTCGGCGTGAGCCGGGAACGAGTACGCGCGCGTCGACGGGACCTTCGCGCTGCGGTGGACGGCCGCCGACGGCCTCCTCGAACCCGTCGTCCTCGCCGACCTGGTCCGGGCGGCGTCGTTCGAGGAGTTCCGCGAGGCGCTGCGCGGGCTGTGGTGCCCGGGCCAGAACGTCGTGTACGCCGACGTCGAGGGCACGATCGGCTACCAGTGCACCGGGCGGTTCCCGCTCCGCCGCGCCGGGGACGGTTCGGCGCCGGTCGCGGGGTGGACCTCGGACCACGAGTGGGAGGGCTACCTCCCCTACGAGGAGCTCCCGTGGTCCAAGGACCCGGGCACCGGGTTCGTCGTCACCGCGAACCACCGGATCCACGACGACGACTACCCGCACCTGATCGGCGTGGACTTCCACACCGGGTTCCGCGCGCGGCGGATCGCCGACCGGCTCGAGCCGAACCACGCCCAGACCGCGGCCGACTCCGCCGCGATCCAGGTCGACACGGTCTCGCTCCCCGCGCAACGGCTCCTCCCGCACCTCCTGGCGACCGAGGCTCGGAGCGACGCGGCCCGACGGGCGCTCGGCCTGCTGGAGGGATGGTCCGGCGACCTGGAGGCCGGGTCGGCGGCCGCGGCGGTGTACGAGGTGTGGGTGGGCAGGATCGCGGTGGTCGCGTTCGGCGACGCGGGCGGGGACCGGAGCCTGCTCGACGAGTACGTCGCGTGGCGCGAGGCGTTCGTCTGCGCCGCCCTGCCCGCGATGCTGGACGGGGGCACCCCGCCGCCCGGCGGTGGGTCGTGGGACGAGGTCCTCGCGGTCGCCCTGGACGAGGCGGTCGAGCTGCTGGCCGAACGGCTCGGAGACGACGAACGCGCGTGGCGCTGGGGCGCGCTGCACCGGGTCCGGTTCGCGCACCCGCTCGCGCGCCTGCCGGGGATCGGCGCGCTGTTCGTCGCGGCCGACCACGAGCTCGGCGGGGACGAGCAGACCGTCCTGCAGGGTGGGTTCGACGCGCGGCTGGGGTTCGACGCGGTGGTGGTCCCCTCGTGGCGGCTGGTCGTGGATCTGGCGGACCCCGACGGGTCGCTCGCGGTGCTCACCACCGGGCAGTCCGGCAACCCGGCGTCCCCGCACTGGAACGACCAGTCGGAGCTGTGGGCCTCCGGGGCAGCTCCGGGCGTGCCCCCTGACCCGGCCCGCGGTCGAGGCGGCGGCCGAGCACGCCCAGCTGCTCGTCCCCGGGTAACATCGTCGGCGCGATGCCGAAATCCCGACAGCGAGCGAAGAAGTCGACGCGCTCCTACGCCGCTCCTCCGACGAAGGCCAAACCCAAGCCCAGCCCCCGCTGGTACGGCTTCTTCGTGCTGGGCCTGATCCTGCTCGGCGTGCTCATCATCGTGCTGAACTACGCCGACTTCCTCCTGCCCGGCGGGACGCAGCAGCACTGGCTCTGGATCGGCCTCGGCATCATCGGCCTCGGGTTCATCGCCGCCACGCGCTGGCGCTAGCGCCGAGGATCACATCCGTGTGATTCCCCACAGCCCTGTCCACAGGTGTGGAAGGACCTCGTCCGCCCTCGCAGGTGTGGACAACCGCCCGAGATCTGTGGAGAACGCCGGGAGAACCTGCCCGGAACCGGGCGCTCGCTGTGGACAACCGTGGACTACGCGCCCGCGCCCGCCGGACGCTGCACGACCTCCATCCGCTCCCCGCAGTGCCGGGGGATCTGCAGCTCGCCCAGCCGGGTGACCCGGAGCTCGGTCCCGCACTCGCGACAGACCAGGTAGACCTCGAGGTCGTCGACGTCCTCGGGTTCGGGACGCTGCGAGGTCCAGGCCGACGCCCGAGGCGGCGCGGAGCGCGGTCAGCCCGAGCCAGGCGATCACCACGGCGACCGCCACCGCACCGAGCACGATCCACACGCTCATCGACGCGAGTCTACGCACGCCCGGCCGAACGACCGGCCGGCCTGCCGATCAGCCTGGCGCCTCGCTTGCGATCCGGCTCGGCTACGCTTCCTCACGGGAACGGGAACCGGAACCCCCCTGGAGGCAGGTGACCGTGAGCGCGTACGTCGACCGGCTGATGGCGGACGTCGAGGCGAAGAACCCGGGCGAGCTCGAGTTCCATCAAGCGGTCCGTGAGGTCGCCACCTCGATCGAGCTCCTGCTCGACCGCAAGCCCCTGTACCGGGACCACAAGATGCTCGAACGCATGATCGAGCCCGAACGCGTGCTGATGTTCCGCGTCCCGTGGGCCGACGACCGCGGCGAGATCCACGTGAACCGCGGCTTCCGCGTCGAGATGAGCAGCGCGATCGGCCCCTACAAGGGCGGCCTGCGGTTCCACCCGACGGTCTACCTCGGCCTGCTGAAGTTCCTCGCGTTCGAGCAGGTGTTCAAGAACGCCCTCACCACGCTCCCGATGGGCGGCGGCAAGGGCGGCGCGGACTTCGACCCGAAGGGCAAGACCGACGCCGAGGTGATGCGCTTCTGCCAGTCGTTCATGACCGAGCTCCAGCGCCACATCGGCCCGAACACCGATGTGCCGGCCGGCGACATCGGCGTCGGCGCCCGCGAGATCGGCTACCTGTTCGGGCAGTACAAGCGGATCCGCAACGAGTTCACCGGCGTCCTGACCGGCAAGGGGCTCGAATGGGGAGGCTCGCTTGATCCGCCCCGAGGCGACGGGCTACGGCGCGGTCTACTTCGCGCACGAGATGCTCCTCACGCGCGAGGACAGCCTCGAGGCGAAGACCTGCCTGGTCTCGGGCAGCGGCAACGTGGCCCAGTACACGATCGAGAAGCTCCTGGACATGGGCGCCAAGGCGGTCACGCTCTCGGACTCGACCGGGTTCGTGCACGACCCGGCCGGGATCGACAACGAGAAGCTCGCGTGGGTGATGGAGCTCAAGAACGAGCGGCGCGGACGGATCCAGGAGTACGCCGAGCACTTCGGGGGCGCGACCTTCACGCCGTTCGACCCGACCGCCGACGCCAACCCGCTGTGGAGCGTGCCCGCGGACTGCGCGTTCCCGAGCGCCACGGAGAACGAGATCAACGCGAAGGACGCGGCGAACCTGCTCGCGGGCGGCGTCTACGTCGTGAGCGAAGGCGCCAACATGCCGACCTCGCCGGAGGGCGTCGACCAGTTCGTGAGCGCCGGGATCCTCTACGGCCCGGGCAAGGCCGCGAACGCCGGCGGCGTCGCCGTCTCGGGCCTGGAGATGGCGCAGGACTCGCTCCGGATGGCGTGGCCCCGCGAGGAGGTCGACGCCCGGCTGAAGGACATCATGAAGTCGATCCACAAGCAGTGCCGGCAGACCGCGGAGGAGTACGGGACGCCGGGGAACTACGTGAACGGCGCGAACATCGCCGGGTTCGTCAAGGTCGCCGACGCGATGCTCGACCAGGGACTGGTCTAGACCGCCGACACCTCGCTACCGCCGGAACCTCCCGATGGGGTTCCGCGTCTTCGGATGAGATGGTCGTCTCGGTGGAACGGCGGAAGCGCGCGACGGTCGAAGACGGCCTGGACGCCCTGTACCGGGCGCACGTGGCCGAAGCCCTGCGTCTCGGCTACCTCCTGACCGGCGATCGCACCCTGGCCGAGGACCTCGTGCAGGACGCCTTCGTCAGGGTCCTCGGTCGGTTCCACGACCTGCGGAACCGAGACGCGTTCTGGTGGTACCTGCGGCGAACGATCGTGAACCTGTCGACGTCGTACTTCCGCAGGCGCGGCGTCGAACGCGCGTGGCTCGCCCGCCAGAGCCCGGAGGATGCGACGCCGGCCCGTCACGACCTCGACGAACGCGACCGGCTCGGCAGGCGCTGATGAACTGCGACCGGAACAGCGCGCCGCCGTCGTCCTGCGCTTCTACGAGGACCTGAGCGAAGCGGACACGGCGGAGGCGCTCGGATCCCCTCGGGACGGTCAAGTCGACGGTCTCCCGCGCCCTCGAACGACTGCGCAACGAGCTCCCGGAGCACGAAGGGGAGGACGAGTGATGGACACGCAGCTGCGGAGCCTCCTGCACGATCTCGCGACGGAGATGCCGGTCGACGTCGAGGCCGGCGCTCGCGGCGCTCCGCAAGGCGCGCGGCCGGCGGGTCCTGACGGCCGGACCGGTGCGGCGATCGTTGCCGCCCTCGTCGTGGTGAGCGTGTCGGCGCTCCGGATCTCGGATCCGTCAAC
>CAVUTN010000010.1:0-90267 GCA_963744515.1 uncultured Actinomycetes bacterium | reverse complement strand
CTCTACGAGACCTCGAGCGCCTATCAGCCGTTCCGGGGACTGCTGAGGGACGTCCTGGGGATCAGGGATCGCGAAGACCCCATCGGCGCCGCCCGTCGCCTCCGGGACCGGGTCGAAGCGAACGCCCCCACCTCCTGCCTTGGTTGCCGCTCTTGGGGATCCCCATGGACATCGAGATGCCGATGACGCCCGAGACCGAGCAGCTCGAGGAGGAGTTCCGGCGGCGCCGGCTCGAGGCCGTTACGGAGGAGCTGCTCGAGTGGGTGCTGCCGACGCCCACCCTGTTCGTGTTCGACGACGTTCACTGGATGGACGAGGCCTCGGCCGACCTGCTCGCCGCGGATGGTCGCGAAGGCCGCCGATCTGCCATGGCTGATCCTGGTCACCCGCCGCGAGTCCGACGACGGGTTCGAGGTGCCGGAGGGTGTCGACGCCCTGTCGCTGACCTGAAACCGCTCGACGCCGCGGATGCGGCCCGCTTCCTCGAGACGTCGGCCGGGGGACGACCGCTGACCCGCACACGAGCTCACGCCCTCGCCGAACGTTCGGGCGGCAATCCCCTGTTCCTGCGGGAGCTCGGCGCCGTGGCCGGATCGGCCACGCTCGATCAGGCGTTGCCCGACACCGTCGAAGATCTGATGGCCGCCGAGATCGACCGGCTCGACCCATCCGACCGCGCGCTGCTGCGGCACGCGGCGGTCCTGGGTGCGACCTTCCCGCTGTCCGTCCTGGTCGAGATGCTCGGGGGTCGAGCAGGAGCGTCCGGACGAGCTCGCGTGGCGTCGCCTGGGCGACTTCGTCACGGAGGTGGAGCCCGGGACGCTCCGCTTCCGTCACGCCTTGCTCAGGGACGCCGCCTACGAGGGGCTGCCCTACCGGCGCCGTCGTGAGCTCCACGCGGCCGCGGGTGACGCCATCGCGCGGACCTCGGACGCCGAAGCCGATGATCGGGCCGCGATCTTTTCGATGCACTTCTTCCACGCGCACCGCTACGAGGATGCGTGGTCCTACGCACGAGTCGCGGCCGATCGCGCTCGAGCAAGTACGCCCTGGTGGATGCCGGGGCGCTCTTCCGCCGAGCGATCGACGCGGCGCGGATCGGTCCCGGGGATTCCCCGCCCGCGAGATCGCGGAGGTCCACGAATCGCGCGGCGACCTGCTGGACCGCCTGGGCGCCTACGAGCAGGCCGCCGCCAGCTACCGGGCCGCCCGACGACTCGTCTGCGGCGACCCGCTCGCCCAGTCGAAGCTCTACCTGAAGGAGGCCTGGATCTCCGACCGCGTCGGGCGCTACAGGCAGGGGCTCCGCTGGGTCACCCGGGCCCGCCAGGCGCTCGAGGGGCTCGAGGGCGAGGAGGCCGGAAGGCAACGGGCGCGCCTGTCCGCGTGGTACGCGGCGCTCCGCCAGGGTCAAGGCCGGTACCGGGAGGTATGGCCTGGTGCGAGCTGGCGATCAAGGAGACCGAGGTGTCGGGGGAGCGCGAGGCGCTCGCCCAGGCGTACTTCATCCTGGACTGGGCGCTCGGTGGATCTCGGCGAGCTCGAGAAGGCGACGTACTCGCCGCGCGCGCTCGAGATCTACCTCGAGCTCGGCAACCTGGCTCGGCTGCCACCGTGCTCAACAACATGGGCATGTTCGCGTACTTCCGAGGGCGGTGGGACGAGGCCATCGACCTCTACCAGCAGGGGCACGACATGCGGATCAAGATCGGCGACACCGTCGATGCGGCCATGGGGCCGATGAACATCGGCGAGATCCTCTCCGACCAGGGCGCCTGGACGAGGCCGAGTCGATGTTCCGAGAGGTCCTGCGGATCTGGACGGCCGCGGGCCGCAAGGAGTTCATCGCGCTGACGACCAGCGACCTGGCCCGGGTCGAGTCCCGGGCGGGGGATGTTCGGAGGCGATGGAGCTGTACGGGACGCACTCAGGATGTTCGAGGAGATCGGCGACGACGGCGAGATCTTGGAGACCGAGGCTCGGATCGCCGAGTGCCGGATGCTCCAGGGCGACCTCGAGCAGGCGCTGGCTGCCTGCGACGCGTCGTTGCAGCGTGCCCGGACGATCGGCGGCGTGCCGCCGCAGGTCCCGCTGCTCCACCGCGTCCGGGGTTGGGCCCTCGTGCAGACGGGGCGGCCGGACGACGCGCGGCGGGCCTTCGAGGAGAGCCTGCGAACCGCGCGCTCGCGACAGGCCGACTTCGAGATCGCGATGGCGTTGCACGCCCTGGCCGCGCTCGCCCGGCAGGCCGGGGGGCGCGACGAGGACGCGGAACGCGAGAGCCGAACCATGCTCGAACGTCTGGGCGTCGTCCGCGTCGCCGGCGTCCCCGCCCTCAAGGGCGTCGGGGCGAGGGCGGGTCGGGCCCGGCTGACGAACGGTCCGAGCCCGCCCCTGGTCCCTAGCGCTTGCCTCCACCCGGGTCGCCGCCGTCCCGCCACAGCAACAGGAACCGGCGATCCCCGTTGGACAGGACCGTCTTCGAGCTGACGCACTTCGGCGGGTTGGCGATGCCCGCGACGCTGCAGTTGCGGACCACCGTGGCCACCGTCTCGTTGTCACCCTTCACGTACGCCGTGCTCCCTTGCTTGGTGTCCTTCAAGTAGAACCAGAACACCTGGATCGGGTTGTTCGCCGGCGTCCGGCCGAAGGCAACACCGTGATCTGCACCTGGGCGTCGCAATCCTTTCCCCCGCAGAACCCGTCGAACGCCGGCAGCGACGCATTGAACTCGTCGATCGTGACCGGACCGGGCAGCAGGCCGGCGTTCCCGGGGATGACCAGCCTGCTGTAGAAGCGACCACCGTATCGCGGGTCGTCTGCAGCGTGGTCGTCGTCTCCCCGTCGAAGAACGTCGACGCGTGATCCCTCGCGAACGCACTGCCCGAACCCGTGATCGGGTCGTCTCGGTGTCGCTGTCGTTCTCGGTGTTCGGATCCGACTCGTTGCCGGACACGGCCGCCGTGTCGCTCATCGTGACATCGGTAGCGCCCGGGTTCGTACCCGCTTGCACGAGGACCGTGAGGTCGTCCGCGGTGGTCTCGGCATCGAGGGTGAGGTCATATGTGCAGGTGACGGCGCCCTCGACGGGGTCGCCGCACGTCCAGTTGGTGCCCGAGGCCGACTGCACGGTGCCGTTGGTCGCGGTGTCCGTCACGGTGACCCCGGTCGCGTCGTCGGGTCCGCCGTTGCCGACCGACACCTGATACGCGACCACGCCACCGCTCGACACGCGATCGGGCCCGAACCCGGGCGCGGTGTCCGACTTGGCGACGCCCAGATCCGCCACGGCTTCCTCCGACTCGGGATCGAACCGCGCGTCCACGGTGCGCTCGTCGCTCATCGTGACGGAGCAGATGGGTCCGTCCACGCTGTCGCAGCCCGTCCACCGCGCCGAAGACCGAACCCTCGTTCGGCGAGGCGGTGAGCGAGACCTCGGTCGTTCCCTCCTCGTACACCTCGCTCGCAGTCGTTGAGCTCGGGGTTCGTGCTGTCGCACGAGATCCCGTCGTCCGAACTCGACACCGAGCCGTCCCCGTCACCGCTCGTCGTGACGTTCAGCGTGTGCGTCGGTCCCGAGCTGAAGCTCCCCGCCTCGAGGAAGACGGCGCTGTCCACCCGAAGTCGCCGACATCGGCGATCGCGAGCTTGGCTTGTGTTCGGCACCTCCGGCTTCACCGTCGCCGTGCACGTCAGCACGACGGTCAGACCGTCCATCTCCGTGTCGATGGGTGCCACCGCCGTCGGAGATCGTTGTTCCGATACAGGTCCGGGTTCGAGGCATCCTGCTCCGGAGCAATGTTCCCACCGTTGATCGTGTCGATCGACACGGAGGTCGTCCGTGGTCCGGCACCTTTGCGCAGTTCGTGCCGTTCACGAAGAACCCGAAGACGTCGTTGAATCCCTGATACACGAACTCGTTGTACTCGTCGGAGCCGAACACGTAACGGAACGGTCACCGTTGTCTCGGTCGGGACGAACGTGAACGAGAGTATCGAGGCGTCCTGCGTCGTCGCGCCCGCGCCAGCGAGGCTCCAGGTCGGGGTCACCGGGCGCCTCGTTGATCCGTGCCGGGGCTGTCGGACTCGTTGGGCCCGACCACGTTGTCGACGTCGCCCGTCGTCAGCAGCACGCCGCTCTCGAACCCGATGATCCCGGTGCCGCCGGTGAAGAGTCCCGGACGCCTGGGGCCGTAGGTGTAGGCCTCCTTGAGGTCGTCGATGCCCGCGCCGACCAGGGCGTCCACGAGGTCGCGCGGCCGTGAGCGGTCTCCCCGTCAGGGGCGTCACGGTCAAGTCCTGGTTCGCTGGGCGCCGATCGCCGGGAGCCGAGGACGAGCATGCGATCGCGATCAGTCACGGTGCCGGCGGCTCTCTTCATGGAACGGCTCCCTTCGCGCTCGGCTGGCGCCGGTACGGGGCGCCGAACGGACCTGCGATTCTTCCCGGGACCCGAGATGGGGTCAACCGACAAACGACGTAGATGACCCACATCGTTCGCCCCGCGGTCCGGGTCCGTCGGCGGTTATCCCTCGATCGGCGCGGAGGCCGCGGGATTCGAACCCGCGAGGCGGTTGCCCACCTACACGCTCTCCAGGCGTGCCCCTTCGTCCGCTCGGGCAGGCCTCCGCCGTCGAGTCTAGCGGCGGTGTGACGCCGAACGGCCGCCCCTTCCGAGGCGGCCGGGTGTTCGCGGAGGCGACAGGATTCGAACCTGTGAGGGGCGGGTTAGGCCCCTAACCGCTTTCGAGGCGGTCCCGTTCGTCCGCTCCGGCACGCCTCCGGGGCGAGTCTAGCAAGCAGCCTCCCGGCGGCCTGTGCGAGGATTCGGCCCGACCGCCAGAACGGGAGGAAGCCCGATGAAGGCCGAGCGTCTGCGGAACATCCCGCTGTTCGAGGGGCTCACCGACCACGAGTACGAGCGTCTCGAACGGTGGACCGACGAGATCGACGTGCCCACGGACAAGCACCTGGTGAACCAGGGCGCCTACCCCCACGAGTTCATGGTGATCGAAACGGGGACCGCGGAGGTCACGCACGACGGGGAGCACCTCGCGGATCTGGGCCCCGGCGACTTCTTCGGCGAGATGGCGCTGCTGCTCAGCGTGCCGCGGACCGCCACCGTCGCGGCCACCTCCGAGGTCACCCTCGTCGTCATGCACGAGCGGAACTTCCGGGCGATGGAGGAGGAGATCCCCTCGATCGCCGAGCGCGTGAACGCGATCATGGAGGAGCGGCGCGCGAAGTCCGCCGAACAGGGGATCGACACCTGAGTTCGTCAGCGGCGTTCAGCGAAGAACGCCCGCAACACCTCGCCGCACTCGTCGGCCAGCACCCCGACCGTCACGTCCACCTCGTGGTTCAGACGGCCGTCGCGGACGAGGTCGCCCAGCGACCCCGCGAACCCCGCCTTCGGGTCGCTCGCGCCGTAGACCAGCCGGTCGATCCGGGCGAGCACGATCGCGCCCGCACACATCGCGCAGGGCTCCAGCGTGACGACCAGCGCGCACCCCTCGAGGTGCCAGGTCCCCAGGGTCTCCGAGGCCGCGCGGAGCGCCAGGATCTCGGCGTGGGCGGTCGGGTCCTGCTCGCGCTCGCGGGCGTTGCCCGCCCTCCCGAGGACCTCGTCGCCCCGAACGACCACCGCACCCACGGGCACGTCCCCGCCGGCGCCCGCCGCCCGCGCCTCCTCGAGCGCTAGCCGCATGGTCCGTTCGTCGGGGGCGTCCACCGGTCAGTACCGGTCGATCTCGCGCAGGCGGTCGTCGCTGATCCCGAAGAAGTGCGCCACCTCGTGCTCGACCGTGTGCGCGACGACCTGGCGCAGGTGCTCCTCGTCGCGCGCCACCCGCTCGATCGTCCGCTGGTACAGCGTGATCGTGTCCGGGAACGTCGGCCCCGAGTGGAACTGGCCGCGCTTGGTGAGCGGGACCCCGTGGTACTGGCCGAGCAGGTTCGGCTCGCCCCGGGGCGGACGCTCCTCGACGATCACCTCGATGTTCTCGAGGCGTTCGTGCACCCAGGGCGGCAGCGAGTCGAGCGCCTGCATGACGAGCTCCTCGAACCGTTCGCGTTCGACCACGGCTACCCGCGCCGAGCGGCCAGCGACGACAGCGCCTCCATGACCACACGATAGGCGAGCATCGACGTAACCTCGCTCTGGTCGTAGGGCGGCGAGACCTCGACCACGTCCATGCCGGCTAGCTCCACCCCACCGACGACCCGGCGGACCGCGCGCAGCAGCTCGCGGGCGGTCATCCCGCCGGGCTCCGGCGTGCCGGTCCCCGGAGCCATCCCCGGGTCGACCACGTCGATGTCGACCGAGAGGTAGACGACCTCGGGGCCGTCGAGCGCCTCCGAGATCGCGTCGTCGATCACGGCGTCCACCCCCCGCTCCTCGATCTCGACGATCGTGTGCCAGCGGAACCCCTGCTCGCGCATCCAGTCGAACGTGACCTTCTCGGGCCAGTACCCGCGCAGCCCGACCTGGACGAAGTTCGAGCCCTGGACCCACCCCTCGTCGATCAGCCGGCGCATCGGCGTGCCGTGCGAGATCAGCGATCCCGAGATCGAGTCCGCGGCGTCGGCGTGCGCGTCGAAGTGCACCACGCCGACCTTCCGCGGCCACACGTGGCGCGCGACCGCCGCCGCCGACGGGTACGTGATCGAGTGGTCGCCGCCCAACACCACCGGCAACGCGCCCGACCTCGCGACGCGGAACACCTTCTCGTGGATCACGCGGAGCGCCCGCGCGTGGCGCGACGGGACCACCGGCGCATCGCCGGCGTCGACGACGGTGAGATGCTCGTACGGTTCGACCTCGAGCTGGATCGACCACGCGTCGCGGCCCCACGTGGTCGGCGCCGACCGGATCGCGCGAGGACCGAACCGCGCGCCCGGCCGCCCCGAGGTCCCGTCGTCCGTCGGCGCGCCGACGATCGCCACGTCGGCGCCGCTCGCGGCGAGGCTCTCGTCGTCGGGACACAGCGGCAGCTTGTCGAACGTCCCCCGGGCATCGACGTAGTACTCGAGGTCCTCGGGCCCGAACTCGCCGAACTCGTCCTCGCCGCGGAGCTCGCTCTGCTCGAGACGGAAGTCGGGGGGCTCGCTCATGCCACGGCGGACGCTACCCGAGGCACCGCGCGTGCGTCAGCCTCACCCACGAAGTCCGAGGAGGTCACGCCCCGGGAAAGGTGGGTGGCTTCCGCCGTCGCCATCCGACCCCCTCGATCTCGTCGAGCAGGAACAGGAGGAGGCCGTCGCGCGAGTAGCACCACTCCACCCGCTGGATCGTGCCGGGCCGATCGCCCTGGACCAGGAAGCATTCGGATCTGATACCGGCGATCGTGCGATCGGCTCCAGCCGTCACGGGTGCCCCGATCTCGTCGATGATCGCCGCCGGGGCATCGACGAGCGGGCCGAACGGACCGTGGCTCTCGGCTGCGGCGCATCGGAGAAGGGGTGCGTCGCCCCGACATCGCACACTCGCCGTCCACCGTCGAGAGCCAGGTGAGGCCGCGCGGTGACACCTCGTCCATCCGCCAACGCTCGGGCGGGTCCCACGCCAGGCGGACCTCACCGACGCCGGAGCAGATCCGCAGCCCCTGTCTGGATCGTCGACCTCCGCCTCACCCACGAGCTGGCGGAGGCACTGATGAGGTGAGGTCGCCTCGCCGGGGTCGCGTTCGGTCGTCCGATACGTGATCGTGGCCGGACCGTATCCACCGCGCCGCCAGGGTCTCGAGCCGCGCGCGGGGATCCTCGACGGCGCGACCGACCCGCGGCTCCGTGCACGCCGATCCGACCAGCGACACACCGATGAGTGCGACCAGCGAGACGGCGCGCATCGACGGACAGCATGCGCGCTCGTTCCGACGGATTCCATCTCGAGAGCGCTCGGGTAGCCTTCGGCCCATGGCGCCCAGCGGTCTGCTGACCGACCTGTACGAGCTCAACATGGCCGCGAGCTACCTCCAGCGCGGGATGGGGGGCGAGGCGACGTTCAGTCTGTTCATCCGGCAGCTCCCGCCGACCCGCGGGTTCCTGGTGGCCGCGGGGCTCGAACCGGCCCTGGACTTCCTCGAGGGGTTCGGCCTGTCCGAGCCGGAGCTCGACTACCTCGGCCGCGAGCTCGGGTTCGAGGACCCGGTGCTGGACGCGCTCGGGGCGTTGCGGTTCACCGGCGAGGTCTGGGCCGTCCCCGAGGGGCGGGTCGTGTACGCGAACGAGCCGTTGCTCGAGATCACCGCGCCGATCGCCGTCGCCCAGCTCGTCGAGCCCTACCTGCTCAACCAGATCACGTTCCAGACGACGATCGCGTCCAAGGCCGCGCGGTGCGTGCTCGCGGCGGACGGCCGCGACGTCGTGGACTTCGCGCTCCGCAGGACGCAGGGGCTCGACGCCGCCCTCGCCGTCGCGCGCTGCTCCGCGATCGTCGGGTTCGCCGCGACCAGCAACGTCGAGGCCGCGCGGCGGTACGGGCTGCGTCCGGCGGGGACGATGGCGCACTCGTACATCGAGTCGTTCCCGAGCGAGAAGGAGGCGCTCCGCACGTTCGCGCGCGACTTCCCGGGCCGGACGACGTTCCTCGTCGACACGTACGACACGCTGAACGGCGTCCGGACCGCGATCGAGGTCATCCGGGAGCTCGGGCTCACCGACAACCTCGCGGTGCGGCTCGACAGCGGCGACCTGGACGAGCTCTCGCGCGGCGCGCGTGACGCTGCTCGACGAGGCGGGGCTGCACGGCGTCCGGATCTTCGTGAGCGGCGGTCTCGACGAGTACGAGCTCCACCGTCTGGTCACCGGCGGTGCGCCGATCGACGGGTTCGGCGTCGGGACCCGGATGGGGGTCTCGGCGGACGCGCCGTCGCTGGACTCGGCGTACAAGCTCGTGGAGTACGACGGCCGTCCGATGCTCAAGCTCTCGGCGCACAAGGCGACCGAGCCCGGCCGCAAGCAGGTGTTCCGGGGTGCGAAGGGCGACGTCATCGGCCTGCGCGACGAGCCGCTGCCGGACGACCACGAGCCGCTGCTCGTCCCGGTGATGAGCCGAGGCCGCAGGACCGGCCCACCACGGACGCTCGAGACCGCGAAGGCGCTCTTCCGGGGCGATCTCGAGCACGTCCCCGCCGATGCCGCGAGGATCGAGGACCCGGTGGCCCCGGCGCCCCGAACCTCCGAGGCGCTCGACCGGCTCACCGACGACGCGAAGGCCGACGCCCTCAAGCGCGCCGGCCTGCCGTAGCGCTACGCCGGGACGAGCAGCCCGCGCTTGCTGCGGATCCGCCGGTCAGCATCACCGAAACAACGAGTCGACGAGCATCCCGACGATGACGACCATCAGCATCACCGCGATGATCCTCGACACCAGGTACACCGGCGGTTCGCGTCGAGGAGGTGGCCGAGGCCCTTGCCGCCCGTCGAGATCAGCTCGCCGGCCATCAGCGCTCGCCACGCGAGCGCCCACGCCTACTGGAGCCCGGCGAGTAGCCGGGGACGCGGCGTGCAACACGACCGTCGCTGGAGCATCCAGTTCCTTCGCGCCCATCGTCCGTCCCGCGCGGACCAACAGTGGCGGGACCAGCCGGATGCTCGAGGCCGTCGCGATCGCCATCGCGGGGATCGCGGCGATGAACACGACGAACATCACCGCCTTCTCGGAGAGCCCGAACCAGACGATCGCGAGCGGCAGCCAGGCGATCGACGGCAGCGCCTGCAAGCCCGTCATCAGCCTGCCGACGCTCCGCTGCACGACCGCCGACCCGGCCATCGCGAACCCGATCACGGTCCCGACGACGATCCCCACCGACAGGCCGACGACCAGGCGGATCATGCTGCCTCGGCCGCCGGGAGCATCGACTCACGCGGCGGATCCGGTGTGTGCGAAGCTTCGTGAACGCGTTCCACACCGCACCCGGCGACGGCAGGACGGTCGAGCTGAACACAGCCCGTCGCGACCGCCGCCCACCAGGCGAGCAGGAGCAGGCCGATCGCCGCGACCCGGGGCCATGATCTGTTCGGCGGCCAAAGCCTTCTCGCGTTCCCGTTCGACAACCTTCTCCACCTCCTTCAGCGAGGTGATCGTGGATGTCGACGACGACCTTCGCGAGCAGCACGTCCTCGAACTCGCGTGGCCGCGGCGTCGTGATCCGGTGCTCCTCGACGAGCGTCCCGGGCGGCGCCGACAGCAACATCACCCGGTCCGCGAGGAACACCGCCTCCCGCACGTTGTGCGTGACGAACATGAACGTGTTGCCGACTCGCTCCACACCTCCTGGAGCTCCTCCTGCAGGATCTCGCGCGTCTGCGCGTCGAGGGCCGCCGAACGGCTCGTCCGCCAGGAGCACCTCGGGCTGACAGCGAGCGCACGGGCGAGCGCCGCCCGGTGACGCATGCCGCCGGAGAGCTCGTGCGGCTGAGCGTCCGCGAACCGCGCGAGATGCGACCTTCGCGAGCCAGCTCATCGGCCGCGATCCGGACGCTCGTCCGGCCGAGCACGCCCATCAGCTTGAGCGCGTACTCGACGTTGGCCCGCACGCTCAGCCAGGGGAACAGGGCCGGATCCTGGAACAGCAGCGCCCGGTCCGGGCCCGGAGCTCGTGATCGGGCGACCGTCCATGGCACCTCGCCCGCGTCCGGCCGGTCCAGGCCGGCGAACAGGTTCAGCATCGTCGACTTGCCACAGCCGGTCGGCCCGATCAGGCAGACGAACTCGCCCTCGGCGATGTCCAGGTTCACCTCGCCGAGCGCACTCGTGATCCCGCCGCGCGCGTTCCGGAACGTCTTGGAGACGCCCCGCGCCGACAGCTTCGGCGAGGCTCGCCCTGCATCGGGCACCGCGGTCAGCGATCGCTCGGGCCTCACAACGTCACCTGGATCACCGGGATCTGGAGCTGACCCAACACCTCGTTCAGCTGGTCGAGCTGGAAGAGCCCCGACAGGTCGGTCGGCTGTTCCTCGAGGAAGCCCAGGGCGTACGCGTTCGTCGCGCCCTGCGCCAGGCTCCCGGCGACCGGGTCGAACGTGAACGTGAGCTTGTCCCACGCCTCGTCGATCACCGCCTGGTCCAGCGACGGGGCTCCCGCTTTCACGAGACCGGCCTGGGCATCGGCCTTGGCCTTCGCGGGGTCGTCCTCGATCAGCTGGATCGCCTCGACGTTGGCCTCGACGAGCCCGTTCACGATGTTCGGGCTGCGCGTCCATGAACGTCGTGTTGACGAGCAGGACGGTGGTGGTGAACTGGCCGTCCGGCCACAGGTCCGCCTCGTCGACGAAGGGTTCGGCGACACCCGACGAGACGAGCAGGCTCGGGTACGGCTCCGGCTCCCATGCACCGTCGAGGTGTCCCGCCTCGAACAGGCCCAGCGAGCTCAGGGTTGTCCACCTCGAGGACGTCGACGTCACCCCCCGCGTCGTTGGCCTCGAGGCCCTGCTCATGCAGCCACGTCCGCAGCGCGACGTCCTGCGTGTTGCCGAACCCCGGGACCGCGATCTTCTTCCCGGACAGGTCCGACGGCGAGTTGATGCCCGCGCCCTTCGGACCACGAACGACGCACCACCCGAGGTCACGCCCGACACGACGGCCACACCGCCGTCGGACTCCAGGTACAGCGCGCTGGCGGACCGGGTCCGATGTACGTCGCGTCGATCGAGCCCGAGACGATCGCCGCCCCGGCATCCGAACCCGAGTTGAAGTACGTCACCTGCACGTCGACGCCCGGGAGCGTCTCGCTCGAAGATCCCTCCTCGAGCGCGACGTAGCCCGGCGCGTGGGTCAGGTTCGGGAAGATGCCGAGGCGGAGCACGTCCTCGCTCCCCTGCGCCCTCTGCTCCGAGCTCGCGCACGCCGCGCCGAGCAGCGCGACCGCCGCGAGACCGATCATCAGCTTCCTCATGCCGATCCTCCTCAGGACGCGAAAAGGCCGCGACACGGATGTGCCGCGGCCTCCAGTGGTCTGGTCAGCCGAACGAGTGGGCAGGCTATCCGTCCGGCTCGGGGGGTGTCAACGACCCGGGCACCTACACTCGATGAGCAGAGCCGCGGAGAACGGAGGACGGCGATGTCGGGGACGCAGGAAGCATGGAGCGAGGTCGGCGAACGGTTCGCCTCCTGGGGCAAGCAGGTCGCCGAGCGCTACAAGGACTCGAGCGGGTCGGCACGTGAAACCGCGAAGGAGTCGCAGCGCAAGCTCGAGGAGGCCGCCCACGACATCACCGACGTCCTCGATCGCGCGTTCACCGCGCTCGGCGACACGATCCGCGACGAGACCGCCAAGAACGACCTGAAGCAGGCGGTCAAGGCGTTGGGCAACGCGGTGGCCGTGACCGTCTCGGAGGCCGGCGAACAGGTTCGTCGTCGCGTGGGGACGTCGCCGGACGCCGGCCACAGGCGCGACCGCACCCGACGAGGGCGAGGGAACCGACCCGGAGCCACCGCGCCCGGCGTAGGCCCGGCGCCGCCGGTCGGGATCAGCGGAGACGGAACTTCTCGGCCATCTCGATCTGGACGACCTTGCCGTCCTGGACGACGAGCAGGATCGTGCCGAACTCGATCCGCCGCAGGACCTCGACGACGCGGAGTACGACGTCGCGCTCCTCGTCCGTGAGGTCGTCCGCATCCTCGACCGGCCGGCCGTCCTTGGCCTCCATGACGCCCGACGGTATCGCAGGGGAGGCGGAAGCCAAGGTTCGGGACGGCGGGTGGCTCCGGTCGTGCCTACCAGGCGAACGCTTCGGGCGCAGGCCCACCCGGACCCGGCCAGATCTCGTCGAGCCGCTTCATCGTGGCCGCGTCGAGCCTCAGGTCCAGCGCCCGCATCGCGCTCTCGAGCTGCTCCGAGATCCGCGGACCGATGATCGGGGCCGTCACCACCGGGTTCGCCAGCAACCACGCGAGCGCGACCTCCGCCGGCGGCTGGCCGAGCTCGGCGCAGAACTTCTCGTACGCCTCGACCTGGGGGCGGCGGTCCGCGAGCTCGTCCTGCACCATGGTCGACGCGCGCCTGGTCCCCTTGGAGCCGTCCGCCTCCAGCACGCCGGCGAGCATCCCGCGCCAGAGCGGGCTCCACGGGATCACGCCCATCCCGTAGTCCTCGCACGCGGGGAGCACCTCGAGCTCGACGTTGCGTTCGGCCAGGTTGTAGATGCACTGCTCGGACACGAGCCCGAGGAAGTGGCTCGCCTTCGCCGCCTCGTTCGCCTTGGCGATGTGCCAGCCGGCGAAGTTGCTCGAACCGATGTAGATGACCTTGCCCTGCTGGACGAGCGTCTCGAACGCCTGCCAGATCTCGTCCCACGTCGCCTCCCGGTAGACGTGGTGCATCTGGTAGATGTCGAGGTGATCGGTCTGCAGCCGCCGCAGGCTGTCCTCGCACGCCTTGCGGATGTGCAGCGCCGACAGGCGCGACTCGTTGGGCCACGTACCCATCTCGCTGTAGACCTTGGTCGCGAGCACGACCTTGTCGCGACGTCCGTCGCCCTTCGCGAACCAGTTGCCGACGATCGTCTCGGTCGCCCCGACGCCCTTGCGCTGCCCGTAGACGTTCGCGGTGTCGAAGAAGTTGATCCCGAGCTCGAGCGCCCGGTCCATGATCGCGTGGCTGTCCCGCTCGCTCGTCTGCGGCCCGAAGTTCATCGTGCCCAGGCACAGCGGGCTCACCCTCAACCCCAGACGACCCAGGTGCCGGTACTCCATCCGCGTCCGAGTCTAGCCGGGCGCCGCGGATATCTCGCCGCGCTCCCGCCCCGGGTCGAGCGAGCCGTCTCGTTCGGGGTCGCGCGCTCCGGGGAAGAACATGAACCCGATCGTGACCGCCGCGCCGATCAGACCCGCGCCGATCAGCGTCGCGTCCACGCCGAACGCCGAGGCCAGCGGGCCCACGATGGCGAAGCTGAGCGGCACGCCGCCGATCGAGATCAGCCAGTCCAGGCTCGAGACCCGTCCGAGCAGGTGGCCGGGCACCAGCCGCTGCAGCAGGGTGAACCAGATCACGACGAGCGCGGTGATGCAGCTCTCGGAGACGAACGCCACCGCCATCGCCTGCCACACGGTGGAGACCAGGCCGAACCCCGCCGTCATCAGCATCCCGACGGCCCACGTGAGGTAGAGCACGGTCACCGCCCGTCGCGGGAGACGGCCCCGCTGGCCCAACGCGAGCGCGACCGTTACCGACCCCAGGCCCCCCGCGCCGAAGACCAGCCCGAGGTCCGCCGCCGAACCGCCCAGGTCGTTCCGCACGACGTACGGCATCAGGACCTCCCACGGGCCCCACACCGCCAAGAGGCTGACCAATCCCGTCAGCATCCCCACCCAGAGCCAGGTCTTGCTCCGCACGTAGCGCAGCCCCTCCTTGAGGTCGGACCAGGGCGACGTGCGTTCGTCCTCGCTCCTGGCTCGGGGGCGCGTCCGCATCAGCCCGACCATCACCGCGGAGACCACGAAGGTCGCCGCGTCGAGGACGAATGCCCACCCGGTTCCCACGTTCGCGATCAGCACTCCACCCAGGAGCGGTCCGATCAAGGTCCACGTCACGGGCCGGACGAACTGATCGAGCGCGTTCGCCTCGACGAGCAGCTCCTCGGGCACGACCTGCGGCACGATCGAGGAGAACGCCGGCCCGAACAGCGCCTGACCGGCCCCGTACACGACGACGAGCCCGATCAGCCACGTCAACGTGAGCGTGCCGCCGATCGACATGATCCCGATCGTGGCGATCGCGACCCCGCGGATCACGTCTCCGGCGATCATCAGGAGCCGGCGGTCGACGCGGTCGGACAGGACGCCGGTGATCAACAGCAGGACGACCTGCGGCAGGCTCCACGCGATCCCGACGGCGGCGAGCGCCGAGGGTGAGTTCGACAGGTCGTACGTCTGCCACGCGATCGCGATGATGTAGATGCCGTCGCCGATGAACGAGACGGTCAGGCCGATCCACAGGAACGCGAAGTCCCGGATCCGCAGCGGTCGCAGGATGCCGACGCGGTCGACGAGCTCGTGGACCCTTCCCACCGCCCGAGCATACGGACCGCCGACGACCCTCACGATGTGCGAGCATCCGCAGTCGTGAGCGAGTGGATCGTCCTGCTGCACGTGGCCATCGCGTTCTGGTTCGTCGCCGGGACGCTCGGACGGAACGTGACGATGGCCAAGGCGCGCTCGGCGACGGACATCGGGACGCTCGGGGAGCTCGTGGATCTGAGCGGCCGTTTCGAACGCCTGATGGTGATCCCGGGGTCGTTCGCGGTCCTGGTCGCCGGGTTGCTCGCGGCGTGGTCGCAGGGTCAGCCGCTCGCGGGGACCGACGACTGGTGGCTGTTCACGTCGCTGATCCTGTTCGTCGCGGTCGGCCTCCTGGTGCCGACGGTGTTCCTACCGCACGGGAAGGTCTTCGAGGCGGCGCTCGAGGATGCGAAGCGACGGGGCGAGGTGACGCCCGAGCTCCGCACGGCGCTGCGCGATCCCGCCGTCCGCAACGCGCGAGCGCTCGAGCTCGTCGCGGTGGCGATCATCCTCACGCTGATGGTCACGAAACCGTTCTGACAGGAGCAGGCCGCCTCTCTAGACAGCCGCAGCCCGCCGGTGAACAATCCATCCGTTCTCGCAACCGCGGGGGCGCTCCCCAAGGGGGAGGAACGCATCTCTACCGAAAGGGAGCAGGGAATGCGCAGAACACTCTCATTCGTGGTGGTCACCGCACTCGTTGATCGCGCTCTCTCCGATCGCGGACGCGAGCGTGCGCGGCTCGGTTCTCGCCGGGCGCGCCAGGTGTCGGCGATCCCTACTTCCCGCTCGACGGGAACGGTGGGTACGACGTTCAACACTACGGACTGAACCTCACCTACGATCCGGCCAGCGATCGGCTGGTCGGCGTCGCCACCATCGCGGCGACGGCGACGAAGAACCTGTCGCGATTCAACCTCGACTTCGACGGCCTGACGGTGCGATCGATCCGAGTCGAAGGTCGACGCGCGACGTGGGATCGCGACCGCGGCGAGCTCATGATCACGCCCCAGCACGGACTCAGGAAGGATCAGCCGTTCGTCACCGTCGTCCGTTACGGCGGCATCCCGAAGACGATCACGGATGCCCTGGGGGTGTCGGGCCCCCTCCAGACCCATGACGGCGTGTTGGTCCTCGGGCAGCCGCACGGCGCCTCGACGTGGTTCCCCGCGAACGACCATCCGATCGACAAGGCCAGCTTCTCGTTCGACATCACCGTCCCCGAGGGCCTCGAAGCGATCGCGAACGGTGCCCTCCAGGACAGCAGCACAGCGAGGCGGCTGGACGTCGTGGCGCTGGGAAGCCGATGAGCCCGATGGCCACGTACCTGGCCGCGATGGCCATCGGCGAGTTCGACATCCGCGCGTACGAGGCCGCAGGCATCCGATACTGGGATGCGATCGACCCCGTCCTCCTGGAACCCGTCGCCACGCCGCGCACGGGAGATCAGTTCGCCATCTCGCAGGCAGACAACTTCGGATACAAGCGCCTGTCCCGCACGATCGACGTGCCGGCCGAGGGAGGTCAGCTCTCCTTCCGGGTGAAGCGCGCGACCGAGCCCGGGTACGACTTCTTCTTCGTGGAGGCGCACGCCGTCGGCGAGGACGACTGGACGACGCTTGCCCGACAGGAAGGGACATACCGGACGGGTTCGGCCGTGTCCGTACCTGATCGACGAGCATCCGTTCCTCGAGCACTACGTCACGTCGTCGGCGAACGGGTCTCACTGCGACCCGAAGGCACGACCGGCGAGTGGTGGGCGGCGAGCGGCTCCAGCGACGGCTGGGAGCGGTGGGTCATCGACCTGTCGGCATGGGCCGGCCAGAGCGTCGAGGTGGCCCTCGCGGTGGCGTCGGACTTCGTCATCCAGGTGCACGGCGTCTTCGTCGACGACGTGGTCGTCTCGACCGGGGACGGGACCACGTCGTTCGAAGCCGACGGCGACGAGTTCGACGGTTGGACGGTCACCGGCGCCCCGGACGGCAGCCCGGGCAACGCGAACGATTGGATCGTCGGCACCACAGCCGACACGCCGCCGAACTACGGCGTGGTCGCCAGCGATTCGATGGCAGCGGCAAGGCGAGTTCCTCGCCTTCATGTCCGAGACGTTCGGCGCGTATCCGTTCTCGGTGTCCGGAGGTGTGGTCGACGACGCAGAGACTCTACTACGCCCTCGAGGTCCAGACCAGGCCCATCTACTCGAAGTACTTCTTCGACGACCCCCTCGGAAGCGACAGCGTCTTCGTCCACGAGCTCGCCCACCAGTGGTTCGGCGACAGCGTGGCGGTCCAGGCGTGGCGACACATCTGGCTGAACGAGGGGTTCGCGACCTACGCCGAGTGGTTGTGGAGCGAGCACGAAGGGATCGCGACGGCGCAAGAGCTGTTCGACGAGAACTACGCCGGGATCCCGAGGAGGACCCGTTCTGGGCGCTGAAGATCGGCGATCCGGGACCGAGGCGGCTGTTCGACGGGGCGGTCTACGTGCGCGGCGCGATGACGCTCCACCAGCTGCGCCTAACGATCGGCGACGAGGCCTTCTTCGAGGTGCTGCGCCAGTGGCATGCCTCGCAGGCGGGTGGACACGGCACGACGAATGAGTTCATCGCGCTCGCCGAGCAGATCTCCGGGCAGGAGCTGAGTGCCCTGTTCCATGCGTGGCTCTTCACGAAGACGAAGCCGGTCCTGTCCGCGCCCGTCCAGTCGGCATCCGGCGCTGCTCGGTGGCCGTCCTCGGCGGCGCTCCTGGAACGGTTGGGGACGTAGGGGGCGTCGGGCGCACGAGATCGATCGCGGTGCCGCACCGCACCACGAGCGACAGCGAACGTGGCCATCGGCTGCTCTTCTTGCTGATCGAGACCCACCATCTTCCGTTGGCCACGGGCCGAGCGGATTCGGCGTAGAACGAGCGTGCGCACGGTCGACGTGAGCGAGGAACGGGTGGAGCGGAAGCTCTGGATGCCGCTCCGCGATCGGGACGTCCGCCTGCTCATCGGCGGCATGGGCCTGTCGCAGATCGGCGACTGGCTCTACAACGTCGCCCTCATCGTGTTCGTCCTCGAACGAACGGGGTCGGCCGCCTGGATCGCGGCCGCGGGGATCGTGCGCCTGCTCCCGTACGTGGTGTTCGGCACGATCGGGGGGATGATCGCCGACCGACGGCCGCGGCGGGCGACGATGATCCAGTCGGACCTGATCCGTTCGGCGGTCATGTTCACCTTGACGGTCGTCGTGGCGCGCGACGGCTCTCCTCTGGCCGCGATCGTGCTCGCGGGGATCGCGACGACGTTCTCGGTCGCCTACGGCCCCTGCGTGAACGCGGCGATCCCACGGATCGTGGGCGAGGACGATCTGTCGGCCGTGAACACCCTGTCGGCGACGGTGACGAACCTCAGCTACGCGCTCGGGCCGGCGCTCGGCGGGATCCTGCTGATCCTCGGGTCGCCGACCGCGGCGTTCGCCGTGAACGGCGTCACCTTCCTGCTGTCGGCGGTGCTCACGCGCGCGATCCGAGCCGATCTGGGTCCGGACGCGGCTCGCCTCTCCGACGTCCCGATCGCAGCCGCCGTCGCGGGTCCCGCCTCCGGCGTCCTCGAGGGGTTCCGCGCGCTACGTCGAGCCCGTTCGTGATCGCGCTCGTCGTCGCCCAGGTGGCGACCAACGTCCTGTACGGGATGGAGACGGTCCTGTACGCGCTCACCTCGACGCAGCGGCTGGGGATGGAGGTCGAGGGCGTGGCCTTCCTCTATGCGGCGATCGGGGTCGGCGGCATCGCGGCGGCGGGGATCGCTCACCGGCTCTCGCGACGGTCCGAGGCCGGGCTCGTGCTCGCCGTCGCGACGGTGCTGTGCGGGCTCCCGATGGCCACGCTCGCCGCTCGCGAGCGAGCCGAGCGTCGCGCTGGTCGTCCTGCTGGTCGAGGGCGCCGCGATGATCGTCGTCGACGTCCTGGTCGTGACGTCGCTCCAACGGCTGCTCGGCGCGGACGTGCTCGGTCGCGCGTTCGGAACCCTGGACGCCCTGATCGTGGCCGGGATCCTCGCGGGCGCCGTCCTGGCGCCGATCCTGGTGACCACGGTCGGGCTCCAGGCCGCACTCCTGATCGGCGGCGCGATCACGGCCCTCGCCGGCTCGCCATCCTGGTGCAGGCCCGGGCGATCGACCGATCGATCGAGGCGAACGCCGAGCCGCTGCGGGACCGGGTCGCGTCGCTCCGACGTCTCGCGATCTTCCGGGGCGCCTCGCGCGCGACGCTCGAGCACGTGGCCGAGGTCATGCGCGAGGAGCCGGTCGATGTCGGGATCGCCGTGGTGCGTCAGGGCGACGTCCCGGACGACCTGTTCGTGGTGCTCGCCGGCACGCTTCTGGTCTCGGCGTCCACGCCCGACGGTGAGCAGCCGTCGCGGAGCTCGGCCCGGGCGAGTACTTCGGCGAGATCGGACTCCTGCGGCAGGTCCCGGGGTCGCGACGGTCCGCGCGACGACGCCCTGCCGTCTGTACCGGATCCCGGGGCACGAGTTCCTGGAGATCCTGTCCCAAGGCGCCGTCCGGTCGCGGACCCTCACGCGTGCCGCGCAGTCCCGGTTGGCCGAGTCTGCCGTCCAGCGAGGAACGGGGACGGCGCCTCAGGAGGTTCGCCGGATAGACCGCCGACCGCCCGCTGGTAGGTTCCGCGGATGCGCGTTGCCTTCACCTACAACGTCCGCCACGAGACCGCGGGGCTCGACGAGGTCGCGCAGGCCGAGGCCGAGTTCGACGAGCCGGCGACGATCGCCGCGATCCACGACGCGATCGAGGCGAACGGCCACACCTGCATCGACGTCGAGGCCGACGAGGACGCGTTCGAGACCCTGCGCGGGCTGCGGAGCTCGATCGATCTGGTCTTCAACATCGCCGAGGGACGACGCGGCCAGTCGCGCGAGGCGCAGATGCCCGCGATGCTCGAGATGCTGGACATCCCGTTCTCGCACTCGGGCTCGCTCACCCACGCGATCGGGCTCGACAAGGCGCTCACGAAGAAGGTCTGGCGGTTCCACGGGCTCCCCACGCCCCGGTTCCTCGTCTTCCACGCCGGCACGGGCGAGAACGTCGTCGACGCGCTGCGGTTCCCCGTCCTGGTCAAGCCGAACGCCGAGGGCTCGAGCAAGGGCCTGTTCAACGGGAACCTGATCGAGGATCCGGCCGACCTCCTTCCCAAGGTGGAGGAGATCCGTTCGCTCGTCGGCGGCGCGATCCTCGCCGAGGAGTTCATGCCGGGGCGCGAGTTCACCGTCACGGTCATGGGGACCCCGGGGGTCGGCGACGGGCTGATCGCGCTGCCGATCGTCGAACAGGACTACGACGCGTTCCCTCCGGAGCTGCCGCACTTCGCCTCGTACGAGGTGAAGTGGTTCTTCGAGGACGGCGAGGCCGGGCGCCATGCGTGCCTGTGCCCGGCCGACCTGACTCCCTCCTTGCGCGACGAGATCGAGCAGCTCGCGATGCAGGCGTTCACGGCGCTCGGGTGTCGCGATGTGGCGCGCGTCGACATGCGGATGGACGGCGACGGGCGTCCGCAGCTCCTGGAGATCAACACGTTGCCCGGGATGTACCACGATCCGCTCGCGACCTCGTACTTCCCGGTCGCGGCGCGCGCCGCGGGTGGGACTACGCGCGGATGGTCGGCGAGGTCCTGGTGCGCACCATCACCAGGATCGACGGCGCTGGTCCGACGGATCGCGCACGGTCGACCTCCGCGAGGTCGAGGCTCGAGAGGCCCCCGGCGTCATCTCGTGAGACGCCGCTCTCTCGCGCGCCGGGAGGGACGCGCGCGGGCGGCGGCGGGTGCCGGCGGGGGGCGGGGCGGCCCGCACGGGCCGCGCGGGGCGGGCCGGCCGGACGGCCCCCGGCGTCTCCCCGCCCCACCCCCTCGTCGGGGGTCAGGTCGCCCGGCGGACGCCGCCGGCGGCGGGCCGTGGGGGGGCCCGCCACGCCTCATCGGGCCGCGCTCACCCCTCGGGGTCATGACGACCTCGGGGTCGCCCCCGCCCGTCACTCGTCGCCCGGTCCGCGGCCGTCCCTCGCCGCCTCTCCCGGGCGTCCCCCCCGGGCCACGGGCCGCGCGACGTCGTCGGTGGCCGGCCCCCGCGCGTCTGGCCGCGATCTCGTCGCGACGCGGCCGCTCGCGCGCTCCCGCCCCCTCGTCGGGCCCCCCGGCGCCCGGGGTCGCCGGCCGCGCTGCCCGCCGCCGTCGCCCGTCGCGGCCGCGCGGCCGGCGCGCGCGCCGCGTCTGCCCCTGGCCCCCCCCGCGGCCCGCCGGCCCGAGTCGCGGCCGCGGCCGCGTCGCGCGCATGCCGGCCGCCCCCCCATCTGCCGCGCCCCCGGGCGCCGCGCGGCTCGCTCTCCCACGCGCGCGCCGCGCCCCAGCCCGCACCACCCGGCCGGCCCCGCGGCCCACCGCGCCGCCCGCGCCGCGGCCCTCACCGCCCCACCGACCCCCGGTCAGCCCGCCACTCCGCCAGCACCCGAACGACCCCGGCGGCCGCGCCGGGTGCCACTGCGTCTACTTCTTCTTCTTCAAGAGGGAGATATCGACGACTTCGGATGACAGGACTCTCCGGCGGTGCTGATCGGCGGCTTCGGGCGTTGGCAACCTAGGATCGCGTCCGACCGACCCGCCCTACGCGAATGCCGCGAACGCGGCGGGTGACTCGGCCCACTGGATCCACGCTGCGCTCCAACGCGGCGATCCGAACCGGCGGCGTTCGCTCACACGTTCTACTCGATCCCCTAAGCCGCGTCACCGGCGGGTCTGCGTTTCCCCTGCTAGCGCGCCGGGAGGGAGTCGAACCCCCAACCTTCTGATCCGTAGTCAGATGCTCTATCCATTGAGCTACCGGCGCTCCGTACCAGCATACCGGCGGGGTCCAGCGCTCCCGGAGGCTACGTGGCTGGCCTCCCGATCCAGACCCTCCCGTCCCAGTCGGACCCGGACTCGCCTTCCGCGCCTAGCGCGAGGAACCCGCCCTCGATCGGGAGGAGCGCCTTGATCTCCTGGTGACCGAGGTCGGCGAGCGTGCTCATCGAGGGATCGTCCCCGGGGAGCCGGATCCAGTGTTCCCCGTCGATCGACGTCCAGACCGCCGCGTCCCAGTGCCCGTCGGGCTCGGACACGTCGACTCCTGCGGCGAGGACGTCGGTGCCCGCCGCGACCAACCCGTCCTCCGATGCGGCCACGGCGTACATGTGCTGCTCACCTTCCCCCGTGAACGCATCCGTCGGATCGACCACACGCTCCCACTCACGCCCATCCACCGACGTCCAGACGACGGCGTTGATGTTGCCGTCGATGTCCTCCTCACCGACAGCGACGAACCCGGGGCCGCCGACCATGATCGCATTGATCTGCTGATCGCCAGGCCCTCCAGATCGCTCCTGCACCCGATCTGATGAACGGCGGCGTCTCCACCGTCCAGATCGCCGCATCCGATCGGCCGCCGCCCACGAACCCGCCGGCGACGAGCAGTCCCTCCGTGACATGACGACGCCCGCCATCTGCTGGACGCCAGCCTCCGATGGAGCGGCGCCCTGGAAGAACGTCCAGCGCCGGCCAAGCTGCGACTGCCACAAGGCGGCTCCGTCTCGAGCGCGCCTCCTGTGGAACCGACGGCGATCAGCTGCATGCCCGACCTGCACGGCGTCACGGATCTTCTGATCCCGCTCCTTCTGCAGCCCCCGCGCCTGACACCCGCGCGTTCCCACTCCTCGGATCCGCGACCGGGCGGATCCATGCGGCAGCGTCGAAATTCCGTCCGTACTCGGACGTCCCCAACAGCACGACCGTGCCGCCCCGGAAGACGACCGCATCCGTCGCTCGCTGGTTGCCCTCACCTTCGAACGACGACTCTCGACCGGTCTCCACTGCTGTCGGGACCCCGTCCACACCGCCATCTCCTGATCCGGGTTCCCGGCCGCTTCGGGAGCCCTTGCGTCGTGAGCCGAAGACCAGGAACCCCGTCGACGTCTGGACCCCGCCCAGGATCCGCTGGTTGCCGGTCCGACGAAATCGGCGGACGACGCCTCGCGCCAGTCGAGGTGCAACCCCTCCGCGCTCACCGGCTCGCCCGTCGGGCCGCTCGGTGACCCGGGCGGCGCCGGCTCGTCGCGCAGCGCGACCGCGGCGATCAGGATGCGCGAGCGCGACGAGAACGACCGTGCCGCCCACGAGCAAACCGCGGCCGGCGGCGCCGACGGCGTGGTCCCGCGTCGCCGTCGGCGTGTCGCGACGCCCTCGCCCGCGGGACGCGAGATCGCGATCGAGGAGATCTCGAGCGGCTCGACGGCCGGGGGGAGCTGCAGGTCCGCGTCCTGCCGCAGGATCGCCTCCTCGAGCGACCGGAGCTCGTGCCCGGGGTCGATCCCGAGCTCGGCCGCGAGCGCCTTCCGGGCCGTCCTGGTACGCGTTGAGCGCCTCCGATTGGCGCCCGGCTCGGTACAGCGCGAGCATCTGCAGCGCCCGGACGTGCTCGCGGAGCGGGAACCGCCGCACGAGCGACTCGGCCTCCGTGATCGCGTCGCGCTCGCGGCCGAGCGCGAGCAGCGCCTCGATGCGCGCCTCCTCGGCCGATGCTCGGAGCTCCTCGAGCCTGCGCGCCGAGGTCTCGGCGAACCCCTGGTAGGCGAAGTCGGCGAGCGCGGGCCCGCGCCACATCGCCAGGCCGCGTTCCAGGAGCTGCGAGCGCCTCCGCGGGCCGGCCCTCGATGACCTCGCGGGCCTGCCGGACGCACCGTTCGAAGAGCGTCGGCGTCGACGACGATCACCCTCGCCGAGCTCGAGCCGGTAGCCCGGCGCGCGGGTGATCAGGACCGGCCGTCCGTGGTCGTCCAGGACCTTTCTCAAGCGGAAGACGTACTGGTGCAGGTTCCGATCTGCGCGTTCGGGTGGTTGCGGACCCCAGAGCTCATCGATCAGCCGGTCGACGCTCACGGTCTCGTTCGGATGCAGGAGCAGACACGCGACGAGGGCGCGCTGCTTCGCGGGACCGAGCGGCAACGCCTCGCCGTCCCGGACCACCTCGAGCGGACCCAGGATCTTGAAGGCCAGCACGGAACCCCGCCCCCCGCGGACCCCGAACGCTAGCACGGCCAGGCACGCGAAATCGGGCTGAGAGCGGCCGTTGAGCCGCGCGAGACGCGCTCGGAACCGCTGGTTGAGCACCCCCTCCGACGGTGGCGCCACACCGACCGGAGGGAGTGGCAGCCATGTTCGGAACGGCAAGGAAAACGCTGCGGCGGATCGCGCTTCGGCCATCGTCGCGGTGCTCGTGACCGGTTCGTCGTCGCATGGCCCGGCCCGTTCGCGGGCCGGGGGCTCGGGACAGCGCCCGAACATCCTGATCATCCTGACGGACGACCACCGCCCGAGGGGACCATGGCGGTCCTGCGGTCCGTCCGCCACTGGTTCGGTGCGACAGGGAGGACGTTCACGGACGCGCTCGACACGACGCCGCTCTGTTGTCCCTCGCGGGCCGCCTCCTCACGGGGCAGTTCGCGCACAACCATGGCGTCCTGAACAACACGCATCCGGGCAGAACGGTTCGACAAGCACAGCTCGATCGAACGCTACCTGCAGGATGCCGGGTACCGGACGGCGTTCTTCGGCAAGTACTTCAACTTCTGGCAGGTGGAGGACGATCCGTCCTTACTTCGACCGCTGGGCGATCTTCCACCCGACGAACGCCCTCAACGGCTACTTCGACATGCACGTGGAACATGAAGGCCGCCTGAAGAGGTCCACCGTACTCGACCGATTACATCGCGGAACAGGGCGCGAAGCTTCATCCGGAGCTCGGACAGCCAACGACGCCGAGCCGTGGTTCCTGGAGCTCGCGACGTACGCTCCGCATCTGCGGGCCGGACCGGAGCCCGCCTACGAGGACGCCCCCGTCGGGCCGTTCCGCACGACGCCGGCGATGAAGGAGCGCGATCGTTCGGACAAGCCGCCGTTCCTCCAGGCCCGAGCACGCGGCGCTGGAGGACGGCCGCAAGGCTCGGGAGCGCCAGCTCCGCATGCTCATGTCCGTCGACGACCTGGTGCCAGAAGCTCGCCGTCGACGCTACGGCAGCACCGGCGAGACGCGCGACACGCTTGGCGTTCTTCGTGTCGGACAACGGCTTCCTGTGGGGCGAGCACGGCGTCACGGCGAAGGGTTACCCGTACTCGGCCGGCGTCCACGTCCCGCTGCTGGCACGCTGGCCCGGCCACATCCAGGAGGGGTCCGTGGACGGCGATCGCGGCGACATCGACATCACGCCGACCATCCTGGATGCGGCAGGCATCGAGCCCGACCCGACGATGCCGCTCGACGGCCGTTCGCTGCTCGATCGCTCGTGGACGCGACCGCGGCTGCTGCTCGAGTTCTGGAGTTGGAGCGGGTCGACTCGCTCCGCCTGGGCCTCGAGCTGGACGCAGTCGACTACCAGTACACGGAGTACTACGACGAAGCCGGCGAGATCGTGTTCCGCGAGTACTACGACCTCGTCCACGACCGCTGGCAGCTCGTCAACCTGCTCCACGACGGGCGCCCCGGCAACGACCCGGACGTCGGTCCGCTCCACGACCGGCTGACGGCCGACCGGAGCTGCGTCGGCACGGCGTGCCCCTGACCGAGGTCGGGTGCACGAACGAGGGCGGGGCGTCGAAGCGCCCCGCCCTCGTTGGTCACGCCGGCTGGGATCGGATGAAGAACTCGGTCCCTTGCTCGGTCGGCTTCGCGTCGAGCACGGCGTCGTCGAGCGTGGGCGCGAGCTCCTGCGCCACGACGACCCGAACGCCCTGGGCCTGCGCCTCGGCGTCGGCCGGCGAGGGTTCGTTGATCGCTTCGAGCGAGATGCCGCCCTCGCCGTCCGATCGGCGTTCGGGGACGAGCCGGATCGCCTGCCCCCTGACCTCCTCGCGGTCGAGGATGTCTCGGAAGGCCGACGCAGCCGAATCGGTGATCTGGAGCATGACGCTCCCTCCTTCGCGGTCGCGGTCTGGGTTCTTACCCCCGACGGCCGGATCGGACACCTCGGGATCGATGCCTGCACCCGGTTCGTAGGCGGGTGTAGCGTCGAGGTATGAGCACGGAACGACGCGGCACGAGTCCGGAGCTACCCGGACTTCCGCCACGGGTCGACGGCGGGGCCGGCGGGTCCCCCGCCCGAACTCAGCCGAGCACGACATCGATCGGATCGCCGCGGAGCGGAGCCAGGAGGACGAGGTGCTGAAGAAGCACCCACGCCCGTCGCTGTGGTCGCGCCTGTTCCGCAGACACCGTCGTAGGTCGCCGTACAGCGGCGCGCTACGGCCGGGCCAGAGCCTCAGCGGGGGTCGGGGCGATCCAGGTTCCAGTGCCGGACCACGGAGCACAGCCACACCGAGTCCTTCAACGGCGCCATCGCGAACCGGCCGATCGCGCGCTGACCTCCTTCGTGATCGCTGTACAGCAGCTCGATCGCGAACAGCCGAGGCGCCCTGACCGCCTGGAGCAGCCCCTCGTACTCGGGGTCGTCCCGGTCGCGGATCGCCGCCTGCCAGAACCCGACGTCGTCGCCGGGGACGTAGAGGTCCCGCAGTCTGTCGCCGGAACTCGTCGGGCTCGGCGTGCGCGTGGTCCTGGGTCAGCTCCTCGAGTCCCAGGTGCCACCCGTGGATCACCGCGACGCCCGAGCCCGAGTTGCGGACCGACATCGCCAGGTAGACGTTGCCGTCGACGATCTCGGCGACCGCGCCCCCGCCCGAGAGCCGGGCCCAGTGCTCGTCGCCCCACATGATCTTCTGTTCGGAGTCCGAGAGCCGCGACGGCATCAGCAGCGGCCTGATCCCGATCTGCATCGAGTACTCGGCGACGCGCGCCGCGCGGTTCGCCGCCCGAACCGCCACGAACGTCGCGAGCGCCAGCACGAGCGTGCCCAACGCGGTCGCGAGCGAGGCCACGGTCGACCAGTCGGACATCTCCGATCCTTCCTCCCTGCGGAGACGACAGGATTCGAACCTGTGAGGGACGGTGAAGCCCCTAACCGCTTAGCAGGCGGCTGCTTTCGGCCACTCAGCCACGTCTCCGAGGACGATTCTACGGAAGGGTCCAGCCGGTAGGCTCGCCACCGTGCCGGACATCGTCGTGGTGGGCGGCGGGATCATCGGGGCGGCGTGCGCGTTCGAGCTCGCCGGGCGTGGCGCGTCGGTCACGCTGCTCGAGAAGGACGAGCTCGCGGCCGGCGCCTCCGGGCGGAACCTCGGGTACCTCGACACCTCCAAGGACCCGGTCCTCGCGCCGCTCGCGCGCCGGAGCCTGGAGCGCTACGCCGAGATCTCGGCCGATCCCCCGACGCCGTTCTTCCTCGACGCCGAGCCGATCGGAACCCTCGCCGTCACGATCGAGCAGGACGAGCTCGACGACCTCCGGGCCTGGGCGGCGTCGGCCGAGGCGGTGGGCGTCCGGGTCGAGCGCGTCGACGACCGCATCCGAGAGCTCGAACCCGAGCTCTCGCCCGACGTGCTCGAGGGCTACCTGCTGCACGAGGGCCATCGCGTGGATCCGCTCGCCCTGACGGTGTGCCTCGCGGCGCTCGCTCGCGACGCCGGCGCGACGATCCGTCATCACGCGCCGGCCCGGCGGCTCGTCGCGCGGGGCGACCGCGTCACCGGCGTCGTGACCGACGACGGCATCCTCGGTGCCGACGCGGTCGTGCTCGCCGCCGGCCCGTGGTCGCCGGCGATCGCCCGGCCGCTCGGCGTCTCGCTCCCGATCGCCGTCGGCGCGAGGCTGGCTCGTCCACGCCGCTCCCGAGCGCCCGCTGTTCCGCCACTGGATCCAGAGCGGGGCGCGCCGTCTGCTGGCGGGCCGGGAGCCGGCGACGGCCAGCGAACCCGGCGAGCTGCGCCTGTCGATGCGGGAGTTCGGGGAGGCCGGGGAGACCCGCGACGTCTCCCCGATGATCCAGCCCGCGCCCGACGGCTCCGTCCTGACCGGGACCTCGCGCGAGCCCTCGTTCGCGGCCGACCCCGTTCGACCTCGACGTCCCCAGGATCGTGGCGGCGCAGGCGGCCCGGCTGGTGCCCGCGCTCGCCGACGCGCAGGTCCTGTCGACGTGGTCGGGGGTGCGTCCCGTGTCGCCCGACGAGCGACCGCTGCTCGGGTGGGTGCGCGAGGGGCTGTTCGTGGCGACCGGGCACGGTTCGGAGGGCGTGATCCTGGGGGCGGGCACCGCCGAGCTCGTGGCCGCGCTGGTCCTCGGCGCCGAGCCGCCCTTGGACCCCGCGCCGTTCGACCCGGCGCGCTTCGACTGACCGGTTCGTCCTAGCGAGGCCCGCGCCCGTGGCGGGCGAGGATGTCCAGGGTCCGCTCGAGCGGCAGCGCGTGCAGCACGTTGCCGTCGCGGCCCACGGTCGTCTCGGCCGTGAACAGCGCGTTCACCACCGCCTCCTCGACCGCCTCCGTCGTCGCCGCGAACAGCTCGTTGAATACGTCGGGCGAGCGTTCGACGGGACCGTCGAGCACCGCCCGCACCGGGACCGTCCCGTCGTCGGACGCGAGCGGGATCCGGTTGGCCGTCGAGAACGCGATCATGAGCTCGCCCGAACCGTTGTGGCCGGTCGAACCGCACCGCGCGAGCCCCAGGCCGCCGCGGGCCGCGAGCCGTCGCAGCTGGTGCGGCACCATCGGCACGTCGGTAGCGACCACCACGATCGCCGAACCCTCGGTGTGCTTCGAGGGCATCAGGTCGGTGATCTCGCGACCCACCGGCACGCCGTCGATCCTCAGCAGCTCGCGCTCGCCGAAGTTCGTGAGCACCAGCACGCCGACGGTCCAACCACCCGGGATCCTCCGCGACGATGTGCCGATGCCGCCCTTGAAGTCCATGCACTGCGTGCCGGTGCCCGCACCGACGCAGCCCTCCTCCACGTCGCCGGCGGCCGCGGCGTCGAGCGCCGCCGAGACGTCCTCGTCCGAGAGTGGGAACGTCGTGACGTCGCTCAGGTAGGAGTCGTCGCATTCGCATACGAACGGCATGTCGCCGCCCTCGTGCGTCGTCGTCCCGTGGCGCTCGGTCCGCCAACGCACCGTCGCGTCGTACGCCTTCCCGATCGCGAGCGAGCTCGTCAGCACGATCGGCGAGTGCAGCAGCCCCCACTCCGCGATCTGGTTGGTCCCGATGAGCTCCCCGAACCCGTTCAGGATGTCGGTCCCCGCGTAGACGCGTTCGACCCACGGCAGGCCCTCGTGCGGGAAGACCGTCGTGACGCCGGTGCGGACGGCGCCCGCCCCGTCGGGTGAGGGATCGCGCACGATCGTCCGGTGCCCCACCCGAACGCCCTCCACGTCGGTCACGGCGTTGCGGGGCCCGGGCGGGTACGTGCCGATCACGACCCCGAGGTCGCGTGCCCTGCCTCGTTCCATCCAGCTCCTCCGTGGTGCTTCGGGTGCAAGCGGGCGGAGATGCTACCCGGGCTCGGCGATCCGCCCCGACCCCGGGTCACCTACGCGGCCGTCGGCCTCTCCGCTGAGGCACGCGTAGAATCCCGAGACCCATGGCCATCCTCGCCCTCGGCATCTCCCACCGGCGCGCCACGGTCGGGCTCCTCGAGCGTCTGGCGTTCGCCGACGAGGACCTCGTCAAGGCGTACCGACGGACGGGCGACGACGCCGCGATCGACGAGGCGGTCATCGTCTCGACGTGCAACCGGGTCGAGATCTACGGCAGCGTCCCGTCGTACCACGCGGGGTTCCAGGCGCTGAAACGCGTGCTGTGCGAGTCGCGCGGTGTCGAGCCCGAGGCCCTGGCCGAACCGCTCTACTCGCACTACGAGTCCGATGCCGCCGAGCACCTGTTCACCGTCGCGAGCGGCCTGGACTCGATGGTGCTGGGCGAGCCGCAGATCCTCTCGCAGGTGCGGGACGCGCTCCGGCACGCCGAGGGGGAACGGGCCTCGGGTCCGTCGCTGGCGGCCGCGTTCAACTCGGCGGTGAGCACGGGGCGGCGGGTCCGGTCCGAGACCGGGGTCGGGGCGGCGCCCGATGTGTTCGTCGCCGCCGGGGCCGACCTGGGCGCCGAGGCGCTCGGTGGGCTCGAGGGCCGGCGCGCGGTCGTGATCGGCGCCGGACACATGTCGGCGCTCGCCGTGAAGCACCTCCGGCAGCGGGGCGTCTCGACGGTCCGCGTGCTCAACCGCTCGCTCGAACGCGCCCGCGCCCTGGCCGAACGCACGTCGGCCGAACCCGGCGACCTCGAGGAGCTGCCTGGCTCGCTCGCCGAGGCGGACATCGCGATCTCGGCGACCGGCGCCGCGGGCGTCCTCCTCACCGAGGCGTTGGTGCGCGACGCGATCGACGGGAGGGAGCGGCCGCTGTTCGTGCTCGACCTCGCGGTCCCGCGGGACGTCGAACCCGCCGCCGGCCGCCTGCCCGGCGTCACCCTCGTCGACATCGACGGCCTCCGCGCGACGGTCTCGCGTTCGAGCCGCCGAGACCGCGGCCGACATCGAGCGCGCCCACGCGATCGTCCTGGACGAGGTCCGGCGGTTCACGATCCGTCGTCGCGCCGAACGTCTCGGCCCGCTCTTCCGCGCGCTCCGCGAACGCGGCGACGCGGCCGTCGATGCCGAGCTCGAACGCTTCCGCTCCGAGCTCGCGCATCTCGAGCCCCAGGAGCGCGAGGCCGTGACGGCGCTCGCTCGGGGCGTCGTCGCGAAGCTGCTCCACGAGCCGATCGTTCGGCTCAAGGAGACCCCCGGGAGCCGGGACGCAGGACGCCTACGCTCGAGCGCTCGCCGAGCTGTTCGGGCTCGAGCTCCCCACCGAGTGAAGCTGCGCATCGGCACGCGCGGGTCGCGGCTCGCGCTCGCGCAGGCGCGCGAGGTGGCCGACGCGCTCGACCGCCGCGGGCGTCGAGACCGAGCTCGTCACGATCACGACCGCCGGCGATCGAGGTGCCGACCCCGCGACCGACCCCGCCGGGGTCAAGGGCCTGTTCGTGACCGAGATCGTCCGCGCGCTCCTGGACGAGGAGATCGACCTGGCCGTCCACTCGGCGAAGGATCTCCCGGCGGACGACGACGAGGGCGTCGTGATCGCGGCGGTCCCCGAACGCTCCTCGGCGCTCGACGTCCTCGTGACGCGCGACGGCGACCTGCCGACCGGGGCGCGCGTCGGGACCTCGAGCATCCGTCGTCAGGCGCAGGTGTTCCGGTGGCGACCCGACGTGCTGGTGAAGGACCTCCGGGGCAACGTCGACACGCGGCTGCGCAAGCTCGAGGAGGGGGAGGCCGACGCCCTGATCATCGCGGCGGCGGGCCTGCTGCGGCTCGGCGTCGTCCCCGAGCACGTGGCGCCGATGTCGCTGGCCGAGATGGTGCCCGCACCCGGGCAGGGATGCCTCGCGGTCCAGGCGCGCGCGTCCGACGACGCGACGATCCGAGACCCTCGCCGCCCTCGACCACGCGCCGAGCCGGATCGCGCTCGAGACCGAGCGCGGGCTGATGGCTCGGCTCGGCGGCGGGTGCGCGCTCCCGTTGGGCGCGTTCGCCGAGCCCAGCCCGCGCGGGGTCCAGATGCTCGCGATCGCGCTCAGCCCGGACGGTTCGCGGATCGCGCGGACCGAGGTCGACGGGGCCACGCCCGAGGAGGTGGCCGAGCTCGCGGCGCTGGACCTGTCGGCCGGCGGCGCCGACGAGATCCTCGGGCTCGTCCGCCCGTGAAGCCGCTCGCCGGCCGCACGGTGCTCGTGACCCGGCCGCGCCCCGAGGCGGAGGCGCTCGCGCGGCTGCTCGAGCGGCGCGGCGCCACCGCGATCGTGGCCCCGGCGATCGAGCTCGTGCCGGTGCGGTCGGCCGCGCTGACGAGGGCGCTCGCGGAGCTCGAGGACGGCGCGTTCGCGTGGGTGACGCTCACCAGCCCGAGGACGGTCGACGTGCTCGCCGAGCACCTGACGCCGGGCCGGCTCCGGGCCAAGGTCGCGGCGGTGGGCGACGGGACGGCCGAACGGTTCCGCCGGTGGAGCCGGCGCGACCCCGACCTCGTCCCGAAGGCGTTCACGACCGCGGCGCTCGGCCGCGCGTTCCCGAAGGGGAGCGGACGCGTGCTCACGCCGCGCGCCGACGTCGCGCCGGAGGGGCTCGAGGACGCGCTCGCTCGCAAGGGGTGGAGCCCGACGCGCGTCGACGCGTACCGGACCCGGATGCCCCGCTCGCTCCCCGCCGAGGCACGGGCCGCGCTCCGCTCGGGCGACGTCGACGCCGTCACGTTCACGAGCGCCTCCACGGTGCGCGGGTTCGTGCGCGCGATGAGCGTGGTGAAGGGGAACCCGAAGGTCGTGTGCATCGGCCCCGTCACGGCGCGCGAGGCGCGCGAGCACGGCCTGCGCGTGCACGCCGTCGCGGACCCGCACACGGTCGACGGGCTGGTCGCCGCCGTCGAGCGGGTGCTCGCGCCGCGGTAGCATCCCTGCGATGAGCGATCCCCTGCGGCACCGGCCGCGCCGGATGCGCCGAACGCCCGCGCTCCGGGCGCTGATCCGCGAGACCGAGCTCGCGCCGCGGCACCTGGTCGCGCCCCTGTTCGTGAAGGAGGGCGTGTCCGAGCCCGTGCCGATCGCCTCGATGCCCGGGCAGTCGCAGCACACGCTCGAGACCCTGCGCAAGGAGGCGGCCGAGATCGCGAGCAAGGGCGTGCTCGCGTTCATGCTGTTCGGCGTCCCCGAACGCAAGGACGCGGAGGGTTCGGAGGCGTGGAACCCGGACGGGATCGCGCAGAAGGCGCTCCGCGTGCTGCGCGAGGAGCTCGGCGACGACCACGTCGTGATCGCCGACCTCTGTCTGGACGAGTACACCGACCACGGCCACTGCGGCGTGCTCGACGACGACGGTCACGTCGACAACGACGCGACGCTCGAGCGCTACCGCCGGATCGCGCTCGCGCAGGCCGACGCCGGGGCGCAGATGGTCGGACCCAGCGGGATGATGGACGGCCAGGTCGCCGCGATCCGCGACGAGCTCGACCGGGGCGGGTTCGAACGCGTGGGGATCATGGCGTACGCGGCGAAGTTCGCCTCCGCGTTCTACGGGCCGTTCCGCGAGGCGGCCGAGTGCGCGCCGCGGTTCGGCGACCGCACGGGCTACCAGATGGACCCGCCGAACGCCGACGAGGCGATCCGCGAGATCGAGGCCGACATCGAGCAGGGCGCCGACGTCGTGATGGTCAAGCCGGCGCTCCCCTACCTCGACGTGATCCGCCGCGCGAAGGACCGCACACGCTTCCCGATGGCCGCGTACAACGTCTCGGGCGAGTACGCGATGGTGAAGGCCGCGGCGCAGCAACGGCTGGCTCGACGAACGCGCGTCGGTGCTCGAGGTGCTCACCTCGATCCGCCGCGCCGGCGCCGACCTGATCCTCACGTACCACGCGAAGGACGCCGCCGACTGGCTGTCGTCCTGACCCGCTCGTGACCGGCTCCGAGGAGCTGTTCGAGCGGGCCCGGCGCGTGATCCCCGGCGGCGTGAACTCGCCGGTGCGGGCGTTCGGCGCGGTGGGCGGGACCCCGCGGTTCGCCGTCCGCGGCGAGGGCGCGTACCTCGTCGACGCCGACGGCCGGCGCTACGTCGACCTCGTGCAGTCGTGGGGCGCGCTCCTGTTCGGCCACGCGCGCCCCGAGATCGTCGGACGCGGCTCGCGCGGCGGCCGCGCGCGGGACGACGTTCGGAGCGCCCGACCGAGCTCGAGGTCGAGCTCGCCGAACGGATCGTCGCCGCGATGCCGTCGGTCGAGATGGTCCGGCTCGTCTCGAGCGGGACCGAGGCCGCGATGAGCGCGCTCCGCCTCGCCCGCGGGCTGCACGGGACGCGACCTCGTCCTGAAGTTCGAGGGCTGCTACCACGGGCACTCGGACGCGCTGCTCGCGAAGGGAGCGGGGAGCGGCGTGGCGACGCTCGGGATCCCCGGGTCGCCGGGCGTGACCGAGGGCGCCGCGCGCGACACGCTCGACGGTGCCGTTCAACGATCTCGGCCGCGGTCGACCGGGTCTTCGCCGAGCACGGCGACCGGATCGCCGCGGCGATCGTCGAGCCCGTCGCCGCGAACATGGGCGTCGTGCCGCCCGAGCCGGGGTTCCTCGAGGGCCTCCGCGAGCGGTGTTCGGAGGCGGGGGCGCTCCTGGTGTTCGACGAGGTGATCACGGGGTTCCGGATCGCGTTCGGCGGCGCGCAGGGTCGTTACGGGGTGACGCCGGACCTGACGATCCTCGGCAAGGTCATGGGGGGCGGGTTCCCGTGCGCCGCGTTCGGCGGCCGGCGCGACGTGATGGAGCGGCTCGCGCCCGTCGGGCCCGTGTACCAGGCCGGGACCCTGTCCGGGAACCCGGTCGCCGCCGCCGCCGGGATCGCCGCCCTCGACCTGGCCAGGGAGCTCGACCCGTACCCCGCCCTCGCGGCGACCGCGACCGCCCTCGCCGACGGGCTGACCGAACGCTTCGCGGACCACGGCATCGCCGCCACGGCGAACCGCGCCGGGTCGCTGTTCGGCGTGTTCTTCTCGAGCGAGCCCGTGCGCGACTTCGCCGGCGCGAAGGCCGCCGACCACGAGCGCTACGCGCGCCTGTTCCACCACATGCTCGACCACGGCGTCTGGCTGCCCCCGAGCGGCTACGAGCTGTGGACGCTCGGCACCGAGCACGGGCCGAACGAGGTCGAGCAGGTCCTCGAGGCGGCCGGCTCGTTCGAGGGCTGAGCGGGTCGGATCCGTTCCCAGCGACGTAACGTTGCGGGAGCTGGATGGACTGAGGCAGTGAACCCATCGAAGGAGGGATGTCCACCATGACCACCCAGACCGCGACGTTCGGAGCCGGCTGCTTCTGGGGCGTCGAGTACGTGTTCGAGCGCGTCCCCGGGGTCCTGCGAGACCGAGGTCGGCTACGCGGGCGGCCACACGGAGAACCCGACCTATCGGGACGTGTGCTCGCACGGGACCGGCCACGCCGAGGTGCTCCGGGTCGAGTTCGACCCGTCGGTCGTCAGCTTCGAGCAGCTGCTCGAGGTGTTCTGGGCGATGCACGACCCGACCCAGGTGAACCGCCAGGGTCCCGATGTCGGCGACCAGTACCGGAGCGCGATCTTCACGGACTCGGACGAGCAGCAGCGGGCCGCCGAGGCCTCTCGGGACGCCGCGCAGGCGAAGTTCGACCGGCCGATCGCGACCGAGATCACGCCCGCGGGTCCGTTCTACCCGGCGGAGGACTACCACCAGCGGTACTACGACAAGAACGGGCACGAGCCGTACTGCCACGTGATCCCTGGTGCGCACGCTCGAGGAGCTCGGGTCTGGTCCGGGCCTAGTCCGTTCGCGTCAGGGAGGTCGACGACCCCGAGGTTCGGCGCGCCACGGGCCGACCGCGTCCCGGTAGCGCTTGGCGAGCGTCTTCACGATCTGCGCCTCGTGGTTCAGGTCGTGCACCGGTCCACGTCGCGAGCAGCTGCTCGAGCGTGACCGGGCCGAGGTCGGCGTGACGTCCCAGCCGGGCGAGGTCGTCAGCTCCCGAGCTCCAGCTCGTCCAGCCGGTCGAGGTTCGCGGCCCGGAGCTCGGCGAAGCGGTCCAGCACCCGGCCGATGTCCCAGCCCGCGAACCGCTCGAACCCGGCCTCACGGTCGACGGGCCCGAGGACCTCCTCGGGCCCGTGCTCCATGATCGTCGAGATGCGCCCCAGCCAGTCGCGTTCCTCGACGTGCGTGAGGTGCGCGAGCGTCTGCCACGGCGTCCAGGTTCCCGGTCCCTCGTCCGCCTGCAACCACCCGTCCGACAGCCCACCGAGCGTCGCGCGGAGCGCCGCCGGCGTCCCCGCCAGGAGCTGGCGGCTCTCCTGCGAGGTCGAACGTCACGACCCGAACTCCCGGTCGGCCTTGGCCGCGAAGACGAAGTCGGCCTCGTTCAGCCCGTCGATCTTGTGGGTCCACACGGTCAGCCGGACCTTGCCCCACGCGAGGTAGATGTCCGGGTGGTGCCCGATGCTCTCGGCGAGCTCACCGACGCGGTTCGTGAACGCCAGCGCCTCCTTGAAGTCCTTGAACGCGTAGCTCCTTCTCGAGGTGGTGGTCGTCGACCACGCGCCACTCGCCGCCGAGATCGGCCAGGTACGACTCGATCTCGGCCCGGTCGAGCGGCGGCACCCCGCCGCGGCACGGCACGCACTCCATCGACGCCAGGTCGCGGCCCATCACGCCTCTCCTCGGCCGGCCGCGGAGATCGCTCCGCCACGATCTCGTCGGCGGCCGCGCCGGTCGAGATCCCCTCGGCCTCGGCGCGCGCGAACACCTCGCCCAGCGTCGTCGCCGATCCCGCGCAGCCGCTCCCGCACCTCGACGTCGCTCTCGTGCAGCATCTCGTAGCCCACGAGGTGGATCACGCCACCGGCGTTCACGACGTAGTCGGGGGCGTACAGGATGCCGCGTTCGGCCAGACGCTCGGCGTCGGCCGGCTCGCCCAGCTGGTTGTTCGCCGCGCCGGCGATCACGCGGCACCGCAACGACGGGATCGTGTCCGCGTTCAGGACGCCGCCCGTCGCGCACGGCGAGAACACGTCGCAGTCGACCTCGGCGATCCGGTCCGCCGGGACCACCTCGGCCTCGAGCTCCTCGGCCAGCTCCTTCGCCCGCACGTCGTCGACGTCGGCGAGCGTGAGCCGCGCGCCGGCCTCCGCGAGGAACCGCGACAGCGGATCGCCGACGGCGCCGACGCCCTGCACCGCGACGGTCCGTCCCGTCGAGGTCGTCCGAGCCGAACGCGTGGCCGACCGCTCGCTCGGATCCCGTGGAAGACGCCGACGGCGGTGTTCGGCGCCGACGTGCCCGATCCGCCGTTCGCCTCGGTGCGGCCGAAGACGCTCGAGGAGCGTTCGGCGATCACGTCCATGTCCGGCGGTCCGGTGTTCATGTCGCAGGCCGTGACGTAGGTGCCGTGGAGCGACTCGACGAGGTCACCGTAGCGGAGGAACAGCTCGCGTCGGGCCTGCCCCTGCGGGATCTCGGGGACCGCGAGCACGGCCTTGCCGCCCCCGAGCGGCACCGACGCCATCGCCATCTTGCTCGTCATCGCCGAGGACAGCCGGAGGACGTCGCGGAGCCCGTCGGCGGGTTCGGCGTACGTCTTCATGCGGGTGCCGCCGGCCGCCGGACCCAGCACCGTCGAATGCACCCCGACGAACATCCACGTCGCGCTCGGCTCGTCGAACCGGACGACGACCTCCTCGCCGCCCCAGGCCGGGAGCAGGTCCTCGAACACGCGCTACTCGGACCGCGTGGTGGACTTCTTGGCCTTCTTCGCCGCGCGCTTCTCCTTGATCGACTTCTGCGCGGTCTTCTTGGCCTGCTTGTCGCCCTTGTCCTTCGCGTGCGCCACGGTGGGACCTCCGTTCGGTCGGCGTGCCCATTATGGCGTGTCGAGGCGTAGCTCGTCGAGTGGCCCTCGAGTGGTGGATGCTCGCCGGGATCGTCGTCGTTGCGGAGTGATCGGTTGGCTGCTCTACCTCCGCAGCATCCGTCGGTGAAGGACACGAAGCCGACGAGCGCCGAGGCGAAGCAGGCCGAGGCTCGCCTGTGGTCCACGAGGAGCATGGACCAGCGCTAGGCCAGGTCGGCGAAGACCGCGCGCACGTCCTTGCGGATCCCCGTCACGAACGGGACCTCCACCTTGGTGAACCGGCGGGCCTGCGCCTCGCGCAGGCGGCGGATGCAGTCCACGAGCCGGTCGAGCTCGTCGGCCTCGAACGCGAGGATCCACTCCCAGTCGTTGATGCCGAACGCGCTCGTCGTGTTCGCGAGCACCTCGGGGAACTCCCGGCCGACCTCGCCGTGCTCCCGCAGGAGCGACGCGCGTTCGTCCGACGGGAGCAGGTACCACTCGGGCGTCCGCACGAACGGGTACGCGCACAGGTAGCGCCGCGGCGCCTCGCCCTTGACGAACGCCGGCGCGTGGTCCGGCGTGAACTCGGCCGGCTTGACCACGCCCATGAACGTCCAGACCACGTCGAGCTCGCGCCCGGCGCGCGTCCGGCGGAACGCGACGAGCGCGTCCTGCACCGCGTCGGGGGTCGGCCCGACGAACCAGACCATCAGGTCGGTGTCGGCCCGGAACCCGACCGTCGAGTACACGCCCCGAACGGTCACCTCCGGGTCCCACTCCTTGATCAGGTTCTCGACCTCCTGCGCCGCGTCGTCCACGTCGAGGTCCCGGAACCCACGCGTCGCCTTGCAGCAGACGTACAGCGCGTAGACGGTCTCGCTCATCCCACGTTCTCCGATCTGCTCGGCGCCGATCCGTTGCCGCTCGGGGTCCCCCAGACCGTTCGCGTCCGCGAGGTACGCACGGACCCGTTCGGCGGTCTCCCCGGCGCTCCGCACGGCATCGGCGACGCCGACCCCGTGCAACGCGTTGCCGGTCACGAAGATACCCGCCGGCAGGGTGGTCTCGATCGCGCGGACGCGCTCGAGGTGCCCGACCTCGTACTGCGGCATCGAACGCGGCCACCGGACCACCGACGAAGCTTCCGCGCGCTCGGGGAGCGGGAGGAAGGCCGCCAGGTGCCGGCACACGGCCTCGACGATGTCCTCGTCGGGCTCGTCGAGCACGTCCTCGAACCCCACGGCGCCGACGAAGCACCGGAGGACCGCCCGCGTCCCGAACGCCTCCTCGGGCCACTTGCGCGAGACGAACGTCGCCGCGGTCATCGGCGCGCGGCCCGCGCGGCACGACGAACCCGGTCGCCTCGGGAAGCGCGTCGGCCGTGCCCTCCGCGTAGACCAGGTGCACGACGCCGGTGCTCGCGTACCCGATCGCGGCGAGGCTCTCGGCCCCCGCGACGTCGAGCCCGCGGACGAGCTCGGCCGCGACGAACGCCGGCGCGGCGAGCACGACGGCCTCGGCGGACAGCGCGTCGCGGTCGGTGCGCACCACGAACGCCCCGCGCTCGCGTTCGATCGCTCGGGCCGGCGTGCCGAGCCGAACGCGCGCCGGTCCGACGCGTTCCGAGCAGCGCCCGCGGGAGCTTCCCGACGCCGCCCGCCGGTCGCAGGAACATCGGACCCGCGTCGGTGGCGGCCTTCGAGCGCCGCCCGGGCGCCGCGGATCAGGCTGCCGAACGCGCGCTCCCACCTCGCGAGCTCGGGGAACGTCGCGTCGACGCTCAGGCGGTCGACGTCGCCGGCGAACAACCCGCCGAGGAGCGGGCCGGTCAGGCGCTCGGCCACCTCGTCACCCATCCGCCGCCGCACCAGCGAGCCGATCGACTCGTCGGTCTTCGGCGGCCGCGGCTTGCGCACGAGTTCGGACAGCGCGCGGACGCGCGCCCGGCGCGACAGGCCCGGCCAGCGCACGATCTCGTCGAGGTCCGTGGGGACGCCGAGCGCGCTCTCCGGGAGCGGGACGAGCCCGCGTTCGGTCCAGATCAGGGCGTCGCGGGCTCCGGGTTCGAGCAGCTCGAGCCCGAGCTCGCGGCACAGGTCCACCGCCCACGGTCTTGCGGGCGACGAACGAGTCCGGGCCGCTCTCGAGCTCGAGATCGCCGACCGTCGCGGTCCGCAGCCGGCCGCCGACGACGGGCTCGGACTCCAGCACGGTGACGTCGAGCGCGGGATCGGCCTCGAGCAGTCGATGGGCCGTGGCGAGGCCCGCGACACCGCCGCCCACGATCACCACGTCATGCGCTCGGCCTCATGGCGTGGGGGCCGCGAGCCGCTCGCGGACGACGTCGGCGAGCACGCGGACGAACGCCGGGTCGGCGTTCGGCATCTCGGTGCGGACCAGACGCATCCCGGCCCGTTCGGCGATCGCCTTCGCCTCGATGTCGAGGTCGTACAGGATCTCGAGGTGGTCGGCGACGAACCCGGCCGAGCACACCACCGCCGCCGGACAGCCCTGCGACGCGAGGTCGGCGAGGACGTCCTCGATCGGCGGGCCCCACCAGGGGTCGTCGGTGCGGCCGGCGCTCTGCCACGCGATCTCGTGCCGAGGCAGGCCGAGCTCGGCCGCGACCCGGTCCGCGGTCTCGGCCAGGCCGTCGCGGTAGCGGCACGCGTCCTCGCATGCGTGGCACCGCAGGCACCGCAGCGAGCCGTCCTCGACGGTCCGGGTGGGAAGGCTGTGCGCCGAGAAGACCACCGTCGCGCCCCCGGCGCTCCTCGGCGCCCAGCCCGCTGAGCGCGTCGGCGACCCGAGCCGCCAGGAACGAGACGAAGCCGGGGTCGTCGTGGTACGAGCGGACGAACTCGAACGCGGGCGGACCCTCGCCCGCCTGTTCGCGGACGCGCTCGACGTAGCTCTCGACCGACATCCCCGACCAGTGGGGCGCCATCACGATCCCGATCGCGCGTTCGATCCCGTCCTCGCGCATCCGTTCGACCGCCTCGGCGATGAACGGCGGCGAATGCTTCATCCCGAGATACGCGCGGAACGCGCCGGCCTCGCCCCGGTTGAGCTCGCGCTCCAGTCCCTCCGCCTGCCGTCGCGTGATGTCGAGCAGCGGGAAGCGGTTGCCGATCGCCGCGTAGCGCTCGCGCAGCTCCTCGAGGTGCTCGGGCGTGGGCCGCCGTCCGCCGCGGATGTCCGTGTAGTAGCGCTCGACGTCGTCGGGGCCGCTCGCGGTCCCGTACGCCATCACCAGCACGCCGATCGGCGGAGCGCTCATCGAGCCGTCCGTTCGTGCACGAGGTCGACGAGGCGTTGCAGGTTCTCGACGGGCGTGGCCGGCAGCACGCCGTGACCGAGGTTGAACACGTGGCCGTCGCGGTTCGCGGCGCGGTCGAGGACCTCGGTGGCCGCGCGTTCGACCGCGTCCCACGAGGCGACGCAGACCGCGGGATCGAGGTTGCCCTGGATCGCGCGGTCGTGGCCGATCCGCTCCCAGGCGCGGTCGAGCGGGACCCGCCAGTCCACCCCGATCGCGTCGCCGCCCGCGTCGCGCATCGACGTCAGCAGCTCGCCGGTCCCCACGCCGAAGTGGATCGAGGGCACCGGGAGGTCCTCGAGCACCCGAGCCGACCACGGGCGAACCGACCGCTCGTAGTCGCTCGGCGCCAGCGAACCCGCCCACGAGTCGAACAGCTGCACCGCCTGCGCGCCCGCCTCGATCTGCGCGAGCAGGTGGGCCCGCGACAGCGCCGCGAGCGCATCCATCAACGACGACCAGGTGCCGGGCTCGTCCAGCATCAGCGCCTTCGTCCGGACGTGGTCCCGCGACGGACCGCCCTCGACCAGGTAGCTCGCGAGCGTGAACGGCGCGCCCGCGAACCCGATCAGCGGGACCTTGAGCTCCTTGCGGAGGAGGCGGATCGTCTCGGCGACGTAGGGCTCGTCGACGTCGGGCTCGAGCGGACGGAGCCGCGCGACGCCGGCCGCGTCCCGGACCGGGTCGTCCACGACCGGGCCGACGCCCGGCTCGATCCGGACGGGCACCCCGATCGCCGCCACCGGGACCATGATGTCGGCGAACACGATCGCCGCGTCCAGCGGCATCCGTCGGAGCGGCTGCAGGGTGAGCTCGACGGCGACCTCGGGTTCGCGGATCGCGTCCAGGATGTCCCGGTCGCCGCGGAGCTCCCGGTATTCGGGCAGGTAGCGGCCCGCCTGGCGCATGAACCAGACCGGGGTGCGGTCGACGGGCTCGCGCCGGAGCGCTCGCAGGAATCGGTCGTTCACGGCCACAGGATACGGACGGGTACCGTGGGAGACGGACGGCTCCCGGGCGGGCCGACGGGTGGCCCTCGGGCGCGATGTGCCGACCGGCACGAACGCGGCGCCGTCCTGCGAGCGTAGAACCTACTGACGAACGCGCACGGGAGGACGATGGCGGGAGCACGGAGACGGAACCGCGGCTCGTCCGGGGCCGCCGATCCGCTGTGGTCGAAGGCCCCGCTCGTCCTGCTGCGGTACCCGGGGCTGTTCGTCTCGATCGCGGTGGGGGCGCTCCTGCTCGCGCTCGCCGCCTCGGCCTACCCGCTGTTCATCTCGTCGTCCGCGAGCGAGCTCGTGGCGGCCCGGATCCACGACCCCTCGTACACGCGCTGGGCGGTCGGGATGATGTACCGCAACGGCGCGTTGCCGCTGCCCGGCCCGGTCCGGCACGGCGACGTCGAGCCGGAGGTCGACTCGATCTTCGAGGGGCTCGTCGACGCGAGCCCGTACCTCGGGGCCCCGCTCGAGTCGGCGCTCGGGCCGGTCGCGCCGATCACGGTGGCCGGCGAGCAGGAGCGCCGGGACACCCGCCTGTTCACCGGCGAGCAGGTGCTCGACCACGTCGACATCCTCGAGGGGTCCGCCGACGACGGCGTGCTGGTCCCCGACCTGATCTCGGATGCCCTCGACATCACCCCGGGCGATCGCGATCGTGATCGGTTCGCCCGACAGCGGGACCGTGACGATGACCGTCGGCGGGATCTACCGATCCCTGTACAAAGGCGGGGCCTCCGGGTACTGGCGTCCGTGGAACGACGCACTCGTCCTGTACTGCGGCAACTGCGCGCCCCCGCCCCAGGCGGTGATCGTGCCGAAGGACCGGTTCGCCGACGCGGCGCGCGCGATCGGGCTCGACCACGCGGCGTACGCGTGGCAGGCGCCGTTGCTCCGCGACCTCACGCTCCAGGAGGCCGAGGACGCGGCCCGCATCACCTCGCGCATCTCCCGGGAGATCGACGACACGCGCCTGCTCGACCGGTGCTTCATCGCGTTCTTCTGCAGCCGTTCGAGCGGTCCCGTGTGGGGGAGCGCGATGGACGACGTCGTCCGCGACGTCCACGGCCGGCTCGTCGCGATCGACGGCCCCGCGCGGCTGCTGCGGATCGCCGGGATGCTCGTCGCGCTCGTGGTCGTCGCGGGGGCGGGGGCGTTCGTGATGGCCGCCCGCCGGGTCGAGTCGAGCCTCCTGTTCGCGCGCGGCGCGCGGCCGAGGGCGGTGGGTGGGCGTTCGGCGCTCGAGGCCGTGATCCCGTGCGCCGTCGGCGCCGCGCTCGGGTTGGTGCTCGCGTTCGTGCTCGTCCGTTGGGCGGGTCCCGACGGCGCGCTGGCCTCGTCGGCGTCGGAGCGGGCGATCTGGGCCGCGGGGGTCGCGGGGGTCGTCGCCGTCGTGGCGATCGCGGTCGTGTCGACCGTCTCGTTCCTTCGGCAGTCGGAGCACCATCGCAGCCGGCTGCGCCTCGTCGGGGCGTTCCCTTGGGAGCTGCTCCTGATCGGGCTCTCGCTGGTGATCCTGCAGCGGCTGCGGAGCGGCGGGGCGGTCGTGGTCGATCGCTCGCTCGGGACGGAGGCGCCGAGCCTGCTGCTGTTCGCCTTCCCGATCGCGTTCCTCGCCGGCTTCGTCGCGCTCGTGGCGCGCGTGGTGGTCCTCGTCCTCGGCTGGGCGCGCGGCCGGAGCGGCGGCTGGGGCACCCCCGCGTACCTCGCGGTGCACCGGCTGGCGTCGCGCTCGCGTCTGACGATGCTCCTGATCGCCGCCGCCGGGCTCTGCCTCGGGCTGTTCGTGCAGGCGCAGACCGTGGCGCGCTCGATGCAGACCACGGTGGACGCCAAGGCGGGCGTCTACGTCGGCAGCGACGTGCAGGCGCGGATCGACAGCGTCAACGCGACGCCCGAGGACTTCCCGCTGCCGGTCACCCGGTCGGTGCGCCGCATCCAGGCGGGCGAGCTCCGTCCCGGCGTGCCCTTCGACCTGTTGGCGATCGACACGGAGACCTTCGCCTCGGCCGCGTTCTGGGACCCGGCCTTCTCCTCGGAACCGCTCGAGACGCTCCTGGACCGGGTCTCGGCACCGTCCGAAGGCAAGCTCCCGGTCCTCATGGCCTCGGCGCCGAACGCGTTCCCGGACTCGATCACGCTCGACCGGCAGACCCTGCCGATCGAGGTCGTCGGGCGCGCCGACGCGTTCCCCGGCATGACGTCGCTCCGCCCGCTCGTCGTGGTCGACGCGGAGCGCCTGCTCGAGGCGTTCGGGGACGGCCCGAGCCCGCTCACCGGCGTCGAGCGCGAGCGACGAGCTCTGGATCCGCGGCACGCCCGGTGCGGCGCGGGCCGCGCTCGCCGGCCTCGACTACACGCCCTCGCTCGTCCTCACGGCCGACGAGGTGAAGGACATCTCGTACATCGCCGCCGTGATCGACACCTTCCTCGTGATGAACGGGCTCGGGGTCCTGGCGGCCCTGCTCGTGTTCGCCGCGATGCTGATGTACCTGCAGACGCGCCAACGCTCCGAGATCGTCTCGTACGGGCTCTCGTTGCGGATGGGGATGCGGTCCTCGCGCCACCTGGCCGCGATCGCGATCGAGGTCGGCGCGATGCTCGTGATCGCGTTCGTCGCCGGGCACCGTGCTGGCGATCGCCGCGGCCCGGCTCACGGTGCCGCTCCTGGACCCGATCGAGTCGATCCCGCCGGATCCGATCACGGTCGTCCCCGTCGTCCTGGTCGCGGTCGCCGGCCCCTGTCCTGCTCCTGGTCGCGCTCGCGGGTGGATGGCTCACCGAACGGCGCGCGCGCTCGGCCGACCTGGGGCAGGTGATGCGGCTTGCGGACTGAGGCGCCGGAGACGGGCAGGAAGCCGGAGGTCGCGGCGCGCTGCGACGACCTCGTGAAGACCTACCGGACGGCGAGCGGCGAGGTTCGCGCGCTGAAGGGGCTCTCGGCGGAGGTGCCCGCGTCCGCGCTGCTCGCGGTCGTCGGGCCCTCGGGCAGCGGCAAGTCCTCGCTGCTCCGCCTGATCGCGGGGCTCGACCGGCCGACGAGCGGCACGCTCGTGGTCGAAGGGACCAGCGTCCACGATGCGTCGGCACGATCCCTCCGCCGGTTCCGGCGGGCCACGGTCGGCTACCTGTTCCAGCGGCCGTCGGACAACTTCCTGCCCCACCTCACCGTGGGCGAGCACCTGCGGCTCGCGCGCGGGCTCACGCACCGGCCGCCGCGGATCGAGCAGGACGTGCTGCTCGTCGACGCTCGGGATCGAGGGGCGCGTCGACCATCTGCCGTCGGAGCTCTCGGGGGGCGAGCAGCAGCGGGCGGCGATCGCCGAGGTCCTGATGGGCGGCGCGACGATCGTCGTGGCGGACGAGCCGACGGCGGAGCTCGACAGCACCTCCGCGAGCCACGTGATGGACACGATGGTCGAGCTCGCGCGCGCCGGCGTGACGTTCGTCGTCGCGACGCACGACCGTTCGGTGATGCGGCGCGCCGACGCCGCGCTCGAGCTCGACCACGGGATCCGCCGTTCGGCGGCGAGCGTCCCCGCCGACGCGGCCGATCGATCGAGCGTCGCCGCGGTTCCGCCCGCCACCCGACGTCGCCGAGCCCGACCGCGCCGACCGCTGGCGGCCACCGACCGCCGCGACCGCCGCCGAACCCGAGCGCGCGTTCGTCCTGGACGCGAACGCGCTCTCGAAGACCTACCGCCGCGGCGACGAGGTCGTCCACGCGCTCGACGACGTGAGCCTCACGTTGCGCGCGGGCGAGCTCGTGGGTCTGGTCGGACGCTCGGGTTCGGGCAAGACCACGTTGCTCAACGTGATCGCCGGGTGGGAGCACGCGGACGCGGGAACGATGGAGCGCAGCGGCGCGCGCTCCGCGACCCCGGGGTGGGACGAGCTGGCGGTCGTGCCGCAGAAGCTCGGGCTGTTCGACGAGCTCAGCGTGCGCGAGAACCTCGAGTACCCGGCCCGGCTGCACGGCCGGCTCGAGGAGCTCCGCGGCCGCGTCGACGAGCTGATGGAGGACCTGGGGATCGCCCACCTCGCGGCGCGCTACCCGAAGGAGACCTCCCTCGGCGAGCAGCAACGGACGGCCGTGGCCCGGGCGCTCGTGCTGTCACCGACGTTGGTGCTCGCCGACGAGCCGACCGGGCACCAGGACGCCGTCTCGGAGCGGCGCGTGCTCGAGGCGTTCGCGCCGCGCGGCCGCCGAGGGCGGCAGCTGCCTGATCGCCACCCACAACGTGTCGCTCGCGCCGCGGCTGGACCGGGTCCTCGAGATGGCCGACGGCCGCCTCGCGCACGCCACCTGAGTCAGAGCAGCTCGTAGGCGGGGAGCGTCAGGAACTCGGGGAACGTCGGCCCGAGCGCCACCCGCTCGAACACCGCACGCGCCTCGTCGAACCGCAGCTCGGCGAACGACGCCTCACCGAGCTCCTGTCGGAGGGACGCGATCTCGGTCTCGATCGTCGATCGAGCCAGGTCCGCGGTCATGGGTTCGCCCGACGAGAGCTCCGCGCCGTGCTCGACCCACTGCCAGATCTGCGAGCGCGAGATCTCGGCGGTCGCAGCATCCTCCATCAGGTTGTCGATCGCCGCGGCGCCCACGCCCGACAGCCAGGAGGCGAGGTACCGCAACCCCACGTTCACGTTCGTCCGAAGACCCGTCTCGGTGATCTCGCCGCCGGGGATCCGCGACATCGAGGAGCTGCTCCGCCGAGACGTCCACGTCGTCGCGTTGCCGGTCGAGCTGGTTGGGCCGGTCGCCCAGGACGCGGTCGAACTCCGTCATCGCGGTCTCGACCAGATCCGGGTGGGCCACCCACGTGCCGTCGAACCCGGCGTCCGCCTCGCGCTCCTTGTCCTGCGCCACCTTCGCGAGCGCGAGCCGGTTCGCCTCCGGGTCGCGCCGGCTGGGGATGTACGCCGCCATCCCGCCCATCGCGTGCGCGCCGCGCCGGTGACACGTCCGCACGAGCAGGTCGGTGTACGCGCGCATGAACGGAACGGTCATCGTGATCCGCGCGCGATCGGGCAGGACGAACTCGCGATGGCGCCGGAACTTCTTGATCACGCTGAAGATGTAGTCCCAGCGTCCGGCGTTCAGGCCGGCCGAATGCTCGCGCAGCTCGTACAGGATCTCGTCCATCTCGAAGGCGGCCAGGATCGTCTCGATCAGGACGGTCGCGCGGATCGTGCCGCGGGCGATCCCGAGCCGGTCCTGCGCCCACACGAAGACGTCGTTCCACAGGCGGGCCTCGAGGTGGCCCTCGAGCTTCGGGAGGTAGAGGTAGGGCCCCGTGCCACGCTCGAGCTGTTCACGCGCGTTGTGGACGAACGCGAGCCCGAAATCGAACAGGCTCCCCGAGACCGGCGAGCCGTCGACGAGCAGGTGGCGTTCGGGTAGGTGCCAGCCGCGCGGGCGGACCAGCAACGTCGCCGGGTGTTCGGAGAGCCGGTACTCGCGTCCGTCCTGCCCGGTGAGCGCGATCGTGCGACGGACGGCGTCGGCGATGTTCACCTGGCCGCCGACCATGTTCGACCACGTCGGCGCGTTCGAATCCTCGAGGTCGGCCATGAAGCACCGCGCGCCGCTGTTGAGCGCGTTGATGACCATCTTGCGGTCGGTGGGGCCGGTGATCTCGACGCGGCGATCCAGCAGGTCTGGGGCGCCGGTACGACCTTCCACGCCGACTCGCGGACCGTGCGGGTCGCCTCCAGGAACGCCGGGCGCTCCCCCTCGTCGAGCCGCGTCTGGCGTTCGGCGCGCGCCTCGAGCAGCTCGGCGCGGCGACCGCCGAACTCGCGCTGCAGGCCGGCGACGAACGCGAGCGCCTCCTCGGTCAGGATCTCGTCGAACCGGGGCTCGGCCGGCCCGAGGATCTCGACGCCGTCGGGGAGGCTCATGTTCCGCGTCGTCCCAGCCGTTCCCGAGCAGCTCTTCGCGCGCGAGCCCGGTCGCCTCGAGGATCTCGGGCTCGTCCGCGGCACCGGAGGAGACCACGAACCGCAGGTACCGCAGCAGGCTCGAGACCGTCGCCGGCTCGTCGAGGACCCCCGCCGCCGCGGCCCCCTCCCGCCAGGCGCGGACGCGCGAGGTCGCGTCGTCCAGGTGCGGGAGCAGCCAGCCGTAGACGGCGGCGTACCGGCTCGCGAGGTGCGCGGGGTGCAGGTCCCAGCCCTGGGTAGAAGCCCGCGGAGAGCGAATGCCGAACGTGCTCGGCGTGGAGCCGCCACGCGGCGTGCACGTCCTCGGTACGGTCGGTCGCCGGCACGACGTTGCTCGAACCGTCGCTGATCCTGACCCCGGTCCCGGCCAACGTCACCTGCAGCAGCTCCCTCGCGAGGTCGTTCGCGGGGTGGTCGAGCCGCTGTTCCCACGGCATCAGCCCCAGCGACGCGGTGTAGTCGAACACCCCGAAGTGCATCGCCGTGAGCCGCCCGTCCGCCGCGTCGAGGATGCGGGGTGCCGCGACCGTGCCGTCGGGGCCGATCACCGAGCTCGGCGTCTCGACCTGGACCTCGAACCGCAGCGCGCGCTCGCCGAGCCCGAGCCCCACCTCCAGGCGTTCGAGCGCCTCGGCGAACAGTGCGACGTGCTCGGGCGTCGTGACCTTCGGGAACGTGACGACGAACCCGTCGGGCAGCCCGCCGACGGCCTCGGTCAGCGTCGTCACGAACGTGTCGAGCGTCCGGAGGCTCCGCGCCTCGGCGCCGTCCGCGAACGACTTCACCCTCAGGCCGAACGACGCCGGTGCGGTCCCGTCCGTTCGCGCGGTCTGGAGGGCCCGGGCAGCCTCCTCCGCGTGCCGGTCCTCCTCGTCGTCCGGACGCGAGCCGTAGCCGTCCTCGAAGTCGACGCGCAGGTCCTCGACCGGCTCGCGCTCCAGCTTCTCCAGCACGCGCGCCCGCGTCCGTTCGGCGACCGCGGCCGTCGACGCCGAACGCCGCCTCGAACGACGCCGCGTCGGCCGCGTGCGCGTCGAGCAGCCGCAGCGCCTCGGCGCCGAACTCGACCGTGGTGGTCGACGTGACGCGGTCGGCGGGGACGTACAGCGTCTCGAGCGGCTGGCTCGCGGCACGATCGCCGGGGAAGCGGCTGTGGTGCTCCGCCACCGCCAGGTGCGCGCGTTCGAGCAGGTCGCGCCACCCGTCGTCGGGGAACGAGCGGCTCACCCGGAGGCCAGGTCCTCGGTCCGCCGCACCGTCCCCTCGATCCGGCCCGAGGGCTTGTCGGTCACGACGAAGACCCGGCCGTCGTTGCGGATCCCGCAGTAGGCGAGGTCGACCGCGACGTGGTGCAGGTTCGGCATCGAGAGCGTCACCTCCTCGACGTTCGGCGCCGCCTCGAGCACCGCGGTTCCCATGTGCCACAGGGTGTGCTGCACCGAACGGCTGTCGTCGTGGTGCGCGAACGCGCGGACGAGCGCATCCCGGCAGGCCTCCCGCTGCTTCGCGAACTCGAGCTCCGTCCCGGCGTACCGCCAGCGCGCCTCGAGCTGGGTCGCGAGGATCCGGTCGTCGGTCTCGGGCAGGATCGTGTAGCGGTCCTTGAGGAAACCGCCGAACGCCGAACCGGTCGTCTTCAACAGGTACAGCTCGTCCAGCCCGCCGGACAGACGGACCTCGTCGCGGTCGCGGACCACGTGGGTCGTCCATCGGAACGCGCCGCGCGTGAACGCGTGCGGATGCGGCTCGCCGTCGATCACCACCCGCTCCCAGGGCCGCTCGGTCATCCAGGCCTCGGCTCGGCTCGCGGCGGGGGAGGCGTCCAGGAGGTACCTCGTGTAGCGGAGCGCGAACGTCTCGAGCGCCTCCCCCGGATGCTCGAACGCGAGCGCGCAGGCCGAGCTCCGCATCGTGTCGGTCGGCAGGACCGTCGCGTTGTCGCCCTCGATGTGGACCTCCTCGAAGTCGCCCTCCAGGCGCACCTCGATCTCGCGCTCGGAGAACTCGTGACGCTCCTCGCCGCGCACCACGGTGGCGAGGTGGATCCCCGCCTTGCCGTACCGGTTGTGCCCCAGCTCGAACCCCATCAGCTCCCCCGGTACGTCGAGTAGCCGAACGGGCTGAGCAGCAGCGGGACGTGATGGTGCTCGACGGGGTCGGTCACCGTGAACTCCACGATGACGGCGGGGAAGAAGGTGCCGAGGCCTTGCTTGGCGAAGTAGGCGCCCGTGTCGAACCGCATCCGGTACGTCCCCGCCATGGGTTCGGCGCCCTCGGGCAGGAGGTCGCCCAGGCGCCCCTGCTCGTCGGTCAGGCCGGCCCCGACCGGCTCCCAGCCGCCGGCGGCCAGGACCTCAAGCTCGACCGCCACGCCCGCGCCCGGACCGGCCGGCCGACGTATCGAGCACGTGGGTGGTGATCGCCGCCACGCCGCCGGTCACTCTTCACCTGGGACGGGGAGGCCGACGGGCCGGACGAGCTTCTCCAGCCGGATCCGGGTGATCTGCCGTTGCTGTTCGGCGGCCTCCGCGAGCTCGGTCTCGGGATCGTGACGGAGCCGTTCGCGCAGCGCCTCGAGCATCTCCTCCGCGCTCTTGCCCGTCGCGTTGATCAGGTAGACGTGCCCGAACCGCTCCTCGTACTCCCGGTTCCCGGTCTCGAGCGCGCGCAGGGTCTCGTCGCTCGCCGCCGCGGCGCCCGCCTGCTCGCCCCGGGCCCACGCAGAGCCGCCGCGCTCCCCGATCCGCGGGTGCGCCGCGAACGCCTCGAGCCGGTCCTCGGCCGAGAGCCCTTCCCAGACGTCGTCGGCGGTCTGCAGCAACGCGTCGAAGGTGGCGAACGGCCGCGCCGTCTCCAGCCCGGACGCCCACGCCCGCGAGCCGCAGCAGGCGAGCACCCGCTCCTCGAACACCTCGGCCGTCTTGGCGTTGAGCCATCGCACACCGAACGCGCGCCAGCCGTCGTCGGTCACCAGGCCGTGGACCCGGAGCCGCGCCACACCGCCGTCCGGGTGGATGTCGAGACGGACGTGGGTCGCTCGGGCGGGCGGGTCGATCGGGAACGCGAACCGCCGATGCGGCCCGAGCTTGCGATGCGTCAGGACCTCGGACCATCCGGGGTCCGGATCCGTCACCGCGTCGTGCACGACGCGGACCTCGAGCGAACAGGTGTCGGGGTAGTTGCCCTTGAAGTTCGACGTGTCGACCTCGACGCGCTCGATCTCGGTCTCGGCCGCCAGCCGGAGCACGACCCAGTCGTGGCCCTCGCCCCGCCGGCGCCGCGTCTCCCACCCGTCGTGCATGCCGTGCGAGTCGCCGGGTGCGATCAGGTTGTGCGGCGAGGAGAAGAACAGGTCGCTCGCGTCGAGCACGATCCCGCCCGACAGCGACGCCGCGACGTCGGTCCGGCCGCCGGCGTCGGTGAGCGTTCGCAGATCCGGGAGCGGCTCGCCGTGGACGCGGAGCCTGGCGACCCCGCCGTCCGGGAAGATGTTGAGCCGCAGGTGCGTGACCCGCAGCGGCGAGGCGACGTCGAACCGGTTGCTCGCATCGCCCTCGAGCGCGGACTCCGGGAGCAGGTCGAACCACTCCGCTCCCGTCGACGTCGTCCTCCTCCACGACGGCGCCCTCGAGCGAGCAGCGGTCGGGGTAGTTGCCGCGGAAGAAGCCCGTGTCGACGACCACGCCTCGGACGACCCCGGGGATCCCGAGCCGGACGATGCACCAGTCGTGGCCCGGCTCGCGGCGGCGGCGGGTCTCCCAACCATCCATCTCCTTGCCGCGGTCCGTGTAGCGGTCGGCGTCGAACACCGGGGCCTCGGGCTTCAGGAGGTTCTCCTTGGGGGCGAAGAACTCGTCGTTGGCCACGAGCACCATCCCGCCGAGCCGCCGGGCGGCCAGGTCGGGCAGCGTCGTGAAGTCGCTCACGCCGCGCCCCTCGAGAGCAGGCGGCCCGCCGGTTGGTCCCGGAACCGCCCGTCCGCGTAGACCTCCACCCCTCGAACGTACGTGGCCGAGACGCGTCCGTCGAGCCGCCGCCCCGCGTAGGGCGTGACCGGGTTGCGGTGGTGGAGCTCGGCGGGCTCGACCACGGAGGCCGCGTCGGGCTCGAACAGGACGAGGTCCGCATCGTTGCCCTCGGCGATCGCGCCCTTGCGTTCGAGGCCGGCGATCCGCGGCCGGGCCCGCGCTCATCCACCCCGGGAGGCTTTCGAGCGTGAACCCGCGCTGGCGCGCCTGCGTCCACACGGCCCGCAGGCCGAGCTCCACCGAGGCGATGCCACCCCATGCATCGAGGAACGAGCCGGCCTTGAGGTCGGCGGTGCAAGGTGAGTGGTCGGACACGACGGCGGTGATCCGAGCGTCGCGAAGGCCCCGCCAGAGCCGTTCGCGGTTCTCCCGCTCGCGGATCGGCGGGGCGCATTTGAACTCGGTGGCGCCGTCGGGGATCTCCTCGGCCGCGAACGTACAGGTAGTGCGGACAGGTCTCGAACGTGACACGGGCTCGGTCCGACCCGGCGATCTCGTCGAGGCCGGCCGCCGCCGACACGTGGAGGAGATGCACCCGGCACCCGGTCTCCCGGCTGGTCTCCACCACCGCCGCGATGGCACGTTCCTCCGCTTCGGGAGGCCGGGACCCGAGGTAGGTGCGGTAGGCGAACGGGTCGGCGTCACGGAGGCGCTCGGTGGCGCGTTCGATCGGTTCGGGGAGCTCGGCGTGCACGATCGAGCAGCCCGTCGAACGCAGCGATGTCCTCCATCGCTCTGCGCAGCCCCTCGAGATCGAGCGAGGGGAACTCGTCGACGCCGGAGGGACACAGGAAACACTTGAACCCGAACACGCCGGCGTCGTGGAGCTCGCGGAGGTGCCCGAGGTCGTCGGGAACCGCGCCACCCCAGAACCCGACGTCGACGTGGACCTTTCCCTCGGCGGCGGACCGTTTCTCGCGGAGCGCATCGGTGGTGATCGTCGGCGGGATGCTGTTCAGCGGCATGTCCAGGATCGTCGTCACGCCGCCGGCCGCGGCCGCACGCGTCGCGGTCTCGAACCCCTCCCACTCGGTGCGCCCGGGCTCGTTGACGTGCACGTGGGTGTCCACCACGCCGGGGAGGATCACGCGGTCGCCGGCGTCGACGAGCGGGACGCCCGACGGCACGTCGTCGAACGACGCGACGAGCTCGATACGGCCGTCCGCCACGTGGACGCACGCCTCGCGGACGCCGTCCGGGGTCACGACGCGCCGGCCGCGGAACAGGACGTCGGCTCCGTACACGGTCGCATCGTGGCACGGGCCGGAACGTCTACGCTCACCGCCGTGAGGACGGTCTTCCGAGGTGCGCGGTGGCCGGGCGACGTCGCCGTCCGCGACGGCCGGATCGAGGCGGTCGGCTCGGTGGCCGAGGAGCCGGGGGACGAGACGATCCGGTGCGACGGCGACCTGATCACCGCTGGGCTCGTGAACACCCACCACCACCTGTTCCAATGGATGACGCGCGGCCGGTGCGTCGGGTGCGATCTGTTCGGCTGGCTCGTCGACCTCTACCCGGTCTGGGGGCGGCTCGACGTGGAGGACGTCCGGGCGGCGGCGCTGGTGGGGCTCGCCGAGCTCGCGCTCACCGGGTGCACGACCGCGGCCGACCACCACTACCTGGTCCCGCGGGGCGACGACACCGTGTTCGACGCGATCGTCGACGCCGCGACGACGGTGGGGATCCGCCTGCACCTCGCGCGGGGTTCGATGGACCTGGGCGAGTCGCGCGGCGGCCTCCCGCCGGACCACGTCGTCGAGGACCTCGACGCGATCTTGGCCTCGACCGAGTCGGTGATCGCCCGCCACCACGACGGCGAACGCGTCGTCGTGACGGTCGCGCCGTGCAGCCCGTTCAGCGTGACGCCGGAGCTGATGCGCGAATCGGCCGCGCTCGCGAGGCGGCACGGCCTGAAGCTGCACACCCACCTCGCCGAGACCGTCGACGAGGAACGCGACGCGCTCGAACGCTTCGGCCGGCGCCCGGTGGACCTGCTCGACGAGCTCGGCTGGATCGACGACGACGTGTGGGTGGCGCACGGGATCCACCTCGACGACGCCGAGGTGGCCCGGCTGGGAGCGGCCGGCACGGGGGTGGGGCACTGTCCCTCGAGCAACGCGCGCCTCGGCGCGGGGATGTGCCGGGTCGTCGATCTCGAGACCGCGGGGGCCCCGGTCGGCCTCGGCGTCGACGGGGTCGCGTCCAACGAGGTGGGCGGGCTGCAGCCCGAGCTCCGCCAGGCCCTCTACACGGCTCGGCAGCGCGCCGGCCGCGCCGACGCGTTCCTCCCGCCGGACGCCCTCCGGCTCGCGACCGAGGGCGGGGCCCGATGCCTCGGCCGGGACGACCTCGGAAGGCTCGAGCCCGGGCTGCGAGCCGATCTGGTCGTCTGGCCGGGCGACGACCTCGGCGATGTTCCCGACCCGCTCGCCGGGTTCGTCCTCGGGCCCGACCGCCGGGCGCGGCACGTGTTCGTCGAGGGCGAGCCGGTCGTGCGGGACGGGACCCTGCTCGGCGCGGACGAACGCGCCCTGCGCCGCGACCTCGCCGAACGCGCCCGCCGCCTCTGGCCCTGATGCCGCTGCGGAACCGTGTCACCCCGCTCGGCGAGCTGGTCGCCGAACCGGGTCGCGGCCTCGTCTACGGCAACCGTGGGTGCCTGCACGACGATCGGCGGCCGGATCCGCCGGTCGTACGCCGGCACACGGTGGATCGCGTGCCGGTTGCGGTTCCGCGGCTGGCACCGCGAGCCGTTGTTGCAGCCCGGCCGGTTCACCGAGCTGTTCTTCCTCGACGAGGCGACGGCGTTCGCGGCGGGACATCGCCCGTGCGCACTCTGCCGCCGCGAGGACTACGTGCGCTTCGGCGAGATCTGGCGGTCGTTCCATCCCGAGCAGGCGGGCGCCGACGCGATCGACGCGCAGCTCCACGCCGAACGGGTCGAGCCGCGGACGCGCGGCCACCGCCTCCACGAGACGGACCTGGCGGATTCCCCGACGGTGCGTTCGTCCTGCGCGCCGGCGCGCCGTTCCTCGTGCTCGGCGCCGAGGTCCTGCGATGGTCGACGACGGGCTACCTGGAACGCGACGGGCGACCGCCGCGGGGCGAGATCGCCCTCATCACCCCGCCGTCGCTCGTCGAGGTCCTGCGCGCTGGTTGGCACCCGGTGGTCCCGCTGTTGCATCCATCGGCGGCGACGGATCGTCCCGGCCCAGGGTGACGCGGGGTCAAGGGGTCGGCTCGACGTCCCGCAGGTACTCGGCCAGGGCGCTGATGTCGTGATCGGCCAGCCCCGTCGCGAGGGCGGCTCGCACGACATCGCGGTTCGTCTCCGCCTGTGGCATCGGGGCCCCCACCGCCCGGGCGAGCTCGAGGTTCGAGATCGAGGTCCTTGCCGACGAGGTCCAGCCGGAACGCGACCGGCGTCTCGTCCGGTCGCTCGAAAGCCGCCCGCTTGTACAGCACGTACGGCGCGGCGGCGGCGCCCGACGCGAAGACCTCGTAGGCGGCCGTGCGCTCGACGCCCGCGCGTTCGGCGAGCACCAGCGACTCCGAGAGCGCCGCGTTGAGCCCGTGGACGAGCGCGTTGACCGCGAGCTTCATCGTCGCCCCCGTCCCGAGCGCCCCGGCGTGGATGAGTCTTCGAGGACATCGCCTCGAGCACCGGCCGCGCGCGATCGAGCGCATCGGAATCGCCGCCGGCCATGATCAGGAGCTCGCCCCGCTCGACCACCGGCACGCTCCCGGAGACGGGCGCGTCGAGCAGCGTCGCTCCGCGGGCGCGCACCGACGGTTCGATCGCGCGAACGGTCTCGGGCGCGATCGTGCTCATCTCCAGGACGACCTGGCCCTCGTGGAACCCCTCGAGCGCATCCGCGTACACGGCCCGGACGGCCGCGTCGTCGGCGAGGCTCGTGATCGCGATGTCCGCGGCCGCGGCCGCCGCACTCGCGCTCTCGGCGATCTCGGCCCCGGAGGTCCGGGCGACCGCGTGGCATTTCCCGCGGTCGCGGTTCCAGACGACGACGTGGAGGCCGGCCCGGCGTAGCGTTCCGGCCATCGCGCCGCCCATCCGCCCGGTGCCGAGGACGGCGACCGTCGAGGCGCGCTCCGATCCGCTCACGGCATCAGTTCGGCATCGACCACCCGGCGTCGACCCGGAACTCGGCGCCGGCGATCGAGGGGTTCTCGAGCATGAGGACCGCGACGTCCACGACCTCCTGCATCTGCACGAGGCGTCCGGTCGTCGTCCTGTTCCGGTGGGCGTCGAGCGCCTCGGTCTTGCCCTCCCAGAACGGTGAGTCCTCGACGATCCCGGGGTGGAGCGCGTTCACCCGGATCGGCTTGAGCTCGGCCGTGAGCGAGCGGACGAGCCCGTCCACCCCGTGGTTGATCGTCGTCACGGTCATGGAGCCCGGGTACGGACGCTCCTTGGCCAGACCGCCGAAGATCAGGATCGACGAGTCGTCCTACAGGCGGTCCATGAGCGCGTGCACGACCTCGGTGTACCCGACGAGCTTGAGGGTCACCAGGGCGATCGCCTCGTCGATGTCGTAGTCGCGCATCGTGTTGAGGTCCCGATGGACCCCGGCCAGCACCAGCCGGCTCGCGTCCCCGACCCCTTCGAGCGCGGGCGCGATCTCCTTTGGCTTGGAAAGGTCGAACGCGAGCTCCGTCGTCTTGCCGCCGAGCTCCGTCGCGACCGTGCTTCCTCGCGTCGGGTCACGCCCGGTGATCACCACCTCGCGGTCGGCCTGAGCGTAGTGCCGCGCCACCTCCTTGCCCAGACCCGACGTCCCACCGACCACCACGACCGCACCGTCCGTCATCGAACCTCCCTCGGCTCGTTCATCGACGCATCCCGCAGGTAGTCCCAGTCCCGCTCGAACCGGTACGAGTGCCGGGCCGGAGGCGCGGGGGACTGCGTCTCGAGCCATCGCACAGGCACCTCGGCGGGGTTCGCGAACGCATGGACGCATCCGACGCCCGCCCACGCCGCGTCGCCCGGTCCCAGGTGGTACCGCTCGCCGTCGAAGGTGGCGTCGACCTCGCCCTCGAGGATCAGGTACGTCTCCTCCAGGGGGTGGTCGTGTCCGCCGATCACCCCCTTGAGCGCGTCGTACTGCACCATGAACATCGTCGACAGCTGCGCGCCGAGTCCGAGTCGATCATCATCTTCACGGTGATCCCGCTGTAGACCAGCAGCGCCGATCGCATGCTGGCGGACGCGGCCAGCAGCTCCTGGCTCTGCCGGCCCGGGTCCATGTGCCCGGGCTGGATGCTCCCGAACGACCGCGTTCGGGGGTCGCGGGCATCGACCGGGATCGGGTCCATCTCGGGCAGCGCCGGGACGAAGTACGTGTCCCCGCCGTGGGCGGCCCGCGGGACCGGCGCCGACAGCGCCGCCCACCGAGCGGTGTCCGAGCTCCGGTTCGCGAGCGCGTGCGCCTGGCCGAGGGGGATCAGCGCGTAGTCGCCGGCACCGAGCAGGACCGCGGTCTCCGTGGTGAACAGGACGACCTCACCGTCGACGACGTAGAGGCTCTCCTCGTACGAGTGGACGTGCCAGTCGAGCCGGCCGCCCGGCTCCATCTCCCCGACCCCGAACCCCGTGTGGACGGCCCCCGCACCCTCGTCGACGACGGTCCACCGGCGGTACCCCTCGACGTGGCCTTCGAGCGCGGGGGGGACGCCCCAGGACGCGTCGGCCACGGTTCGAACGAGATGGTTGGGGCTCACGCCTGCTCCTCGGCGCCAGTCATCAGTCCATCGTCGCGCTGACGCGCTCGGCGATCGACGCCGCCGAGGGGATCGCGAGGTCCTCGAGCACGTCGGCGGCCGGGAGCGGGATGTGGGGGGTCGTGATCCGCACGATCGGGCCGTCGAGATCGAAGAAGCGCTCCTCGGCGACGATCGAGGCGACCTCGGCGCCCCAGCCGCACAGCCGCGGGCTCTCCTCGACCGTGACGAACCGTCCGGTCTTGCCGACCGACTCCAAGATCGTGGTCGCGTCGAGCGGGACGAGCGAGCGCACGTCGATGACCTCGGCGTCGATGCCGTCGCCCGCGAGCGCCACCGCGGCCTCCATCGAACGCGGCACCATCGCGCCGAGCGCCGCGATCGTCACGTCGGATCCCTGCCGGAGCACCTTCGCCGAACCGAGCCGGTCGACGACCTCGCCGTCGGGGACCTCGGCCTTGGTCGCGTAGAGCACCTTCGGCTCCACGACGATCACGGGGTCGGGGTCGCGCACGGCCGCCGCGAACAGCCCGATCATGTCCACGGGGTTCGACGGCACGACCACCTTCAGCCCCGGGATCGCCATCGCCCACCCCTCGACGCTCTGCGAGTGCTGCGCGCCGAAGCGGACGCCGCCGCCGTTCGCGGTGCGGATCACGAGCGGCAGCGCCACCTGCCCGTTCGTCATGTAGCGGGTCTTCGCGATCTGGTTCGCGATCAGGTCCCAGCAGACCGCGAAGAAGTCGCTGAACATCAGCTCGGCCACCGGGCGGAGCCCGTTCATGGCCGCGCCCATGATCGCGCCGATGATCGCCTGCTCCGAGATCGGCGTGTCGCGGACGCGCCTGGGGCCGAACCGTTCGAACAGCCCCTCGGTCGTCTTGAACACCCCGCCGGCCGCCGCGACGTCCTCCCCGATGAAGTACACGCTCGGGTCGCGCTCCATCTCCTGTGCGATCGCCCGGCTGACCGCCTCCCGGTACGTCAGCTCCGCCACGCGGACCCCCCGTCGGCCCACAGCTCGGTCCCGAGCGCCTCGGGTTCGGGGAACGGCCCCGCCTTCGCCTCCTCGGTCGCGCGGTCGACCAGCTCGAGCGCCTCGCGTTCGACCCGGTCGAGGGCCTCGGGATCGACGCCGGACGCGAGCAGCCGGTCGCGATAGGTGGGGATCGGGTCGCGGGCCAGCCACGCCTTGACCTCGTCGTCGGGCCGGTACTTGGCGGGGTCGGCGCGCGAATGCCCGCCGTGCCGGTAGGTCTTCGCCTCCACCAGGGCGGGGCCCCCGCCCTGGCGCGCCCGGTCGACCAGACGCGTCGCGGTCTCGAACACCTCGTCGACGTCGTTCCCGTCGACCACGATGGGTTCGAGCCCGTAGGCGCTCGCCCGGTCGGCGGCCGGGTTGGCGACCGCCGTCACGGCCCCGATCGGCGTGTACTCCATGTACAGGTTGTTCTCGCAGACGTAGACGACCGGGAGCTGCCACACGACGGCCAGGTTCAACGCCTCGTGGAACGTGCCGATGTTGGTCGTCCCGTCCCCGAAGAAGCACACGACGACCTGACCGGTCCCGCGCTCCTGGGCCGCCCACGCCGCGCCGGCTGCGATCGGCATGTGCGCACCGACGATCGCGTACGAGCCCATCGCGCCGTGCGACACGTCCGTCAGGTGCATCGAGCCGCCCTTGCCGCCGCAGATCCCGTTCGCCCGGCCCATCAGCTCCGCCATCAGCGCGCCCATCGGCGCGCCGCGCAGCAGCGTGTGGACGTGGCCGCGATAGGTGCAGTAGACGAGGTCCTCGGGCCGCAGCGCCGCCGCGAACCCCGCGGCGACCGCCTCCTGCCCGAGCGCGAGGTGCGACGTGCCCTTGATGAGCCCCTCGAGGAACAGGTCCTGCGCCCGCTTCTCGAACAGACGCGCCTCCTGCATCATCCGGTACATGTCGAGGCGAACCTGCTCGTCGGCGACCGGCTTCGACGTCGTGCTCACTCGCGGCCTCCGGATCAGTACTCGTTGGCGACCATCAGCTCTTCGCACGGGAAGAGCGTGATGATCTTGGGTCCCGCCGCGGTCACGACGACCTCCTCCTCGATCCGAGCGGCCGATCGTCCGTCCGTCGCGGGACAGTACGTCTCGAGCGCGAAGAGCATGCCCTCCTTGAGCTCGATCGGCTCGTCGAACGAGTTCAGGCGGCTGATGATCGGCCGTTCGTGCAGGCCGACGCCCACGCCGTGTCCGAACTGCAGGCCGAACGCGTCGAACTCGTCCTGGAACCCGAACTCCTCGGCCTTGGGCCACACGGCGGCGAGCTGATCCGTGGTGTTGCCCGGCTTCACGAGGTCGATCGCGGCATCCATCCATTCGCGCGACCGCGAGAACGCGTCGCGCTGCGCCTGCGTGGCGCGCCCGACGACGAAGGTGCGGTAGTAGCAGGTCCGGTAGCCGTTGTTCACGTGGATGATGTCGAAGTACGCCTGGTCGCCCGGGCGGATCAACCGGTCGGAGAAGACGTGCGGGTGCGGGCTGCACCGCTCCCCCGCGATCGAGTTGATCGCCTCGACGAACTCGGAGCCCATCTCGTACAGCCGCTTGTGCGCGAGCGCCACGACCTCGCTCTCGCGGACGCCCGGCTTGAGGAACTCGAAGATGTCCTGGTACACGCCGTCGACCATCGCGCAGGCCTGGGTGAGCAGCGTGATCTCGTCCTGGCTCTTGATCTCGCGGGCGAGCATCATCACCTGCTGCCCGTCGCGGACGTCGAGCCCCGCGCGCTGGAGCTCGAGGAACACCGTGGTCTCGGCCACGTCGACGCCGAGCGGCATGTCGGCCAGGCCGTCCTCCTTGAGCACCGAACGGAGCTCCTCGGCGGCCCGCCGCTGGAGCCCGACGGCCGGGGAGATCGCGCCCTGCAGGCCGGTGTTGCCGCCGACCGAGTTCGTCTCGTCGTACCACTGCGGGAGCTGCAGCCGGTGCGCCTTCGCCGCCGACCCGAAATCCCAGATGCGCGGCGGACCCGTCCGCGTGATCAGCGCGTAGCGCTCGCCCTTGTTGAACGCCCAGTACCCGATGTGGGTGCTCGTGGCGTACCGGATGTTGCTGGTCTCGAACAGCAGGATCGCGCCGAGATCGGACGCTTCGAGCTGTTCGCGAACGCGAGCGAGTCGGTAGTCGCGGAGACGCCCGAAGTCGACGCGGTTCTCCCAGTCGACCCCGTGCAGGCCCGGTGACGGGGTGGTCGCGACCGGGAACTCGTCCATGGACCTGCCCTCCGATCCGTCCGCGTACACGGTGGGGTGTTAAGGCTGAATGATATGCATACACCGTCGGCGGCTGCATCTCTGCCTGCCCGGGCGGTGCCGGTAGCGCTTCCGAGGCAACCTGTGTAGTGTCCCTGAACGGTGTGAGGGGCGCTCGGATCAGGCGTGTGTTCGAGAGCGGCCGGGGGAGGGACCTCGCGGACCTCCGTCGTCGGCCGCGGCTCCGCGCCGGAACGCGGACGATGCGCGAGGACCGCGCGTGACCTCCAAGGTCCTGCTCGCCGGCGGGTGCGTCCTGACGCTCGGCGCGCGGACCCCCAATCTACCAGCAGGCCGACGTCCTCATCGACGGCGAGGTCATCGCCGAGGTCGGCACCGGCCTGCGGGCGCGAGACGCCGAGCAGATCGACGCCACCGGCACGATCGTCATGCCGGGCTTCGTCGACACGCATCGCCACGCCTGGACGTCGCTGTTCCGCAACCCGGGCGACCGCGACCCGAGCGCCGACCCGGCCGGAGCCGGCCCGACGGCTTCGGCCCGACGACGTCTACGCCGCCACCCTGATCGGCCTGCTGGGCGCCGCCGAGGCCGGCATCACCACCGTCGTCGACTGGTCGCACGCCGGCAGCGACGACGACCTTGGCCGAGGCCGCGCTGCGCGCGCACGAGGATGCCGGCCTGCGCACCGTCTTCGTCGCACGCGGCGGCGGCGCCGGACTGACAGGGCGCGTCGACCGCCTGCACGCGGGCAGCGGGGCCGACCACGACGATCGCGTTCGGAGCGTCGCGCCCGGGCCGCCCGGACGTCGACGCCGCCGCCGCCGAGTGGGCGTCCGCCCGAGAGCTCGGCCTTCGCATCCACGTCCACGCCGCTCGAACGCGCATCTCGTCCGCTCCGCCGCGGCTGCTCGGCGAGGACGTCACCGTCGTCCACGGCTCCCTGCTCGCAGCCCTCGGACGTGGATGCGATCGCGTCCTCGGGCGCGGCGATCTCGCTCGCGCCGGTGAGCGAGATGACGGGCGGCTCCGGATCGCCGCCGATCCAGCACCTGATCGACAACGACGTGCGGCCGGGCCTCGCGGTCGACGACGAGCGCGTCGCGCCCGGCGACCTGTTCGCGCAGATGCGGGCGGCGATCTCGATGCAGCACGCCACGGTGTTCGACCGCAAGCTGGCGGGCAAGGGCGGCGTCCCGAAGCTGATGACCACGCGCAACGTCATCCGCTTCGCGACGAGCGACGGCGCCATCGAACCGCGGGGCTGCGCGGCGTGAGCGGGTCTCTGGAGGTGGGCATGCAGGCCGACGTCCTCGTGCTGCGGGCCGACCGCCCGAACATCTTCCCGATCAACGACCCGATCGGCGCGGTCGTCTGGGGCATGGACACCTCGAACGTCGACTGGGTGTTCGTCGGCGGACGAGCCCTGATGCGCGAGGGCGTGCTCGACGCGGATGTCCGAACGTGCGCGCAGCCTGGCTACCGAGGCCCGACGGCGCGTGGCCGACGTGATCCGGATCGATCGTCGGCGCGGCACCGGGGGGTACCGGGTGAGCAGCGATCGCGCCCGATCGCCGGCCCTCACGTCGTTCGTCGTGGCCTCCCGGTACATGCCCGTGTACATCGCCATGCTCCTGCTCCTCATCGTGGCGTCGATCTGGGCCCCCGCGACCCTGAGCGGTGTCGCCCTGCGCGCCATCGCTCCCTACGGGGCGGTCCTCGGCATCGCGGCCCTCGGCCAGATGTTGGTCATCATGACCGGCGGGATCGACCTCAGCGTCCCCGGCACCATGAGTCTGGCGGCGGTGATCATCGTCGGCGTCGGGGACGGATCGAACGAGAACATCTGGATCGCCATCGCCACCGCGATCGCCGTCGGCGCGCTGATCGGACTCGTCAACGGCCTCCTGATCGGCGCGCTCAAACTGAACGCACTCATCACCACCCTTGCGGTGGGTCTGATCGTGGCCGGCGTCGTGAATCGCTATGCGAGCACGTTCCCGGTCCAGAGTCGGGTTCCGCCGGGCCTGTCCGACTGGACCTCCGCCCGCATCTTCGGCGTGAGCCCCGTCTTCTGGATCGGTGCCGCGCTCACGATCGTCGCTGATCGTCGGCCTTCGCTACACGGCGGTGGGTCGCAGGTTCCAGGCGGTGGGGGCCAACCCGGTCGCCTCCCATGTCGTGGGCGTCCAGGTGAGTCTGAACCAGATCCTGGTCTACGTGGTGGCCGCGGTCTTCTACGCCATCGCCGGGATGGCGCTGGCGAGTCTCCTGCGGAACCCCGGGGTCGGCGCCGGCACGACGTATCTCCTGGGCCCGATCGCGGCCGTGGTGATCGGTGGCGCTTCCCTCACCGGAGGTCTGGCCAGCCCGCTCTCCACGTTCGTGGCCGCCCTGTTCCTCACCGGTCTCAACCAGATGCTGCGGGTGATGGGGCTCCCCACCTCCCTCCAGTTCGTCGTGTTCGGTCTCGTCATCATCGGAGGGATGCTCGTTTCGGGCGATCGGATCATCCGCGGCGTCGAGCAGCTCCTTCGGGAGCGGAGACGCCCGGAGGACCCGCAGACGCAACCCGTCCCTGGTCCGATGTGATCGATGCAGGAGGAGGCGCCTATGTGAGGTGGACGACCGATCCGTGACAGGACAGGAGATCGACTAGGGAGGAGGACCATGCAACGGATCAGGATCGCCGCGGTCATCGCAGCGCTGGCGTTGATGGCGGCCGCGTGTGGCGGTGACGACGACGACGAGACGACGGCGACCGGAGCGACCCAGGGTCAGACGGCCACCGGCGCCACGGGGGCCCTCGCGGAGTTCGGGGAGAGTACCGACGCGGACCCTGCGCTCGTCGAGAAGGCCCTGGGCCCCGTGGAGCCGTCGGACGAGGCGAGCTGGAACATCATCCTGGCCTCGGTCGCGCGGGCCAACCAGGATGTCGATCAAGCCACCATCGACAAGGCGATGGAGTGTTGGAGCAACAAGGAGTGTGACACCGGCACCGGTGGCGACGTGGTGATGGGCTACGCCGACGGCGGCGGGGACACGGTGAACGTCTGGCGTGCGGTGAGCCACATGGAGGCGATCCTCCAGGCGCTCACCTACCCGGAGATCGGGACCATCGTCTCCACCGCGGCCGATTTCAACGAGGATCCGGCCGTCCACGCCAACGACATCCGGTTCCTGATCCAGCGGGGCGTGGACTTCATCGTCGGATATCCCGACATGGGGGTGGCCATCGCCGACGCCATCAAGGAGGCCGACGACGCGGGTATCCCGTATGTCTCGTTCTCCGCGGGCTGGGTCGGTCTTCCGGGTCAGGAAGGGGCCCTCGTTCCAGGCGAGGACTACCTGACCGTCGTGGGCGAGGACCTGTGCGCCCTCGGGCAGAGCTTCGCGCAGGTGCTGGACGACGGCGTCGGCACCGGGGATGTGGCGCTCCTCGGCGGAACGCCGGGCAACGCCCTGTCCCTGGGCTGGCAGCAATGTGCCATCTCCGGGCTCTCGGACGGGCTCAATCTGGTCAACCCGCCGGCCAACTCGGACAGCACGACCGGTGACACCTACTGGTATCCCCCGGCGATCCCCGGCGTCTTCCAGGGGCTGCTGACGACCGACCCGGACATCAAGGGTTACGCGTACGAGTATGCCGACGGCATGTACATCGGATTGCAGACCTACAAGGACCTGGGCATACCGGTGAAGAACCTGACCCTCGCGTTGCGCACCGACGAGCAGAACCTGTTCTGCGACTGGGCCGAGCGCGACGAGCCCACGTACAACATCTGGTACTCGGCCGGTGGCAACTTCCAGTCACGGGTCGGCGTCACGGCGGCGATGATGTCGCTGCAGGGTGCCGAGATCCCGCCTGAGGTGGTCGTGCCACACGTCATGCGGCAGGTGACGGCGGCGGACTGCGATCCCAACCGCGTGAACGAGGCGGTGTCCGGGACCTCGCTGGTGCCGGACCCGGTCCTGCAGGCGATGTTCGCTAGCTGATGGAGAACGGCGATCTCGAAGGAGGGTCGGCCGGCGGTGACCTGGTTCTCGAGCTGAGCGGGGTCTCGCGACAGTTCGGGGCGGTACGAGCGCTGACGGATGTCAGCTTCGATTGCCGCGCGGGCGAGGTTCACGCCGTCGTCGGCGAGAACGGGTCGGGCAAGTCGACCCTCCTCGGGATCGCCAGCGGGTTCGTCGACCCCGATCTGGGCAGGGTCCGGATCGGGGGCGAACCCCTTCGCCGGGATTCCCCGGCGCAGGCGAGGACGTTGGGCCTGGCCATGGCGTACCAGGACACCTCGCTGATCCTGGCCGAGCCCGTGAAGAACAACCTCTTCCTGGCGGCACCGGAGGATCGGCGACCGCCGTTCTGGAAGAGGAAGCGGTGGGCGAGGAAGCTGCTGGCCGAGTTCGATCTCGACCTCGAGTTGTTCCCGGACGCCCCGGCGGGTTTCCTCAGCCTGGCCGACCGCCAGCTCTTCGAGGTCGCGAAGGCGCTCGTCGCCGATCCGAAGGTGCTGCTGCTCGATGAACCGACCACGGCCCTGGGACCGGACGAGGTGGATGCTCTGCACCGGACCGTCGCCGCCTGCAGCCGTCGTGGCGTCGGCGTGGTGTACGTGAGCCATCGTCTGCCGGAGGTCCTCGAGGTCGCCGACCGGATCACCGTCCTTCGCGACGGCAGGAACCAGGGGACGTTCGACGCGAAGGCCACGACCGAGGCGGAGCTCGTCGAGCTGATCGTCGGCCGCCCGTTCGAGGCCGCGTTCCCCCCGCCCGCCCCCGAGGTGGACCAGCGTCGCGACGTGCTCGTGGTCGACGGCCTCCAGGGCCAGTCGTTCGGGCCGGTCAGTTTCACCCTGGACGCCGGCGAGATCGTGGGCATCGCCGGCGCCGAAGGCAACGGGCAGCCTCAGCTCTTCGACTGCCTGGCCGGCCGCCAGCCGCCGAAAGCGGGACGGGTGGTCTGCGACGGCAAGGAGCTGTCACTGATCTCGACCCACGAAGCGGTCGGGGCGGGGGTCATGCTGCTGCCCGGTGATCGCAAGCACGAGGCTCTGATGCCCGTGCTCGGCGTCAAGGTGAACACCACGATCCAATCGTTGCGCCGCTTCTCCCTGCTCGGCTTCCTGAGGCGAGGGAAGGAGCGGCGTGCCGTCACCGACCTCGTCGAACAGCTGGAGATCCGAACGCCGTCCATCGAGCAACCGGTGGAGTTCCTCTCGGGGGGCAACCAGCAGAAGGTCTCGGTCGCGCGCAGCTTCTTCAAGGAGCCGTCGGTGATCCTCGCCTACGAGCCGACGCAGGGCGTCGACGTCGGCTCCCGCTTCGACATCTACAAGGCCCTTCGCACGCGCACCGACAAGGGAACGGCGATGCTCGTCAAGTCGAGCGACCCCATCGAGCTCGCCGGGCTGTGCGATCGGGTGCTCGTCATGTCCCGGGGGCAGATCATCGAGGAGATCCCCGGCGACGAGCTCGACGAGCTGCGCATCGTCGAGGCGATGGTGCGGGGGCCCGGTCTGTCCAGGGCGGGGCGATCGCCCCTCGGCGTCGCGATGCCGAGGGGCCCCTCGGCGAACGGGGGGACATGAGCGGCCGCATCGACGCAGCGCGCCGCGCCGTCCGCAAGGTCGTCCGCGACGCACGCGACAAGAACAAGTGGCGGAAGATCGTCAAGTTCCGCCTGTGGATGCCCGTGGCGCTGCAGGTCCTGCTGGTCGCGGCGCTGCTCTTCTACACCACCTCGCGGTTCCCGGGCTTCGTCAACGCCTACAACATCGAACAGATCCTCATCCTCGCGCTCCCCCTGATCGTTGCCGCGATGGCTCAGACCCACGCGATCCTGGTCGGGTATCTCGATCTGTCGGTCGGCGGCATGATCGGCCTCGGGGTGGTCATCGCCTCGTTCCTGATCGGCGACGAGGCTTCCTCCCCGCAGATCCTGTTCGGGATCGGCGTCATCCTCGTCTGCGGCGTCGCCCTCGGCCTCGTCAACGCTGGCCTGATCCGGGGACTCAAGATCCCCTCGATCATCGCCACCCTGGCCACGCTGAGCATCCTGGACGGGATCTCGCTGACCATGCGACCGACGGCGCAGGGCGTCATCAACCCCGGGCTGATCTCGGTGCTCACGGCGACCATCGGGCCGATCCCCGTGGCGTTCATCGTCATCGTCGTGGGGGCGGGTCTCGCCGATCTCTGGCTCCATGCCTCCGGATCGGGTCTGGCGCTGAGGGCCGTGGGCTTCGACGAGCGGTCGGCCAAACGCGGAGGGGTCAGCACCAACTGGCTCCGGGTCCGGGCCCTCGTCCTGTCGGCCGTGCTGGCGGCCGTGGCCGCGTTCTTCGTCATGGCCCGGTCCCCGATCGGGAACGCGACGATCGGCTCCACCTTCGCGCTGAACAGCATCACCGCCGCCGTCCTGGGAGGCGCCGCCCTCGCCGGCGGCCGGGCCACGTTCCTCGGGAGCACGGTGGCGGCGCTCCTTCTCGCGCTCATCATCACCGTCCTGCCCTTCCTCGGTCTGTCACCCGACGACGGGCCGCTGATCATCGGCGTCCTGGTGCTGCTCGGGATCGTCCTGTTCCAGCTCGGCGACCTGAAGGAGCTCGCGAAGCGCAACTACAAGCGTGCCCGGCGCCTGGTCACGAAGAACCGGCCGCCGAAGGCCGCCACGCTCCCGGCCTTCTACCCGAGCGGGCCCGACTTCCGCGTGGCGCCGTCGGGCAAGACGCTGATCCGCGGCGGGACGGTGCTCAGCATGGATCCCGCGCTCGGGGACCTCCCATCGGGCGACGTGCTGATCGACGGGGAGAAGATCCTGGCGGTCGGGCCGGACCTGTCGAACGGCGAGGTCGAGGTGATCGACGCCGAGGGCATGATCGTCATGCCCGGCTTCGTCGACTCGCCACCGCCACATCTGGGAGGGCCTGCTCCGCAACATCGGGACCGACGTCCCGCTGGAGGGCAGGACGAGCTACATCTCGTTCGTCCTGCACAAGCTGGCGCCGGCGTTCCGGCCCGAGGACGCGTACGTCGGCAACCTGGTCTCGGCCCTCGGAGCGATCGACGCCGGGATCACCACCCTGCTCGACTGGTCCCACATCCAGGACTCACCCGCCCACACCGACGCGGTGATCCAGGCGCTGAACGACTCGGGGCTGCGGGCGGTGTTCGCGTACGGGTTCCCTTGGTGGGGGAAGTGGGAGGAGCGGCAACCGAGCTGGTTCGTCCGCGCCGCTACCGAGCACTTCGCCAGCAAGGACCAGAAGCTGACGCTCGCGCTGGCGGCGCCCGGCCCCGAGTTCACCGACTTCGAGATCACCCGCGACCACTGGAAGCTCGCCAGGGAGACGGACGCACGCATCACGACCCACGTGGGGGTCGGGAGCTACGGTCAGGACGGCAAGGTGCAGGAGTTCGGCGAGGCGGGGCTCCTCGGCGCCGACACCACCTACATCCACTGCACCACGCTCAACGACACCGAGATCCAGATGATCGTCGACACCGGCGGCACGGTCTCGCTCGCCTCGCCGGTCGAGATGATGATGGGTCACGGGATGCCCCCCATCCAGAAGTTCCTGGACCGTGGGCTCCAGCCCCAGCCTCAGCGTGGACGTCGAGACCAACGTCCCGGGCGACATGTTCAACCAGATGCGCTCGGTGCTGGGGCTGCAGCGGGCGATCGCCACCGCCGAGGGCAAGACGCCCGTGTCGACCCGGGAGGTCCTCGCCTACGCCACGGTGGAGGGAGCCAGGGCCAACGGGCTCGAGTCGAAGGTGGGGACGCTGACGCCGGGCAAGCAGGCCGACCTCATCCTGCTGCGCACCGATCGGATGAACGTCACGCCGCTCAACGACCCGGCGACCGCGGTCGTCGCCGGGATGGACACGGGCAACGTCGACACGGTCCTGATCGGCGGTCGGGTGATGAAGCGGCACGGCGAGCTCCTCCACGTCGACTGGCCGGCGCTCAGGGACAAGGCCGCCGAATCCCGGGACTTCGTCATCGACAAGTCGGGCTTCAAGCTCCCGGGCATCTGAGATGAAGGAGAACGGCATGGCGGCGAGCTCGGCGACCTCGGTTCGCGGCTCCGCGAGGAACGGGAGCGAGCGCACATCAGCCAGCGCGAGCTGGCACGCCGGCTCGGGGTATCGGCGAGCCTGATCTCGCAGATCGAGTCCGGTCAGTCCAAGCCGTCGGTGAGCACGCTCTATGCGATCGTCAGCGAGCTCGGCGTCTCGCTCGACTACGTCTTCCGGGTCCACGAGCACGAGCTCAGGGTCGCGACCGCCGTCGGCGCCGAGACCACGACGCCCGACGTCGAGGGGCCGGTCGTGCGCCCCACCGAACGCCACGTGGTCGAGCTCGCGTCGGGCGTCAGGTGGGAGCGGCTCACGAGCCACGAGCACGAGGACGTCGACTTCCTCCACGTGACCTACGACGTCGGGGGCTCCTCGTCGCCGGACAGTCGCCTCATGCGTCACCAGGGGCGGGAGTACGGCCACGTCCTGACCGGACGCCTGGGCGTCCAGCTCGGGTTCGAACAGCACGAGCTCAGGCCCGGCGACTCGATCGCGTTCGATTCGACCACCCCGCATCGACTGTGGAACCTCGGCGACGAGGTCGTGCATGGGGTCTGGTTCGTGATGGGCCGGTCCGGCTAACCGCCCGCGAGGGCGGGAGGGGTGGGATTCGAACCCACGTACGGGTTGCCCCGTAAGCGGTTTTCAAGACCGCCGCCTTCGTCCGCTCGGCCACCCTCCCGGGTACCAATCTACCTGTGGCGCTCCCTCGACCGGATCCGCCGGCGAGGCTCCGCATCCCTCGGTTGACGAACGCGGTGCACCGCGTTACGTTCGTTAGGCACCTAATCATTAGTTAGGTAAGCGTATGGAAACCGAACCGCTCTCTCGGCAGGTCGTCATGACCGCCAAGACCATCAAGGAGCTCTTCGAGGACGCGCTCGCGCACGAGGGCGCCACGCTCGCGACCTGGGTCGTGCTGAACGGCGTCGAACGCGGCCGTTGGGCGAGCCAGACGGGGCTCGCGAAGGAACTGCGGATCGAGGGAGCCACCGTGACCCGGCACCTCGACCGCCTCGAGCGCGAGGGCCTCGTCACCCGCTCCCGAGATCTGGAGGACCGCCGGCAGATCTCCGTCGAGCTCACCGCGGCCGGCAAGGCGCTGCATCGCCGGCTCCGGTCCGTCGCCCGACGTTTGGACGACCGGGTCTGCGCGGACCTGACAGACAAGGATCGTTCCGACCTCCAGCGCGTGCTCGAGCGGATCCGAACGAACGTGGGAGGTGAGACGTGGATACCAGCATCGACCAGCGGGTCGCGGCGATGACGCCGGAAACCGGGGTCGTGATCCATACCGAGGAGCTCACGAAGGTCTACCCCGGCGACATCCGCGCGGTGATCGACCTGAACCTCGACGTGAACGAGGGTGAGATCTTCGGGCTGCTCGGTCCGAACGGCGCCGGGAAGACGACCACCGTCGGGATGCTCACGACCCGCGTCATCCCGACCGAGGGCCGAGCCTCGCTGGCGGGCGTCGACGTCGTCGCGCACCCGTCGGAAGCCAAGCGCCTGATCGGTGTCGTCTCGCAGACGAACACGCTCGATCGGAGCCTGAGCGTCTGGGAGAACCTCTACTACCACGGCCGCTATTTCGGGATGGGTGCGAAGGCCTCCAGGAGCGTGGCGACGGATCTCCTCGACGTGTTCCGTCTCGCCGATCGCGCGAAGGCGAACGTCGCCACGCTTTCCGGTGGCATGGCGCAGCGCCTGATGGTCGCCCGGAGCATCGTGCACCGGCCGAGGATCCTGTTCCTTGACGAGCCCACGTCGGGGCTCGATCCCCAGTCGCGGATCGCGCTGTGGGAGATCATCGGTCAGATCCACGCCGAGGGACAGACGGTCGTGCTCACCACGCATTACATGGAGGAGGCCGATCGTCTGTGCGAGCGCCTGGCGGTCATGGACCACGGCCGGCTGCTCGCGCTCGACACGCCCGAGGCGCTGAAGCGGACGGTCGGGGGCGACCTCATCGTGCGCGTGCGGGCCGGCTCCGAACCCGACCGCGTCGCCGCGCACCTGCGCGACCTCGACGTCGTGACGGGCTCGACGGTCGTCGGGGACACCGTCCTCCTCACCGCCGTGCGCTCCGAGGGGCTGCTGCCGCGCGTGATCGACGCGGCCGAGGCCGGCGGGTTCACGGTCCATGACGTATCCATCGACGAGCCCACGCTCGAGACCGTCTTCATCAACCTCACCGGGAAGGAGCTCCGCGAATGAGCGCCGTCGCGCACCGACCAACCGTGGCGTTGCCGACGGTGGCGCCGTATCGGAGCACGGCCTGGATCGCGTTCGGCGCGCTCATGCTGCGCGACCTGACCGTCCTGCGGAAGAACTTCGTCGAGTTCGTGCTGCGGACCGTGATGCAGCCGTTGCTGTTCGTGTTCGTCTTCACGTACGTCTTCCCGCAGATCGGCCAGGGTGTCGGTGGCGCACAGGGGCAGGCCGAGTTCGCGAGCATCCTGGTGGCCGGCGTGATCGCGATCGCGTGCATCTTCCAAGGGATCCAGGCCGTGGCCCTGCCGCTGGTGCAGGAGTTCGGATATACCCGCGAGATCGAGGACCGCGTGATGGCCCCGCTCCCCGTCTGGGCCGTCGCCGTCGGCAAGCTCCTGGCCGGCGCGGTGCAGGGGCTGATCGCGGCCGCGATCGTCTTCCCGCTCGCGCACTGGATCCCGATCACGCCGGTGCACCTGCAGATCGAGTGGCTCCGCCTCCTCACGATCTTGCCGCTTGCCTCGGTGCTGGGAGCCGCGCTCGGCCTCGCCATCGGGACCCGCGCCGATCCCCGCCGGGTTCCGTTGATCTTCGGCGTGGTGGTCATCCCGATCACGTTCCTGGGCGCCACGTACTACCCGTGGGCGTCGCTCCAGAGCCTGCCGTGGCTCCAGACGATCGTGCTCGTGAACCCGCTCGTCTACATGAGCGAGGGCATGCGGGTCTCCCTCACCCCGTGGGTGGAGCACATGTCGTTGTGGGGGATCTACGGCGGGCTGATCGGGTTCACGATCCTGCTCGGCGCCTGGGGGATCCAGGGCTTCAGCAAGCGCGTGCTGTCGTAGGCGACGAGGGCGACCGGCAATGGCGCCGGGACACCGGCGCCGTCGCGGTTGCCCGGGTGGCGTTTTCTGGCACCATGGTCCGACCTCATGACGGACAGGACCGAAGGACGCGAGGGCACCGGGCCGGGGACGGAGCGCCTCCAGCACACCGACGAGGCCCGGTACCGCGCCCTCGTCGAGAACCTCCCCGCGGTCCTCTACCAGGTCGCCCCCGACGATGACCGCAGGACGATGTACGTCAGCCCGCATGTCGAGACCGCCCTGGGGTACCCGCGTGAAGAGTGGCTCGGCCAGCCCGACATCTGGATGGAGCTCCTGCACCCGGACGACCGCGAGCAGATCTTGGCCGCCCACGACCTGCACAACGAGACCGGCCGCCCGTGGAGCCGCGAGTACCGGCTGATCGCGAACGACGGCCGGGTGGTCTGGTTCCGCGATGTCGCCACGCTGGTCCGCGACGACGACGGCCGCCCACAGCACTGGCTCGGCGTGCAGCTCGACATCACCGAGCTCAAGGGCGTCGAAGATGAGCTGCGCGTCGCCCGCGACGAGCTCGAACGCCGCGTCGCCGAACGCACCGCCGAGCTCGAGGAGGCGAACGCCCTCATGGCGCTCGAGATCGGCGAGCGCCGACGCGCCGAGGCCGACCTGCGAACCGCCGAACACCGCTACCGGCTGCTGGCCGAACAGATCCCCGCCGTGACCTACATCTGGGAGGCGAACCGCTCCGGCGAGACGCCCGCGTCGTACTACACGAGCCCGCGGATCGAGCAGCTGCTCGGCTACACGGTCGACGAATGGCACGCGTCCGCAGACTTCTGGATGTCCCGCCTACATCCGGACGACCGCCACGCCGTCATCGCGGCGTACCTGCGTTCGGAGAGCACAGGCGAGTCGTTCGCGATGGAGTTCCGCTACCTGCACAAGGACGGCCGCATCGTCTGGGTGGCGGACCAGGCGATCCTGATATCGCGCGAGGAGGGCCGGCCGAAGCTCTTCCAGGGCGTCATGATCGACGTCACGGCGCGCAAGGACGCGGAGCGCTCGGCGACCGAGACGGAGCTTCGGTACCGCGACCTCGCGGAGCAGGTGCCCGGCGTGATCTACATGGCGGACCTGGACCCCATCGAGGGCGGATACCGACTGCGCTACGTGAGCCCGCAGCTGACCTCGCTGCTCGGGTACGAGCCGGCCGACTGGAGGGACACCGAGCGCTGGCTCGCGACCGTGCATCCCGAGGATCGCGCACGCGTGCGGAGCGTCGACGAGAGCATCGCCGAAGAGGGCGGGTTCGAGATGGAGTACCGGATCTTCCACCGCGACGGCAGCGTCCGATGGGTCCGCGACCAGGCTCACGTGCTCGCGCGGGACGCGCTCGGACGGCCCACCGAGGTCCAGGGGCTCGTGATCGACGTGACGGATGCCCGCACGATCGATCGGGAGCGCCGCGAGGCGCGGGTGCGCTACCGATCGCTCGTCGAGGCGATCCCCGCCATCACCTACCTCGAGCACGCGAGCCCCGAAGCGCCGGAGGAGTCACGGTTCGCGTTCGTCAGCCCACAGATCGAGCCGATCCTCGGGTTCACCCCCGACGAGGCGACGAGCGACCCGCTGTTCTTCGAGCGGACCCTGCACCCGGACGACCTGCCGCGCATCCGCGAGGCCAACACGCGGGCCGAGTCGACGGGGGAGCCGTTCGACGAGGAGTTCCGCCAGCTCACCAAGGACGGCGAGGTTCGGTGGATGCACGACCGCTCTGTCCTCGTTCGCGACGACGACGGCGCGCCGCGGTTCTGGCACGGGGTCACGATCGACATCACCGATCGCAAGGAGGCCGAGCGAAACCTGCGGCTGCTGGAGGAGCGCTACCGCACGCTGGTCGAACAAGTCCCCGCGGTCACGTTCATCGAGACCCCCGGCGCGCCCCCCGACGAGACCTGGTTCACGTACCTGAGCCCGCAGGCCGAGGACATCTTCGGGCTCACGAGCGAGGAGCTCCGCGCGAACCCCTGGCACCTCGGTGAGCTCGTCCACCCGGACGATCGGGAACGCGTCTACGCCGCGAACGCCCGCGCCGAGGAGGCCGGGAATTTCAACGAGGAGTTCCGGATCATCCGACCCGACGGCGGCATCGTCTGGCTGGACAGCCGTGCCGTGCTGGTCCGCGACGACGAAGGGCGGCCGAGGTTCTGGCAGGGGGTCGCGGTCGACGTCACCGCCCACCGGCAGCTCGAGAGCCGCTACCGTGATCTCGCCGAGATGGTGTTCGGGGAGCTCGGCGTCGACGCCGACTAGGTCGGCGCCGCGGCCGGCCGGCCCCTGGGCCGCAGCTCTCGGAGGTTCTCGGGCAGGTAGGCGTGCAGGGCCGTCGGGAGCCCGACCGTCCCGTCCGCCCGCTGGTAGTTCTCGAGGATCGCGATCAGGGTCCGGCCCACCGCGGTCGCGGTCCCGTTGAGCGTGTGCAGGACCTCGACCTCGCCCGAGGTCGCGCCGAACCCGCGTCTGCCCGCGCCGGGCCCCGTAGTCGGTGTAGTTCGAGCAGGACGTGAGCTCCCGGTAGCGGCCCTGCCCCGGCAGCCAGACCTCGAGGTCGTACTTCTTCGCGGCGGCTCCCCCCAGGTCGCCCGCCGCCACGTTCACGACGCGGTAGGGCAGGTCGAGGCTGGCGACGATCTCCTCCTCGATCCCGACCATGAGCTCGTGCTCGTCCCAGGAGTCCTCGGGTCGCGCGAACGAGAACATCTCCACCTTGTCGAACTGGTGGACGCGGAACATCCCGCCCATGTCCTTCCCGTACGTGCCGGCCTCGCGACGGAAGCACGTCGAGTACCCCGCGTAGCGGACCGGAAGGTCCTGCTCGTCCAGGATCTCGGTCGCGTGGAACGCGGCCAGCGAGACCTCCGACGTGCCGACCAGGTAGAGCTCGTCCGGGTTCGTGACGTAGATGTTGACCTCGTCGGTCGGGAGGAACCCGCTGCCGAACATCGCCTCCTCGCGGACGAGCACCGGCGGGATCACGGGGATGAACCCGCTGCGGCGTCAAGATGTCGAGCGCGTGCCGGACGAGCGCGAACTGCACCTGGACGATGTCGCCCAGGAGGTAGACGAACCGCGATCCGCTGGTCCGTGCGGCCCGTTCGGTGTCGAGCATGCCGAGCTGCTCACCCAGCACCGCGTGGTCCTTGGGCTCGAAGTCGAACGTCGGTGGGTTCGCCGTGGCGGCGCACCTCGACCGCGTCCTCGTCCGTGAACCCGTCCGGCGCGGACGCGTGCGGCACGTTCGGGGTCCGTGCCAGCACGTCGGTGAGCTCGGCCTCGACCTGCTCGAGCTGCGGGTCGAGCTCCTTGAGCTCGGCCGAGATCGTGGCCGACCTCGGCGATCAGGCGCTGCTTCTCGTCGCCTTGGGCGCCGCCGATCGCCTTGCCCATCCGGTTCTGCTCCGCACGCAGCTCCTCGACCCGAACCGTGAGCGCACGTCGGCGCTCGTCCAGCTCGAGGATCGCTGTCGACGGCCTCGGCCAGGTTGCGGCGGGCCAGTCCCTTGCGGAACCGGTCGGGGTCCTCTCGGATCGCACGGACGTCGAGCACGCTAGACCTTGGCCTCCTCGGCCTCGGGCGTACCGCCCTTCGCCGGCGCGGCGGCCTTCTGCGGCGCGCTGGGTGCCGGTTGCTGATCCATGATCGACTGCCCCTGGAAGACGCCCCCCTCCTCGACGACGAGGGTCTTGGACGTGATGTCGCCGTCGACGCGCCCGCCGCGCGCGAGCTCGGCCCGCCCCTTCACCGTGATCGAGCCCTTGAACCTCCCGGCGACCACGACGTTCTGCGCCCGGATGTCCGCCTCGACCTGGCTCTGCGGCGAGAGCAGGACGTCGCCCTCGGCGTTGATCTGCCCCTTGACCTGCCCGTCGATCCGCAGCGAGCCCGCGGACACGACCGTGCCCTCGAGCTTGGCCCCCTGTCCCACGATCGTGACCTCTCCACCCTGCTGATCTGCCATCCCTCGCACCTCCGTCCGTCCGGGAACCGTCCCGGTCGTCTCGCCCGGCCTGTCCGAACCCGCGTCCCTCGGTGCGGCGGGGAGATCGCCCGGGTCCGGCACCGGGTCGTCCCGTCGCCAGATCACGTGGCCGACACCGCCCGCTCGGCACCCGGCTCGAGCGCCTGCTTGATCGCTTCCTCCTCCTCGACCGACAGACTGTAGGGGCTGTGTCCCTCCGAGACCGGCTTCGCGTACACGCGTGTGTCGTGCCGGCCGTTGATCGAGGTCATCACCACCCCCGTGCCGTGGTCGTCGAGCAGCGCGCAGGAGAAGGACAGCCGGCCGCCGACGTCCTCGAACGCGTCGTACCGCACCAGCCCGACGTTGCGGACCGCGCCCTCGATGTCGGTCTGCTGCCGCCGGTCGGTCCCGGCCAGCGCCCGGACCGCCGACTCGAGCCGCGTGATGCGGTTCGACTGGTCGTCGAGGATCCCGTGCAGGATCTCGTCGACGACGACCGGCTCCTGGGTGCGACGGCGACGGCCCGGCGCCAGCGCCGACAGCGCCATCGCGAGCGCCGCCAGCCCGATCGCGACGAGCACCAGCCGGCTGAGGGTTTCTGGAGAGAACGTCATCGTCGGGATCCGCCGAAAGTGGCCACTGACCTGCGGGTTTCTGCGAGTGCCGCAGTATACAATCAACGCTCTCGCGGTCGAACGGGGATCGCACGCTTGGAAGCCGACCTGATACGACTCGCCTACTTCGATTGCATCGCCGGGATCTCGGGCGATTCGGCGCTGGGCGCGCTCGTGGATGCCGGGGCCGACCGGGACGAGCTGCGCGCGCATCTGGCCACGCTCCCGCTCGAACCGTTCGAGCTGGAGTTCGAGGAGGTCGACGAGCACGGCGTGCGAGCGATCCGCGCCGAGGTGCGGACCTCGGGCACCGCGGGGGTGATCCGCACGTACGCGAGCGTTCGGGCGCTGCTGGACGCCTCCGACCTGCCGCCGGACGCGATGCACCTCGCGCACCGGATCTTCCGCCGGTACGCGGAGGCCGAGGCTCGTGTCCAGCGACGCGACATCGAGACCGTGACCTTCCACGAGCTCGCCGGGTTGGACGCGATCGTGGACGTCGCCGGGACCGCGCTCGGGCTGACGATGCTCGGCGTCGAACGCGTCTTCTCCTCGGCGGTGCCGACCGGTCTCGGGATGGTCGCGATCCGAGCACGGGGCGATGCCGATCCCCTCGGCCACGGTGGTGGAGCTGCTCCGGGGCGCGCCCGTGTTCTCGCGCGGGGTCTCGGCGGAGCTCACGACGGCGACGGGGGCGGCGATCCTGGCCGCGACCGTGGAGGGGTACGGCGAGATCCCGGCCCTGCGGGTCGAGGAGGCCGGCTACGGGGCCGGGTCCGGCCGCCTGGACTTCCCGAACGTTACGCGCGTGCTCATCGGGATCGAGGAGCCGGCGACCTCGTTGCCGAGCGTGCCCGGCATCCCCGAGCTCCGGCTCGTCCCGGAGCCGCGCGAACCGGACGATCCCGGGCGAAGCCGGCTGACGCCCTCGCCGGTCTCAGCAGTCGGTCGCCGGGTGCGTGGAGAGGTTCCCGATGTAAGCCTTTCGGCGGGTTGCCCGAACGCGGCCGACCGTCATACGTTGCGGTGCAGGACCCCCCGTCCTCGGGACGGGCGCACGAACGACTCGGAGGGAGGCCCGAGGTGAAGCGACGCGTGGCCCTGCTGTCCGTCCTGGCGACCCTTGCGCTGATCGGCGCGACCATCGTGCCGGCCGGCGCCGGACCCGGTCGCTCCCCGGCGGGTTCGAAGGCCAGGCTTGCAGATGTACACCGTGCTCGCGGACCAAGCGGGCGCGAAGGCGATCAAGTCCGGCGGGTACGACATCGCCTCGGTCGAGACGGGCATCGCGGCGGCCGGGTACGCCTGGAGATCGTGGCTTATCCATCCGATCGCGCGGCGCTCGGGAAGTTCGGCACGGTCCACCTCTGGCGCGACGACGCCGGCAAGACATCGGCGCAGCTCGCCGCCGGCAGCAGGCGGCCGGCTTCAAGGTCTGGCGGGACTACGACGGCCCCGACGGGCTCCGGCAGTACATGAGTACGACCTCGACGCCGGCAACCGAGGACATCCTCGACCTCGCGGTCATCGGCACCACCCACCAAGGATCGGCGAGATCCTCGCGTTCGCGCCTGACGGCGAACGGAGGAGTCCAGCGGTGACGGGAGCAAGCCCGCCGTCCTGTACTCCTCGACGGTCCACGCTCGTGAGTGGATCGCGACGGAGGTCGACCGCCGGCTCCTCGAATGGTTCATCAAGGGGTGGCGCGAGGAGAAACCCGACGTCGTCAAGATCCTGAACACCACCGAGCTCTGGTTCGTCCTCGTTCAGAATCCGGACGGCTACCAGTACACGTTCGACGCGCGACCGGCTGTGGCGGAAGAACCTCAGCGACAACGACGGCGGACGGGAGATCACATCCTCGACGGCGTCGACCTCAACCGGAACTTCCCCGAGCACTGGAACTTCGACGACGAGGGCTCGGGCACGATCTCCACGGACGAGACCTACCGGGGCCGGAGTCCGCCGGGTCCGAGCCCGAGACGCAAGCGATGATCGACCTGATCGACGGCGGTCACCGCCCGAGTACCACATCAGCTACCACTCCTTCGGGGAGCTGCTGCTGTACCCCTTCGGCTTCCAGGTGAACACGCCGTCGGCCGACGACCCGATCTACGTGGCGTGGGCCGGGACCGACAAGAAGCCGGCCGTGCAGGGGTACAACCCCGGCGTCGGCGCGGACCTGTACACGACGAACGGCGAGCAGACCGACTACGCGGCGGCGGTCGGAGGGCTCGCTCGCGATCACGCCGGAGCTGGGCGAGGGCAACCAGGGCTACGGGTTCGAGTTCCCCGACAGCGAGGGCGAGATCCAGCACGAGTTCCAGATCAACAAGGACTTCGCCGTCGCGGCGGCGAGGTCGGCGGCCGACCCGGACAACCCGGTGTCGCCGGTCAACATCAAGACCCAGCCCTTCTACCTGAACATGGCGAAGGTCGATCCCGCAGAAGTCGTTCAACCCGATGAGCGACTTCACGTTCGCGCACTCGTTCAACGGCGCGAGCCAGCCCGTGCAGGTGCTGGCGCGGCGGGACCTCGACAACGACGGGTCGCGGGACGCCGTGTCGCTCAAGTACTCGATCAACGGCGGGCCGACGCAGACCGTTGCCGACCACCGAGTGGAACGGCGGCGAACGGTACGGCGGGCCCGGGACACCTACTACCGGATCATGCGTGGGACCGTCACGGGTGCCCCGGTGAACAGCAACGTGAAGGTCTGGTTCACGCGGCGCCGGGAAGACGAGCGACTCGTTCACGTTCCATGTCGACAAGGTGAACGCCAACGACGTCCTCATCCTGGCCGACACCGACTACACCGGCACGTCGAACTCCCCGGCGTACTCGGCGGGGACGACGTCGCCGCCATCCCTGTCGACCTACGTTCAGGACGCCTGGCCGCGTCGGGGCAGACGCTACGACGTCTACGACGTGGACGCGCATGGGCGCGGCCCCCGACACCTCGGCGTGCTCGAGCCACTACGAGGCCGTGATCTGGTACACGGGCAACGACCTGCTCTCGCGGATCGCGGGGCAGCCCGGCGGGACCGGCGCCGAGACCCAGGCGAACACGATGATGCTGGAGGTCCGGGCGTTCCTGAACGAGGGCGGCAAGCTCCTGTACACGGGCCGTCACGCCGGCTGGCAGTTCGCGAACGCGTTCGACTACAACCCGGTCAGCACCCCGCCGCTCTGCGACGCCGTCGACCTGACGGCGAACGACGGGTGCCTGTTCCTGTCGGACGACTTCCTCCAGTACTGGCTCGGCGCGTACCTGTTCGTCGACGACGGCGGAGCCGACGAGGACGGCAACTCCTTCCCGGTCGTCGGGACGGACGACCCGTACGGGGCGGCGTCCACCGACCCGTGGACGATCGACCAGTCGTTCGACGCCGGGCGCGGGGCCACGAACCAGTCCTTCATCACGACCAGCAGCATCCTGCGAACCGGATCGCCGACTATCCGCAGTTCACGAGCACCGCGCCGGCGAAGTGGGACACCGGCGTCGCAGGTCCGTACGCGCCGCACAGCGGGTCGAGCCAGTACGCCTACTCGCAGCGCGCCGACGTCCGGTACCAGCGGCTGATGAACACGTTCACGGTCGACGACGGCGACACGACTGTCGTTCTTCACCTCCTACGACACCGAGCCGGATTGGGACTTCGTGTTCGTCGAGGCAGCAGCACGGTCGGGGAGGACGACTGGGTCACGCTGCCCGAGGCCAACGGCATCACCGGGCGGACGGCCGAGTCACCGGCGAGTCGTGCCCCGCAGGCTGGTTCGAGCTGCACCCGTCGCTCGAGCAGTACCAGGGCGGCGGACTGCTCCGGCGCCGGCGGAACGTGGAATGCCACATCCGGGCGCTCGCCTGGTTGGACAGCCGTGGGCGGTCGACCTCTCCGCATACGAGGGCGAGGAGGTCGAGGTCTCGATCTCGTACGCGAGCGACTGGGCGGCCCAGGGTCTCGGCGTCTGGGTGGACGACATCGAGGCCCCGGCCACGGCGCCGGTGTCGACACGAGGTTCGAGAGCGGCCTCGGGACGCTGGGCCGTCGGGCGACCCGACCGAGATCGGGAGCGGGGTCAACCCGCTCGACTGGCTCGTGACGCCGCGACGTCGGGTTCACCGAGGGCGCGATGACCTCGATGACCCCGACGGACGCCGAGTTCCGAACGCTCTACTTCGGCTTCGGCTTCGAGAACGTGGTCGACGCCCGACGGCGCAACGAGCTCATGGCGGAGCGCTCGACTACCTGATCGGACCCTGAGAACCGGTGGCGGGGCCGGCGGATCGCGCCGGCCCCGCCGGTCACCGTCGGCGGTGGGCGAGGGGGGAGTTGAACCCCCACGTCCTTGCGGACACAGGAACCTGAATCCTGCGCGTCTGCCAATTCCGCCACTCGCCCGAGCGGGATCGAATCGTAGCAGTCGTCTGCCTCGGTTCCTGGCGAGGTTCCGGGTTCGGCGTGCGGGGTAGAATCCGCGCGTTCCGCCTTCCGACCAGCGGAAACAGCGTCTGTGCCCATCCTTCGTGACTTCGAGCGACGTCTCGGCGGCCTCGTCGAGGGCTTCTTCGCGACCACCTTCCGCTCGGGCCTGCAGCCGGTCGAGCTGGCCAAGCGGATGATGCGCGAGATGGACTCGAGCAAGACCGTCGGGGTCAAGGAGGTCTGGGCGCCCAACCGCTACGTGTTCACGCTGTCCGAGTCCGACGCGCCAGCGGTTCGAGCAGGCCGAGCAGGCCCTGGTGGGCGAGCTCAAGCAGGTCGTGCGCGAGGCCGCGGCCGAACGCGGGTGGGGCCTCGTCGGCCCGCCCGAGGTGGAGTTCGAGGTCGATCCGGACCTCGGCAAGGGCCGGTTCGGGTGCGTGGCCTCGTTCGTCGAGGGCGAGGAGGAGCTGGCGCCGCAGCCCGTCGGTCGGCGAGCGGGGTTCGCTGGTCCGCCTGGCCGACGGGGTCAGCATCGCGCTCGCCAAGCCCTCCGTCACGATCGGACGGCTCCCCGAATGCGACGTGGTCGTGGACGACGCCGGCGCCTCGCGCCAGCACGCTCGGATCCGGCGCACCGAGAGCGGGTTCGTCCTGACCGACCTGGGTTCGACGAACGGGACGATGGTCAACGGCGAACCGATCCAGGAGCACGTCCTCGAGCACGGCGACCGCATCACGATCGGCGAGACCGAGCTCGAGTTCCGGAGCGGCTGAGCGTGTCGCCGTTCGTCCTGTCGGTGCTGAAGTACTCGTTGCTCGTCCTGCTCTACTTCTTCGTGTTCCGCGCGATCCGCTCGGTCGCGGTGGACGTCGGCGGGCGCAAGCGGGGCGCGACGACCCAGATGCGGACCCCGGCTCCCGCGAGCACGGCCAAGCCGTCGAAGGGCGGCAGGGCGCCCACGCAGGTCGTCGTGCACGACGCCGGCGGTGGGAAGCCCGTCACGGTCAAGCTCCGGGACACGGTCGAGATCGGCCGCGGCGATCGATGTGCGATTCGCCTCCAAGACACGTACGTTTCACAGGTGCACGCACGCCTGTACGCCAAGGACGGCGCCTGGTACGTGGACGATCAGGGGTCGACGAACGGGACGCTGCTCAACGACCGTCGCGTCGACGCCCCGGTCGAGGTCCACGCCGGCGACGTCCTGAAGGTCGGCAAGACCGTCCTGGAGCTCAAGCGATGAAGGTGCGCGTCGGCGCCACGACGGACATCGGCCAGGTCCGCGAGGGCAACGAGGACTCGTACCTGGTGCTCGAACCCCTGTACGTGGTCGCGGACGGGATGGGTGGGCACCGCGGCGGCGAGGTCGCGTCGAGCCTCGCGCTCGAGACCGTGCAGGGGATGTTCGAGCGGCGGGAGGGCTCGCTCGCCGAACAGGTCGCCGAGGCCAACCGCGCGGTGTTCGACCGCTCGCAGAACGACCGGAGCGTCTCGGGCATGGGGACGACGCTGACCGCGGCCCAGGTCGACGGCAACCGGGTGCATCTCGTGCACGTGGGCGACTCCCGCGCGTACCTCCTGCGCGGCGGCGAGCTCACGCAGATCACCGAGGACCACACGCTCGTCCACCGCATGGTGATGGAGGGCGAGATCACCCCGGAGGAGGCCGAGACCCACCCGCACCGGAGCATCCTCACGCGGGCCCTCGGCGTGGATCAGACGATCCAGGTCGACGAGGGCGACGTCGAGGTCGTCCCCGGCGACCGGCTCCTGCTGTGCACGGACGGGCTCACCGGCATGGTCCCCGAGGGGCAGATCCGCGAGATCCTGCTCGAGACCCCGGACCCGCAGGAGGCCGTCGAGAAGCTCATCAAGGTCGCGAACCGCGCCGGCGGCATCGACAACATCACGGCCGTGATCCTCGAGTTCGAGGACGACGGCGGCGGCCCGGGCGCGACGAAGGAGTCCGCGATCCCCCAGCAGCCCACGATGGAGCAGCCGATCCCGCCGGCGGCTCCCCCCAACCGCTCCGACATCACGATCGTCGGCGCCCCGATCCCGGAGCCGCCGCCCGAGGCGTCGGCGTCATCGTCGCCGCGCGGCGGGCAGACGTATCGCACGGAGCGGCTGACGCCGGAGCCCGGACGCCAGGGCGCGAGGTCCGTCGTCGCGCCGCGTCGGGAGGAAGGTGGGGATCTGGACCGGCGTGACGCTCGCGATCGTCGCGCTCGGGGTGGTCGGCCTCCGCCTCTACCTCGACAGCCAGTGGTTCGTCGGCGTCTCGAACGGCCGCGTGGCGATCTTCCGCGGCGTCCCCGCGGAGGTCGGCGGGTTCGAGCTGCACTCGGTCGTGGTCGAGACCTCGATCCCGGCCGAACAGGCCGAGTCCATCGGGTTCTACCGAGGACTTCCCGACGGCATCACGGCGGACGACCGGGCCGGTGCGGAGGCCATCGTGGAGAGCATCCGCGAGGACGTCGCCCGGTTCGAGCAGTCCACCCCGTGAGTCGCGCGGCGGCGCCGAAGAGCCGCACGTCGCTCGCGCCCTCGGTCGCGTTCACGGTCCTGGCGCTGATCCTGTCGGTCGGCGCGTACGTGATCGCCGGGTTCGGCAAGCGCGGTCAGCTCCCGGCCACCTTCGCGCTGTACGTGACGATCTTCGCGGCGGGGTACGCGGGCGCGCTGATCGTCACCCGCGTGTTCGCGCCTCGGGCCGACCCCGCGCTGTTCCCCACCGCGGCGGTGCTGGTCGGGCTCGGCTTCGCGATGATCTTCCGGCTCTCGGGCGGCCTCGCGGCCGAACAGGCGACGTGGATCGTCGTCGGGCTGCTCGCGTACGCGCTCACGCTGATCGTCGTGCGCGACGCGCGGATGCTCGACGCGTACACGTACACGATCGGCCTGCTCGGTCTCCTGCTGCTGCTGCTGCCGGTCGCGCCCGGCATCGGCCGGACGATCAACGGGGCGCGGCTGTGGGTGCAGATCGGGCCGATCGGGTTCCAGCCGGCCGAGATCGGCAAGGTGCTCGTCGTGATCTTCCTCGCGTCGTACCTGAACCAGAAGCGCGAGCTGCTCCAGGTCGCGACGTCGCAGGCTCGGGCCGTTCCGGCTCCCGCCGGTCAAGCACCTCGGGCCCGTCCTGCTCGCCTGGGGCGCCTCGCTCGCGATCCTGTTCCTGCAGAAGGACCTCGGCGCCTCGCTCCTGTACTTCGGGATCTTCGTCGTGATGCTCTGGGTCGCGACCGGGCGCGCCGCGTACCTGGTGATCGGGCTGATCCTGTTCGTCGTCGGCGCGTACGCGGGGTGGCTGCTGTTCGACCACGTCCAGCTGCGCGTCGACATCTGGCTGCACGCGCTCGACCCCGCGAAGGTCTTCGCGCAGGGCTACGGACAGCTCGCGCAGGCGGAGTTCGGGATGGCGAGCGGTGGGATCGTCGGGACCGGGCTCGGCCAGGGATCGCCCGGCCTGATCCCGTTCGCCGCGACCGACTTCATCTTCGCGGCGATCGGCGAGGAGCTCGGGCTGCTCGGGACCACGGCGGTGCTGCTCCTGGTCCTCGTGCTCGTCGGCAAGGGGCTGCGCGTCGGGCTCCGCGCGCCCGACGGCTTCTCCACGCTGCTCGCCGTCGGCCTGTCGACGCTCGTCGCGCTCCAGGCGTTCGTGATCGTCGGTGGCGTGACGCGGATCATCCCGCTCACCGGCGTCACGCTGCCGTTCGTCAGCTACGGCGGCTCGAGCCTCATCTCGAACTTCGTCCTGCTCGGGCTGCTCGTCCGCATCTCGAGCGGGCCGCTCGCGCCCCGAGAACGATCCGCGCGCCTCGGCCTGGTGGAACGCGTCGGGTGAGGCTTAGCGGGTGGGTGGCGCATAGATGGAGCGGCAGATCCGCAAGCTCGGGATGGCCCTGCTCGCGCTGTTCCTGATCGCGTTCGTGCAGATCAACTACATCCAGGTGTTCGCCGCCGATCGCATCGCGAACGACCCCGCGAACGCCCAACGCCAGCTGATCGCGGAGTACAAGGTCGACCGCGGCAGCATCCTCGCGGCGGACGGCACGACGGTCCTCGCGTCCAGCCGCAAGAGCCCGGGCGCGCTCCGGTTCCAGCGGCGCTACCCGCACGGCGAGCTGTACGCGCACGAGACCGGCTTCTACTCGTTCGTCTTCGGACGCACCGAGCTCGAGCAGAGCTTACAACGACTTCCTGACCGGCGACGCCGCCGAGCTGCTCCCGCAGACGCTCACCGACCTGATCCTCGGCCGGCCCAAGCAGGGCGCGACGATCGTGACGACCCTCGTGCCCCGAGATCCAGGAGGCCGCCGCGGCGGCCGCGGCTGCCGAGACCGGGCGACGTCGCGATCGCGGCGATCGACCCGGCGACCGGCGACGTGCTCGCGATGGTCTCGGAGCCGAGCTACGACCCGAACCTGCTCGCCTCGCAGGACCCGAAGGTCGTCCGCGACGCGTGGGACGAGCTGAACGCCGATCCCGAGAAGCCGCTGCTGTCGCGCGCGAGCGACGAGCTGTTCCCGCCCGGCTCGACGTTCAAGCTCGTGACGGCGTCGGCCGCGCTCGAGAACGGGTTCGGCCCGGAGAGCCTGTGGCCCAACCCGAACGAGCTCGACCTCCCGCTCACCGATGCGACGATCCAGAACTTCGGCGGCTCGACGTGCTCGGGCGGCTCGCAGATCACGCTCGCCGACGCGCTGCGTCAATCGTGCAACGTCGTGTTCGGCGAGGTCGGGCTCGAGCTCGGCCCCGAGAAGCTCGCCGAGCAGGCCCGGAAGTACGGGTTCACGGCCGAGGCCGGCGAGGACCTCGTGCCGTTCGACATCCCGTGGACCTCGGGCGTGTTCCCCGCCGCCCGAGACGTTCGAGGGCCGCGACCCCGCCGTCGCGATCTCGGCGATCGGGCAGCAGGACGTCGCGGCGAACCCGCTCCAGATGGCGCTCGTCGGCGCGGCGATCGCGAACGGCGGCGTCGAGATGCAGCCGCGCCTGGTCACCGAGGCGCGCGACCCGAGCGGGCGCGTGATCGCGACGTTCGACCCGCGGGAGTTCTCGCGGCCGCTGTCGCCCGACGAACGCCGCCGCCCTCACGCAGATGATGGTCGGCGTCGTCGAGGGCGGGACGGGCACCGCGGCCCAGATCCCCGGCGTCACGGTGGCGGGCAAGACCGGGCACCGCCCAGCACGGCGAGGGCGCGAACCCGCACGCGTGGTTCGTCTGCTTCGCGCCGGCGGAAGCTCCCCAGATCGCCGTCGCGGTGATCGTGCTCGACGGAGGTAGCCTTGGCAGCGAAGCGACGGGCGGGCAGGTCGCCGCGCCGATCGCGAGAGCGGTCCTCGAGGCCGCGTTGGGCGTCTGAGCCGAGCGACGATCGAGAGGGAGGTTCCGAGATCGATCTGCCGGTGACCCTCGGGGGCCGCTACCGCATCGAGCGCGAGCTCGGCCGCGGCGGCATGGCCAAGGTCTTCCTCGGCACCGACACGGTGCTCGGCCGGACCGTGGCGGTGAAGATCCTCGCGCCGCAGTTCGCCGACGACGACAGCTTCGTCCAGCGGTTCCGCCGCGAGGCGCAGGCCGCCGCGAGCATCACCCACCCGAACATCGTCTCCGTCTTCGACACCGGCTCGGACGACGGCGTGCACTTCATCGTGATGGAGTACGTCGAGGGCCGGACGCTCGCCGAGATCCTCGCGGGCGGCGGACGCATCCTGCCCGACCGCGCGATCGACATCGCGATGGACGTGTGCCGCGCGCTCGAGGCCGCGCACGCGCGGGGCGTGATCCACCGCGACATCAAGCCGGGCAACATCATGCTCGACCCGCGCGGCGACGTGAAGGTCACGGACTTCGGCATCGCGCGGGTCACCACGACGGCCGACACCGTCGCGCAGACCGCGGCGATCCTCGGCACGGCGTCGTACCTGTCGCCCGAGCAGGCGCAGGGCCAGCCGGTCGACGGGCGCTCGGACATCTACTCGCTCGGGTGCGTGCTGTACGAGATGCTCACGGGGCGCCCGCCGTTCCTCGGCGACTCGCCCGTCGCGGTCGCGTCCAAGCAGGTCCTCGAGCAGCCGGTGCCGCCCTCGCGGCTCAACCCGGACGTCACCGCCCGACCTCGACGCCGTGATCCTGCGGGCGCTCGCGAAGAACCCCGCGAACCGCTACCAGTCCGCCGAGGAGATGCGCGCCGACCTCGAGCGGACCAAGCGCGGGCTCCCGGTGCTCGCGACGCCGCTGCTCGCCGGCGGGCGCCACCCAGGTGCTCGACCGACCGCCCGCGCAGCCGACCGCAGGTCCTCCCGCCCCCCGAACCCGAGCGCGGCACGAACTGGGTGCCGATCGTCGTCACGCTGGTGCTGATCGCGCTCCTCGGCGCCCTGCTGTGGTTCCTCGCCGCGAACGTCCTCAACGACGACGACCAGCAGACGGGCGTGCTCGTCACGGTCCCGAACGTGGTCGGCGAGAAGCGAGCGCAGGCGATCAGCAGGCTCCAGGACGACGGGCTCGAGGTCGGGACGATCACGCCCGTCCCGGCGGCCGACGACACCGCAGGAGCCCGGCACGGTCCTCGAGCAGGACCCGGCGGCGGGCGACGAGGTCGACCGCGGGCACGAAGGTGAACCTGACGATCGTCGCGGCGCCGGACGCAGGTGCCGATCCCGAACCTCGAGGGCTCGTCCGCTCGGAGGAGGCCCAGGCCACGCTGGTCGGTCTCGGTCTCGAAGCCGGGCGGCCCGGTCGAGGAGCCGAGCGACACGGTCCCGGAGGGCTCCGTGACGCGGACCGATCCGGCCGCGGGGCAGGAGGTCGAGCCCGGGTCGACGCGTGACGATCTTCGTCTCGACGGGCCCGGAGCAGGTCGCCGTGCCCGAGGTGCGGTGCCAGAGCTTCGGCTCGGCCCAGAACGACCTCTCGCAGATGCGGGCCTGACTCGGTCGATCTCCAGCGAGCACCGTCGCCGCCAGACCCCGCGTGCCCGCAGGGCAACAAGGTCGCCGCGCAGGATCCGGCGGCCGGGCACCGAGGTCGAGCCCGGGGACGACCGTGACGCTGTTCGCCAGGAGCGCCGAGCGGCCCGACCGGGCCCGACGGGCGCGACCGCCCTAGCATGGCGCGCCTGGTTCGTCCACGAGGACTTCACGGACGAGGAGCGCGCCCGGCTCGCGCCGCACTTCACCAACCTCGACGGCCCCGTCTTCGCGCTGACGAACCTGCCCGAGGTCGTCAAGGGCGCGCTGTTCGCGCGCTACTCGCGGACGCCGAAGTCGCTCCGCCGGCTGTTCCTCGACGAGTTCGCCGAGCCGCTCGAGGCCGGCGCGGTCGCGGGGCTCGAGGGCGTCAAGGTCGACAAGGCCGAGCAGCTGTTCGACCGGGTGTTCTTCGAGTTCGGGGACGACTCGGTCGCGCAGCTCGGCGGCGTGCACCTCGCGTGCGAGCAGGCCTCGCAGCTCCTCGCCAAGGCGATCGAGTGGGGGCGCCTCGCCGCCTACCTGGAGCAGTCGACCCGCTACATGCGCTACGACGACCGCCCGGGCGGGCGCTGGCGGCTCACGGTCCCGCCGGAGATCGAGGGCGGCCCGGCCGGCGAGGCCTACGAGGCGTACGCCACGCGGACGTTCGAGGCGTACGGGCGGATGTTCCAGCCGCTGTTCGACCTGTTCGCCGAGCGGTTCCCCAAGGACCCGGACGACTCCGACTTCCTCTACCGCTCGACGATCACCGCGAAGACCTGCGACACGCTGCGGGTGCTGCTGCCGGCCGGGACGCGTTCGAACCTCGGCGTGTTCGCGACCGGCCAGGCGTACGAGCAGATGCTGATCCGGATGCGCGCGCACCCGCTCGCGGAGGTCCGCGACTACGCGGACCTGATGCTCGTCGAGCTCCGCAAGGTGATCCCCGCGTTCCTCAAGCGCGTCGACCTCCCCGACCGCGGCGTCGCCTGGTCCCGCTACCTCGCGGAGACGCGCGAGCGCGACGGCCGAGGTCACCGCGAAGTTCACCGAGGGCGTCGAGCCCGGCCACCGCGACGACCGTGACGCTCACCGACTACGACCCGCTCGGCGAGGAGAAGGTCGATCGCCGGCGGCGATGTACGCGACGTCGCGACCTGCCCGACGACCGGCTCCAGTCGCTCGCCCACACGATGAGCGCCGACGAGCGCGAGCGCCGTGCTCCGCGCCTACGTCGGCGAACGCGGCAACCGGCGGCACAAGCCCGGCCGCGCGTTCGAGCGCACCGGCTACCGGTTCGACGTGCTGTGCGACTACGGCGCGTTCCGCGACCTCCAGCGCCACCGCCTGCTCACGCTCGAGTGGCAGCGGCTCTCGCCCGAGCACGGGTTCGACACGCCGGAGGTGATCGCCGACGCCGGGCATGACCGACGCGTGGCACGCGCGTGATGGAGGACTCGGCCGCGACCTGGGCGACGCTCGCGGAGCACGCCGGCCCCGACGTCGCGCAGTACGCGGTCGCGATGGCCTACCGGATCCGGTTCGTGATGCAGATGAACGCCCGCGAGGCGATGCACCTGATCGAGCTCCGGTCGTCGCCGCAGGGCCACCCGACCTACCGGCGGGTCGCGCAGCAGATGCACGACCTGATCGACACGACCGCCGGCCACCGGGCGATCGCGGCGCGATGACGTACGTCGACCACGAGCGACGTCGACCTCGAGCGCCTCGAGGCCGAGCGCCGCGCCGAGGCCAAGCGGAAGGCCGCGCGGGCGGGCTGAGCCCTACCGGCGGTCGCCGAGGATCTCGGCGAGGTCGAAGCTCACCGGCTCCTCCAGCTGCTCGAACGTGCACGAACGCGGATCGCGGTCGGGCCGCCACCGGACGAACTGCCCCGTGTGCCGGAACCGGTTCCCCTCCATGTGGTCGTAGCGGACCTCGACGACGCGTTCGGGTCGCAGCGGGACGAACGAGAGGTCCTTCTTCGGCGTTCCACCGGCTGCCCTCGGCGTTCCGCGGCGTCCGGCGCCTCGGCCATCTCCTGCTCCCAGTCCCACGGGTGGCCGTCGAACGTCGTGACGCACGGCTGCAGCTCCTCGAGCAGCGCGCGACGGCGCTCCATCGGGAACGCGCCGATCACCCCGACGTTGGCGAGCACGCCCGCGTCGTCGTAGAGCCCGAGCAGCAGCGACCCGACGGCATCGGGGCCGCTCTTGTGGAGGCGATACCCGGCCACGACGCAGTCGGCCGTGCGCTCGTGCTTGATCTTGAACATCACGCGCTTGTCCTGCTGGTACGTCCCCTCGAGCGGTTTCGCGACGATCCCGTCGAGCCCCGCGCCCTCGAACTCCTGGAACCACCGTCCGCGACCGTGACGTCGGTGGTGGCCGGCGTCACGTGGACCGGCGACGCCGCGGCCGCCAGCGCC
>CAVUTN010000009.1:0-76734 GCA_963744515.1 uncultured Actinomycetes bacterium | reverse complement strand
GCTCGCCGGCACCAACTACATCCCGGGCGTGACCGAGGAGGCCACGCTGGACGAACTCAAGACGATGATGCAGAAGTACCTCGCCGACACCGGCCAGTACGCGGGAGGGTGAGCGGATGAGCGACCAGCACCTGACGATCAAGGGCACGCTCGACGCGGAGGAGCTCGCCGGCCACCGGTTCCCGTACCAGGAGGACCGGTCGCTGGTCGAGGACCTCGACCTCGACGCGCTCACGCCGGGCGAGGACCTCAACTGGCTGGAGGACATCCACCTGCTCGAGGAGGACGGCAAGCCCGCCGTGTTCGACCGCTACTCGAACTCGTTCCTGAAGATCTACTTCGAGATCCCGAAGGGCCGCGAGGACGAGATGGCTCGCAAGGTGCTGATGAAGCACCTGACCGAGGGCAACTCGTACGGGATCCAGCTCAAGGCGCAGCACGCGAAGTTCGCCCAGCCGGAGCTGGGGCCGTGGGTGAAGGGTTCCGAGATCGTCGGGACCGACTGGAAGCCCGCGACGCTAGAGGGCTGGGAGAAGCCCGCCGGGCACTGAGCGTGGACCCGCGACCGATCGTTGGCATCTCGGAGGGCTTCGCCGACTACGGCGACTACTACGGGTTCGGGTACGGGCGGCCGCTGCTGGCCGCCGGGGCGCTGCCGCTGCTGCTGCCGTACTACGAGCGGGCCGAGGACCGCGTCGAGCTGCTCGCGCGGCTCGACGGGCTGGTGCTCGCCGGAGGACGCGACATCGAGGCGTGGCGGTACGGGCGCGCCGAGCCCCACCCGAAGCACCTGCCGGGCCAGCCTCTCCTCGACGAGATCGAGCTGCACTACGCGCGCGTTGCGGTGGAGGCCGGGATCCCGCTGCTCGCGATCTGCCGCGGCTGCCAGGTGCTGAACGTCGCGTTCGGCGGCACGCTCTACGGCGACCTGGAGGAGTTCCCCGAGGGCGGCGCCGACCATCCCGGGGCCAAGTGGGACGAATGGCGCGCCCTGGTGGACGCGACGCTCGAGGGGACCGAGCGTCCGGCGCACCCGACGCACACGGTCCAGATCGAACCCGGGTCGATGCTCGCGTCGCACCTCGGCTCGAGCGCCGTGGTCGACAGCTACCACCATCAGGCGATCGATCGGCTCGGCGACGGTCTCGAGGCCGTGGCTCGGGCACCGCACGGCGTGATCGAGGGGGTCGAGATGCCCGGGGCCCGCGCGTTCGTCCTCGGCGTCCAGTGGGAGCTGCACGAGGAGTGGCAGGACGATGAGCGCTCGCTCGGCATCTGGCGGGCGTTCGTCCGGGCCGCCGCCGAGCGAGCCGACGCACGCGAGGCGGCGACGGTCGGATGAGCTCCTCGATCGAGATCGTCGTGGACGCGGTCGACTCCGATGCCGCGGCCGCCTTCTGGGCAGAGGCGCTGGGGTACAAGCGCCTGTACGAGCGGGGCGCGTACACGGCGCTCGGACCGCCCGAGGGCGACACGCGTCCGCTCCTGCTGATCCAGCGCGTGGACGTCGTCTCGCCCGGCAAGACCGCCGTCCACCTCGACATCCGCGTGGACGATCCCGAGGCCGAGGTGGCGCGCCTGGAGGGGCTCGGCGCGCGGATCGCCTGGCGCGTCGACGAGACCGATCGGGGCGGCTCGAGGTGGACGACGATGGCGGCCCCGCACGGGACGCTGTTCTGCATCCTGCACCACCGCGAGGAGAAGTAGGAACCGTGACGCTGACGCCGAGCGCGAAGGTCGTGGTGATCGGGGCCGGCATCCACGGCCTCTCCACCTCCTGGCACCTGGCCAAGGAGCTCGAGGCGCGGGGGCTGGGCTCGGGCGAGGACGTCGTGGTGCTCGACAAGACCGGGGTCGGCGCCGGCCCGTCGGGGCTCGCCTGCGGGGTGATCCGCAACAACTACTTCCAGCCCGCGATGCGCGAGCTGATGGCGCACTCGGTCGAGGTCTGGGAGTCCGACCCCGAGGCGTTCCACTACCACCCGGTCGGCTACCTGCAGGTCGCTCCCGAGGTGATGCACGAGGACGTCGCGACGATCCACGAGCAGCAACGTGAGATCGGCTACACCTCCGACCTGATCGAGGGCGAGGATGAGTGCCGCGTCTACCTGGAGTCGATCTTCTCGGATTGGCAGGCCAGGAACGTCTCGGTGGTCCTGCACGAGAAGAAGGGCGGGTACGCCGAAAGCATGCCGTCGATGCTCGGCCTGCGGGCCAAGGGGGAGGCGCTCGGCGTCGACGTGATCGCGCCGGTGACCGTGACCGGGTTCGAGCGCGACGGCGCGGTGTCGAAGGTCGTGACCGATCAGGGAGCCATCTCGTGCGAACAGGTGGTGGTCGCCGCCGGTCCCTGGGTGCGCGACGTCTGGCGCATGCTCGAGCTGCCGGGCACCGTAACGGTCCGGGGCCGCGACGGCCGCGACCACGAACGACCGATGTGGACCTACTGGTGCCTGGTCGAGGGGACGCTCGGCGTCGATCCCTCGTACCTGCTCGACAACGACGGCAACTTCCCGCCGGTGGTCCACCTGGACACCGACGCCCCGCTGCTGGACGACTCCGACGGCTCGCTCGTGACCGAGGAGCTCTGGGGCATCTACTACAAGCCGGACTTCAACTTCGGCGGCGTGCAGGGCGGGGCGATGCCCTGGATCGTCGAGCAGCCGGCCGACGAGGTGGCCGTCGACCCCTACGGGCCCGACAGCACCGAGTTCGTCGTGGGCGAGGACTTCGAGCGGATGTGGACGTCGGCGCTCGCGCACGCGCACAAGCGGTTCGAGGGCAAGCGCGGTCTGTACCGCCGGGCGCCCACCGGCGGGATCGGCGCGTTCACCCCGGACAGCTTCCCGGTCTTCGACACGTTCTACGAGAACGTGCACGTGATCGCGGACTCGAACCACGGCTACAAGATGATCGGTGTGGGCGCGCTCGCGGCCAAGGAGGTGCTGGGGGAGCGGCAGGCGCTGTTCGAGCCGTTCCGTTTCTCCCGGTACGCCGAGGGGAAGCTCCACCCCGTGAGCCACTCGCCGTTCCCCTGGAGCTAGCGGCATGAGCCGGCGGGACGACGCCCCCGTCGAGTTCGACCTCCCGATAGGTGCGTTCCCTTCGTGGGCCGCCGACGCGCTGACGTCGGGCGCGTGGGAGGAGTCGCCGCCGCCCGACGAGATGCAGATCGAGGGCGAGGAGGGCGAGGACCCGGTCCTCGCGTTCCGCCGGACGCTCGGGATGTTCGCGACGGGCGTCACGGTGATCACGACGACGTCCGCCGAGCAGGTGCACGGGATGACGGCCAACGCCTTCATGTCGGTCTCGCTCCGGCCGCCGCTCGTGCTGATCTCGGTCGACGGCCGCGCCAAGATGCACGCGATGCTGAACGAGGGCAAGCGGATCGGGATCAGCGTGCTCTCGGAGGACCAGGAGGGCCTGTCCGACCGGTTCGCCGGCCGACCCGGCGGCTCCGGCCCGGAGCCGAGCTTCGACGTCGTCCGCGAGACCCCGCTGGTCGAGGGCGCGCTCGCGCATCTGGTCGCGCGAGTGACCCGCTCGTACTGGGGCGGCGACCACTCGCTGTTCCTCGCGTACGTGGAGTACGCGCACTACGGGCAGGGGAGCCCCCTGTTGTTCCACGGCGGCCACTACGAGGCGCTCTCGGCGCCCGAGGGCTCGATCCTCGGCGCGCTCCCGCCGGCGATGCGCGAGAAGCTGCTCTCGGCCGGCGAGGAGCACGAGTTCGAACCCGGGGACACGGTGATCCGCCAGGGGGAGCGCGGTGCGGACGCGTTCGTGATCCTCAGCGGGTACGCCCGAGTGGTTCGCGACGGGCGGGACGTGGCACGGCTTGGCGCCGGCCAGTTCTTCGGCGAGGTAGCGATGCTGGACGGGAGGCCCCGCACCGCCGACGTGGTGGCCGAGACCCGGCTCCGGTGCATCGCGCTGTCTCGGGAGACCGTCAAGCGCGCGCTCCGTGCCGAACCCGACCTGGCGTGGCGGGTCCTCGAGGTGCTCGCCGGCAGGATCCGCGGCTAGCCAGCTCAACCCACGCACCGGGAAGGGTCGGTCGGCCCTGGGGCGCCACTTCGGTGGAGCGGATCCACGTGCGAACAGACAGGGGACGCCGATCAGACCGTGGCTGTACCTCGAACATCGAGCAGGCCCTTCAGCGCCTCGATCATCCCCAGGTGGCGCGAAGCATGGGTGAGGTGCCAGCCGAAATGGTCGATGACGACCCAATCACCCTCGCCGTAGAAGTCGGCTGTCGACAAGAACAACTCGTCTTCCTCGACACCTCGAAGGACGTCCTCCGCAGCGGTGAACGCCTCTCGAGCGTAGGACACGATGTCGTCCCTCGCCGGGAGTGGAAGGGCGGCCGAAGCGTCGTCGTCGAGTCCCATCCCGGTTGCCTCCTCGCCGAGCCGGTCACCGAGGCCCCAGGCGCCCGCGAGCTGGCGCGCCTCCCAGATCTGCTCCCGCCCGACGAATCGCACGAGCTGCGGCGCGAACGAGCCGAACCGCTCCTGCAGGGCGTCAGCCCATCGAGCGGTGTGCCAAAGGTGGAACGCTATCGAAGGCGCCTTGGGGCCGGGTCTTGCGCGGAAGCGTTCCTCATCGAGGTCCTCCACAGCACCAAGGAACGATCCATGGATGAACGCGATCTCGCCGACCAAGCTCTCGACAACCGAGTGAGCCATCCCCCGTCCTTCCGATGAGGACCCTATGCGACCCCATACGACGCCGTCCAGCGATCGAGAGGTCCGCGTAGTGGCCGCATGACCCCGGTCACTCGTCCATGAGGTCGGATACGAACCGCTCAGTCCCAGGGCCGTCGTCACGCGGTCTGGCTACTCTCTGACCTGCGGTTTTCGAAGGACCACAGGAGGAGGGGGTTGACGGCCCAGGAGGCCTGACTACAGTCGTATCGGCAACCATCAACCGAAAGGGGCGGTGACGAACATGGCTGCTGAGGGTCCGACGATCGTCCTCGTTCACGGTGCCTGGGCTGACGCGACGGGCTTCGATGCCGAGATCCGCGCCCTGCGCGGCCGCGGGCACACCGTCATCGGGTTCGGCAACCCGCTTCGCGATCTCGCCGGCGACGCCGCCTATCTCGCCGAGTTCTTGCGCACGTTGAGCGGTCCCATCGTGCTCGTCGGCCACTCGTACGGCGGCAACGTCATCTCCACCGCCGCCATCGGCAACGATCAGGTCAAGGCGCTCGTCTTTCTCAACGGCTGGATGTGCGACGTGGGCGAGAGCCAGCAGCAGCTCCTCGAGAAGTTCGAAGGCAGTCTCGTGGGGCCTTCGATCAGGCCCGTCCCGTTCACCAACCCGGACGGCAGCGAGGGCGCCGACCTCTACCTCGCCCCCGAGGCGTTCCATCAGGCCTTCGCGGCCGATGTCGATCCTGAGACGGCCGCCGTGATGGCGGCGACGCAGCGGCCATACGCGGCCGCCGCGTTCGCAGCAACGCCGTCGGCTCCGCCGGCGTGGAACACACTGCCGTGTTGGTATCTGCTCGGTACCGAGGACAAGGCGATCCCGCCGGAGCTCCAGCGTTTCATGGCCGAGCGCGCCGACGCGACGATCGTGGAGGTGCCGGCTTCGCACGTCTCGTTCGTGTCCCAACCCGAGGCCGCGACCCAGCTCATCCTGCAGGCCGTCGAGGCGACCGCCGCAGCCGGCTGACAAGCCCCCGGCTCATTCCGTCGCCCGGCTCCTAGACCATGCGAAAACTCATAGTCCAGCAGATGGGTTACCGTCGACAACATCGCCGCGGAGGAGGACGGCGGGCTCAGCTTCGTGTCAGCGAGCCCTTCGCCGAGACCACCAACGAGCGTTCAAGGCAAGCGTGATGGGGTTCATCGACTCGGTCGACACGATGATTCTCGGCGCGAATACCTACGGCCAGTCCAAGGGCTACTGGCCTTACGCCGACGACCAGGGCGAGTACGGCGAGAAGCTCAACAACCTCACCAAGTTCGTCGCCTCGTCGAAGCTGGATGTCGCCCCCTGGGGCGACTTTCCCGCCGCGACCGTGTCGCGCGACCCGGCCGCCACCATCCGGGAGCTCAAGGAGCAGAGCGGCAAGGACATCTGGCTTGGGGGAGCTTGAAACTCATGCACTCCCTGCTGGACGCCGGCGTCGTCGACGAGGTCCAGATGCGGGTCTGCCCGGCGTCACGGGGCAAGGTCACGCGCATCTCGAGGTCGGCAAGACCTGAAGCTGGTCGAGGCCACCTCGTTCGAAAACGGTTCGTGGTGCCTCTGCGCTACGGGACCTCTAGCTATAAGCCGGAACGTCCGCACTCTTTCGCTTGGTCCCAGTCTTGCTGCGACAGGCCGAACCTCGAAACGGCTACGCGGGCGCAACGCCCCGTCCGGGCCGTCAACCGGTGCGTTCGTCAAGCCCCGAATCGCTACCTGATCCTAGGCCTCGATGTCGGGGAGCTCCGAGAGCCATGGCGTCCGGTAGCCGTCGCGGTCCCACAGCACCGGGAAGAACGACTCGTCCATCGACAGGTCGCCGTGCCGGCGGTACCGCGAGTAGTTCACGTCCACGTTCGTCTCGTGGAACCGCGCGTTCGAGGGCAGCATGTGGGAGACGAGCCCCATCCGGGCGACCGTGCCGCTGCGGTTCGGCTCCGAGCCGTGCCACGTCGCGTTGTGGTGGAACGCGCCGCCGCCGGCCTTGACGACGACCGGGACGATCTCGAGCTCGGTCACGTCGGCGGGCTGCACGTCCCGAACGCCGGCCAGCCAGTCCTCGGGCGCGTGGAACTGCGCCCGCGAGGGCGGGGAGACGCCCCAGTGGTTCGAACCGCGGACGTACGCGATCGGGCCCGCGTCGGCGGCGGTCTCGTGCAGCGTCATCCAGCACGTCACCATCTCGGGCGGGACGAGGTAGTCCGCGTACGAGCCGTCCTGGTGGAACCCGATCGCCTTGGTCCCCGGCGGCTTCCACAGCACGTTGTCCTGCAGGATCCGAACGCCCTCGTACCCCATCAGCTGCGCGGCGAGCCGCCCGATCCGCGCCGAGAGCACCTGCGCCGCGATCACCGTGTCCGACTTCCACGCGTTGCAGAGCTGGCGGGTGCGTTCCTCGGGATCTCGGCCCTTGACCCAGTTCACCTCGTCGGGCCGGATCCCGGTCTCGTACTCGCCCTCGAACAGCGGCAGGTAGCGCTCGCGGAGGCGTTCGAGCGCGCGGGGGGCGATGAGGCCCTCCTCGACGATCAGGAACCCGTCGCGCCAGAACGACGCGACCTGTTCGTCGGTGAAGCGTTCGAGCGGCTCGGCGGCGACGTCGGTCGCCACGGCTAGGACCTCGGGCGGGTCTTGTCCGGGTCGTAGAACGGGAACCGGACGACGGTGGCGGGGATCCGCTTCTGGAGCCCGTCGAGCTTGCCGACCTCGACGTTCGTCCCGAGCTCGGCGAACCCGACCGCGACGCGCGCGAGCGCGATCGTCCGCTTCAGCACCGGCGAACGCGTCCCCGAGGTCACGACGCCGATCTCCTGGCGCCCGACGAACACGGGGTCGCCGTGCCCGGCGGCCTCGTTGCCCTCGACCTCGAGCCCGACGAGCGTCCGCTGCGGGTGGGCCTTGCGCTCCTCGAGCGCGGCGCGGCCGACGAAGTCCTCGTCGCCCCGCAGGTCGACCGCGAACCCGATCCCGGCCTCGAACGGGTCGACCTGCTGGTCGTACTCGTTGCCGGCCACGATCAGCCCCGCCTCGATCCGGACCATGTCGAGCGCGTCCAGGCCGAACGGCGCGAGCCCGCGCGGCTCGCCGGCCTCCCAGATCGCGTCCCAGACGGCCTCGGCGTCGCCGGGATGGCACCAGACCTCGTAGCCGAGCTCGCCCGTGTAGCCGGTGCGCGAGACCACGATCGGGATCCCGTCGGGCGCGCCCACCCGGCCCACGAGGAAGCGGAACCACCCGAGGTCGTCGAGCGAGCCCTGGGCGGGCGGGGCCCAGACGACCTCGTGCAGGATCTCGCGGCTCGCCGGCCCCTGGACGGCGACGTTGTGCAGCTGGTCGGTCGAGGGCTTGACCCAGGCGTGCAGCCCGCGCCGCTCCGCCTGCTCCTTCAGCCAGACGCCGTCGTAGTCGTCGCCGCCGACGAACCGGAAGTTGTCCTGCCCCAGTCGGAACACCGTGGCGTCGTCGATCATCCCGCCGGCCTCGTTGCACACGGCCGTGTACGTGACCTGGCCGACCGAGAGCCGCCGCGCGTCGCGCGTGATCGTCGCCTGCAGCAGCGCCTCGGCGTCGGGCCCGAGGATCTCGAACTTGCGCAGGGGCGACAGGTCCATGATCGCCGCGTGCTCGCGGCACGCCCAGTACTCGGCGATCGCGCCCTCGTTCGAGAAGTGGGACGGCAGCCAGTACCCGTTGTACTCGACGAGGTTCTTCGTGAGCGCCTCGACCCTCGGGTGGAACCCGGTCTTCTGCGTGAGGACCGGTCGGGCCTCGGGCGTGACGCGGTGGGCGATCGCGACGCTGAACCGATGCTCGGGCGCGTAGACGCGCACGTGGACGTCGGTGGGGTTCCAGGCGTTCGCGGGGTCGACGTCGTCCGGGCAGGCCGACGAGGCGCACACGAGGTCGGTCATCGCGCGCAGGAGCACGTAGTCGCCGGGGCGGGACCAGGGTTCGTCCGAGACCAGGACGTTGTCGGCGTTGAACGCGGTGTTGAAGAAGAAGTTGAGCGCCGGCCAGCCCTTGCGCTTGGCGATCTCGTACACGGTGAGGGTCCCGTTGAAGTTGTCCGTGCAGTTGACGTGACCGGGGTACCCCATGTCCTCGTAGTACTTCGCGTTGCAGGCGAGCGCGAACGTGTCGTGCCGGCCCACCGTGTCCCGGACGACCTCGACGAGCGGATCCATGTCGGCGTCGTAGAACTTCCCGGACAGTCCCGGCGTCGGGTACGCGTTGCCCATCAGCGTCCGCGTCACGGTCGCGTCGAGCCCGCGTTCGACCCCGTCGTCGAGCTTGCGCCGGTGGAACGCCAGGAAGTCCGAGCACTGCTTGCCCTCGACGTCGATCACCTGGATGAACTCGCCGGCCTGCACCTCGTAGCTGCGGGCGGTGGACCGGTCGATCCGGAAGTCCAGGCGGGGTTCGGCGAGCGGGGCGGGGAGCTCGACCTCCTGCGCCGTCCGCGGCCGCGCGCGGTGGACCTCGACGACGAGGTCGCTCGGCGGGGGAGCGCCGTCGACGAGCCGGCCGGCCGGGGCGGCCACGATGAGCACGCCCTCGCGATCGGCGCGGAACGACTGTTCGGAGCCCGGCGGCGACCACTCGTCGAACAGCCGGACCGCCATCGCCCGGCTCGGGTCCAGCCCGCGGCCGGCGAGATCCTGCACGACCTCCTGCGCGCCGTCGACCATCGAGGAGACGAGCGCCCGCACGACCGTCGCGGGCGCGTCGGCCCGCGCGCCGATCGCCTCGGCCGCGTCCGTGCCGTCGGGGGCGAGCATCGTGAGCTCGGCCGACCTGGCCGCCGTCGACGTCGATCACGGTGAACCGGTCCTCGGGCGCGATCGCCAGGACCGTCGCGCCGCCCGGGCGCACCCAGTACTGCTCGAACGACGGGTCGGCCGCGCGGAACCCTCCGACCAGGAGCTTCGACGGGCCGCTGCCGACCGCCATGCGCTAGGCCTTCTTCGCCGGTTCCTTGGGCTCCTGCTCCGAGGCCTCCGACAGCAGCTGCTCGGCGAGCTCGCGCTTGCCGGCCGCGTCGAGCTTCTTCACCTCGTTCTCGACCGCCCGGCGGTTGTACGACTGGTTCCAGTAGTCGAGCGACTCGAACCCCAGGAGCACGGCCTTGCCGACGAACTGGCGGAGCACCTCGTTGGTCGGGCCCATCACCCAGCCGGCCTTCGCGTCGCGCAGGTAGCGTTCGAGCTCCATGTCGCGCTTGTAGCCGGAGCCGCCGCACGCGTGCAGCATCTTGTCCACGACGTGCGCCACGTTCTTGGCGGCCTCGAACTTGATCTGCCACGCCCAGTGCAGGTAGTTGCCCCGGGCCAGGGACCCCGGCTCGGGGTTCTTCGTGTTGTCGTCGGTCTCGCGGTCCATCGCCTGGGCGACCGAGAGCACGAACAGGCGGGAGGCGTTCGTGTCCATGAGCGCCTCGCCCACGTAGTCCTGGATCGTCGGGTAGTCGGCGACCCGCAGGCCCACGTCGACGTGCTTCTTCCGGGTCGTGTGGCGCTTGGCGATGTCGATCGCCCCGAGCGCGAGCCCGTTCCACACGGACGAGGAGCCGATCAGGAACCAGGGGTCGACGGACTCGTCGTTCGAGTTCGCGCCGTCGCCCTCGGGCCCGACGAGCTGGGTGGCGGGGATCTCGACGTTGGGGACCTCGAGCGGTCCGGACTGGTTCCCGCGCAGCCCGAGGGCGTCCCACAGCGAAGGCTGGGACTGCACCTGGTCCCCGTCGACCACGAACACGGACAGGTCGTCGTAGCCGGAGAAGTCCGGGCTCGTGGTCTGGACGACGTAGAAGTCGGCGAACCCGGCCGAGGTCGTCCACGACGCCTTCTTCCGGACCTTGTAGCCACCGTTGGAGCGCTCGGCGCCCGAGGAGACCGGGTACCAGAAGTGCGAGCCCGGTCTCGGGGTCCGAGTACGAGAGCGTGCCGATCTTGCCCGAGTTGAGCGGGCGGATGTACTTGTCGACGAGCTCGGGCGTCTGGCGCAGCATGATCGCGTTCACGGCGCCGATGTGCATCACGTAGCACATCGCGGTCGAGGCGCAGCCGTACCGGGCGATCGTCTCGCACACCATCGAGTAGGCGACGTGGTCCTCGCCGAGGCCGCCGTACTCCTCGGGCACCGTGAGGCCGAGGAACCCGTGCTCGCCGAGCAGCTCGAGGTTCCGACGCGGGAACATCAGCTCGTCGTCGAACCGCTTGGCGTTGGCGCGCAGCTCCTTCTCGCAGAGCTCGATCAGGGTGGCGCGGAGTTCCTTCTGCCGATCGGTGTAGACCCAGTCCGGATCCCAGTCGTACCCCAGGCCCCAGAAGGGCTCCGAACCCCACATCTTCTCCGACATCGGTGTCCTCCTGGTGGCGTGGGTGTCCGCGAGCGAGGTCACATCCTAGTTTCGAAGGCTCGGGCCGGGCAACGCGAGGCGCCCCGGACACGCGACGGGGGCGGCCGAAGGCCGCCCCCGTCCGGGTACGAGCTCGTCGGAGCTGCTAGGCCGGATCGACTCCTCGCGCAGGAGCGCCATCTGCTCCTCGTTCGGCATCGTCGGCACGTCGCGGTCGCGGAACGTGATCTTGGCCTTGTCCTGGACGACCCGCCGGTAGAAGAACAGGAGCACCGCACGACCAGGACGCCGAGCCCCAGGTAGAGCGGCAGCCCGGTGAACTCGTAGAAGCCGAGGTACGCGGCGAGAGTCCTGATCCCAGATGCCGTAGACGACCAGCACCAGGTTGAACAGCGCAAGGACCGCCGGCGATCGGCAGCCACGCGTTCCCCACCTTGATCGGGCGCGGCCACCCGGGCCGGTCTCGCCGGAGCAGCAGGAACCCCGAGAGCGCCAGCACGTGGCAGAACACGTACCCGATGTTCGAGATGTACAGGATCACGAAGTTGTTCGCGCCGAGGAGGAGCAGCAGGCCGATGTTCACCACCATGTCGACCGTCATGCCGCGCGCGGGCACGTGGAAGCGGTTCAGGTGGTGGAACCACTTGATCGTCATGTCGTCGCGGGCGATCCCGTACAACGCCCGGCCGCCGTCCGCCGTGGCCGTGTTCATCGCCAGGATCAGGCTCGCGATCAGACAGACGACCGCGAAGCCGCCGACCACATCCCCGGCGATCTCCTTGAGCGCCGCCACGTAGAAGCTGCCGTAGTCGCCGGTCGAACCGACCACGCCACCCAGGCCGAGGGGCAGGAAGATGTACACGAACAGCGAGAACGCCGCGGCGCTCTTCAGCGCCTTGGCCGTGTCCCGCTTCGTGTCGTGGTATTCGGGGGCGAAGCTCGCGCAGACCTCGATCCCGTACGCGGACCAGCACATGATGAACAGCCACATCAGCGCGATCGAGAGGTCGCTGAAGCCGAGGGACGGGTCGCCGACGTTGTGGACGTACTCCAGGTTCGAGCTGGACCAGTCGCCGGTGATGTACGGCATCACGATGAAGATGAACAGCGGCACCATCAGCAGCGCGCCCGTCACGTAGCCGACGGCGAGCGACGGTTTGACGCCGAGCACGTTGAACGACCAGACCGCCAGGATCACCACGATCGCGATCACCTGCGCGAGCCCGAAGTCGGCGAACCCCAGGTTGAAGTACGCGTCGCCCGTGCCGTCCCCCGACTCGGGGAACCACTCCGCCACGATCAGCGCGCCCACGATGTTGCCGACGAACGAGAGGACGACCGACCAGCCGATCCAGTAGCCGAACGCGGCGATCGGCCCGAACAGGCTGAACCGCGACCGCCAGCCCTCGTGCGCGTAGAGCGCGATCCCGCCGGGCTTGTCGGGGAACATCGCGGCCGTCTCGGAGTAGATGAAGTTCTGGAGCAGCCCGACGGTCGCCGAGATGCCCCACAGCAGGACCGATCCCCAGACGCCGATCGTCGCGAGCGTGAAGCCGAGCGTCCCGAGGAGGAAGGCCGGCTGGCACAGCGCGATGACGAACCCGTCGTACCAGTGCAGGGTCTTGAGGAGCTGACGTTCCTCGATGACGGCCTCAGCCACGACGATCCCCCTCCCAAAGGCATCCGGTCGAACGCCAGCGAGGGGTATAGCACTTTGGGTTCGGGCGTTCAAAACGGTCCGATGTGCCCGGGGGATACAATCCGGCCCGATGCGTGGCGCCCCCATCACGATCCGCTGCGACTGTGGCCAGGTGGAGCGCGTCCCGTACGGGCAGAGGTGGGTGTGCCCCGACTGCGGGCGCCGGTGGAACACCGAGCAGATCCCGGCCGAGGAGTACTGGGGGATCATGCGGGAGATGCGGCGCTACCGCCTCCAGGTCGTCGGGGTGCTCGCTGGCGTTCGGCGTCGGGGCGGCGATCGTCCTGGCCAACATGAACGTCCAGCGCGTCCTGCCGATCATCCTCGCGCTGATGGCCTTCTGGTTCCTGGTCTACATGCCGCGGTGGCGCCAGAAGGTCCGGCGCCGGGCCCGGAACCTCCCGCACTGGCAGCTGCACCCGGAGTGAGCCGATGGGCGTCGACCTCAGGGATCGTGGGACGGACGTCTCGACGGGACGTGGCGCCGCCGGCCGCCCGGTCCTGCTCGCGACGCTGGGTGTCCCGCTGAACGAGGAGGCGTCGGTGTTCGCGGTCGACACCGCCGTCGAGTCCGGGCAGCGGCTCGTCGTGGCCAACGTGACGGCGCTCGAACCGCTCCGCATGTCGATCACCCTCGGCTACGACTCCCTCCCCGAGCTCACGCCGGAGGTCTCGGCGTCGCTGCGTCGTTCGGCCGAGCTCGCGCGGTCGCTCGGCGTCCACGTGGAGCGGCTGAGGGTCCGGAGCCCGCGACCGGTGCAGGCGCTGTTGGAGCTGGTCGCCGACGTGCGTCCGGGGCTGTTCGTGTTCGGCCCGGATCGCAACGGCCCTCCGCGAGCGGCGCTACCGCAAGGCGCTCGGGGCCGTTCGGGACCGGGTCACCTGCCTCGTCTGGGTTCCGAACGACGCGGCCGGCCGACCGTGACCTTCCTCATCGACTGTCCGAACTGCGGCCCGCGGGAGGCGCTCGAGTTCTCCTACGGCGGCGAACGCACCCGCCGGGCCGGCCCGGACGCATCCGATCGCGACCTGGCGGGCTACCTCTTCTTCCGCGAGAACGTCAACGGCTGGCAGACCGAATGGTGGCTGCATCGCGACGGGTGCCGGAGGTGGTTCCTCGCCGAACGGCACACGGGGACGAACGAGGTCCGGCGGACGTTCTGGCCGGGTGAGGGAGACGGCGAGCCGTCCGGCGGCGACGAGTCCCTCGACGGGGCCTCGACCGCGTGACCGAACGGCTCCCCCCGCGTCCCGGCGAGGCCATCCGGCGCGACCGGCCGGTCTCGTTCGAGTTCGACGGTCGCACGGTCGACGCGTTCGAGGGCGACACGATCGGTTCGGCGCTGGCGGCCGCGGGCGTCTCGATCACCGGTCGCTCGTTCAAGTACCACCGGGCGCGCGGCCTGTTCTGCATGACGGGGGCATGTCCGAACTGCCTGATGCAGGTCGACGGGATCCCGAACGTCCGCTCGTGCACCGAGCCCGTCCGCGACGGGATGCGCGTCGAACGCCAGAACGCGTGGCCGAGCGTGGACCACGACATCCACGGATGGCTCAACACGTTCTCGTTCATGATGCCGCCGGGCTTCTACTACAAGATCTTCCACCGGCCGCGGTGGGCGTGGAAGACGGTCGAACCGTTCATCCGCTCGAAGGCCGGGCTCGGCAAGGCGCCGAAGGACGCGGACCACGAGCCGCGCGAGGTCCACAACCTCCACGCCGACGTCCTGGTGATCGGCGCCGGCCCGGCCGGTCTCGCGGCGGCGGCCGAGGCCGCGAGTGCGGGTGCCTCGACGTTGGTGCTCGAGGAACGCGCCGAGGTCGGGGTCGATGCGCGCCGAGCTGGCGGCGGAGGCCGAGGCCGCCGGCGCGAGGATCATCGAGGGGACGCCGGCGTTCGGGGTGTTCGGGGGGCCGCTGATCGCGGCCGCGAACGGCGATCGCCTCTACCGGATCCGGGCGCGGCACCTGGTGTTCGCGACCGGCGCGGTCGAGCAGGCCGCGGTGTTCCCGAACAACGACCTGCCCGGCGTGATGCTCTCGTCCGCCGTCGGACCTGTTGGTGGACCGCTACCGCGTGCTCCCGGGGCGGCGCGCCGTGGTCCTCACCTCGAGCGCGAAGGGGCTACGAGACCGCTCGTACGCTCCGCGCCGCGGGCGCCGACGTGACGGTCGTCGACCTGCGGCCCGACGCGCGCCCGATCGACGGGCTCGCGGTCATCGCGGGCTCCACGATCGTGGCCGCGGAGGGGCGCCGCCGCGTCCGCGAGGTCGTGGTCGGGGTCCCGGGCGAGGAGGGAGGCCGAACGATCCCCTGCGACCTCGTCGTCCTCGCGGGGTTCCAGGTCCCCTCGACGAACCTGCTCGCGATGACCGGCGCCGAGCTCGCGTTCGACGAGGCGGCGCAGGCGTTCCTGCCCACGCACCTGCCCGCCGAACGTCCACGCCGCGGGCGCGGTCGCCGGCGCTCGCTCGCTCGAAGGCGCGATCGCGCAGGGCCGGCTCGCGGGGCTCGAGGCGGGGATGGCGCTGGGGCTCGCTCCGCCCGACGCCGACGAACGGATCGAGCGCCTCCGCGCCGACGCCGCGGCCGAAGGGGACCCCGTCGTCCTGCCGCCGGAGGTCGGCGCCGGCCACGGCAAGCAGTTCGCCTGCCTGTGCATGGACGTGACGAACAAGGAGCTGAAGACCGCCGTCACCGAGGGGTTCGACTCGATGGAGCTCCTCAAGCGGTACACGACGATCACGATGGGTCCGTGCCAGGGCAAGGCCTGCATGATGGCCTCGCAGCGCTTGTGCTCGCGGGCGACCGGCTCGTCCTTCTCGCAGACGCGCCCGACGACCGCCCGCCCGCCGTGGACCCCGGTGGAGCTCGGGACGCTCGCGGGGTGGCGCCGGAACCCGCGCAAGGAGACGACGATCCACGACCGGCACGTCGACGCCGGCGCCACGTTCATGTGGGCGGGCGACTGGCGCCGGCCCCACCACTACACGTCGCCGGAGGACGAGGTCGAGGCCGTTCGGACGCGCGTCGGCGTGATCGACGTGAGCACGCTCGGCAAGTTCCGCGTCAAGGGACCGGAGGCCGTGACCCTGCTCGAGCGCCTCTACCCGAGCCGGTTCGCCGACCTCGCCGATCGGCCGGATCCGCTACGGCGTGATGCTGAACGACGAGGGCGTGATCGTGGACGACGGGACCGTCGCCCGGCTCGGCGACGACGAGTTCTTCGTCACCGTCACCACGGGGAACACGGCGGCGCTCGAACGGTGGATCACGTGGTGGAACGCCGACTGGGGCCTCGACGTCCGCGTCCTGAACCTCACGGGCGCGTACGCGGCGGTGAACCTCGCGGGCCCGGCGTCGCGCGACGTGATGCGTTCGCTCACCGACGCCGACGTCTCGGGCGAGGCGGTGCCCTACCTGTCGGCGACGCACGATGGACGTCGCCGGCGTGCCGGCGCTCGTGCTGCGGATCGGGTTCGTCGGCGAGCTCGGGTACGAGATCCACGTGCCCTCGATGGTCGGCGAGCACGTCTGGGACGAGGTGATGGCCGCCGGCGAGCCGCACGGGATCCGGCCGTTCGGGCTGGAGGCGCAGCGGATCCTCCGCCTGGAGAAGCAGCACATCCTCGTCGGGCAGGACACCGACGCCGAGTCCGACCCGTTCGAGGCGGGTCTCGGCTGGACGGTCAAGGCGGACAAGGACGACTTCCTCGGCAAGCGGGGGCTCGAGGGCCTCGACGCCGAGGCGCCGGGCGAGCGGCTCGTCGGCTTCACGTGTTCGGGGACCGTGGGTGCCGCCCGAGGGCGCGAGCGTGGTCCACGACGGCATCTGGGTCGGCCGCGTCACCTCGGCCCGCGCGAGCGCCGCGGCCGGGAGCATCGTCGGCCTCGCCTGGGTGCCCGCGGGCTGGGCGAGCGACGGGACGCCGTTCGAGATCCAGTTCGGCCGGCACCGCGCGAACGCGACCGTCGCGATGCGGCCGTTCTACGACCCCGAGGGCGCGAGGCTCCGGTCGTGAACGAGCCGATCCGCCGCTCGCCGCTCGCGCGGATCGCACGCGGACCTCGGCGCCGTCGTCGGACCGCGAGGCGGGCTGGGAGCTCGTCGCGCACTACGGCGACGAGGCCGACCGAACGCGCGCGCCTGCGGGAGCGGCGTCGCGGCTCGCCGACGTGACGGCGCGCGGCAAGATCGACGTCCGTGGTTCGCTCGACGGCGCCCTGTCCGCGGCGGGCGACGTCCTCACCGCTCGGATCGCCGACGACTGGGCGCTCCTGCTGGCCGAACCCGGTGGCGAGGAGGTCCTGGTCCCGAAGCTCGGCTCGGCGGCCGGCGACGGCGCGATGGTGACCGACGTGACGCATCTGTTCGTCGGGTTCGCGCTCGCCGGGACCTGCGCTGAACGAGGTGCTCGCCCGGCTCACGTCGTGGGACCCCGCCTCGCTCGCGGCCGGCGAGGCGACCGGGCGCGCCGATCGCCGACGTCCGAGCGGTGGTGGCCCGGCGCGACCTCGAGGTCCCGGTGCTCGAGGCCTACGTCGCGGCCGAGTTCGCGCGCTACGCCTGGGAGACGGTGCTCGACGCCGTGCGGCGGACGGGCGGGGCGTCCGGTCGGCTGGCGCGCGCTCCGCGCGGAGGGGTGGTCGTAGCGATGCATCCGATCCGGTACTTCCAGCCGTGGACGATGTGGCGCCGCCACGACCTAAAGCCGACCTACGACGTCGTGATCGTCGGCGGCGGCGCCCACGGTCTCGCGATCGCCTACGAGCTCGCGAAGCGGGGCATCACGAAGGTCGCGATCCTGGAGAAGAGCTACATCGGCGCCGGTGGCTCGGGCCGCAACACCACGATCATCCGCGCCAACTACCGAACGCCCGAGGGTGTCGCCTTCTACAAGGAGGCGCTGAAGCTGTACGAGCACCTCGCGCAGGAGCTCGACTACAACCTCCTGTTCTCGCAGCAGGGCACCTGACGCTCGCCCACGCCGAGCGAGCGGTGAACGTCGCGCACGAGCGCGCCGAGGTGAACCGGCTGCTCGGCGTCGACTCGCGCGTGATCTACCCGGACGAGATCCGCACGCTCTGTCCGCAGCTCGACCTCTCGGACCGTCCGGCGTTCCCGATCATGGCGGCGCTGTACCACCCGCCGGGCGGGGTGATCCGCCACGACGCCGTGGTGTGGGCGTACGCGCGGCAGGCGGACCGGATGGGCGTCGAGATCCATCAGGGCGTCGAGGTCACGGGCGTGAACGTCGACGGCGGCAGGGTCACCGGCGTGTCGACGTCCGCGGGGGAGGTGTCGGCACCCGTGGTCGTCTCGGCGGTCGCCGGGTGGACCTCGGAGATCGCGCGGATGGCCGGGATCCGCGTCCCGATCACGACCCATCCGCTGCAGGCGTTCGTGACCGAGCCGCTCAAGCCGTTCCTGCACGCGATCTTGGTCTCGGCGACGTTGCACGTCTACGTCTCGCAGACCGACCGCGGCGAGGTGCTGGTCGGCTCGGAGATCGAGCCGTACTCGTCGTACTCGCAGGACTCGACGCTGAACTTCCTCGAGGTCACCGCGGAGCACACGCTGGAGCTCCTCCCGTTCCTGTCGCGGGTCAAGGTGATGCGGGCGTGGGGCGGTCTGTGCGACGTCTCGCCCGACTACTCGCCGATCATGGGGAAGACCGAGGTCGAGGGGTTCCTGATCGACGGCGGGTGGGGGACCTACGGGTTCAAGGCCACGCCGATCGTCGGCGTGACCATGGCCGATCTGGTCCACACGGGCACGGTGCCCGAGCTGATCGCGCCGTTCGCGCTCGACCGGTTCTGGAAGCGCGAGCTCGTCTCCGAGATCGCCGCCGCGGCCGTCTCCCACTGAGGCCCGCTCCCTGGAGACATGGACCGACGCGGTCTCCGGTCGGATACTGGAGCGGTGACCGTCACCGAACCGATCCGGCACAGCTCCACCCGCGCCCGGGTCGTGGCCGTGAACGACGGTGTCCGGTCCGAGCGCACCGACAGCCTGGCCACCGAGGAGCCGCTCGAGATCCGCGTGCAGGGCCCCGGCCAGGAACAGGCGCAGGTGGCGGTGACGATGCGAACGCCCGGGGGCGACTTCGAGCTCGCCGTCGGGTTCCTGTTCACCGAGGGCCTGATCGCACCCGGCGACGTGAAGCGCGTCGCCTACTGCGACAACCTGCCCGGCGAGGACCAGCGCTACAACGTGGTCTCGGTCACGCTCGAGCGGCCGTTCGACGCCGAGCGGCTCCGGCGGAACTTCTACGCGAACTCCTCCTGCGGGGTCTGCGGCAAGGCCGCGCTCGAGGACATCGAGGTCCGGTGCGAGCCCGTCGCTCCCGGGCCCGAGGTCGATCTCGGCGCTCGCTGGTCTCCCTGCCCGACCGGCTCCGAGAGGCGCAGGCGGTGTTCGAGCGGACCGGCGGGCTCCACGCGGCGGGACTGTTCGACCCGGCGGGCACGCCGCTCGCGGTCCGTGAGGACGTCGGGCGCCACAACGCGGTCGACAAGGTGGTGGGCGAGCGCTACCTGGCCGGCCGCCTCCCGGCGGACGGGACGATCCTGCAGGTGAGCGGGCGGGCGTCGTTCGAGATCGTCCAGAAGGCGGCGGTGGCCGGCATCCCGATCGTCAGCGCGGTGAGCGCACCCTCCTCGCTCGCGGTCGAGGCCGCCGAGCGGTTCGGGATGACGCTGGTCGGGTTCGTCCGCGACGGGCGCGCGAACGTCTACAGCCACGCCGAGCGCGTCCCCGCCTGAGGGGGCCGACCCCCGAACCGGGGCATACAATCGGTCTCGGAGCCGAGCGAAAGGAGCACGCCTCGATGAAGAACGGGCTCACGCGGCTCACCGAGCCGATGGTCCGCGACAACGGCGGCCTGCGAACGGCGACCTGGGACGAGGCCCTCGATCGGGCAGCGGCGGGTCTGCGGGCGGCCACCGAGCGGAACGCCGGTGAAGGGGTCGGCCTGTTCAGCTGCTCGAAGGCCACCAACGAGATGAACTTCGTCGCGCAGAAGTTCATGCGGACGGTCCTTCGCAGCAACAACATCGACAGCTGCAACCGCACCTGACACGCTCCTTCGGTCGTCGGTCTGGCGACGGTGTTCGGAGCAGGTGGGGGAACCAGTTCGTACGAGGAGATCGAGAACACCGATCTCATCGTGCTGTGGGGGTCGAATGCGCGCGAGACGCATCCGATCTTCTTCCATCACGTGCTCAAGGGGATCCGCAAGGGCGCCCGGCTCGTCGTCGTCGACCCGCGTCGGACGACCTCGGCCCAGTGGGCCGACCTGTGGCTCGGGATCGACGTGGGTTCGGACATCGCGCTGTCGAACACGATGGCGCGCGAGATCATCGTCTCGGACCTCGTGAACGAGACGTTCGTCAAGCGAGCGACGATGCGGTTCCGCGCCTACCGGGACTCGGTGATGGAGTGGACCCTGGAGCGCGGCGAGCAGGCGACCGGGATCCCCGCCGAGGTGATCCGCGAGTTCGCGCACACCTACGCGAAGGCCGACCGGGCCGAGATCTGCTGGACCCTCGGCATCACCGAACACCACAACGCGACCGACAACGTGCTGGCCCTGATCAACCTCGGGCTGCTCTGCGGGCACGTGGGGCGGTACGGGAGCGGCCTGAACCCGCTCCGCGGTCAGAACAACGTGCAGGGCGGCGGCGACATGGGCGCGATCCCGAACAAGCTGCCGGGGTTCCAGGACATCGAGAACGACCCCGAGGCCTGCGCGCGGTACGAGCAGGTGTGCGGCGTCCCGGTCGATCCGCAAGTACGGCCGGAACCTGACGCAGATGTTCGACGGGATGGAGCACGGGGTGCTGACCGCGCTCTACGTGATCGGCGAGAACCCGGCCTCCTCGGAGGCCGACGTCGGCCGCGCGCGCAAGCTCATGGGGAACCTCGACACGCTCATCGTCCAGGACCTGTTCATGACGAAGACCGCGAAGATGGCCGACGTCGTCCTGCCCGGCGTCCAACTCGGCGTTCGAGTCCGAGGGCACGGTCACCAACAGCGAGCGGCGGGTCCAGCGCGTCCGCAAGGTGCTCGAACCGCCGGGCGAGGCGAAGGACGACATCTGGATCATCGCGCAGCTCGCGAAGCGGCTCGGGCGGGACTGGGGCGAGGTCACGCCGCGCTCGGCCTGGGACGAGCTCCGGGCGGTCTCGCCGATGCACGCCGGGATGACCTACGAACGCCTCGAGGCGCTCGAGGGGATCCAGTGGCCGTGCTACGACGAGGAGCACGAGGGGACGTTGTTCCTGCACGCCCGGCTGTGGGAGGAGGAGCGGGACAAGCGCGGCCCCAAGGCGCCGTTCAGCGTGACGCCGTTCGAGCCCCCGGTGGACGAGCTGACCGAGGAGTTCCCGCTCCGCCTGACGACCGGCCGCCGGCTCGACTCGTACAACACCGGTGTCCAGACCGGCGGGTACACGTCGCCGCTGCGACGCGGCGAGACGATCGACCTCTCCCCCGAGGACGCCGATCGGCTCGGCGTGGCGGAGGGTGAGGTCGTCCTCGTGACCTCACGGAGGGGTTCGCTCGAGGTCCCGGCGCGGGTCGACCGGGGCCTCCGTCCGGGTCTCGTGTTCATGACGCTGCACTTCCCCGACCAGGTCGACACGAACATCCTCACGATCGACGCCACCGACCCGAAGTCCGGGACCGCCGAGTTCAAGGCGACCGCGGTCCGGATCGAGAAGATCTCCGAGTCGGTGGGGGCGTAGCGCCGCCGTGGACCTCGTCCTGCTCCGACGACCTCGCCAGCGACGACGAACGCGCCGCCGTCGACGCGGTCCTCGGCGCGGCGACCTCGGGATGGTCGGGTGGGTGAGCGGACCGAGGCGGACGGGCGTGTGGCTCGGGGCGGGCACGAGGCGCGGGAGCAGCGCCACCTGCTGCTGCCCGTCCTGCATGCGCTGCAGTCGAGCGCGGGCTGGATCAGTCCCGGTGGTCTCCGCTACGCGTGCGAGCGCCTCACGGTCCCGCCCGCCGAGGCCTACGGCGTCGCGACGTTCTACGCGATGTTCTCGGTCGAACCGCGACCGACGACGGTCCTGCACCTGTGCGACGACATCGCGTGCAAGGTCGCGGGTGCGGAGGGCCTGATCGACGAGGTGATCCGGCAGGTCGGTTCGGAGCAGGTCCTTCGGAGCCCCTGCCTCGGGATGTGCGAGCGCGCGCCGGCGGCGCTCCTGCAGGGCTCCGGCTCGAGGGACGTGGCGTTCGGCCCGGTCTCGATCGAACGGCTCGACCCGTTCCTGCACGGCGGTCCCTGGACGATGATGAGCGGCGCGGAGGTCGTGGACGTCGCGCCGCAGACCGACGGCACGCGCGAGGAGCTCCGGTTGCTCCGCCGGGTCGGCGTCGTCGACCCGGCGTCGCTCGATGACTACCGGGCGCACGGTGGCTACGAGGCGCTCCGGCGGGCGGTCGAGCTCGGTCCCGAGGGCGTGATCGCCGAGCTCAAGGACTCGAAGCTCCAGGGGCGGGGCGGCGCCGCGTTCCCCGCGGGCGTGAAGTGGGAGGCGGTCGCGAAGCAGCCGGTCCAACCGCACTACTTCATCTGCAACGCCGACGAATCCGAGCCCGGCACGTTCAAGGACCGGGTCCTGATGGAGCACGACCCGTTCGCCGTCCTCGAGTCGCTCACGATCGCCGGGTACGCGACGGGTTCCGAGAAGGGCTTCATCTACATCCGCGGCGAGTACCCGCTCGCGACCTCGAGGCTCGAACACGCGATCGAGATGGCGTACGCGCACGGGTTCCTCGGGGCCGACGTGATGGGGGAGGGGTTCGCCTTCGACGTCGAGCTCCGGCGTGGCGCCGGCGCCTACATCTGCGGCGAGGAGACCTCGCTGTTCAACTCGATCGAGGGCAAGCGCGGCGAGCCCCGCAACAAGCCGCCGTTCCCCGTCGAGCGTGGCGTCTTCGGCAAGCCCACCGGGATCAACAACGTCGAGACGCTCGTGAACGTGCTCGAGGTGCTCACGCTCGGCGGCGAGGCGTACGCGGAGATCGGCACGCCCGACTCGACGGGACCCCGGCTGTTCTGTCTCTCCGGATGCGTCGAACGCCCCGGCGTGTACGAGGTGGAGCACGGCATCACGCTCCGCGAGCTGCTCGAGATGGCCGGCGGCGTCCGGGGCGGCAAGGCGCTGAAGGCGATCCTGCTCGGCGGCGCGGCGGGATCGTTCGTGACGTCGGACGACCTGGACCTGCGGCTCACGTTCGAGGACTCGAAGGCCGCGGGGGTCACGCTCGGGTCGGGGGTCGTGATGGTGTTCGACGAGGACGTGGACCTGACCGACATCGTCCTGCGGATCGCGGCGTTCTTCCGCGACGAGTCGTGCGGGCAGTGCGTCCCGTGCCGGGTGGGAACCGTCCGGCAGGAGGAGGCGCTCGCGCGGGTCATCAAGGGTCGCGCGAACGGCTCGCTCGCCGACGAGCTCGCGCTGATCGGCGAGATCGGTCAGGTGATGCGGGACGCGTCGATCTGCGGTCTCGGGCAGCTGGCCGCGAACGCGGTCGACTCGGCGATCCATCGCCTCAAGATCTTCGACGGGGGTGCCGCATGACGGTCGTCCCGCTCGCGCCGCCCAACCGCCTGATCGAGCTCGAGGTCGACGGCAAGCCGGTCCGCGTCCCCGAGGGCTCGACGATCCTGGACGCGCTCCGCGGCGAAGGAGTCGACACGCCGACGCTCTGTTACGCCGACAACCTGACGCCGGTCAACGCCTGCCGGGTGTGCGTGGTCGAGCTCGAGGGCTCGCGCGTGCTCGTGCCCTCGTGCGCGCGCAAGGCCGAGGCCGGGATGAAGGTCAAGACCGACTCCGAACGCGTCCGGCTCTCGCGCAAGATGGTGCTCGAGTTCCTCGGCTCGAGCGTCGACGTCGGGCTCACCGGTGCCGACGTCGAGCGCTGGCAGGCCGACTACGGCGCCGATCCGGCGCGGTACGGCGCACCGGCCGAGCCCGCGGCAGCGGGCGAGCGCGACGCCCGCCACGCCGGTCATCACCACGAGCCGGACGGCGCGGCGGCCGAGACCGTCCACCAGCCGGTCAAGGTGGACAACGAGCTCTACGTCCGCGACTACTCCAAGTGCATCCTCTGCTACAAGTGCGTCGAGGCCTGCGGGGTCGACGCGCAGAACACGTTCGCGATCTCGGTGGCCGGCCGGGGGTTCGACGCGCGGATCTCGACCGAGTTCGACGTCGGGCTGCCGGATTCGGCGTGCGTCTACTGCGGCAACTGCATCGGCGTGTGCCCGACCGGCGCCCTGATGTTCACCAGCGAGCACGAGATGCGCGAGGCCGGCACCTGGGACGAGTCGCAGCAGACGGTGACCGAGACGATCTGCCCGTACTGCGGCGTCGGCTGCGATCTCGAGGTCCACGTGCAGGACAACTCGATCGTGAAGGTCACCTCGCCCTCGGACAACCAGGTGACGAGCGGCCACCTGTGCATCAAGGGGCGGTTCGGGTTCCAGTTCGTGCAGAACCGCGCGCCGGCGCAGGACGCCGACACCGCCGGGCAGCCGTCGACGGGGGACCGGCCTGCCTGAGGTCACGGGCGTCGTCCTGGCGGGCGGGCGCTCGACGCGGTTCGGCCGCGACAAGCTCTCCGAGCCCTACCGCGGGATGCCGATGCTGCAGCACGCCGTCCTCCGGCTCGGCGAGGTGTGTTCGGAGGTGATCGTCGTCCTGGCTCCCGACGCGCCCGAACCGCCGATGCCGATCGGCGCCCCGGCACGGTTCGCGCGCGACCCGACCGAGGGCGAGGGTCCGCTCGCCGGGGTCCACGCGGGGCTGCTCGCCGTCGGGACCGAGTTCGCCCTGGTCACCGGCGGCGACATGCCGGACCTGCAGACCCGGGTCCTGCTCGAGATGCTGCAGGTGGCGGGGGAGGCCGACGTCGAGGCCGTGGCGCTGCAGGACGGCGATGGGTTCCGGCCGCTGCCGAGCGTCGTTCGGACCGCGAGGGCGGTCGAGGTCGCGCACGCGCTGCTGCACGACGGCCGGCGGGCGCTCCGCGACCTGCTCGACGCGCTCCGGCTCGCCGTCGATCGACGAGGCCGACCTGGGTGGCGCTCGATCCCGGAGCGCCGAACCCTGTTCGACGTCGACACGCCGTCCGATCTCGGCGGGTGATCCTTCGGTAGGGTCGAGGCGGGATGCACGAACCCTTCCGCGCTCGGACGCGTGGAGGTCTCGGTCGTCTGCGAGGGCTACGCGCCGCTCGAGCTCTCCGACGAGATGCCCGGCGCCGAGGTCGACTGGGACGCCGAGCGCGATCGCTACCCGTGGGCGTTCGTCGGCGAGGATGCGTGGCCCTGGCACGTCCACGCGTTCGCGCTCCGAACGCCCACCGGCCTGCTGCTGGTCGACGCGGGGGTGAGCCCGTTCCCGCCCGTTCGGCCCTGGGCCGAGCACACCCCGCTCGAGGAGGCGCTCCCGATCGCCGGGGTCGATCCGGCCGAGGTCCGGATGGTGGTGCACACCCACCTGCACGCCGATCACGCGGGCGGCTCGGTCGTGGACGGCGAGCCCCGCTACCCGAACGCCGTGCACGTCGTGCATCCGGCGGACTGGTCGCGTTCGGTGGGGGCCGGACCATCCCGAACTGGGCTCGCGGCGCGATGCAGCGGCTGTTCGAGCTCGGGATGGTCGACCTGGCGGCCGAGGACCGCGAGCGTCTGGCCGGGCGTGCGGGTGGTGCATGCGCCCGGGCACACGCCCGGCCACCGGTCGGTGGTGCTCGATGACGGTGGCCGATCGATGCTGTTCACCGGCGATCTCCTGCACACGCCGCTCCAGATCTCGGCGCCCGGAGCACCCCTCGAACCACGACGTCGACGCGGACCAGGCGTGCCGGTCCCGGGTAAGGCTCGTCGGCCGGGCACGAGACGAGGGCTGGACCGTCGCGGTCAGCCACTTCGCCCGCCCGTTCGGGCGGGTGGGTCCGTCCGGGTGGGTCGAAGAGCCGCCGCCGAAGGGCTGATGCCGGAACCCGCCCAACCCGGGTAGATTCGTCCCTGAAGAGCGGGCCTCGCCGGGGTCCCGCCGTGCGTGGACCGGCGAGGCTTCTCCCGCGCATCAAACCCTCGGACCCTCCGAAAGGACCTCGGCCATGCCGCGTCGTGTCCTCATCATGGGAGCCGCCGGGCGCGACTTCCACAACTTCAACGTCGCCTACCGCGGCGACCGTCGCTACGAGGTCGTCGCCTTCACCGCGACGCAGATCCCGTTCATCGACGACCGGATGTACCCGCCCAGCCTCGCCGGCGAGCGCTATCCGAACGGGATCCCGATCCACGACGAGAGCGAGCTCGCGCAGCTGATCAGGGACGAGCGGGTCGACGACGTCGTCTTCAGCTACTCGGACGTGAGCCACCAGTACGTGATGCACAAGGCCAGCGAGGTGCTCGCGGCCGGCGCGAACTTCGAGCTGCTCGGGCCGAGCGAGACGATGCTGCAGGCCACCGTCCCGGTCGTCGCGGTCTGCGCCGTCCGGACGGGTTCGGGCAAGAGCCAGACGACGCGCGCGATCGCGCAGACGCTGAAGGACGCAGGGCAAGCGCGTGGTGGCCGTTCGGCACCCGATGCCGTACGGGAACCTCGAGGCGCAGCGGGTCCAACGGTTCGCGACGCTCGAGGACCTCGACCGCTACGACACCACGATCGAGGAGCGCGAGGAGTACGAGCCCCACATCACCTCGGGCACGATCATCTACGCGGGTGTCGACTACGGCGACATCCTCGAGCGGGCGCAGGCCGAGTGCGACGTGCTGCTGTGGGACGGCGGGAACAACGACCTGCCCTTCTACGCGCCCGGACGTCCACGTCGTGGTCGCCGACCCGCTCCGCGCCGGGCACGAGACCGAGCTACCACCCCGGCGAGGCCAACCTGCGCATGGCCGACGTGATCGTGATCAACAAGATGGACTCGGCGTCGACCGAGCAGGTGAACCAGCTGATGGACACGATCCGCGAGCTGAACCCGACCGCGACCGTCGTCAGGGCCAACAGCCGCGTCACGGTCGACGACCCCGAGGCGATCCGCGGCAAGCGGGCGCTCGTCGTGGAGGACGGCCCGACGCTCACCCACGGCGAGATGAAGTTCGGCGCGGGGGTCGTCGCGGCGCGCAACCACGGCGCCGCCGAGATCGTCGACCCCCGACCCTGGGCGGTCGGCACGATCGCGGAGACCTTCCGCAAGTACGACGTCGGCGCCGGTGCTGCCGGCGATGGGGTACTCGGACGGCCAGCTCGCCGAGATGGCGCAGATCATCGACTCGGCCGAGGTCGACGTCGTGGTGATCGGCACGCCGATCGACCTCCGGCGCGTGATCGAGATCAGCAAGCCCGCCGTGCGTGTTCGGTACGACCTCGAGGTGCTGCCGGACTCGCCGAGCCTGCTCGACGTGCTGAAGCCGGTCCTCGAGTAGGACTCGGATGGAACGCGTCGTCGTCGCGCTCGGCGGGAACGCGCTGCTGCGCCGCGGGCAGGACGACACGTTCGAGAACCTGTACGGGTCGGCGCGTTCGGCGGCCGAGGGGATCGCCGACATCGCCGCCGCCGGCTGGGAGGTCGTGGTCACCCACGGGAACGGTCCACAGGTGGGCCGGATCCTCCTGCAGCAGGAGGCCGCGAAGCGGTGGGTGCACCCGATGCCGCTCGACGTCTGCGGCGCCGAGAGCCAGGGGCTGATCGGCTACCTCCTGCAGGTCACGATCGGCGACGTCTTCTTCGAACGCGGGATGGAGCGGCCCGTCGCGACGGTCCTGACGCTCACGCGCGTCCGCCCCGACGACCCGGCGTTCGCGAACCCCACCAAGCCGATCGGTCCGTTCTACGAGGAGGCCGAGGCGAGGCAGCTCGAGACCGAGCAGGGCTGGGTGCTGAGGCCCGACCCGCACGGCGGGTTCCGCCGCGTCGTGCCCTCGCCCGACCCGTACTCGATCGTCGAGGCCCCCGTGATCCGCACGCTGGTCGGCGAGGGCACGATCGTGATCGCCTCCGGCGGCGGGGGCATCCCCGTGGTCGAGGAGGGCCCGAGGCTGATCGGGCGCGAGGGCGTGGTCGACAAGGACCTCGCGGCGGCGATCCTGGCCCGCGACGTCGAGGCCTCGACGCTGCTGGTCCTCACCGACGTGGCGGCCGTGCCAGCGCGGGTTCGGCACCGAGCGCGCCGAGCCGATCGAACGGATGACGGCGAAGGAGGCCCGCGAGCTGCTCGAGGCGGGGGAGTTCGGCGCCGGCTCGATGGGCCCGAAGGTCGAGGCCGCGGTCCGGTTCGTCGAAGCAGGGCGGCGCGCGTTCGGCGATCGGTGATCTCGACGCGGCGGTCGCGGTGCTGGCGGGGGAGTCCGGCACGAGCATCGTCGCGGGCTAACCTCCGACCCCAGATGCGCGTGCGGGTCGTCGTCTACAACGTCCGCGGGTTCCGGGACGGGTTCGATCGCCTCGTGCGGCTGGTGGGCCACTTCGAGCCCGACCTGGTCCTGCTGAACGAGACCGGATCCAGGTGGCGCCTCCGGCGGTTCGCGAAGGCCCTCGGGATGGAGCTCGCCGCGGACCCGTGGTCACCCCTCCGGCGCCGCGTGAAGGACGCGGTGCTCGTCCGGGCCGCCCTGGCAGATCGTCGAACACCGGCAACACCGCTTCGAAGGCGGCCCGTGGCTCTACCCGCGGGGTGCGCTCGTCGCGACGCTCGGGCGTGGCGACGCGAGGCTCTGCGCGGTCTCGATGCATCTGGGGTTGCACCCGCGCGAGCGGCTCGAGGACGCGAGGGCGCTCGCGGCGCTGGTCGACGACCTCGACGCCCCGATCGTCGCCGGCGGCGACCTCAACGAGCGGCCCGACGGCCGAGCCGTGGGGTTCCTGTCCGAACGGTTCCGCGACGCCTGGCTGCTGGGCGGCGACGCGGACGGAGACACGTTCCCGGCGGACGAGCCGGACGGCGCGGATCGACTACCTGTTCGTCTCGGAGGGCATCGTGGTCGAACGTGTCCTCGTCCCTCCCGGCCCCGACGCGCGCGAGGCGTCCGACCACCGGCCGCTGGTCGCCGAGCTCACCCTGCCCGGGTCGGAGTAGGCTCGGACCGATCGCACCCGAAGGAGGACCGGCGATGCTCTCACCCGACATCGAGAACGCGATGAACACGCAGATCGCGGCCGAGCTCTACTCGTCGCACCTGTACCTGGCGATGTCCGCCTACTGCGAGGAGCAGGCGCTGCCGGGGTTCGCGCACTGGTTCAAGCTCCAGTCGGACGAGGAACGCGACCACGCCCTGAAGTTCGTCCGGCACGTGGTCGATCGGGGCGGCCGCGTGATGCTCACGGGCATCGACGCGCCCGCAGTCGGACTTCGGCACGCCCCAGGGGGCGTTCGAGCAGGCGCTCGCGCACGAGATGAACGTGACGATGATGATCGACGGCCTGTTCGGTATGGCCGTCCAGCACGGCGACTACGCGAGCCAGGTGTTCCTGCAGTGGTTCGTGACCGAACAGGTCGAGGAGGAGCGCACGGCGGCGCGAGATCGTCCAGACGCTGAAGACGCTCGGGGGCGAGCCGGCGTCGCTGCTGATCCTGGACCGCGAGCTCGGGTCGCGCACCGCCGAGGGCTAGCCGGTCACGCCGTCAGACGGAGCGCTTGCGCCGGCCGGGGTTCACGAACAGCGTCCCGACCATGTAGAGGAACGCCAGGCCGACCGCCCCGGTCAGGCCGACCAGGAGGAAGGCGAACGTCCACTCGAGCAGACCCCACGCGGCGAGCACGACGCCATGCTACCCGAGGCGTCGGCGCGAGCCGGTCAGATCCGAGAGGTCGGCACGAGGATCTCGGCGTGCACCCACGAGACCCCGACCCCGAGGTACTCGGCCGCCGCCTCGGACAGGTCGATCACGCGCTCCAGGCGGCCGTAGGGCCCGCGGTCGTTGACGAGCACGATCGCGCACTTCCCCTCGTACGACACCCGGAGGAACGTGCCGAACGGCAGGGACCGGTTCGCGGCGGTGAACAGCCGCGGGTCGAAGATCGCCCCGGTCGCCGTCGGCTGACCGCCGAACTCCCACCCGTACCACGACGCGTAGCCGTCGAACACCTCGCCGGTCGGCGCGAGACCCTCGGGGGTGTCGCAGGTTCGGCCGCCCGTGGGTCCGAGCAGCGCGAGCAGCGGGCTCTGGTCGTCCTGGTACCCGATGATGTCCCACGTCCCCATCCGCGCGGCCGCCGCCGCGACCGCGGCCCGCTGCGCCTGGAGCGCGTCGTCGGCGATCGCGGCCTCGCGCGCGAGATCGGTCGCCTCGTCCACCGTGGCCTGCATGTGCGTCATCAGTCTGCGGAGCACGTCGAGCTTGGGTTCGAGCGAGGATCGACGGGCCTGCGCCTCGGCCCGCTTGGCCACGACGACCGCCTGGGCGACCAACGAGTCGCGCAGGACGTCGTTGCGCAGCGTGATCGTCCGCGCGGTGTATTCGGAGATCGTCGCGGCGTCGGCGAACGAGCCGGCGCTGAGCAGCGCCTCGACCGCCCCGCCGGCGCCGAACTGGTACGCGGCTCGCACGCGGGCCGCCAGGTCGGCCTCGGCGGCCTCGGAGGTGGCGACGGCGTCCGCGACGTAGTGCTCGGCGTCGACGACCTCGATCCACGCGTGGCCCGGCCTGGCGTTCGAGGGCCTCGTAGCGCGCGATCATCCGGTGGAGCCGCTCGTGCAGGACGATCAGCCGCTGGACCTGCGGGAGGTCCCGATGGTCGCGGACGAACGGCGCCAGGTCGTGGGCGCGCGCGGGCGAGGCCGCCATCAAGGCGACGAGCGCGAGCACGGCAGACCAGGAGTCGTTTCGGCATCGGGCATCCCCTCGGGCTGCGGTGCTTCGAACCGGGCCGGTTCGACCGGGCCGTACAATCCAGGTTCTCGACAGCCCGACCACGGGACTTGACCGCAGGCACGACCCGACAGGAGCGCGACGAGTGACCACACGCATCGGCGTCCTCACGGCGGGCGGAGACGCGCCCGGCCTGAACGCGGCGATCCGCGCGGTCGTGCGGACGGCGATCGACGTGCACGGGTTCGAGGTCCTCGGGTTCCGCCAGGGCTGGCGCGGCGTGATGGACGGGGACGTCCTCGAGCTCACGCCGGCCTCCGTCCAGGGGATCCTGCACCGGGGCGGCACGATCCTGGGCTCCTCCGGCGCGGATCCCGTACCTCGAGCAAGGGGTCGAACGCGTCCGCCGCACGTTCGCGGACCTCGGCGTCGACGCCCTGGTCACGATCGGCGGCGAGGGGACGATGGGCGCCGCGGCGCACATGTCGTCCGAGGGCGTGCCGGTCGTCGGCATCCCGAAGACGATCGACAACGACCTGTCGGGCACCGACGCGTGCATCGGGTTCGCGACCGCGGTGCAGGTCGCCACCGACGCGATCGACCGGCTCCACACGACCGCCGAGAGCCACGACCGCCTGATGGTGGTCGAGGTGATGGGTCGCAGCGCTGGATGGATCGCGCTGTCGTCGGGGATCGCCGGGTGGCGCGGACTCGATCCTGCTCCCGGAGCGTCCCTTCGACCTGGACGAGGTCGCCTCGGTGCTCCGGCGCCGCCACCTCGACCGGGCACTCCTTCTCGATCGTCGTCGTGGCGGAGGGGGCGATGCCGGCCGAGGGCACGATGCCGGTCGCCCGAGTACCCGATGGATCCTCGCGGCGCGCCGCGCTTCGGCGGGATCGCGTACCAGATCGCGCCGAGGCTCGAGGCGCTGACCGGCGGGGAGACCCGGGTCACCGTGCTCGGTCACGTCCAGCGCGGCGGATCGCCCGTCGCCGCCGACCGGATCGTGGCGACGCGGTTCGGGGTCGCGGCGACCGACCTGATCGCGCAGGGTGGGTTCGGTCAGATGGTGGCGCCTGCAAGGCGACCGGATCGGCGCAGGTGCCGCTCGCCGAGGCCGCCAAGGTCCGGCCGGTCCCCGAGGAGCTCGTCGCCGTCGCGGAGCTGTTCTTCGAGGAGCGGAGGCGCCCGTGAAGATCGGCATCCTGACGGGCGGCGGCGACGTCCCGGGCCTGAACGCGTGCATCAAGGCCGCCACGCTCCGGGCGACCGAGGAGGGGCACCAGGTCGTGGGGATCCGCCGCGGCTGGGCCGGCCTCCTCGGATGCGACCCCGACGACCAGGCGTCCGTGGCCGCGAACATCGTCGACCTCGACGCGGCCGCCGTCCGCACGATCGACCGGAGCGGCGGGACGATCCTGCACACCTCGCGGACGAACCCGGCGAGGGTACGACCCGTCCGAGGAGCCCGAGTTCCTGCGCTCGGTCGACCACGAGGGGCCGGCCGACCACACGCCGCACGTCCTCAAGGTGCTCGACCGGCTGGGCATCGACGCGCTGATCCCGATCGGGGGCGACGACACGCTCTCGTTCGCGCTCCGCCTGCACGAGGAGGGCGTGCCGGTCGTCGCGATCCCCAAGACGATGGACAACGACGTCCACGGCACCGACTACTGCATCGGGTTCTCGACGGCGATCACGCGCACGGTGATCTTCATCCATCAGCTGCGGACGAGCGCCGGCTCGCACGAGCGCCTGGCCGTGGTCGAGGTGTTCGGGCGGTACAGCGGCGAGACCTCGCTGGTGTCCGCGTACCTGTCGGGCGTCGAGCGCGCGGTGATCAGCGAGGTGCCGTTCGACATCGAGAAGCTCGCCGACCAAGCTGATGCAGGACAAGCGCGCGAACCCCAGCAGCTACGCGATGATGACGATCTCCGAGGGCGCCACGATGATCGGCGGCGAGACCGTGCACGCGGGGATGGCCGACGCCTACGGGCACCTGAAGCTCGGCGGCATCGGCCAGGTCACCGGCGAGGCGCTCCGCGAGATCACCGGCGAGGGGATCATCTACCAGCAGGTGGGGTACCTGATGCGTTCGGGCTCGCCGGACTCGCTCGACCTGATGGTGGCGATCAACTACGCCGTGATGGCGGCCGACCTCGTGATCGAGCAGCCAGTTCGGCCGGCTGGTGGCGCTCCGCAACGGCAACTACACGAACGTCCCGCTGCCGGTCGTCCGTCAGGGCGTGAAGCGCGTGGACGTGGGCGCCCTGTACGACGTCGAGGCCTACCGGCCCAAGATCCGCCACGTCGACGGCAAGCCGATGTTCCTGTACTGAGCCTCTCCGCCGACGGTCCATATACTCGGTGCCCATGAAGGCCTTCCGGGTCGACCTGCGTTCGGACACCGTGACCAAGCCGTCGGCGGCGATGCGCGAGGCGATGGCCGAGGCCGAGGTGGGCGACGACTGGTTCGGGGACGACCCGACGGTCCACCGCCTCCAGGAGCGCGCGGCCGAGATCACCGGCAAGGAGGCCGCGCTGTACGTCCCCACCGGGACGATGGCCAACCAGATCGCGCTGCGCCTGCACTTCTCCGGCCCCGGGCACCTCGTGGCGGCCGAACCGATGTCGCACGTCGCCTCGACCGAGGTGATGAGCGCGGCGGTGCTGTCCGGGATCGCGTACCGGACCGTCCACGGCGACCGCCGCGGCCGGATCACCGCGGACCAGGTCCGGGCGGCGCTCGAGCCGGACGAGCCCTACGACGTCGAGATCGTCGACCTCGTCTGCCTCGAGAACACCAGCGGTCACGCCGGCGGAACCGTGATGGACGTCGAGGACTTCCGAGCGATCCGCAAGGTGGCCGAGGAGGCCGGCGTCGCCGTCCACCTGGACGGCGCGCGGATCTTCAACGCGAGCGCGGCGTCCGGCGTGGACGTCGCCGAGTACGCGGCCGAGGTCGACACGCTGATGTTCTGCGTCTCGAAGGGGCTCGGGGCGCCGATCGGGTCGCTGGTCTGCGGCACGGCCGAGCAGATGCGCGAGGGTCGCCGGATCAAGATCCTGTTCGGCGGCGCCTGGCGGCAGGCGGGCGTGATCGCGGCCGCCGGCCTGATCGCGCTCGAGGAGGGCCCGAAGCGCCTGCACGAGGACCACGAGCGCGCCCGTCGCCTGGGCGAGGCCGTCGCCGAGATCGTGCCCGGCAGCCTGGATCCCGCCGATGTTGAAACGAACATGGTCTTCGCCGACACGGAAGCATCGATGGCGATGACCCCGCTCGAGGTCGCGAACCGGCTCGAGGGACACGGCGTCGGCGTGAGCGTGGTCTCGGGCAAGGTCCGGATGGTCACGCACGTCGACATCGCCGACGAGGACGTCGAGACGGCGATCGCGGCCTGGAAGGCCGTGGCCGCCGAGTTAGGAGGCTCCCTCGTGAAGCTGTTCGGCCCGAGGTACCCCGAGGAGATCGCCAAGCGCATCCCGCCCGGCCAGCGGCTCGTGAAGACGTGGCCGGTGCTGCATTTCGGCCCGATCCCGGATTTCGACGAGTCGACGTGGAACCTCGAGGTCGAACGGGCTCGTGGACAACCCCTATCTCGCTGACGTACGCGGAGCTGAAGGAGCTCGGCCCGGTCGACGTGGAGGCGGACATGCACTGCGTCACCGGCTGGTCGACGCTCGACAACACGTGGACCGGCGTGCCGTTCCGCGTGCTGGCCGAGAAGGCGGGCGTGCAGGACGACGCGAAGTGGGTGATCGCGCACTGCGACTACGGGTACACCTCGGACCTGTCGCTCCAGGCGATGCTGGACGACGACGTGCTGGTCGCGTGGGCCCACGGCGGCGAGCCGCTCACCGGCGAGCACGGGTTCCCGCTCCGTCTCGTCGTGCCCAAGCGCTACGCGTGGAAGAGCGCGAAGTGGCTCCGCGGGCTCGAGTTCTCGGCGCAGAACAAGCGCGGGTTCTGGGAGGTGCGCGGGTACCACATCCACGCCGAGCCCTGGGCCGAGGAGCGCTACTCGTACCAGGAAGGCCCCCGGGCCGAGCTCGAGCCGTAGCGGACGGCTACGCCCTGCGCGGCCGCCCGCTCCCTCGCCTCCTGGATGATCTGGAGCGCGGTCTCGCGATCTGCGGAAACCGTCGGTCTCGGTCGCGTGGTCCTCCAGGTCCTTGTAGACGGCGAAGAAGTGCTCGATCTCGGCGAGGAGCGTCGGGCGCAGGTCGGCGAGCTCCTGGACGTGTGACCAGGCCGGGTCGCGGAGCGGCACGCACAGCACCTTCTCGTCCGGGCCCTTCTCGTCGCGCATCACGAACACCCCGACCGGCCGGACCAGGATGCGGCATCCCGGGAACGTCGGCTCGCCCACGAAGACGAGGGCATCGAGCGGGTCGCCGTCGCCGCCGAGCGTGCCTTCGATGAACCCGTAGTCGGCCGGGTACCTGGTCGCCGTGAACAGCATCCGATCGAGGAAGATCTGGCCGGTCTCGGCGTCGAGCTCGTACTTGTTCCTCGAGCCCCCGGGGATCTCGATCACGACCGTCAGCGTCGTCGCGTCCATCCGGCAACGATACGTCGAGGGCCGTCAGGCGGCGAGGGAGCGGATCGTCTCGAGCTCCAGTCGGCGGCGTTCGCCCGAGGACGGCGTCTCGACCACGACCGAGAGGTCGCGCACCTCGGGCTGGGTGACGATCGCGCGGAAACCTTCGAGGCCGATGCCGCCCTCGCCGACGATCTCGTGCCGGTCGCGCTTGGAGCCGCGTTCGAACTTCGCGTCGTTCATGTGGATCAGGCGGAGCCGGTCGGCGAGCTCGAGCTCCCGCAGCTCCCCGAACAGCGCGTCGACGCCCTCGGGCTCGTCGAGCGCGTAGCCGGTCGCGAACAGGTGACAGGTGTCGAGGACGAGCCCGAGCCGGTCGTCGTCCACGGCGTCGAACAGCGTCCGCGCCTCGGCCGAGCGTCGAGGCGACCGCGCCGCTCGTGCCCGCCATCAGCTCGACCAGCAGTTGGGTCTCGTCCGGCGTCTCGAGGAGGACGGCCTGGAGCACGGTCGCGCACCGGTCGAGCGCGTCGGCGACCTCGCCCTCGCCACCCGCCCCCGAATGCACGACGAAGCCGCCCGCCTCGAGCACGCCGCACGCCGCCACCGAACGCCGGCAGAGCTCGATGGACTTGGAGAGGAACTCGGGGTTCGGCGACGCGATGTTCACCAGGTACGGCGCGTGGACGAACAGCGGACCGATCGCGGCCTCGCGCCACTCGGCGCCGAACGCCTGCGCGGTCTCCAGGCGCGGACCCGACCACGCTCGGGGGCTCGAGATGAAGAGCTGGACGACCTCCGCGCCGGTCTCGCGCGCGAGCGGGATCGCGGTGCGGAGCCCGCTCCGCAGGTGCGCGCCGACCCTCACGCCACGTAGATGTGCACGAGGTCGCCCGCGTGCACCGTGGTGCCGCTCGCCGGCTCCTGGAACACGACGCGCGAGCCGCCGTGCCCGGGCACGATCGCGACGTCGACCAGCAGGCCGAGGCTCCGGAGCTTCGCGACCGCCGCGTCCCGGCTCCATCCCGACGACGTTCGGCATCGGGAACTCGGGCGGGCCCTTCGAGACGACGATCGTGACGGTCCTGCCGGGCTGCAGGTCGGTGCCCTTCTCCGGCGTCTGCGAGATCACGATGCCCTTCGGGTCCCTGTCGGAGAACTCCTCCTGCACGTCGACGACGAACCCCTGGGACTCGAGGACGGCGACCGCCTCGTCCTGCTGCATCCCGACGACCTTCTCGACCGAGACCGGGGTCGGACCCTTGCTGACCACGAGGTCGATCGCGCTGCCCTGCGGCGCATCCTGCTTGGCCTTCACGCTCTGACGGACCACCTGGTCGGCCTCGAACCGCTCGTCGAACGCCTTCGTGACCTCGCCGACCTTGAGGTGCGCCTCGCGCAGCGCCTCCTTGGCGTCGGCGAGCGGCAGGCCCACGAGGTTCGGGACCGGCACCGGCGGGGGACCGAGCGACGGGACCAGCGTGACGCGGTCGCCCCGTTCGAGCGTCGTGCCCTCGGCGGGTTGCACCTTCAGCACGCTGCCCGCGGGGACCTTCGTCGAGTTGCGGCCCTCCGCGATCCGGACGACGAGCCCCGCGTCTTCGAGCTGCGCCTGGGCGTTCTCGACGGTGAGGCCGACGACCTTGGGCACGTCGACCTCGTGCGGGATCAGGTAGGTCCACGAGGCCCACGCCGCGCTGCCGATCGCGAGGAGCGCCAGCACGATCCCGAGCGCCCACCGGCCCTTGCGGCGCTTCCGCTTCGAACGCCCGAGCGCGCGACCCGGGATCGTGACGGTCTCGGCGGGATCGCCGTGCGGCTCGGGGACCGCCGTGACGTCGGCCGGTGCCGGGATCACCGTGACCTCGGGCACCAGCGACGCGAGCGGCGGCGCCGCGGGGAGCGCACGCGCCTCGGCCTCCAGGTCGCGCCGCGCCTCGGCGGCCGACTCGGGACGGAGCTCGCGTTGCTTCTCGGTCACGGAGGCGACCCACCCGTCGAGCGAGGCCGGCACGGCCGGGTTCATCGACGAGGGCTTCGGCATCGGCTCGTGGATGTGCTGGTAGGCGATCGCCATCGGCGTCTCGCCGGTGAACGGGAGCCGGCCCGTGAGGAGCTCGAACCCGACGACCCCGAGCGCGTACAGGTCGGTGCGCGGGTCGGCGGGCTCGCCCTGGAGCTGTTCGGGCGCGAGGTACTGCACGGTGCCGGTGACGTTGCCGGCCTCGGTGATCTGCGCGTCGGCGAACGCCCGCGCGAGCCCGAAGTCCGCGACCTTGACGACGCCGTCGCGCGTCACCATCAGGTTCTCGGGCTTCACGTCGCGGTGGACGATGCCCTGCCGGTGGGCGTGCTGCAGGGCCGCGAGCGTCTGGTCGAGCACGTCGGCCGCCTGCGCCGGCGCGAGGAGCCCCTCGGCGTGCAGGATCTCGCGGACCGAGAGCCCGGCGACGTACTCCATCACCATGTAGTAGATGCCGTCGACGCTGCCCCAGTCGTGGACGGCGACGATGTTCTGGTGGTTGAGGTTGGCGGCGGCGCGCGCCTCGCGGCGGAAGCGCTCGATGAAGCCGGCGTCGCCCGCGAGGTTCCGGTGCAGGACCTTGATCGCGACGGGGCGCTCGAGCACGGCGTCGCGGGCGCGGTAGACCTCGCCCATGCCGCCCGCGGCGATACGATCGACGACGTGGTACCGGCCGTCGAGCGTGTTCAGCGCGAACGCGAGGTCCGCGCGAGCGGACCGCTCGGGGATGGTGCTCTTCGAGATGGTCGCCTCCCGTCGCTGCTCGGTCGTTGCGGGCGGACTACCTGGGGCCGGGGGCGCGTCCGAACGGACATCCTAGCGCGCAGGTGGCCGTAAACCGTGGAGCCTGGGTGAGCGACCCGGCGGGCTTCCCGGCCGAGTTCGAGCGGATCGAGGCGGCCGTCGACGCGGGCCAGACCGACCTCCGGGCGCTCGGGTTCTGGCGCCTGCTGGCCAAGGTGAAGGCCGACCCGATCCTCGCGCACCACTGGGCCGAGCAGGCCGGCCGGATCGACCGGAAGGTGTTCGAGGCGCGGGCGCGGCTCCGGGTGCCGGTGTGGTTCGGGAACGCGGTGCTGGTGGTCGGGATGCTCCTGGGTGCCGCCGCGGTCGGCGTCGCCCTCACGACGGACTCGGAGACGGTGGCCGGGCTCGCGTTGGTGTTCGCCGCGCTGGACTGGTCGGTGTCGTTCCACGTCCCGGCCCATTGGCTGGTCGGCCGGCTGGTGGGGATGCGGTTCCTCGCCTACTACGTCCGCGATCTGATCCCGCCGGTGCCGGGGCTGAAGATCGACTACGCCACGTACCTGCGGGTCGCGCCGGAGGCGCGGGCGTGGATGCACGCCTCGGGAGCGATCGCGAGCAAGATCGGCCCGTTCCTGGCGCTGGCGTTCTGGCCGGCGAGCGGGGCGCCGGGGTGGGCCGCGTGGGCGATCGCTGGGGTACGGCCTGTTGATCATCGGGACCGACGTCGTCATCTCGACACGCAAGAGCGACTGGAAGCGGTACCGCCGCGAGATGCGCATCGCGCGGCTCCAGGCCGCGAACCGCTGACCGGTCGCGGCTCGGCTATCCTGGTTCCCGAGAACCGGGGAGCTCGGGCGACCGGGCTGAGAGGCCGCCACACCGCGGCGGCGACCCGAACGGACCTGATCCGGGTAATGCCGGCGAAGGGAGGCGCGGTCGACGGTGGATCCACGTTCGCTCCGCGTGTACGTGCTGACGTCGAAGCGGCTTCGTGCCCGATCGCGGACCATCGCGGACGTGGCGACGGCCGCGGTCGTCGGCGGCGCGACCGCCATCCAGCTGCGCGCCCCCGAGCTTCCCGACGGCCGCCTGGCCACTCGTGGCCGAGCGCGTCCGAACGCGTGCGCGCGCAGCCGGCGTCGCTGTTCGTGATGAACGACCGCGTCGGCGTGGCGTCGATGATCGGCGCGGGGGCGCACCTCGGACAGGGCGACGATCCCGGGCGGCGCTCGCGAGGTCCTGGGTCCGAGCGCCGTCCTGGGGCTCAGCGTCTCGACGATCGACGAGGCTCCGCGCGGCGGAGGTCGCCGGCGCGGACTACCTCGGCGTCACCGTCTGGGCGACCCCGACCAAGCCCGAGGCCGAACCGCGGGGTCTCGACGGGCTGCGGACGATCGCGCGCGAGACCTCGCTGCCGGTGGTCGGGATCGGCGGCATCCACGCCGGCAACGCGGCCGAGGTGCTCGACGCGGGGGCCGCGGGGGTCTGCGTGGTGTCGGCGGTCGGAGCCGCGCCCGACCCCGTTCGCGCCACCGAGGCCCTGGTCGAGGCCGTGCACCGTTGGGAGGAAGGGAAGGGATGAGCGAGCAGCGCACGGGGAAGGCGACGGCCGAGCTGTTCGAGCAGGTGATCCTGCGGCGGCTCGGCGCGAAGGACGACGACGTGCTGATCGGGCCGCGGCACGGCGTGGACGTCGGGGTCGTCCGGGTCGCCGACGGCGTGGCGATGGCGCTCACCGCCGACCCGGTCTTCATCGTGCCGGCCTACGGATGGGAGCGAGCCGCGTGGTTCGCCGTCCACATCCTCGCCTCCGACGCGGCCACGAGCGGTCTCCCGCTCCGCTGGATGGCTGTCGACCTCAACCTGCCCCCCGAGATCACCGACGACGAGCTCACGTCGCTCTGGGACGCGTTCCACCGGGCGTGCGAGGAGATCGGGCTCGCCGTGGTCACCGGTCACACCGCGCGCTACGACGGCTGCGCGTGGCCGATGGTCGGCGGGGCGGTGTGTATCGCCACGGGCCCGGAGGATCGGTTCGTCACCCCGACGATGGCACGGCCCGGCGACCGCGTGATCGTCACGAAGGGCGCGGCGATCGAAGCGACGGCGCTGTTCGCGGCCACGTTCCCCGAACGCCTGGCCGAGGGCGTCGGCGCCGACGTGGTCGAACGCGCCGACGCGTTGTTCGAGCGGATGACGGTGGTGCCCGAGGCGGCAGTCGCCCGCGGGTTCGGGCTGCGGGACGAGGGCGTGACCTCGATGCACGACGCGACCGAGGGCGGCGTCCTCGGCGGTCTGACCGAGGTCGCGTCGGCGTCCGAGGCCGGGCTGCGGATCGAGCTCGAGGCGATCCCGGTTCGCGACGAGGTCCGCGCCGTGTGCGAGCACATCGGGATGGACCCCTACACTTCGATCAGCGAGGGCACGCTGATCGCGACGGTCGTTCGCGGATCGGGCCGAGGCGTTCGTCGAGGCGCTCGCGGCCGCGGACATCGAGGGCGCGATCGTCGGCGAGGTGACCGAGGCGTCGGCCGGCGTGGTCCTGGTCACGCCCGATGGCGAGCCGGCCGCTCGAGCACCCGGGCCTCGACCCGTTCTGGGGCGCGTTCGGGCGGTGGGCGGCCGACGCGGCCGGGATCGCGAACGCCGGTTAGCCGCGCGAACGACGGCGCGCGGCCGGCGCGAACTCGTCGGCGAGCATCGCGAACCGGACGTGGTCGCGCCACCGGCCGCCGATCTTCAGGTAGCGGGGCGAGAAGCCCTCGCGGCGGAACCCCAGGCGTTCGGCGAGCGCGATCGAGCGCGCGTTGTCGGGCTGGACGTTGACCTCGACGCGGTGGAGCGCCAACGTCCCGAACGCGTGCCGCAGCACCAGCTCGAGCCCCTCCGTCATATACCCACGCCCCTGGTGGGGGACGAAGGCCGAGTACCCGAGGTACGCGCTCCGCAGGTTGCCGAACACGATGTGCCCGAGGCTCGCGCTCCCCGCGAGCGCCCCGTCCTCGTTGCGGCAGATCAGGTAGGACTCGCCTAGCGGCCGGACCAGCATGTCGCGGAAGTCCTCGCCGGTCTCGGGCAGGTACGACCACGGACGGTGCAGCTTCCGGCTCGATCGCACGGCGCGCAGGAACGCCTCCTCGTCGGCCGCCTCCATGTGACGGAGGAAGACCTGGTCGCCTCGCTGGAGCGTCCCGCCTCTCATCACGCAAACGGTACCCGGTAGGCTGCACCGCGATGGACGTGGTGACGGTGGGCGACGTGATGATCGACGTGCGGGTCGACTCCGACGGTCTCGAGGAGGGCGGCGACGTGCACGGGCGGGTCCTCGTTCGGCCCGGGGGGAGCGCGGCCAACGCGGCCGTGTGGGCCGTGGAGGCCGGCGCGACGTCCCGCGTGCACGCGCGGATCGGTTCGGACATGGCCGGCGCGCTGCTCCGCGACGAGCTGATCGCCCGCGGGGTCGAACCCGCCCTGGCGATCGACCGGAGCGCCGAGACCGGCACGATGCTCGTCGTCCACGAGCCGCGCGAACGCTCGATGGTGGCGGACCGCGGCGCGGGCGGACGGCTCTCGCCCGACGACCTGCCCGAACGGCTCGAGGCCGGCGCCGTCCTGGTGTCCGGGTACACGCTGTTGTTCGAACCGACCTCGGCGGCCGGCATCGCCGCGCTCGAACGCGCCCATGCGCGCTTCGTCGCGGTCGACGCGGCGTCCTGGCCGATGATCCGTTCGTTCGGCGTCGAGCGGTTCCTCGACGCTTGCGCGCCCGCCACGCTCCTGCTGGCCAACGAACGCGAGGCGGAGGAGCTCACGGGGCGCCGCGACGTCGACGCGGTCGACGAGCTGTCGCGTCGCTTCCCGGTCGTCTGCGTGAAGCAGGGCGAGGAGGGCGCGCTGATGTCGTGGGAGGGGCTCGTGATCCGCAACGCGACCGACGCCGTCGTCGAGAAGGACAGCACCGGCGCGGGGGACGCGTTCAACGGCGTGCTGCTCGCGTCGCTCGCCGCCGGCCGCTCGCCGGGCGACGCGCTGGCCTCGGCCTGCCGCGCGGGGGCCCGCGTCGCGGCGAGCTACGAGACCTGGCCCGAACGCCCGCGGCCGGCCGAGGACGAGGAGCCCATCGGGGAGGCGGCGGCGCTGAGCGTCGTCCGGCCCTCGAGCGAGGTCGCGGCCGCGCTGGCCGCCGGGGACGGCGTGGTCGCGCTCGAGACGAGCGTCGTGTCCCAGGGCCTGCCTTCGCCCCGCAACCTCGAGTGCGTCGAGCGGATGAACGCCGCGATCCGTTCGGCGGGCGCCGTCCCCGCGTGGATCGGCGTGATGCGGGGCGAGGTGGTGGTGGGGCTCTCGGCGGACGAGCTGCAGGCGTTCGCCGAGCCCGGGAGCGCGATCAAGGTCGCCAGGCGCGACCTGCCCGTGGCGATCGCCTCGGGCGGGCTGGGCGCCACCACGGTCTCGAGCACGATCTGGGCGGCCCACCGAGCCGGGATCCGGGTCGGGGCGACCGGCGGGATCGGGGGCGTCCACCCCAGGAGCGGAGATGGCGGCGGGGACGTCTCGGCGGACCTGGTCGAGCTCGCGCGGACCCCGGTCCTGCTCGTGTGCTCGGGCCCCAAGTCGATCGTCGACCCCGTCGCCACCGCCGACGCGGCTGGAGGAGCTCGGCGTCGGGGTGGTCGGCTACGCCTGCTGGCGCCTGCCGTTCTTCCTGGCGCGCGAGGCGCCCGTCGACCTCGAGGACCGGGTGGACGAGCCCGCCGAGGCCGCGCGGATCGCCCGGGCGCTCGGCGAGCTCGAGGCCGCGGCGGCGGTGCTCCTGTGCAACCCGATCCCGGAGAGGTTCGCGATGGACGCGGGCGTCGTCGAGGAGGCGGTTCGGGCGTGCGAGCGGATCGCCGAACGCGAGGGCGTCCGCGGCAAGGCCGTGACCCCGTACCTGCTCTCCTGCCTGTCCGAACGCACCGACGGCGAGAGCCTGGAGGCGAACCTCGCGCTGCTCGAGTCCAACGCCCGGCTGGCCGGCGAGGTCGCCGCCGCGGCTAGCGCAGCCAGGTCTTGACGATCGCCTTCGAGAAGTTCCACGCGTAGCGGAACGATTTCGGCTTCTTCGAGACGCCGCCGCGACGGGTGAGGAACGTGACCGGCACCTCCACGACCCGCGCGTGCTGACGGAGCGCCTCGATCGTGACCTCCGAGGTCCAGAACTGGTCCTGCTCCAGGATCAGCGCCCGGAGCGTGTCGGCCCGGGTCGCGCGGTAGCCGCTCGAGATGTCGGTGACCCGCTGCCCGGTCAGGATCGTCACGACGCGCGAGAAGAAGTGCACCCCGAGGTGACGGATCAGGCTCTCGCGCTCGAAGTCGCCGAGCATCCTGGACCCGTTCACGTGGTCGGCGCGGCCCTCGATGATCGGCCCGACGACCGTGGGGAGCTCCTCGGGCTGGTGCTGGCCGTCGGCGTCCATCGTCACGACGATGTCGGCGCCGAGCTTGAGCGCGATGTCGTAGCCCACCCGGAGCGCGAGCCCCCCGCCCCGCCGGATCGGCAGGCTGGCCGCCAGCGCGCCGGCCTCCCGCGCCGCGTCCGCGGTCCCGTCGTCCGAGTGGTCGTCGACCACGATCGCGACGACGTGATACCCCTCGACCTCGCGCGGCATCGCGTCGATGACCGCCCCGACGTTCTCGGCCTCGTTGAAGGCGGGGGAGACGACCACGATCCGTTTCCCTGCCGGGAGATCGGCCGCCACGTCCCAGTCGAACGCCGACTGCCCGAACGACTCGACGAGCTGGCGGATCCCGCGCTCGTTCGTGTCGACCTCGGACTGCATCCGGATCAGCAGCAGGAACTGGATCGCGACCGCGAACAACAGGACGGCCGTCAGGCGCTGCCCGTTCCCCGGCTCGAAGTTGAAGACCTCGAACAGCGGGTTGAACAGGCCCGGCGCGATCGCGAGCAGCAACACGACGCGCCGAGATCAGCGACGAGATGATCAGGTTCAGCCGGCTGATCCGGCGTCGCTGGTAGCGGATCAGGGCGAGCGCGAAGAACGCGACGGCGAAGATGCCCCCGACCACACGAAGGGCCGACATGGCCCTGGACTCTACGCGATGGCGAACGGCCGGACGGCTCAGCCGGACGAGCGTTCCGCGCACGCCCCGCCAGCGTGTGGCGGGCAGGATGTGATCGGGGATCACGCGGTCCTTGTACCGCTCGATCACGTCGAACATCGACCCGATCAGCGTCTCGGAGAGCAGGTGCGGCTGCAGGCCGAGCTCCACCAGCTTGGTGTGCTTGGCGTTGTAGTAGTGCTCCTCCAGCTCGACCCGGGGATTGTCCAGGTGCTCGATCCGGACCTCGAGCCCGATCTCGGAGCCGGCGTGGCGCACCAGCTCCGCGAGCTCGACGACCGAGAACTGCTCGGTGAACTGGTTGAACACGCGGAACTCGCCCGCCTCGGCCGGATGCAGGACCGCGAGCTCCACGCACCGGAGCGTGTCGACGATGTTCAGGTAGCCGCGCGTCTGGCCGCCCTTGCCGTACGGGGTCAGCGGTTGCCCGATCACGGCCTGCAAGCAGAAGCGGTTCAGGGCCGTCCCGAACACCTCGTCGTAGTCGAACCGCGTCAGCAGGCGCTCGTCGAGCCTGGTCTCCTCGGTCTCGATCCCGTACACGACCCCCTGGTTGAGGTCGGTCGCGCGCAGGCCCCAGATCCGGCACGCGAAGTGGACGTTGTGCGAGTCGTGCACCTTCGACAGGTGGTACATCGACCCGGGGAGCTTCGGGAACGGGAGGGTGTCCGAGCGCCCGTTGTGCTCGATCTCGAGGTACCCCTCCTCGATGTCGATGTTCGGCGTGCCGTACTCGCCCATCGTCCCGAGCTTGACCAGGTGCGCGTCGGGGGTGATCTCGGCCATCGCGTACAGGACGTTCAGCGTGTTCACGACGTTGTTCGTCTGCGTGAACACGGCGTGCTCCCGGTCGATCATCGAGTAGGGGGCGCTCGGCATCTCGCCGTAGTGGACGATCGCCTCGGGCCGGAACTCGCGGAACAGGCGCTCGACGACGCTCCAGTCGGTCAGGTCGCCCTCGGTGACGCCGATCTCCAGACCCGTGACCTCTCGGAACGCCTCGGCCCGGGCCGGCAGCGAGGCGCCGATCGGGGTGAGCGAATCCGTCCCGGCCTCCTCGTGGGCTCGGCGCCGGAGGTAGTCGTCGATCGCGTGCACCTCGTGGCCCGTGCGGGCGAAGTGCATCGACGTCGGCCACCCGAGGTAGCCGTCGCCGCCGAGGATCAAGATCCGCATGCCGTTGCCTCGCTCCAGGTTCGGTCGGGGGTGGGAAGCCGCGTCATCCTAGCAACGCGCGCCCGAGGATCCGCACGGATGCCCCGCCTACGCGAGGGCCGAGAGCTCCTCGAGCACCCGGTCCACCTCGTCCGGGGTGTTGTAGTGGCAGAACCCGACCCGGACCGCCCCTCCCGAGTCCTGGAGGCCGAGCCGCTCCATGATCTCGAGCGCGTAGTAGTTGCCGTCCCACACGAAGACCCCGCGCTCGGCGAGCGCCTTCGCGGTCTCGGCCGGGTGCCGGTCGCCGACGCGGATCGCGAACGTGGGCGTCCGTTCGCCGACGCGGTCCGTCTCACCGATGCCGTACAAGCGGACGCCGTCGATCCCGCGGAGGCCGTCGAGGAAGCGTTCGGACAGGGCGGCCTCGTACGGCACGATGGCCCGCTCGAACGCGTCGGCCACCGCGGCCCGCCGGCTACCGCCCTCGCCCAGCTCGGCGAGGTAGCCCACCGCGGCGATCCAGCCGGCGAACCCCTCGTGGTTCTGCGTCCCGGTCTCGAACGCGAAGGGGAGCGCGTCCTCGGCCGGCCGGACCTTGTAGGGGCGGAGCGTCGACAGCACCTCGCGGCGGCCGAACAGGATCCCGAGATGCGGCCCGAAGATCTTGTAGGGCGAGCACACCACCAGGTCGGCGCCGACGGCGCGAACGTCGATCCGGCGGTGCTGCGCCAGGTGGACCCCGTCGCACGCGACGATCGCCGGCGTGCGCTCGTGGACGAGCCGCGCGAGCTCGGCGGCCGGGGTGACCGTGCCGACGGCGTTGGACGCGAGCGTGAACGCGACGACCTTCGTGCGTTCGGACAGCGCGGCCTGGAACGACGCGGGGTCGAGCGTCGCGTCGTCCTCCCGGATGTCGACCCACCGGACGGTGGCGCCGGCGTCCTCGGCGGCGAGCACCCACGGCCGGACGTTGGCGTCGTGGTCGAGCCGCGTCACCACCACCTCGTCGCCGGGCCCGAGCGTCCGTCCGACCGACCGCGAGATCGCGAACAGCAGCGTCGTCGCGTTCGGACCGAAGACCACCTCGTCCGCGTCGGCGTTCAACAGGTCGGCGGCGGCGCGGTGGGCCTCCGCGATCACCTCGTCGGTCTCCTGGCTGGTGGCGAACGCGCCGTGGGCGTTCGCGTTGCTGCGGCGGAGGTACGCCGCCATCGCCTCGATCACGGGTTCGGGGACCTGGGAGCCGCCGGGCGCATCCACGAACACGGCGGGCCGTCCGTCGAGCTCTCGGGCGAGCGCGGGGAAGCGGGACCGGACGTGGGCGAGATCGAGCGCGCTCATGGAGCGCGTAGCGTCGCGCACCGGCCCTCCGACGGCAACCCCGGCGATCGGGTCAGACGCGGTCCCAGCCCTCGGGCAGGACGGGGACGGGCCAGGCGGGATCGGGGCGCCACGTCGTCCAGTCCCGGTCGAACGGCGGCTCGTGGTCGAGGATCCTGCGGACCGCGCGCTCGCCGTCGGCGCGCATCCGCGGTTCGTCCTCGGCCGGGATCACACCCCGGCGGATCGCCTCGGCCAGGTCGTCCTCGTCCTTCCACCGCCACGAGCCGTCGAGCTCGACGATGACGTCGAGCTCGTGATCCAAGGTGTCGAACCCGAGCTCGGTCCGCCGGAGCGGCTCCTCCAGGTTCACGTACCAGCTCCACGGCGCCCAGTCCTGGCGCAGGAACAACAGGACCGCGTACCACGTGTCCGGCCACGAGAACGACAGGACGTGGGCCTCCTCGTACCGCTGCGGGACGAGCTCGAACTCGGTCTGCGGGATCTTCAGCCGTTCCCCGTCCTGGAACGGCGCCATCCAGCTGGTCCCCGATCGGGACGAACAGCATCGTCTGGTCCGGGGCGTCCTCGACGATCGTGGCGGGTCGCGCCGCCCAGACGCGTCCGCCCCACGTCTGGCGCAGGGCGATGGTCTCGCCGGGCTCGAACCGCCGCACCGCGTCAGCCGATGCGCGAGGCGAACGCCGCGTTCGTCGCGTCCAGGAGCGCCGCCGTGCTCGCCCGCAGCGCCGAGACCTCGTCGCGCAGCGCCTGCGCCTTGGCGGGGTCCTTGAGCGCCGCCGCGTTGATCTCGACGTTGTAGGTCGCGCACCACACGGCCGCCGACAGGGCCTGCCCCGCGCACGCGCCGTCGGAGGCCGCCTGCGCGTTGCCGATCTCGGTGGTCTCGCGCGCGAGCTCCATCAGGTCGGCCGCGCGCTTGGCGATCTCGAGCGGGACCGTCGCGGCGGACCCGTAGCCCGCCTGGATCGCCGCGGAGCGGACCGCCTTCTCGGCGTCGGTCTCCTTCGGCATCTTGAACGCGGCCATGACGCCGTCGAACGCGGTCGCGTCCCGATCGGCGAGGTCGAGGAACTCGGTCCGGGCCTCCTCGGCCTCCTCGAGCATCCAGCGCATCCGCTCCTCGGCCTCCTCGTAGCCCTTCTTGCCGATCGTGAGGTTGCACACCATCGAGATCAGCGCCGCGCCCGTCGCACCCGAGATCGCGGCGACGGCGCCGCCGCCGGGCGTGGGGTCGTCCGACGCGAGCCCGTGCAGGTACGCCTCGACCGTCTGCTCCGCGATCCGCCCGCTCATCGGCGCTCCCCCTCGGTGCTCACGAGTCGCTCCAGGATCTGTGCATCAGCATCGAACCCCTCCAGTCGCAGGTACGCGATGTCGTCCTCGCCGAGCGCCGCGCGGGGGACGAGCCCCACGATCTCGGACGAGCGGACCTCCATGCCGCGTTCGGTCGCGAGCTCCCGGACCGCGTCGAACGCCACCCGCGGCGAGGTGACGTCGATGTCGACCAGGTTCATCGAGACCGTGACGGCTCCGCGTTCGGGGACGGCGAACCCGATCGCGCGGACCGCCGGCAGCCCGCCGCTCGACTCGCGGACCGATCTCGCGATCTCCTTCGCGTCGTCCTCGGCGCCGGTCAGGTAGACGTTGAACGCGACGAGCGGCTTGCGCGCCCCGACGGCGGTCGCGCCGGCCCGGCCGATCTCGTGCGGCCCGAAGTCCGGCAGCCGCTCGCCGCGCGCCACCGCCTCGCGCAGCCCCTCGAACTCGCCCTTGCGGACCTCGGCCAGGCTCGCGCGCTCGGGCGAGGTCGCGGCGCGGTCGTACAGGTAGACCGGGATGCCGAGCGCGTCGGCGAGCTCGGCCGCGAACGCCCGTGCCAGTTCGACCACCTCGTCCATCGAGATCCCGGACAGCGGCACGAACGGGATCACGTCCGCCGCGCCCATCCGAGGGTGCCCGCCGGTGTGCGTCGTCATGTCGATCAGCTCGACGGCCTTGGCGGCGCCGGCGAGCGCGCTCGCGCGCACCGCGTCCGGCGAGCCCACGATCGTCGTGTCGAGCCGATGGTGCTCGGGGTCGGCCTGCCGGTACACGAGCCGCGCGCCGCCGCCGGCGAGGGCGTCGCAGATCGCATCGATCACGTCCTGTCCGGCGACCCTCGCTGAAGTTCGGGACGCAGACGACGAGCGCTCCGGTCTCGGCCATCGAGGCAGAAGCCTACGATGCGGGGCATGGACCTCGACGCGTTCCGGGACTGGCTCCGGCGGTACTTCGACGCGTGGGCCTCGAACGACCCCGTCGAGGTGTCGTCGCTGTTCGCCGTGGACGCCGTGTACTCCTACGGCCCCTTCCGCGAGGAGACCCGCGGGCGCGACGCGATCGTGCGGGCGTGGGTGGAGGGAGGGGTCCCCACCGAGCTGCGGACCGACGTCGAGCCGATCGCCGTGTCGGGGGACCGCGGGGTGGCGCACTGGCGCGTGTCGTTCCGGGACGATGCCGGCGGGGTGGTGGAGCTGGACGGGATCTTGGTCTGCGACTTCGACGCCGCCGGCCGGTGCGTCCTGCACCGCGAGTGGTACGACCGCCTCGAAACCCCCGCCTGACCAGGCGCGAACGCTCCGCTTGACTCGTGTCGGCGACCGGGCGTACATTCACCTTCCCCTCTCGAACATACGTTCGATTCCCTGAGAGCAGGGGGAGGTGCGTTCGGAGGGAGCTCGGTGTCCAAGCGGTACGACGAGGAGGTCGAGGTTCGGGTCGAACGCGACGCGGGGATGCCCTCGGCGTTCGTCTGGCGCGGGCGCCGGTACGAGGTGGCCGACGTGATCGGGCGGTGGCGGATCGAGGGCCGGTGGTGGGCCGACGGGCGTGACCGCGAGTACTGGCGGGTGGAGGCGCGTGGCGGCGCGGTCTGGGACCTGTACCACGACCGCCACCACGACCGTTGGCACATGGAGCGGTTGTGGGATTGAATCGAGCCCGTGACCGACGCCCGCGTCGTGCCGTTCCTGGTGTCCGAGCTGCGTCTGCCGCCCGACGAGCAGGAGCTGCTCGCCAGGGAATGGTGGCCCTCCTACGCGCATGCGGTGATCCATCGCGACGGCGTCTTCCTGTTCGACAACGGGGCGGGGTTCGGCAACGACGAGGTCGAGGAGACGTTCACGCCGCGCGTGACGACGATCGAGGATGCGCTCGGCGAACACGGGATCTCGATCGCGGACGTGACCGGCGCCGCCAACTGCCACCTGCACTTCGACCACAGCGGGCAGAACGTCCGGCTCCCCGGCATCCCGATCTTCGTCCAGCGCGCCGAGTGGGCGATGGTGCACGAGCCCGACTACACGGTCCCCGAGTGGATCGACGCGCCCGGCCTGACCTACGAGGTGATCGAGGGCGAGGCGGAGGTGGCGCCGGGTCTGCGGGTGATCCCCACGCCGGGCCACACGGCCGGGCACCAGTCGCTCGTGGTGGACACGCCCGAGGGCACGATCGTGCTCGCGGGTCAGGCGGTGCAGTCGCGGCTCGAGTGGGAGGGCGCGACCGAGCCGAGCGCATCCGGCGCCTCGGCCGCGAAGCACCCCGCGTACCCGGATTCGGTGGAACGCCTGAGGTCGTTGGAGCCGGCGCGCGTGCACTTCGCGCACGACCCGGAGGTCTGGGAGCGCGGGTAGCGGCTCCGGACGTCCCGCCGGAGCGGTGAGATGCCCGGCGGGTTCGTCCATCTCGACGTCCGTTCGTTCTTCTCGCTGAAGGAGGGCGCGTTCTCGCCCGAGGCGCTCGCGCGCCGGGCGGCCGAGCTGCGCATGCCGGCGGTCGCGCTCGCCGACCGCGACGGGCTCTACGGCACCGCCCGGTTCGTCGACGCGTGCGAGCGCGAGGGCGTCCGCCCGATCCTCGGCGCGTCGCTCACCGTTCGGGAGGCCGGGACGCTTGCCGCTGCCTCGATCCGGGCGTGCCGCCGGCGGACGCGAGCGTGCGTCCTGCTCGCGCGGGACGCGGCCGGGTACGCGAACCTGTGCCGGCTGGTCACCGACGCGCACATGACGGGGGAGCGCGGCGACCCCTCGCTCACCCCCGAGCAGATCTGCGCGCACGCGGGCGGACTGGTCGCGGTCCTGGGTCCGTCCTCACCGCCGGGTGCGCTCGCGGTCGCCGGCCGGCTCGACGCCGCGCGACGCGCGCTCGACCCCTATCGAGACGCCTTCGGCGATCGGACGTACGTCGGCGTCGAGCACCGCCTGGAGCAGGACTCGTACGAAGGAGATCCGCGCGCTCCTGCGCCTGGCCGAACGGTCGGACGCGAGGCCCGTCGCGACCAACCCGGTCCGCTACCTCGTCCCCGAGGACGCGTTCCTGGCCGACGCGCTCGAGTGCATGCGCGAGCTCGTCCCGATCAACCGGTCCAACGTCTCGCGCCGCAACGCCGAGGGCTGGCTGAAGCCCGCGACCGAGATGCGGGCGCTGTTCGGCGAACGCCCCGACCTCGTGACCGCCACGCTGCGAGATCGCCGAGTCGTGCGCGTTCGACATCGGCCTGCGAACGGTCCGCTTCCCCGAGTTCCCGACACCGTCGGGCCGCCACGCCTCCTCGGTCCTGGCCGAACGCAGCTGGCGCGGTCTCGAACGCCGGGGGATGCGGGCGACCGCTCGCGTGAAGGATCGGCTGCACCACGAGCTCGCGATGATCCACCGCCTCGGGTACTCGGCGTACTTCCTCACGGTCGCCGACATCGTCGCCGACGTGCGGGCGATGGGGATCCGGTGCGCGTGCCGGGGGAGCGCCGCCGGCTCGCTCGTCTGCTACCTCGTCGGCATCTCCGACGTCGACGCGGTCCGCCACGACCTCGCGTTCGAGCGGTTCCTGAACCCGATGCGCGACGAGCTCCCCGACATCGACGTCGACGTCGAGTCGGCGCGTCGCGAGGACGTCTACGACATGGTGCTCTCGCGCTACGGCGACGACCGGTGCGCGTGCGTCGCGATGGTCGACACGTACCGCGCCCGCGCCGCCGTCCGCGAGGTGGGCAAGGCGCTCGGCCTGCCCGAGCCCGAGGTCGACGTGGTCGCGAAGTCGTTCCCGCACATCGGCGCGCACGACCTTCGGGTCGCGGTCGACCGCCTCCCCGAGCTCGTCGGCAGCAACCTGAACGCCGGCCAGCTCGAGCAGCTGTTCCGCGTGGCCGAGCGCCTGGACGGCTTCCCCCGCCACATCGCGCTCCACCCCTCGGGCATCGTCCTGTCGAACGACGACCTGGTGACCAGGGTCCCGCTCGAACGCTCGTTCCAGGGCTACCGCGTGATCCAGGCCGACAAGGACGACGTCGAGCTGCTCGGGTACCTGAAGCTCGACGTGCTCGGCGTGCGGATGCTCTCGTCGATGCGTCACGCCCTGGACGAGATCGCCCGCACCGAGCACGTGAAGGTCGACCTGGACGCGATCCCGCTCGACGACGAGCCGACGTTCGAGCTGATCCGGGCCTCGGACACGCTCGGGTGCTTCCAGATCGAGTCGCCGGGCCAGCGCGAGCTCCTGCAGAAGCTCCAGCCGACCCGCTGGGAGGACCTGATCGTCGACATCTCGCTGTTCCGGCCCGGACCGGTCAAGTCGGACATGATCAACCCGTACCTGCGGCGGCGCGCCGGGATGGAGGCGCCGACGTACGCGCACCCGGCGCTGCGACCGGCGCTCCGCGAGACGTTCGGCGTGATCGTCTACCACGAGCAGGTGCTCCGGACGCTCGCCGCGATGGCCGGCTACGACCTGACCTACGCCGATCACGTCCGCCGTCACCTGGACCGCGAGGACCTGCTCCCGGGGTTCCGGGCCGACTTCCTCGAGCGGGCGACCGGCCGAGGCGTCCCCGCCGACGTCGCCGAGCGGACCTGGACCGCCGTCGCCGAGTTCGCGAGCTTCGGGTTCTGCAAGGCGCACGCGGCCGCCTTCGCCGTCCCGACGTACCAGTCCTCCTGGCTGAAGACCCACTACCCGGCGCACTTCCTCGCGGGGATCCTCACGCACGACCCGGGGATGTACCCGCGACGGTTGCTGCTCGAGGACGCTCGCGAGCACGGGATCCCGATCTTGCCGCTGGACGTGAACCTTTCGGAGCCGGAGTACGTGGTCGAGGTGGTCGGTGGTGGTGACGACGTCGGGGGGCGCGCTGAGGTCGGGGCCTCGGCCCGGGCTGCTCGTCTTCGCCTACGCGTGGAGTCCGTGCTCGCGGACGTCGATGGGCTTCGGCTTCGCTCGACGACGCCCGGGCCGGACCCCTCCCCGCGCGCCGGCACGGGCGGCGGCCCACCGACGCTCGAGCACCCGCGGTACGGGATCCGGTTGGCGCTGCAGGACGTGCATGGGATCTCGGACGGCGAGATCCGGTCGATCTTGGAGGGACGGGCCGAGCATCCGTTCCGGGACGTGGGTGACTTCCTTCGGCGGACGACGTGTCTCGAAACCCGTGGTGGAGGCGATCGCGCATGCGGGGGGGTTCGATGGGGTCGGGGAGGGGTCGCGGCGGGATCGGTTGTATGCGGCGATGACGACCGCTCCGCAGCGGGAGGGGGATCAGTTGGCGCTCGACCTGTCGGCGGGCGCTCTGGATGAGCTCTCGTTGCCGGAGTACTCGGATGCGGAGCGGGTGCGGGCGGAGCTGGAGGTGCTGGGGCTGGATGCGAGCCGGCATCTCGTGAGCTTCTTCGAGCCGTTGCTCGCCGATCTCGGCGTGGTGCGTTCGAGGGACCTGCACCGGTGTCGCTCGGACGAGCGCGTGATGGTGGCCGGCGTGAAGGTGGCGTCGCAGACGCCGGCGATCCGCAGCGGCCAACGGATCATCTTCCTCACGCTGGACGACGCGACGGGACCGGTCGACGTGACCGTGTTCGAGAGCGTGCAGCCCAAGGTCGCCAAGACCGTGTTCCACTCGTTCGTGCTCGCGGTGGTGGGGACCGTCCGTCGGACCGGGTACAAGGGCGTCTCGGTGGTCGCCGAGGACGTGTGGGATCTGACGGCGCTGTTGCACGCGCGTCGGCAGGGCCGGCTCGCGCGAGGCGCTCGCCCACGAAGGTCCCTCGCCGGGTGCGGCCGTGCCGCGCAAGCTCTGGCACTCGAGCGGCGGCTCGGCCGGCCGATGACACCGCTCGGCTCCTCCGGCGCGGCGGTACGCTCCGCGACGATGACCAGCGCGAGGTCGAGCGAGCCGATCCTGCACGTCGACCTCGATGCGTTCTACGCCTCGGTCGAGACGCTCAAGGACCCGAGCCTGTCGGGCAAGCCCGTCGCCGTGGGCGGCGCCGGGACGCGCGGGGTCGTGATGTCGGCGTCCTACGAGGCGCGGGCGTTCGGGATCCGCAGCGCGATGCCCGCCGTGCGCGCCCGTCGCCTGTGTCCGGACGTGATCTTCGTCCCGCCCGACTTCGAGTCCTACAAGGTGCACTCCAACCGCTTCCGCGAGATCCTCCTGGCGGTCACCCCCGAGGTCGAGCCGATCTCGCTCGACGAGGCGTTCCTCGACGTCTCGGGCGCGCACCTGCTGTTCGGCGAGCCCGAGGAGATCGGCGCGCAAGGTCCGCCGGGAGGTCCAGGACGGCATCGGCGTGCGGTGCTCGGTGGGCGTGGCGCCCACCAAGCTGGTCGCCAAGCTCGCCTCGCGCGACGCCAAGCCCGACGGCATGGTGGTCGTGCGGGCCGGCGAGGTCGACGCCTACCTGGACCCGTTGCCCGTGCGGGCGCTGTGGGGGGTGGGCGAGAAGACGGCCGAGACCCTCGGGCGGCTCGGCGTGCGGACCGTCGGCGAGCTCGGCCGGACGCCGGTCGGGGTGCTCGGCAGGCTCATGGGCGAACGGCACGCGCGCGACCTCCACGACCTGGCCGTGGGCGTGGACGACCGGTCGGTCGTCCCGTACGAGGCGCCGAAGTCGGTCAGCCACGAGGAGACCTTCGACCGCGACCTGGACGATCGGCGGGAGCTGCTCCGCGAGGTGCTCTCGCTCTCGCAGCGGGTGGGAGCTCGGCTGCGCGAGGACGGGTTCCGCACCCGAACGGTCACCCTGAAGATCCGGCTCGCGAACTTCACGACCCTCACGCGTTCGCGAACGCTGCCGGCGCCGACCGACGTGGCCGCGGACCTGTACGAGGTCGTCGGGGAGCTGTTCGCCGCCCTCCCCGGTGCCCGCCGTCGGGTCCGGCTCCTCGGCGTGGCCGCGACCGGCCTGGTGCCGGCGGGGGAGGAGCAGCTCGCGCTGCTCCGCAGCGAACGGTGGGGCGATGTCGAACGCGCCGTGGATCGGATCGATCGGCGGTTCGGACCGGGCTCGGCCGTGCCTGCGGCCCTGCTCGAACGCGGTCGCGAACGCTGATCGCCCCGCCCTCGCGCGGCCGGCCTTCCTCGAAGGCCCCTTCCACTCGCGGAGGTCGTTCCTATAATCGTGTTCGACCGCAACCGAGGCCGGGAGCCCATGCCACTGTCGCCCGACGAGCAGCGCATCCTCGACGAGATCGAGCAACGTCTGGCCGAGGAGGACCCCCGGCTGGTCGAGGCCGTCAGCCGGACCTCCCTGTACACGCACCTCGCTCGACGGATCAAGTGGTCGCTGCTCGGCGTTCCTGGCCGGGTTCCTGATGCTGATGGTGTTCCTGACGGTCGTCCCGACCTGCTGTGGGTCGCGGCGACGGGGTTCGGCGTGATGCTCGCGGCCGCGTTGCTGATCTACCGGTACCTCAAGCAGCTCGACCCTGCGATCAGATGCGCGCGATGCAGCAGCAGTCGGGGCGCTTCTCGCTCGACCGGTTTGCTGGCACGTCTCGCGGGTCGTTTCCGAACGCCGCCCGCGACACCCCCCGGTTCGTAGCGCCGCGGAGGCGGTTCTTCGAACCATCTCCTCGCTTCGACGACGGCATGCGAACGGTTGCGGCCGAACGTGAGAAACCTCCGAACGAGCCGACACGGCGTCGTCTTCGGCTTGCCACGGCACACGCGCCTGGAGTACAACATGCCTCACCTTCCCCGGGGGCGTGACCGTCGAACCGACGTCGAGACTTCCCCTCGACGAGCCGACGGAACGCGTTGGTGTCGTGAGGAGACGTCGTCGGAGGGCGCTCGTTCCTATGGAGGGATTCACCGCACATCAGGCGACGAAGTTCACCGGATGCTCCGCCCGCCAGCTCAGGTACTGGGACCAGATCGACCTGGTCAACCCGTCGATCCAGGGGACGGGCGGCCGGCCGGGGGTGCCGCAGGCTCTACTCGTTCCGCGATCTCGTCGCGCTCAAGGTCGTCAAGTCCCTGCTCGACAACGGGATGTCGCTCCAGCGCGTTCGCCGGGCCTGGGACTACCTGAACCGCCGGGCCGCGCTCGACCAGCACCTGTCCGAGGTCAAGCTCATCACCGACGGGGTGAGCATCTTCAAGATCGCGCGGCGCAACGGCGAGATCATCGACGCCCTGCGCGAGGGGCAGCTGGCCTTCTTCGTCGCGATCGACGAGATCGCGACCGGGGTGGAGAGCAAGGTCGGTCAGTTCCACGAGGACCGCGATCGCTTCGTCCGGGCGCTCCGCGAGGCGGCGGCCCGAGCGCAGACCGGCCGCTGACCCTCCTCTACAGGCCCGGCCGGTACGTCCCGACGATCCGACGGATCAGGCCCGCGTCCTTGCGGAGCTCCCGGATCGCCCGGTGCGCGTCCTCGACCGAGGCCTTGGCCTCCTCGGGCGTCGGTGCCTCCGCCGCGTAGGCCGCCCGCGTCGCCCCGGTCGTGAGCCGTCCGAGGTGCCCGTCCGTGAACGCGATCGCCGCGGCGAGCCTCGCGCGGTGCTCGTCGAGCGTCTCGCCGTCGCGGCGGCCCAGTCCCGAGATCGGCGGCCTCGCCGTCGAACACGCGGTAGGCGGCCAGGACGTGTTCGCGCGGCTCGCGGGAGCGACGCAAGCAGCCGGCGGCGCCAGGCCGACTTCGCGATCGGCACCACGATGAGCAGCACGCCGAGCGCGATCAGCAGCCCGAGGAAGATCAGCCGGTACGGCACCGAGTACCCCGACCCGTCCGTCTGCCGGTGGTCCCGATCGCTGGCAAGCGGGACGAAGTCGCCCGGGCCCCGCTCGGGTCGGTTCTCGACCTGGCACAGGAGCTGGCGCTCACGGGGTGAGAGGTCGGCTCGTCGCGACGCATCCGGCTCCGCCCCGTCCCCCGGTCGCTCGGGTCGTCGGGGTTGGTGCCGGCCCGCCGGGGTTCGTCCCGCTCTTCACCGGGTTCAGGTAGCTGCCCGGGTCCGCGTTCGGGTGGGTGCCGTGCCCCGGGGTCGGCTCGAACGGGAGCCAGCCGTAGCCCTCGAAGAAGACCTCGACCCAGGCGTGGGCGTCGCTCGCTCTGGACCAGGTACGCTGCCGTCGTCCTGGAGCGTGCCGGCCTGGTAGCCGACGGCGACCCGCGCGGGCAGCCCGAGCTCGCGGACCAGCACCGCCATCGCCGTGGCGTACTGCTGGCAGAAGCCCGCCTTCGTCTGCGTGAGGAACGTGAGCAGGGCGTCGGGTCGTCGGCCACGTCGACGTCCGTGCTGTACTGGAAGCCGTCGCTGTGGAAGTGCTGCTGGATCGCCAGCACCTTCTCGTAGTCCGAGTCGGCGCCGTCCGTCCACGTGTGCGCGAGCTCGCTCGATCCGCGGATCGAGGACGTCCTCGCCGGGGAGCTCGGGTCCATTGCCCGTACTGGAGGGTCGTCAGGTCGCGGACCCGTTCGAGTTGCTTCGGCGGTGGGGACGACGACCCGAGAGCGTGACCGCGTACTCGAGGCCCTCGTCGAGCCCGCCGTCCACGAACGCCTGGCCCCGGTGCGCGATCCCAGGTGACGTCGCCCAGGTCGCCCGCCGTGATCTGCTCGGGCGTCTGCGCCATCGGGAGCGCGTGCGAGGCGTCGAAGTCCGTGAGGACCGTGAAGATGTACGGCTCGGTCTGGGAGTCCGGGCGAGGAGCGCTAGCCCGGACGGCTGCGGCAGGACGGTCGGGACCGTCGAGGTCTGGCCCTCGGACCCGTCGGGGTCGCTGCTGCGCCATCCCTCGCCGTCGAACTCGTCCGAGCGTGTACATCCGCAAGTACTGGGGGTCGGACGTCTGGACCTCGAACAGGTCGCGGACGGGCTCGTCGTCGGTGAGCTGCGCGTGGATCGAGATGAACGGGTCCAGGTCGGCGCCCTCGTCGCCCGAGGTCGAGAAGTCGATGAGCGGCCCCGAACGGAACCCCGGGAGCAGACCCGGGATGAGGACCGCGGCGGCGATCACCGCGAACGCGACCGGTCTGGAACCCCGCACCGAAGCGCCGAGACGCCGCGTCCTCGAACCCGACCACACGGGCCCCCACTGGCGGACCCGGCGCAGGCCGTCCGCGAACACGACGGCCAGCGCGGCCGCGAGCAGGATGATCGCGTAGATCGGACGCGCCCCGTCCTCGAGCACCGTGTCCGCGAACCCGACGAGCGCGATCGGCGGCAAGATGGCGAGCAGCGGGCTCCCCGCGCGGATCGCGAGCGCGTGGGACGAGAACGCCGCGGTCCACACCGCCGTCACCGCCGCGAGCATCAGGGGCGGCAGCGGGGGCGTGGGGGCGACCCGAACGCGCGCCTGCTGTCCGACGAACTCGAGCGAGCGCCCGATCGCGCGGAGCGTCCGGATCGACGGCAGGCCGTACCAGGCCGTCTGCGGCAGGACGATCCACGTGATCGCGAGCGCGAGCCCGACGAGGCTCGCGAGCGTCGCGAGCAACAACCCCCGCCGTTCGAACAGGGCCGCGATGGCCACGGACGCGAGCGCCGCGGCCACGAGCTCGAGGGTGGCCTGCCGCCCGGTGAACACGCGGCCGAACGCGAGCGCCGTCGCCACGGACAGGCCCGCGACGGCGGCGAGGCCTAGGAACCGCTGGTGACCAGGGGTTGGGTCCGCTCGACGTGCCATGCGTCTCGCAATCTCCTCGAGGGTGGGAGCACCACGACCTCCCACCCGGTCCGGGACAGGGACATCCGGGCCTGCGACGCGCGCCCCTCGACCTGCGCCCGGCGATCGGGGGGCAGGGTGTCGGGTTCGGTCGCGTGGACGAACACCCCGACCTTGGGGCCGAACATCGCGCCGACGCGGAGCCACGACGGCAGCTCGGTCGGTGCCGGTGGCGCGCCGACCACGACCAGCGTCGTGTCGCTCGCGGCCACCATCCGCAGGCGCGTGAGGCCGGTCGACAGGGCTCGGGACGAGTGGTGGGTCATCCCCGCGAGCGCGTCGAGCAGGCCCTCCTCGCTCGACGCGCTGCGGCGGCATCTGCGTCGTGGCGAGCTTGACGGAGAACCCGTAGCGCATCAGCAGGATCCCGAGCGACGCCGCCGCCGAGATCACCTTCTCGAAGCACGGCGTGTGGGTCTGACCGACGGCCGTGTCCCGGGTGTCGACGAACAGCACCGCGGTCGAGCGCCGGGTGGACTCGTCCTGGCGGATCATCAGCTCGCCGCTGCGGGCCACGCTCGGCCAGTGGATCCGTCGCAGGTCGTCGCCCTCGACGTAGGCCCGCATCGTGTAGAACTCGTCGCCGGTGCGGAACAGGTGCTTGGCCAGCGCGAGCCCGCTCGTCATGCCGAACGGCGAGTCCGGTCCGCTCGCCCAGCAGCTCGACCTCCGGGGCGACGACCAGCTCGTCACGCTCGTCGAACTCGACCCGCAGCTTCGTGAGCGCGAACGGGTCGGATAGATCCGCGGTGAGCGGCCCCAGGACGTAGCGACCGCGCTGGTGCGGCGCGATCGAGTACCGGACCCGTTGCCGCCCGCGGGCGGGCATCGAGGCGACCACCAGCCGCGCGGATCGGCCGAGCTGCGGCGGGAGACGGTCCTCCACCAGGAGGAACGAGGTCTGGGCGGGGGACTGGTTCTCGATCTCGAGCTCGACGTGCACCCGCTGGCCGGGCTGCACGCGCGTGTCCGAGAGGCGTCGCCGGATCCGCAGACGCTGCCGGCTCCATCTCGCGAACAGGGCCGCGGCGAACGGGAGCAGGACGACCCCGACCGCGACCATGTGCAGGGTCGGCGAGCCGAGCATGCGGGCGGCCACCCACAGGGCGACCCCGGCCCCGAAGACCAGGACCCCCCGGCCCGAGGGCATGTCAGGCGTTCCCGGTGACGGGTACCGCCACTTCGGCGGCGAGATCGTGCAGCACCGCCTGCGCACTGCGACCGCCCATGACGGCGTCCGCCGTCACGATCACGCGGTGCGCGAGCACCGGCGTCACGAGCGACTTCACGTCGTCGGGGATCACGTAGTCGCGTTCGTCGGCGGCCGCGAGCGCTCGGGAGGCGCGGAGCAGCATGATCGAGGCCCGCGGGCTGGCGCCCAGGTAGACGTCCGGGTGACGGCGCGTCCCCTCGACCAGGTCGACGATGTAGCGACGGACGGCGGGGGAGACGTGCACCTGCCGCGTCTGCTCGATCATCTCGCGCACGGACAGGGCGTCGGCGACCGGTCCGATGTCCGGCAGCGTCGAACGCACGCCGTGCGTCGCGAGGATCTCGGCCTCGACCTCGCTCGAGGGGTACCCGATCCCGATCCGCATCATGAAGCGGTCGAGCTGCGCCTCGGGCAGCGGGTAGGTCCCCTCGTGCTCGATCGGGTTCTGCGTCGCGATCACCATGAACGGCGTGCCGAGCTGGTAGGTCTCCGTGTCGACCGTGATCTGGCGCTCCTCCATGCACTCGAGGAGCGCGGACTGGGTCTTGGGGCTCGCGCGGTTGATCTCGTCCGCCGAGGACGATGTTCGCGAAGATCGCGCCGGGCTTGAACTCGAAGTCCCCGCGCTCCTGGTTGAAGACGTTGACGCCGGTGACGTCGGTGGGCAGCAGGTCGGGCGTGAACTGGATCCGGCGGAACGAGCAGTCGATCGACCGGGCGATCGCCTTGGCCAGCATCGTCTTGCCGACACCGGGAACGTCCTCGATCAGGATGTGCCCCTCGGCGATGAGCGCGGCGAGCGCCAGCCGGATCTCCGGCTGCTTGCCCTGGACCACCTTCTCGACGTTCTGCTCGATGACGCGGAAGCCCTCCGCGAATCGCTGCCAATCGAGCGTGGGCTCTCGAGCCTCCAACTGCACCTCCGCGGATCGACGGTCGGACCATCTTACTCAGGAGTACGTCAAGGGTAGGCCTCGGGTTCCTGCGGCATCCTGCCCAGGCGGATAGCGCGTCGGGTCGAGGCGGAGACGAGGTGGAGGCGGCAGCGGCGCACTCGCTGCCGGACGCCCCGCGCGGCCCCTTGTTCGCTCTTCCAGGCGTCCTTCGAGCGCGGCCCTCCGCCGCCTCCGCGCGGATTACAACCCTGGGATTCGGCCGTTGCAAGCATCTCGGGCACGGTGCACGCCCAGAGGCCCCGTATACTCGCGCCGTGGGACGAGCACTCGTGCTCAACGCGTCGCACCAGCCACTCGCGGTGGTGGCTGCGAGACGGGCCGTGATCCTGGTGCTGAAAGAGAAGGCCGAGGTCCTGGTCTCCAACGGACAGGTCTTCCGATCCGAGCACCTGCACGCTCGACGCGCCCTCGGTCCTGCGCCTACGGGCCTTCGTGAAGATCCCTCATCGCTCGCACGCGCCGCTCACCCGCCGGGCGGTGTTCGCGCGCGACGAGTGGACCTGCCAGTACTGCGGGGCGACCGCCGAGAACCTGGACCATGTCGTGCCCCGATCCCGCGGCGGCGCGCACTCGTGGGACAACGTGGTGGCGGCCTGCCGGCGGTGCAACTCGCGCAAGGAGAACCGGCTGATCGAGGACGTCCGCCTCCGCCTCGCGCGCCGGCCGGTCCCGCCCAGGGACGGGTTCCGCCTGTCGATCGGACGCCTGGAACCCGAGTGGGAGCCGTTCCTCTAGCTCGCTGAACGCGCATCTCGGCCCCCGGCGTCGCTCGAGCATCTCGTCGCCTCAGTGGTTGACCCATGGCCACTGTCGTTGACCCATTTCACGCCGAACCCTTGACGCTGGTGGAGTGACAGTGGAATAAAGGTGGCCGGTAGTGGAGGAGAAGGGGAGGACGCGTGGCCGAACTGCTCGGCACGCACAGCTATCAGCTCGACCCGAAGGGGCGCATCAGCCTGCCCGGTCGGTTCCGTGAGGCGTTCGCCGACGGGGCCGTCCTGACGCTCGGGCAGGACGGGTGCCTCTTCTGCTTCCCCAGGGCCGAGTGGACGGCTCGGGCGGCCGAGGTCCGCGACCTCCCCCTCTCCGACACCGAGGGTCGCGCGTACGCACGGATGTTCTTCGGCAAGGCCGAGTCGGTGACGCTCGACGGGCAGGGGCGCCTCCTGGTTCCCCAGCGCCTGCGGCTCGAGGCCGGGATCGGCAAGGAGGCCGTCGTGCTCGGCGTCTCGGATCGGATGGAGATCTGGGACCGGGTCGCGCACGAGCGGTACGAGTCGGCCCATGCAGGCGCCTACCAAGCGGGAACGCTCGCACCGGGAGCGAAGGGATCGGCCACGCGATGAAGAAGGGGTCGCCATGAGCAAGGAAGCGCTGCGGGGTGAGCTCCGCCAGAGCCTGTCGTTGATCGTGATGACCGCCGTCACGGCGGCCACGTTCCTGGGTCTCGGGCTGCTCACGGCCCACCTGCTGGGATGAGTGCGGGGTGGTGGCGGATGGCGGCCACGAACCGGTCATGGTGGACGAGGTGCTCCGTTTCCTCGGCGAGGCCACGACCGTGATCGACGCCACCCTCGGCGCCGGCGGTCACGCCGAGGCGCTCCTTGACGCGGGCGTCGCCCGGGTGATCGGCGTCGACCGGGACCCCGAGGCGATCGCGATCGCCGGCGCACGTCTGGAACGGTTCGGCGAGCGTTTCACCGCCGTGCGGACCCGGTTCTCACAGCTGCCCGCGGAGAACCGGGTCGACGGCGTCCTGTACGACCTCGGCGTGAGCTCGATGCAGCTCGACCGTCCCGAGCGGGGGTTCTCCTACCGCGCGGACGGGCCGCTCGACATGCGGATGGGCCCGCGACGGCGAGCGCGCGATGGACATCGTGAACACGGCCTCGGAGGAGGAGCTCGCGCGGATCGTGTTCGAGTACGGCGAGGAGCGACGCTCGCGCCGGGTCGCGGCGGCGATCGTGCGGGCGAGGTCCCGCTCGCCGATCGAGACCACCGACGAGCTCGCCGGTGTGGTCGCGAGCGCGCTGGGGGCGCGGCGGGGCGGCCCCCACCCCGCGCGCCGGACGTTCCAGGCGCTCCGCATCGCGGTCAACCGGGAGCTCGAGGAGCTCACCGCGTCCCTGCCTCGAGCGGTGGAGATCCTCGCTCCCGGTGGCCGCGTGGTCGTGATCTCGTACCACTCGCTGGAGGACCGCATCGTCAAGCGGTTCGTCATCGGCGCCGAGGACCTGCAAGTCCTTGACCAAGAAGCCGCTCACGCCGACGGCGGCCGAGGTCGCGAGCAACCCGAGAGCGCGCAGCGCGAAGCTCCGCGCCGCCGAACGGAGCCGTGCCGCGTGAGCCACCCCGCGCGCCGGCTCGAACCCGAACGCCGAACCCCTTCGCGTCCCTCGGCGCGTCCCTCGGCGCGTCCCTCGGCGCGTCCCTCGGCGCGCCCGGCCCCCGCGCGCCGGCGCACGCAGCCGGTCGCGCCCGTACGGCAGCGGCCCACGGCGGCTCGCCGCCCAGCACGGCGCCGCCGCTCGATCGGGTTCGTGCTGCTCGCTTCGACCGTTGTGGGGTCGATGGTCTTCGGCATCGTGGTCGTGAACGTCCTGCTCGCCCAGACGTCGTTCCGCATCGACGAGGCGGAGCGCCACCTCGAGGAGCTCTCCGAGGACCACCTCGATCTGGTGCGCGAGCAGGCCACCCTGTCCGCTCCGGGCCGGATCTCCGCCTGGGCCAGCCGGCACGGCATGCGTCTCCCCGACGACATCCGGATCCTCCACGCGTCCGGTGCGGTCTCGGCGGAGCCGGCCGGAGCGGACACGTCATCCTCGACGACGACGAACCCCCAGGGGACGGAGGGCTCGGGAGCGAAGGGCGACCCACCCACGTGAGCCGCCCGCCCGCGGGACGGCTGGTCGCGCTGTTCGCGCTGATGGCGTTCGCCCTCGGGGCGATCTCGGTGCGGCTGGTGGTCCTGCAGGTGAGCCAGGCGCAAGAGCTCCAGGACCGCGCGTTCGACCAGCGCGTCCAGACGATCGACCTGCCGGCGCAGCGTGGACAGATCCTGGACCGCAACGGCGCGCGGCTGGCGCTGTCGACGCCGGCCGCCGACGTCTACGCCGATCCCCAGCTCGTCGACGACCCGTGGGGGACGGCCACGCGCCTGTCGCCGCTGCTCGGCATCGGCGTGCCGGATCTCGTCCACGCGATGACCTCCGACGGCACGTTCGTCTACCTCGCCCGACAGCTGGGTCGCGATGCCTCCGACCGGATCCAGCGGCTCGACCTGCCCGGCATCGCCCTGCTGCCCACCTCGAGGCGCTCGTACCCGGCGGGGCCGCTCGCGTCCCAGGTGCTCGGGTTCGTGGGGACCGACGGCGTCGGTCTCACCGGGCTCGAGCTCGGGTACCAGGACGTCCTGGCGGGGATGCCGGGGGAGCGGACGCACGAGCTCGGTCTGTCGGGCCAGGCGATCGTGGGCGGGTTCGACGAGGAGCGCGCGCCGATCGCGGGCGCGTCCGTCGTCACGACGATCGACCGCGACCTCCAGTTCCAGGCGCAGGCGGCGCTCGAGCAGGCGGTGGCGGAGCAGGGCGCCCGCGGGGGGACCGTGATCGTGATGGACCCGAGCAACGCCGAGATCCTGGCGATGGTGAGCTACCCGTGGTTCGACCCGAACACGTTCGAGGACTCGCCCAGCTCCACGTTCCGCAACCGCGCCGTGACCGACGCGTACGAACCCGGATCGACGAACAAGGTGATCACCGCCGCCGCGGCGATCCAGGAGCGGGCGATCCCGCTCGGCATGCGGCTCACGGTCCCGTGGACGATGCCGGTCGGCGACTACGTGATCCACGACTCGCACCCTCACGGGATCATGCAGATGACGCTGGGGGACATCGTGGCCGAATCGAGCAACATCGGCGCGGTCAAGGTGGCGGACCGTCTCGGCGCGTCGGCACTCGCGACGTACCTGACGCGGTTCGGGCTCGGGCACGCGACCGGTGTCGGGTTCCCGGGGGAGTCGAACGGGATCATGCTCCCGCTCGACCAGTGGAGCGACACGAGCCTCGCGACGATGGCGTACGGCCAGGGCATCGCGGCGACCCCGCTCCAGATGGTCTCGGTGTTCTCGACGATCGCCAACGACGGCCGCTGGGTCCAGCCCACGTTGGTGCGGGGGACGGTCGGCCCCGAAGGCACCCTCGACGAGCACGCGGCCGCCCCGACGCGGCGCGTCGTCTCGGCCGAGACCGCGAGGATGGTCACGCGGATGCTGGCGTACGCGGTCGAGGACGGCACCGGGACGAACGCGCAGATCCTCGGCTACCAGGTCGCGGGGAAGACCGGCACGGCTCGGATCCCCACCGGCGACGGCTCGGGTTACCTCGAGGGCCAGTACATCGCGTCGTTCATCGGCTACCTCCCCGCCGGCGACCCGAAGGTCGTCGTCGCGGCGATCCTGGATCGCCCGCCGGCCGTGTACGGCGGGCTCGCCGCCGCCCCGCTGTTCAAGCGCGTCGCGCTCGCGGCCATCGCCCGCCTGGGCATCGCGCCCGCCGACGAGGTCCCCCTGCCTCCGCACGCACTGCCGGTCGGATGAGCGTCCGCACGGGGGAGGGCGCCGCCACGCAGGCGATAGGCTCAGGAGCCGTGGCCCCTCCCCACTCGCGAACGCTCCACGACCTCGTCCGCGACCTCCCCGAGGCCGAGCTCCGAGGCGACGGCGCCGTGCTCGTCTCGAGCGTCTGCTACCGCTCGGACGACGCGCGGCCGGGCGCCCTGTTCTTCTGCGTCCCCGGGAGCTCGACCGACGGCCATGCCTTCGCGGGTCGACGCGGTCTCGCGTGGATCGACGGCGATCGTGGTGGGCCGCTGGCTGGACCCGGACGTGCCGCAGATCAAGGTTCCGAACGTTCGCGCGGCGATGGGGCCGATCTCGGCAGCGTTCTACGGGCGGCCGGCGGACGCGATGACGGTCGTCGGCGTGACCGGCACGAACGGGAAGACCACGACCACGTTCCTGCTCGAGGCGATCCTCCGGGCGGACGGCAGGACCCCGGGCGTCATCGGCACCACCGGCATCCGGATCGACGGCCGGCCCGAGCCGTTCCCGCGGACGACACCCGAGGCGCCCGATCTGCAGCGGCTCGTCGCCGAGATGGCCGACGAGGGCGTGACCGCCGTCGCGATGGAGGTCTCCTCGCACGGGCTGGATCAGCATCGTGTCGACGGCATCCGGTACTCGGTGGCGGTGTTCACCAACCTCACGCAGGATCACCTCGACTACCACCCTCGATGGAGGAGTACTTCCTCGCCAAGTCGCGGCTGTTCACACCGGCGATGAGCGATCGCGCCGTCGTGAACGTCGACGACGAACGCGGCCGGAGCCTGGCTCGCCTCCGGCCTGCCGACGATCACGTACGGGGTCGCGCCCGACGCGGACGTGCGCGCCACCGAGGTCGACTCGACGGCCGAGGGGATCGCCTTCCTCGCCGACGGCGTGCCGATCCGCTCGGCGCTGCGCGGGTCGTTCAACGTCGAGAACGCGCTGGCCGCGTTCGCGACCGCTCGGTCGCTCGGGATCGACGACCGCGTCGCGGCGGACGCGATCTCGTCCGTGCGTGGGGTACCCGGCCGCGTCGAGACGGTCGAGGTGGGGCAGGGGTTCCTCGTGATGGTCGACTACGCCCACACGCCCGACGAGCGTCGAGAACGTGCTGCGAGCCGCCCGGTCGCTCACGCAGGGCCGGTTGATCGTGGTGCTCGGGGCCGGCGGCGACCGCGACCGGGCCAAACGCCCGCTCATGGGTCGCGCCGCGACGGCGAACGCGGATCTCGCGATCGTCACGAGCGACAACCCTCGGAGCGAAGACCCGCTCGCGATCATCGCCGAGATCACGCCCGGCGCCGAGCGGGGCGCCAACGAAGGGGGAGGCCGCTTCGTCGTCGAGCCGGACCGGCGCGCGGCGATCCGGCTCGCGATGCGAACAGGCGTCGTCCGGCGACGTCGTCGTGATCGCCGGCAAGGGGCACGAGACCTACCAGGAGCTCGCGGACCGGACGATCGCGTTCGACGATCGAGCGGTCGCCGCGGACGAGCTGCGATCGATCGGCAAGGCGCGCCCGCTCGGGACGGCGCCGTGATCGAACGCCCGCTCTCCCAGATCGCGTCCGCCGTGCGCGGGACGCTCGCGCGGACCGGACGCCGTCGTGTCGTCGGTGGAGACGGATTCCCGCGCGGTCGGCGCCGGGCGGCCTGTTCGTCGCGATCGAAGGGGAGCGCGCGGACGGTCACGCGTTCGTCGAGGACGCGTTCGCGCGCGGGGCGGTGGCCGCGCTCGTGCATCGACCGGGCGTCGACGGGACCGTGATCGAGGTCCCCGCCACCGGCCGGGCGCTGCTCGACCTCGCGGCCGACGAACGCGACCGCATGACCGGCGCACGCGTCGTCGGGATCACGGGCTCGAACGGCAAGACCTCGGCCAAGGATCTCGCCGCCGCGGTGGTGGGCACGCGCCTGCGGACCCATGCCAGCCCGGCGTCGTTCAACAACGAGGTCGGGCTCCCGATGACGCTGCTCGGCGCCGAACCCGGTGTCGAGGTCGTGGTGGCCGAGATGGGCGCGCGCCGCGAGGGGGACGTCCGGTTGCTCTGCGACGTGGCGCGGCCCGACGCCGTCGTCGTCACGAACGTCGGGACGGCGCACCTGGGGATCTTCGGGTCGTGGGACGCGATCGTCCGAGCGGGGGCCGAACCGGTCCGGTGGCTCGGCGCCGACGGCACGGCGATCGTGAACGCGGACGACCCGGTCGCGCGCGCGCTACGCCGAAGGCACCGAGGCGGACGTGATCACGTTCGGCCTGGACGCCGGCGCCGACGTGCGGGCCGAGGACGTCGAGCTCGGCTCCGACGCGCGGGCGACCTTCACCCTCAGCTCGGCCGGCGAACGCGAGCCGGTGGAGCTCGCCGTCCCGGGCGAGCACATGGTGTCGAACGCCCTCGCCGCCGCCGCGGTCGGCCGATGGGCGGGCATCACGCTCGCCGAGTGCGCGACGGCGCTCAAGGGCGCGGGCGTCGCGCGCTGGCGGATGGAGACCTTCACGGGATCGTCGCGGGATCGTGGTCGTGAACGACGCGTACAACGCGAACCCCGAGTCGATGGCGGCCGCGCTGAAGTCCGCGCGCTGGATGGCCAAGGGCGGGCGTCTGGTCGCGGTGCTCGGGCACATGGCCGAGCTCGGGCCGGTCTCGTTCGAGGAGCACGAGCGGCTCGGCGAGCTGGTCGTCCGGATCGGCGTCGAGCGGCTGATCACCGTCGGGGAACAGGCTCGGACGATCGCCCGCGCGGCGGTCCGCGAGGGCCAGCTGCCCGAGGACGTCGCGTCGTACGACGAGCCGTCGCAGGCCGCGGCCGATGTCCGCGCGTGGGCGAGGTCCGGCGACGTGGTGCTCGTGAAGGGGTCCCGGGTCGCCGGTCTCGAACGCGTGGCGGAGGCCCTTCGATGACGGCGATCGACCGGCGCGAGGCGCCGCGTGAGGCAGATCCTGATCGCCGCCGCGGTGGGCCTGTCGGTGACGTTGCTCGGCACGCCGATCGCGATCCGCCTGTTCCGTCTGTGGGGGTGGGGCCAGCGGATCCGGGAGGACGGCCCGCACACCCACCTGGAGAAGATGGGCACGCCGACGATGGGCGGCACCGTGATCATCGCGGGGATCGTCGCGGGCTACATCGCGACGCGCGTCGTGTTCACGACCGTGACCGCGGCGGGGATCTCGGTGCTGCTCGCGACGGTGCTGCTCGGCTTGCTGGGGTTCATCGACGACTTCATCAAGGTGCGCCGGCGGCGTTCGCTCGGCCTGTCCAAGACCGCGAAGATCGTGGGGCAGGCCGTGGTCGCCCTGATCTTCGGGATGGTGGCCGTGCGGGCGGCCGGGCGTGCCCACCGAGCTCACGTTCATCCGAGTCACCGGCGTCGAGCTCGGGCTCCTGTTCTACCTGTGGGTGTTCGTGATCCTCGCGGCGTCCTCGAACGCCGTGAACCTGACCGACGGGCTCGACGGGCTCGCCTCCGGCGCGTCGATCCTGGTGCTCTCGGCCTACGTCTTCATCGCGTTCTGGCAGTTCCGGCACACCTGCGAGCTGATCCCGAGCGCCGCCTGCTACCCGATCGACGTGAACGCCGCGCTCGACCTCGCGATCGTCGCCGGCGCCGGGGTGGGCGCGACGGCGGGGTTCCTGTGGTGGAACGCCGCCCCGGCCAGGATCTTCATGGGGGATACGGGTTCGCTGGCCCTCGGCGGGCTGATGGGCGCGCTCGCGATCGTGACGAGCACGCAGCTGTTGCTCGTCGTGCTGGGCGGCCTGTTCGTGATCGAGACCGCCTCGGTGATCGCCCAGGTGATCGCGTTCCGCGGGTTCAAGCGGCGGATCTTCCGGATGTCGCCGATCCATCACCATTTCGAGCTCGCCGGGTGGCCCGAGTTCACGGTGATCGTGCGGTTCTGGATCGTGACCGGTCTGTGCGTCGCCGTGGGTCTCGGACTCTTCTATACGGACTTCGTGAGCCGCGGCGGACTGGGGCTCGAGTGATGGGTGCGTTCGACGGCGAGCGCGCGGTCGTGGTCGGCGCAGGCGTGGCCGGCTCGGCGGCGGCGCGGGTCCTGCTCGCGGAGGGCGCGACCGTCCGCGTGAGCGAGTCCGGCACCGCGAGCCCCGGCCTGTCGGAGCTCCGCGCCGAGGGGGTCGAGGTGCTCGAGGGCGGCCACGCACCCGACCACCTCGACGGTGCGACGCTGGTGGTCCCGAGCCCGGGGGTACCGCCGCGCGCCGAGATCCTGACCTGGGCCCGCGACGCGGGGACTCCCCGTGTGGGGCGAGATGGAGCTCGGCGCCCGGCTCGCCCGGGCGCCCTACCTGGCGGTGACCGGGACGAACGGCAAGACGACCACCACCGGGATGCTCGCCGCGTGTCTCGCGGGCGGCGCGGCCTCGACGCCGTGGCCTGCGGCAACATCGGGCGGCCGTTCCCGACCGCGGCCCGGGAGCCGCACGACGCGCTCGTCGTCGAGGCGTCCTCCTTCCAGCTCGCGACGCAGACGTCGTTCCACCCGAGGGTCTCGGTGTTGCTCAACCTCGCGCAGGACCACCTCGACTGGCACGGGTCGTTCGACGCGTACGCGGCGGCCAAGGCGCGGGTCTTCGCGCTCCAAGGTGCGGGCGACGTCCACGTCGGGAACCTGGACGACGAGGGCGCCGCCGCGATCTCGCGTACGGCCACCTGCGAGGTGCGGTGGTTCACCGTCGGCGAGCCGGCGGACGACGGCGCGGGGTTCCGCGATGGCCGGCTCGACCGCGGGGTGGAGCGGCGCCGACCTCGGTGCGCTCGCGGTCGACACGCCGGCGATGCGCGCCGATGCCGCGGCCGCCGCCACCGCGGCCCACGCGTTCGGGGTCGGCGACGACGCGATCGCGGAGGGCATCGGGTCGTTCGCGCCCGGAACCTCACCGGGGCGAGTCGGTCGCCACCGTCGACGAGGTTCGGTTCATCGACAACTCCAAGGCGACGAACCCGCACGCGACGATCGCCGCCGTCGGCGAGGCCGACGGGGTCGTCCTGATCGCGGGGGGCGACGCCAAGGGCATCGACCTGTCCCCGCTCGCGTCGCTCGCGCCTCGCCTCGCCGGCGTGATCGCGATCGGGAGCTCGGCGGCAGAGGTTCGCGCGGTGTTCGAGGGCCGGGTCCAGGTTCGGGACGCCGGATCGATCGAGGAGGCGACGAGGCTCGCGTTCGCGATGGCCTCCGCCGGCGGAACGGTGCTGCTCGCCCCCGCCTGCGCGAGCTGGGACATGTTCCGCGACTACGCGGAACGCGGCGACCGCTTCGCCGCCGCCGCCCGGGCGCTCGAGAAGCAGGACGCCCGAACGTGAGCAGCGTCGGCGCCGCTTCCCCCCGGCCGCGAACCCTGCGGCTGGTCCGGCCGGACGAACGCCCGAGCACCCGGGCGCGGACCGACCTTCGAACGCGTCGGACCCTCGCGTTGCTGCTGGGCTCGACGGCGTTCCTCGTCGGGTGCGGGCTCGTGATGGTCCTGTCGGCGAGCTCGGTCACCGCGTTCGCCGAGTACGGCGACAGCTTCCTGTTCGTGCAGCGGCAGGCGGCGTACGCGGTCGTGGGCGTCCTCGCGCTGCTCCTGACCTCTCGGATCCGGTACGACGCGTGGAAACGGCTCGCCGGCCCGTTCCTGCTCGTGACGATGGCGCTGCTCATCCTGGTGCTGATCCCCGCGCACGGCATCGAGGCCTACGGTTCCTCGCGCTGGTTCCGGCTCGGGCCCGTCACGGTGCAGCCGTCCGAACTGGCGAAGCTCTCCCTGATCGTGTTCGCCGCCGCGACCCTGGCCCGGAACTGGACCAAGCGGGACGACCTCCGTCAGCTCGCCATCCCGCTCCTGCCGATCTCGGTGCTCGTGTGCGGGCTGGTGATGATGCAGCCGGACCTCGGCACCACCGTGATCCTCGCCGTGACGATGTTCGCGCTGGCCTTCGCGGCCGGCGTGCGGCTCCGCTACCTCACGTTCGCGAGCGTGGTCGGCGCGCTGATCGGCGCGGGTCTGATCATGAGCGCCGACTACCGGCGCGTCCGGTTCCTCGCGTTCCTGCACCCGTGGGCCGACGTGCAGAACACCGGGTACCAGCTCGCGCAGTCGCTCTACGCGCTCGGTTCGGGAGGATGGTTCGGCGTCGGGCTCGGCGCATCCCGCCAGAAGTGGCAGTACGTCCCGAACGCGCACACCGACTTCATCTTCTCGATCCTGGGCGAGGAGCTGGGTCTGCTCGGCGAGATCGTGGTGCTCGTCGCGTTCGGCGCGCTGATCTTCGCGGGCATCAGGATCGCGGCCAACGCGAAGGACGTGTTCGGGCGGTTGCTCGCGGCCGGGATCGTGTCGTGGTTCGGCCTGCAGACGTTGATCAACCTCGGTGCGGTCACGGGCCTGCTCCCGGTCACCGGCGTTCCGCTCCCGTTCGTGTCGTACGGGGGTTCCTCGCTCGTGGTCTCGCTCGCGGCGGTCGGGGTGTTGGTCAGCATCGCGCGCGCGCCGGCGCGCGCGAGCGCCGGTCGTCCGGAACCACGGCGCCGGGTCCCCGCGCGACGTGCTCCGGCATCGTCCGAGGGTCGGAGCCGACCCGTGCCGACGCGCCGAGCGCCCGCGCGTCGAGCGCCGGCCCGCGACGGGAGGTTCGCCCCGATGAAGGTCCTCGTCGCGGGGGGCGGCACGGCGGGGCACGTGTTCCCGGCGATCGCGCTCGCCCACGAGCTCGTCTCGATGGGTCACGACGTCCGCTTCGCCGGCACCGTCCGGCGGGCAGGAGGGTCGTCTGGTGGCGGAGGCAGGGTTCGAGCTCGTGACGGTGGAGGCGCGACCGCTCGAGCGCAGGGTCTCGCTCAAGGCGGTCACGGCGCCGATCGCGGCCGTCCGCTCCGTGAAGGCCGTCCGGCCCCTGGTCGAGGCCGTCGACGTCGTCGTCGGGATGGGGGGGTACGTGAGCGTCCCGGTCGTCCTGGCCTCGTTGCGCTCGCGGCGTCCCGTGGTCCTGCACGAGCAGAACGCGGTCCCCGGGCTCGCGAACCGGACCTTCGCGCGGCCGGCGCGGACGGTGGCGCTGGCGTTCGCCGAGGCCCGTCGGGCCCTCCCGCGGCGCGCGCGGACCGTCCTGACCGGCAACCCCGTCCGGGCCGACATCCTCGCCGTCGCGACCGACCGCGAGCGGTTGGCCAAGGAAGCGCGCGCCGAGCTCGAGCTCGACGACGCCAAACGGACGATCGTCGTGTTCGGCGGGAGCCAGGGAGCGCTCCACGTGAACCGCGCGTTCGTCGAGGCGATCCGTGTGCTGGACCGCTCGGACCTGCAGGTGCTCCTGCTCACCGGCCCCGCGCACGTCGACAGCGTTCGCGCGGCGCTCCCGGCCAGCGGACCCGTGACCGTGCGGGTGCAGGGGTTCCTCGAACGGATGGAGCTCGCCTACGCGGTCGCCGATGCCGTCGTCGCTCGAGCGGGCGCGACGACGATCGCCGAGATCGGGGTGAGCGGGCTCCCGTCGCTGCTGATCCCGTACCCGTACGCCACCGGCCGGCATCAGGAGGCGAACGCCCGGGCGCTCCAGCGCGCGGGAGCCGCGACGATGCTGCTCGACGACGAGCTCGACGGGCGCGTCCTCGCGGACCGGATCGGTTGGCTGCTGTCGGACGACGAGCGACTGCGTGCGATGGGCGAACGCGCCCGCGCGTGGTCGAAGCCGGACGCCGCGAACGCGCTCGCGCGCACCGTCGTCGCGGCGGGGGACGGCGGATGAGCGGCTACCGCCCGCCGCCGGGGTCGATCCCGACGCTCGAGGTCCCCGATCTCGGCGCGGTCCGGCGCGTGCACATGATCGGCATCGGCGGCGCCGGCATGCGGAACCTCGCTCGGCTGTTCCTCGCGCGCGGGGTCGACGTGACGGGTTCGGACCTGAAGGACTCGGAGGGCGTCCAGGAGCTGCGCGCGCTCGGCGCCACGGTCGCCACGGGCCACGCCGAGACCAACCTGGGCGACGCCGACGCGGTCGTGGTCTCGAGCGCGATCCGCGACGACAACCCCGAGCTCGTCGAGGCGCGCGCGCCGGGGGATCCCGACGTGGGCGAGGGCGCAGGCGCTCGCCGCCGCGGCGACCGACCGTCGCGAGATCGCCGTCGCGGGGACGCACGGCAAGACGACGACCACGGCGATGATCGCCCTGGTCCTCGAACGCGCGGGGCTCGACCCGACGTACGTGATCGGCGGGGACCTGAACGAGTCGGGCAGCGGCGCCCACGCGGGTTCGGGCGACCTGTTCGTCACCGAGGCCGACGAGAGCGACGGATCGTTCCTGCTCGGCCATCCGGCGGTCGGCGTGTCACCAACGTCGAGCTGGATCACGTCGACTTCTACGGCGGTGGGCTCGCGGAGATCGAGAGCGCGTTCATCGCGTTCGCCGAGCGGTGCGAGCACGTCGTCGTCTGCGCCGACGACCCGTCCGCGATGCGGGCGGTGGCTGCGGCGGGTCGGCCGGTCACGACGTACGGCACGCATGCGGACGCGGACGTCCGGCTGGACGTCGGCTCGGTCGGTCCGGGTGGCGCGTCCGCGACGCTGGTCGCGGAGGGGACGTCCCACGAGCTCCGGCTGGCCGTGGATGGCGCGCACAACCTGCTGAACGCCGCGGCGACGGTGGCGGTCGCGACGACGGTCGGCGTCCCCGTCGACGTGGCGGTCGACGCGCTCGCCGGGTTCGCGGGCGTCCACCGTCGGTTCGAGCTCCGCGGTTCGGTGCGCGGTGCCGATTTCTACGACGACTACGGTCACGTCCCCACCGAGCTCGAGGTCACGCTGGGGGTCGCGCGCCGAACCGATCACCGCCGCGTGCTCGCCGTCTTCCAGCCCCACCGCTACTCGAGGACGCAGGCCCTGTGGAGGGAGCTCGGGGCGAGCCTCGTCGGCGCCGACGTGATCGTGGTGACCGACGTCTACGGGGCCGCGCAGGATCCGATCCCCGGGGTGACGGGCAAGCTGGTCGTCGAGGGGATCGCGCGGACGGGGCGCGACCGCCGGGTCGTCTACCTGCCGCACCGCAACGACGTGGTCGAGTTCCTCGCGCGCGAGGTGCGCCAGGGCGACCTGGTCCTCACGATGGGATGCGGCGACGTCTGGATGCTGGGCGACGCCGCGCTCGAACGGATCGAGGAAGCCTCGTGACGACGCCGGGGGACGTGGTCGGGAGGGCGGAGGCGATCCTGCGCGCCGCCTGCGGCGACCGTGTCCGAACGCGGTTCGAGCTGGCGGTGCTCACCACCTTCCGCATCGGCGGGCCGGCCGCCCTGTTCCTCGAACCCGAGACCGACTCCGACCTGGTCGCGGTCGCCGAGGCCGTGAGGCAGACCGGCATCCGCGTCGCCGTCCTCGGGAAGGGCTCGAACGTCCTCGTCGCCGACGAGGGGTTCCCCGGCCTCGTGCTGCGTCTCGGCCGCGGGTACCGGTGGTCGGCGCGCGACGGCGAACGGCTCACCGCGGGCGGCGCGATGCCGCTGCCCGCCCTCGCCGGGGTGGCGCTGGCCCACGGGCTCTCGGGGCTCGAGTTCGGGGTGGCGATCCCGGCCTCGCTGGGCGGTTCCGTGCGGATGAACGCGGGTGCCCACGGCGGTTCGCTCGCGGACGTGGTCGAGTCCGTCGACGTGTTCGGGCTGGCGGACGGGGTCGCGCAGCGCCTGGGCGCGGACGACGCCGGCTTCTCGTACCGGCGCTCCGATCTGCCGGCCGGCGCCGTGATCGTGGGCGCCACCGTCCTTCTCGCCGCCGGCGACCCGGGCGAGATCCGGGCCCGGATGGACGAGGCCCGCGAATGGCGGCGTCGCACGCAACCGCTGGCGGAGCCCAATTGCGGGAGCGTGTTCAAGAACCCCCCCGGCGACCACGCCGCCCGCCTGATCGAGGAGGCGGGCGCCAAGGGGCGCCGCTACGGCCTCGCCTCGGTCTCGACGAAGCACGCGAACTTCATCGTGGCGTCGGACGGTGCGACCGCCGCCGACGTGCTGTCGTTGATCCGTGAGGTCCAGGACCTCGTCGCCCAGCGATCGGGCGTCCGTCTCGAACCGGAGGTGCATCTGCTTGGAGATCTCGACCTCGCGTCCCGCTGAGTGGTTCCGATCGCTCGGCGGCCGTCGCCGCATCGCCCTGATCGCCGTGGGATCGGTCGCTCTCGTGCTCGGTGGTGTCACCGCCTCGCGCTCCTCGGCGTTCGACGTCCGAGGGATCGAGGTGGCGGGGAACGACCACCTCCATCGACCGCAGGTCGTCCGGATCGCCGGCATCACGGACGCGAGCAACGCGCTCTGGCTCGACGAGGGTGAGGCCGAACGCCGCCTCGAGGCCGAGCCGTGGATCGCGGATGCGGACGTCCGCGTGACGTTCCCGCTGAACGTCCAGATCACCGTCCGCGAACGCACCCCGGTCGCGCTGGCCGACGGCGTCGTGACGTCGCTGATGGCGGCCGACGGGACCGCGCTCGGAGCGGGGACCGTCCCGCGAGGCCTGGCGGTGATCGAGCTCGGTGGCGTGGGGCCGGTGGAGGGCGTCCGGCCCAGCCCGGTGGGTGCCGCCCGGGTACTCGGCGCGATGACGCCGACCCTGCGAGCGCAGGTCGCCCGCGTTCGGGTACTGCTCGACGGGACGCTGGAGCTCCGTCTGCGCGACGGTCCGACGGTCAGCTTCGGCACGCCGGACGACGCCCGGCGCAAGGCCGTGACGATCCGCAGGATGCTCGCGTGGGCGCGAACGCAGGGGACACCGCTGCGAACGTTGTCGGTGGTCGCCGCCCTCGCGCCGGCCGCCACGTTCGTCGATCCGGCCTGATCCACCGGTTGTTACACGCACGACTAACGCGACCTGTGTGGATATTGACGGACCAGGGCGTAGATAGTAGCGTGACCCAGTCAACGTCAAGTAGATATAACAATCAACGTTCAGTTGAGGTTCAGTCATTAGGGAGACACAACGGCGTTTCCCCAGGTAGACCGGGGGGCTTCACCCGGGGAGCGGAGGTCTGCAGTGATGGATTCTCCTCAGAACTACCTCGCCGTCATCAAGGTGGTTGGGATCGGCGGGGGTGGTGTGAACGCGGTCAACCGCATGATCGAAGGTGGTCTGCGGGGGGTCGAGTTCATCGCCGTCAACACGGACGCGCAGACGCTGCTGATGTCTGACGCGGAGGTCAAGCTCGACATCGGCCGCGAGACCACACGTGGGCTCGGTGCGGGTTCGGACCCGGAGGTGGGTCGACGCGCGGTGGAGGAGCACCGCGACGAGATCGAGGAGATCCTCAAGGGCGCCGACATGGTGTTCGTCACGGCGGGGGAGGGCGGCGGCACCGGGACCGGTGGCGCACCCCGGGTGGCCGAGATCGCCCGTGGTCTCGACGCGCTGACGATCGGCGTCGTGACGCGGCCGTTCGGGTTCGAGGGCCGGCTGCGCGCGA
>CAVUTN010000008.1:0-110479 GCA_963744515.1 uncultured Actinomycetes bacterium | reverse complement strand
CGTCGGCCAATCACAGCACCACGACGCCGACGCTGACCGAGACCAGCATGATCGAGGTCAGGATCCAGAGCTCGATCCTGTGATGCTCGACCGCCTCGAGCGAGGGCGTGCTGAAGTCGCGGAGACCGACGTTCCGGGCCTCGGCCATTCGTGCCGGGCAGCCCGGTCGTGTCAGGTTGCGTTCGTGCGCGCCCCATCCATCCACCTGTATCGGCATGCTCCGGCGCGCTTGAAGTGCGGGCCGTGCCTGGAGGGGGTTCGGTGCGGGCGGCTCGGCGAACCGCGGTACCTAGGCGGCGCCCTCGGTCGCCTCGTGGAGCACGATGACGATGTCTTCCAGGGCCGCCCCCTTGGCGAGGAACCCCGAGGCTCCCGCCTCCCGCGCCTCCTTCTCGACGCCGGGGTCGGCGTGGGCGGTCAGATCACGACCGGCAGGTCGGGTCTGCCCTCGTGGATCCGGCGCATCGCCTCGATCCCGTCGAATCGGGCATCGACAGATCCATGAGGACGAGGTCGGCTTCGTCCACGCGGGCGCGGTCGGTCGCCTGTCGACCGCCGCCGGCCTCGCCGGCGACCTCGATGCCCTTGACCATCTTCAACGCGGACGTGAGCGCCCGGCGGAACGCCGGGTGGTCATCCACCACCAAGACCCGCAACGTGTCTTCTCCTCGCCGGGGAAGGATCACAGGGAAGACCAAGAGGTTTCCGTTGCCTGCATCCTGCCCGAGCGGGTCGCCGCGGGTAAACGCCCCAAACGGCTGAATCTGCATGGCCCATTCGGGCTATGCCCGCCGCAGAGGGCCTAGCTTCTCCGGCCTCGACCGCGCTCATCCGACGGCGAGATCTGGCCGAAGGTATGGGGAAGGAGCGATCGTGGGAACGAACGGGAGGCTCGGGAGGTTGCATCGGGGGTCGGGGTATACTCCCCGCGTGGGGCGCTTCGGCGGGCGCACGAGTCGTGCCACACCGGAGCGCTCGACCTGCCTCGGGGGTAGGACGGGGTCCGCTGATCCCCGCGGCCGTTCGATAGGTGGGGCTCCGGCCCCGGGGGACTGAAGATGTTCGAGCGTTTCACGGACCGAGCCCGCCGCGTCGTGGTCCTCGCCCAAGAAGAAGCGAGGATGCTCAACCACAACTACATCGGGACCGAGCACATCCTGCTCGGCCTGATCCACGAAGGAGAAGGCGTCGCCGCCAAGGCGCTCGAGTCGCTCAACATCTCGCTCGAGGCCGTTCGTCAGCAGGTCGAGGAGATCATCGGCCAGGGCCAGGCAGCGCCGACGGGCCACATCCCGTTCACGCCGCGCGCCAAGAAGGTCCTCGAGCTCTCGCTCCGCGAGGCGTTGCAGCTCGGACACAACTACATCGGGACCGAGCACATCCTGCTCGGCCTGATCCGCGAGGGCGAAGGCGTCGCGGCGCAGGTCCTGCAGAAGCTCGGCGCCGACCTGAACCGCGTCCGCCAGACCGTGATCCAGCTCCTGTCCGGCTACACCGCCGGCAAGGGCGAGACCACGCCGGGCGGGCAGGGCGAGCAGGCGGGTCAGGGCTCGATGGTGCTCGACCAGTTCGGTCGCAACCTCACGCAGCTCGCGCGCGACACCAAGCTCGACCCGGTGATCGGCCGCGAGAAGGAGATCGAGCGCGTGATGCAGGTGCTGTCGCGCCGGACCAAGAACAACCCGGTGCTGATCGGCGAACCCGGCGTCGGCAAGACCGCGATCGTCGAGGGCCTCGCGCAGGACATCGTCCGCGGCGAGGTGCCCGAGACCCTCAAGGGCAAGCAGATCTACACGCTCGACCTCGGCGCGCTCGTCGCCGGCTCGCGGTACCGCGGCGACTTCGAGGAGCGCCTGAAGAAGGTCCTCAAGGAGATCCGCACGCGCGGCGACATCGTCCTGTTCATCGACGAGCTGCACACGCTCGTCGGCGCCGGGGCGGCCGAGGGCGCGATCGACGCGGCGAGCATCCTCAAGCCGATGCTCGCGCGCGGCGAGCTCCAGACGATCGGTGCGACCACGCGCGACGAGTACCGCAAGCACCTCGAGAAGGATGCGGCGCTCGAGCGGCGGTTCCAGCCGATCAGCGTCGAGGAGCCGTCCGTCGCGCACACGATCGAGATCCTGAAGGGCCTGCGCGACCGGTACGAGGCGCACCACCGCGTGTCGTTCACCGACGACGCGCTGGTCGCGGCCGCGAACCTGTCGGACCGTTACATCAGCGACCGGTTCCTGCCCGACAAGGCGATCGACCTGATCGACGAGGCGGGCTCGCGGATGCGGATCCGCCGGATGACCGCGCCGCCCGACGTGCGCGAGGTCGACGAGAAGATCGCCGAGGTCCGTCTCCGCAAGGAGAGCGCGATCGACGCGCAGGACTTCGAGAAGGCCGCGTCGCTGCGCGACGAGGAGCGCCAGCTCGTCGAGGAGCGCCAGCGTCGCGAGCGCGAGTGGAAGTCCGGCGAGATGGACGTCCTGTCCGAGGTCGACGAGGAGGAGATCGCCGAGGTGCTCGCCACCTGGACCGGCATCCCCGTCTTCAAGCTCACCGAGGAGGAGACGGAGAAGCTGCTCCGCATGGAGGACGAGCTCCACAAGCGGATCATCAGCCAGGAGGACTCGATCACGGCGGTCAGCAAGGCGATCCGCCGCACGCGCGCCGGCCTGAAGGACCCCAAGCGGCCCTCGGGCTCGTTCATCTTCCTCGGCCCGTCCGGTGTCGGGAAGACCGAGCTCTCCAAGGCGCTCGCCGAGTTCCTGTTCGGCGACGAGGCCGCGCTGATCCAGCTCGACATGTCCGAGTACATGGAGAAGCACACGGTCAGCCGTCTGATCGGCTCGCCCCCCGGCTACGTGGGGTACGAGGAGGGCGGCCAGCTCACCGAGGCCGTCCGCCGCAAGCCGTTCAGCGTGATCCTGTTCGACGAGATCGAGAAGGCGCACCCCGACGTGTTCAACACGCTCCTGCAGATCCTGGAGGACGGGCGTCTGACGGACTCGCAGGGTCACCAGGTCGACTTCAAGAACACGATCATCATCATGACCTCGAACCTCGGGACCCGGGACATCCAGAAGGGACCCGGCATCGGCTTCGCGGCGCGTCCGGACGAGAAGATGACCTACGAGAAGATGAAGGACCGGGTCATGGACGAGCTCAAGAAGTCGTTCCGGCCCGAGTTCCTGAACCGGATCGACGAGGTGATCGTCTTCCACTCGCTCACCCAGGCGGACGTCAAGCAGATCGTGGACCTGCTGATGAAGCGGGTCACCGAGCAGCTGAAGGCCAAGGACCTCGAGATCGAGCTGACCGACGCCGCCAAGGGTGTCCTGGCCGAGAAGGGGTTCGACCCCTCGCTCGGCGCCCGGCCGCTCCGGCGGACGATCCAGCGGCTCGTCGAGGACCCGCTGTCGGAGAAGCTCCTGTGGAAGGAGTTCCGCGCCGGCCAGACGATCATCGTGGACGCGCGCGACGGCGAGATCGTGTTCGAGGGCGCGGGGGTCCCACCCGACGTCCCGCCGGTCGAGCTCGCGGGTTCGTCGGAGGCCTGAGCAGGGAGAGACACCCTGTGGGTCCGGCGTCCACGGCGCCGACCAGATCGACCTGCGGCCCGGCAACCGATAAGGCTGCCGGGCCGTTCAGTGTCCGGATCCGCTCCCGAACTCTCACCCAATGCCCGCGGGAACAGCCGAGCGAGGACCGTGACCGGCCACCTGGGTCTTCTTCCGAACGGCCTACGCGTGGCGGACGACCTAACCCGTCCAGGGGATTGACCGGCCGCCACCGAGCTTGATTGGTTGGACTCGCAACCTGCTCTCGTGGAGGTCGTCAGAGCGCATGCATGACGAGCCAACGTTCGGATCGCAGGCGACGCAGGGCCCATCCGCCCGCGTGTCACGGCGTGCGCGTGTGAGTTCGCGGTTGTTCGTGTTCGCGTTCCTCACCGTCCTGATGATCGTCGCCCTCGGGGGAACCTCCAGGGCGAGCGAGCTCGATCCCATCGAGACCGTCACCGACGCTGTCGACCCCACCGTTGACACCGTCACCGATACGGTCGATCCGGTGGTCGAGACCGCCACCGACGCACTCGATCCGGTGGTCGAGACCGTCACCGACACCGTCGACCCCATCGTGGAAACCGTCACCGACACGGTCGACCCGGTCATGGACACGGTCATCCCGCCGACGAAAGGGATCGTCGGGACAGGCGATGCGGACCCCTTCGAACCGCTCCCAGGGCTCCCCGTGCCGGGTGTGGTCGCTCCGGATCCTCGATCGCCGGGCGGTGTCGCCGCGACGATGGGATGACATCGGTCGACCGCCGCGGCCAGCTCGGCGGCGACCTCACGTGGCTTCCGTACTCCACGACGATCGTTGCCTCTCCCGGCGTTGCCGGCGCGCGTGCGGCGGATCCGGCGCCGGGTGGAGGTGCCGGCGGACCGACCGTCCCGATGGGCGGCGGCGCGCCGGGTTCGTCGATGACGTTGCTGTTCCTGTTGGCCGCCCTCACGGTGGCCGTTCGCGCGTTCAAGCCTCCGTCCCTCTTCTCGATCGTTCCTCGTGCGGTGCCGATGCTCGGCGCCACCCTCGCTCTGTCGGTCGAACGCCCCGGCTGATCCTGCCCGGGCGACCTCTCGACCGATCCCGCGGTCCGACCCAGTGGAGTGTTCGGGTTGGCCGCATGAGCGAAGGAGCCAACGATGCGACCGAACGACACACGACCCGTACCGAACGACCTGCTCGAGATCCGCTGCGAGCGTTGCGGCGCGAAGGCCTGCGTTCGCAACGGTCGGGAGTATCTGTGCCCCACATGCGCCGAGCTGAGCGCCGGCGAGTCACCCGATCACGCGCTCGTGATGTGCGATCTCTGCGAGCGGGAGTCGCTGGTGCGACTCGGCGAGCGGTTCCTGTGCGCCTCCTGTGCCATGGACGTCCTGCGCGAGAGCGTGGAGGACCTCGGGTCGGCAACCGAAACTCGGTCGCCGGACCCGGTCGAGATCCTCACGTTGGGCGAACCCGAGACCGTGCTCGCGCACGGGCTCGAGGTGGGCAGGATGGTGCGCGAAGGGACGATGCAGCTCGTCGATGCGGCGGCGGCCCATCACCAGGCGCTCGCGAGATCGATGAAACGAGCTCGAGACACGGCCGAATGCGTTCGGCGCGTCGAGGCGGGGGCCGTGCTGTTCAACGTGTGGGCGTTCTCGTTCGACGCCAGGCTGGACGATCTCGAGGAACAGAACCGGGCTCTGCGCCTGGTCGTCCACGAGCTGCAGCAGCACATGGCCGGATTCCCATAGTCCTCACCCCGGCGTAGGGTTTGGCGCGTGAGCTTCGGGAACGAGGAGTGCTGGGCGGTCGAGACGTCTCGGGACGGGCAGAAGTGGCGGTCGCTCGGGAGGGCCTGGAAGTCGCCGGGCGAACCCGTCCTGATGCACGTCTCGGTCCGGTTCGTCCGGTACCGGCAGCTCGTGCCGACCGAGACCGCCGAGTGGAGCGAGCCGCTCGAATCCGCGGGCGACCTGCCGATGACGGTGGTCCGGATGGAGGACCGGGCTCGGCACGACCTGTGGCCCGGCGAGGAGCACCTCGGGCTGCCGATGCTCCTGCCGGGGGGCGAGACCGGACGGCTCCAGGCGTTCGAGCACGCGCCCGACGGCTCGAGCTGGCGCTACACGCTCGAGTTCCGCGGCGCCCGCGAGGGTTAGATCTCGATCCCCGTCCGGAGCTCCTCCGGCACGAGGTCGGCGAACTCCCACGCCGTCCACAGGTCCGCGGCGAGCCGGTCCGGCTCCGATCGCACCCCGAACCGCTCGAAGTGCTCGCAGATGCGCCGGACGTCGCGTTCGAGCAACGCCGGCGCGTGCCGGTTCTTGCGCGGGTCGACCGCCTGCGGGAGGTCGATGACGACCACGCGGCCGTCCCACACGAGCAGGTTGTACGCGGACAGGTCGCCGTGGATCACGTTGACGTACAGCATCCGCTCGATCGCGCGCAGGACCTGTTCGAACAGGTCCTGGGTCTCGACGGGGTCGGGTCTGATCGAACGGAGCTGCGGCGCGGCCAGGTCGAGGTCGCCGACGTAGCTCATCAGGATCGCGTCGTCCGTCGAGGCGATCGGCCGTGGGACGGGCAACCCCGCCGCCGAGAGCGCTCGGAGCGTCTCCCACTCGCGGCTCACCCACAGGCCGCCCTGGACCTGGCGGCCGAACCGCGTCTTCTTCTCCAGCGCGGCGCGGATCCTGCGCTCCTCGATCCACTCGCCGTCGCGGTAGATCGACTCGTCGCGGAAGTCCCGCCGGTCGAGTGGGTGGTAGACCTTGAGCGCGACGAGGTCCTCACCCGTCGTCGAACGGTTCCCTCGGCACAGGTGCACCGAGGCCTCCTTGCCGGTCTTCACGATGCGGACGACGTCGGTGATGAGACCCTCGTGCAGGAAGTGATCGAGGGAGCTCGCCTCGAGGTCGTCGTCCTCGAGCGGTTCGGTATCCAACGCGGTGTCCTTTCGATCGGTGTTCGGGTCGGCACGCGCGCAGCCAGTCGCCGGTGCCGGGAACGGAAAAAGCCGCCCCATCGGGGCGGCTCGGCGCGGACGCCGGTCGGTCGGGCTAGCGCCCGATCCCCGAGGGATGCGGCGGAACGGCCAGGGCGGTCTCGGCCATCGGGCATCCCCCCTTCTGGATCGTGGTCCTCGTCGAGGACCTCGGACCCGTGCAGTCTACCCGGAGGCGAGGTGGGGCGAGACCACCCGGCCGGAGATCCCGGTCGTCGGTTCCAGGCGGATCGACGTGTTCGACGATCGGGAGCGGGATGTGGGTGACGGCCCGGAAGCCCTCGCCATCCGGCAGGATCTCCTGCGCGAGGGAGACGAACCTCGGACCCTCGCGCACGAGGAAGCCCACCGTGCGGACCAGGTAGTCGGCCCGGCAGTCCTCCGGCCCCTCCTGCTCGAGGTCGAACCAGGCGTCGTGCCACTCGACGAGCGCCAGCGGGTGGTCCGCTCGTCTCAGTCGCGAACCGCCTGCACGTCGTCCCTTCGTTGTTGGACCGTCCGGATGTTGGACCGCGGACGGTACACGTCCCGCCACCGACGCGCCTCGAGCAGGCGGGATGCGTCGCCCGGCCCGGGTGTCGGTGGCGCTCGCTAGGGTCCGGTCGATGGGCAAGGTCCGGACGATCCTGTCGTGTCGCGAGTGCGGGCAGCAGCTCGCGCAGTGGGCGGGTCGATGCCCCGGCTGCGGCGCCTGGGGGACGATCGAGGAGGGCGGTGCTCGCCCGGCCCCGACGCACGTGCCCCTCGAGACGCTCGCGCACGAGGACGCCGACGAGCGCAGGGTCTCGACCGGGCTGCCCGGCATCGATCGCGTCCTCGGCGGCGGGCTGGTCCCCTCCACCGTGGCGCTGCTCGCAGGGGAGCCCGGCATCGGCAAGTCGACCCTTCTCCTCCAGGTGGCGGCCAGCTTGTCGGCCGCCGGGCTCCCCTGCCTGTTCGCGTCCGGCGAGGAGTCGCGCCGGCAGGTCTCGGCCCGGGCGCACCGGCTCGGGATCGACGGCTCGAGCCTGTCGTTCGTGTCGGGCCGCGAGCTCCCGGCCGTGGTGGAGGCGGCTCGTGCGGCACGGCCCTTCCTGCTGGCGGTCGATTCGATCCAGGCGCTCCGCGATCCCGCGGCGGGCCAGGTGCCGGGAGGGCCGTCGCAGGTCCGAGGGTGCGCAGACGCGCTGGTGGGGTTCGCCAAGGCCGAGGGGATCTCGATCTTGGTGACCGGGCACGTCACGAAGGACGGCGATCTCGCCGGCCCCCGGGCGCTCGAGCACGCCGTGGACGTGGTCCTGGCGTTCGACGGCGATCCGCGTTCGGGGCTGCGGATGCTCTCGGCCGGCAAGAACCGGTTCGGGGCCGAGGGCGAGGTGGCCTGGTTCGAGATGACCGCGTCGGGTCTGCGCGAGATCGACCCCGGCGACCTCCTGCTGCCCGGCGGGGGCGAGCCCGGCGCGGCCACGGCCCTGCCGCTCGCGGGGCGCCGAGGGCTCGCGGTCGAGGTCCAGGCGCTCGTCTCCCGGGGCGAGGGCACGGCCCGGCGGCAGGCGAGCGGGCTCGATCTCCGGAGGTTCCAGCTGGTCGGGGCGGTGCTCGACAGCGCCGGCCTGGGCCTCGGGCGTGCGGACGTGTTCGGGGCGGTCGCCGGGGGCGCCCGGCTCGACGATCCGGCCTGCGACCTCGCGGTGGCCGCCGCGGTCGCCTCGGCGGCCGCCGGCGTGCCTGCGCCGTCCTCGTCGGCGTTCGTGGGCGAGATCGGGCTCACCGGGGTCGTGCGTCCCGCGCCCGGGATGGCCGCCCGCCTCTCGGCGGCGAGGGCCGCGGGTCTGCGGACGGTGTTCGTGCCCGAGGGGACCGAGGGCGTGGAGGGGCTCCGGCCGGTCCCGGTTCGGCACGTGATGCAGGCGCTGACCTGGGCGGCCGCGCGTCCAGGACGCCCGACGGGCGACCTTCCGCCCTAGGTCGAGGGTCCCGAAATAGCCCGAAAGTGGCCTCTGACCAGGGGTTTTGATTTGCGAGTCAGGAGGCCCGCGTGTTACCCTTGACCAGGTTCCGCCAGTCCTCGTCCACCGACTCTAGGGGGTCTCGTGTTCCGCAAAGGCGACACGGTTGTGCATCCGGAACACGGAGCGGCAGTCATCGAAGAGCTGTGCGTGCGGGAGTTCCTCGGAGAGAAGCGCAAGTACTTCAAGCTGCGGGTCTCCTACGGCGACCTGACCCTCATGGTGCCGGTCGACAGCACCGAGGAGGTCGGCCTCCGCTCGGTCGTGGGCAAGAACGAGGTCAAGAAGGTCCTGAACGTGCTCCGCGAGGACGAGTCGAAGATGGCGGCCAACTGGAGCCGGCGCTTCAAGAACAACATCGAGAAGCTGCGGTCCGGCGACATCTACCAGGTCGCCGAGGTCGTCCGGAACCTCTCGATCCGCGAGCGCGAGCGCGGCCTGTCCGCGGGCGAGAAGCGGATGATCAACAAGGCCCGGCAGATCCTGATCTCCGAGCTCACCTACGCCACCGGCGGGGGCGAGGAGAAGGCCGAGGCGATGATCGACAAGGTGCTCGACGAGTCCCACGGCGCCCGCGTGATGGCGGAGGCCTAGGCAGGGCTCCCGAGGCACCCGAACCCCGAACCACCCGCCTGGCTCAGGCACGCCCGGTTCAAGTCGCCTGCCCGCGGCGTCGACGCTTCCAAGGAGATGCTCGCGCACGAGGAGAGCTCGTGGCGCGGACGCCTCCGTGCTCGGGAGGCCTCCGAACGCCGTTCCGCGCCCAGGGGCCGCCTGGTCGAGTTCGTCCGTCTGATCTTCGTCACGCTGTTCGCGGCGGCCGGCTACACGGTCGCCACCCGCGTGGCGACGTCCCCCTCGCAGACCCTGGCCTACGTGGTCCTGGGCACGTCGACGGGGTTCGTCCTGGGCGGCGTGCTGGGCCGGCAGACGGCCACCGCCGTGCGCTCGATGGAGGAGGAGCTCCGCAAGGTCCCGGCCGCCGAGATCGTCGCCGGCGTCGGAGGGCTCGTTGCCGGGCTCGCGGTCGCGGCCCTGCTCTCGGTCCCCGTGTTCCGGCTCCCGCCGCTGACCGCCTGGACCAGCGTGGCGTTCGCGTACGTCACGCTCGGGTTCCTCGGGTTCCGGATCGGGCGGACCAAGCACGAGGAGCTCTTCGGTCTGATCGGGCTCAAGCCGAGGGCCGCCGGCAAGCCCGAGAAGGTCTTCGTCGTCGACACGAGCGCGCTGATCGACGGCAGGATCCTGGACCTGGTCGCGACCGGCTTCCTGTCCGGGGACCTGCTGATCCACACCGAGGTGCTGCGTGAGCTGCAGACGATCGCCGACTCGTCGGATCCCCGCCGGCGCGCCCTCGGTCGGCGAGGTCTCGACGCCGTGGTCGAGCTGAAGCGCGCCGCCACGGTCGAGGTCCATCTGGTCGAGGAGGACGGCGGGTCCGACGTCGACGCCCTGCTCGTCCGGATGGCGAGGGAGCGCGGCGCGTCGCTCGTCACCACCGACCACAACCTCTCGAAGGTGGCCGAGGCCGTCGGGGTCCCGGTCCCGCGGGTGAACGACCTCGCGGCGGCGTTCCGCCTGCCCGTGGGGATCGGCGACGAGATCGACGTGCACCTGGTCAAGCCCGGACGCGAGGCCGGACAGGCGGTCGGCTACCTCGACGACGGCACGATGGTGGTGGTCGAGGCCGCCGGGGAGCGGATCGGTTCCGACACCCCGATCGTGGTCCGCAACGTCATCAAGACCGCGACCGGCAGGATGGTGTTCGCGAACCTCCAGTAACCTCGGCCCCGTGGACGGGGCCGTCGCGATCGTGCTCGCCGCCGGACGGGGCGAGCGGATGGACTCTCCGATCCCCAAGGCCCTGATGCCGTTCGACGGCGCGACCATCGTCGCCCGCGCCGTCGAACGCGCCGCGGCCGCCGCGTCGATCACCGGCGTGATCGTGGTCGCCCCTGCCGGGGTTCGAGGACCCGGTCAGGGAAGCGGTCGAGGGGTTCGGCGTCGACGCGGTCGTCGCCGGCGGCGAGACGAGGCAGGCGTCGGTGGTGGCGGGGCTCGCCGCCGTGGCCGGCGGCGTCGAACGCATCCTGTGTCACGACGCGGCGCGACCGCTCGCGTCCCCGGAGCTGTTCCAGCGCACGCTCGAGGCGCTCGAGGGCTGGGACGGGGTCGTCCCGGTGCTCCGGGTGGTCGACACGGTCAAACGCGTGCAGGACGGCACGATCGAGGGGACCGAGCCGCGCGAACGGCTCGCGCTCGCGCAGACGCCGCAGGCGTTCCGGGCGGCGGCGCTCCGCGACGCGCACGAGCGCGCGGCCGCGGACGGGTTCGAGGGCTCGGACGACGCGCTCCTGCTCGAGCGGGCCGGGTACCGCGTCCGCGCGATCGAGGGCGAGCGCACGAACCTGAAGATCACGACGGCGGACGACGTCCGGCTCGCGGAGGCGCTCGCCCGGTGACCGAACCGCTCGTGGGTCTCGGGTTCGACGTGCACGCGTTCGCGGCGGGGCGTCCGCTTGCTGCTCGGCGGGATCGGCTTCGAGGGGGAGGGGCTCGCGGGGCATTCGGACGGCGACGTGGTGTGCCACGCGCTCGCGGACGCGATGCTCGGGGCGGTCGCGCTCGGCGACGTCGGGGAGCACTTCCCCGACACCGACCCGGCCTTCGCGGGTATCGGCGGGCTCGACCTGCTCGGCTCGTGTCGTCGGGATGGTTCGGGACGCGGGTGCGCACCCGGTCTCGGCCGACCTCACGGTCGATCGCCGAGCGGCCCGTCGATCGCGCCCGCCCGCGACGAGATGCGCCGGGTCGTTGGGCGCCGCGCTCGGTGTCGCGACCGAACGCGTCTCGGTCAAGGCCACGCGTCCGGAGGGGCTCGGGCTCACCGGCGACGGCGTCGGCTGCCTCGCGCTCGTCGTGCTGGCGCGGTCGTGACCGCGTCCGTCGTCGCCGGCCGGCGGGCGGTCGTGGAGGCGGTGCGCGCCGGCACGGCGCAGGAGGTCCTCGTCGCCCGAGATGCGCGCTCGACCGCCGGTCTGCAGGACGTCTTCGAGGCCTGTCGCGAGGCCGGGCTCCACGTGCGCGAGGTCGACCGGTCCGAGCTCGACGGGCTCGCCGCCGACCACCGCGGCGTCGTGGCGATCACCGAGGGACCGCGGACGATCGGCGAGCGGGAGCTCGCGGCATGGCCGTTCGGTCCCGACGATCTGGTCGTGGTCCTCGACGGGATCACCGACCCGCAGAACCTCGGCGCCGCGGCGCGATCCGCCGAGGCCGCCGGCGCGACGATGCTCGTCACCCGCACGCGCCGGGCCGCCGACGTCACGCCGGCCGCGATCCGAGCCTCGGCCGGCGCCCTCCTGCACCTCACGCACGCGCGCATCGCGAACATCGCCCGCGGGCTCGAGCGTCTCAAGGACGCGGGCTTCACGGTCGTCGGTCTGGACGAGCGCGCCGAGCGGACCGTGTTCGAGGAGGAACCGCCGGAAGGACGCGTGGCGGTCGTGCTCGGTTCGGAGGGCGAGGGGCTCGGGCGGCTCACCCGGGACGCGTGCGACGTGCTCGTGCGGCTCCCGATGCGAGGCCACGTCGGCTCGCTCAACGCGTCCGCCTCGCTCGCCGCCGCGCTCTACGCGTTCGTGCTGCCTCGCAGGGTCCGAGACGCGTGATGAGCCGCCATCGGGCGGCGGTGCTTCGCCCGGTCGCGCGGCTCGCCGCTGCTAGGCTCGCTCGAACGCCGGCGTAGCTCAGGGGTAGAGCAGCTGTCTTGTAAACAGCAGGTCGTCGGTTCGAATCCGACCGCCGGCTCGAGCCGCTGCCGACACCGCGACATCCGTCAAGGTCGGACGGCCGAGATGCCGATGCCTTGACCATGCGCACACGCTCCTTCGCCGCGAAGGCGCTCGTCTGCGTCGTCCTCGTCGGTTCGACGGTCGCTCCCGTCGCCGCCGGCGCCGAACCGATCCCGGGCTCGAACTGCCAGGTCTTCCCGGACTCGAACATCTGGAACACGCGTGTGGACGGCGCTTCCGGTCCACGAGCTGAGCGAGACCTGGCTGCGTTCGGCCGACGCGGGCTCCACGGACCTGCACCCGGACTTCGGGCCGCCCTCGTACGGGCTCCCGTTCGACGTCGTGGGGCGCCGTCACGCGAAGACGCACGTCCGGTTCTCCTACGCCGACGAGAGCGACCGCGGCCCGTACCCGTTCGACGCGAGGACGCCGATCGAGGGCGGCTCGGACCGGCACGCGCTGATCGTCGAGCGCGGGACCTGCCGCCTCTACGAGCTCTTCGCCGCCTCGTGGAACGACGGCGACCCGCGTGCGGGGAGCGGCGCCGATCTTCGACCTGGACTCGAACCGCCTCCGCCCCGAGACGTGGACCTCCGCCGACGCCGCGGGGCTCCCGATCCTGCCCGGCCTGGTGCGCTGGGACGAGGTCAAGGCCGGCAGCATCACCCACGCGATCCGGTTCACCGTCTCGTGCACGACGGACGCGTACGTCTGGCCGGCCCGCCACGAGGCGGGCGTGAACGACCCCGACTGCCCGCCGATGGGCGCGCGCTTCCGGCTCGAAGGCGAACTTCGACCTCGACGGGTTCAGCGCGAGGGCTCGGACGATCCTGCGCGCGATGCAGACCTACGGCCTGATGCTCGCCGACAACGGCTCGGACTGGTACTTCCAGGGCACGCGCGACGGCCACTGGCGCAACCAGCTGCTCGATCAGCTCAAGACGGTGCCCGCCTCGGCGTTCGAGGCGGTCGACGTGAGCGGGTGCATGGTGGACGCCGACAGCGGGAAGGCGGACTGTCCCGCCTGAGCCCGCCGGTCAGTGCGCGATCGGACCGATCCAGATCCCCGACGTCAGGAAGATCGCGGGCAGGATGAACAGCACCGCGACGAACAGCCACAGCCGGCGGTTCGTCGAGACGACCCACTCGTCGAGCGCCATGATCCAGCGCTTCATCGGCCCGAACAGGAACGCGAGGAACACGAGCGACACCAGCGAGACGCCGATCGCCTCCGCAAGCACGATGTGCACCGCGACGGCGTTGCCGAGCACCATCGCCGCTACGAGCGTGTCGGCGAGCGTCGTGATGTTCGCGCCCATGATGTAGGGGATCGATTCCTCCCGCTTGATGTAGCCGCGGCTCGCGAGCGGGACCAGCACCGTCAGCGCGACCGAGACCGACAGCGTGAGGGTCGCGACGACGCATCCGAGCGCGAACATCGGCCAGGGACGCTTCAACCATTCGAGCCGCTTGCCCCCGTGCCGCTCGCCGTCGAGCTGCGGCAGGACCTTGTCCAGGAACCGGAACGAGATCAGGATCAGGCCCAGGCCGAGCGGGAGCAGGGTCCACCCGGGCAGCTTCGTGAGCAGATCGAGGGCCGGTCCCCAGATGTAGTCGATCAGCGACAGGACGTCCTCGGACGCGCTCAGCTGGATCCCGTCGAGCGCGCCGGACTTCAAGATCGCGTACCCGAGCAGCATCCCGGGGACGTAGACGATCGCCGTCAGCGACAGGGCGAGCACGCCCATGCCGATCGACTCGCCGCGGTTGTGGCCCTTGTTCCGCATCGCGTACAGGAACCCGACCAGCAGCACGACGAACGACGCACCCAGCCGCGAGCCCGAGAGCATCGTGAAGGTCTGGAGCTCGGTGAGGGCGCCCCCCACGTACAGGCTGAGCGCGACCGCCGCGATCGGCGAGCCGCTCAGCACGATGTAGGCGCCGAGCCAGCCGGCCCCGAGCGTCGAGATCCCGTTCGAGAACAGCGGGCTGTCCTCGAGCGAGGGCGCGATCGCCTTGGCGCCCTCCTTCATCAGCTGGATCGCCAGGATGAACAGGAACAGCGCGATCGCGAAGAAGACGACCTTGCCGAGCACCCTCGGCCAGTCGCGCCCGGACGCAGCCGTTCCCGCCTCGCGGCGCAGGCCCTTCGGCTGGTCAGGGTCGGGTTCGCGAGCTCCTGATGGGCGTCATCGGGCGCGCGGCTCTCGTCGGTGGGATCGGACATGTCCTCCGGCCTCGGGGAAGGCGGCGCTCACGCTACCCGCTCCCCGTTCGGGCCAGCAACCAGCCGGCAGCGCGTGGATCAAGCCTCGGCGAGCAGGACCTTGAACGAGGCGCCCCCGCCCGGACGGTCCTCGACCCACGCCCGCCCTCCGTGGAGCTCGGCGAAGCGAGCGACGAGCGAGAGCCCGACGCCGACGCCGGGCGACGTGCTCGCGGGACCCGGCCCCTGGCGGAAGGGCTCGAAGATCGCGTCCTTGAGCTCGTCGGGGACGCCGTCGCCCTCGTCCTCGACGGCGACGAGGATCCCGTCGCCCCGCCGATCCACGCGGGCCCAGATGCGGCTCTCCGGGCGATGTGTGCCGCGACGCGTTCGAGAGCAGGTTCTCGACGATCCGCTCGACCTTCGGGGGGTCGACGTTGGCCATCAGCTCGTCCGAACCGCACTCCACCTCGGCGCCCGCCGAGCTGCTCGAACTCCTCCACGGCGCCGCGGACGAGCGCGCCGACGTCGATCCAGCGGCGCTGCGGCGTGATGATCCCGCGCTGGAGACGGTCGAGGTCCAGCAGGTCTCCCAGCAGACGCTCGAGCTTGCGGGCGTTCGAGGCGATCCGTTGGAGCAGGTCGATCGCGTCGCTCGCGCGGGATGTCCAGACCCGACTGCTCGAGGGTGACCGCCGAACCCAGGATCGACGTGAGCGGGGTGCGGAGGTCGTGCGACACGGCCTCGAGGAAGGTGTTCTTCATCTCGTCGAGCGCGCGGAGACGCTGGGTCGCCTCGCGCTCTCGGTGGAAGGCCTCGGAGTACTTCTGCTCGCTGCGTCGCAGTGCTTGTTCGGCGCGCTTGCGTTCGGTCACGTCGACGATCAGCCCGCGGACCACCGGCCTGCCCCTCGCGTCGACGGCGACGTGCACGATGTCGCGGAGCCACAGCGCCTCGCCCTCGCGCCCCCGCGTGCGGTACTCGAGGTCCAGGTCGTCGCCCGGGGTCTCGACGGCCACCCGGAGCGTGGAGGTCATCGCCGCCCGGTCGTCGGCGACGATGTGATCGCCCCAGCGTTGCGGGAGGGTGTCCGACGTGTCCGACTCCTGGCCGAGGACCATGGAAGCGTGCCGCGACAGGAAGGTGAAGGTGAGCGTCTGTGGCTCGGCCTCCCAGAAGATCGCGTCGAGCGTCTCCGCGAGCTCGTGGAACCGCTCGAGCTCGCTCACATGCCTGGCGCTCCCGAGCGCGAGCGAGGCGATCTGGGCGATGCCGCGCGCGAGCTCGCGGTCCCGTTCGGAGAACGTGGACATCGGCGCGGGAGCGACCACGACCAGCGCCCCCAGCTCGTCCGGCTCCCAGGAGACGGGGGCGACGATCACCTCCGAGGGTTCGTCGACCAGCCAGAATTCCTCGGGGATCTGCGCGGCGACCTCCCGCGTCACGACGAAGGGTTCGTGGAGCGACTCGATGTAGGCCCCCGCGAGGTTCGCGGGGATGACGCGGGACGCCGCGCTCCGTGCGACCGAGGCGCCGTGCTGGTTCAGCAAGGTGAAGTCGCCGCTCTTCGGATCGCGTCGGTACGCGGCGACCACCGAACACTCGAGGATCGAGGGCACCGCCACCATGACGCGCGCGAAGACGGTGGAAACGTCGCCCGCCCCGGTCAGCGCTTGTGAGAGCCCGAGCAACGCCGACGATGTCCGTGCCGCCTGTCGCTCCTTCTGCAGCAGGCTGGCGTTCTCGTAGGCGACCGCCGCGTGGGACGCGAGGACCTCGAGCACGCGCTGGTCCTCGTCGTCGAACTGATCGGTCCCGAGGTTCGAGAGCACGATCACCCCGGTCACCTTGTCTCCCACCTTGAGGGGCACGGCCAGGAGCGATTCGTCGATCTCGTCGGTCCCATCGATCTGCCAGCCGCGCGCGTCGTGGAGGGCGTCGGCGGCGTAGTAGGTCTGACCCGACAGGGCCGCGTAGCCGGTGATCCCTTCGCCGACCTTCGAGATGAGCTCCTCGTGCGTCTCCGACTCGTACTCCGTGAGCTCCCCTCGGAAGGTCGTCGGCCACAGCGTGATGCCGTCGTCGAGCAGGTGGTAGATCCGGCAGTTGTGGTAGTCGATCAGCCTCTTCAGCTCGGTGGTGATGGCCTCGCCGATCGCGTCGACGTCGTCCAGGGCGTTGAGCCGCGTGGCCAGGGCGTGCAGCATCCGGAGCTGCGCGACCGAGCGCAGCTCGTGCTCCTCCACGGATGCCGCTCGCGCGGTGGCTGGTTTCGACCATCCCGATGGGCACGTGAACCCCGCTCATCCTCTCATGCGTCGGCCGCGAGGAGCCCAGACTGAAGCCGCAGGTCGGGGGCCTGTTCGGGCACGGGTACCATGTGCAGCGTGAGCACCACGGACGAGGTGACCGCGGCCGCTCTGCCCGCCCCGGTGTTGGAGCTCCTCGACGCCTCGATGCCGCCGGAACGGGCCGAGGCCCTCCGAGCGTTCGCGCTGGCGTTCACGCGGCGGCTGCCGCCGCAGGACCTGGCCGAACGACCGCCCGCCGAGCTCGTCGGCGTGATCGTGGGGGCGTTCCAGCTCGCCGACACGCGGCGACCCGGACGAGTTCGCGGTCCGCGTGTTCGAACCGACCGTGGCCGAGCACGGGTACGAGGCGCTCGGCACCGTGGTGGAGATCAGCGCCGCCGACTCTCCATTCCTGTACGACTCGGTCACCGAGGAGCTCGAGGCGTGGGGCCTGAGCGTCCGCCGGGTGATCCACCCGGTGATCGGCATCGAGCGCGGTCCGCAGGGCCGGATCGAACGGATCCTGCACGTGCGCGAGACCGAGGTGCGCGAGTCGCTGATGCACTTCGAGCTCGAGCAGCGCCTGACCGAACAGGAGCGCACCGAGCTCGAGGAGGCGGTCCGCGGCGTCCTCGACGACGTCCGGCTCGCGGTGCGCGACTTCAAGGCGATGAAGGACGCGGCGCGCCACATGATCGAGATCGCGAAGGCCGGTTCGGCCCTGTACCCGCCGGACGAGGTGGCCGAGACCGTCGCGTTCCTCGAGTGGCTGCTCGACCTGAACTTCGTCTTCCTCGGCTACCGCGAGTACGAGCTCGTCGACCTGCCGCGAGGGCCGCGCGCTCGCGCGCGGTGCGAGGCTCGGGGCTCGGCATCCTGTCCAAGCTCGACTGGTCGGCGTACGAGCAACCCGTGCCGCTCGACACGATCGAACCGAACCTGCGAGCCCGCATCGAGGGCGGCGACCTGTTGATCTACTCGAAGACGAACCGGCCCTCGACGGTTCACCGGCGTGCGCGGATGGACTACATCGGCGTGCGGAAGGTCTCCGAGGACGGCCGCATCGTCGGCGAGGCCCGGATGGTCGGCCTGTTCACCTCGAAGGCGTACTCGGAGCCGGCGAGCAAGACGCCGCTGTTGCACCGCAAGCTGGACCAGATCGTCGATGCCGAGGACCTCTACGAGGGATCGCACGACTACAAGGCGGTCGTCACGATCTTCGAGAGCTTCCCCAAAGACGAGCTGTTCGCGGCCCCCACCGACGAGCTGCGCGAGCAGGTCATGGGTCTGCTGCAGGTCCACGAGACCAAGGACGTCCGTCTGTTCGCGCGCCGCGATCCGTACGGGCGGAGCGTCTCGCTGCTGGTGGCGATGCCGCGGGACGCGTTCGACGCCGAGGTCCGGCTCCGGCTGCAGGACCTGTTCCTCGAGCGGTTCGACGGGACGACGATCGACCACCACGTCGCGCTCACCGAGAGCGGCATCGCGCAGCTCCACTTCACCGTGCACGTCGGCCACGGCCAGATCCCCGAGGTGCCGCTCGACGAGCTCGAGGGCGAGGTCAGGGAGATCGCCCGCACCTGGGACGACCGGCTCCTGGAGCTGCTGATCCGGCACCACGGCGAGGCCCGCGCCCGGACGCTGTTCGAGCGCTGGGCGGATCGGTTCCCCGACTACTACAAGGCGTCGACCGATGGAGCGATCGCCAGCCTCGACGTCGCGCGCTTCGACGAGCTGGAGCGGACCGAGGAGGGGTTCCTGATCGGCCTGGCGAACCAGACCGAGGAGGGGCAGACCCTCACGCACGTCCGCCTGTACAAGGTCGACGGCAAGGTCGAGCTCTCGGACTTCGTGCCGATCCTCGAAGTCCCTCGGGCTGCGGGTGATCGAGGAGTGGCCGACGACGCTGCTGGGCGAGGACGGCGACGAACGCTTCCTGCACGACTTCGGGGTGCTCGACACCCGCCACCGGCCGATCGACGTCGAGGCGGCCGGCGCCCGCGTCGCCGAGTGCATCGGCGCGGTGTGGCGCGGGGAGTGCGAGTCCGACTCGCTCAACCGCCTGGTCGTGTCCGCCGGCATCGACTGGCGACAGGTGCAGATCCTGCGCGCCTACCGCAAGTACCACCATCGCGTGAACTCGACCTTCCCCGTCGAGTACAAGAACGACGCCTTCGCCGCGCACCCGGCCATCGCCGAGCAGCTCGTGCGGCTGTTCGAGATGCGGTTCGACCCGGCGCGGCCGCGTGACCCCGAGAGCCTCGACGCCCTCCGCGCGGAGATCCGTTCGGACCTGGATGCCGTGCGTTCCCTCGAGCAGGACCGGATCCTGCGCAACGCGCTCGGGGTCATCGACGCGACGGTCCGGACCAACGTCTACGTCCCGGGTCGTCGCTCGATCGCGTTCAAGCTGCGATCGGCCTCCGTCCCCGAGATGCCGAAGCCCACCCCGCTGTTCGAGATCTTCGTCTACTCGCCCGAGATGGAGGGGATCCACCTGCGCGGCGGGCGGGTGGCTCGCGGCGGCATCCGCTGGTCCGACCGGCGCCAGGACTACCGCACCGAGATCCTGGGGCTCCTCAAGGCGCAGATGGTCAAGAACGCCGTCATCGTGCCGACCGGCGCGAAGGGTGGCTTCGTCCTCAAGCACACGATCGAGGACCCGCAGGCGATGAAGGCGGAGGGGACCCGCCAGTACGAGACCCTCGTCCGCAGCATGCTCGACCTCACCGACAACCTCGTCGACGGCTCGGTCGTGCATCCGCCGTCCGTCGTGGTGGCCGACGAGGACGACCCGTACCTCGTGGTCGCGGCCGACAAGGGGACCGCGACCTTCTCGGACACCGCGAACGCGATCTCCGCCGAGTACGGGTTCTGGCTCGGCGACGCGTTCGCGTCCGGCGGGTTCGACGGGGTACGACCACAAGGAGCTCGGGATCACGGCGCGCGGCGCGTGGGAGTCGGTCAAGCGGCACTTCCGCGAGATCGGCACCGACGTGATGAACGAGCCGTTCACCGTGGTCGGCATCGGCGACATGTCGGGCGACGTGTTCGGCAACGGGATGCTGTACTCGGACCAGATCTGCCTGGTCGCGGCGTTCGACCACCGGCACGTGTTCGTCGACCCGGCGCCGAACCCGGCCGTGGGGTTCGCCGAGCGCAAGCGGCTGTTCGAGCTGGCGGGCTCGAGCTGGGACGACTACGACCGCTCGAAGGTCTCGGAGGGCGGCGGCGTGTGGCCGCGTTCGGCCAAGTCGATCGAGATCTCCCCCGAGACCCGGCTCGCGCTCGGGATCGACGCCGAGGAGCTGTCGCCGAGCGAGCTGATCTCGGCGATCCTGCGGGCCCCCGTCGACCTGCTCTACAACGGCGGCATCGGCACGTACGTCAAGGCGACGACCGAGTCCCACGCCGACGCCGGCGACCGGGTCAACGACGACCTCCGCGTGGACGGCAAGGACCTGCGATGCCGCGTCGTGGCCGAGGGCGGCAACCTCGGCTTCACCCAGCGCGGCCGGATCGAGTTCGCGCTGGGCGGCGGGCGGATCAACACCGACTTCATCGACAACTCGGCCGGGGTCGACACCTCCGACCACGAGGTCAACCTCAAGATCCTGCTCGGCCTCGCCGTCGGGCGCGGCGAGCTCACGATGGACGACCGGAACGCCCTGCTCGCCGAGGTCGAGGAGGACGTCGTCCGCCACGTGCTGTACGACAACTTCCTGCAGGCGCAGATCCTGTCCCAGGAGGCGGTCACCTCCGCGCACCACATGGAGGCGTACGAGGACCTGATGGTCGGGCTCGAGACCGGCGAGGTGCTCGACCGCGAGCTCGAGGCCCTGCCGAACGCCGAGGACATGGCCGAGCGGCGCCGCACGAGCCGCGGGATGACGCGTCCCGAGCTCGCGGTGCTCCTCGCGTACGCGAAGCAGAACCTCACGAACGCGCTGCTGGCGTCCTCGCTCCCGGACTCGGCCTACCTCGAGACCGACCTGCGCGGCTACTTCCCGCCGCCGGTGGTCGAGCGGTTCGGCCCGCTGCTGAACGAGCACCCGCTGCGTCGCGAGCTGATCGCGATGCTCGTCGCCAACGACGTCGTGAACTCGCAGGGCATCACGTTCGTCTCGCGCGTCGTGACCGAGACCGGGGCGGACGCCGCCGACGTCACCCGCGCGTACCGGATCGCCCGCGACGTCACCGGCGCCGTCGAACGGTGGGAGGAGATCGAGGCGCTCGTCGGCACCCTCGAGCCCGCGCTGCTCGACGAGCTGATGGAGGGCGTCGACGACCTGGTGGAGGTGACGGCGCGGTGGTACCTGCAGCACGTCCCGGGCCAGCTCGGCCGCGCGATCGAGGCGCACGCGGAACCCTTCCGAGCGTTCGCCGAGGCGGTCGGGGAGGTGGCGCCGGCCGGGTGGCGCCAGGAGCGCGAGCGCGTCGCGTGGGCCCTGATGGACCGGGGCGTCCCCGAACGCATCGCGCGCGCCTACGTGCTCCAGCCGTTCCTCGTCCACGGTCCGAACGTGGCCGACGTGGCCCGCGCCACGGGCCGGTCGATCCAGGACGTGACCCGCGCGTTCTTCCTCGTGGGGGAGGCGGTCTACCTCGACTGGCTCGGTTCGCGCCTGGCCGAGGTCTCGACGACGACCCGGTGGCACCGGTGGGCGCTCCAGGCCCTCGAGGAGGACCTGCGCCTGACCCGTCGCCAGGTAGCCGAGCGGGTCCTCGCGCAGGGCGACGGCCACGGGGACGATCGGATGCCGGTGGAGGAGGCCCTCGCCTCGTTCCTGGACCAGCGCGAGGAGTCGATGACCCGGCTCGGCCGGTTCATGCGCGGGATCGCGCTCGAGGAGGCGAGCGACCTCGCCGCGCTCACGGTCGCCGTCCGCCAGGTCCGGGCGCTCTCGGCCTGAGCGTTCGGGCGCTCGCCCGGAGGTGCTTGCAGCGTCGGCAGGGCCCGCTACCCTCGCCTGCGTGGGAGCCCAACCGCGCGATCTCGCGCCCGAGCTCGACGAGCGCACCCGCGCGGTCCTGGATTTCGAGCGCTCGTGGTGGCGCGAGGGCGGTCCCAAGGAGCGCCGGATCCGCGAGCGTTTCGGGATCTCGTCGACGCGGTATCAGCAGCTCCTGATGCGAGCGATCGATCTCCCGGAGGCGCTCCGGTACGACCCGATGCTCGTGCGTCGGCTGCGCAGGCTCCGCGAGTCGCGTCGGCGCAAGCGCCTGGCGCGGCGGCTCGGGCTTCCCCTGTAGCCCTGGGGTAGGATGGCGTGCACCAGCCACCGACCAACAGGAGCTTCTACCTCTCCTTGGCCGCCAGCACGCTCCGGTTCGCGATCATCGTCGCCCTCGTCATCGGGGGCATCGTCGTGATCGATCAGGCCTTCCCCGCGCTGGGAGACGGGGGCGGTGGTGGCGGCGGGGGCACGACCACGCCGCCGACCGGCGGGACGCTCGGCGGCACCGGCGGCACCGACACGACCGGCGCCGACCGGTGCGACGCGGCGACCGGTGGGACCGGGCCCGAGCCGAGCCCGACGGTCGTCGGCGTCCGGATCGCGGTGTTCAACGGCGCCGGCGTGAGCGGGCTGGCCGAGCGAGACGCAGGCGCAGCTGGAGGAGCTCGGGTACATCGCGACGCAGGATCCGGCCGACGCGCCCACGTCGTACCCCGTCACGACGCTGTACTACACCGCCCCCAAGGACAAGGTCGAGGCGGACTACCTCGCGAGCAGCTTCTTCAGGAAGCTCGACGGGGTCGAGGTGGTCAGGCTCACGCCGGACACCGCCGACATCGATCCCTCGACGCAGGTCGCGATCTTCCTCGGGAACGACTACGCCACCCTCAAGTCGAACTGACCTCGACGCCCTCCGAACGCAGGCGGACGTCGCGGGCCTCGTGCTCGACTTCGACGGCACCCTCGCCGAGATCGTGGCGCGCCCCGAGCACGCGCGTCCCGTGGACGGCGCCCGCGACGCGCTCGTCGAACTCGCCGGGACGCTACCGAACCGTCGCGATCGTCACCGGGCGGCGTTCGGAGGAGGTGGCGGCGCTCCTGGATGTCCCGCACGTCACGTACGTCGGCCTGTACGGGCTCGAGGACGGCGCGAACGAGCTGGTGACCGCGATCGTCCCGCGGGTGCAGACCGCGACCGCCGAGACCCCGGAGGCCTGGGTCGAGGACAAGGGCGTCTCGGTCGCGGTGCACTACCGGCAGGCCCCCGACCCGGTCTCGGCTCGAGCCGCGCTCCTGGTCGCGCTGCAGCCGGTCGCGACCGAGGCCGGGCTCGAGCTGATCGAGGGCAAGATGGTGCTCGAGCTCGTGCCGCCGGACCGGCCGCTGAAGGGCGGCGCGGTCGAACGGCTCGCGCGCGAGCACGAGCTCCAGGCGCTCCTGTACGCGGGCGACGATCACGCCGACCTCGACGCGTTCGTTGCGCTCGACCGGTTGATCGGCTCGGGTGTCGTGCGCGCGGCGGTCCGCGTCGCAGTCCGGGGACCGGAGACGCCGCCGGCGTTGGTGGACGCGGCCGACGTGGTCGCCGAGGGCCCGGCCGAGCTGGTCCAGCTGCTACGGACGCTCTGACGCGCGGACGCGCTAGCGGCGCCGACGCTTGGCGCGCTCGAGGTCCTCGAGCTGCCCGCCCACCCACCGCGCGGGCGGGTTCGCGAGCACCAGCCGGGAGAGCCCACGCGAGCGCCGTGTGCGCTCGTCCACCGGCATCGTGATCGCCTCCTCGAGGGCGTCGGCCATCTCGTCGATATCGAACGGGTTCACGGGCAGGGCGTACCGGCCGAGCCGCCCGTACGCGCCCGCGTTGCGCGAGAGCACCAGCACGCCGCGGCGGCGGTTCAGCAACGGGCCCTCCATCGCGACCAGGTTCATCCCGTCGATCACCGGGTTCACGAACAGCACGTCGTACAGGCCGTACGCGGCGATCGCGCCGATGTAGTCGTCCTTGAGGCGGAGCTCGATCGGCATCCAGCCGTCGCGGCCGAGCGCGTCGTTCACGCGCCGGGCCTCCGCGAGGCAGGCCTCCGTGTACTCGCGGTACTCGGGCAGCTCCATCCGCGAGGGCGACAGCAGCGCGAGGAACCGAACCCGTCCGATCCACGACGGGTTGCGGCGCAGGAAGAGCTCGTAGGCCTGGAACCCGCGCACGACGTTCTTGGTGAGCTCGAGCCGGTCGACCCGCAGGATCAGGCGGTTGTTGTCGCGCCACCGGTTGAGCGCGTGACGGAGGCTGCGTACCCGCGGCGTCGCGGCCTCCTCGCGCATCGCTCGGCCGTCGACCGAGATCGGGTGGATGCGGACCGTCACCTCGCGGCCCTCGGTCACGATGCGCGAGCGGGCGAGGTCGACGCGGGCCCCCGGGAACTGACGGGCCGAGAGCAGGAAGTTCTCGGCCCATGCCGGCGAGTGGAACCCCAGGACGTCGGCGCCCATCAGCCCCCACAGGACCTGATCGTGGATCCGCGCGGGCAGCATGCGGAAGTACGTCGGGCCCGCGATCGAGGTGTGCGAGAAGTGCGCGATGAGGGCGTCCGGCACCAGCTCGCGCAGCATCCTCGGGACCAGCGACAGGTGGTAGTCCTGGATCAGGAACGCGGTGTCGCCGCCGAGCGCCTCGCCCTCTTCCGCCAGGGCCGTCGCGAAGCGACGGTTGACGTCGACGTACGCTTCCCACGCCTCGTCGACGTCCGGTCCGAACGACGGCGACGTGACCGTGTCCCACAGGTAGTGGTGCGCGAACCACAGCATGCCGTTCGAGATGCGGTTGTAGTAGCCGTCGTAGATGTCGGGCGGGATGTCGAGGTACCGGAGGCGGTACCGAACGTCCCCCTCCGCGTGGTCGATCCTGCCGCCCTTGGAGGCCGCGACCATCTCGCGGTCGCCCTTCGACATCGCCGCGGCCACCCAGACGCCCTCCGCCTCGATCAGGGCGCTGGACAGCGCCGTGACCAGACCGCCGGAGCCGCGCCGAGCCTGGAGGGCGCCGCCCTTGGCGCGTTCGAACGTCAACGGGCCTCGGTTCGAGGCGACGATGATCGGTGGACTCATACCGTGATCCGCGAGATCAACCGGAGGGTGTCGTCGATCTCGCGCAGGCACAGGAAGCTCGCCCGGACGAGCTCGCGTCCCGCCTCGCCCATCGCGTTGCGCCGCTCCGGATCGCGCAGGAGCTCGACCACGCGGCCCGCGCACTCGCCGATGCCGTTGACCAGGAAGCCGGTCACCCCGTCCTCGATCTGCAGGCGGATGCCCCCCACGTCGCCGCCCACGACGGGCTTCCACTTCCACATCCCCTCGGCGACGACGAGGCCGAACCCCTCGCGGAGCGACTTCTGGACGATCACGTCGGACGCCCGCTGGAACGCGTTCACGGCGCTGTCGCCCACCCCGCTCAGGTTGGTGAGCAGATGGATGTCGGGGTCGCCCGCGGCGTGCTCGGTGGTGAGGTCCAGGTAGCGGATGCCTTCCGGATCGTCGTGCGCCAGCGATCCGACCATCGCGAGCTGGGCGTCGGGGACCTCCCGGCGGACCAGGCGGAACGCGTCGATGACGCCGAGCGGGTCCTTCCACGGGTCGAAGCGCGAGACCTGGGTGATGAGGGGGCGCTCTGGGTCCACGCCGAACGGCGTCAGGACGCCGCGCCAGGTGGACTCCATCATCGGCGCGTTCTTCGGGCTCAGCGGGTCGATCGACGGCGGGATGAACGCCTTGATCGGGCCCTGCACCCCGGGTTGGACGTACTCCTCGGCCGTGAAGATCGCCGCGTCGTAGCGGTTCACGATCGGCTCGAAGAAGTCCCAGACCGGCCGGTAGGGGGCCGAGAGGTCGATGTGGCATCGCCAGATCCACTTGCCCTTGCGACGCGAGCTGTCCTCGAGCACCTGGAGCATCGCGGCCGGCTGCGGGTCGTGGACCACGACGACGTCGTAGTCGTCGGGAAGCTCGGCGGCGTTCGCGTGCATCCGCTCCCAGTACGTCTCGCGCATCTCGTCGTCCAGATGCGTCTCGGCGCCCTGCAGCGCGTTGTGCACCGCCTTGGTGACGTTGAAGAACCGGTCGGACCCCTCGATCACGACCCAGGTCGTCTCGACGCCGAGGTCGTTCATGAGCGGGACCTGCGTCTGGAGCAGCTCGGAGACGCCGCCGCCGTAGGCGGTGCTGCTGACGTTCAGGACCCGGAGACCCCGGAGCTGGCGTGCCGCCTCCTGGAGGCGTTCGAGGGCCTCCTCGCCCGCCGCCTCCGCGTACCCGGAGACATGCTTGGGCTGGATGGGGACGATCGGGAGCATCGCGTCGAGTCTACGTGGGGCCAGGACGGGGGCGGCGGGTGGGCCGGGCCGCTCAGGCGCCGAGCTGCGCGAGCTCCCGCTGCCGGCGGTGGGAGCGCTCGAGGGTCGACATCGCGCGGGCCCGCTCGGCGATCCCGACCAGGTCGACCGGCGAGAAGGGCTTCGTCAGGTACTCGGTGCACCCGGCCCGCCACCCCGCACGACGGTCTTCGAGCTGCGTCTTCGCCGTGAGCAGGATCACGGGGACGTCGCGGGTCTGTTCGTCGTTCGCGAGGGTCCCCATGACCGAGATGCCGTCCATCTTGGGGAGCATCACGTCGAGCACGACCACGTCCGGACGCTCCCGCAGGGCGAGCTCGAGGCCCGCCTCGCCGTTGGTCGCCTCGATGACCTCGTGCCCGGCGAGCTCGAGGTTCACCCGGCAGAGCATCAGGACGTCCGGCTCGTCGTCGATCACCAGCACCCGCAAGGTCGTCTCCATCCGTAGTTCGCTCGCTACCCGGAGTATCGGTCGAGGCGGGGGCACGCCATATGGCCCAGGCGGACCATCTCTGTGGGACCCGGCCGGGCCACACGCGTGCCTCCCAGGCACGAATGGCTCGTTGACACCCTCCGGGCCCTTCCTACATTGGCCCGAGGATGAGCGCAGAGAAGACCGGCATGCTGAAGATCTCCCAGAAGCTCGAGTACGCCATGCGGGCGATGATCGAGCTGTCGATGCGCCGGGAGAGCGGGGCCCTCGTGCCCGCCCGCGAGATCGCGCAGGCACAGCAGATCCCGGTCCGGTTCCTCGAGCAGCAGTTGGGCGCGCTCCACAAGGCGGGCCTGGTCGAGAGCTTCCGAGGCGCCGGCGGCGGGTGCCGCCTGGCCAAGGACCCCGCCCAGATCACCGTGGCCCAGATCGCCGACGCGATCGAGGGGCAGCTCTACCCGATGTTCTGCCTGGAGCCGACGGACCACACCTGCTTCGCGGATTCGCGCTGCGGGCTCCAGGGTTTCTGGGGGGAGGTGGCTCGGGCCATCGACGGGGTCTTCCAGCGCACCACGGTCGCCGACCTGGCCGAACGCCACCAGCGCACGGCCGGCCCGACGGTCTTCACGTCGGAGCAGCTCCTCTCGGGGTTGAACGAGACGGCGTCTGCCGAGGAGGCTCCGCAGGCACCGCTGCCTGCCTGAACGGAGCCGGGAGGCCCCGGCTCCGAACGGCGGGCTCTAGGCGTCGCTCTTGCCCAGGATCCGCATCACCTTCGTCCCGCACTTCGGACAGGTGCCCTGAGCAGCCTTCCGACCGTTCTTGAGCTCGACCACGGTGCCCTCGAACTGGACCTTCTCGCGGTCCTTCACGCAGTACCCCTCGTACGTGGCCACGTTGGGCCTCCTTCCCCCCGCAGGGTTCGAGGCCGCCTCCATGGCGGCCTCTAGGCACGATGCTGGGGCCTGCCAGGCACGGATGCAAGCACCTCGAGGCCCATTCCCGAGGTGCCCTTCGAGCCTGCGGGCCGTACGATGCGTGACGGTTCGCACCGTGCGAGGGGGTCGTACCCATGTCGGACGCCGATCAGCACATCGCCGCGCTGCTCTCAGAGGAACGTGTGTTCGAGCCTGCGGAGGGGTTCGCGGCCCAGGCGGTGGTCCAGGACCGCTCGCGTCTACGAGCGCGCCGAGGCCGACCACGAGGCGTTCTGGGCCGAGCAGGCCGACCGACTGGGCTGGGTCAAGCGCTGGGACACGGTCATGACCTGGGACCCCCCCTGGGTGAAGTGGTTCGAGGGCGGCCAGCTGAACGCGTCGTACAACTGCCTCGACCGGCACGTCGAGGCGGGCGGCGGCGACAAGGTCGCGTACTTCTGGGAGGGCGAGCCCGGCGAGGAGCGGGCGATCACCTACCGGGAACTCCTCGACGACGTCTGCCGGTTCGCGAACGCGCTCAAGGGCCTCGGCGTGCGCAAGGGCGACCGAGTCGCGATCTACCTGGGCATGATCCCCGAGCTACCGGTCGCGATGCTCGCGTGCGCTCGGATCGGGGCGCCGCACTCGGTCGTCTTCGGTGGCTTCTCGTCTGAGGCCCTCCGCGATCGCATCAACGACGCCGAGGCCAAGGTCTTGATCACCGCCGACGGTGGCTATCGCCGCGGCGCCGTCGTGCCGCTGAAGGCCAACGCGGACGAGGCGGTCCGCGAGTGTCCGACGATCGAGCACGTCGTGACGGTCCGGCGGACCGGCGGAGAGCACGCGTTCACCGAGGGGCGGGACCTCTGGTACCACGACCTGGTCGAAGGACAGTCGACCGAGTGCGAGCCCGAACCCTTGGACGCCGAGCACCCCCTCTACCTGCTCTACACGAGCGGGACCACCGGGAAGCCCAAGGGCATCGTGCATACGACGGGGGGTTACCTCACGCAGGTGGCCGCGACGCATCGGATGATCTTCGACATCCACGAGGACGACGTCTACTGGTGCGCCGCGGACATCGGGTGGGTCACGGGGCACTCGTACATCGTGTACGGACCGCTCGCCAACCACACCACCAGCATCATCTACGAGGGGGCGCCGGACACTCCCGGCCCGGATCGATGGTGGGCGATCGCCGAGCGCTACCGGGCCACGATCTTGTACACGGCGCCCACCGCTATCCGTTCATTCATGCGCTTGGGCACGCAGCATCCCGCGATGCACGATCTGTCGTCGCTTCGGCTGCTCGGGTCCGTAGGAGAGCCCATCAACCCTGAGGCCTGGATCTGGTACTGGACCTTCATCGGCGGCGAACGCTGCCCCATCGTCGACACCTGGTGGCAGACCGAGACCGGAGCGATCCTCATCACCCCACTCCCCGGCATCACGAAGCTGAAGCCCGGCTCGGCCACGCTCCCCTTCCCGGGCATCCAGGCCGACGTCGTCGACGCCGCCGGGAAGTCGGTGCCGCTCGGCGGCGGCGGCTACCTGGTGCTGAAGCGGCCGTGGCCCGGGATCGCCCGAACGATCTGGGGCGACCCGGACCGCTACGTCGAGACCTACTTCTCGAAGTACGGCCCCGAGACCTACGTCGCGGGCGACGGCGCCAAGCGGGACGAGGATGGGTACTTCTGGCTGCTCGGCCGCATCGACGACGTGATGAACGTCGCGGGGCACCGGCTGTCCACGTACGAGATCGAGAGCGCGCTCGTGGACGATCCGAGGGTTGCCGAGGCAGCCGTCGTCTCGAGGCCCGACGACGTCTACGGCGAGGCGATCGTCGCGTTCGTCACGCTGAAGGGCGAGTACGAAGGCGACCACGCCATCGCGTCCGAGCTGCGGGAGCACGTCGCTCACAAGATCGGCAAGATCGCGCGACCACACGGCCTGATCTTCACCGACGACCTTCCGAAAACGCGATCGGGCAAGATCATGCGGAGGCTCCTGCGCGACGTCGCGCGCGGCCGTCCCCTCGGCGACGTCACCACGCTCGCCAACGCCGAGATCGTCGAGCAGATCCACGGGATGGTGGAGACCGGCGGCACCGACGAGTGATCGGTGCCGGCGCGCGGCCGTCGTCGTCGGCGTCCTCGCGTCGATGATCGTTCCGAGCGCGGTCGCCGCTCGGCCAGCTCGACCCCGCCGGCCCGTCCGGGTGCACGATCTCGGGTACGGACGGCAACGACGTCCTTCGGGGCACGCCCGGTCGGGACGTGATCTGCGGTCGCAACGGGAACGACGCGATCGTCGGGCTCGGCGGGAACGATCGGATCGTGGGTGGCCGGGGCAACGACCGGATCGACGGTGGCCCCGGCGCCGACGACGTGAGCGGCGGGCGGGGGGCCGATCTGGTCACGGGCGGAGGCTCCGACGACCACGTCGAGGGTGGCCCCAGCCGAGACGCCGTCCGGGGCGACTCGGGTTCGGACATCGTGCAGGGCGGCCGTGGCCGGGACTTCTGCGTGGCCACCGACGACGGCATCGGGGGCAACGACGTCGCGAACGGCGGACCGGGCCAGGACGTGTACGACGCGGACGCCGGGGACACGCTCGTGAGCGTCGAGACGTTCCGGGACTGCTGAGCACGCCAGGCCGGCGGCCACGTGAGCGGCCGCACGCCCTTGCCATCCGGCGGCCCGGCTGGGTACCATGCGTTAGCACTCGGTTGTCGAGAGTGCTAGCAGTCATCGAGGGTATCTGCGCAGGTAGTAGCCGCGCGGAACCGAGCAGAGGAGGAGCCGATGGCATCGAAGCTGATCTCGTACGACGAGGAAGCCCGGCGGGCGCTCGAGCGTGGCATGGACATGCTCGCGAACGCCGTGAAGATCACGCTCGGCCCCAAGGGCCGCAACGTGGTCCTGGAGAAGAAGTGGGGCGCCCCCACGATCACGAACGACGGCGTCTCGATCGCCAAGGAGATCGAGCTCGAGGAGCCCGTCGAGAGGATCGGCGCCGAGCTCGTGAAGGAGGTCGCCAAGAAGACCGACGACGTCGCGGGTGACGGCACCACCACCGCGACGGTGCTCGCGCAGGCCATCGTGAAGGAGGGCCTGCGCAACGTGGCGGCCGGCGCCAACCCGATGGCGATCAAGCGCGGGATCGAGCGCTCGGTCGAGCTCGCCGTGGAGAGCATCAAGCACCAGTCCAAGGAGGTCGAGCAGAAGGAGGAGATCGCCCATGTCGGCGCCATCTCCGCCGCCGACCCCGAGATCGGCGAGCAGATCGCCGAGGCCGTCGACAAGGTCGGCAAGGACGGCGTGATCACGGTCGAGGAGTCGAACACCTTCGGCATGGAGCTCGAGCTCGTCGAGGGGATGCGGTTCGACAAGGGCTACATCTCGGCGTACTTCGTCACCGACCCCGAGCGCATGGAGGCCATCCTCGAGGAGCCGTACATCCTGATCGCCAACTCGAAGATCTCGGCGGTCAAGGACCTGCTGCCGATCCTCGAGAAGATCATGCAGAGCGGCAAGTCGCTGCTGATCATCGCCGAGGACGTGGAGGGCGAGGCGCTCGCGACGCTGGTCGTGAACAAGATGCGCGGCACCTTCCGCTCGGTGGCCGTCAAGGCCCCCGGGTTCGGCGACCGGCGCAAGGCCATGCTCCAGGACATCGCGATCCTCACCGGCGCCACCGTGGTCTCCGAGGAGGTCGGCCTCAAGCTCGAGAACGCGACCCTGGACCTCATGGGCACCGCCCGCAAGGTCATGATCACCAAGGACGACACCACGATCGTCGAGGGCGGTGGCAAGGAGGAGGACATCAAGGGCCGCATCAACCAGATCAAGGCCGAGATCGACAAGACCGACTCCGACTACGACCGCGAGAAGCTGCAGGAGCGCCTCGCGCGGCTCGCCGGCGGCGTCGCGGTCATCAAGGTCGGCGCCGCGACCGAGGTCGAGCTCAAGGAGAAGAAGCACCGCATCGAGGACGCCGTGCAGTCGACCAAGGCGGCCGTCGAGGAGGGCGTCGTGCCCGGCGGCGGCGTGGCCCTGCTGAACGCGCAGGCGGCGCTCGACAAGGTGGACCTCGAGGGCGACGAGCTGACGGGCTCGCTGATCGTCCGGCGGGCGCTCGAGGAGCCGATCAAGCAGATCGCGGCGAACGCCGGTCTCGAGGGCGGCGTCGTGATCGAGAAGGTCCGCGCGCTCGACGTCGGGTACGGCCTGAACGCCGCGACCGGCGAGTACGTGGACATGTTCAAGGCCGGCATCATCGACCCGACCAAGGTGACGCGCTCCGCGCTGCAGAACGCGGCGTCGATCGCGGCCCTGTTCCTCACCACCGAGGCGGTCGTGGCCGAGAAGCCCGAGAAGGACAAGGCCCCGCCCATGCCGGGCGGCGGCGACATGGACTTCTAGGTCCGTCGGTCCGAAGCACGTCGAAGCGGCCCTCTCCGGGGGGCCGCTTCGCTTCGTCCGGGCCGGTGAACCGGGCGCCCCATCGGGACGAACGTTCAGCAGGAGCCCCCTCTCTCACGCCGAGGCCCCGGAGCCATCCGGGGCCTCCGCGTCTCGGCGCCTCCGCGCCTCCCGTCGTGCCAGAATCGATCGTGGGTTCGGCTCGGCTGCATCTCACGTTCCCGGGGCACCTGGCCTCCGAACCGATCCTGCACCGGCTGGCGACCGAGTTCGGGCTGGTCACCAACATCCGGCGCGCGAACATCGAGGAGCGGGGCGGCTGGGTCATCGTCGAGGTCGACGGGGACGACGAGCGGATCGCGGACGCCGTCGTGTGGCTCGCGGAACGGGGGCTCGGGGTGGACCGGATCGATGAGTGATGTTCGCGGACCCGACCCGGTCGGCCCCGGACCGCGGACGGCTCGAACCCTGATGCTCGAGAAGCGCATCGAGATCCGCTGGCGCGACGTCGACGCCTACGGTCACGTGAACAACGCCGTCTACCTCAACTACCTCGAGGAGGCGCGGGACGCCTGGGTCCAGGCGGTGCTCGGGGCCGTCTCCGGCTCGACGTGGGACTTCGTCCTGGCCCGCGTGGAGATCGACTTCCGCGCCGAGCTCACGCAGGACGACGGGGCGGTGATCGTGCGGTGCACGCTCGACCGGATCGGGCGCTCGAGCGTCGGGACGCGCGAGGAGGTGCGCAAGCAGGACGGGACGATCTCGGCCGAGGCGCGGTCGGTGGTGGTGCCTCGAGACCCCGGGACGGGCCGCTCCCGGCCCCTCACCGATGCCGAACGCGAGGCGTTGGAGGCGGAGCGAGCGACGACCTGACCGGCTAGCCGATCACGCGCCGGCCGTGCACGAAGTGATCCTCGTACCACGTGCCGGACGACGCGCGTGAACGTGACGCCGGCGTTGCTGCCGCCCGAGTCGATCGCCCAGCCGTTGCCGACGTAGGTGTCGACGTGGTCGACCGTCCCGTCGTCGTCTCCGTCGTAGAACAGGAGGTCGCCGGGGCGGATCTCGTCCCAGCGGATCTTCCTGCCGACCGACGCCATCGACGCCGAGGTCCGTTGCGGCAGCGACCATCCGCCGTAGCCGCGCGGAGGGCGTGTTGTCCCACCCGTCCACCGCCTGCTTCATCACCCACCACGTGAGGCCCGAGCAGTCGAACCCGCCGACCGGCTGGTAGCCGCAGCAGTACCCCTTCGGCGCCCGCTGGTACCAGTCGCCGCCCCACACGTACGGGTAGCCGACGTACCCGATCGCGAAGTCCACGACCGATCGCATCTTCTTGGTGAGGTTCGGCAGGGTCATGTTCGCGTACTTGGACAGCGAGTCGTGCATCCACGACGGCTCGGTCGCGGCGCGGAACAGCGACCAGGCCACCTCCGCTCGAGGCAGGGGTTGGTCGGGACCGACGTCGAGCGATTCGTCGCCGTGGTTGTAGCGCAGGCCGATCCGCATCCCGATCAGGAGCGTGCCGAAGTCCTTCGGCGTCGCGATCTCGGTCCCGTCCCGCAGATGCAGGGCGTCGGCGCCCGCCGCGAGATCGCCCATGCCGATCGCCAGGACGAGCGCGCGATGCACCTCGCGCGTCGTCACCGGCTCGGTCGGACGGAACGCGCCCGTGTCGTCGACCTGCATCCACCCCGCGGTCACGCTCACGTTCGCGTAGCGGGAGAAGCGGTCGGTCGCGGGGAGATCCGGTGAACGTCAGCTTCGGATCCTGTTCGAGCCCGGACCCGAACGCGCGGAACAACGCCCGCGCGAACAGCTTGCGGCTCTCGAGCCGGTCGGGCTGGAACGCGTAGGTGCCGTCCTCCGCCGCCTTGCGATCGCGCATCCAGTCGTTCGCCGCGCCGACGAAGTCGATCGCGGTGTGCGCCCACAGGGAGTTCGGGACGTCGGACCAGTGGATCCCGCTCGCCGCCGCGGCACGGTCGGCGTTCGATGCGGCACGGCCGGCGCTCCAGGTCGCGGGGCCGGAGCCGCGTTCGCCGCGGGTGACCTCGGAGCCGGGCACGGGCGACGCGACCTGCGGAAGCAGCAGGCACGCTGAACACACGAGGACGGCGACCAAGCGCCGCAGGGGCCGTGCGGGCATGTCCCGTCTACCCTCGGCGGTCGATCGCACCGACTCAAGTCGGCCGATCGGGGGAACTCGGCCCGGTTCCGCTAGCCTGCCGGGCCATGTTGGGCGAGCTCGAGGCCGTGGTCGTCGAGGTCAAGCCGTGGGACGTCCACGGGGTGGGCTACGTGGACGTCACGGTCGTCTACCCGGACCGGATGCTCGAGACCGCCCGCCTGGGTCCCGAGAGCGTGCCGGAGGATCTCGAGGCGGGGGAGCGCGTGATGGTGACCAAGGCCGTCAACATGATCGTGGGGATCCGGCGGGCCTGATGTTCGCCTGGACCTATCTCGACGGCTCCGGCGAGGAGGTCGGGCGCTCGCCCCGGTTCGCGGACACCGACGCCGCCGAGGACTGGATCGGGTCGTCCTGGCCCGAGCTCCTGGAGAACGGCGTCCTCGCCGTCATCCTGGTCGACGAGGAAGGCGGCACGCAGCTGTATCGGATGGGGCTCGGCGCGGACTAGCGCGCTACGAGGTGGGGCCCTCGCCCCGCACCTTCTCCACGCCCGAGAGCGCGTCGCGCAGGTCCTTGAGCCACTCGTCCTGCTTCTGCGCGACCAGACGCACGCACCAGGCGAGCGCGTGGCTGCGCGAACGCGCGACGCCCCCCTCGACGAGCGTGTCGAGCACCCGGCGCTCGTCCAGGCGGAGCCGGGTCATCGCCGGCACGCTCACCGTGGTGAACAGCTTGCGGACGTCGCCGCAGGACGCGCCCCACGAGACGCGGCGCCCGAACCGGTGCTGGGCCTCCTGCGCGATCCGCATCCGGTGTTCGCGCGTGTCCTCGCGGAAGCCGTCGATCCGCGCGACGCGAGCCGCCGCGGCCGCCTCGGCCGTCGCGTCCGAGGGGAGTTCGGGGTCCGAGAGCGTCCCGACGACCAGGATCTCGTCCCGGTCGGCGACGACCTCCGGGGTTCCGGCGAACCAGTCGGCCGGGATCCTGCCGGCGAACCAGCCGCCCAGTTCGTCCATCGAGGCGGTGCCGTGTGGGTTCATGGCGCTCGAGATTACACGATTACACGTAATCGTCAAGCCGGAGCGCGTCTCGTTCGGACGGCTCTGGAGGATGCGCTCGACGCGACCGTGCCTAGATGGAAGGATGGCCGGCGACCGGCGCTCGCCGGGAGCTGGGAGGCCCGAATGAACGACACGCAGAACGCACCACGCGCACCGATCGCGATGATCCTCGGGGTCGTCGGGGGCGCCTTGATGGCCCTGGGATCGTTCCTGGCCTGGGCGGAGGTCTCCGGCGGCGGTACGAGCGTGACGGCGAAGGGCGTCGACGGCTCGGACGGCTACATCACGCTGGTGGCCGGTCTCGTCGCGATCGTGGCGGGGATCGTGATGGCGAGGGGGACCAAGCGGGTGCTCGCGGTCCTGCTGATCCTTGCGGGGATCGTCGGGGGCGGCATCGGCGTGTACGACGCGATGACGGCGAAGGACAGCGTGCTCGACGCCGCGGCCGAGGAGCTCGCACCGACCTTCGGGGCCTCCGCCGAACAGGTGCGGACGGCCCTGGACCAGGCGATCGACGCCGGGCAGCTCAGCGTCACGATCAGCATCGGCCTGTACGTCGTGATCGCCGGCGGCGTCGTGGCCCTCGTCGGGGGGATCCTGGGTCTGCGTGGTTCGGGCGAGCCCGCGGTTGCCGGCCAGACCGCCGCACCCGCGCCGCCCGGGCCGCGATGGGCGCTCCGGAGCGCCGCCCGCCCCCATGCCTCCGCCGGCCTCGCCGCCCGACCCCGGCGTCTAGCGACGATGCAGGGTCGAGCCGTCCTCGCGGGGGCGCTGGCCCTGGCCGGTGGCGTGCTGCGCGGTCGTGGGCTCCTTCCTGCCCTGGGCCGAGGTCTCGGCGGGCCCGTTCACCGAGCAGGCGAAGGGGATCGACGGCTGGGAGGGCAAGGCGGCGATCATCGCCGGCGCGGTCATGGTGGCGGGGGGGATCCGGGTCCTGGCCGGATCGCACCAGGCGATGGCTCGCCTGCGACCCGGCGCGGCGATCGGCGGTCTGGTGGCGGCCGGTGTCGGGGTCTACACGGCCGTCACGATCCGGGACCAGCTCATCGACGCTGCCGCGACCGAGCTCCCCCGGGCCGAGGTCGAGCGCGCGCTGGACAGCGGCCTCCTCGAGCTCACGATCGCGATCGGGCTCTACCTGGTGATCGCCGGCGGCATCCAGGGCATCGTCGCTGCCCTGGTCGCGCTCGGCGTATCGAGACGAGCCGGTCGCCTCGTCGGGGGAGGGCCTCCGCGGCTGGTCGCGCACCGGCGCGGACGTTCGGGGCGTCCCGCCGACCCCTCCCGCGATGCCGGACGTCCCTGCGCCGCCACCCGGCTCCGCCCCGAACGACGGGGGCGAGCCGGCCGGATGAGCTCCCAGGAACATCGGCTCGACACGCGCGATCGCCGCGTGGTCGACGTCACCGATCTCGTCGAGGCGTTCTGCGCGTCGGACGGCCGCGACGGGTTGGTCAACGTCTTCGTGCCGCACGCGACCGCGGGCGTCGCGCTGATGGAGACCGGGTCGGGCTCCGAGGCCGACCTCGAGGACCTGCTCGAACGCCTCCTGCCGCGCGACGACCGGTACCGGCACCGGCACGGCTCGCTCGGTCACGGCGGCGACCACCTGCTGCCCGTGATCGTGGCTCCGTCGCTGTCGATCCCGGTGGACGGCGGCCGCCTCGCGCTCGGCACGTGGCAGCGCGTCGTCGTGGTCGACCCGAACCGCGAGAACGACCAGCGTCGCCTGCGGCTCACCTTCGTGCCCGCCTGAGTCCCTTCCTGCGGCTCGGCGGCGGGGTTCGGCGTCCTCTACAGGTAGAGGCCGGGCTGGTGCTCCTTGCCGTTCGGCGAGGAGGAGACCGCCTGCACGTCGCGTTCGCGGAGCAGCAGGCAGTCCCGCCCGTCGAGCTCGACCTCGAGGCCCGCCTGCGGCAGGTACAGGATCCGGTCGCCCGCCTTCGCGGTCCGGACCTCGGGTCCGACCAGCAGCACCTCGCCCCACACGCAGCGCTTGGGGGCCGGCGCGGCGGTCGCCGGGATCAGCAGGCCGCTCCGGGACGTGCGTTCCCCGCTGTCGGGGTTCTCGACGACGATCCGGTCGCCGGTCAGACGGATGTCCTCCGTCTTGGCCGTGGGCGCCCGCTTCTTGCGCGGCTTCGAAGGGCGGGGTTTCGGGGATCTCGCGGCCTCGGGCATGGAAGCGATTGTAGCGGTGACCCCCCGAGCGGCAGGGTGGCCGAGCGTCGCGGCGGGTACGATGCTCGCCCGATGAAGGCGCCAAGGAAGGCGAAGGAGGTCCTCACCGATGCCGTCGAGACGCTCAAGGCGTCCACGGCGATCGATCACTGGCAACGCGATCGCGAGGAGATCGAGGCCGACGAGCTGCTCGGCTACGCGCTCGGTGTCGACCGCGTCGCTCCGAACGCGGAGGTCCCAGCGAACGTCCGCCGGCGCTTCGATCGGATGATCGCCCGCCGAGCGTCCGGCGAACCGGTCCAGCTCATCACGGGCCACGCCGTCTTCCGAGGGTTGGAGATCGCGGCGAAGCCCGGGGTGTTCGTGCCGCGCGATTCGACCGAGTACCTCGCGGAGCAGGCGGTGCGGAGGCTCCGCGGGCGACGCCGCCCCGTCGCGGTCGACCTCGCGACCGGCGGCGGCACCGTCGCGCTGGCGATCGCGAACGAGGTGCCGGGGGTGCGGGTCTTCGGCACCGACATCTCGCTCACGGCCGTCCGCGTCGCGCGGGAGAACGCGGAGCTGCTCCGGCTGCGCGCCACGTTCGCCAAGGGCGACCTGTTCGGCGGTCTGCCGAAGGACCTGCACGGGCGCGTGGACGTGATCACCCTGCATCCGCCGTACGTGGCTCGCGACGAGCTCCACGAGCTCCCCGTGGAGATCCGGCGGTTCGAGCCGGTCCACACGCTCACCGACAAGAGCCTGGACGGGCTCGGGCTCGTCGGGCGGTCGGCGTCCGAGGGTCCCCGGTGGCTGAAACCGGGCGGATGGCTGCTGATCGAGGTCAGCCCCGACCGTGCGCGAGCGGTCGCGTCCGTGTTGCGACGCAACGGGTTCGAGGACGTGCGGAGCACGATGGATCGCGGGTTCAAGGTGACGCGCGTGCTCGTCGGCCGTTGGCGCGGATGAGCGACGCGCAACGCATCCCGTACGGGTCCTGGCCGTCGCCGATCACCGCCGATCGCGCCGCGGAGGCCTCGGTGGTGCTGAGCGAGACGAGGGCGGTCGGCGACGCGACCACGTGGCTCGAGCTCCGGCCCCAGGAACGCGGTCGTTCCGTCGTCGTGCGTTCGGATCCGGGCGGGGAGCCGTTCGACGTGACGCCGGCCGGGGTCTCGGTTCGGACGCTGGTGCACGAGTACGGCGGCGGTTCGTACGCCGTCTGGGGGACGACCACCTACTTCGCCAACCTCGAGGACCAACGGTTGTACCGGCAGGAGCTCGGCGGCGAACCCACCGCGATCACCCCCGAACCCGCGACCCCGCGCGGTCTGCGCTACGCCGATATGGACGTGTCGGCCGACGGCCGGTGGATCGCGGCGGTCCACGAACGTCACGAAGGCCAGGGGCCACCCGTCAACGAGCTCGTCGCGATCGCCGCCGACGGATCGTCGACGTCGACGCTCGCATCCGGGCGGGACTTCTACGCGTTCCCGCGTTGGTCGCCCGAGGGCGGGCGAGTCGCGTTCATCGCCTGGGACTTCCCGCGGATGCCCTGGGACGGCAGCGAGCTCGCCGTGGTCGACGTGGCGTCCGACGGATCGGCGGGCGCGTCGCGCGCGGTCGCGGGCGGTGACCGCGAGTCGATCTTCCAACCGGCTTGGGCGCCCGACGGCTCGTTGACCTTCGTCTCCGATCGCACCGACTGGTGGAACCTCTACCGGGAGGGGCCCGACGGTGAGCTTACGAACCTGGCCCCGATGTCGGCCGAGTTCGCCGTGCCGATGTGGCTGTTCGGCTACGCGTCGTACGGCTTCCTCTCGGACGGGAGGATCGTCTGCGCGTACCGCGAGCGGGGCATCCACCACCTCGCGCTGCTCGATCCGACGACCCGAGAGCTCCTGGATCTGGACCTGCCGTACGCGACCTTCGAGGCGGCCCTCAGCGTCTCGGGGCAGCGGTTGGCGTTCATCGCCGGCGGCCCGACCACGCCGACGCAGGTCGTGTCGCTCGACTTCTCGACGCGCGCGGTCGAGGTCCTGCGCGCGAACGACGTTGTGGGGTTCGACCCCGGGTACCTGTCCGTGCCCGAACCGATCGAGTTCCCGACCACCGAGGGCCAGACCGCGTTCGCGCACTACTACCCGCCGACGAACGCGGTCGCCACCGCCCCCGACGGCGAACGCCCACCGCTGCTCGTGCACGTCCACGGGGGACCGACGTCCGAGGTGTGGCCGGAGCTGGACCTCGAGCTGCAGTTCTTCACGAGCCGCGGGATCGCGTGTGTCGACGTGAACTACCGCGGCAGCACCGGCTACGGCCGGGCCTTCCGCGAGAGCCTGTACGGCCGGTGGGGCGTGGCCGACGTCGACGACGCGGTGGCGGCCGCCGAGCACCTCGTCGAGCGGGGTCTCGCGGACCCCGAGCGGCTGATGATCTCCGGTGGGAGCGCGGGGGGATGGACGACGCTGTGCGCGCTCACGTTCCGGGACGCGTTCGCGACGGGCTCGAGCTACTTCGGCGTCTCGGATCTCGAGCCGTTCGCCGAGACCACCCACAAGTTCGAGTCCAAGTACCTCGACCTCCTGGTGGGTCCGTGGCCCGAGGCGGCCGACCTGTGGGCCGAACGCTCGCCGGTCCGGCACGCCGAGCTCCTGTCCAGCCCGCTGCTGATCCTGCAGGGCGACGAGGACGAGGTGGTCCCGCCCGCGCAGGCGGAGGTCATCGTCAAGGCCCTGGAGAACCGGGGGTTGCCATACGCCTACCTCCTGTTCGAAGGCGAGCAGCACGGGTTCCGCAAGGTGGAGAACATCTCGCGCGGACTGTCGGCCGAGCTCACGTTCTACGGCACGATCCTGGGGTTCGAGCCGGCGGATCGCCTGCCGCCGTTGGAGATCCAGAACCTCTCCTCGGGTGGCGCCTGAGCGTTGCGCGGCTTCTTGGCGGGAGGGGGGCGCGGGGGGCCCGGTCGGAGACCGAACCCCCCGCTCTCGAGAGGGGGCGTAACCGCTCTCTCTTGGCGGATGGAACGTATCGGGGGCCCATGAAGGCCCGGAGGCGCGTGGATGTCCGGGCCGTGAACGCTAGTGCTTGATGGGCCAGGTGGCGGCCGCCAGGGCGGCACGACCGATGCGCCGGGCCACGCCCCGCGAGTCCGCGGCCCTGCTCCTGCGGGTCGACCGGGCAAGGCGGTCGGCCTCGGCCTCGCGAACGCGGTCGCCGATCTGGTACCGGGCCATCTCTCCGCTCAGCATCTCCGCACCTCCTCCTCGATGTGGTGCTCAACCTCCGGCGAACCCTACGTCCGGGTCCGTGCTAGGAGCGGTGACGTCGCGCACGGACGGGGGGTGACCTCCGTCACGTTGCGTCCCGACGCCCCCGGGTCGAAGATGCGCTCCGTGATCCGTCGACCGGCGTTGCAGGGGTCGTTGCTGCTCGCCGCCCTCGTGGCGGTGATCGTGACCGCGGGTCCCGCCTCGGCGCAGTCCACCTCGCCGAGCCCGACGAGCGGTCCGAGCGTCAACGGCCAGGTGTCGGGTGCCCTCGCGTCGGGCTCGACGCTCACGATCCGTGTCGACGGGACGATGCCCGGTGGGTGGCAGGCGCTCCACCTCCTCGAGGCGTCGATCATGTCCGGGAACCAGGAGCTCGATCAGCTGCGGTTCGACATCGAGGACAACAAGCTGATCGTCGGCGAACAGGACCTCATCGTCGGCACCGGCGCGGTGGCGACGAGCGCGTACCTGCGGGTGAGCGGCGCCGACGTGATCGTGACCACCGGTGGGGCCAACATCTCCTTCGAGGTCGATGCGCACGTGGTGAAGACGATCCCGGAGGATGCTCGGTTCGTCCTCGGGGTCGTCGACGATCTTCGGCGAGTCGGCCGAGGTCACCCGGTCGCTGGCAGCGCCCGAGAGTGGCGGGATCACCTGGGAGACGGTGATCGCGGCGATCCTGATCGCGCTCCTTGCCGGCGGCGTGATCGGGAATCTCTTCGCTTCCAAGCGCCGGCCCCCAGCGCGGCTCTCGCTCTACGGCACGATCGATCAGCGCCTGCGGGCCGAGCGCGAGTCGCGCCTCCGACACATGACCCTTCGCAGCTCCGGAGGAGGCTCTACGCGACCGTCGCGGCGAAGCTCGATCGGGACACGCGCGAGCACGACGGCCGCGGACTGTGGTCCGACCTCGCGAACCGGGTGGACCCGGCCGAGTATCGCCCGCACCTGCGTGACGACATCGAGGTGAAGGCGTTCAAACTCCGGTGGGGCAACGACTACGCCATGATCGCGAACCCGACGGACCTCGTGCACTACCAGCTCCGGCCCGAGGACGTCGAGGCTCCTCGCGCTCATGGACGGGACCCGGACCGTGAAGGAGATCGTCGTCGAGTCCTTCCAGGAGTCCGGCGATCTCGCGCTCGACGGGGTCGTGGATCTGGTCCGACAGCTTCGGATCGGGAACTTCCTGACCGAGCATTACGTCGACACGACGGAGATCGTCCGGCGAGCGGCCCATCCCACGACGATGGCGAGGACGAAGGCCCGAGAGTTCGCCAAGACGCTCTCGATCGACTGGACGGGAGCCCACAAGCTCGTCGCCTGGCTCTATCGTCATGGGCTGCGGTTCTTCTTCATCCCGGCGGTCGCGGTCGCCGCGCTCGTGCTTGCCGTCCTGGGGCTCGTGGCGTTCGTGGCCGTCTACGCAGAGCCATCGCTTCGATCTCGGGGGCGACTCTCCCGCGGCCCAGACGCTGATCCTGCTCGGCATGGACTACATCCTGACGTTCGTGCACGAGCTCGGTCATGCGGTCGTTCTCGTTCACCAGGGGCGGAAGATCAAGAGTGCCGGCTTCATGATCTACTTCGGGTCCCCGGCCTTCTTCGTCGAGGCTTCGGACTCCCTCATGCTGGACCGGGGCAAGCGGATCGTGCAGTCGGCCGCGGGCCCGTTCGCGGAACTCGTCGTGTCGGCCTTCGCTTCGATCTACCTCTGGGCGTTCCCCGAGTCGCCGGCCGCACCCTTCCTCTTCACGTGGGCGGTCATCAACTACTTCGTGATCTTCCTGAACCTGGTACCGCTCCTCGAGCTCGACGGGTACTACATCCTGGCGGATCTGATCCAGGTACCGGACCTGAGGCCACGCTCGCTGCAGTTCATCCGCTACGACCTATGGCGCAAGATCCGGGGACGGGAGCGCATCACGAAGCAGGAGGTCGGCCTGGCCGCCTACGCGATCGTCGGCATCGCCTTCACGGTGTTCTGCCTCTGGACGTCGATCTTCTTCTGGGAAACGATCTTCGGAGGACTGATCCGGGAGTTGTGGGATGGGGGCGTCATCGGCAAGGCGCTCCTCGTCGTGCTCGGACTGTTCATCGCGGGCCCGATCCTGCGTGGGCTGATCGCGCTCGCGCGCGCGGCGAAGAAGAAGGTGATGAGCCTCCTCGACAAGGTACGCTTCCGGCTCCAGACCCGGTGGCGTGTGGAAGCCGCCGAGCTGCTCGACCGGTCGGCGATGTTCGACGACCTCCCCGAGGACGTGCTCTCGGATATCGCCGGCCGCGTGAACCTGAGGGGGTACCCTGCGGGCAAGCCGGTCTTCCGGCAGGGGGATCGACCGGATGCCTTCTTCATCGTTCGCACCGGGAGCCTGGAGGTCCTCGAGGAGGATCTCGAAACCGGGAAGGAGCGAGTGATCCGTACCCTCGCGCCGGGCGACACGTTCGGCGAGCTCGGGTTGATCGACGGTGCCCCCCGGGCCGCGACCGTGCGCCCCACCACGGATGCGCAGCTGTTCGAGGTGGACGAAAGCACCTTCGACCGGCTCCTGTCGGACATGGTGCACGTTCCCGAATTCCAGCCGACGCTTGCAGCAAGCCGCGGAGCTCCGCGGGCTTCCGCCGTTCGCCTCACTCGGCTCGACCGAGATCGCCATGATCCTCGACCACGGACGATGGCTGAACGTCGCCCCCGGTGAGGTCTTCGTGGAGCAGGGTCAACCGGGTGATGCCTTCTACGTGATCGGGACCGGGCAGGTCGAGGTGATCCGTGACGGGCAGGTCGTCAACACCCTGGGACCCGGAAGCCACTTCGGCGAGGTCGCACTGCTCGCGGACGTGCCCAGGACCGCGACCGTGATCGCCCGGACCCCCACGCGCGTCTTCAGGCTCGACGCAGAGGGATTCGATCAGGTCGTTGCGGGTGCCTTCCGGCGTGGCTCGCTTGCACAGGCGGTCACCGTAGGCAGAACCTCGCAGCACTGAGCCGAGCGAAAGGAACCGTGTATGGATTGCTGGCACTGCCGGAAGACGGCGGTGGGAAGCTGCCGATTCTGCGGACGGGGCATCTGCGCCGATCACGTGGAAACGCTGCCGTTCGTTCTCGAGCTCTTCCGGTCCCGTGACGTCACGCAGGCCCTCATCGTCGAGGACGCCCTGTTCTGTGGCGCCTGCTCCCCGCGACCGGACCCCCTCGCCCTCCCCGAGCTCGATCAGGAAATGTGACGTGCGTCACTCTCATGTGGTGACGGGGGTCACGGGAGAACGCGTGACGCGCAGCACAGTTCCCCCGGCCTCCTGAGAGGATGATGCGCACGGCATGCAATATCCGATGTCCCGAACCGATGGGACCTGGGGGATCGGGGAGGTGAATCAGGTGGCGGACAAGAAGATCACTCCGAAGGCCGCATCGTCGACGAAGACGTCGAGCACCGACACGGCAGCCCGCGTGGAGAAGAAGAGTCTGAAGCGGCTCAAGAAGTCCAAGAAGAAGGGCAGAGTAGGCGTCACCACTGACCTTCGAACGAGACCCGGCCCTCGGGCCGGGTCTCGTTCTGTCTGCGGGTCGCTCCCGTGAGGTGACATGGGTAGGCTACGCGCCATGGGGAGGGCGGTGGCGTCCGAGCTCGAGGCGATGATGGCGCGCACGCCCCTGTTCGCGGGCACCCCGCCCGAGGTGATCGGCGCACTGGCGGAGCGGGGAAACACCCGGAGCTACCGGCGCGGCACCTACCTGTTCCATCAGGGAGATCCCTCGCCGGAGGTGTTCTTCCTGATCAGATGGGCGGGTGGAGATCAGCTCGGCCTCTGCGAACGGGCAACGACAGCTCCATGCAACCCTGGACTCCCCACAGTTCTTCGGCGAACTCGGCGTGCTGGGGGACATGCCGAGAACCGCGTCCGCCCTCGTCTCGAGAGGAATCCTCGGTCTGGGTCGTGCCCTCGGAGACGTTCCTGGAGTTCGTCAACGGGCAGGCGTCGGCCTCCAGGGCGCTCCTGCGAGCGCTGGCTCGCCAGGTGCAATCACATGAGGCCTTCGTCGAGGACCTCCTCTATCTCGATCTGAAGGGCCGGGTCGCCAAGCGTCTCCTCCAGCTCGTCTCACCCTCGCTCGACGAGCTCCCGCCGGACGGCGCTCCTCGTGCCCTCGGTCGTGACCCATGCGGACCTGGCGAGCCTGTGCGGGGGCAGCCGAGAGAACGTGACGCGGATCCTGTCCGACTTCCAGCGCCGCGGCTTCGTCGAGCGCGACGGCCGCGGTTCGTCCTGCTGAAGATCAACGGGCTCGCCAAGCTGGCGGGGCTGTGAGCGCGATGACCTACCGCACCTTCCGCCGCCGGCTGAGCGAGGCGACCGCCGCGCACGACTGGGTCGAAGGGATCTCGTTCGTGCTGGGGGTCGCCTTCCTGCTCCTCGCCGTCGTGTGCGTGTGGGGGATCGCCACCGAGATCGCGAACATCGGCGACAGCGAGGCCCCGCCCGGGACGCCCGTCACGGTCGGGTTCCTCGAGGTGACGCGCGGGTTCGCGATCGTGCTGTTCGCGCTGTTCGGCTTCATCGCGTTCGGGGTCGGGTGGTTCTTCGCGGGCGACACGGTGAAGGGATGGTTCGCCCGCGGCAAGGCGCGGCAGGCTAGGCGCGGCTGGGCTTCGGCTCAGCCGCCGATCGCGGACATCGAGCGCTCGGGCTGCTCGAAGTCCGGATGGTTGATCCGGTGGCCGGACCACTTGCGCCAGACGTTGCGACGGATCAGGTCGACGAGCTCGTCGTCGGTGGCGCCGTCGCGGAGCGGGCCCCGCAGGTCGGTCTCCTCGAGCGCGAACAGGCAGGCCCGCACCTGCCCCTCCGCCGTGATCCGCAGGCGGTTGCAGGACTCGCAGAACGGTTCGGTGACGCTGCCGATCACGCCGATCCCGCCCGGCGCGCCGTCGGCGAAGCGATAGCTCGTCGCGGGCTCGGCGTCGGGGCCTTGGGGGACGAGCGGGTAGACGGCGTCGATCGCCTCGAGGACCCTGGCCGACGAGACGACCTTCGCGCGCTCCCACGCGTGCTGCGCGTCGAGCGGCATGTACTCGATGAACCGGACCGTGTAGCCGCGCTCCCTCGACCAGCGCGCCAGGTCGACGACCTCGTCGTCGTTGGTCCCGCCGATCACCACGCAGTTGATCTTGATCGGGACCAGGCCCGCCTCCTCGGCGGCCGCGATGCCCGCCAGCACGCGATCGAGCGCGTCGCGACGGGTCATCTCCTCGAACCGGTGCCGCAGCAGCGAGTCCAGCGAGACGGTCACCCGATCGAGCCCCGCCTCGGCGAGCGGGCACCGCGAGACGATCGAGCAGCACGCCGTTCGTGGTCATCGACAGGTCGATCTCGGGTGCGGCCTCTCGGAACATCCGGATCAGCGTGGGGAGATCGGCCCGGACGGTGGGCTCGCCGCCGGTGACCTTGACCGAGCGGATCCCGAGCCGGTGGACGAACAGACCCAGGAGCCTCGTCAGCTCCTCGAACGTCAGGATCTCGTGCTTGGGGAGCCAGGCGAGCCCTTCGGCCGGCATGCAGTAGGTGCAGCGGAAGTTGCAGCGATCGGTCACCGAGACCCGGAGGTCGTCGGCGACGCGGCCGAACGTGTCGACCAGTGGGCCCTCCGTCGGGGGGAGGGACGACGGCGGCTGCCAGACATCCATGCGAACCTCCAGCCTACCCCGCCGAGCGGTTCGAGCCCTCGGCCGGCTCGTCCGGCAGGAGCCCCTCGAGGGTCTCGAGCGCCGAGGCGAGCGCGTCGTCTCGCGAGGCGCCCCCGGCCATCCCCCGGCCGGTGGCCGAGCCGAGCAGGAACGCCGCGAGCGGCGTGATCTTGCGTTCCACGCGGTGCGCGACGTCCCGGGCCGAGCCGAGGAGCCGGGTGGTCTCGGCGTCGGTCAGGGGGCCCTCTCCCAGCGCCGCCGCGAGTCGGTCGATCCACGCGTCCATCGTGCTCCCTTCGGGCTGATCGATCTGCGGTCGTTCGAGCCACCGTAGTACGGACGAGCGCGGGCGCGTCTGGCAGGATGGGACGCGTGAGCGGCATCCGCGCCGCCGTCGTGACGGTCTCCGACGGCGTCTCCCAGGGAACGCGAGCCGACGGCTCGGGCGACGCCGCCGAGGCCCTGCTGCGCGAGGCGGGGTTCGACGTCGAGGCTCGGACCGTCGTGCCCGACGAGCGCCCCGCGATCGAGACCGCCCTGCGGGAGCTGGCGGACTCGGGCGGGTTCGCGCTCGTGGTCACCACTGGCGGGACGGGGTTCGGCCCGCGCGACGTGACCCCCGAGGCCACCCGCGCCGTGCTCGAGCGCGAGGCTCCCGGTCTCGCCGAGCTGATGCGCGAGCGAGGGCCTGCGACAGACCCCGATGGCCGCCCTGTCGCGGGCGGTCGCCGGCTCGCGCGGCGCGACCCTGATCGTGAACCTCCCCGGCAGCCCGAAGGGCGTCCGCGAGAGCCTCGGGGCCCTGCTGCCGGTGCTGCCCCACGCGGTCGAGCTGCTCGGCGGCCGCACGGGGGCGCACCCGACGGGTCACGCCGACGGCGATCGAGGCTCGCGGGAGGGGGCGGTCGCGGTCGGCTCGGTGGCAGGCCAAGGCGGTCAAGGTGCACGGCTCGCCGCCGTGCGCGGTCGGGAGCTCGATGCGGATCGTGCCGGGCGGCGAGGTGCACGGGACGCTCGGGTGCGCCGAGTTCGACGAGGCGGCCGTCCGCGACGCCGCCGAGATCCTGGCGTCGGGGCAACCGGGGACCCGCACGTACCACCACGAGCTCGGCGACGTCGAGGTCTACCTGGAGCCGTCGCACCGCGCGCCGACGCTCGTCGTCGTCTCGGCGACCGACGTCGCCCGCGAGCTCGCGACGCTCGCGCCGGGGCTCGGGTTCGCGCCCGTCCTGGTCGAGACGCGTTCGGAACGCGTCACCGACGCCGACGCGCGCTCGATGCGCGTCGCGCGCGAGCTCGGCGAGGTCGAGATCGACCACGAGACCCGCCTGGTCTTCACCGACCACGACGCACCGGGGATCGCCGACGCGCTCGCCGTCGCGCTCCGTTCGCCGGCGCGGTTCGTCGGCGTGATGGGGAGCCGGCGCCACGTCGGGCCGTACGTCGAGGAGCTCCGTTCGAAGGGGTTCGGCGACGAGGACCTCGCGCGGATCCGCTCCCCGCTCGGTCTGGACCTCGGCGGACGCAGCCCCGCCGAGATCGCGCTGTCGATCGCCGCGGGCCTGGTGGCCGACGAACACGATCGCGCGGCCGGGTGGCTCGACCGGTGAGCGCCACCCGTCGGAGCGCGCCGGATCGACCGGCGAGCGCCGCGGGCCGGAGCGCGCCCGTCCAGCCGGCGTACATCCGCCGCAACCGCGCGAACTGGAACCGCGAGGCGGACGACTACCAGCGCGAGCACGGGTCGCAGCTCAACCGGTTCGACCGCCCGGCGTGGGGGACCTGGGGGATCCCGGAGTCCGAGCTCGACATCCTCGGCGACGTCGCCGGCAGGGACGTGCTCGAGTTCGGGTGCGGCGGCGGCCAGTGGTCGATCGCGCTCGTGCGTCGTGGGGCCCGCGCGGTGGGGCTGGATCTGTCGATCCGTCAGCTCGCCCACGCCCGGCGGCTGGCCGGCGAGGCCTCGGAGCGGGTGCCGTTCGTGAACGCCAACGCCGAACGCACGCCGTTCCCCGACGCGAGCTTCGACGTCGTGTTCTGCGACCACGGGGCGATGACGTTCGCCGATCCGTACCTCACGGTGCCCGAGGTCGCACGGCTCCTGCGTCCGGGCGGGGTGTTCGCGTTCAACATCGCGAGCCCGTTGATCTGGCTGTGCTGGGGCGACGGCGAGGAACCGCCCGGACCCGAGCTGGTCCGCAGCTACTTCGGCCTGCGCCGCGAGACGTGGGAGACGGTCGAGTTCCAGCTGCCGTACGGCGAGTGGATCCGGCTGTTCCGCTCGAACGGGTTCGAGGTGCTCGACCTGGTCGAGCTCCGGCCGCCGGCCCGTCCCCGCACCACCTATCCGGATTTCGCGCCCCTCGGGTGGGCCCGCCGGTGGCCCGGCGAGAACATCTGGAAGCTGCGGAAGCTCGGATGACCGCCCGGGACGTCGCGCCGCGCCGGGGACGAGGCCGTCCCGGCGTCCGGCCCGGCGTGGCGGTCGTCCTCGCCGTGCTGGCGCTCGCCTGGAGCGTGGTGGCGCTCCCCGCGGTCCGCGGTCAGGAGGATCCGCGCCCGAACGTGATCGTGATCGTGACGGACGACCAGTCGGACGACTCGATCCCGAATCCGTACGAGGTGATGCCGTACCTGCAACGCCGGGCGGTCGATCCGAACGACCACTGGATCGTGTTCGAGAACGGGTACGTGAACACCCCGCTGTGCTGCCCCTCGCGGGCGACGATGCTCACCGGACGGTTCTCGCACCACACGGGCGTTCGGGACAACGAGGACGCGCAGCTGTTCGACGAGACCTCGACGCTCGCGACCTGGCTGCACGACGCGGGCTACCACACGGGTCTGGTCGGCAAGTACCTCAACCTGTATCCGTTCGAACAGCCGGCGTACGTCCCGCAGGGCTGGGACCGGTGGTGGGGGCGCGAGCACGGCCCGGTGACGAGCCTGTACTACGACTACTCGATGTTCGAGCAGGACCACGTCGTCCGGTACGGGCACACCGACGCCGACTACGCGACCGACGTCGTGGCGGACCAGGCCACCGAGTTCGTCCGCGAGGCGCCCGCGGACCAGCCGTACTTCCTGTGGTTCGCGCCGACGGCGCCGCACCCGCCGTGGGTCGCGGCGCCGAGGGACGAGGGAGCGTTCGCGGAGCTCGCGGTGCCCACGCCGCCGTCCGTGGGGGAGGCCGACGTCTCCGACAAGCCGGCATGGGTCCGTGCACTCGCCCCGATGGACGACGCGCAGCGGTCGGTGCAGCGCCGGCACCGCCGGCAGTCGTACGCCGCGCTGCTGGCGGTCGATGACGCGATCCGGGGGATCATGGACGCGGTCCGCGCCCGCGGTGAGCTCGGGGAGACGGTCGTGGTCTTCACCTCCGACAACGGCCTCGCGTTCGGCGAGCACCGGTGGACCAAGAAGAGCTGTCCGTACCAGGCCTGCCTGGGCGTCCCCTTCATGATCCGGATGCCGGATGCCCCGCACCGCACCGAACGAGCCATCGTCTCCGCGGCCGACCTCGCCCCGACGATCGCCGAGCTCGCGGGTGCGTCGCCCTCGACGGACGTCGACGGCGTCAGCCTCGTCCCGCTGCTCTCGACCGGCAGCAAGGCCGGGCTGCCGGGCGAGGTGTTCGCCGAGTGGGTGGGCGACAAGGCGATCCCGGCATGGTGGGAGGTCCGCACCCGGCGGTTCGCCTACATCGAGCTCGGGACCGGCGAACGCGAGCTCTACGCGCTCCGGGACGATCCCTACGAGCTCGTGAACGTGGTCGACGTGCCCGCGTTCCGGGCCGAGGTCTCGCGGCTCGCCGCGACGCTCGAGGCGTACCGGAGCGCGTGAGGCACGTCGCCGCGGTCGCCCTCGGGGCGATCCTGCTCGTGGCCCCGGCCTCGGCCGCGGCCGGCGTCCCGGCCTCCGCCGCCGAGCGTGCGGGCCTCGGCCGCGTCCGAGACCGGGACGCCGCCCGACATCGTCCTGATCGTGACCGACGACCAGCGCTGGGACACCCTGTGGGCGATGCCGACCCTGTCGGAGCGTCTCGCCGGCCGGGGCGTGACGTTCCCCGATGCGTTCGTCGTGAACCCGCTCTGCTGTCCCAGCCGCGCGAGCATCCTGACCGGCAACTACTCCCACACCCACCTCGTCTACCGGCAGATCCCGCCGTTCGGCCGGTTCGAGTGGTTCCACGACGGCTCGACGCTCGCGACGTGGCTGCACGACGCGGGCTACCGGACCGGGCTGTTCGGCAAGTACATCGACGGGTACCAGCACGCGGCGGTGACCGGCTACGTCCCGCCGGGCTGGGACCGGTGGGTGGCGTTCGTGCATTCGGCGCCCGTGGACTACACCCTCACGATCGACGGGTCCCTCCACGCGTTCGGGCGCGGGCCGGCGGATCACGCGACCGAGGTGCTCGCGGACGAGGCGGTCGCGTTCGTCCGGGACACGACCGGGCCGCTGTTCCTCGAGCTCGCGACGTCGGCGCCGCACGAACCCGCGATCCCGTCCCCGGGCGACGAGGACGCGTTCGCCGACCTGCCGCCGGCCCGTCCGCCCTCGTTCGACGAGGCCGACGTCTCGGACAAGCCGGCGTGGGTCCGCGACCTGCCACGGTTCACGGCCTCGCAGGAGGCGGCGATCGACGCGTTCCGGACCGACCAGTACCGGTCGCTCCTGGGCGTGGACCGGGCGCTCGGCCGGGTGCTGGACGCGCTCGAAGCCGCCGGCCGGCTGGAGAACACGCTGATCGTGTTCACCTCGGACAACGGGATCCAGCACGGAGAGCACCGGTGGACCAAGAAGGAGGCGCCGTACGAGGAGTCGATCCGCGTCCCGCTCGTGCTGCGCTGGGACGCGGCCGGGTGGACGCCGGGGTCGAGCCTTCCCGGCGTGCTCGCCCTGAACATCGATCTCGCGCCCACGATCGCCGACGCGGCCGGCGTCCCGCATCCCCCGACCGACGGGCGGAGCCTCCTCACGGTGCTCGGGGGCGATCGTGGTTCGTGGCGCTCGGACTTCCTGATCGAGCACATGGAGGGCACGAACCCGATCCCCACGTTCTGCGCCGTCCGTTCGGAGCGCTGGACGTACGTGCGGTACTCGACGGGCGAGGAGGAGCTCTACGACCTCGCCGCCGACCCGTACGAGCTCGACAACCTGGCCGGGGTTCCCGCGTCGCAGCCGGTGCTCGAGCAGCAGCGGGCGCGTCTGCGCGAGCTGTGCTCGCCGGTGCCGCCGGGGTTCGGGGACCGGTCCGGCACGAGCGTCCCGATCGGGCTGGCCGTGCTCGGCGGGCTCGTACTGGTGGAGGCGCTGGTGTCGCGGAGGAAGCGCGATGTTTCACGGGGCCTCCTCGATAGGCTAGGCGGCCATGAGCGCCCCCTCCGGACCTGGTTCGCGCGTCCCGATCCCGCGCAGGCGGCTGCGGTTCGACAAGCGGCGGGCCGCACGGCGCCGGGGCTTCGCGGTCTTCCTCGGCGTGCTCGTGATCGCGATCGCGGCGCTCGGATGGGCCTCGACCCGAGGCGATGAGGACCGGGCCTCGACCGGACCCTCCGGCGGGACCTCGCCCACGACCGGTTCGAACGGCGGGACGGGTGCCAGCGGGTCCTCGGGCAACGGGGGCGGGACGATCGTCCCCGGCGAGACGCCGATCGAGCACGTCGTGTTCATCGTCAAGGAGAACCGGACGTTCAACAACTACTTCGCGACCTACCCCGGCGCCGAGGGCGCCACGGAGGGCGGCACGATCAAGTGCACGGAGGACGGATGCCACGACGGTCCGGTCATCCAGCTCACCAAGGGCCCCGACATCTATCCCCACGACCTGACCCACTGCTTCCGGTGCGGCCTGACGGCGATCAACGACGGCAAGATGAACGGGTTCAACCGGATGAACGGCCCGATCCCGCAGTCGACGAACGCGGACCTGTACGGGGCCGACCTGTCGAGCTACTCGTACCTGGACCGCGACGGCGTGCCGAACTACTGGGCGTACGCCGACCGGTTCGTGCTGGCCGATCACTTCTTCACGCCGATGTACGGCCCCACGCTCCCCGAACACCTGTACGCGGTGGCAGCCCAGGCGAACTTCATCGTCGACAACAAGTCGACCACCGATCACGAGGGCAACTACTGCGACGACCCCACCGAGGACGCGACACGGTTCGTCCCCCGCGACGTTCGCCAGCACGAGGACGCAGATCATGCGGCTCGAACGCGAGATCACGGCCAACGGGTCCAACGTGTACGACATCGCGGACTTCTGGGGGAGCATCCGTCTGTGCTTCGACATCCCGGTGCTCCCCGACCAGCTCGAACAGGACGGCATCTCGTGGAAGTACTACGCGAGCGAGAACGCCTGGATGAACGTGATGCAGATGATCAAGCACGTTCGGTACGGGCCGATGTGGGACAAGGTTCAGGAGCCCGCGAACTTCGTCAAGGACGTCAAACAGGACGAGATGCCCGCGGTCTCGTGGATCATCCCGCCCGAGTCCTACAACGAGCACCCGGGCGCGGGGAAGAGCACGTGCGCCGGCGAGAACTGGACCGTCCAGCAGGTCAACACGATCATGCGGAGCGAGTACTGGCGTTCGACGGCGATCGTCGTGGTCTGGGACGACTTCGGCGGGTTCTACGACCCGGTCGCGCCGCCGCAGTACGACGTCATGGGTCTGGGGCCGCGGACGCCGGCCCTGATCATCAGCCCGTACACGCGGCAGGGCTCGAACCCCGACGGCGGCGCGGTGGACAGCACGACCTACGAGTTCTCCTCGGTGCTGGCGTTCATCGAGCAGCTGTTCGGGCTCGACCCGATGACCGACCGGGACGCCGAGGCCGACCCGCTCTCGGGGGCGTTCGACTTCGAACACCCGAACTTCGACAAGCTGATCTTGCCGCTGCGGGACGACTGCCCGTACGGCACGTCGGCGTCGCAGTTCGCGTCGACCTGGCCGTTCCTGCGGACGATCGGCAAGCCGGGCGACTAGTCGTCGGGGAACTCCGGGCCGACGCAGTCCGTGCGGAGCGGGAGCGGGTCCGGGGGTCGCGGCTCCTGGCCGAAGTCGAAGGCGGACAGCAGCGGCGTCGCCTCGCGGTCCCGGTGCGTGAGCTGGGTGAGCCCCCAGTTGTCCTCGACGAACCGCAGCACGCTGGAGAACTCGCCGAGCTCATGCGTCACGAACCCCTGCTTCGCGTAGGGGCTGATCACGAGCAGCGGCACCCGGATCCCGAACCCGAAGTCGTCGACCTGCGGCGGAGGCACGTGGTCGTAGAACCCGCCGTAGTCGTCCCACGTGATGAAGATCGCGGTCGAGTCCCACTCGGGGCTCTGCATGATCGCGTTCACGATCTCGGTGGTCCAGTTCTCGCCGTGACACATGCTGTACTCGGGATGCTCGGAGAGCTCGAAGCGCGGGGTCACCCACGTGACCGGCGGCAGCAGACCCGCACGCGCTTGCTCGGCGAACGCGTCGACCGGGAAGATGTGCGTCTGCCAGTACGCCTCGTTCTCCCGGACGTGGCGGATCGCGTCGTAGGCCGACCACAGGTAGCCGTTCTGGTACTGGGTCGCCGCGTAGTAGGCCCACGGGATCTTCGCCTGGCTCAGCAGGTCTCCCTCGGTGAGGAAGTCGAAGCAGGGGGGGACCTTCTTCTCGATGCCTTCGCTGTCGACGACGACCGCGTAGCCTTCCTCCATCGAGTCGCAGCCCCACGCCTTGAACAGACCGGTCGACCGGTGCCGCTCCCTGAGCTTGTCGATGTCCTGGTACACGTTCTCGTGCGTCCCGCCCGACTGCGCGGCGATCGTGTACAGGTGGTTGGGGAACGACGGCCCCTGCGCGCTCGCGAAGAAGTTGTCCCCGAGCACGTACGACGAGGCCCAGGTCCAGTAGTTCGGGAGGTCTCCGGGCTGGTACTGCGTGTACGCGAACTCGTCCGCCGTCTCGCTGATCGTGGCGAACCCGTCCATCTTTCCCTCGTTCCACGCCTGCAGCGCGCAGTCGTAGCAGTGCCGGATGTCCATCTCGAGCCGGTCGACCGCCGGCGTCAGGGTCCGGGGCTCCCCCTGGTCCATCCCGACCGTGACGCCGTCCGCACCCGGGAACAGCCCGAACATGTTGTCGAACGTGCGGTTCTCCTTGATCACGAACACCACGCGCTTGATCGGCGTCGCCGTCTCGAACGCGTCCGCGTCCACGCGCACCGGCGCCTCCCCGTAGTCGAGCGGCGGCAACGGCGTCCATGCGGGCGCGTCGTCGCTGCAGGAGCTTCCGATCAGCGCGAACAGGAAGACGAGCGCCGACGCACGGAGCAGGGTCCTGGGCATCGGTCGATGACCCTATCGCAGCCCCCGCGCGTTGGGTCGTTGCGGAAAGCTCTCGGCGACGAGATGATGCTCGCGGCGGTGGAACCCGCCGTGGGAAGGGAGGACGACATGCGACGGTTCGTCATGGTGCTGTGGGCTGCCCTGGTGGGGGTCCTCGCGGCCGGGCTCACGACCGCGTTCGCGGGAACGGGGATCGTGCAGGAAGAGACCGTGGTCTTCGGCGAGCACACGCTGAAGGGCAGGAACCTCGACCTCGTGGGAGAGCCCGACGACTTCCGTCCGGGTGATCGCTACATCTTCCGAAGCGAGCTCACCGACGCGCAGGATGCGGTCGCGGGCCATCTGTTCGTCGACTGCTCGGTGCACTTCGCGAAGAAGGACTCGTGTTCGCAGGTCTACGAGATCCCCGCACGTGGAACGGTGACGGCCGAGGGTCTGATCCCGGTCTCGCAGCTCAAGGTCGGCGGGACCTGGGTCCTCGCGATCACGGGCGGCACCGGCGAGTTCGAGAACGTCGGGGGCGCCGTGACGGTCGAGATCGTCGACGACACGGGCAACAGCGAACACAGCCTGCATCTGCTGCCCTAGGGGCGCCGGGGCGTGCTCGGACGGCGTCAGGCCGGTTGGAGCCGCTTGCCCTGCTGCTCCGCCTGGAACTCGCGCCAGTAGCGCTTGCCCTCCTCGGGGAGCGTGGTGATCGGGTCGTAGTACGGGTACTCGCGGGTGAGCGCCTCGGGGTCGTCGTACTCGATCCCGGTCCGGTAGTTCTTCCGCCAGTACGAGATCCCCTTGACCCGGTCGTACGTGTTGAGCATGTGCACCCAGCGCTTGCCGACGAACGGGACGTCGCACACGAACCTCGGGGTCGCGAACCCGGGCAGGTACCCCATGATCGCGAACTGCAGCTCCTGCGCCTCCCAGACCGAGAGCCGCCAGTGCTCGCTGTTCGGGATCATGTCGCACAGGTAGAAGTAGTACGGCATGACCTTCGCGTGATCCAGCAGGGTGAAGCACAGGTCGAGGATCTGGTTGGGGGTCGTGTTCACGCCCCGCAACAGCACCCCCTGGTTCCGGACGTCGCGGTACCCCATGTCCAGGAGCTTGCGGACGGCCGAGCCCACCAGCGGCGTCACCTGCTGCGCGGCGTTCACGTGGGTGTGGATCGCGACCTCGACGCCGCGCTCGTGCGCGCGCTTCGCGATCGCGTCGTACCCGGCCAGCACCTCGTCCTGGAGGAAGTGCTGCGGGATCCCCATCAGGCCCTTGGTCGCGATGCGGACGTCGCGGACGTTCTCGATGTCGAACAGGTCGAACAGCCATCCCTGCAGACGCTTGATCGGGACGTTGGCCATGTCGCCGCCCGAGACCACGACGTCGCGGACGCTCGGCGTCCGTCGCAGGTAGTCGAGCATCGCGTCCCAGCGCTCGTTCTGCTTCATCTCGAACTTGTACTTCAGGACCTGGGACGTGTCGTTGCCCACCAGGTCCATCCGCGTGCAGTGGCCGCAGTACTGGGGGCACGTGGGGATCAGCTCCGCGAGCACCTTTGTCGGGTAGCGGTGCGTGAGCCCCTCGACCGCCCACATGTCGGCCTCGTGCAGCGAGTCGCGGGCGGCCATCGGGTGGGACGGGAACTCCTCGTCGCGGTCGGACAGCGCGGGGGCCATGTAGCGGCGGACGGGGTCGGCCCACAGGTCCTTCTCGTCCATCGTGTTGACCATCTGGGGCGGGAGCAGCATCGACATCGTCGCCCGCTCGAGCTGGTCGCGCTCGATGTCCGCGTACAGGTCATCGGTCAACAGGTCGCCGAAGGCCCGCTTGAGTTCCACGAGGTTCTTGATCGTGTGGGCCCGCTGCCACTGCGCCGACTCCCACTGCTCCTTCGTGACATCGCCGAACCCTGGCAGGCGCGTCCAGTCGGGTTCGACGTACTCGCGGCGCAGCGGGTACTCGAACGGCTGATCCGCCGCGTGCGCGTGGCCGGCCTCGTGCTTGGGGCGGCTCGTGGTTCGGTCGCTCTGCTCGCTCATCCGCATCTCCGTATCCGCGACGGCCCGGTCGGGCCTGGGTGACGACTCGGGCGGATGCCGGATGAACCGGCTCCAGCCGTCATGATACCCGCCGTTCCTCCGGCGTATCGAGGACAACGCCGAAGGATCTTCGGTTCACCGCGGAGATTGGAAGGCGAGGTTCGGGCCGGTCAGCGCCGGCCGCGGGGGCCGCCACGGCCGCCGTCACGGCCGCCCATGCGCGGACGACGTTCGAAGCGCCCCTGGTCCTTCTCGGGCCGGGGCAGCCGCAGCCGGAGCGGGGTCGGGCCGGTGCGCTCGTACCGGACCCAGATGTGGTCGATCTCGCGCCGGCGCTCCATCTCGCGCCAGCCGTCGGCGAGCAGGTGCTTGTGCCGCCCGGCGGCGCCCTTGCGGAGCTTCTCCGTGTTCGGCACCTTGAGGAACAGGCGCTCGACGCGGACCTCCTTGTAGTCGGCCATGGCGTGCAAGGGTAGCAGGGCGGATGGTCGCCTCGATGACGGCAACGCCGCGGACCGTAGACTCCGCGGGAACGAGAGCCAGGGCCAGGGCCAGAGCCAGAGGAGAAGGAGGAGGAACGACGATGGGCACGGTCAGCGAGTGGAACGAGGTCGCGGCGCAGCTCGGGGTCGACTCGATCAGGAGCTCGACGGCCGCGGGGTCGGGTCACCCCACGTCCTCGCTGTCGGCGGCGCACCTGCTCGCGGTACTGTGGTCCGACCACCTCCGCTACGACGTCGCCGACCCCAAGAGCCTCGCGAACGACCGGTTCGTGCTGTCGAAGGGCCACGCGTCGCCCCTGATGTTCTCGGTCCTGAAGGCCGTCGGCGCGATCACGGACGAGCAGCTGCTCACCTTCCGTCGGTTCGGGTCCGCGGTGCAGGGGCACCCGGTTCCGCTTCCCGAGATGCCGTGGATCGACGTCGCGACCGGCTCGCTCGGCCAGGGGCTGCCGTTCGCGCTCGGGATGGCGCTCGCGATGAAGATGGACGCGATCCCGGCCCGCGTCTGGTGCCTGATGGGGGACTCCGAGGTCGCCGAGGGTTCGGTGTGGGAGGCGATGGAGAACGCCTCGTACCACGGCGCCGACAACCTGATCGGGATCATCGACGTGAACCGGCTCGGCCAGCGCGGTCCCACGATGCTCGAGTGGGACCTGGACGCCTACGCCGCCCGCGCGCGCTCGTTCGGCTGGCACCCGATCGAGGTGGACGGCCACGACGTCGCGGCGATCGACGCCGCGTACGCCGAGGCCGAGGGCGCGGATCGGCCGGCGGTCGTGATCGCGAAGACCGAGAAGGGCCACGGCGTCTCGTTCCTCGCGAACCGGGAGGGCTGGCACGGCAAGGCCCTGTCGCCGGAAGAGGCCGAGACGGCGATCGCCGAGCTCGGCGGCCCGCGCGACGTGTCGGTGACGCCGCCCAAGCCGGAGGCGGGGATCTCGCCGCCGGCGGACGCGCCGAACGTGGTGCTGCCTCGTGTACGCGGAGCCGATCGCCACCCGGAAGGCGTTCGGCGAGACGCTCGCGGCGCTCGCGGTGCGCGGCGACGTCGTCGCGATCGACGGCGAGGTCGCGAACTCGACCCACACCGAGGACCTCCAGAAGGTCGCGCCCGACCGGTTCGTCGAGAGCTACATCGCCGAGCAGAACATGCTCGGCATGGCCGTCGGCATGCAGGTCCTGGGCAAGGTGGTGTTCCCGGCGACGTTCGCCGCCTTCCTCACGCGGGCCTACGACTTCATCCGGATGGCCGCGATCGGCCGCGCGAACCTGCGTCTGAGCGGCTCGCACGCCGGCGTGTCGATCGGCGAGGACGGGCCGTCGCAGATGGCGCTCGAGGACCTGGCGATGATTCGCGCCGTGCACGGCTCGACGGTGCTCTACCCGTGCGACGGCAACTCGACCGCGCACCTCGTCGCTGCGATGGCCGACCTGCCGGGGATCTCGTTCATCCGGACGACCCGTGAGAAGACGCCGGCGATCTACGACGGCGACGAGGACTTCCCGATCGGCGGTTCGAAGACGCTCCGGTCCTCGGACGACGACCGGGTGACGCTCGTCGGTGCCGGGATCACGCTGCACGAGGCGCTCGAGGCCGCGCGGTCGCTCGAGGCCGACGGGATCTCGGCGCGCGTCGTGGACTGCTACTCGATCAAGCCGATCGACGCCGAGACGCTCCGTGACGCCGCGACGCAGACCGGCCTGCTCGTCACGGTCGAGGACCACTGGATCGAGGGAGGACTCGGCGACGCCGTGCTCGCGGCGCTCGCGGACGGCGGGGAGCTCTCGGGCCGGGTGGTCAAGATCGCCGTGACGCAGATGCCGGGTTCGGGGACGCCGGAGGAGCTCCGCGACTGGGCCGGGATCTCGGCCTCCGCGATCGCGGACCGGGTCCGGTCGCTGCTGCGCTGAGCTAGACCCGCCCGACCTCGAGCGGGACGAGCTCGAACCGATCCACGTCCACGAGCCCGCGGTCGGTGAGCTTGAGCTCGGGGATCACCGACAGCGCGAGGAACGACATCGCCATGAACGGCGACGGGAGCGTGGTGCCGAGCTCGCCGGCCGCCTCCTCCAGGATCCGGGCGCGATCGGCGACCTCTTCGAAGGACAGGTCCGACAGGAGTCCGCCGATCGGACAGGGGAGCTCGGCGATGACCCTGCCGTCCATCACGACCACCTGGCCGCCGCCGATCTCGCGCAGATGGTTCGCCGCCGCCGCCATGTCCTCGTCGGTCATACCCACCACCACGATGTTGTGGGCGTCGTGCGCGTGGCTCGACGCCAGCGCACCCGCCTGCAGCCCGAACCCCTGCGCGAACCCGATCCCGATCCGCCCGGTGTCGTGGTGCCGCTCGATCACCGCGAGCTTCGCGAGGTCGCGGCCCGGGTCGGCGCACGCCTTGCCGTCGCGCCGCAGGGGTTCGCCGACGAGGGCGCGGGTCACGATCGTGCCCGCATCGACCCCGATCACGCGGACGGGCCCGTTGGCATCGACCGCGAGGTCGACCGGCTCGATCTCGCGCACGTGCATGCTGTCGCGCATCCACTCGGGCAGGGTCGACGACGCGATCGGCGAGGGTCGGCCGCTCTCCGCGACGAGCGTTCCCCGTTTCCACACCCGCTCGGGGCGGAACGACACCAGGTCCGGCACCGCGACGATGTCCGCGAGGTAGCCGGGTGCCACGGCGCCGTGCTCGTGGAGGCGGTGGTACCGGGCCGCGTTGAGGGTCGCCATCACGACGGCGTCCGCCGGGGGGCAGCCGAGCGCCACCGCCTCGCGGACCACGTCGTTGATGTGCCCGTGCTCCTGTAGGTCGTGCGGCTCCCGGTCATCGGTGCAGAGCAGGCAGTTCGTGACCCCGTGCTCGAGCACGAGCGGGAGGAGGGCCTCGAGGTTCCGCGCCGCCGAGCCCTGGCGGATCATGATCCACATCCCCAGTCGGCGTTTCTCGAGCGCCTCCTCGTAGGTCGTGCATTCGTGATCGCTGCGGACCCCGGCCGCGAGGTACGCGTTCAGTGCGGGGCCCGAGAGGCCGGGGGCGTGACCATCGATGTGGCGGTCGCCGGCCGCGGCGACCTTGGCGACCGCGTCCTCGTCGCCGGCGACGACCGCGGGGTAGTCCATCATCTCGGCCAGGCCGATCGCCCGCGGCTCCGTCCGCAGCAGCTCGGCGATGTCCTCGGGCGTGAGGGTGGCTCCCGAGGACTCGAACGGCGAGGCCGGCACGCACGACGAGACCATGACGTAGGCATCGAGCGGGACCTCGTTGGCATCGCGCAGGAGCGCGCGGACGCCTTCGACCCCGAACACGTTGGCGATCTCGTGCGGATCCAGGACGACCGTCGTGGTCCCCCACGGGAGCGCCGCGCGCGCGAACTCGTCGAGCCGGAGCTTGGTCGTCTCCAGGTGCATGTGTCCGTCGATGAAGCCGGGCAACAGGATCAGCCCGGAGACGTCGACCCGCTCGGTCCCCTCGTAGCTCCCTTGGCCCGACGCCGGCCACGTGGCTCCCGACGATCGCGACGTCCGCCTCGAGGAACTCACCCGTGAACACGGAGAGCACCCGACCGCCGGAAAGGACCAGGTCCGCGGGCTCGTCGCCGCGAGCGACGGCGATCCTGCGGACGAGATCGTTCGGCATCGACGAAGGGTAGCCCATGCCGCCCAGGTAGGATGAGGCGCCCATGGCCGCCGTCCTCGCACCTCCCAAGCCCCGTTTCCGAGGCCGGATCCACCAGGTCGCGTTCTTCGTGTCCGTGCCGGCGGGCGTGGTGCTGATCCTGCTCGCGAACGGTCCCGCCGCGATCGCGGTCGCCAGCGTGTACGCCGTGAGCCTGACCGCGGTGTTCGGCTCGAGCGCGGTCTACCACCGGGGCCACTGGACCGAGCGCGCCCGGCGGTGGTTGAAGCGGCTCGACCACTCGATGATCTACGTGCTGATCGCGGCGAGCTACACGCCGGTCGCCGCGCTCGTGCTCGGCGGGACCTGGGAGGCCGTGCTCCTGTCCCTGATCTGGGCGGGCGCGGTCGTCGGGGTCACGATGAAGATGGTTCGGCCCGACGGGCTCTCGGTGCTGAGCGGCACGCTGTACATCGTGCTCGGCTGGCTGGCGATCCTGGCGCTGCCACAGCTCGTGCGCGAGATGACGACCGCCGAGCTCGTCCTGCTGCTCGCCGGCGGTCTGCTCTACACGGCCGGGGCGATCGTGTTCGCGACACGGCGGCCCGATCCCTCGCCGTCGACCTTCGGCTACCACGAGGTGTGGCACTCGTTCATGGTGGCCGCGGCGGCGTGCCACTACGCGATGATCTTGCTGTTGATGCTTTCCTCCTGAGCGTCACCTGGTATCGTGGTTCCCGAGGACGGCAACGCCGTCCGTGAGGTTTCGCTCCTCGTTCCTCCTTCCGGGTCATCTGGCCGGGGTCTCGGGGCAAGGCCAAACCTCCCCACGATCCACCAGGCCGCGTCCCGCGAGACGTCTCAAGCGACAGACGCTGCCGCCGAGATGTGGCGCGCTCGACGCGCCGGACGAAGGAGAGAACATGACCACCAGCTTCACCGACCTGGGCGTATCCGCCCGCGTGATCGAGGCCCTCGGCAAGGTAGGGGTTTCCGATCCGTTCGCGATCCAATCGCTCGTGCTCCAAGACGCGATCGCGGGACGAGACGTGCTCGCCCGTTCCGCGACCGGCTCCGGCAAGACGCTCGCGTTCGCGCTGCCGATCGTCGAGCGCGTCCGACCGAACGACCCCACGCCGACCGCGCTCGTCCTGGTGCCGACGCGCGAGCTCGCGCAGCAGGTGGCCGACGACTTCGCCGAGATCGCGAAGGCCGCCGGTCTCCGCGTCGGCGTCGCCTACGGCGGGGTCAGCATGCAGCAGCAGGCCCGCGGCAACGCGAAGGCCCACGTGCTGATCGCCACCCCCGGGCGTCTGCAGGACCTGGCCGAGCGCGGGAGCGTCCGGCTCGACCGCGTCAAGATCCTCGTCCTGGACGAGGCCGACCGGATGCTCGACATGGGGTTCCAGCCGCAGGTCGACCGTCTCGTCCGTCGCATCCCCAAGGACCGGCAGACGATGTTCTTCTCGGCCACGCTGGACGGCGCGGTCGGACACCTCGCGCGCGCGTATACGAACGACGCGGTCCTGCACGAGGTGGAATCGGCACACGAGACCGTCGACGGGCTCGACCATCGCTTCGTGCAGGTCGAGTCGCGCGGCAAGGTCGAGGCGCTGATCGAGCTCCTGGAGCACGACGGCGAGCTGACGCTCGTCTTCGTGCGGACCAAGCGCGGCGCCGACCGCCTGGTCCACAAGCTGAAGCAGAAGGGCATCCAGGCCGAGGCGCTCCACGGCGACATGGCACAGCGGGCGCGGCAGCGGGCGCTCGAGCGGTTCGAGACGGGCAAGGCCAGGGTCCTGGTCGCGACCGATGTCGCCGCCCGTGGTCTGGACCTCGAACGGATCAGCCACGTCGTGAACTACGACCCGCCCCAGGACGACAAGGGGTACGTCCACCGGGTGGGACGCACGGCGCGCGCCGGACGGACCGGCATCGGCATCACGCTGGTGACGGCCGACCAGCAGGGCGACGTCGGCCGCATGGCCGCGCGCCTGGACCTGCACGAGGCGTTCGAGGAAGAGGGCATGAAGGTCGCGCCGCCGCAGGTGGTCTTCTCCGCCAGCGCCAGGGGTCGGCGTTCCGGTCTACGGGCGCGCCGACGCAGGGTGCTCTAGGTCCCTCGAACGACCGTCGCGCTACTCGACGGTGAAGGCGACCCGCATCCCTTCCTGGTAGTGGGCCTCCTGCTCCGCGGCGTCGTAGATGTTGCAGATGAAGACGTAGTTCCCGGCCGGCAGGTCGATGGTCAAGTTCTGGGTGTCGCCGACCGCGATGTCTTCGATCTCGCCCTGGAGCTCGACGCCCTCGCCCTCCTCGTCGACGCTGCCGTCGTCGTTGGTCGGCAGGGCGTCCGGCGCAGGTCCGTCTGGAACACCACGAACTCGTGGACGTCGTCCGGCCCCTCGTTGGTGACGTTGAACGTCACGTCGCCGGCGGGCGCCGAGGACGAGGCCGGGATGACCGCGAACTCCTGCACCGTCACGTCGACGGCGCCGCCGGCTCCGGTCTCCTCGCCGGTCGCCCCCGTCGTATCGCCTTCGTCGTCCGAGCACCCGGCCGAGACCAGCGCCAGGGCGGCGACGGCGGCAACCCACGATCGGCCACCCGACGGCGGCGCGAACCCAGGACCATGGTTCCTCCCTCCTGCGCGACCCGGCCTCCCTCGACCTGCTCCCGGCCTCGGTCGTCGCGTCAGGGTTCGAGGATAGCGCCGTACCCGTGCGCCGGGGAAGACCCTGCTCGCTCGCTGCGATCGCGCGCTAGCAGGTGTGCTCGTCGGGGAGCAACGGTCGGAAGATCAGGTGGTACTCGGTCCCGCCGCTGGTCCACGGGGTGAGCGCGTTCGCCTCCTGCGCCGCCGCGAGCAGCGTCGTGAGGTCGTCACCGCTCACCACACCACAGCGCGTCGCCGACGGAGCGTTCGCGACCTTCTCGCCGAACCCGTCGAGCGGCGTGGCGAGCGGCCACGCGATCGGGTCCTGCGGGAGCTCGGGATCGCCCTGGTACGGGAGTACGTAGACGCGCATCTCGGTCGGCTCGTAGGGAGCCTCGGTGCCGAGCGAGCCGGCCGGGAGCCAGCTCGCGAGGTCGGTGAGCTTCGCCTGGAACGCCGCCAGCTCGGCGCGGGCCTCGGCGTCCTCGCCGCCCCCGCAGGTGCCGGCGGGCTCGCCCACGTCGAGCGCGTACGCGGAGACGACCGACGTCGAACCGTCCGCGGTGGTCGTGAAGACGGTGTTCGCCGCGTCGGCGATGCACATGTCGCCGTAGTTCGCGTCGCCGTCCATCAGGCCGGCGTCCCGGGCGGCCTGCAGGATCGCCTGGATGCCGTCCTCGGAGACCGGGGTCGCGGTGAGGTTCGGCAGGGCGGGGCCGGGATAGATCTCGATCTGCGGGCCGGGGACGATCAGCGTCCCGTCGCCGAACAGGGACCAGAACGGGGTCGTGCCGAGGGTGTACTCGTACGCGACGAACCCGCCCTCGTAGCCGACACCCAGGATCAGGTCGTTCGCGCCGGTGGGGTGCTCGATGCCGGTGGTCCCGGAAGCTCCGGTGGCGCCGCCCGAACCCGGGCCGTCGTCCCACCACCCCGCCGCATGCCGAGCCGAGCACCGCCACCGCCGCGATCGCCACACCGATCCGTCCCACGCGCATGATCGCTCCTTCGGTCGTCGGATCCGGCCCTCGAGCCTGGGCCGTCGAGTCTGGCTTGGACGCGGCGCCCGGTCCGATGGTTCCGCCGCTGTCGTTCGGCCCGGCCGCCCCGGCGAGCCGGTCGCGCTACGCTGGGCACGATGCGCGCCCTGCGCAAGACCGCACCCCGTCCCGGCGCCGAGCTCGAGGACGTCCCGGTCCCGGATCCGGGCGAGGGGGAGGTGCTCGTGCGCGTGCACGCCGCCTCGATCTGCGGGACCGACCTCCACATCTTCGACTGGAACGAGTGGGCGCAGGGCCGCGTGACCCGCGTGCCGATGACGTTCGGTCACGAGGTGGCCGGGACGGTCGAGGCGGTCGGACCCGAGGTGCATCACGTGCAGCCGGGTGCGTTCGTGGCCGTCGAGACCCACATCGCGTGCGGCGTCTGCTCCACCTGCCGGACGGGTCGGGCGCACATCTGCCGCAACCTGAAGATCCTGGGCGTCGACACCGACGGCGCGTTCGCGGAGTACGTCGTGGTGCCCGCGGTGAACGCGTGGATCGTCGGCGAAGGCATCCAGCCCGACCACGCGTCGGTGATGGAACCGTTCGGCAACGCCGTGCATGCGACGTTCGGGACCGAGGGCGGCGAGGACCTGCTCACGAACCCGGTCGCGGTGATCGGGTGCGGTCCGATCGGCCTGTTCGCGGTCGGGATCGCGCGGGCGCTCGGGGCCTGGAAGGTGATCGCGATCGAGCCCAACGACGAGCGCCGGTCGCTCGCGGCGAAGATGGGTGCCGACCTGTTGATCGATCCGAAGGCCGACGACCCGGTCGAGGCGGTGCTCGACGCGACGGACGGCAACGGCGCGGAGGTCGTGCTCGAGATGTCGGGGAACGCGACGGCGATCGATCAGGGGACCCGGCTGCTGGCCCGGGGCGGGCGCATGTCGCTGCTCGGGCTCCCGGACGGGCCGGTGACGCTGGACCTGAACGACCAGGTGATCTTCAAGGAGGCCCGGATCCTCGGGATCACCGGACGCGAGATGTTCCGGACGTGGCAGCAGACGACGACCCTGCTGTCCACGGGACGGGTCGACATCTCGCCGGTCATCACGCACCGGTTCCCGTTGGATCGGTTCGAGGAGGCGTTCGAGACGGCTGCCTCGGGACACGCGGCGAAGGTGATCGTCTTCCCCGGCGCGACCGATCAGAGGTAGCCGGCCGTCCCGGTCGTGGACGACGGCGGCTCCTGCCGCGGTTGCGCGGCGAGCGCCTGGACGGTGAACGGGAGCGTCTTCACGTCCTCCCCCTGCATCGAGATCACGACGCGGTAGTCGCCCGGCGTGGGCAGCGGGAGCCCGTTCAGGTTCAGGGCGATCGGCACGATCTGCTCGTCGGCGCCCCCGGCCGTGAACTCGCCCCCGATGCGGTTCACCGGCCCCTCGGGACCGGCGCCCGAGCGAGAGGTCCTCGCCCGAGGGGCCGAGCAGCCGGAGCTCGAACCGGCGCGCCTCGGCGGCCGAACCCCGCCGGGATCCGGACCAGGAGCCCGATCCCCACGCGGTCGTGGCGGGCGGGGAACAGCGCGACCGCGATCCGGTTCCACCCCGCCCCGAGCGCGTAGAGCTTGCCCTGGACCGACGCGACGGAGTCCGCGAGGAACGCGTCGAGCTCGATGTCGCCCACGATGCCTCCTGCGCCTCTCTTGCTGTCGTCGATCGGCCGTCGGTCGGCCGGACCGGTCGCCACAGCGTATGCGGTAGCGTGAGGTTCCGATGCCGGGCGCGCTCGACTACCTGAAGCAGCGGCTCGCCGAGCTCGACGAGCAGGGGCTGCTGCTGCAGCCGAGGACCCTCGAGGGACCGACCGGCGCCCGGGCGCGGTTCGACGGGCGGGACGTGATCAACCTCGCGTCGAACAACTACCTCGGTCTGGCGAACCACCCTCGGATGAACGCCGCGGCCGCGAAGGCCGCGAGCGAGCTCGGCGCCGGCACGGGTGCGGTGCGCACGATCGCCGGTTCGATGACGCTGCACCGTGAGCTCGAGCGCCGGTTCGCCGCGTTCAAGCACGCGGAGGACGCGCTGATGTTCCAGTCGGGCTTCACGGCGAACGCCGGGACCGTCGCCGCGATCCTCGACAAGCAGGACGTGATCGTGAGCGACCGCCTGAACCACGCGTCGATCATCGACGGCGCGAGGCTCTCGCGCGCCGAGATCAAGGTGTTCGAGCACAAGGACGCCGAGCACGCGGACCGACTGCTCCAGGAGAGCAAGGCCGAGGGCCGGCGGCAGCTCCTGGTGACGGACGGCGTGTTCTCGATGGACGGCGACATCGCGCCGCTGCCGGCGCTCGTCGAGGTCGCCGAGCGGCACGGGGCGATCATGATGATCGACGACGCGCACGCGTCGGGCGTCCTCGGGACGGGCGGCGCGGGGACCGTCGACCACTTCGGCCTGCACGGCCGGGTCGACGTCCAGGTCGGGACGCTCTCGAAGGCGATCGGCGTCCTGGGTGGGTTCATCGCGGGGGGCCACGAGCTGATCGAGTGGCTGCAGAACCGCGGCCGGCCCTACCTGTTCTCGACGAGCGCGCCGCCGGCGGCGGTCGCCGCCTGCATCGAGGCGCTCGACATCATCGACGACGAGCCCGAGCGGCTCGAACGGCTCTGGTCGAACACCGCGTCGCTCAAGGCGGGCCTGCACGAGCTCGGGTTCGACACCGGGGCGAGCGAGACCCCGATCACGCCGGTGATCACCGGGGACGAGGAGCGGACGCAGGCGTTCGCGCGGCGGCTGTTCGAGGAGGGCGTGTTCTGCCCGGCGATCGTGTTCCCCACCGTGGCCAAGGGCTCCGCGCGCGTGCGGACGATCGTCACCGCGGACCACACGGAGGAGGACCTGGGCGAGGCGCTCGAGACGTTCGGGCGGGTCGGCGCCGAGCTGGGTCTGCGCTAGGGATCCGGGGTCTGGCTCCGGACGCGTTCGAGCACGCCCCGGATCAACAGGTCCAGGCCGAACTCGAACTCGTCGTCGGGGTTGCACTCGGCCCAGTGAGGATGGATCGCGCGGAGCGCCGAGAACTCGTCGGGCAGCTCGGCCGCGAGCTCCTTGTGACGGTCGAGATGTCCCTCGCTGATGCCGCCCGCGATCGAGCCTTGCTCCATGATCACGAACCCCTGGATGTACCCCCCGAACGCGTGGAACGCCTGCGCCGTGTCGCGGTCGGACAGACCGATCTCCCGGAACAGCCGGAGCGCGAACTCCATCGGGCGCATCGACTCGACCGAGCGCACGGGCCCGCGCTCCTCGGCGAACAGCCGCATGACGTCCGGGTGCGCCTTGAGGAGCCGTCGCCACGAGCGCGCGGCGCGCCGGCACGTCTCCGCCCAATCGCGACCGGGCTCGGGGAACTCGAACTCGGACATCACCCGTTCGCAGATCCCGTCGAGGATGTCGTCCTTGCCCGTCACGTGGTTGGCGTCGTGCCCGTAGAGCGACATCGCCTCGACGCCGAGCTCGCGCCCGATGCGCCGCATCGTCACCGATTCGAGCCCTTCCTCGTCCATCACATGCAGGGCGGCTTCGATGATGCGCTCGCGGGTAAGTGGTGTTCGGCGGGGATGGTCGCCGGTGTCGGTTCCTTGTCGATCTCGCGTCGATCGGGTCACGTTCATCTACCGTCCATCTGGGTCAGGGAACCTGCTTCCTCCGGGAAGTAGGCGGCGGTTCGTCGGGTTGACACCTTACATCGTATCCATATACTCCGTACACCGTAAGCATATGGCGTAAGGCACCGTGAGGCAACGTACGAGGTCCGCGCGCCCGACGAGGCGCACGAGTGAGGGGAGTACGGGATGAGGCTCAACCCCGAGTCGATCGCTCGAGCGAGCAGCAGGCACCCCTGGCGCACGGTCGGCGTGTGGTTCGTGATCTTCGTGCTGGCGGGGGCCTCCAGTTCGGCCCTGCTCGGTTCGGCCCTGACGACCGACATCGACTTCACGAACACGCCCGAGGCGAAGGAAGCCCAGCAGATCTTGGAGCAACGCCGCCTCGAGCAGGACATCGTGACCGAGAACTGGGTGATCGCCGGTCCCGAGTGAGGGCGCCGTCGACGATCCCGCCTTCGTCGAGGACGTGAACGCGGTCCTGCAGGACCTGAACGCCCTGGGCCCGGACGTGGTGGCCTCCGTCCCGCCGGCCTTCCCCCTGCCCGCCGCGGTCGGCGGAGGACCCGGAGACGGCGCCGCTGGGTCCGATCCCCTCCGAAGACGGACAGGCGGTCCTGTTCACGGTCGTGATGACCGGAGACATCGACGACGCCGCCGAGCACGTCGACCAGGTCGCGGCGATCCGGGAAGAGGCGAGCACCGGTGGCGTCCAGGCGTTCATCCTGGGCGAGGCCACGTCCACCGAAGACTTCAAGACGATCTCCGAGGAGGACCTGCGCTTCGGGGAATCGATCGGGATCGTCGCCGCCATCATCGTGCTGATCGCGGTCTTCGGAGCGCTGATCGCGGGCGTGACGCCGATCATCATGGCCATCTTCGCGATCTCCGTGACGTTGGGGATCGTGGCGGTGATCGGCCAACTCTGGAAGTTCACGTTCTTCGCCCCGAACCTCATCTCGATGATGGGCTTGGCGGTCGGGATCGACTACTCGCTGTTCATCGTGTCCCGGTATCGCGAGGAGCGCCGCAAGGGTGGTGACAAGCTGCACGCGATCGGTCGTTCCGGGGCGACGGCCAACCGCGCGGTCTTCTTCAGCGGCCTGACGGTGGTGATCGCGCTCTCGGGCATGCTGCTCGTCCCGACGACGATCTTCCGGGGTCTCGCGGGGGGCGCCATCATCGTGGTGCTGGTCTCGGTCGCCGCGTCGATGACCCTGTTGCCGGCGGTCATGAGCCTGTTGGGAACCCCCGCGAAGCGGGTCGGCTTGGACTGGCTCGACTGGCCGTGGATGTCGAGGAACGCGAACGCGCTCTCGCTCCTCGGCATGATCGTCGCCGCAGGCGTGGTCGGGACGCTCGTCTCCGCCGTCGGAGCTCCCGGTGCTCTCGCCGGCGTGGCGGGCTTGCTCGGATTCGTCGCGGCAGCGATCGTCCTGACGCGCTTGCTCCGCAGGGATGCATCGTGGCTCTCACCGGCGCATCCGGCACGATCAGATCGAGCAGGGTCGGCCCGGGGGCTTCTGGGACCGAGCCAGCCGAGCCGTCATGGCACGCCCGGTCATCAGCCTCGTGCTCTCGGCGAGCTTCCTGATCGTCCTGTCGCTCCCGTTCTGGCTGCAGTCGCACCCCGAGGACGACGGGCGTGGGATCAAGCAGGGGCTGTCGGGCATCACGACGCTGCCGGACGACGTCCAGACCAAGCAGGCGTTCCTCGCTCTCGTGAAGTACTTCCCGAAGTCGGGGACGAACGCGCCCGCGCAGATCGTGGTCCTCGGGAACCCGGACGACCCACAGGTGCAGCAGGGGATCGAGACGCTGACCGCCGAGATCGCCGACGACCCGAACCTGGGCGCCCCGGCGGAGCCGCGCTTGAGCGAGGACGGGAGCGTCACGCTCGTCGAGGTCCCGCTCACCGGCGAGGCGACGGACACGCAGAGCGAGGCGGCCGTCGAGGCCGATCCGAGAGCTCCGCGGGACGTACATCCCCGAGGCGTTCGGCGGCTCCGGCCTCCGAGTGCTGGTGGGCGGCGAGACCGCGTTCATCACCGACTTCTTCGACGTCTCGAGCGACTACACGCCGCTCATCATCGTGATCGTGCTCGGGTTGTCGTTCATCCTGCTCACGGTGGTGTTCCGGTCGCTCGTCGTGCCGGCCAAGGCGATCGTGATGAACCTGCTCTCGGTCGGAGCGGCGTACGGCCTGATCGTCCTGGTGTTCCAGAAGGGCGGCCCGGCGATCGGCAAGACGATCGCGGACGCGTTCGGGTTCCAGCAGACCGACGCGATCGAGGCGTGGCTCCCGCTGTTCCTGTTCTCGATCCTGTTCGGGCTGTCGATGGACTACCACGTGTTCCTCCTCACGCGGATCCGGGAGGAGTACGACAAGACCCGGGACAACGCCGAGGCGGTCACGTACGGGCTGCGGACGACCGGTGGGATCATCACCGGCGCCGCGATCATCATGGTGGCCGTCTTCGGGGGGTTCGCGGCCGGCAGGCTGACGGCGCTGGAGGAGATGGGCTTCGGGCTCGCGGTCGCGGTCCTGATCGACGCCACGATCGTTCGATCGATCCTGGTCCCGTCGGCGATGAAGCTCCTCGGCGACCGCAACTGGTACCTGCCGAAGTGGCTCCAGTGGTTGCCGGATCTGGACGTCGAGGGACACGTCGAGGAGCAGGAGCCGGTGCTGGTCCCGCGAGGCCGAGCCCGTGGGCGTGAGGGACGAACGCCTGATCGTCGCAGCTGTCGGCTTGAGGAAGGGGTCCCCGTGCGGGGGCCCCTTCCTCGTTGATAGGGTCCGGCGCCATGGAGGAACCCCAGGGCCTCGAGCTCCGTGGGGAGCGCGACGAGCTGCGCGAGTCGCTCGGGCGCATCGGCGCCTGGAGCTTCGCGCTCGAGACGCTGACCGCGGCGGAGGAGCGCGACGCCGTGGCCGAGATCGAGTCGTTCGGCTACCGGGCGATCTGGTTCCCCGAGTCCGTCGACAGCCGGGAGGCCTTCGCCCACGCGTCGTGGATCCTCGCGAGCACCGAGCGCGCCCTCGCCGTGACCGGTATCGCGAACATCTGGGCGCGCGACCCCACCGCGATGGCGAACGGCTGGCGGATGCTCACGGACGCGTACCCGGGGCGCTTCGTGCTGGGGATCGGGGTGAGCCACGCGGGTTCGGTCGCTCGCCGGGGCGGCACGTACGAGAAGCCGTATCACGGCGATGCGGGAGTACCTCGACGCGATGGACCGCGCGCCGTCCTCGGCGGCCGAGCCCGAGGTGACGCCGCGCCTGGTGCTCGCGGCGCTCGGGCCGAGGATGCTCGAGCTCGCGGCCGAACGCGCGCACGGCGTCCATCCCTACTTCGTCCCGGTCGAGCACACGGCGTTCGCGCGGCAGCGGCTCGGTCCGGGTCCGGTGCTCGCGGTCGAGCAGACCGTCGTGCTCGAGAGCGACCCGTCCGAGGCCCGGCGCGTCGCCCGCGGGTTCGCGCTGGACTACCTGCAGACCGAGAACTACGCGCGCAACCTCAAGCGCGTGGGGTGGACCGACGCCGACGTCGCCGGGCAGGGGAGCGACGCGCTGATCGACGCGGTGGTCGCGTGGGGCGACGTCGACCGCGTGGCGGTGCGCGTCCGGCAGCACCTGGACGCCGGCGCGGACCACGTCTGCGTCCAGGTGGTCTCGGAGGACGAGCTCGACCCGTGCCTCCCGCAGCTCCGCGAGCTCGCGCCCGCGCTTGCTCGAGCTGTAGGTCAGCGCGTCCGCAGGCGAGCCTGGACGGCGTCGCTCCGGAGCTCGCGCAGGGCGTCGCGGGCGATCCACCTCGAGGACCGGGCGTCCATGCGCTCGATCTGCTCGGCGGTCCGGATCGCCTTCGTGTTGAGACCGGCGCTGCGCTTGCCGATCTGCCGCAGCGCCCAGGAGACCGCCTTCTTCACGTAGTTGCGGTCGTCGGTCGACCGCTCGCGGATCAGCGGCAGCAGCGAGGCGAACGCCGCGTCGGGCAGGTCCTTGCGGTGGACGGCGGCCCACGCCATGAGCGCGAACCCGGCGCGCTTCTCGAACTCGGGCTCGCGGGCGCTCCACTCGACCGCCTTGTCCAGCGCGAACGGGGTCCGGTCGAACAGGTTGCCGCACACCGCGTCGCAGACGTCCCACGAGTCCAGGTCGGCCACCCACGCGTCCATCTGCGCCTCCGAGACCCTGGCCGGCTCGTCCACCAGCGACGCGAGGATGCGCGCCTCGTGCACGCCCGACGCCCAGAGCGCCGCCGCGAGGTCGTGATCGTGGCCGAGACCGCGGGCGAGACGCCGGAGCTCGGTCACCGAGACGCCCGACGGCGCGGCCGGTGTCGATCCCGAAGCGCTTCATGCCCTCGACGCGGGCGGGGTCGCCCATCCGCTCCAGTGTACCGAAGGACCTCGCGAACCCGTTCGGCCGTCGTCATCCGCGGAACGTTCGGGACGGGCTAGCTGCCGTCGCCGAGGCCGCGAGCGGGGCCCTGCCGCGGTTCGGAGCGGACGTCGTACGCCGTCCGACGCCGGCGGTCCTGGTCGTACCGGACCTCGACGTCGCGCTGGAACGCGCGGAACCGCCGCTTCGCGTACCAGGCACCGATCCAGGCGAGGAGCACGATCGCGAGCACGAACGACAGGACGATCACGAGCGTGACCTTCAGGACCGCGCCGAGCACGCCCGCGGCGGCGGCCAGGACCAGCACGATCAACAGGAACAGCGCCATGCCACCATCCTACGAGCGCCGGCGCCGAACGCGGGCCGCGGCCTCGGCGAACCCCGCGATCCGCCGGGCGACCGCCTCCGGACGCTGCAGGGGAACGTCGTGGATCCCCTCGATCCACTCGAGCGACACCGGGGGTCCGATCGTCCGGACGCGCCGCGCGGCGATCGCCTTGTCCCGTTCGAACCCCGGCGCGGCCGACCCGCCCGAACGCGAACGCGCGGCCAGGATCAGCGTCGGGACGCGGACGTGTTCGAGCAGCCCGAACGTGTCCTGCTCCCACAGCGCGCGGAGGATCCTGAGGTGGTTCGCCCGCGACAGGCGTGGCCGGATCCGCCCCTGCGGATCCACGCGGACGAGCGACAGGAAGACCTCGTCGAGCTCGGGTGTGATGGGGATCGTGCGCCCGAGGTTGCGGTGGACGCGCCGGAGGAACGCGTCGACCGTGATCCCACCGAACTCGGGGGGTGCGAGCGTCCGCTTCGCGGTCGTCCAGTCGAACCGTTCGCGCATCGTGACGAAGCCGCCGTCGAGCAGCACCGTCCCGCCGACCAGGCGAGACCGGCGGACCGCGAGCTCGAGCGCGACGTTCGCTCCCCACGAGTGCCCGACGACGATCGGTCGATGCAGCCGCGTCGCGCGGATCACGGCGGCCGCGTCGGCCGTGGTCCGGTCGAAGCCGTAGCCGGAGGAGGGCTTGGAGGACCGGCCGTGCCCCCGCTGGTCGTAGGCGACCGGGTGGAGCCCGAGCCGGACCAGCCGCGGCGCGACCAGGTCCCAGATGTGCGAGGACGACGCGAGCCCGTGGATCAGCAGGACGTCGTCCCCGCCGCCCGGCCACTCGCGGACGTGGAGGCGGACGCCGTCGTTCGCGACGGTCCTCGCGCGGTCCCCCGGCACGCGGCGAGCCTACCGTCGCGTGAGGCGGACCGCGTATGCTCCGCGTTCGACCGTTGGCCAAGGAGGCTGCCGTGTACGGGACGCTGGGACGGATGACGCCGAAGGCCGGCAAGCGCGACGAGCTCATCGCGCTGATGAGCGCGCCCCCGGCCGGCGCGGCCGCGAAGGGCTACCGCGGCGGCTACCTCCTCAAGGCCGACGAGGGCGACGACGTCGTGGTGGCCGTGATGTACGACGACAAGGACGCGTACTTCGCGATGGTCCACGATCCCCAGACCGACGAGAACTTCGGCAAGATCATGGAGCTGCTCGAGGGCGAGCCGGCCTGGACCGACGGCGAGTGGCTCGGCACCGGCGCCTGAGGACCGCTCCCCGAGAACACGGAGCCCGTCCTCCCGCGATAGGCTGAATGCTCGTTCAAGACGACTCCGGGAGGGACCACCGTGGCCGACGCGTTGCAGAACCACATCGACGGGGCGTGGGTCGACGCGCGCGACGGCGAGCGCTTCGACGTGTTCGACCCGGCGACCGGCGAGGTGATCGCCACCGCGCCGGACTCGAAGGCCGTCGACGTCGAGGCCGCGGTCGACGCGGCCCGGCGGACGTTCGACGAGGGCACGTGGTGGCCCGGCACGCCGGCTCGCGAGCGGGGCCGGATCCTGCTCCGCGCCGCCGACATCGTCCGTCGCGAACAGGAGCGCCTGGCCCGGATGGAGTCGCTCGACTCCGGCAAGCCGATCGGCGAGGCGCGCGAGGACGTGGCCGAGGTCGCGTTCATGTTCGAGTACTTCGGGGGATGGGCGACCAAGATCGAAGGGGACGTCCAGCACCTGTCCCCGGACGCGATGTTCATGGTGTGGAAGGAGCCGATGGGCGTCGCGGTCGGCATCACCCCGTGGAACTACCCGCTGATGATGGCGACGCAGAAGCTCGCGCCCGCGCTGGCCGCGGGGTGCACGTTCATCCTCAAGCCGCCCGAGCAGACGCCGCTCACCTGCCTGCAGCTGCCCGCGATCCTGGAGGAGGCCGGGCTCCCGCGTGGGGTGTTCCACGTGCTGACCGGGTTCGGGGAGACCGCAGGGGCTCCGCTCGTGCAGAGCCCGAAGGTCGACAAGGTGGCGTTCACCGGGTCGCGCGAGGTCGGCAAGATCATCATGCGAACGGGCGCCGACACGCTGAAGCGCGTGACGCTCGAGCTCGGCGGCAAGTCGCCGAACATCGTGTTCGGGGACGCGGATCGCGCAACCGCCTTCGAGGGCTCGGCGAACGGCGTGTTCTGGAACCAGGGCGAGATCTGCTCGGCGGGCACGCGCGTGTTCGTCGAGCGGCCCCTGTACGACGACGCGGTGAACGCGTTCGTGGACCGCGCGTCGGCGATCGTGCTGGGCGAGGGGTCCGACGAGGCGACCGAGATGGGACCGCTCGTGAGCAAGGAGCAGCAGGAGCGCGTCGAGCGGTTCATCGAGATCGGGTCGAAGGAGGCCACGCTCGCCAAGCAGGGCTCGCGCCCGACGGACGCGCGCCTGGCGAACGGCTACTTCGTCCCGCCCACCGTGTTCGCCGACGTCGACAACGACGCGACGATCGCGCGCGAGGAGATCTTCGGGCCCGTGATGTCGGTGATCCCGTTCTCCTCGGTCGACGAGGTGGTCGCGATGTCCAACGACAACGAGTACGGCTTGGCCGCCGCCGTGTGGACCAACGACGTCAAGCAAGGCGATGCGCACCGCCCAGGCGCTGCGGGCCGGCGTCGTCTGGATCAACGACTCGCAGCCGGCGCCGACCGAGATGCCGTGGGGCGGCTACAAGCAATCGGGGATCGGTCGCGAGCTCGGCAAGCACGGCGTCGAGGACTTCCTCGAGAGCAAGTCGGTCTACCTGAACCTCGGCTGACGGCTGCCCGCGAGCGCCAACGGCCGTGCCAACGGTCGCTGAGGCCCTCGGGTATGCTCCGCGATCATGGCCGGTGGAGAGGTCGTCCTCGTCGATCTGGTGAAGCGGTTCGCCGATGTCACGGCGGTCGCGGGGATCAACCTGTCGATGCCCTCGGGCGAGTTCTTCTCGTTGCTCGGCCCCTCCGGCTGCGGCAAGACGACCACGCTCCGGCTGATCGCGGGGTTCGAACGCCCGGACGAGGGCCAGATCCTGCTCGACGGCGTGGACATGGTGCAGACGCCGCCGCACAAGCGCAACGTCAACACGGTCTTCCAGAACTACGCCCTGTTCCCGCACCTCTCGGTCGCCGAGAACGTCGCGTTCGGGCTCCGCTACAAGGACGTCTCGAAGCAGGATGCGAAGAAGCGCGTCTCGGACGCGCTCGAGCTGGTCCGGCTCCAGGGCCTCGAGCGCCGGCGCCCCTCGCAGCTCTCGGGCGGGCAGCAGCAGCGGGTGGCGCTCGCGAGGGCGCTGATCCTGAACCCGGCGGTGCTCCTGCTCGACGAGCCGCTCGGCGCGCTCGACGCCAAGCTCCGCAAGGCGCTGCAGATCGAGCTGAAGGCGCTCCAGGAGGAGATCGGCATCACGTTCATCTACGTGACGCACGACCAGGAGGAAGCGCTCACGATGTCGGACCGGCTCGCGGTGATGAGCAACGGTCGGGTCGAGCAGATCGGCTCGCCCTCGGACGTCTACGAGGAGCCGACCACGGCGTACGTCGCCGACTTCCTGGGCGTCTCGAACCTGATGGACGCGACGGCCGGCGGTGCCGATGCCGGCGGGCGGGGGAAGGTGAAGCTCGGGGAGTTCGAGCTCGTGGCGGGGCACGGCGACACCGACGCGCAGCGGCGACGTGCAAGATCGTGATCCGTCCCGAACGCGTCCAGCTCGAGGAGACGGGGTCGACCGGCGAGAACCGGGTCCCCGGCATGGTCGAGCGGGTCGTGTACGTCGGCTCGATCATGCAGGTGATCGTGCATCTCGCGCCGGGCCAGACCCTGCAGGCATGGGTGCAGAACCAGGGCGAGGGCCTGCCGTACGGGCAGGGCCACCCGGTGTCGGTCCACCTGCCCGCTCGATGCGCTTCGGATCCTGGTCGACACGAGCGTGCCGCAGCCGCTCGACCTCGAGGACGCGGCCGCCGGCTGAGCGCTGCCTGCCGGCGACCTAGAAGTCCGCGAGCCCGGCCGACGAGATCGCCTCGCCGCGGTTCCGCGTGATCCTCCGGTAGAGGAACCAGGCGATCGCGATCGCGGTCATGGTCGTCACCAGCATGACCGTCGCGGCCGCGTTCACGGCCGGCGTCGGCGAGGAGCGCGCCGCCGAGTAGATCTTCACGGACAGCGGCTCGGACGACGCCGGCCCGGACAGGTACCGGACGGTCACGAAGTCGTCGACCGTGTCGGCGAACACGAGCGCGGCGCTCGCCAGGATCGCCGGCGCGAGCAGCGGCAGGAGCACCCTGCGTAACCCCTGGGTCGGCGAGGCCCCCAGATCCATCGCGGATTCCTCGTACTCGGACCCGATCGACAGGAGACGGGCCCGCACGATGATGAACGGGTACGAGATCTGGAACGTGACGAGCCCGAGCAGCTGCGCGGTGGTCCCGAGCCGGACCGCCCCCTCGAGCAGGTTCGAGAACAGCAGGAACAGCGAGACGCCCAGGATGATCTCGGGCATCACGAACGAGAAGAGCATGAAGAAGTTCGCCGTCGGCGGCCGGCCGCCCTCGCCACCGGTCGATCCCGATCGCGAACGCGGTCCCGAGCGGCACGGCGATCAGCATCGTGATCAGCGAGAGCCGGAACGTCTGGAACATCGCCGACCGGAGCGCCGGGTCGTGCCAGACGCGAATCGAACGCGTCCTGGTACCACCACCGCAGGGAGAAGCCCTGCCACGCGCTCCGGGACCTGCCGGCGTTGAAGGAGAAGACGATCGCGATCAGCACGGGGAGGATCGACCACGCGAGGTAGCCCCACGTCACCGCCTGCAGGAACCTCGGCTTGCGCCAGGGGTCGCGCAGCCATCCGGTCGTGCTCCGAGCCGGGACCGAGGTGACGCGACGCTCCGGGGCCAGCGTCGTCTCGCTCATGCCGCCCCCGCCGTCCGATGGGTCGAACGCAGGTAGTAGAGCATCGGGATCATCACGAGCACCACGAGGATCAGCACCAGCGAGCCGGCCTCGGGCCCCTGGCCGGCCTGTCCGACGGCCGAGTCGATCAGGTTGCCGTACATCGACGTGTTGGTGCCGCCGAGCAGGTTGTTCGTGTAGTAGTCCCCGAACATCGGCAGCGACACGATCACGAGCCCCGCCAGGATCCCGGGCTTGGACAGCGGCAGGGTGACCCGCCGGAAGGTCTCGAACGCCCCGGCCCCCAGGTCCCGCCCGGCCTCGAGGAGGTGCTGGTCGATCCGGTCCAGGAACCCGAACAGCGGCAGGATCATGAACGGGATGTAGCCGTAGACGAGCCCGAGCACCACGGTGATCGGTCGGCCGATCCAGATCACGGGCGACAGGCCGAACACGCCGCCCAGGTCGTTGATGTACCCGTCGGGCTGCAGCAGGCTCTGCCAGGCGTAGATCCGCATCAGGTAGCTGATCCAGAACGGCGAGATCAGCAGCACCAGGATCAGGCCTTTCCAACGTCCGGCGTGCCGCGCCGTGTAGTACGCGATGGCGTACCCGAGCACGAGGCAGATCAGGCTCGCGGCCGCGACGTAGAGCAGCGTTCGGACCAGCGGATCGAAGTAGATCCGGTCCCCCGCGTAGAACTTCTCCGCGGTCGTGACGAAGGTGTCGAAGCTCCACCACCACGGCTGGTAGACGGGTAGCGGGTTCCGGAAGAGCGGGTCGACGGTTCCGAACGCCACCGAGAGCACCACGTAGAACGGGAGGACGAAGAACAGCAGCAGCCACACGAGGCCCGGGAGGGTGAACGATGGCCAGTACCAGCGCGGGTACCGCGCCCCCGACGTCGCCGACCCGGCGTCCTCGCGGGGTCGGCGCCCCGGGGTGGTCTCGGTGCCGCTAGCCACCTGCCTGGATCTCGCTCCAGGCGTCGAGCCAGAGCGCGTCGGCCTCGGCCGAGAGCTCGCCCTGGATGTAGCCGAGCGTGAAGTTCTCCTCGTCGAGGACCGCTTCCGAGAGCGTCTCGGGGACGACGCCCTCCTGGACGAGCCGGTCCGGCACGATGGACGTCATCGGCGGCTGGTACCCGTTCCAGTCGGCGAAGTTGACGTAGCCCCAGTGCTCGTCCAGGAAGAAGTTCAGGAACTCGTGGGCCAGCCGGGGCTCGGCGCGTCGGCGGGGATGGCGATCGTGTCGTTGCCGACGAGGCCCTTCTTGTCCGGCGGGTACCAGTAGCCGAGGACGTCCTCGGGGGTGCCCTTCGGCAGGTAGTACTTCGCGCCGACGATGTCCCCCGACCAGGCCTGGGCGACGCTGAACTCGCCCTCGGGCAGCTTCGCGTACGTCCCGTTGATCGTGAGCCGCGCACCGTTGTCGTTGATCATCTGCAGGATCGCGTCCTTCGCGGCGCCGATCGCGGCGGGGTCGTCGGAGTTCGCGTCGGTGACGCCGTCGCGGAGCAGCATCATGCCGAGGGCGTCGCGGTAGGAGTCGTAGTAGCTCACCGCGTCCTTGAACGTGTGATCGAAGAACAGGTCGTACCCGGCGGCCGCCGCCGCGGCGTCGTCGATCCGGTCCCGCCGGTAGGCGACGCCGGTCGTGTAGATCGTGTACGGCACGGTGTACCGCCACCCGAGGTCGTAGTACGGCCCGGGATCCGAGAAGACCTGCCACTTGTTCGCCTCGAGGTTCGGGATCAGCTCGTGGTTCAGCGGCTGGAGGAGGTCGCCCTCGACGAGCCGGGAGACGTAGTCGGTGGTGGGGAAGAAGACGTCCGCCTGCACCTGACCGGCGACGAGCTTCTGGATCCCCTCCTCCATGTTGTTGAAGGTGGTCCACTCCACCGTCACGCCGTACTCGTCCTCGAAGGCCTTCAGCACCGGCTTGTACATGTAGGCGTCCCAGTTGTAGACGCGGAGCGTGCCCGTCTCGATCGGCGTGCTGGTGGGGATCGGCTCCCCGTTCATCGGCAGGGTGACGGGGTTGTCCGGACGAGCCAGGACGCGCGCGCCGCCGCCGGTCGCGGTACCGCCCGAGCTCGTCGTGCCCGGCTTGGAGCACGCGGCCAGGATCGCCGCGGCCGAGGGGAGGACGACCGCCGTGCCGAGCGACCTCCGCAGGAACTCGCGTCGGCTGAGACCGTTCGGACGCTCTCGCGGGCGCTGATGACATGGCGATGACCTCCTGGCGAACGTTGAGCGACCGTTCAAGCGCCTGGGTACCATAGGGCGCTCGCCCTACGCAAGCCAATCTACCGGGGGTTCGTGCGAAACGTGGTGAACGTGGCGGTGGTCGGGGCCGGGTTCGCGGGGCTGGCCGCCGCGCTCGACCTGCACGACGCCGGGGTCTCGGTGGTCGTGCTCGAGGCGCGCGAGCGCGTGGGGGGCAGGGTGCTCTCGGTCGAGCTCGAGAACGGCGAGCTCGCCGAGCTCGGCGCCGAGTGGATCATGCCGGACGACGACGTCCTGCAGGCCACGATCGACCGGCTGGGGCTCAACGCGAGCGAGGCCGGCATCGACTACCTGCGGCGGGAGCCGCGCGGCCGGGCCGCCGTCCCGGTGGCCGAGCTCGACGCGTTCCTGGAGGCCGCGGACGCGCACCTCGCCGCGTCGGACGCCGACGGGAGCTCGATGGGGGCGATGCTGGATGCCGTCCCGGGCGACGACCGGGCGCGCGCCGTCGCGAAGGCGCGTCTGCAGGGGACGTTCGCGAGCGACCTCGATCGCGTCGCGTGGCGCGCCGGCTGGCACTCGGGACGCCTGGCCGCCGAACCCGCCGTCTACCGGCGCATGGCTCGCGGCAACGGCTCGATCGCCGACGCCATCGCCGGCCTGCTGCCCGACGTCCGCCTCGGGGTCCGCGCGGCCGGCGTCGCCGGGCGAGGCGGGCGCGTCGAGGTCCAGACCGGCGACGATCGGATCGAGGCCGACGCCGTCGTCGTCGCGGTGCCGGTGCGTCTGGTGACCGAGCTCGCGTTCGACCCGCCGCTCCCGCCCGAGCAGCGCGAGGCGTTCGAAGGACTGCGGATGGGGGTGGCGTCGAAGGTCGCGGTCCCGCTCGGCGGCGAACCCGAGCGCTGCGCGATCCAATGCGCCGATCTCCCGTTCTGGTTCTGGGTCGCCGACGGCGAGGACGGGCGACCCCGCCGCGTCGTGACCTCGTTCGCGGGGAGCGAGCTGCCGCAGGAGCCGCTCGCGACGGCGAGCGGCGATCCCGCGGCGTGGGTGCGCCGGATCTTCGACCTCGCCCCCGAGCTCCGGCCGGACGGGACCGCGGTGATGAAGGTGTGGGGCCGACGACCCGCTCGCTCGCGGCGCGTACACGGCCTGGGATCACCCGTCCCTCGCGCGGCGACCGCTGTTCGAACGCCCGCACGGGGCCGTCGCGTTCGCCGGCGAGCACACGGCCGGCGACCACTCCGGGACGATGGAGGGCGCGCTGCGGAGCGGCCGTCGAGCCGCGGCGCAGGTCCTCGACTCCTCGGCCGAGGCTGAGCTCCGCGAGCGCGCGAGCGTGAAGCGCCGTGCAGGTGGCTGTGTATCATCCGGCGCACCCCGGGCCCGGCCACGACGGCCGAGCGCGGATCGAGAGCGAGGGACCCACCCGATGACGACGCGTTCGGCGCGATGACGGAGGCGAGCGAGGGCGGCGTCCTGCTCTCCGAGGACCTCGGACCCGATCCGACGGCTCACGCTCAACCGTCCCGACTCGCTGAACGCCCTGAGCGCCGAGCTGATGGACGCGCTCGAGGCGGCGTTCGACGCCGCGGCCGAGGACGACGAGGTGCGCGTCGTCGTGCTTCGCGGATCGGGACGGGCGTTCTGCGCCGGGTACGACCTGAACCAGGACGCCGAGGAGGGGACCAAGGACGCGGCCGAGTGGCACCGCGAGCTCGACCGCGACACGAAGCGGCTCCTGCGCATCCTCGAGAACCCGAAGCCCGTCATCGCGTCCGTGCACTCGTACTGCCTCGCCGGCGGCACCGACCTGATGCTCGCGTGCGATCTCGCCGTGGCCTCGGACGACGCGGTGTTCGGCTACGTCGACATCCGGTTCGGCTCGGGCGTCGTCTCGATGTTCCTGCCATGGGTGGTCGGGGTGCGCGCGGCCAAGGAGCTGATCCTGACGGGGCAGGACCGGGTCCCGGCCGCCGAGGCGCTCCGGATCGGTCTGGTGAACCGGGTCGTGCCCCGCGACGAGCTCGAGGGCGCGACGATGGCGCTCGCGGACGAGATCGCGAAGAACGAGCCGTTCGTCGTCCGGACGATGAAGGCGTCGATCAACCGCGTCTGGCAGACTCGCCGGCCTCCGGGCGGCGCTCGACGCCAACACGGAGCTGGACGTGATGATCGAGACGGCCAACCTGCCCGCCCGGGACGAGTTCCGCCGGATCACCCAAGAGGAGGGTCTGAAGGCCGCGATCGCCTGGCGCGACGCGCGGTACCGGAGCACCGAGTGATCTACGGCCTCGCGGCGGCGCTCGGCTGGGGGCTCTCGGATCTGTGGGCGGCGATCTCGGGCCGTCGCATCGGGAGCGGCCGGACGGTGGTGGTGGCGCAGGTCGCCGCGGGCGTCGTCGTGACCCTCCTGGTCCTGATCGTGCGGCCCGACCTCTCGGGGATCCCGACGGTCGCACCCTGGCTGATCCCGAACGCGTTCCTGGGCGCCGCCGCGTTCGCCACCCTGTACAAGGGCCTCCAGCTCGGGCCGATCGCCGTCGTGTCCCCGGTGCTCGCGAGCTACGCGGTCGTGCCGGTGCTCCTGTCGGTCGTGCTCCTGGGCGAGACGCTCGGCGGGTTGCAGGTGGTGGGCGTCGCGGTGACGATCGCCGGCGCCGCGTTGACCTCGACCGACCCGAAGGCGCTCCGCGCCGGGACCCGGACCAAGCCCGCCGGGTTGCCGTGGGCGATCGTGTCCACGCTCCTGTTCGGCGTGGCGACCTACGTCATGGGGTGGGCGGCCAAGGAGGCCGGCTTCCTGCCGTCGCTGTGGTTCGGGCGGCTGACGATGATGACCGTGTTCCTGCTCGCGGCGCTCGTGCTGTGGCTGCGGTCGCGTTCGGCCGGCGAGGTGCGCGATCCGGTATCGCCCTCGATGCTCCGGCTCGCGGTGCTGGTCGGGGTGATGGAGCTCGTCGGCACGATCGCGTACGCGCGCGGCGCCGAGGTCGGCCTGGTGTCGATCGTGACCGCCGCCTCCGCGACCTACCCGCTCATCCCGGTGTTCGGCGGCGTCGTGCTGCTGCACGAGCGCCCGGTCCCGACGCAGTACCTCGGGATCGCGATGGTGATCGGGGGCCTGCTGCTGCTCGGGGTCGCCTGAGACCGTCAGGCCTCGGCTCGCGGCGGAAGAACTCGATCGGCTCGGGTTGCAGCGGCGTGGCGCCGAGGATCAGGTCCGCCGCCTTCTCGGCGACCATCATCACCGGCGCGTAGATGTTGCCGTTCGTGACGTAGGGGAAGACCGAGGCATCGACGACCGCGGAGACCGTCCAGGCCGTGGACGCGCATCGTGGCGGGGTCGACGACCGACATCTCGTCCGTCCCCATCTTGCACGTGCACGAGGGGTGCAGGGCGGTCTCGGCGTCGCGGGCGACCCACGCGAGGATCTCCTCGTCGGTCTCGACGCTCGCGCCCGGCGAGAGCTCGCCCCCGTCGAACGGCGCCATCGCGGGCTGACCGAGGATCCGCCGCGCCGTGCGGATCGCCTCGACCCACTCCCGCCGATCCTGCTCCGTCGAGAGGTAGTTGAAGCGGAGCGCGGGATGGACCCGGGGGTCGGGGCTCGTGACCTTCACCGAGCCCCGCGCGTCCGAGTACATCGGCCCGATGTGCACCTGGTAGCCGTGGTCGCTCGCCGGCGCCGAACCGTCGTAGCGCACGGCGATCGGCAGGAAGTGGAACATCAGGTTCGGGTACCGGACGTCGTCGTTGCTCCGGGCGAACCCGCCGCCCTCGAAGTGGTTCGTCGCGCCGGGGCCCGAGCGGAAGAACAGCCACCGGAAACCGATCCACGGACGGTACCGCCACTTCAGGTAGGGCGCCATCGAGACCGGCTGCGTGCACGCGTGCTGCACGTAGACCTCGAGGTGGTCCTGGAGGTTCTCGCCGACGCCGGGCAGGTCGTGCACGACGTCGATCCCGAGCGCCCGGAGCTCGTCGGCCGGGCCGACCCCCGACAGCTGCAGCGTCTGCGGCGAGTTGATCGCGCCGCCGGACACGATGACCTCGCCGGCGTGGATCCGTTCCGGCGCGCCGCGGCCGCGTGCGATCTCGACCCCGACGGCGCGCGAGCCCTCGAACACGATCCGGTTCACGAACGCCCTCGTTCGGATCTCGAGGTTCGGGCGTGACCGCACCGGGTGCAGGTAGGCGCGCGCCGCCGAGAGCCGCCGCCCGCGATGGATGTTCCGGTCGAACGCCGCGAACCCCTCCTGCCGGTAGCCGTTCACGTCGTCGGTCAGCTCGAACCCCGCCTGACGCGCCGCCTCGAAGAACGCCCCGAACAGCGGGTTGGTGGCCGGGCCGCGTTCGAGCACCAAGGGACCGGCGCACCTCGGAACTCGTCGCCCGGTTCGGCCGCGAGGCAGTGCTCCATCCGGCGGAAGTAGGGGAGGCAGTGCGCGTAGTCCCACGTCTGCATCCCGGGGTCGGCGCTCCAGCGCTCGTAGTCGAGCGGGTTGCCGCGCTGGAAGATCATCCCGTTGATGCTGCTCGAGCCGCCGAGGACCTTCCCGCGCGCGTGGTAGATCCGCCGGCCGTTCATGTGCGGCTCGGGTTCGGACTCGTACTTCCAGTCGTAGAAGCGGTTGCCGATCGGGAACGTGAGCGCCGCCGGCATGTGGATGTAGACGTCCCACGGGTAGTCGGGTCGCCCGGCCTCGAGCACGAGGACCCGGTTCGACGGGTCGGCCGACAGGCGGTTGGCGAGCGCACAGCCGGCGGACCCGCCCCCCACGATCACGAAGTCGAACGGTCTCGACGCCATCGACCCTCCCGGCATTCGCCGCCCGGCGTCCGCCCGGCGGTGCGCGGATGCTAGCGCAGCGCCGGCCGCGACCCGGCCCGGGGGTCCTCGTCCGCGCAACGGCTGCCTTGCGTGTCGGAGCCCCTCGGGCCCAAGATGCCGTATCCGCGGGCGGCCGGGGGTCGTTCGGGCGCGATAGGGGAGGGCCCAGGGGTGGCGGACGCGCAGACCGACGTGCAGGTCTCGGGCGTGACCGCGCCCGGGAACGACGCCTCCGTCGCCTGCCGGGGCCTGTGGAAGGTCTACGGCGCGAACGGGAAGAAGATCGTGGGGTCGCCCGACGCCGACCTCCCGCGCGCCGAGCTCCTGGCCAAGACCGGGTGCGTCGTGGCGGTCCGCGACGTCTCGTTCGAGGTGGCGCCCGGCGAGGTGTTCGTCGTCATGGGCCTGTCGGGTTCGGGCAAGTCGACGCTCGTGCGGATGATCAACCGGCTGCACGACCCGACCGCGGGGCAGATCCAGATCGACGGCGAGGACCTGCTCGCGCTCCCGCCCGACCGGCTCCGCGAGGTCCGTCGCCGCAAGATCAGCATGGTGTTCCAGCATTTCGGGCTGCTCCCGCACCGCCGGATCGTCGACAACGTCGGCTACGGGCTCGAGGTCCAGGGGATCGACAAGGCCGAGCGCGCCGAGCGATCGCGACGCGTCCTCGAGGTCGTGGGGCTGGATGGGTGGGCCGATCACTACCCCGAGGAGCTCTCCGGCGGGATGCAGCAGCGGGTCGGTCTGGCGAGGGCGCTCGCCACCGACCCCGAGATCATGCTGTTCGACGAGCCGTTCAGCGCGCTCGACCCGTTGATCCGCCGCGACATGCAGGACGAGGTCGTGCGGCTCCAGCGCGAGGTGAAGAAGACGATGATCTTCATCACCCACGACCTCATGGAGGCGCTGAAGCTCGGCGACCGGATCGCGATCATGAAGGACGGCCGGTTCGTCCAGGTGGGCACGCCCGAAGAAGTGGTGGCGCGGCCCGCCGACTCCTACGTGGCCGACTTCACGAAGGACGTCCCCCGCGCGCACGTCCTCACGGCGCGCACGATCATGCGTCCCGTCGACGGCGAGACCGGTGGACGGATGCCCCGACCGTGCCGGCCGACACGATCGTGCAGGAGCTGCTCCCGCTCGTCGCGGGTTCGGACGCCGAGATCCGGGTCGTGGACGGCGGTCGTGTCGTCGGCGTCGTGGACCGGGGTGCGGTGATGTCCTCGCTGATCGAGGAGCGGACCTGATGGCCGATACGGTCGCGCCGGCCCGACCGGTCGCGGGGGAGCTCGCCGCCCCGCCAGCTGCGGTCGAGGCGCCGCCGGCGACGCCGTCTCTGGCCGTGGTGGGTCCTCGGCTCGATCGCCGCGGTGTCTCGATCGGGCTGAACTGGAGGACGGGGTTCCCCTCGTGGCGGGTCCACGCGGGCCAGGTGTTCGACGACCTGGAGAACTGGGCGCTCCAGAACCGCGAGACGAGCCCGCTGTTCATCTACTTCTTCACCCCGATCAAGCAGGTCTCGGAGGCCGTCGTACGACAACCTGCTGCTGTTCCTGGAACGGATGACGTTCCTGGGCGTGATCGTGGGCGCGGGCGCCGTGGCGTTGGTGGTGGCGGGGTGGCGCAAGGCGCTGCTCGCGGTGGCGGGGTTCACGTTCCTCGGCCTGATCGATCTGTGGGAGCGGAGCCTGCAGACGCTGGCGTTGATGCTGATCGCGGTGGCCGTGTGCGTCGTGATCGGCATCCCGCTCGGGATCTGGTCGGGTCGCAACCCGAAGGTGGAGAAGGTCCTGCGCCCGCTCCTGGACACCGCGCAGACGTTGCCCGCCTACGTCTACCTCCTGCCGCTCGTGATCTTCTTCAGCATCGGCGTGGCGACGGCGCTGATCGCGACCGTGATCTTCGCGCTCCCGCCGCTGGTCCGGCTGACGAGCTACGGGATCCGCGGCGTACCGTCGTCGTCCCTGGAGGTCGGGACGGCGTTCGGCGCGACCACGAAGCAGGTCCTGCGGAAGATCCAGGTTCCCGCTCGCGAGCCGAGCATCATGCTCGGCGTCAACCAGGCTCTGCTGATGGCGTTCGGGATGGTCGTGATCGCCGCGATCGTGGGCGTCGAGAACCTCGGGCGCGAGGTGCTCGAACGGTCTGCAACACCTGGACGTCGGTGTCGCGCTGAACGCCGGGATCGGGATCGTCGTCCTGGCCATCGTGCTCGACCGGGTGAGCGAGGGGTGGAGCACCCGAGACCGCGTCACGAAGGGAGCGGGGGCGGTGCGTGTTCGGACGGCCGATCTCGCGGAGGCTCCTCGTGGCGGTGGCGATCGCCGCGACGGTCGCCGCGGTGCTGGTCGGCCGGTACGTGCTCGTCCAGCAGGACTTCCCGAGCAGCCCCCGGATCGACCTGGTGACGCCGACGAATACCGCCGTCGAGTGGATCCAATCCAACCTCGAATGGCTGACGTCGGCGATCGGCGACTTCCTGATCCTGTACTGCCTGGACCCGATCGTGAACCTGCTGCTCGGCGTGCCGTGGTGGATGGTGGCCGGGTTCTTCGCGGTGATCGGCGTGGCGGTTCTCGGGGTGGAAGCTCGCGCGTCTTCACGGGCCTCGCGCTTCTTCGGCATCGGGCTCCTCGGGATGTGGGACGACGCGATGAGCACGCTCAGCCTGGTGCTGGTCACCGTGGCGATCGCGCTGCTGTTCGCGATCCCGCTCGGGGTCCTCGCGGGCCGCAGCGAGCGGGTCGATCGCGTCCTGCGGCCGGTCCTGGACGCGATGCAGGTCGATGCCGGCGTTCGTCTACCTCGTGCCGGTGGTCGCGCTGTTCGCCGTCGGCCGCGTCCCCGGCGTGATCGCCTCGGTGATCTACGCGATACCCGCGGGCATCCGCATCACGAGCCTGGCGATCCGGCAGGTGCCGGCGACCACCGTCGAGGCCGCCGAGGCGTACGGCTCGACCCGCGTGCAGCTGCTGAGCAAGGTGCAGCTGCCGCTGGCGAAGAGCGGCGATCATGCTCGGCCGTGAACCAGGTCATCATGCTCTCGCTCTCGATGGTGATCATCGCGGGGCTGGTCGGAGCCGAGGGTCTCGGGTTCGAGGTGGTGTACGGGCTGACCAAGGGGCAGATCGCGCTCGGCTTCGAGGCCGGGACGGCGATCGTGCTGCTCGCGATCGTCCTGGACCGTATCACGCAGGCGATCGGCGTGCGACGCAGGGGATGCGGCGGAAGGAGTTCGCGAAGGCTCGAGCGATGTCGCAGACCGTATGAGGTGTTGGCGGAAAGGGGGACGGATGAGAACGGGTGCGATCGAAGTCGTGGCGGACCCTGGTGCTCGTCACGGTGCTCGGCCTGATGGCGGCGGCGTGCTCGGATGCCGGGTCCGGTGACGGGGGCGAGACCGGGACGACCGGAGCGACCGGAACGCAGGCGCTGCCGGGCGAAGGCACCGAGTCAGCATCGCGGTCAACCCGTGGACGGGTTCGGCCGTGAACGCGAACATCGCGAAGATCCTGCTCGAACAGCAGCTCGGGTACACGGTCGACCCTCGTCGACATCGACGAGTTCGCGCAGTTCCCCGCGCTGGTCGACGGGCGAGCTGGACGCGACGCTCGAGGTGTGGCCGTCCGGTCACGCCGAGGACTACGCGACGTACATCGACGGCGACGGCAGCGTCGTGGACGGCGGGGAGCTCGGCGTCGCCGCCAAGATCGGCTGGTTCGTGCCGACCTACGTGGTCGACGAGCATCCGGAGTTCGCGACCGTCGAGGGTCTCAACCAGAACGCGTCGCTGTTCGCGACGGCGGAGACGGGCGACAAGGGCCAGATGCTCGACGGCGACCCGAGCTTCGTCTCGTTCGACAAGGAGATCGTCGAGAACCTCGGTCTGGACTTCGAGGTCGTCGTGGCGGGATCCGAAGCAGCGCTGCTGTCCGAGCTCGAGACGGCGTATCAGAACGAGGAGCCGCTGCTGTTCTACTGGTACACGCCGCACTGGGCGAACCAGAAGTACGACCTCACCGAGGTCGAGCTCCCCGAGGTCACCGAGGAGTGCACCGCCGCCGCCTCCACGAAATCGGGAGACGGCTACGCCTGCGACTACCCGCCGACGTGCTGTACAAGGCGTTCAACGCGGATCTGGAGACGAGTGCACCCGAGGCGTTCGCGTTCCTGTCGGCGTTGAGCTACGACGAACGCCACGCAGGAAGAGGTGGCGTTCGCGGTCGACGTGGACGGCCAGACGCCCGAGGAGGCCGCCCAGGCATGGGTGGACGCCAACCAGGACGTCTGGCAGCCCTGGGTCGACGCGGCGAGCGCCTGATCGAAGCGACGAACGGAGCAGGACGGGGCGGCCCGAGCGGGCCGCCCCGTTCGTCCCGCGGAGGGAGCCATGAGCGAACACGTTCGGATGTGGATCGGCGGGGCGTGGGTCGATGCGGAGGACGGCGCGACCTTCGACGCGACGAGCCCGTCCACGGGCGAGATGATCGGCACGGTGCCCGAGGGCACCCGCGCCGACGCCCAGCGAGGCGATCGACGCGGCGAACCGCGCCGCGCCCGGGTGGGCGGCGCTCTCGGCGTTCGACCGTGCGGCGGCCATGAAGCGCGTGGCCGAGGCGATCGACGCTCGTCGCGAGGACCTCGCGCACACGCTCACCCTCGATCAGGGCAAGCCGAAGAAGGCGGAGGCGTACGACGAGGTCGAGGAGCTGATCGCCTACTTCGACATGGCGGCGGCGGATGCCGTCCGCGCCGAGGGGCTGCTGCCGCCCTCGATCGACGCGAACAAGCGCGTGCTGCTCCAGCGTGTCCCTCGGGGCGTCGTCTCGATCATCAGCCCGTGGAACTGGCCCTACACGATGCCGGGGGAGATCCTGGCGCCGGCGATCGCGTACGGGAACGCCGTGGTGTGGGCCCCGGCGCCCACGACCTCGATCTGCGCGGTTCGGCTCGCCGAGTGCGTCGAGGCGGCCGACCTGCCGCCGGGGGTCGTGAACCTGGTGACCGGGCCCGGCCCGGTCGTCGGCGACGAGATCGCCGCGAACCCGGGCACCCAGGCCGTCGGCTTCATCGGTTCGATCGCGACCGGCCACACGGTCGCCCAGCGGGCCGCCGGGAAGGAGCTCCTGCTCGAGATGGGCGGCAACGGCCCGCTGGTGATCTGCGAGGACGGCGACCTCGACAAGGCGGTCGAGGCCACCCTGGTCGCCTCGTTCCTCAACGCGGGGCAGAGCTGCACGGCGGGCGAACGGTTCCTCGTGCACGAGGACGTGAAGGACGAGTACCTGTCGAAGCTGTCCGACGCGATCGCCGAGCGGATCGAGCTCGGCGACCCGTTCGACGACGCGACGACGATGGGACCGGTCAACAACGAGCCCACGGCGGCCAAGACCGAGCGACACGTGACCGAGGCGCTCGAACGAGGCGCGAGGGTGGTGGCCGGCGGCAAGCGCGCTCCCGCAGCACGGGAGCGAGCTGTTCTTCGAGGCGACCGTGCTCGACGGCGTGACCGACGACATGGAGATCGCGCGCGAGGAGACGTTCGGGCCGGTGGTGCCGGTGTCCTCGATCCGGAGCGAGGAGGAGGCGATCGAGCTCGTCAACGGGTCGCCGTACGGCCTGCTCTCGGCGATCTTCACGCGGGACCTCCGCCGGGGGCTCCGTTTCGCGGAAGCCGTCCGGACGGGCTGGGTCAACGTGAACGAGGGCACGAACTACTGGGAGTCGCACCTGCCGTTCGGGGGACGCGCCGGCTCGCAGAGCGGGGTCGGCCGGGTCGGCGGACGCTTCTCGATGGAACGCCTCACCGAGCTCAAGACGATCGTCATCGACCTGTCCTGACGGGTTTGTCAGGACGCCGCCCGCGAAGGAACATCCGGGCCTGATGCGTGATCGAGCTCGAACCGTGGTCGTCGGCGCCGGGATCGTCGGCGCGAGCGCGGCCTACCACCTGGCCGAGCTCGGCGAGCGCGACGTGCTCGTGCTCGACCAGGGTCCGCTGTTCGAGACCGGGGGTCGAGCTCGCACGCGCCGGGGCTCGCGTTCCAGACGAACGGCTCGCGGATGATGTGCCGGATCGCCCAGGAGTCGGTCGCCCTGTACGCGACGCTGGACGTGGACGGCGAACCGGCCTGGTACGGCGTGGGCGGGATCGAGGTCGCGACCACCGAGGCGCGGATGCGCGAGCTGAAGCGCCGGCTCGGGTTCGCGCGCTCGTACGGGCTCGAGGGGGCCGAGCTGCTCACGCCCGCGGAGACCGCCGAGAAGATCCCGCTGCTCGACCCCTCCACGATCCTCGGGGCGTACCACGTGCCCTCGGACGGCATCGCCAAGGCGGTGACGATCGCGACGGCGCTCGGGCGCCGCGCGGAGGCGAACGGCGTGGCGTTCGAGGGCGGCGTGACGGTGACCGGGTTCGACGTCCGCGACGGGCGCGTGCACGGCGTTCGGACGGACCGGGGCGACGTTGAGTGCGAGCGCGTGCTGCTGTGCGCCGGGATCTGGGGGCCGACCGTCGGCGCGATGGCGGGGGTCCCGATCCCGCTCGTCGCGGTGCAGCACCAGCTCGTCTGGACCGAGCCGATCGCCGGAGCTCGAGGGCGAGACGCGGGAGGTCGCGCACCCGATCCTGCGGCACCAGGACATGGCGATGTACTTCCGCCACCGGGGGACCACTACGCGGTCGGGAGCTACCGTCACGAGCCGATCGCGACGCCGCAGATCCGCGTTCCGGCGGCCGGGCGACGGCCCGATGCCCTCGCTGATGCCGTTCACGCCCGCCGATTTCGAGGTGGCCGAGGCCGAGGCGGCCCGGCTGCTCCCCGCGCTCGAGGGGCCGATGCGCCCCGCCGACCCCGAACGCTCGATCAACGGGATGTTCTCGTTCACGCCGGACGCGGGCTCGATCGTGGGGGAGTCGGCGGCGGTCCGGGGCGTGTGGATCTGCGAGGCCGTGTGGGTGACGCATGCGGGGGGGTTCGGCAAGCACGTGGCCGAATGGATCGTGGAGGGCGAGCCCTCGATCGACATGGCCGAGGCGGACGCGAACCGCTTCTACCCGTTCATGACGACGCCGCCCTACGTGCTCGAACGCGGCAAGCAGCAGTACCGCGAGGTGTACGACATCCTGCACCCGCGCCAGCAGATGGCGCGTCCGCGCAAGCTCCGGCTCACGCCGTTCTACGCCCGGCACGAGGAGCTCGGCGCCGAGTTCGTCACCGGCGCGGGGTGGGAGCGCCCCGAGTGGTTCGAGGCGAACGCCGGGCTCGTGCCGCCGGACGCCCCGTGGGTGCATCGCGAGGCCTGGGCGGCCACGCTCTGGTCCCCGATCGAGGGCGCCGAGCACCTCGCGACCCGTTCGAGCGCGGCGGTGTTCGACCTGACGCCGTTCGCGAAGTTCGACGTCGAGGGGCCCGACGCGCTCGCGTACCTCGAACGGATCTGCGCGAACGTGATCGACCGGCCGGTGGGCTCGATCGTCTACACGGCGATGCTCACGCCCGCGGGCGGGATCCGGTGCGACCTCACGATCGCCCGCAAGGGCGAGGAGCTGTTCCGGGTGGTGACCGGCGGCGGCAGCGGCCAGCACGACCTCGCCTGGATGCGGCGGCAGATCGGCGAAGACGAACGTGTTCGGATCACCGAGCGCACGGGGTCGCTGTTCGCGCTCGGCCTGTGGGGCCCGAACGCGCGCGAGATCCTCGAGGGCCTCACGGACGCCGACCTCGGCAACGAGGCCTTCCCCTACATGACGGCCCGGTACCTGGACGTCGGGGAGGTCGGGCCGGTGTGGGCGCAGCGCATCTCGTACGCCGGCGAGCTCGGGTGGGAGCTGTACGGGCAGTTCGCGATGGGCGATCGCCTGTGGGAGCTGGTGTGGGACGCGGGCCGCGACCACGGCCTGGTCGCGGCGGGGCTGGGGGCGTTCGACACCCTGCGGCTCGAGAAGGGCTACCGCCTGTGGGGCCAGGACCTCCACACCGAGCACGATCCGTTCGAGGCCGGGCTCGGGTTCGCGGTCAAGATGGACAAGGGCGCGTTCCAGGGCCGCGAGGCGCTGGCGGCGGTGCTCGAGCGCGGCTCGGCCGAGCGGCTCGCGTGCGTCACCCTCGACGACCCCACCGCGGTCGTGCTGGGCAAGGAGCCGATCCGGTCCGAGGGGCGCGTGGTCGGCTACGCGACGTCCGCCGGCTACGGCTACTCGGTCGGGCGCTGCATCGTCTACGGTTACCTGCCCGCCGAGCTGGCGGTGCCGGGCACGCCGGTCGAGGTCGAGTACTTCGACGAGCGTCTCCCGGCCACGGTCGCCGAGGACCCGCTGTGGGACCCGAAGGGCGAACGATTGAGGGCGTGACGAGGTCGCGCAGGCCAGATCACGCAGGAAGGAGAACAGCTTGGCCGTCATCGACAACCCGGGGATCCTCCTCTACACGCGGATCCGCAAGTCGCCGTACTTCTACGCGTCCCGCGAGCACGGGGTCGCGCGCTACAGCGTCTACAACCACACCTACCATCCCCGCCACTACGGCGACCCGGTTGCCGAGTACTGGCACCTCGTGAACGGCGTCACGATGTGGGACGTCGGGGTCGAGAAGCAGATCCAGATCAAGGGCCCGGACGCGTTCGACCTCACGAACATGATCGTCCCGCGCGACCTCAACAAGTGCGCGGTCAACGAGTGCAAGTACGTCTTCATCACCGGCCCCGACGGGGGGATCCTGAACGACCCGGTCCTGCTCCGTGTCGCCGAGGACGAGTTCTGGCTCTCGCTCGCGGACTCGGACGTGAACCTGTACGCGCTCGGGATCGCCGCGGCGAAGGGCATGGACGTGACGGTGCAGGAGATCGACGTCGCGCCCGTGCAGATCCAGGGCCCGAACGCGAAGAAGGTGCTCACCGAGCTCTTCGGCGAGCGCGTGCTCGAGATCCCGTACTACGGCCTGATGCAGGGCGAGCTCGACGGGATGAACGTCGTGGTCTCGCGCACCGGCTACACGGGTGAGGTCGGGTACGAGATCTACCTGCGCGACGCGTCCGAGCACGGCGTGCAGCTGTGGAACCGCGTGCTCGAGGCGGGCAAGCCGCACGGGCTCGAGGTGATCGGGCCGTGCCACATCCGCCGCATCGAGGGAGGCATCCTCGCGTTCGGCGCGGACATGTGGTACGAGCACAACCCGTTCGAGGTCGGCTACCACTACACGTGGATGGTGGACCTGGAGCAGGAGGCCGACTTCATGGGCAAGGAGGCCCTCAAGCGGATCAAGGCCGAGGGCGTGCGGCGCAAGCTCGTCGGCGTCGACATCGAGGGCGAGCCGCTCGGCAGCTACATCGACAACGAGATGCTCGACGTCTTCCCGGTGTCGGTGGGCGGGAACGTCGTCGGCAAGGTCACGTCGGCGTGCTTCTCGCCCCGGTTGGAGAAGAACATCGGGTTCGCGATGCTGCCGATCGAGCACACCGAGCTCGGCACCGAGCTCCAGGTGGAGACGCCGGTCTCCGGGGAACGTGAAGGCGACGGTCGTGACGATGCCGCACTGGGACCCGAACAAGGACATCCCCAAGCAGTAGCGCTCACGCCGCCGGGGAGCACGAAGCGGATCGTCGTCCCGCGTCCGGGCTGGCTCTCGGCCGAGATCGTGCCGCCGTGCGCCTGCACGAGGCTCTTCGCGATCGCGAGCCCGAGCCCCGAACCCCGGGACTCGGGCGAGCGCGCGAAGCGGTCGAACACGTGCGCGAGCTCGTCGGGCTCGATCCCCTCGCCCGTGTCGGTCACGCGGAAGGCCACGCCGCGTTCGTCGGGATCGGCGGCGATCGTGACGGTGCCGCCCGAGGGTGTGTGGCGGAGCGCGTTCGAGACCAGGTTCGCGAGCACCTCGCCGATCCGAACGCGGTCGACGTCGAGCGCGGGCAGGTCCGGAGCCACCTCGGTGCGGAGCGTCACGCCGCGCTCGGCCGCCTCCGTCCGGTGGGCGGCCTCGGCGGTCTCGACGAGCTCGCCGGCCTCGAGCCGCTCGCGGTGCAGCCGCAGCGCCCCCGCCTCGGCGTTCGAGAGCAGCTGGAGGTCGTCGAGCAGCCGGGCCATCACCGTGGTCTCGGCGCCGATCAACGCGAGGTCGTCGCCGCCCGGCTCGTACAGCCCGTCGGCCATCCCCTCGACGCGTCCCCGGATCACCGAGAGCGGCGTCCGGAGCTCGTGCGCGACGTCGGCGAGCAGGTTGCGGCGTTGCTCCTCGTTGGTCTGCAGCCGCTCGGCCATCCGGTTGAAGGCGCGGGCGAGGTCGCGGACGTCGGGCGGTCCCTGCACGGTCGCCCTCGCCGTGTAGTCGCCCTCGGCGACGCGCGCCGCCGCGTCCATGACCTCGCCGATCGGTCTCGCGGTTCGGCGCACGAGCCTGCCGAACGCGAGGAAGCCGATGAGCAGCAGGATCGGGAAGACCAGGAACCAGGGTCCCCCTCGTCGTCCCTCGTGGAACCCGCCGCCGAACGTCGCCCCCAGCCATCCGGCGACGAACACGAACAGGAAGAACACCCCGATCCCGATCGCGATCCGGCGGAAGAACCGTCCGCGCATCGCGCCCCAGTCCTCGGAGGAGCGGGGCGGGAAGGGCTCGTCCGCCGGCCACCACGGCGGCCGGCCGCCCGGCACCGGGCCGCGGCGATGGTCATGCATCGGCGAACCGATAGCCGACGCCGTGGACCGTCACGACGTACCGCGGGGAGCCCGGCGTGGGCTCGATCTTGCGACGGATGTTCTTCACGTGGGCGTCGATCGCGCGTTCGTAGGACTCGAGCGCCACGCCGTGCACGGCGTCGAGCAGCTGGGAGCGCGTGAACACGCGGCCGGGTTCGCGCGCGAGGGTGGCGAGGAGCTGGAACTCGGTGGGGGTGAGGTCGACCTGCGTGCCGCCCACGCTCACCCGCATCTTCGCCGTGTCGATCTCGACGTCGCCGGCGCGCACGATCTCGTCGCCGCGCGCCGCGGTGCGCGTTCGGCGGAGCACCGCCCGGACGCGCGCCACGAGCTCCTTGGGGCTGAACGGTTTGACGACGTAGTCGTCCGCGCCGATCTCGAGCCCCACGATGCGGTCGGTCTCGTCGCCGCGCGCGGTGAGCATCACGATCGGGGTGTCCGACCACCGCCGGATCTCGCGCGCCACGTCCAGTCCGTCCCGGCCCGGGAGCCCGAGGTCGAGCACCAGCAGGTCGGGCTTGGCGCTGCGGACGCTCGCGACGGCCGAACCGCCGTCGCCGACCACGATCACCTCGAACCCGGCGTTGCGGAGGTAGTCGCGGACGACCCGCGCGATCTCGATCTCGTCCTCGACCACCAGCACCGTCGTCATGCTTTCCGCCTTCCTGGCCGCCTTCCTTGGCCGTTCTCCTCGGTGGGGCGCTCGCTAGCCTGCCGACGCGAACGGGCGGTGGCAAGCGCCACCGCCCGTCCTCGTGCTCGGTCGGCTCAGCCGGCGGGTGGCCCCGTCGTCTCCTGCGCCGCCCGAGGCCTGCTCGTGCTGGCGTCGATGCCAGTCGCCCGCCTTGTCCTCGAACCGGGCTCGACCCTCTTCGGACCACGGCCCGTACCCGTGGCCGTGATCGTGGCCCCAGGGGCCGCGCGGGCCCCGGAACGCCTCCCCGATGAGCAAGAACGTCCCGATGATGAACAGCGGGAACAGGAACAAGCCGAACGGGAAGAACCCGTGGCCGTACCGGTCCCCGACCACGGTGACCACCTGACTCGAGTCGGCCGCACGGCGGACCCCTTCGTCGAGCCCCGCGTTGTACGCGCCGACCGCGATCCCGACCGTGAGTAGCACGACCAGGATCGCCGCAGCGATCGCCCATCCGCGTCGCATCTCGTGCCTCCTTCCGAACGCTCGTCGTCCGTCACCACCGAGCTTGTCGCGCGAGATGTGAAGGCGCCGTGAAGGCGTTCGGGAGGGTTCGTGCGGTCGCGGATCGTCGCGCGGTCAGTCGGAGCCGTCGCGCGTGACGTCGACGACTTCGGCGCCCGAGCGCCGCGACGAGGTCGCGGCCGGCCACGTGCAGGTTGACCCCGTGGCCGCCGCCGCCGATCGCTACGCGTTCGAGCTCCGGGATCCGCGCGTCCGCGATCACCGGCCACGCGTTCGACGAGCCGAACGGCGTGATCGTCCCGCGCTCGTAGCCGGTGGCGGCCTTCGCCTCCTCGGCGTCGGGCAGCGAGAGCCGGCTGACGTCGAGGTGGGTTCGGAGCTTCGGCCAGTCGATCTGCCGCCCGCCGGGGACCAGGACGAACATGTAGTCGTCGGCGCCGCGCCGGATCACGATCGTGCGGAGCAGCTGCCCGAGCTCGATCCCCTGGAAGCTCGCGCTCTCCTCGGCCGAGCGAGCGCGCTCGGTCCGCACGACCTGGAAGGCGAGGTCCGTACCCTCGAGGGCGCGGAGCGCGGGCGTGTCGTCCACGTGCCCGAGCCTACCCGGGCCACGCCGGAGGACCGGCTCCGCCGCGGTGTCATGGTCGCGCCGCGACCAGGAGCAGATCGACAACGTAACTCGCGAAGGACGGGCGCACGAACAGCCTGGTCGCCCCCTCCCGTTCGTGCAGCAGGACCTGCGCCGAGCCGAACACGGACTGCGCGCACCGCCCGTCGCCCCACGATCTCGGGTGAAGGTCGATCGGGCAGGCCGAGGCGAGCAGGTCGTGGCGCGACGGCCCCCTGAGCTCGAGCACGGCCCGGTTGGCGGACACGTCGACGACCGAGTGATGGTGACCGGCGAGCGACCTCTCGAGCTCGTCCGCGATCGCGCCGGCTGCGCCGGGCCTCGCCGACGGCGAGCCACTCGTCCGGCCCGAGCCACGAGCACGTCGCGGTCGCTCGACGTCGCCGCGGTGTTCGGCACGGTGGGGAAGCCGAGGCTCGCCGCGATCGACGGGTCGACCCGGACGTCGAGCTGCGCGACGAACGCGAGCTCGCGACGCCTCGAGCCGGTCCAGATCGCTCGAGCGCTCGGCGAGCGGGCTCCTAGCCGTCACGGCGTGCTCCGTCGGGGTCGTACGGGACGGGCGACGTGACCGTGCAGGCCACGGTGCCCTCGGGGAGCGGCGCGAAGACCGTTCGGCCGTGCATCGCGTGGCCCCCGGCCAGCATGGCGAGCGCGAACGTGCGCCCGAGCGCGGGGCTCCGATACGACGAGGTGACGTGGCCCGCGAGCGGCATCGGGATCTCGCCGGTGTCCTCGAGCACGAGCTGGGCCCCTTCGGGGAGCAGCGCGATGGCGTCCTCGGGGAAGAGCCCGACGAGCTGCTTGCGATCGGGCCGGACGACGTCGGAGCGACGGAGCGAACGCCGGCCGACGAAGTCGCCCTTCGACGGGTTCACGATCCAGTCCATCCCAAGGTCGTGCGGTGTCACGCTGCCGTCCGTGTCCTGGCCGACGATCACGTAGCCCTTCTCCGCCCGCAGGACGTGCATCGCCTCGGTGCCGTACGGCTCGATCCCGAACGGCGCGCCGGCGGCCATCACGGCCTCCCAGATCTCGAGCCCGTGCCAGGCCGGCACGTGGAGCTCGTACGCGAGCTCGCCCGAGAAGCTCACCCGCGCCAGGCGTGCGGGAACGCCGGCGACGCGGCCGTCGCGCCACGTCATGAACGGGAACGCCTCGCGCGAGAGGTCGACGTCGGTCCCCGCCGCCGAGACGACCTCGCGTGCACGAGGCCCGTTGATCGCGACCACGGCCCACTGCTCGGTCACGCTGGTGCAGTACACGCGCAGGTCCGGCCACTCGGTCTGCAGCCACTCCTCGAACCGGTCGAGCACCGTCGCGGCGCCGCCCGTCGTGGTCGTGACCAGGTAGCGGTCCTCCGCGAGGCGCATCGCGACGCCGTCGTCGAGCACCATCGCGTCCAGCCCGAGCATCAGGCCGTACCGGATCGAGCCGACGGCGAGGTTCGACATCCGGTTCGTGTACATGCGGTCCAGGAACGCCGGCGCGTCCGCCCCGACCACCTCGATCTTGCCGAGCGTCGACGCATCCATCGCGCCGACCGCGTTGCGGACCGCCACGCACTCGCGCTCGACCGCGCGCTCCATCGGTTCGCCGTCGCGAGCGAAGAACCACGGGCGTTTCCACTGCCCGACGTTCTCGAACGCGGCCCCACGCTCGACGTGCCAGGGATGCATCGGGGTGGTCCTGATGGCGTCGAGGAGGTCGCCTCGCGTCGGGCCGGCGAGCGCGAGATAGGAGGCCGGGGCGTACGGGGGGCGCGCGTTGCTCGGACCCTGTGCACCCGGCGACTCCCCCAGCAGGTGGCTCACGATCTCGGCCGCAAGCACCCCGCTCGTGCGGCCCTGATCGACGGCGGTCCCGATGTACGTGGCTCGCTTCACGTGCTCGACCGAGCGAAGGCCGCCGCCGAGCGCCTCGGCGATGTCGGCGACCGTCTGGTCGCGTTGGAGGTCGACGAACTTGGCCGCGTCGTCGCCGTGTTCGACGAACCAGAAGGGCGCGCCCGGGGGCACGTCGCCGGCCGCCGACCCCACGACCGAGAGCCACGATGGGCCCGCGTCCGGGACGAAGCTCGCGCGCTCAGCGTCGTACCGCAGGCCCCCGCCGATCGAACGCCAGAGCCCGAGGTTCGGGTTCCACCCGCCCGAGACCGCGAGAAGGTCGACCTCGAGCGCTTCCTCGTTGCCGTCGGAGGTCCGGACGAGGACTCGTTCGAGATGGCCCTCGCCGCTCGCCTCCACCACGAGCTCGCCCGAACGCGCGTCGATCGTCCGCACCACGTCGATGCCTCCGGCCCGCAAGACGTCGGCGACGCCCAAGCCCCACTCGTTCGTCGCGAACACTGCGGCGCGCTCGCCTGGGGCGACGCCGTAGCGTTCGAGGTACGCGGCGGTCGCCCCGGCGAGCATGACGCCCGGCAGGTCGTTGCCGGCGAGCGCGATCGGCCGTTCGAGCGCGCCGGTCGCGAGCACCACACGGCCGGCCCGGACGTGCCACACGACGTCCTCGCGGTTGGATCGTTCGAGCAGCACGGCGTACCCGTCGTCGTATACGCCGAGCGCGGTCGCGTTCGGCAGGACCGTGAGGTCGGACCCGGTCGGAGGTTCGTCCAGGGCTCGGTGCTCGTCGACCAGCAGGACGCGGTCGCCGTCCTCGGACGCCGCATGCGCGGCGCCTCGGCCCGCGGCGCCCCCGCCGACGACCAGCACCTCCACGTGCGCGAATCGGTGGGCGACCCTCGGCGTTGCCACCGAGCCCGGATCAGCGGGCAGGCGTCCCACCCCAGCGCGGCTCCGTGCGACGAGACCGTCGACCAGCGGCACTGTGGTTGCGGCGACGATCGGGTCGAACCACGGCTCCGAGATCTCGACGAACGCGTTCGGCTCCTCGACCCCGCCGAGACCACCCCTCGCGGGCGGCCCAGGATCGGGCTTGCGGAACCCGCCGACCACGCCGTTCGCGAGCAGCGCGCTCGCGAGCGTGTCGCCCCCGAACCCCTCGAGCCGCGCGCCGTCGAACGTGAACGCGATCGGATGGGAGCGATCGATCCACGTCCCGCCGTCGGCGAGCCTCCGGGAGGTCACGGGTCGTCCTCGACGCACGGGATCGGTGGCCACGAAGGCGTGCGTCGCCGTGTCGCGAACCGCGTCGAACCATCGGCGGCATCCGGCGACGTGGTACCAGCGCTCCGCGAACGCGCCCTTGGGGTTGTCGCGCATGAACAGGAAGTCGGCCCAGGCCTCGTCGCTCAGGGCGTCCGGGATCCGACGGGTAGGCGATGCCGGCCTGGCCGCCGTAGCGGAACTCGATCTCCTCGCGAGGGCCGCACCACGGGGCAGGGGACGAGCAGCACTCAGACCGCCTCGGCCTCGTCGAACGCCTGCACCAGCCGCTTCGGCGCGGTGAGCCGCCACGCCTCGGTGACGAGCTCGCGCAGCTCGTCGGGGTCGACCGTGCGGATCCGGACCCCGACCCACCCGCTGGGACCCACGTAGGGTGGGACGAAGAACGTGTCCGGATCCATCGCGGTCAGCGCCTTCTGCTCGTCGCGCGTGGACTTGATCCACGCCTCGCGCTCGTGCTCGGCGAACATCGACGAAGATCTTGTTGCGGACGCGGAACGTGGCGGTCTCCCAGGTCTCGCGCTCCTCGGCGTCGGGCAGCTCGAGCGCGATCCGTCGCACCGTCCGGGCCTGCATCAGTGGGCGACCCCCGCGGCGCCGTGCTCGTCGATCAGCGCGCCGGTCGTGAACCGTTCGAGCGCGTACGGCCGGGCGAGGGGTCCGGGCTCGCCGCGGGCGATCAGGTCCGGCGAACACCCACCCCGAAGCCGGCGTCGCCTTGAAGCCGCCGGTGCCCCACCCGCAGTTCAGGTACAGGTTCTCGACGAGGGTCGTCGACAGGATCGGCGACGCGTCGGGGCACACGTCGACGATCCCGCCCCAGGTGCGCAGCAGCTTGGCGTGGGCGAAGACCGGGAACAGCTCGATCGCGGCGGCGAGCTGGTGCTCGACGACGTGGAACGAGCCCCGTTGCGCGTACCCGTTGTAGGGGTCGATCCCCGCGCCCATCACGAGCTCGCCCTTGTCCGCCTGCGACACGTAGACGTGCACCGCGTTCGACATGACGACGCAGCCCAGCACCGGCTCGAGCAGGACCGAGACGAGCGCCTGCAGCGGGTGCGATTGCACCGGGAGCCGCAGGTCGACCATGTCCGCGAGCACGCTGGTGTGACCGGCGGCGACGAGCCCGACCTTGCCCGCGGCGATGTCCCCCCGCGTCGTCCGAACGCCCTCGACGCGGCCGCCGTCCCCCCGGATGAACCCCGTCACCTCGCAGTGCTCGACGATGTCCACGCCGAGCTCGCTCGCCCTCGTCGCGTACGCCCACGCGACCTTGTCGTGCCGGGCGGTGCCGCCGCGCCGCTGGAGCGTGGCACCCAGCACCGGGTAGCGGACGTCGGGCGACGTGTTCACGATCGGGCAGAAGGCCTTCACGTCGTCGGGCTCCAGCCACTCGGCGTCGATCCCGCTCAGGCGGTTCGCGTGCAGGCGCCGCATCGAGGAGCGGACGTCGCCGAGGGAGTGGGCGAGGTTCAAGACGCCGCGCTGGCTGAACTGGAGGTCGGAGCCCAGGTCCTCCTCGAGCCCCTCCCAGAGCTTCAGCGAGTGCTCGTAGATCGCCGAGCTCTCGTCCCACAGGTAGTTCGAGCGGATCACCGTGGTGTTGCGGGCCATGTTGCCGCCGGCGAGCCAGCCCTTCTCGACCACGCAGACGTCGGTGATCCCGTGCTGCTTGGCCAGGTAGTACGCGGTGGACAGGCCGTGCCCTCCGCCGCCGACGATCACGACGTCGTAGGCACGCTTGGGCTCGGCGGCTCGCCAGTAGGTGGGTCGGGCCATGGGGAGATTCTGCACAAGGGCCCGCCCGGTTGCTTCCGGCGGGGCGCGGGTAGCATCGCCCGACGGCCGTCCCGACGTCACCACGCCGCCCGCTCGAAGAGGAGTCGCCGTCGCCTCCTCGTGCTCGGCGTGGCGGCCGTGGCGCTGGTCGCGGGAGGCGTCGGGTACCTCGCGCTGTCCGGCCCGTCCATCGTCATCCCGGACGATCCGTGCGCCGAACGGCCGCCGCTGCGCGAGGTCGACGGCGTCCGGCTCCAACCGGTCGCGATGCGCGCCTTCCTCCAGGCCGAGCGCGAGGCCGGCGTCCCGATCCCGGTCGTGCAGAGCTACCGCTCGTGCGCGGAGCAACGGCAAGCGTGCCGTTCGATCTGCGGGAACCCCGAGGGATGCCCGGACCGCTGCGCCCCGCCGGGTCTGTCCTGGCACCAGCTCGGCGCCGCGATCGACATCACGCAGGAGGGCGTGGACGATCCCGCGATCGTCTCGGCGCTCGAGTCCAACGGCTGGTGCCAGTCGTTACCGGGGAGCGACCCGGGTCACTTCTCGTTCGACGGCTGCCACTGAGAGCCCTCGGCCTCACGGCGCGAGGATCTCGTCCAGGTGGTAGGCGATCGGCCACGCGCCCTCGGTCGTGTTCGACAGGACCGTGTAGGTGCGACCCGAGCGCGGGTCGTGGTCCGTCTGGAAGGACACGCCGGCGTCCGATCCGTGCAACTCCACGACACCCTGGGACGGGAAGAGCCAGAACCCCAGCCCGTACTGGCCGGGCGGATCGCCCGGCACGTCGCTGCGGGGCCGCACCATCTCGGCGACGCGGTCCGCCGACACGATGCGCCCGGCGAACAGGGCGGCCCACAGGGCGTGCACGTCCGCCGCGGTCGTCGAGATGCCACCGTCCCCCGTCCCACGCACGGGCAGGTGGAAGACGTTCGTCCGATCGCTCTCGACCCCGAGGTAGCCGAGCGCGACGCGTTCGGGGAGCTCGTCCGAACGCAGGAACGCCGTGTCCGGCATCCCGGCGGGTTCGCAGACCCGCCGGCGCACCAGCTCCTCGAACGGCGTGCCGGAGCAGCGTTCGGCGATCAGCGCGAGGACGACGTAGCCGCCGTTGGAGTAGGAGAACCGTTCGCCCGGAGGGAACTTCGTCGGGAACCCGTCGAGCACCCGGAGGTACGCCTCGGTGGATGCCGAGCTCGTGGACGGAGATGGGCATCACGTACGCGAGGCGATCCCGTTCGACATCCTCGTCGTAGTAGTCGCCGATGCCCGATCGGTGGGCGAGGAGCTGCTCGATGGTCACGGCGTCGTCGATCAGCGCCAAGTCGCCCCCGAGCCACGAGCGGGCGGTCGTGTCCAGCGTCAGTCGTCCCTCCTCGATCAGGCTCATCACCGTCAGCGCCGTCAGACCCTTGGTGCCGCTCGCGATCCCGAACCGCGTGTCGACCGTATTCGCGACCCCGAACGCTCGATGGGCGAACCCGTACGCCTTCGCGAGCACGATCTCGTTGCCGTGGTCCACGCGCACGACGCCCGAGAACCGGGTCTCGGTCGCGATCCGGTCGATGGATCGCTCCAGGTCGTTCATCGCGTTCCACGCCCGAGTCTCGCCCGCGCACGGCCGGGCCGCAACCGGAGGCCGGGCTTGCGCTCGGATTGAACGGCGAGTCAAACTGTGGCATGGAGCGTCCGGAGACGCTCGTCTGGGACGCCTACGCCCGAGCGCTCCCCTCGATGCTCGACGCCGTCGGTCGGACGCCGCTCGTCCGGTTGACCCGCGTGGGCCCCGAGGGCCTCAGCCTGCTCGCGAAGATCGAGTGGTACGGCCCGACGGGTTCGACGAAGGACCGGATCTACCGGCACATGATCGAGCGCGCCGAGGAGCGCGGCGACCTCAAGCCCGGCATGACGATCGTCGAGTCCACGACCGGCAACGCCGGGATCGCCTGCTCGGCGGTCGCCGCGATCAAGGGCTACGACTGCGTCATCGTGATGCCGCGCGGCATGAGCCTCGAGCGCAAGCGGATGATCGAGGCCTACGGCGCCGAGCTCGTCCTCACGCCGGGCGCGGGCACCGACATCGACCTGGCGATCGCGAAGATGCGCGAGATCGTCGCGACCGACCCGGAGCGCTACTTCGTGCCGGGGGAGTTCGAGAACCCCGACAACCCCGACGCGCAGGCGATCTCGGGAGAGGAGATCTGGCAGCAGTGCGGCCGGCCAGGTCGACGCCGTGGTGGCGGCGCAGGGGACCGGGGGCTGGATCACCGGGGTGGCACGCGCGCTCAAGTCGTACGACCGGGCGATCCGCGCCTACGCGGTCGAACCCGCCGAGAGCCCGCTGATCTCGGAGCAGCGGTGGGGCACGCACGGCGTCCCGGGGATCGGCGACGGGATCGTCCCGCGCAACCTCGACCTGTCGCTGATGGACGGGATCGTGACCGCCTCCACGGAGGAGGCGCTCGAGATGGCGCACCGGCTGGCCCGCGAGGAGGGGATCCTCGCGGGGCCGTCGGGCGGCATCAACGTCGCCTCGGCGCTCAAGGTCGCCGAGAAGCATCCGGAGTTCGCGACGATCGTCACCGCGGTGCCCGACACGGGCCAGCGCTACCTCTCGGGGGAGCTGTTCGGCGAACCGCCGGACGAACCCAGCTCGCCCGAACGCGACCACTCGGTCGACCCGGACTCGCTCCGGCAGATCGAGGACAACCGCGACCGGCTCGAGTTCATCTCGTAGAGTCGCGCCCGTGACCACCTACCCGATGTCCGATGACGACCGCGAGATCCAGGAGCGCGCGCGATCGTTCGTCGACACCGAGCTGATCCCGCACGAGGTCGAGGCCGAGCTGCACGGTGGCCGGCTCTCCGACGACCTGCGCGAGCGGCACCACCGGTTGGCGATCGAGCTCGGGCTGTGGGCCATGAACATGCCGAAGGAGCTCGGTGGCGGCGGCCTGTCGATGTTCCAGCAGGTGCTGGTCTCCGAGCAGCTCGGCCGGGTTACGAACGCGCTCGGCTGGTGCGTCCACACGCCGGCCGCGTGGGCGCCCGCGGTCGTCTCGCCGGAGCAGCTCGAGCGGTGGATCGTCCCGACGATCCGCGGCGAGCGGCACGAGTGCTACGCGATCACCGAGGAGGGCGCCGGGTCCGACGTCGACGCGATCGCGTCCACGGCTCGTCGGGACGGCGACGCCTACGTGCTGAACGGCACGAAGATGCACGTCACCTCGTACAACTCGGCCGACTACCTGTTCGTGCAGGCCAAGATCGACGGCGGGCCGAACGCGGGTTCGCACGCGATGTTCTTCGTCGACAAGGACACGCCCGGGGTCCGGCTGGTCCGCGAGCCCGCCTACACCCACACCTACGCCGACACGCACGCGGTCGTGGCGTTCGAGGACGTCCGCGTCCCGGTCGTCGAACCTGGTCGGGCAGGAGGGCGACGGCCTGGGGTTCACCTACGAGTGGTTCCGCTACGAGCGCCTGATGATCGCCGCCCGGTGCTGCGGCGCCGCCGAACGGCTCGTCGACGAGGCGACCGCGTTCGCGAAGGAGCGGGTGCAGTTCGGGGCGCCGATCATCCAGAACCAGGCGATCGCGCACATGCTCGCGGATTCGGTCACGGAGCTGTGGGCCGCGCGGCTGATGACCTACGAGCTCGCGAAGAACATCGACCGCGGCGTCGATCTCAAGGTGCAGCACGCGCAGTGCTCGATGGCCAAGCTCTACGCGAGCGAGATGGCCGGCCGGGTCGCCGACCGCGCGGTGCAGATCTTCGGCGGCCGCGGCTACATGCGCGAGAACGTCGCCGAACGGTTCTGGCGCGAGGTGCGCGTCGACCGGATCTGGGAGGGCACCTCCGAGATCCAGCGCAACATCGTGGCCGACCAGCTCGCCAAGCGCGGCGCGCGAACGCTCGCCGGCTGACGGCGCTCAGGGGTCGAACCGCAGGAACCACAGCCTCGGTCCGTCCCCGGGCGCCGGCTCGTCCGCGACCACCCGGAACCCGAGCCGCTCGTAGAACCCGACGTTCTCGGGCCGCGCGGTCTCCAGGAACGCGGGGACCCCGTCCCGGCGCGCGAACCCGAGCCCGAGCTCGACCAGCGCCGCGCCGAGCCCCTCGCCCCGGCGTTCGGGGGCGACCGCGAGGTGATCGAGGAACCAGTGGGGTTCGGGCGGCAGGTGCGCCTCGATCCAGTCCCAGAACCCCCGGTACCGCACCCCGCCGTCGCCGGTCATCGCGTCGATCGGGTCGCGCGTCTCCAGCTCGATCTCCACGAAGCGTTGGGCGGCGCCCGGCGGGACCCACAGCGCGACGCCCGCGCCGTCGTCCGCCTCCCAGAGCCATCCCGTGTGCACGAACCGCTCGTCGAGGATGCGGAACAGCTCGCGGCACTGCTCCACGACGCTCCCGTCGGTGGGGAACGGCCAGCGGACGATGGGGTCGTCGGCGAACGAGCGGGCGAGCACGTCCACCAGCGCGGTGAGCCGTTCGGGTCCCGCTCGCGAGATCTCGACCGCCATCGCGGCAAGCGTAAGCTCTCGGTCGATGGACGAACCTCGGTCCGAGCACGCGCGCCGGGAGGCGGAGGGGTGGGCCGCGTTCGAGGACGCGCTGTCACGGGTGCCGGACGACCGGCTCACGGCACCCGGCGTGCTCGAGGGCTGGACCGTGAAGGAGATGCTCCACCACGTGACCGGCTGGATCCGCGAGTGCATCGTCTATCTCGAGCGGATGCGCGAGGGCACGTTCGTCGATCCCGAGGACACGGACGAGTGGGTCGACGCGCGCAACGCGACGTTCGCCGAGGAGGCCAGGGTGATGGACATCGCCGCGGTCCGGTCCGGGACTCGACGCCGCGCGCGAGACGATCCTGCTTCGCTGGCGGGAGCTCCCCGAGATCGACGAGGCCGCCGTCGAGTGGTTCGCCGGCGAGACCTACGAGCACTACGAGGAGCATCTTGCCCGATCTGTGGGCCGCGTCCGGCGCCTGACCCTCAGACGCCGTTCGTCCTCGATCGCGATCAGGCCGGGTTCGGCCCCAGGATCGCGTTCCACAGGATCTGTTGGGTCCCCTCGGTCCAGGCGCGGTAGTTCGGGTCGACCGAGAACACGATCGTCCGGCCCGAACCCATGGGTTCGTCCACCACGGCCGCCGTCCCGCCCAGCCGGTCGGCGCCGGTCGGCAGGCCGGACACCGCGAAGTCGGTGTCCCGAACGCCGGATAGGCGACCGGAGCCGTGCCCCTCACCGAGCGCAGGATGCGGTCGCTGTCGTACATCACCCAGGCGAACTCCCCGACGCCGACGGCGAGCGGGCTCGATGGTCGAGCTTCGACGCGGATCAGGCTGCCCGGGATCACGGTGTTCGGCTGCTGCAGCTGCGCGGTCGAGATGCCGTATCGCGTCGCGAGCTCGGCCCCGCCGCGATAGCCGACGTAGCGACCGCCCGCGTTTACCCAGTCGACGAGCGCGCGCTTGCCCGCCTTGCCGAGCTTCTGGTTGATGGTGGGCACGTACATGTTGGGGACGACCAGGACATCGACGTCCTCATCGACGAGCGCGCCGGCCGCGACCTGGGACGGGGAGACGGTCGTCGAAGGGAGGTTCCACCGCTCGTCGAACACCCAGCGGAGCCATCCTGCGGACTCGTAGGAGGAGGCGCTGTCCGAGTCCTCGAAGATCGCGACGTTCGGGACGTCGGCAGGGAGCGGCGGCGCCGGCGGCTCATCCTGCAGGGGGAGCAGCGTCGCCTGCGGGTTCAGGACGAGCCCCGACGAGCCGCCCGGGACGTTCATGAGCAGCGGGTTGCTCCAGGCTGACACGTCGTAGGTGATGCTGAACCCGATGTACGGGTCCTCGTGCAGCATCGCCTGGATCCACTGCTTCTGCCCCTGGGCCATCGGGATCCAGTAGGTCCCGGCCGGGAGGGTCGTCGTCGCCCGTGGCCGGAAGTACGGCTTGAAGTCGGGAACCTCCAGCGGCGCGGTCAGCTGGTAGACGTCCACGTCCATGCGCTGGAGTCGCCGGACGAGCCGCTGCGCCTCGGCCGCGTGATCCGGGTCCTCGGTCCGCAGGAAGTAGTGGCGCACCTTCGTGTTCGGCACCTGCTGGAACAGCTTGTGGTTGCGCTCGTAGACGACGTTGGGTTCGAGGATGCCGTTCACGCCCTCGTTGTAGGCGTCGACGAACGAGTCGTGCCATTCGGCCAGGATGTCGTCGTGGTGGAAGACGGCCTGCGACAGGCACGTCCAGATCGTCGTGTAGTGCTCGTGCACGCGCTGGGCGATCGGATCACCGTTGGACTTCTCGAACGTCATCCCGGCCGAGTGGAATCCCGTCGCCGGAACGGTGTCCCCGTAGAAGACGCCGAAGAAGTCATAGGTGCGGAAGTTGAAGTACGGGATCTTCTGGCGGTCGAACTCGGCCGCCATGGCCGGTCCGTAGATGTCGTTGATCCAGTGGATCGCCTGGTCGGGGATCTCGTGGTAGACGGGTCGGCGTTCGGCGGGAAGAAGTACGTGTACGTCCCCATCTCGTGGGCGTCGATCGCGAGCTGCGGCGGGTACTGCCGCATGAGCTCGATCACGCCGTCGATCTCCGGCTGCGTGCGGGCGAACCAGTCGCGGTTCATGTCGAACCCGTTGAAGTTCCGGCGCTGGTCGAGGTCGCGCCCGTCCGGGTTGTAGATCGGGACGATGATCACGATCGCGTCCTCGAGGATCTGCTCGGCCGCGCAGTCGGTCCGCGCGGCGAGGTCGTAGAGCACCTTGAGGGAGGCGTCGCCGCCGCTCTCCTCGCCCCCGTGCGGGCTGCCGTCGACCCAGAGGATCGCGGGCGTGTCCTCGGCGAACTGTTGCGCCTGCGCCTCCGAGGTCAGCGGATCGCGAAGGGTATCGATCGCAGCCTGGATCCCGGCGAGCCCGTCCGGCATGACGTTGTCGACCGACCCGACGATCGCGTAGTTCAGTGGGACGCCGAGCACGGACGTCGCGGCCGTCCCCGAGATCACGCGGTCGCTCGCGGCGTCGACCGCCGCGATGTAGTCGTTCGACTGCGCGGACGTGACCTCCTGCGAGCCGATCTCGAACCCCAGCGATGGCACGTCCTCGCCGGTGGGTACGGCGTCGTCGTACACGGGCGTCGTTTGGATCGGGTCACAGGCGACCTGGGCCTGGGCGGTCGAAAGCGCGGTCGGCGCCGCCGATCGCGAGGACCACCAAGAGCGCGAGGATCGGCCGGGAGCGAGGACGTCGAAGCGACATGCTCATGTCCCTCCTGTCGTGGACGGTCGTGGTCGGTCCTCAGCCTAGGGGCATGGACCCCCGCGTGGTCAAGTCGAGGGACGCGAGACGGAGGCCTTCGACGGCTCGAGCTCGAAGCCGAGCTGCTGGGCCGAGACCTCCATGCAGGTGCGGTGCATCCGCCGGGCGAGACCTCGGAGTCGTTCATGATCACCTGGATCGCGAGACCGTCGATCAGCGTCGCGAGCCGGAGCGCGAGCTCCTCTGCGTCCTCGGCGGAGGTGAACTCGCCGCTGGACTGACCCCCGCGGATCAGGTCGGCCAGTTGCGACCGCCAGCGCTGGTCGAGCACCTCGCGGTCCTTGGCCATCTCGGGATCGCGGAGCGCGCGGACCCAGACCTCGATCCACAGCGCCCACTCGTCGAGGCGGCCGAACTCGGGCAGGTACGCCGGCACCGAGAGGTCGACGAGCCGCCGAAGCTGGTCCCTCGCCGAGGGGATCCTGCGGATCTCGCGCGAGGTCCGAGGTAGAACTGGTCGTTCGCGAACGTGAGCGCCTCGGCCAGCAGGCGGTCCTTCGACTCGAAGTAGTACAGGATCAGACCCGGCGAGACGCCGGCCTCCTCGGCGATGTCGGAGATGCGTGTCTCCGCGAGCCCGCGATCGGTGATGACGCGAGCGGCGGCGTCCAAGATCTCCTGGTGCCGGTCCTTGCCCTGCTTCACGGTGCCGGTGCTCACGGGTTCCGCTCCTGTTGAACGCGGGCCAGTCCTGGGACGGGTTCCCCCGGTGTTTGAACCGGAGTTCAGCAACTCTACGCCCCTGACCTGGGCTGTCAACCGGCGTGCCGCCCGGCCGCGCTTGACTGGCCGTTCAAACGCGTGGGAGGATTGACGCACCGGCGACCCGTACGACCGGACCGAACAGGAGACCGAACAGCCATGGCGAACGCCTACGACGCGATCGTGATCGGGGGCGGGCACAACGGCCTGACCGCGGGGGCGTACTTCGCCCGCGCGGGCGCCAGGACCGTGGTGCTCGAAGCCCGGAGCAAGACCGGCGGGGCGGCCGACACGAGCGCCCCGTTCGGGGATC
>CAVUTN010000007.1:0-35687 GCA_963744515.1 uncultured Actinomycetes bacterium | reverse complement strand
GGCTCGAACCCCCTCCACCGGTACCGCGTTGTAGATCGAGGCGCGGATCCCGCCCACGCTGCGGTGGCCGGCGAGCTCGACCATCCCCTCGTCCGCGGCCCGGCGACACGAACGCTTTCTCCATCGCCTCCTCGGGCAGGCGGAACGTGACGTTCATCCGCGAGCGGCTCGATCGCGGCCGCGTGCCCCCGGTAGAAGCCGTCCGAGCCGTCGATCTCGTCGTACAGCAACGAGGCCTTCTCGCGGTTGCGCTCGGCCATCGCCTCGAGCCCGCCGACCTCGTCGCGGAGCCAGCGGGTGACCAGCATCAGGACGTAGATCGCGAACACCGGCGGCGTGTTGTACAGCGAGCGATGCTCCACGTACGTGCGGTAGTCGAGCATCGTCGGGATGCCGCGCGGGATCCGTTCGAGCAGGTCCTCGCGGAGCACGACGATCGTGACCCCCGCCGGCCCCGCGTTCTTCTGGGCGCCGGCGTAGAGCAGGCCGTAGCGCTCGACCGGGATCGGCCGCGAGAGGAGGTCGCTCGACGCGTCGCATACGAGCGGCGGCCCGTCCGCGGGTTCGAACCCGGGTGGGAACTCGACACCCTCGATCGTCTCGTTCGACGTGACGTGGAGGTAGTCCAGGCCGTCCGCGAGACCGTCCAACGATGTGGGGACCGCGGTGTACCCGGCCTCGGCGCCGTCCCACACCGTTCGCGCCTCGCCGCGGTGGATCGCCTCCGCGTGCGCCTTCTTCGCCCACGAACCCGTGAGGACGTAGCCCGCCGACCCCAGCAGCAGGTTCATCGGCACCATCGAGAACTGAAGCGACGCCCCGCCCTGCAGGAACAGGACGCGGTAGGTGGAGGGGATCCGAGCAGGTCGCGCAGGTTCGCCTCGGCCTCCTCGATCACGCGCTCGAACGCCGGCGAGCGATGCGAGACCTCCAGGATCGAGGCGCCCGCGCCGGGGTACTCGAGCAGCTCCTCGCGCAGGTGCTCGAGCACCGGGAGCGGCAACGCCCCCGGCCCGGGCGAGAAGTTCCAGACGCGGTCGGCCACGGCCCCATGCTCTCGGCTCGGGTCGGGGACGTCACCCCGCGTTCGATCCGGGAGCGCGCTCCGGATCGGGTGTCGGGAGACCCTCGATCGTCTCGCCGGACGCGAACCGCCGGCGCTCGCCGCCGACGATCACCGTCACCCCACCGTCGCCGAGCGCGCGCCACGCCCCGTCGTGATGCAGCGCGGCCGTGCGCTCGTCGATGCCGAGCAGGACGACGTCGCTCCGCGGCGCGGCGCGCTCCGCGCTGTCCACCCACCGATGCCCGAACGTCTCGAAGTGCGGCAGCACCGCGACCCTCGGCACGAGCCCGAGCGCCGGCAGGTAACGCCGCCGGTCGTCGCCGGGCATCCGCTCTCGGACCAGGGTCCACTCGCCGAGCGCCATCGCCCCGGCCGACGAGCCGGCGAGGGCGGCGCCGCCGACCCAGGCCCCGACGATCGCCTCCCAGAGCGGCGTGCCCGACAGGACCTTGGGGACGAGCCCGGGGTCGCCGCCGACGAGGTAGAAGAAGCGGCCCTCGCGGGCGCGGGCGACGTTCGCCGCGTCCTTCGCGTCGGACCGGCGCGTCGCGGGCAGCTCCTCGACCCCGAGACCCAGGCCCGCGAACCATCGGACCGCGTTCGCGACCGCCGCCTCGGGGTGCTGGCGTCCGGCCGCCGTCGCGAGCACGAACGCCGGGCCGTCCCCGGCTGCCCGGACCAGCACCTCGTCCTGTGGCTCGTTGCCCGGGTTGAGCTCGTCGCCGCCCGACGAGCGCCAGCGGTCCCGACGTCGCCATGCGGTCCATCCTGCCACGGTCGCGAACCGGCGCCGACTGGTCAATGCAGGAGCGCGAGCACCTCGCCCATCGATCGGATCGAGCCCTCGGTGATCGGCGACAGGACGAGGATCACCTCGTCGGCACCCGCCTCGGACAGCCCTCGGAGCCCGTCCGCGATCCGCTCCGGCGAGCCCTCGAGCGGCACGAGGCCATCGTCGACCGGTCGCTCGCCGGCGTCCGGATCGAGCACGACGAGGACGCACGCGCTCCGGGCGACCTCGTCCGCCGGCCGACCCACCTCGCCGGCGAGCCGGGTCGACCCGCTCGTTCAACGTCGCGAACCCCTCCGGCCGTGTTGCCGTAGTCCGTCGTACCAGGTGTTCCAGGCGTCGACGTGCGGGAGCGCGGCGCGCAGCAACCGGTCGCCGTTCGAGCCGAGCATCATCGGCACGCGCCGGGCCGGCTCCGGGAGCAGCACCGCGTCCTCGACGCGTGCGAAGCGCCCCTCGAACGTGACGCGCTCGCCCGCGAGGAGGCGGCGGACGATCTCGAACGTCTCCTCGAACCGCGAGGCGCGCTCCCCGAACGGGATGCCGAACGCGTCGGAACTCGGTCTCGTTCCAGCCGGCGCCGATCCCGAGCGACGAACCGTCCGCCGCTCACCTCGTCGACCGATCGCCGCCATCCGGGCGAGGATCCCGGGCGGATGGAACGCCGCGCAGGCGACCAGCGGGCCGAGCCGGACCCGTTCGGTGGACGCCGCGAGGGCCGCGAGCGTCGTCCACGCGTCCCACGGCCCTCGTTCGGGGCGTCCGTCGCCCCGGTAGAGCAGGTGGTCGCCGAGCCAGACCGAGTCGAAGCCGGTCGCCTCGGCCGCGCGAGCCATCGAGACGATCTCGGGCCACCGCACGTCGCGTTCGACCTCGGGGAGCTGGACACCGACGCGGAGCGGCGCGGCCATCGGCGGAGTCTACGCTCGGTGGTCCCCGCATCGAGGAGGAGCTAGGTCTTCTCCACCGAGCGAGTCCAGGGCGGCCTTCATGCGCTGGATCGGTCCCTTCAGCGCCAGCTCGTCCGCGAGCGCGTCGAGTCCCTCGTCGTCACGTTCGCCGCGCCAGCGGTCGACGGGCGCGACCGCGTTGACCGGCACGAGTTGCTGCATCGTCGCGACGTAGTCGGCGCTCTCGGCGAGCCGAGCCCGGAGCGCCGGCTTGCCCTTGAGGGGCCCGGGTCGCGGTTCGGACGAGCGGGCATCCTCGAGCATCTCCTCCAGCGAGCCGTAGGTCTGCACCAGCGCTCGCGCCGTCTTCTCGCCGACGCCGCGCACGCCCGGGAGGGCGTCGCTCGCGTCGCCGCGCAGGATCGCGAACTCCATGTAGCGGGACGCGGGGACCTCGTACTTCTCGAGCACGCCCGCCTCGTCGAGATCGAGCAGCTCCGAGACCCCGCGGAGCGTGAACAGCAGCTTCACGGCCGGGTCGCGCACGAGCTGGATCAGGTCGCGGTCGCCGCTCACGATCTCGATGCGGTCGGCGGGGTCCGCGGCCGCGCAGATCGCGCCGATCGCGTCCTCGGCCTCCCACCCGCGCGTCATCGCCTGCGACATGCCGGTGAGGTCGAGCACCTGCCGCAGCATCGGGAACTGCTCGGGGAGACCCTCGGGGTCCTCGGGCCGGTTCGACTTGTAGCCCGCGTACATGTCGGTCCGCGCGACGGGTCGCCACTCGTGGTCGTACGACGTGCACGATCTCTTCGGGCCGGCGGGTGACGAGCAGCCGGGTCGACCATGTCGAGGTACCCGTGGACGGCGCCGACCGGCCGGCCGCCCGGCGACCGGAGCTCCTGCCCCCAGGCGAAGAACGCGCGGTACATCAGGCTCGAGACGTCGAGCAGCAGCCGTTCCGCCACGCGCACAGCCTAGGTGACCTACGGCTCCTGGTGCTCTCCGGTCTGCCGTTCCTTCCGACGCGCCCGCTCCTCGCGTTGCCACGCCTCGACGTCCAGCCCCTCCCAGGGGTCGTAGTCGACCTCGAGCGCCTCCTGCGGCGGCCGCTCGTCCTCGGGGACGTTGCGGAGGTTCACGCGGATCCGGTACCAGGCGGTGGATCGGCCGCGCATCGGGTCGACCATCACGTCGGCCGGTTGCGAGCGCCGCGGCCACCTCGGGATGGCGCGCCTTCCATCGCTCCAGCCCCTGCATCGCCTCGGCCTCGGTCTCCGCCCGCGCGATCTCGATCAGCGGCGCCTTCGTCCGCCGGCGGCCGGTCGGGCCGGTCCTCTTCCCGGGCGCGGGCGGCGGCACGATGCCCTCCTTCTCCGGCGTGCCGCGACGGCGCTTGGACGGCTGCACGCGGGCCGGCTCACCCTCCTGCTTCGCGTACTGCGGCGGCCACGGCGCGTCGCCGAACCCGGCCGCCTCGTGCTGCGCCGCGAGCTCGAGCAGCGGCTCGAGCGACCCCGCCGCCTCGTCGATGCCCTCGGACGGATCGCCGAGCTCGGCGACGCGCGCCGGCACGGTGTCGATCGTGAACGCCTCGGCCTCGCACCCGGGGACCTCGTCCCACCGCAGCGGCGTCGAGACGCGCGCGTCCGGTGTCGGGCGGGCCGAGTACTGCGATGCGACGGTGCGGTCCTTCGCGTTCTGGTTGTAGTCGAGGAACACGCCGTGACGCTCCTCCTTCCACCACCGGCTCGTCGCGAGGTCCGGCGCGCGACGCTCGACCTCGCGTGCGACCGCGAGCGCCGCCCGTCGCACCTCGGGGAACGTCCAGCGTCGTTCGAGTCGCGCGTACACGTGGATCCCGCGCGAGCCCGACGTCTTCGGCCACCCGACGAGCCCGAGGTCCTCGAGCACCTCCTTCGTGACCATCGCGACGTCGCGGATCTGCGGCCACCCGATGCCCGGGACCGGGTCGAGATCGACGCGCAGCTCGTCGGGATGGTCGAGGTCGTCCGCGCGCACCGGGTGCGGATTCAGGTCGATGCAGCCGAGGTTCACGATCCACACGAGCTGCGCCGCATCGCGGACCACGATCTCCTCGGCGGTGCGTCCCGACGGGAAGCTGAGCTCGACGGTCTCGATCCAGTCGGGCCTCGAGGAGGGCGCGCGCTTCTGGAAGAAGAACTCGCCCTCGGCGCCGTTCACGTAGCGCTTCAGCGCCATCGGGCGGCCGGCGACGCCGCGGATCGCGCCCTCGGCGACCGAGAGGTAGTAGTTGACGAGGTCGAGCTTGGTGTGCCCGGTCTTCGGGAAGTACACCTTGTCCGGGTTCGAGACGGTCACCTCGCGCCCGGCGACCTCGAGGATCTCCTTGCGAGCGGGCATAGTGACCACGATAGGAGGCCCGGGAGGCCGCCGCGACCGGTGCCCGCCGACCCGGTATCCTGTACGGGTGGACTTCTACCGTACGAGAGAGGGAAAAACGCTCCGGATCGGGGAGTCCGACGACGGGATGCTGAGCGTCGAGATCCTGAAGGACGGTGCCTGGACCGCCGCCCCGCTCGGCATGATCGGCCTGCGACTCTCCCCGGAGACACGCCGGTTGAAGGCGTCGGAGATCAAGACCCTTCCCAACTGAGCGACCCGCACCGAGGCTGCGCCGCAAGGGTGTCGAACCCCGAGCGGTCCAACGCGCTCCTCGAGCATCGATGACGCGCATCCTGTTGTGGCACGGGTGGCTCCTGGAGGGTTCGGGATCCAACGTCGCGACCGCGCGCGTGGCCGAGCACTACCGCGCCGCCGGTCACGACGTGCTGTTGCTCTGTCAGGAGCAACACCCCGAACGGTACCCGTGGATCGACGCGTTCGGATCCGTCGACGCCGACGGGCCATCGGAGCTCACGTCGCAGCCGGTGCAGAGCGCGGCCGGTCGGTGCGTCCTGTTGCGCCCGAGGATCGGCTCGATGATCCCGGTCTTCGTGTTGGACCGGTACGAGGGGTTCGACCAGGTCGTCCGGTTCGTCGACCTGTCCGATGCCGACCTCGGTTCGTACCTGAGCGCGAACGTCGACGCGCTGCGCGCGGCCGCCGGGTGGCACGGGACCGAGATCACGTTCACGGGTCACGCGATCCCCGGCGCCGCGATCGGTGGGCGCGCGCTCGGTGCCGGGCGGTACGTCGCGAAGATCCACGGCAGCGACCTCGAGTACGCCGTGCGGATCCAGGAGCGCTATCGCGAGCTGGCGCGCGAAGGGCTCGAGGCGGCGCGCGCCGTCGTCGGGCCGACCGCCGACGTGCTCGCACGATGCGCGCGCGCTGGTCCCGGGGATCGAGGATCTCGTGCGGATCGTGCCGCCCGGGGTGGAGGTCGCCGCGTTCCGACCGCGACCGCGGACCGAGGCGTTGCTCGAAGCGGCCGAGTTGCTCGACCGCGATCCCGACACCGCCCTCGGCCGCCCGTCGTCGATCGACGCGCGGGTGGAGCGAGCGCTCGAGGATCGGGACGGGGCCGCGCTCGACGCGCTCGCCGAGACCTACGACCAGTCGGTGCCCGAACCCGACGCGGCGACGCGGCTCCGCCGCCTCGCGGAGACGAGCGGGCCGATCGTCGGCTACCTGGGCAAGCTGATCCCGCAGAAGGGCGTCGAGCTGCTGCTCCAGGCGCACCGGACCGCGGCGCATACGGCGCACGCGCTGGTGGTCGGGTTCGGCTCGTACCGCGAGTCGCTCGCCGCGCTCGCGATCGCGCTCGAACGGGGCGACGCGGCGGCGCTCGCGTGGCTGCGCGAGGCTCGCGCGATGCCGGTCGAAGCCGAGCCCGATCCCGGGTCGCGGACCCTCGACCGCGACGTCATCTTCACCGGTCGTCTCGATCACCGGTACGCCCCCGAGGCGCTCGCGGCGATGGACGTGATGGTCGTGCCGTCGATCCTGCCCGAGGCGTTCGGGATGGTGGCCGCCGAGGGCGCGGCCGCCGGCGCCCTGCCGCTGGTCGCCCGTCACTCGGGTCTGGGCGAGGTCGGCGCGGCGCTCGAGACCGCGATCGAACGTCCGGGTCTGCTCACGTTCGAGCCCGGCCCCGGGGCGGTTGCGCGGCTCGCGTTGGCGCTGGACCGCATCCTGGAGCTGCCCTCCGCCGAGCGCGACGAGCTGCGTCGGGCCGTGAGCGCGTTCGTCGGTCGCGCGTGGACGTGGGAGCAGACGGCCGCCGGGCTGCTCGCCGCCGCGGGGATCGGCTGAGCGGCGACCCCGGTCGCTGGGAGGCGAGAGGGGTCGGTCGTGCCGCCTACGCCGTGCCGTCGACGAGCTCGGGGAGGTCGAGGACCTCGCCGGAACGGTAGGTGGCCAGGTAGGTCTCGAAGTCCCAGTCCCGCAGGAACGCCTCCGCCGCCTGGCGGCCGCTCGTGAACAGGGTGTCCTGCATCGTCTCGTCGATGTCGAAGTCCGTCGCGCGGATCCCGAACGTGTCGACGAACATCGTGCGCGCGACCGCCGAGGGGTCGTCGATGTGGATCTGGTCGTGGAAGCTCGTCATCGTGCCGACCATCGCGCGTGCGAGGCTGAACGTCCCGTGCACGTCGTACTTCTGACGCTGCGCGGCGTCCGGCTTGGCGGAGAGCTTGAGGCCGAACGTCGGCCATCGGGGCCGCGTCCCGTCCGTGCGATCGAACACCTCGATCGGGAAGTTCGACAGCATCCCGCCGTCGACCATGTACGAGGTCGCTTCCTTGCCCTCGGCGTCGCGGCTCGTGAATCGGACCGGCTCGTAGAAGAACGGGATCGACATCGACGCTCGGACCGCGTCGGCGACCCGCTGGGTGTCGGGGTCGAGTCCGTACTGCTCGTAGTCCCACGGCAGCCGGACCAGCCGAGCCCTCGTTACGTCCGAGGTCATCACCACGAGCCGGTACGCCTTCGCGTCGCCCGGCGATGCGCCCGGGTCGTCGATCCGCAGGTCGCCGAACGTCTCGCACGCCGAGCGCCTTCAGCTGCTCGTCCATGAACGCGCGCAGGTAGCTGCCCTCGTAGATCCCCTTCTCGAACAGCAGGGACGCGCCCTTGCCGACGAGCCCGAGGTGATCGATGAACCCCTTGTCCTCGAAGCGCCCGTAGTCGATCTCGCGCATCACGCCCTTCAGGTCGCCGGGGGACATGCCCGCGGCGATCAGCGCGCCGACGATCGCGCCGGCGGAGGTGCCCGCGATCCGGTGGAAGTCGTACCCCGCCTCCGCGAGCGCGGTGTACGAGCCGACCAGCGCGATGCCCTTGACCCCGCCGCCCTCCAGGATCAGGTCAGCGTCCACTGCCCGCACCCTTGGGTTCGGCTCCGTCGGGGATGACGACAGGCTCGTTCGGGCTCGGGACGGCGCGAGGGATCGGGCGGGACGGTGGACAGGTCGAAGTCGGAGGAGAGCCTCACCCACTGGCGTTCGCCGATCGTCGGCGACTCCTTCGCGTACCGATCCATCCGCTGCCGGGCGCTGTCGAGGTCACGATCGGGCTGACCCCGTGCCTCGCGCGGGAGCGCGAGCGTCGTCGCCATGTCGCGGCGCAGGGTCTCGTACCGAAGGGCCGCGATGCGGTGGCCCTCCGCGCGGGTCGCGTAGCGCAGGAACGTCTGCAGGCTCGACAGCACCGCCGCCAGCACGCTGATCGTGCCGACGGCGAGCAGGACGATGTCGGGATCGATCTCGAGGCCTTGGATCGAATCGCCTTGAGCCTTGCTGATCGAGGCGAACGCGCTCGTGCCGACCAGCGTCGTGAGGATCACCACCGGGATCCCCAGCAGCAGGTATCGACGGCGCAGCCGGTCCGCCATCAACCGGTGGCCGTGCTCTGCTGCCGCGACCCGACGGTGCCAGGACGCGTAGAGGTCCTCCACGGCGTCGTCCCAGACGAACTTCGGGGCCGTGTCCCGTGTCGTCCTGCGTGTCGGGGTCGATGCCACGCCGCCTCCTCCCTTCGCTCGCGCGTCGCGCCCGTTCCCGCACGGACATCGTGACGGCCCGGGGTTCGCGGTGGATGGGGCGTTCGGGTGACCGTGGCGACCCGGCGTTCGGGCTACGGCGGCGGGGTGGCTCGCGCGTAGGGGACGCGGAAGAACGCGTGGACCGTGGGGCTGGCCGGGAAGACCAGGACGTTCGTCTTCGCCCACGGGTTCGCGAGGCTGAGCGAGAGCGTCACGTGATCGTCCCGCGGCCGGTTCGGGTCGTACAGGTTCAGGGTGAGCGCGGACCCGGCGAGGTCGTACCCGTAGGCCAGCACCTGGTGGTTGCGCTTGAGCTCGAACGGATCCGAGGACTTCACGCGGATCAGACCCATCGCGGCGGGGTGCCCGCCGTCGATCTCCGCGCGGATCGCCGGCCATTCCTGACGGATCATCCGCCAAGCACGACCGTGCGGCGCGATCCCCAGGCGGCTCCACACCGACTCGCCATCGGGCAGCACCGGACTCATGAGCTCGAGGTACCGGGCCGGCCCGAGCGGGAGGTCGAAGCTGTCGAACAGGCGATCGACCAGGTAGTCGAACAACTCCCCCTCGCCCGGCGGCTCGGTGTCCGCGGGTGGCGGTTGCCCGGCCTCGAAGTAGTCCCGCGCCGCGAACGCCATCCCGCCGCACAGGCCGTTCGACGCGTCCCCGATCGGCACGCTCACGACCCCCGGGATGCCGATGCGCCGGACCGGCACGTGCGGGAAGGCGTTCGGGAACGCGAACCCCGACGTGCTGGGCAGGAACCCCGGGACCATCCGCATGGTCATCGGCCGCATGGTCATCGGCGCGGGACGGTACGGGCGGCGCAGTGTCCGTGGCAGTCGGCCGACCGAGCTACGGCAACGCGTCACGAAGGGCCGCTGTGCGGCGCGGCGGCGATCCGTGTTCGGGATCGGTGACCTAGCGCCGGAGCTCGCCGACCGTCCGGTCCAGCTCGTCGACCATCCGGTTGGGGAAGCCTCGGAAGGCGTCCACCAGCGCGGCGTAGTACCAGAGCGTCCCGTCCCGCTTCCCGCTGAAGCGTTCGAACACCTCGTCCCCGATCTCGCGCACGTCGGCGAGGATCGAGCGCGTGTTGTAGAGCTTGTCGGCCAGCGAGACGCGCAAGGCGGGTTCGTCCTCGCCGCTGGCGACCCGCTCGCGGACGTGGGCGACGTACGCCCCCTTGCGTTCGCGCCACGGGGGTTTGGGGTCCTCGTAGCTGTCGGTGCACGCGTCCACGATGTGCGCGACCACGTCGCCGAACTGCTCCCGGATGTCATCGAGCCGCGGCCGGCCGCCCTGGTCCTCGGCCGCGTCGTGCAGGAGCGCGCCGATCACCTCGTCCTCGCTCTCGGCGCCGTTCTCCATGTCGAGCGATGCGACGCCGAGCAGGTGCGTCAGGTACGGGATGCCGGTGCCCTTGCGCGTCTGGTTGGCGTGGATCCGGTTCGCGTACCCCACGGCGTGGTCGAACCGCTCGGTGAGGCGGAACCTCGGTCGTTCGGACACGGCCGAACGCTACCGGACTCGAGCGAGCGCGGCTCAGGCGAGCGCGGCGAGCGCGTTCGGGACCGTGGCCTCGGGCGTGACCGGCGACCACGCGTCCTCGATCCGTCCCTCGTCGTCCACGAGGAACGAGGACCGGATCAGCCCGACATACGTGTTGCCCTTGCGGACCTTCTCGCCCCACGCCCCCCACGCCTCCGCCGTCGCGTGGTCCGCGTCCGAGAGCAGGGGGAACCCGAGCCCGAACTTCCGGTCGAACGCGAGCTGCTTGTCGGGCAGGTCGGGCGAGATCCCGACGACCTCCGCGCCGATGCCGGCGAGGTCCTGCCGGTGATCTCGGAGATCGCAGGACTGGACGGTGCATCCGGGCGTGTCCGCCTCCGGATAGAAGTAGACGAGGAGCTTCTTCCCCCGGTAGTCCTCCAGACGCACGCGCGCGCCGTGCTGGTCCAGGAGTTCGAAGGGCGGCGCCGGGTCGCCGGGCTTCAGCGTGCTCGTCACGCTCCTACGGTACCCGCGGGACCGTCGGACGCGGGGTCACCCCTCGAACCGAACCCTCACCGCGCCCGATCCTCGATCTCCCAGGCGTGGTCGAGGACGTGCCACGCGACGCGACGGACGAAGTACCGGGGCAGCCACCGCTTGCCGCCCCGGGGACCGGGCGGCGGAGGGCCGTCGCGCGCGGTCGCCTCGAGCGCGCCGAGGACCGCCGCGTGGATCCGTTCGGCTACGTCCTGCTTCGGGCCGGCCATGACCTTGCCGCCGAGCATCCGGAGGTAGCTGCCCTCCGCGTCCACGACGTGGTCGACGATCTTCGACAGGTCGCGACCGCCGCCGCGAGGGCCCTTCTCGAGCGTCGCCCCGCGGGCGGCGTCGACCGCCGCGTCGAACGACCGCCAGCACGCCTTCAGGATCGACGAGAGGCGCTTGAGCTCGGCCTCGTCGATCGGGCGTGCATCCGCCTTCGGTGCGATCGAGGGGGCGCCGAAGTCGGTGGTGGCGTCGCCCGGCCGGCGTTCGACGACGCGGAGCGCGGATGCGTCCTTCGGCGCCTCGAACCCGAGCCTCGTGCCCCGCAGGACCTTCGCGTAGCGGCGGCCTGAGTCGTACAGCGCCTCGAGGGCGGCCGGCTCGTCCCGTCCGGAGCGGCACCAGCCGGGCCACTCGATCGCGCCGGCGAACGCGCGCTTCGCGCCGATCTCCAGGTACGTCGGGACCTCCGCGGGACCCATCGCGCACAGCGTAGCGGTGGGTCCCGCGGACCCGATCCGCTACCTCCAGGCGCTGCGCCGGGAGCCGGCGCGCACCAGCAGGACGAGCAGCACGGCCACGCCGATCGAGGCCAGCCAGTCGACGCCCGCCGTTTCCTCGAAGAAGGCGCCGGCGAGCCAGCCACCCAGGACGGCGCCGACCACGCCGATGACGAGCGTGCCGAGCAGGCCGACGGGGTCTCGGCCCGGTACCAGCAACCGGGCGAGCAGACCCACGATCAACCCCACGAGGATGTAGCCGAGGACCGAGCCGATGTCGGTGTCCAGGCGCAGGTTGTCGCCCTTGGCCGCGATCAGCGGGACGGCGGCGATCGCCGCAGCCATGCCTTCCGGTTCCAGGATCGACCTCATGGTGCACCTCCTCGGTGTCCACCGAGGTGTACCCGCCGCGAGGGGCTGCCAACCGCCGGGATGAGACCCTGCCGGCCGCGTAGGGGAGCATCCCCGCGGGTAGGACTCGAACGCTCGCAACGACGAGCGCTCGGGTGGCGGACGCCACCCCGAAGGAGCAACAGCGATGAAGTGGCGGAAGCTCCGGCGTCGGCCCGGCGGCGTGATCGACCGGCGCGGTCAGGCCTCGCCGGCCGGGTACGGCGGCCGAGGCCTCGGCGGGATCCCGATCCCGGTCGGCGGTGGCGTGGGTGCCGTCATCCTGCTCGTCGTCGTCGTGTTCGCGTTCCAGTTCTGCGCCGGCGGCGGGTTCGGCATCCCCGGGAGCCCAGATCTCGGTGGCGCGGAGCCGGCGCCTGCCGGAGGATCCGGCCCGGCGCGCCGAGGCAACCTGGCGGAGGTCGTCGATGCTGTCTTCGACGACATCCAGACGACGTGGGAGGAGGACATCTTCCGCCCGGCCGGACGGTCGTTTCGAGAGACGTCCCTCGTCCTGTTCACCGATCGGATCGATTCGGGATGCGGGGTCGCCTCGGCCGCGACCGGGCCGTTCTACTGTCCCCCGGACGGGCTCGTGTATCTGGATCTGGGGTTCTTCCGCGAGCTCGACAAGCGGTTCGGGGCGCCTGGCGACTTCGCGCAGGCCTACGTGATCGCGCACGAGGTCGGGCATCACGTGCAGGCACTCCTGGGGACGAGCGCCGCCGTGCAGCGCGAGTCCAGGGACGACCCGTCCGAGCGCAACGAGCTATCGGTCCGGCTCGAGCTCCAGGCGGACTGCTTCGCCGGCGTCTGGGCCGCCTCGGCGTACGCGCGGGACGTGCTCGAGGCGGGCGACATCGACGAGGCGCTCGCGGCGGCGGAGGCGGTCGGCGACGACCGGATCCAGCAGCAGACGCAGGGGCGGATCGACCCCGAGTCGTTCACGCACGGGACGTCCGAGCAGCGCGCGACCTGGTTCCGGACCGGGTTCGACTCGGGTGACCCGAACGCCTGTGACACGTTCTCCGGGGACATCTAGCGATGGCGCCTCGTCGCCGCTCCTTCGAGCGCGCGTACGGTCGCGGCCGCGCCCCGTGGGACACCGGTGTCACGCCGCCGAGGTCGTCGATGAGGTCTCCTCCATGCAGCCGGGGCGGGTGCTCGATGTCGGTTGCGGCACCGGGACGAACGTGCTGTGGCTCGCGCAACATGGATGGACGGCGATCGGCGTCGACCGGTCCTCGACCGCGATCGAGTCGGCCCGGCGGAAGGCCGACTGGACGGTGGGCGCGATGTTCGCCGAGGGCGACGCGACGCGGCTCGCGGAGCTCCAGATCGACGGACCGTTCGATCTGGTCCTGGATATCGGCTGCTTCCACGGCCTGCCGGCCCGTCGTCGAGCCGCGTACGTGCGAGAGGTGACCCGGGTCGCCCGACCCGGGGGGCGGATGTTGCTGTTCGCTCACGGGCCGAGGACGTGGTGGCCCGGTTCCCAGCGCACGCGCGAGCCCGAGATCCGCCGGCGCTTCGAAGCGGCGTTCGAGGTCGAACGGGTGGTGCCCGGGCTCGATCCCCCGGGGCTGCCTGGTTCTACCTCCTGCGTCGTTGACGAGCGTGCGTCCAGGGTGTTGGGTCGACGTTCGCGGAACCGTCCGGTAGCCTGCGCGGTCTCGTAGACCTGGGGGGAGCATCGACACGGCCACAACCCGACGACGATCCACGGCGCCCGCGACCATCCTCGCGATCGTCGTCGCCGTCTTCGCTGCAGCCCTTCCGGCGTCCGCGAGCGCCGAACCGGGGGATGCCGGGGCGACCGGTACCAGCGGATCCGTGCCTCGGATGCCGGCGACGGCGGTCCTGGCACCGCCTCCCGGTGCCGTGCCCGGCATCGACGTCTCGCATCATCAGGGCGTCATCGACTGGTCGCAGGTCGCCGGTTCGGGTCAGCGCTTCGCGTTCGCGAAGGCCACCGAGGGCCGCACGTTCGTCGATCCGAACTACGCCTTCAACAAGTCCGGCGCCGAGATGTCCGGTGTGGTGTTCGGCGCGTATCACTTCGCGCGGCCCGATGGCACCGCGAACGACGCGATCCTCGAGGCCGATCACTTCGTCGACGTCGCGCAGCTCGAGCCCGGCGACCTGGTCCCGGTCCTCGACATCGAACGCACCGGCGGCCTGACGCAGGGGCAGGTAACGCAGTGGATCCTCACGTGGTTGAACCGCGTGACCGAGCGGGTCGGTGTGCGGCCGATGGTCTACACGAGCCCGCACGGATGGGCGACGCGGACGGGCGACACGACCGCCGTCGCCGACGCCGGCTACTCGCTGCTGTGGGTGGCGCACTGGAACGTGTCGTCGCCGACCCTGCCGGGCGCCGGGTGGAGCGGGAACGGGTGGACGTTCTGGCAGTACGGCAACTGCGGGACCGTCCCCGGGATCGACGGGTGCGTCGACGTCGACTGGTACGAGGGTGGCTCGTTCGACCCGGTGACGATCCCGGCGCCCGACGACGTGGCGCCGACGGCGACCTTCGCGCTCCCCGCCACGCCAGCCGAACCGCTCTCGATCTCGTTCAGCGAGATCGTCCACCAAGTGACGCCCGAGAACGCCTACGTGTGGATCCCGAGCACCGGCACGTATCCGGATCTCGAGCTCACGTGCCGGTCGGGCAAGGGAGCCGACGTCGACTGCGTCTCGGGGAACGTCCGCACCGCGCTCGTGCAACCGCTCGGGTCGTCCGTGCTGGGCGAGACCTACGAGGCCGTCGTGAACCCGGCGATCGCGCCGGTGCTCGTCGTGGATCGGAGCGGGAACCCGGTCTCGACGACGACCCAGGGCTTCGCGACTCCCACCGAGGTCGAGGAGGACAGCCCCGCGATCTCGTACGCCTGGCGCACGGTCTCGAACCCGGGCGCGAAGGGCGGCTCCTACGCGGTGGAGCACCGGGCCGGCGCGACCGCCTCGTTCGCGTTCGGCGGGAGGTCGGTCACCTGGTTCACGGCCGTCGGTCCGAACCGGGGCAAGGCCGAGGTCTCGATCGACGGCGTCGCGAAGGGCACGTTCGACCAGTACGCCGCGCGGCCGGCGTTCGGCGTGGCGCGGACCTTCGACGGGCTCGGCGCGGGCGAGCACACGATCACGATCCACGTGCTCGGCCGGGCGCGCGGGAGGGCGACCGACACGCAGGTCGTCGTGGACGCGTTCCGTGGCGGCGGCGAGCTCGTCTCGAACCCCGACCTGGACGCGACCTGGGGCGTCGTCAAGCAGAGCGCGGCGTCGGGTGGCCGCGTCGGCTCGAGCGACCTCGCGCGTTCGAGCGCCGAGGTGACGTTCCGCGGGACCGGGATCGACTGGTTCACCGCGCGGGGACCCGACCAGGGCCGCGCCCAGATCTACGTGGACGGGATGCTCGTGCGGACCGTCGACAACTACGCGGCGTCGCCGGCGTTCGGCGTCACGCGCTCGATCTCCGGCCTCGCGGACGGCGTCCACACCCTGCGGATCGTAGTGCTGGCGACCGCGCGGCCCGCGGCGACGGGCGCGCTCGTCTCGGTCGACCGCTTCTCGATCGTCCCCTAACGGGTCCGTCACGCGCCGGCGGCGCGAGCGATGATGTCGGCCGCCGCCTCGGGCTCGAGGACCTCGGTGTTCACGACGAGGTCGTAGTGGGTCGGGAGCTCGCGGTCGATGTCGTAGAAGGTCTTGAGGTACGCGGCCCGCGCCTCGTCCGAACGCTTGAGCTCCTTGGCCGCCTTGGCCTGATCGCCGTCGCGAGCCTCCGTCAACCGTCGCGTCCGGATCTCGGCCGGCGCGGTCACCAGCACCCGCAGCAGGCCGTCCCGGCCCGCGAGCGCGAACGCCGCTGCGTGCGCCACGATCACCACGTCGCCCTGCGCCGCGGTCTCGTGGATCGTCTCGCGGATCAAGGCCCGCAGGTCGTGGCTCTGGGCGAGCTCCGTCGAGTCGTCCGGGACCCACGTCGCCCCGCCGGGCATCGCGCCCGCGGCGCCGCCCTGACCAAGACCCTCCAGGACGCGAAAGATCACGCTCCTGCGACGTTCGGCGTCGGCGATCGCCGCGGGGTCGACGCCCTCCTTCGCGGCGGCCTTCGAGATGATCTCCTCGTCGACGTACCGGAACCCGAGCCGTTCGGCGACGAGCGCGCCGATCCGCTCGCCCTCGGCGCCCGCCGCCCGCGAGATCGCGACGACCTTCGTTGCCGGCCCCGTCATCTCCACCTCCCGCGCCGTCGAACGGCGCCGTGGCTCTCGATCTGGATGTCCGGATACGGTAATGCCGATCCCGGACGCCGACCCGCGCGTCGAGCGTCCCTCGGCGCCGGCCGCTCGCGCTCCGGACGGTGGGTGGTTAGCATCCGGGGGAACCGGGCGCCTCGGGCGCCCGGCGTGAACCCGAGGAGGTCGCGATGCCGAGGACCGTCAAGGCCGCCCTGCTGCAGACCGACTGGTCCGGCGACCAGGAGTCGATGACCGACAAGCACGAGGAGGCCGCTCGCGAGGCCTCCGCGCAGGGCGCCGAGGTCATCTGCTTCCAGGAGCTGTTCTACGGGCCCTACTTCTGTCAGGTGCAGGACGCCGAGTACTACAGCTACACCGAGCCGATCCCCGACGGTCCCACCACCAAGCGGTTCCAGAGCGTCGCCAAGGAGCTCGGGATGGTGATGGTGCTCCCGATGTACGAGTTCGTGCAGGCGGGGCAGTACTTCAACACCGCGGCCGTGATCGACGCGGACGGGACGTACCTCGGCAAGTACCGCAAGCAGCACATCCCGCAGGTGAAGGGGTTCTGGGAGAAGTTCTACTTCACGCCGGGGCACCGAGGGGTACCCGGTGTTCGAGACCGCGGTCGGCAAGGTCGGCGTCTACATCTGCTACGACCGGCACTTCCCCGAGGGGTGGAGGATCCTCGGCCTGCACGGCGCCGAGATCGTGTTCAACCCCTCGGCGACGCACCGCGGGCTGAGCGAGTACATCTGGCGGCTCGAGCAGCCGGCCGCCGCCGTCGCCAACATGTACTACGTCGGGGCGATCAACCGGGTCGGGATCGAGCCGCTCGGCGAGAACGACTTCTACGGGCAGAGCTACTTCGTCGATCCCGAAGGTCAGTTCGTCGGCGAGGTCGGCGACGCCTACAAGCCCGAGCTGATCGTCCGCGAGCTCGACCTGGACAAGATCCGCGCGGTCCGCGACCGGTGGGCGTTCTATCGGGACCGCCGGCCCGACGCGTACGACCCGATCGTCGCTCGCTGAGCGACGATCCACGAGGGAAGCGAAGGGGGCGCGATGGACATCGGTGTGGTGCTGCAGACCACCCCGCCGAGCGCTCGCGTGATCGACCTCGGCACCAAGGCCGAGACCTACGGGTTCACCCACGTGTGGACGTTCGACAGCCACATCCTGTGGCAGGAGCCGTTCCCGATCTACACGGAGATCCTGGCCAACACCCGGAAGGTGATCGTCGGCTCGATGGTCACGAACCCCGCGACCCGTGATTGGACCGTGACCGCGAGCGCGTTCGCCACGCTGAACGAGATGTTCGGCAACCGGACGGTGATCGGCATCGGCCGGGGCGATTCCGCGGTGCGGGTGATCAACGGCAAGCCGACCACGCTCGCGACGCTCCGCGAGAGCATCGACGTGATCCGCGAGCTCGTGAACGGTCGCACGGCGGAGTACCGAGGTTCGAAGATCCGGTTCCCGTGGGCGTCACGGAGCCGCGCGGAGGTGTGGGTCGCGGGCTACGGCCCCAAGGCGCTCAAGCTGATCGGCGAGGTGGGCGACGGGTTCATCCTGCAGCTCGCCGACCCGCACATCACCGAGTGGACGATCGGCGCCGTCCGCTCCGCGGCCGAGGAGGCCGGACGCGATCCCGACGACGTGATGATCTGCGTCGCCGCGCCGGCCTACGTCACCGACGACGTCGCGCACGCGCGGGATCAGTGCCGCTGGTTCGGCGGCATGGTCGGCAACCACGTCGCCGACATCGTCGCGCGCTACGGCGAGCATTCGGCGGTCCCGGAGGCGCTGACGGCGTACATCAAGGGCCGCGAGGGCTACGACTACAACGAGCACGGCCAGGCGGGCAACGTCCACACCGAGTTCGTGCCGGACGAGATCATCGACCGTTTCTGCATCCTCGGGCCGGTCGAGGAGCACGTGCGGCGTCTGGAGGAGCTGAAGGCGTTGGGCGTGCACCAGTTCGCCGTCTACCTGCAGCACGACGCCAAGGACGAGACGCTGCAGGCGTACGGCGAGAAGGTGATCCCGGCCATCGCCGACACGGTCCGCGCGAAGACTTGACGCGCGCTCGTCGGGTCTGGATGTTCGCGCTCGCGCTGGTGCTGGTCGCCGCCGTCTGGGAGCTCTACAAGGTGATCGGCCCACAGGACGGCGGCACGATCTTCGGCTGGACGATCCTGCCGCGCGCGAACGACACGGCGATGCCGCACGTGTGGGAGATGTTCTCGCGCTACGCGCAACCCGAGAACCGCGCATCGTCGACCCCGATCGCGGTGATCGTCCTGCAGGGGGCCTGGTTCACGTTCCGGATCGCGCTCGCCGGTTTCGCGCTGGGCGCGGTCGTCGGGTTGAGCCTGGCGATCCTGATGGCTCGCTACAAGGTCGTCGAGCGGGGGCTCCTGCCGTACCTGGTGTTGTCGCAGACCGTCCCGCTGATCGCGCTCGCGCCGCTCGTGGTCAGTTGGGGCGGGAAGCTGCACCTCGGGGCCTTCGAGTGGCCGCGGTGGCTCTCGGCCGCCGTGTTGGGCGCCTTCCTGGCGTTCTTCCCGATCGCGGTCGGGACGTTGAAGGGGCTGACGTCGACGCCCCCCGCGTCCTTGGAACTCATGGACTCCTATGCCGCGTCGTGGCGACAGACGCTGGTCAAGCTCCGGTTCCCCGCGGCGATGCCCTACATCGTTCCCTCGCTCAAGCTGGCGGCGACGGCCTCGGTGGTCGGCGTGGTGGTCGCGGAGATCTCCACGGGTCTGGCGGGCGGCATCGGCCGGCTGATCATCGAGTATGCCCGCGAGGCGACCAGCGACCCGGCCAAGGTGTTCACGGCGGTGTTCGGCGCGGCCGCCCTCGGGTTGCTGATGGCCGGGATCGTCGCGCTGATCGATCTCGCGGGGATGCGGAACCGTCCGCGCGAGGTGACCGAGTGACCGACGCCACGGCGGACGGCGCGAACGCCGTCGAGGTCCGCGGCCTATCCAAGGTGTTCAACGCGGGACGGCCGGACGCGGTCGAGGCCTTGGTCGACATCGACCTCGAGATCGCGCCGGGAGCGTTCGTCTCCTTGATCGGACCCTCGGGGTGCGGCAAGTCGACGCAGCTGCGGCTGATCGCCAACCTGACCGAACCCACGACCGGACGGGTCCTGGTGAACGGCAAGCCGGCGCGAGATGCGAGGCTCGATCAGGACTACGGGATGGCGTTCCAGCAGGCAGGGCTGTTCGACTGGCGCAACGTCGTCAAGAACGTCGAGCTGCCGCTCGAGCTGAAGGGCTGGGACCGGGCCCGGCGGCGGGAGCGGGCGCTCGAGATGCTCGAGCTGGTCAAGCTGGCGGAGTTCGCCGAGCACTTCCCGTGGCAGCTCTCCGGCGGCATGCAGCAGCGGGTGGCGATCGCCCGAGCACTCGCCGCGCACCCGCCGTTGCTGTTGATGGACGAGCCGTTCGGCGCGCTCGACGAGATGACCCGCGAGCACATGCAGACCGAGCTGCTCCGGATCTGCGGCGAGACCGCGACCACGGTCGTCTTCGTGACCCACTCGATCCCCGAGGCGGTGTTCCTGTCGACGCGGGTGGTCGTGATGTCTCCCCGCCCGGGCAGGATCACGGACTCGATCGACGTGGAGTTGGGTGCGGGTCGTGGCTTCGAGACGCGAGAGACCGAGGCGTTCTTCGCGAACGTCACCGCGGTGCGGGAGGCGCTCCGCGGCGTCCAGCCCGCGGGGGTCGAGCCGGACATCGAACAGGTGGCCGAGGAGCGGTGAGGCGGTCCCCCCGCCATCTGTTCGGCCTGATCTGGCCGCCGGTCGTGTTCGGCGTCGCGTTCTTCGCGCTCTGGGAGACGGCGGTCAAGGTGTTCGACTTCCAGCCCTACTTCCTGCCCGCTCCTTCGGCCGTCTGGGAGGCGTTCCGCACGAACACCGCGCTCATCTGGGAGGCCACGAAGGTCTCGGGCCTGAACGCGCTGATCGGTCTCCTGCTGGGTACGGCCATCGGCATCGGGATGGCGTTCCTGCTCGCGCGCTTCCGGCTGGTCGAGAACCTGATGACCCCGCTCGCCATCTCCTTGAACGCGATCCCGATCTTCGTGCTGGTCGCCGTGTTCAACAACATGTACCCGGTGACGAGCGAGGTGCCTCGGCGGCTGATGGTGACGCTGGTCGTGTACTTCATCGTCCTGATCAACGTCGCGCGAGGCCTGCGCGAGGTCGGGGCCGTGTTCCTCGACCTGATGCGGTCGTACGCCGCGAGCGACGTCACGATCCTGCGGAAGGTCCGCGTGCCGCACGCCGTCCCCTACCTGTTCACGGCGCTCAGGATCGCCGCGCCGGCCTCGGTGATCACCGCGTTCGTGTCCGAGTACTTCGGGGGGCTGCAGAACGGGCTCGGCAGCCGGATCGTGAGCAACATCGCCCTGTCGAACAACGCGGAGGCCTGGGCGTACGTGCTCGGCGCCTGCCTGCTGGGGCTGGCCTTCTTCCTGACGGCCGTGGCGCTCGAACGGGGGCTGACGCCGGGTGGGTTCGGCAGCCTGGAGCGGGTTGGGGCATGATGGGCCGTCTCGAAGGCAGGGGCCGGTGGCCCCGGGGAGGAGGCAGCATGAGGGGGAAGCGATCGCGTTATCTGAGCGTCCTCGCCGGCGTCGTCGTGCTCTCGCTGTTCGCGGCGGCGTGCAGCGACGACGATGGCGGTGGCGCCAGCGGTGGGGGAGGCGGCGGTGGCGAGAACTGCGCCCAGACCGACCCCGTGAAGCTCCAGCTGCAGTGGTTCATCCAGACGCAGTTCGCCGGGTACTACGCGGCCCAGGATCAGGGGTTCTACGCCGACCAATGCCTGGACGTGACGATCGTCGAGGGCGGCGTCGACATCGTGCCGCAGCAACAGCTCGCGGACGGCGCGGTGGACTTCGCGCTGGCCTGGGTTCCCAAGGCGCTCGCGACGCGTGAGGCCGGCGCGAACATCGTCGACATCGCGCAGGTGTTCCAGCGCTCCGGCACGTTGCAGGTCTCGTTCGCGGATGCCGGCATCACGACCCCCGCGGACTTCGCGGGCAAGACGGTCGGGAACTGGGGGTTCGGCAACGAGTACGAGATCTTCGCGGCGCTCGCGCAGGCGAACCTCGACCCGGCGACCGACGTGACGCTGGTGCAACAGGACTTCGACATGTCCGGGCTGCTCTCGGGCGACATCGACGCGGCCGAGGCCATGATCTACAACGAGTACGCGCAGGTGCTCGAGACCGTGAACCCGGACACCGGCGAGCTCTACCAGCCGTCCGACCTCAACGTGGTCTCCTACGAGCAGGACGGGGTCGGGATGCTCCAGGACGCCATCTGGGCCGACGGCGCGCGGCTCGAGTCCGACGACGCCTACCGGGACATCGCCGTTCGGTTCGTCACCGCCTCGCTCCAGGGCTGGGCGTACTGCCGGGACAACGTGCAGGCATGCACCGATCTCGTGGTGGCGCAGGGCTCCAAGCTCGGCGCGAGTCACCAGCTGTGGCAGATGAACGAGATCAACCAGCTGATCTGGCCCGCGGCGGACGGCGTGGGTGTCATCAACCAGGAGGCGTGGGACCGCACGGCCGAGATCGCGCAGAGCACGCCGAACCTGGAAGGCACGACGGTGCTCACCGCGCCGCCGGACGCCGGCGCCTTCACGAACGACATCGTCACCGAGGCTCTGGCGAACCTGCAGGACCTCGGGGTGGACACGACCGGCGATTCGTACCAGCCGACCGAGGTCACCCTGACCGAGGGCGGCGCGTAGACCGGGCGGTGGCAGGCGGGCCCGTCGTGGCCCGCCTGCCCCACCTATCATCGGCAGGTGTCGCCCCTGCTGCTGCTGAACGCCGACGACGTCCGGAAGCTGATCGACCTCCCCGCGCTGTTCGACGCGCTCGAACGTGCGCTCCGCGACCTGAGCGCCGGGAACGCCTCCGTCCCGCCCCGCACGGTCGCCCGTGCACCGGACGGGTTCCTCGGCTCTATGCCGGGGTACCTGCCCGGCACGCTCGAGGCCAAGCTCGTCGCGGTGTTCCCGGGCAACCACGAGCGCGGGCTCCCCTCGCACCAGGCGCTGATCGCGCTGTTCGACGAGGAGACCGGGATGCCGCTGTGCGTGATGGACGGCACGGTGATCACCGCGGTCCGGACCGGGGCGACCGCCGCGGTGGCCGCCCTCGCGCTCGCCCGTCCTGGCGCTCGATCGCTCGCGATCTTGGGAGCGGGGGTGCAGGGCGGGTCGCACCTCGATGCGTTCCCGAAGCTGTTCGAGCTCGACGACATCCGCGTCGCCTCGCGCTCCCCGCGGCACGCCGGGAAGCTCGCCGGGTCCCATCCGCAGGCCCGAGTGGTCGGGTCGTTCGAGGAGGCGGTGCGGGGGGCCGACCTCGTGTGCTGCTGCACCGACGCGGAGGGGCCCGTGCTCTCGCACGCGTGGCTGGCGCCCGGCGCGCACGTGAGCTCGGTCGGGGTCGGCGCGGAGGTCGACGAGGCCACGGTCCTCGCGGCGTCGATCTTCGTCGAATGGCGCGGCGCGGCCGAGAACCCGCCGCCCACGGGCTCGGCCGAGCTCCAGGGACTCGACCCGGGCTCGATCGCCGAGATCGGGGAGGTGCTCGCCGGTACGCACCCGGGACGGCGTTCGGACGACGAGCTCACGCTCTACAAGTCGACCGGCCACGCGGTCGAGGACGCAGCCGCGGCTCGACAGGTCTTCGATCGAGCCGTTGCCGAGGGCGTCGGCACGACGTTCGAGCTGTGAGGCCCGGGACCGGCGGCGGCCCAGGCCCGAGCCGCTACGCTGCCGCCGTGCGCGTCGATACCGACTTCCGACCGATCGAGACCGAACGCCTCCGGCTCCGCCGCTCGACCCCCGAGGACGCCGACACGATCTCGGCCTACCGCAGCGACCCGGACGTGAACCGCCAGCAGGGTTGGGACCGCACCGATCCGGCGGGCGTGCTCGCGGACATCGTCGAGATGAGCGGTCGGTCGCCGGGGGAGCCCGGCGGCTGGGTGCAATTCACGGTCGAGGAGCGCGAGACCGGGACCATCGTGGGCGACGTCGGGTTCGCGGTCGCCGACGGCGAGCCGAACGTGATCAAGGTGGGCTACACGATCTCGCCCGTGTTCCAGGGGCACGGCTACGCGACGGAGGCGATCCAGGCGCTCGTCGACTACGCGTTGGGCACGCTCGGCGCCGAGATCGTCCGGGCGCACGCCAGCGCCGAGAACGCTCCGTCGATCCGCGTCGCCGAGAAGGTCGGGATGCACCTGGTCGAACGCGTCGAATACCGCGAGGGCGACGAGGTCTGGCACGGCGTTCGGTACGAGGTCCGCCGCTGAGGACCGAACCGAGCGACGTCAGGAGCTACCGGCGTCGTGCGGCTTGAACTCGTCGCAGGTGTCGTCGGCGTGGATCACGCCGCGGACGTACCGGCACCCGCCGATCGACAGGCGCGGGAACATGAACTTGCATTCGTGGCAGCGGAACTTCGGGTTCTCGGCCTTGCGGTAGTTCGCCTGCGCCTTCGACAGCCCCTGGACGCTCGGCATGGTGGTCCCGCCTCCCTCGGTCGCGGTCGACGGCGCGTGGAGCTGCGCCGTCACCATCCTAGAACGTCCGGGGATCCTCGCGCCCTTGGCCTCCGCGCTGAGCTCGGAGACGTTCAGCCCTTCGCGACGACCAGCCGGTCCGGGGCGGCCGACACGATCCGCAGGACGCGTTCGGGTTCGCTCGACGAGGTTCGCGTCACCACGAGCGTGTCGTCGCCGGCGAGGGTCCACGTCCTCGTGACCTCCTCGGCGCGGTCGGTCGGGCCGATCGCGGTCTCGACGTAGCCGCCGTCGTGTCGGAGCTCGAACCCGGTCCGGCCGCGGGACCGTGGGAACGGGAAGTCGTCCGGACGCAGGACCATCTCGTCGGGGGTGTCCTCCTCGTGCGAGTGGATCCACCGGCGTTCGAGCGCCGCGCGATCGACGGTCATCCCGACGAGCCTACCCCTCCGTGTCAGCCGCGCGAGCGTCCGATCAGCTGCCGCGCGACCCGCGAGGCCAGCCCCGACGTGATGCTGCGAGCCGTGAACGATCCGATGCGGTTCTGGTTGGTCCGGAATGTCGGATACAGCTCGGACAGCCGCTCGTGGGCCTCCATCGAACCGCACTGCCGTCTCCTCGGCTTGGCCGAAGCCACCGCTCGTCCTCCTTCGGGTCGGCCCCCACCGAAGCGTTCCAGTCAAGGTTCGACGGGTGCCGGCGGTCGATCCGCCGTTCCACCTACGGTCGCTGCAAGGCCGGGCCGGACGCGAGCGACGACCCCGCGGCTATCGTGGAGACATGCCGCAGACGTGCCCCGAGTGCTCGACCGCGAACCCGGACGAGGCTCGCTTCTGCCTGAACTGCGGCGCGCGCCTGCCCGTGTCCCCGGCGGGTGAACCCGATGCCCGCCTCGAGCCCTACCTGCCCAAGGGCATGCTCGCCAAGCTCGAGGCGGCGCGCGTCGGGCGTTCGATGGAGGGGGAGCGCCGCGTCGTCACGATGGTCTTCTGCGACGTCAAGGGCTCGACCGCGATGGCGGAGACCCTGGACCCAGAGGACTGGGCCGAGATCATGAACGGCGCGTTCGAACGCCTGATCGCGCCGGTCTACCGGTACGAGGGCACGCTCGCGCGTTTGATGGGGGATGCGATCTTCGCGTTCTTCGGCGCCCCCATCGCGCACGAGGACGATCCGCAGCGCGCGGTCGCCGCGGGGCTGGACATCGTGGAGGCGATCGCGGCCTACCGAACGCAGGTGGCAGCCGAGCGCGGCCTGGATCTGAACGTCCGAGTCGGCATCAACACGGGCGAGGTCGTGGTCGGCGAGGTGGGCTCGGATCTGCGCCTGGAGTACACCGCGATGGGCGACGCCGTGAACGTCGCCGCGCGGATGGAGCAGACCGCCGAGCCCGGCACGGTGCAGATCACCGCGGACACCGAGCGCCTGGTCGCGCACGGGTTCGACCTGGAGGCCGAGAGGACCCGTCGAGGTCAAGGGGAAGTCGGAGCCGGTCCTCGCCTACCGCGTCCTCGGTCGCAAGGCCGGACCCCAACCGGCTCGCATGGTGCGCGCCGACGGGTCACCGCTCGTGGGACGCGAGCGCGAGATCGAGGTCCTGCGGAACGGGGTCCAGGGCGCGCTCGGCGGACGGGGGCATTTGGTCGCGCTCGTTGGCGAGGCCGGGCTCGGCAAGAGCCGGCTGATCCAGGAGACCAGGTCCGTCTGGCGCGAGCTCGCCCCCGACGTGGACCGCCACGGCATCGAGCGGCTGTGGGAGACGTGGCAGTGCGTCTCCTACGACACCACCCGGCCGTACGCGCAGTACCGGCGGATGCTGGCGGCGCTCGCCGGCATCCGTGACACCGATCCGCCCGGCGTGGTCAGGGACAAGCTCGCGGCCACGATCTCGCCCGAGCATCCCGAATGGCTCGAGCCGCACCTTCGGGTGTGGCGCCCGCTGTTCGGCGTCTCCGAACCGGGCGAGGAGCCGCTGGAGGGTGAGGCGTTCCGTCGGGCGATCACGGAACTCGTCCCGGGGTCGACGCGAGCCTTCGGCCAGGACCCGAGGCTCCTCGTGTTCGAGGACCTGCACTGGTGCGACGAGGCATCGATGGACCTGCTGATCGAGACCGCCGAGCTGGTGGAGGAGCTCCCGTGCCTGTTCGTGTTCTCGTTCCGGCCCGACCGGAAGGCACCCTCGTGGCGGCTCAAGCAGTGGCTCGAGACCGAGTACCCCCATCGCTCGACCGAGCTCGGGCTCGCGCCCCTCTCCCACGATGAGACGGGCCGGCTGATCGACGCGCTGATCCCGGGCGGGGACCCGGCCGTTCGGACCCAGATCCTCGAACGCACCGACGGCAATCCTCTGTTCGTCGAGGAGGTCGCGGCGGCCGTCCTCGAGCACGACGAGATGGTCATCCCGAACACCCTCCAGGCGTTGTTCACGGCCCGGCTCGACGGGCTCGACGAGGCCAGCAAGCACACCCTGCAACTGGCATCCGTGATCGGCCGCTCGTTCTCCGAACCGGTGCTCCGCGCCGTCAGCGGCGCGGACGACCTGCCGACATCGCTGCGGACCCTCGAGCGTCTCGGGCTGATCACCGAGACCGCTCGGACGCCCGAACGCGAGTACGCGTTCCACCACAGCCTCACCCAGGACGCGACGTACGGCACGATCTTGCTGCGACGGCGACGCGAGCTGCACCGGCGTGTGGGCGAGGTCTTCGAGGAGCTGTACGCCGACCGCCTCGATGAGTTCGCCCCGCTGCTCGCGCACCACTTCCGGGAGGCCGGTGACCACGAGCGGACGCTGCGGTACGCCACGCTCGCTGGGGAGAACGCCGCCCGTCTGTACGCGAACGCGGAGGCCGCCGCGCAGTACGCCACCGCGATCCAGGCGGCGGATCGTCTGGGTACGACGACCGAGGCGATCGCCCACCTGTACCCGAAACTCGGCAGGGTGCTCGAGCTCTCCGGTCGCTACGACGATGCCGTCGCCAACTACGAGGAGATGGCGTCGCTCGCGCGGGACTCGGCCGATCGAGGCGGGATGCTCGCGGCGGAGATGGCGCTCACGACCCTGTACGCCACGCCCACGCCGTTGTTCGACGCGACGAAGGGGCGCGAGCTCGCCGAACGGACCATCGCCCTCGCGCAGGAGCTGAGCGATCGTCCTGCGGAGTCGAAGGGCCTGTGGAACCTGATGATCTTGGACGTCTACGGCGGCGGCGACCCTCGCGAGGCCATCGACGCCGGGGTGCGATCCCTGGCGATCGCCCGAGAGCTGAACGATCGACAGCAGATCGCGTTCACGCTGAACGATCTCTGGCGACCGTACGCGACCGTCGGCGAGATCGACGCGTCGCGCGCCTGCCTCGACGAGGCGAGACCTCTCTGGCGCGAGATGGGCAATCTCCCCATGCTCTGCGAGAACCTCTCCGGTACGGGCGCGCTGGTGGCGCTCGCCGGCCATGGCGCGGAGGCGCAATCCCTCTACGAGGAGGCGTACGCCATCGCTGGGGAGATCGGCAATCCGTGGGGCCAGGCGCACAGCCTCTTCAACTGGTACCTCGTCGACCTGGAACAGGGGAACCTGGGTCGTGCCATGGACAAGATGCGGGAATGCATCCAACTCGCCGAGCAGGCGGGATTCGTCGTCCCGCAATCCGCCACACGCGCCGACCTCGGCGCCCTGTACGCGAGGCTCGGCCAGATCGAACGCGGCAAGGAGCTGGCCGACCGGGGACTCGCGGTCGCGACCGAGCAGACCCCCCTCGCCGCTCCCATGGTGTTGGTCAAGAAGGCCGAGATCTTCCTCCTGGCAGGCGAGCTCGAAGCGGCGGCGTCATCGCTCGCCCAGGCGGACGTCGGACATCTCCCCGGGCCGATCCGCGGCGCCGCCGGCGCCCACGTCGACATCCTGCGGGGGCAGCTCGCCGCCGCCGAGGGCGATCCCGCCCGGGCGGTCGACGTCGCGATCGAGGTCCTCGAACAGCTCCGGCGGCTCGGCATGCGGCAGTTCGTCCCGGAGGCGCTGCTGCTCCAGGGGGCGTCGCTGGCAGCGCTCGAGCGATGGTCGGAGGCCGAACACGTCCTGCGCGAGGCCTCTTCGGAGGCCGAGGTCCTCGGCCACCGGATGGTGTGGTGGCAGATCCTGCGGGAGCTGGCCCGTGTGCGAGCAGCGACCGGTGACGAGCAGGATGCGAGCCGCCTTCGCGAACGAGCCGGGACGATCGTGCTCGAGATCGCATCGACGATCGATGACGATCCGCTCCGCGAGAGCTTCCTCGAGCGCCCGGAGGTGGCGGCGGTGCTCCCGGGACGGTAGCGGGACCGCTATGCGGGCAGGGCGAGGATCTCGGAGGCCGTCAGCCGCCGGCTGCCGGGTGAGATCCGGAGCCCGATCATCCCTCGGGGCGCCTCGGACCACACGCCGTCCTTGAGGATGTCGACGCTGATCGCGCCCTCCTCGGTCTCGTCGATGCGGATCGTCTTGCCGAGCTCGGTGAGGAAGAAGTTCGTGACGGCGTCCGGATCGCGGGGCCGCATCAGCGAGCGCTCCGTCGGTCGATATCCGTGAGGGTGGTCATCGTGCCTCCTCGATCGGAGGGGCTGCTCACGGCCTCGACGCAAACGGTCCCTGTGGGATGGTGCCGCCATCATCTCACGTCGGAGTGAGCGTTCGGACGAACTCCCGGTTCAATCGTGAAGCCGCGGTCGTGTGCACGAGTGAAAGACGTACACTCCACGGAGACGACGACCCCCGTACCTGTCGGGAGAAGAGGACGCACGGGGATCGTCTCCACCGATCCGGTCCCATCTCGCTGGCTCCAGCGAAGGCCTGATGCCCGAGCGTATCCGCTCGGATCTCGCTCACCGTTGGCCCTGGTTGGTCAGGGGCACACGAGCAAAGGAGAACACCTATGAAGCACGTTCGTATCGCAACGTATGAGATCAAGAAGGGCTCGTTCCAGGAGCTCGCCGACGTCGCTCAGGACGGGATGCTGCGCGAGTTCCGCAACCAGCCCGGGTTCATCCGGTACGGCCTGGCCGACTCCGGCGACAAGACCTGCGTCTCGCTCAGCCTGTGGGAGACACGAAAGGACGCCGATGCGGCGACCCGTATCTCCGAGACCTGGGACCGTGAGCACATCGCGGACCGCGTCGAGCTGAGGACGAATCAGGTCGGCGACCTCGCCTTCTACGAAGGCGTTCCCGCCAAGGTCTGATCGACCGTCCGGTCGTAGAACCGGCCCGCTTGTGCGATCCACGAGCGCGGCTGTGGGGAAGAAGGGGATCCACCTCGGTGGATCCCCTTCTTTCGTGCAAGGCTCGAGCCTGGACCCGTCAGACCCGCTCGACGGCGTCCTTCTCGGTGCCGAGCGCCGTCGCTCTCGGTGGGACCGGTCGAGGGTGGGGTCCCCGCGGGCGGTCCCTGCCTCGCCGCATCGAGATCCCTGCGGCTGTTCCACTGAGGGAGGATGTCCGCGAACGACGGGGCGTCGGCCAACGCGAGATCGCTCGCCTCTTGGGCCCGGCGATGGACCACGATGGCGACGAACCCGGCCAGCACCGCGACGGCGAGGGTGATCCAGACGAACGTGCCCGACAGGGCGATCGCCGACTGGACGAGTCCCCAGTCCGACGATGAGGGCGATCACGATCGTCATCACCCTGCCCACGGTGGACTTCGGCCAGTGGACCATGGCTGCCTCCTCGGTCTCAGGGAACCGGGAAAGGCAAGGTCGCGAGGTTGCTCGCGCGTGCGCCCCGTCTTGGGCGGTTCCACCAGTGGTGGAACCCTCAGCGTAGCACGAGTCGTGCTGTAGATCGTTCGCACCTCGCTCATCCGGCCTTCGTCCCATTGCGTGTTCGGACAACGTGGCGTAGCGTGAGCGAGCGGACCCCAGATTCCGGCCCGCGAGCGCCTGCTGACCGGGCGCATCGGAGCCAAGAGTCTCGCTCCCAGGCCGGAGGGCACTCGTCCTCCAGGAAGGGAGCCGCGATGCGGGTTCCCTCGGAAGCCTTCTCCGTGCTGGTCGAGCCGTCGAACGGCGCCGCGCACCTCCGCCTGTCCGGGCGCTTCGACGTGGCCGCGGTCGGGGCGCTCGATGACCTGATCGGCGAGACGCAGCGGCTCGACGTCGTCATGGACCTCGGCGACGTCACGTTCATGGACGGTGCCGCGTGGCTCGCGGTGATGGACTTCGAGCACAGGGCGCATGACTGGGGCAAGGAGCTCCGGCTGATCAGGACGCCGTCGCACGTCCGCAGGATCTTCGAGCTCACGGCGACCGATTACCTGCTCTCGGACACCGAGCCGTCGACGAACGGGCGGCATGCCGGGCGGACCGCCGTGATGGGGTGATCGGAGGTGAAGATGGATCGGACCACGTCCGTGCCCGCGTTCGAAGGGCTCCGCGCCCACACGGAGCGACTCGTCCGTCAGGGGAGCGACCTCCCGGCGTTCCAGACGCGCACGTGCGCACACTGCGGGGATCTGACGACGTTCGCGCTGCAGGATCGGGCCGGCTGGTACGCGTGCCTCGCGTGCGGCCGGTACGCCTAGGGCCGATCGAGCTACCCTCCCGGGCCTCGATGTGAGCGACGACGTCCTCGGCGCGCCGGGGGAGGGCGAGCCCGGAGTTGCCGCACCCAAGCACAAGAGCCCGGCATGGCGCGTCGCCCAGATCCTTGTCGCCGTCGCGGTCGTCGCGGTCGTCTTCCTCTACGCGATCCCCAAGATCACCAGCTACTCCGAGGTCTGGACCGAGATCAAGGGCATGACGCCGCTCGAGATCGGGTTCCTCCTGGCCGCGACCGCGCTGAACCTCGTCACCTACTGGTGGGCGAACATGGTGTCGATCCCGAACCTCGGCCTGTGGCAGGCCGCGGTGAACAACCAGACCTCGACGACGGTCGCGAACACGATGCCGGGTGGCGGCTACATCTCGATCGCCGTCAGCTACGAGATGTACCGCGCCTGGGGCTTCTCCAAGACGGACGTCGGCCTGTCGGTCGCCGTGACCTCCGTCCTGAACATCTTCGCGAAGCTCGCGCTGCCGGCGATCGCGCTGCTCCTGATCATCGTGTCGGGCCGGGCGAGCGGATCGCTCGTCGGCGCCTCGATCGTCGGGGTGCTCGTCCTGGCCGCGGCGGTCGTGCTGTTCGGGCTCGTCATGTGGAAGAAGCGCTTCGCGAGGGCGATCGGGTCCGGGCTCGGCCGGGCGGCGACGTGGATCGTCGCGTCGGTTCCGCCGCTCCCGGACGTTCGACTGGGGCGACGCCGCGGTCCGGTTCCGCCGCACCACGATCGACTTCCTCGTCGAACGCTGGTTCTGGCTCACGAGCACCACGATCGTCAGCCACCTGTCGCTGTACCTGGTGCTGCTGCTCGCGCTGCGCTTCGTCGGCGTCGCGAACGACGAGATCACGTGGGCGCAGGTGCTCGGCGTCTTCGCGTTCGGCCGGCTCCTCACCGCCGCTGCCGATCACGCCCGGCGGGGTCGGCATCGTCGAGGTCGCCTACATCGGCGGCCTGATCCTGGCGGGCGAGGGCCACGCGACGGTGCCGGCGGACGTCTTCCACGCGCAGGTGGCGGCGGCCGTGCTGGTGTTCCGAGCGCTCACCTTCGGGATCCAGATCCCGCTCGGTGCGCTGACCTACCTGATCTGGCGGACGAACACGAGCTGGCGGAAGCCTCGGCGCTCGTGGCCGCCCCGACCCCCTACGTTCGCGGCTCAGGTCGCCGTCTCGAGGGTCCCCTCGAGGAACGCCGCTGCTACCCCGGTCAGGCGCAGCCGCGCGAGCGACAGGTAGTGCCCATCGACGAGGTCCCGCACGGACGCCCAGGCGTCTCGCAACATCGCGACCGTCGCCGGGTACCCGGGGTGGGTCGACAGACCCGACAGCACCTGGACGTCCGGCTCGACCGCTCGCGCCAGGCGAACGGTCTCCGCGACGAACGAGCGGTAGCGGTCCGGCTCCCATTGGAGCGTCTGGGCCTGCGTCTCGATCATGTCGGCGTTCGCGGCCGCCACCTCGACGATCCCGGAGCGGAGGTAGGCGGACTCGCGTGTCTCGCTGTCCCCCGGCGCGTGCCGGCTCCCCGGACCGAGACGAGGTTCGGATGGGGAGTGATCAACACGGTGTAGCCGAGCGATGAGCGAGCTCGCCGAAGCCCCGGATGGACGCTGCGGATCGAGCCGTTCGTCGAGCGGTGTGGCATCCCAGTGCTCCGGGTCGTACATCGCGACCTCGACGTCGTCCGCGATCACGTCGTTCCCGACGTCCTCCGCGAACCGGGCCGAGCTGGCCCACGACCGACCCGTCATCGCCCCCGACCAGCCACCGACCGCGATCGCATCCCGCGATCCGAAGACGCGGACGGCGAGGTCGTGGTCGATCTCGGCGATCGCTCGGATCGTGCCCGCGGCCGTCACCCAGCGTGCTCCCATCTCAGGCGATCGGGCGGGGACCGCTGGCACCGGGGTCGAGCCACTCGAGCTCGAACAGGCGCTCGTACCGCACGACGATGTCGCCGGCGACCCACAGGTCGGACGTCCAGCCGGAGTCCAGCGCGGTGAACCGCCACCGGGTCGCCTCGAACGCGCCGACGGGCGTCGCCGACCCGTTCGTCGCCCGCGAGCTCGTAGCGCTGGCGGACGCGGCTTGGGTTCGAGCGTGACCGGCTCGAGGTAGACGACGTCGATCTCGGCGGTGCCCGTGAGGCGGTGCGTGGTGATCGCGTTCGTGGTGGGCTGAAGTAGTCGAGGTGGACGTCGGGGCCGTAGGCGATCTCGATCGTCGCCGTCCGGACCCTTGAATGTCTCGCCGTCCGGCGTGGGTTCGAGCAGCAGGTCGTGCTCACCGTGTCGATCCGGAGGCGGGCGAGCCGCCACGCCGCGTCCACCGCGAAGTCCAGCGTCTCGGCGTGCGGCGACGGGTCCGAGGTCTGGACCTGGCTGAACGAACGCCACCCCATCGGACCGGGGGCGCCCGGAACTCCTCGGTCCCGACCGGCTCTCCGTCGTCCAGCACCGTGTAGCGACCGAACGGCATCCGCCCAGCGTATCGGCGCCCTCGACGACCGGTGCGGCCCCGCTGGGCCGCGCGTATCGTGAGCTCGGTGGAGGGGACGGCGGCGAGCGATCCGGAGGGAGGCGTCCAGACCGCGCACGGCGCCGCCGGTCGTCGGGTGCTGGTGTCGTTCGCGGCGGGTCTCGCGGCGTTCGCCGTCTCCTGGTCGCGGCGCCGTGGCAGACGGCGTCGCTGATCGGATGGAACGTCGCGGCGACCGTCTTCATCGTCTGGATCTGGCTGATCATCCGGGGGATGGACGTCGCGGCGACCGCGCAGCACGCGGTGATCGAGGATCTCTCGCGACGGACGGCCGAACTCGTCCTGATCTTCGCGAGCGTGATCAGCCTGATCGGCGTGGGGCTCTCGCTCCTCGAGTCGTCCGACACCGGGGGCCTGGCCAAGGCCACGATGGTCCGGGTCGCCTCGGCGAGCGTCATCCTGTCCTGGGCGACCGTCCACACGGTCTTCACGCTGCGCTACGCGAGGCTGTTTACGCCGGCGGAGGTGGCATCGACTTCAACGAGGACCGCGCGCCCGGCTACCGGGACTTCGCGTACCTCGCGTTCACCATCGGGATGACGTACCAGGTCTCGGACACGTCGATCGGCTCGAAGACGGTTCGCCGAACCGCCCTGAACCGCGTACGTGCGTACCTGTTCGGCACCGTCGTGGTCGCCATGACGATCAACATCGTGGCGGGACTGTTCCGGCGCTAGCCGCGCGCGGGCCCCGTCGGGTTACATCGGGCTGACGAGCTGGAAGTAGTTGTCGTCGGGGTCGGCGAACGTGGCGACCGACATCTCGGGAGCCTCGGGCGCGTCACCTGTGTCGGGCGCGTACGGCTCCTGGATCGACCCTCGCGCCGGCGGCCTTCAGGCGTTCGAAATCGCCCTTCACGTCGGCGGTCTCGATGTTCCAGATGACCCGGCCCGGGTCGGGTTCTTCCCCTTGACCTCGCTTGTGCTGGGAACGGTGAACCCGCCGGTGCCGAGCTGCCACCAGGTGTACCCGCCCTCGCTGCCGGCCGGGGGCCCCGAAGAGCTTGGTGTAGTAGTCCACCAGGCGGCTTCGGGTCCTCGCCTCCCGATCAGGACGCTGTTCAGGTTCATGCGGTCCTCCTTCCTCCTCGGGGCATCGACCCATCGTGACCAGGCTATCCCGGTTCCACCGTTCGAGACCTGGACGAGGTGAGGCGGCGGAACTCATGCGGGGGATCGGGATCGTCAGCGGAGACGTCCGAGCCGTTCGGGGAGAACGCGGCCGTCCGGCCCGTCCGAGTGCCCCCTCGAGCACGAGCGCTCCCTCCACTACGTTCTCGCCGAGGTCGACACCATCGATCCCCTTGCGCGACGCCGGCGTGACGAAGGCGTCCCCGGCGTAGAAGACGCGAACCGCGGGGAGGGCGTTCGCGGCGTCGATCGACTCGACCGCCGCCCGCCTGGTCACGCGTCGCTGGGCGGTCACTACCGCGGCCAGTGCTCGCGAGCCCGTCACGGCCGAGACTAGCGCCGACGCCGGTGTCATCGCCCCGAGGACCCGGCACGACCACCCGCGCCGGGCCAGGACCGCCGCGAACGCCTCGAGGCCGATCGTGTGGAGGTCGCTCCGACCAGGCCAGCACGATCGGGCCGCGACGGAACGGCGGCGGCGCCATCGAGATCTGGCGCGTGAGCCACGTCCTCACGGCCTCGGTGGCGAGATGCTCCTGGCCGATGTCGCAGACGCCAGCCTTCCAACGGGCACCGATCTCGCGCATCGCGGGAAGTGCGACTCGCAGGATCGTCTCCTCGACACCGGATCGCTCGGCCGAGCGGTCGAGCGCCTCGCCCAGGCCGATCGCGTCGAGGTCGATCGCCGCCCGCACGATCACGTCGTACGGATCGGGTTCGGGGGCGGTACCGGTCGTGGCGCTCCGGAGCCTCGCGACGGCATCCCTCGCGGAGAGGCCCTTGATTATGAGGTCACGGAGAGCTCGGAGTTGCTTGACCTCGCCCGAGCGGTAGCGGCGGTGGCGGCCGTTCGTCCTCGAGGGTGCGGGGAACCCGTACCGGCGCTCCCACGAGCGGATTGTCGGCACCGGGATGCCGAGGACCTCGGAGACGGCGGCGATCGACACGCCTCCGGCGGGGATCTCGTCGATCTCCTCATCCGGCATGCCGGTCATGGTAGCCGGGATGTGGACTCTGGCGCATGGAGTCCCACGCAGGAAACTCTCTGCAGATAGTGCATCTGGCAAGCCAATCATGCATGGCTTCCGAAACACTGTCCGGAGAGCCCACCGGGGCTCGGACAGAAGGAGGGATGGACATGCGTACAGGCAAGCTCATGCTCGTCGGAGTCGCCGTGTTCGCGATCCTGCTGGCTGCGTGCAGCAGCGGCGACGACCCCGACGGCCTCCGCCACGGGGTCGCAGGGTTCGGCGGGATCTACGACTCAGGCCGCTACAGGATCGCTGACCATCACCGAGATCGTTTCGGACAACCCCGACTTCTCGACGTTGCTCACGGCCGTCGGCGAGGCGGGCCTGGCCGAGACCCTGTCCGGTGACGGGCCGTTTACGGTCTTCGCCCCCACCGACGACGCGTTCGCCGCCCTGCCCCAGGGAACGCTGGGCACGTTGCTGAAGCCGGCGAACCGGGACCAGCTCGCGGCGATCCTGACGTACCACGTCGTGCCGGCCGAGGTCATGGCCGCCGACGTCACGTCCGGCGAGGTCACCACGGTCAATGGGGCGACGTTCACCATCTCGACCGACGGCGGCAGCGTCGTCATCACGGATGGCCAGGGCAACGAGGCCACCGTGACGCAGACGGACATCGTCGTTTCGAACGGCGTCATCCACGTGGTCGACTCCGTGCTGCTGCCCCCCGCGGCCTAGTCGATCCGCGCGGTTCGGCCGGTGGGGGCTGCGGCCTCCGCCGGTAAAACGCGTCCGTCACCCCA